>CAZWCE010000079.1:0-2111 GCA_964632505.1 uncultured Planctomycetaceae bacterium | reverse complement strand
CCGAGCGACTTTTTAGCTTATCGGGACGTTTCCGGCAAGGTCGCCGATTTCCACATTTTTTAATGCCGTAATAAAACATGCCTTTTGACTATGAGCAAATGAGCCGTGGGAGACGATTCCGAGCGATGAGCATCTCAAAGGTCATACGTTCATTACCAATTTAGCGCGAAGCGGCGTTTCGCCGAAAGTCGCTCAGACGCTGGCCCGGCACAGCGACATCCGCCTGACGCTGGACACCTACACCCACGTCGGAGAGGACGAACAACTCGCCGCCATCGAGAAACTGCCGGAGCTTGGGTAGCGCCGGATCTGGGGTAGTGGAGATATCAGCGCCGCGAGGCGAAGCCGGAATTCCCATTTCGTATCCCAACCTCTCTTTCACAAACGCCGCGGGACTTCATATATCGTGACCTCCCGATCACCGGATTGAAGTTTTTCCACTCACATGTAGCATACGTTGTCATTTCCGTGTAAGATGGTTCAAATAAACTCACTCTGGTCGCATGGTCGAATGCTCGATATGGAGTCCCCAAAAAATGTGCGCACTAAACGATCACGGAGGCATAACGATGACCGTCCGATATTTGCCGGCAATGGCCGTAATCCTGATTGCAGTGGCCGTTCCTGCTCCGGCACAGCTTCCCGAGAACTACCTGAAGCGATGGGACGATCCGGCTGTCCAGCAGCGCATCGCCGATGGAATCGAGCAGAATCGCATGAGCGACGCACGTCTAGGAATCGTCGATGCCGATGGTAACCCCATCGAAGGGGCCAAAGTGAAGGTCCATCAAAAAACTCACGATTTTCTCTTCGGTTGCAACCTCTTCGTCCTGGGGCAAATGGAGGAGAAGGAAGCGGCCTACGAGGAAATGTACCTCCGGCTCTTCAACTTCGCCACCATCGCGTTCTACTGGGACGATCTCGAACCGCGGCCGGGCGATTTGCGATTCACCGAGGGGAGTCCCTGCATCTGGCGTCGACCACCGCCCGATCGCGCCGTCGCTTTCGGAAGGAAGCACGGCCTCACTCTCAAGGGACATCCGCTTCTCTGGTCCAACATGACCCACAACCCCGACTGGATGCCGAAGGATGCCGATATGTTGCGCGAGCGATACGTCCGTCGTTTTCACGAGATCGCCCGGCGTTATGCTGAAGACATTCCCATTTGGGACGGCGTCAACGAATCACTCGTCGCCAAGTCCGACTTTCCCCTGTACTCCGAGGAATCGCGACAGGCCCCTCCCTTCGTACCCTGGGCTTTCCACGTTCAGCAAGAACTCTTCCGTCCGGAAAATGTGATGATGATCAACGACGTCACGTCGTTCAATTGGCCGTCGGATAAATCGAACCGCTACTATCACCAATGCACCCGGTTGCTTGAGGACGAAGTCCCGATCGAGGGCATCGGGTTTCAGTTCCACTTCTTTCGGCGTCAAGCACTCGACCATTACATGACCACCGACCGTTGCGACCCGAACGCGCTGCTGGATACCTATGAACTCTTCGCCGAACTCGGGCTTCCCCTCTGGATCAGCGAGATCACGATCGGTTCGGCGGGGGAGGACGGCTTTGCCGTCCAGGAGCGCGTGGTGCGTGATCTCTATCGCCTGTGGTTTTCGGCGCCGAATATGGCTGGAATCACTTGGTGGAATCTCGGCGATGGCACGGCCTACGGCAATGAAGGGATTGCCGGCGGCGGTCTCGCCGATGAAGATTTCAAGCCGAAGCCTGCCTACCAGGCCCTGGACCAATTGATCAACGACGACTGGAAGACCCAGCTCGAAGCTCAAACCGACAGCGACGGAGTCGTCCGTTTTCGCGGCTTCCACGGGGAGTACGACATCGAGGTCGACTTCGATGGAACAACGCGGCAATGCGAGTTCTCCCTCCTTCCCGGCCAGCCGGCGACACTCACCATCGAAATGCAGTGAGCCCTCCGACAAAACCGGAGGCCTCTTATATAGAATCGTGGCCGACCATGGTAGATGCGTCTCGTTGGGGCGTTAATGCACAAACCAAGAGAGCAACAGTTATGTGAACATGAATCAGCACCTCCGGAGCATCCATTGACATTCTTCGACAAGATTCAGAACGCTTTCCGAAAGAACCTC
>CAZWCE010000078.1:0-2333 GCA_964632505.1 uncultured Planctomycetaceae bacterium | reverse complement strand
CTCAATTTACCCAAAGTGTGCGCTGGCCCTGACTGCTCGACAGGTTTTCTTCGCTGAATGATTCGTGGAGAAAATGCCCCTGGAACACGAACCTCTCCCCTTGCATAAACCGGGCATTTGCTCATAATCGAATTGAAGAGAAGCATTTTTCTCCAATGTGAGGCAGTTCATTCCGAAAGATCATTTCATGGACATCACTTATCGACCGATTGGCATCATTCACACGCCCTTTCAGACGCTCACCGACATGCCGATTCAGCCGTCCGGTTCGCGGGGCATCGAGGGCAGCATCGAAGTGTTCGACGATTTCGCCGAAGCATTGGCCGATCTGGAAGGCTTTTCGCATCTTATCCTGCTATACCATTTCCATCAAAGCGAGTCTTGGAAAGCGCGTGTGAAGCCGTTCCTTGACGATGAAGAGCGAGGTCTTTTCGCAACTCGCGCCCCGAAGCGTCCCAATGCGATCGGTCTTTCGGTCATCGAGATGGCGAGCAGAAGCGGGAATCGTTTGCACGTTCGCAATGTAGATATTCTCGATGGAACACCACTTTTGGATATCAAGCCGTATGTACCCGAGTTCGATCATCCCGGTGAAGTTCAAACGGGATGGCTGGAGAAATGCTCCTCGAAATCACAGACCAAACGCTCCGACGACCGTTTTTGTTGAGAACCGAAACACCATGAAAACTTATCTGGATTGCATCCCGTGTTTCGTTCGTCAGACATTGGAAGCCGCAAGAAAAGTAACCGACGATGAAAATCGCATTCACATTCTGCTGCAGCGTGTGCTTCGCGCAGCAGCGGATTTTGATCTCCGGCAATCGCCTCCGGTGATGGCCCAGGTGATCCATCGGATCATTCGAAAAGAAACCCGTTGCGAGGACCCTTACCGTGAGATCAAAAGGCTTTCCACGGAAGAAGCTCTCAAAGTGGTTGAGCCGGCGCGGGCGCGCATTTTGAGTTCTGATCGCCCTTTTCAAACGGCGGCCCGATTTGCGATCGCGGGAAATATTCTCGATTTTGCCCTTATATCGCTTTGGGATAAGGAACGTTTCCTAACGACGCTCGATCGGGTGGAGTCGCAACCGATCGCCTCCTCGGCACTCGAATTGCTGGAGGAAAAGGTCGACTCTTCGCAAACAATTCTCCTGTTGGGCGACAACGCCGGAGAAACGGTTTTCGACCGCCTTTTCATCGAACAATTTCCGCAGGAGAAGGAAATCTATTACGCCGTCAAGGGAAGCCCGATCATCAACGACGCCGTTCTCAGCGATGCCCGACATGCCGGCCTGGACAGCGTCGCCACCCTGGTGTCCAACGGAACCGACGCTCCCGGAACCCTTCTGGACCAGTGCTCGCGGGAATTTCTCCAACTCTTCGAAAATGCCGACTTGGTCATCGCCAAGGGGCAGGCGAACTTCGAATCGCTCAACGACTGTTTTCGCCCGATCATCTTCATGACGCAGATCAAATGCCCGGTGATCGCAGAAAGATATCAGTACGAAACGGGACAGTGGGTCATCGTGCCCTATCGTCCTGGATCGCCATGATCTCTTCCACGAATCCCGGACCGAATTCATTTGCAGGCATGTATATATACTTGTATACAGTTCACCAATCGAAAGAAACGACTTCTCCCCCTCCCCGGGTGCTGAGCCCTTGGTAGACTTCCAGGTCGATCGTCTCGGGAATCATGTGCACGCTGCCGTCGCCGGCGAGGAAATTGGTCCCCGAGGGATGTTCGCTGCTGAAATTGTGGAAGTACTCCACCGGAGTCTCTTCCGAATTGGGAGGATAGCTTGCCACACCGGCGACGCGGGCCACGCCGTGTTGTCCTCCCGACACCACCCCGACCCAGGTCGAAGGCGCGAGCTTGGAGCTCCTCTCGCCGACGATCAGCGTGTTGCTCAATCCATCGGTAAGATCGCGGAACTTGAACTGTCGATTGAGGATAAAGGTCCCGTTTCCCTGGCAGCCGTTGAAGTCGGGACTGGCGGGATTTCCCAGGTGATGGAAATCGATCGTCCCGAACACGCCGATGTAATTCCCGGTTTCGAACAGCGAGAGGATTGCAAAGCCAAGCTCGTCAACGACGGAGGGAACGTTTGGATTCTGGGGTTCAAGACCGAGGACGATGGCACCCACATCATCACTCAAGGTGGCGGGAAAACGGAGCTGCTGGGCGCTTTACATGTAGGAGCGTCGACGAAGCGAGTTCAGTATCGCACCCAGGAAGGGGCCTTCTCAGCGGCTCTCACCAACGGAGCAACTGGTCTGGTTTCGGAAATCCGATCGGGAGAAGAACGCATCGGCAAGATCGGACACACCGACCT
>CAZWCE010000077.1:0-3162 GCA_964632505.1 uncultured Planctomycetaceae bacterium | reverse complement strand
AAAGAACGGCAGCGCATTTCTGAAATGCGTTTTGGCCGCAAACGCTGCCGTCACGTAACAAAGTCGTGGGGGTCGATCGAAGAAGTGGTGCTGTATCTTTGCTTTGATCAGCTTAATGGATACAAACATGATCCGTCAAGCAAATTCCGATATAAATAATATATTACTGATTGCGGTATAGACCTATATCTTCATTAAACTTATTCCCAGGAAGGCGTTACGACGATCATCATGCATAAAAAAAGTATTTTTGACAGCAACTCCCAGTAAAAATTACCGATGACAGCGCCTTTTCGAATATCGTACAGATAGGTTGCCGCCTTTCTCCGCGACGGGGAATCGGGCAACCCCCTTTTGCGGCAGCCGCGCGATCGGAGTGATCCACTGCTCCCCATTCTTTGGCAAACGGTGAACGATCCCGACGCCATCCGGCAATACCATCGCCGCATCTAACCGAGATTGCCGAAACCCCGCTCCTTCCCTCGACGGCCTACGAGCCGTTTTTTTATGCGCCCTTCGAGGGGGTTTTGGTGCATTGTGTGCAGAGCATTTTTTCATGCACATTCCCACCAGGGTACACGCCCGCGATCGGCGCGGGATGAAGTGGAACCCGAATGTGGAGAAATGTCATGAATGATGCCCACCCTCTTTTAGATGCGGACGCCCTCGAGCGGATCGATTACTTCGCCCGTCGTCTTCGGCGTCGCTTTCCCCGACTCGAGGCGGACGACCTTCGCCAGGAACTCATCTTGCAACTTCTGCGATCGAGCAAGCGGTTCGATCCCCAGCAGGCAACCCGGAAGACGTTCGTCGACCGGGTCCTCCGGCTCGCGGTTCGTCACCTCACTCGCACCGCACTTCGGGAGTCCCGACCGGCCCCGCTGGAGGAGTCGCTCGTCGATCGGCCGCGCGATCTCGATCTGATGGTGGAGGTCGGCGAGACGATCGCCCGACTGCCGCCTCGATTGCAGCGAATCTGCCGCGAGTTGGCCTCCGGCGGATCGAGTGAAGAAACCGAGCAAATCCGCGCACATTTTACCTGGGCGAAAAAACTTTGAAGAAAATCGGACCAATTTTCGCAAATTCGGCCCGAGCGGCAAATGTAGTAAGTAGAGGCAGTTGTTTTTTTGCACGGAAAGGAAGGACCATGATCGAACATTTTTTCGAGGAACCGGCGGAGGTTTATCACGCCAAAGCGCACGATTATCTATCGAGCCACCAGTTGATCGACTTCATGAAATGTCCGCTTCTCTATCATCAGAAGCGACTCGGACTGATCGAGCCGCCCGAGAGCAGCGCGTATCTCATCGGACGGGCCGCCCACACGTTGATTCTCGAGGGCGAGGACCAGTACGCCGACACCTACGCGACCGGAGGTCCGATCAACGCGCGGACCGGGAAACCCTACGGGCGCAATACCAAGGCGTTCCAGAGTTGGGCGGAGGAACAAGAGAAAGAGATTCTCACCGAGGAACAGGACGCCCTGGTGCAATCACTCCAGGAAGGGGTTGGTCGGAACTCACAGGCGAGGGAACTGTTGTCGAAGGGAATCGCCGAGGGAGTGATTCGCACCCGGTACTGTGGGGAGGCGAGTCAGATCCGCGTCGACTTCTTCCACCAAGAGCGCGGCTTGGTCGACCTGAAGACCTGCGATCAGGTCGACTGGTTCGAGGCGGATGCCCGCCGCTGGCGGTACGCGAACCAGGTCGCGTTCTACCAACGGGTCCTCGCCGAGGCGACCGGCGAAGTGGTCCCGGTCCACATCATCGCGGTCGAGAAGCGGGAACCCTATCGCTGCGGCGTCTGGCGGGTCTCGGACGACACGCTCGCGATCGCGCGGAGCGAGAACGAGGCGGCGATCCGGCGACTGCGGTCCGCCCGCGAGGAGGACCACTGGCCGACCGGTTACGAAGAGATCCGCATGCTGGTGATCTGAACACTATTGATGAAAGGAGAAGACGATGACGTTGATGGAACGGATCGAACGCGGCAAGCAGCAAAAGCCGCCCAGGATACTGATTTATGGATCTGAGGGGATTGGAAAAGCTCAGCCTTTAGACGCGAAAGTCTTGACGCCAGAAGGATTTGTCTTGATGGGAGACCTCCAGGTTGGCGATCTTGTCATCGGCTCGGATGGCCGCCCGCACCGGGTGCTCGCGGTTTATCCGCAGGGCATCAGGGAGGTGTATCGCGTGGAATTTCGGGACGGCTCCGCCACGGAATGCTGTCTGGAACATCGATGGTTCACCCAGACACGCACGGAGCGGGACCAGGGGCTCCAAGGCGCCGTTCGCTCACTGGAAGATGTGCGAAAAACCTTGCGCTACGGGACTCATTTCAATCATGGTGTCCCGCGAGTCCAACCCGTGGAGTTCGCACCACTCAAGCGCCCCCTGGCGGTCCACCCTTGGCTTTTGGGCATTTACCTCGGTGACGGCTGGACTGCAGGGAGTACCTGCATTGCAAATCCCGAACCGGACATCCGGGAGAAAATCGCGTCCTTGCTAGACGAGGACGATACCTGTGTTCCCAGCGGGGTCGTGGGGTTGCGGGTGAAGGCGAAAAAGAGAAACCCGCGTGGCTCGTGGCTCAAGCAGTGTCTTCGCGAGATGGGAATCGATCATCTGAGGTCCCAGGATAAATTCATCCCGAAAGAGTATCTGCATGCCTCCGTCGAGGAGCGTATGGAGTTGCTCCGAGGACTCCTCGATAGCGACGGTTATGTGAAACCACCCAGCTGCGTCGACTATTGCACCGTCAGTCCGCGATTGGCCGAGGACATTTGTTTTTTGATTCGCTCACTGGGCGGATCTGCCAAACTTTCCACGAAACAGCCCTACTATTCGTGCCGGGGCGAAAAAAGGGCAGGGAGGCTGGCGTATCGCATCAACGCATCCTTTCCCAAAAGTTTTGTTCCAGTCGCCTCCGAGAAGCACACTGCGAAATGGGAGGAACCAAGGTGGGCTATCCGTCATACGATTCGTCGTGTGGAAGCGGTTGGTGAGAAGGAGTGTCGGTGCATTCGGGTGGACGCGCCGGATTCCCTTTATGTCACCGACGACTTCCTATTGACTCACAACAGCAGCTTCGGCGCGTCGGCCCCGAATCCGATCTTCGTGCCGACCGAAGACGGGCTGGACCAGATCGACTGCGACGCCTTCC
>CAZWCE010000076.1:0-3205 GCA_964632505.1 uncultured Planctomycetaceae bacterium | reverse complement strand
GATTTCTAAACCGACACCGACTTTTACCATCCCCCATTCGCTTGTTTGAGGGCTAATTGTCGTTTTCTGTAAAAACCTAATTGTCGCTATACACATAAAGCAAATCGGCCCCGATTCGTCTGAATTGTATCAGATCCAACGGCCTTATTCCGTGCGGTCGGTGGTTATTACTCCCTCACCGGCAGCACTGCTCCGCAGGCCGGGGCATTGGAGGACATCCGGTTCGCGAGGCTCCTCCCATTCCACGTCGACGAGATTGAAGATGTGCCCGCAGTTTTCACACTGGTAGGTCATCTCCTCCCGAGCGAGGTTGAACATCGTGAAGAATTCTTCAAAGTCCATGGTCGGCTCCTGTGGTATAGGGCAGGTGAGAAAGAATGGGCGTCATTCGTCCCGATTCATCTTTTCGAGAAGCGGTCCCCTTCAGCAGAAAGAGGAAGGAGAGGGGGCTGGAACCGAAGGCAGACGATCGAGCAGAAGAAAGGCGAAACACGCCTGACGATTCCGGAAGTCTTCGAGGAGGAGTTCATCCGCAAAGTGATGCCCTACCAGGCAGACCTTGAAATCCTCCAACCGGCCTCCTGCCGAAAACGCATGAAACAGACGATCGAACAGATGGCGAAAAGGTATGGATGATATTTTTTCAATCCACGCTCTCGGCGGCGGGCGGCGGACCGCCCGGTTTCACGCTCGAATTCACCGACGGCGGGAGCGGTCGGGTGGTTCCATTCCGGAGAATGAACGTGCAGCGATCGCCACAGATTCTGCCCAAGCTTGTTCGAGGAGTGGGCTGAATGCCTTCGGCTGGACTGAGAATCGTGACTTCGTAGAAGGCGTCTTTCGGCAAGGGGCCTCGCATCAGATTGAACACGGGGTTATAAGCCACATCGGACCGACAGTTCTTCATCACGACTTTGCCTTTTTCCCCGCTGCTGAGATCGAAACTGAAATCACCCGCTTCCCGAACGGTGACATTTTCCAGCGTGACGTCACCGTCGCACAAAAGCTGGAAACAACCACGCTGGCGTTCGACCGTTCTGTCGAGGACCGTGATATTCTTGTCTCCCCCATAGGATCGCACGGCATCTTCGGTGAGTGGAATCATATGATCCCGGGGAATGGGGGACGACCGAAATGGTCCCCCGCCGGTTCGGAGGGAAAGAAACCGGAAGGGTGCGAACCTGTATTGTACTTGAAAAGACCAGGCAAGATCAAGGCGATTTCCCACGCAGCACGGGAAAAAGGGCGTGGGTCACTCTTATGGCTGTTGTTGGGCCTTGTGGGTCGCCAAACGGGCTTCGTGGTGCTGGCGAACCACTCCGTCGGCACGCATGTCGAAGGGCATCGTTTCCTTCTTAGGGTAGCGGGGCGTCAGCCAGAGATCGGTCGACCATTTACGGATTTTCTCCGGTTCGAGCTGTTCCGCCTGGATGTTCGTCATCAGATACTTCTGGTGCGGATGGAGCTTGTTCAAGAGCTTTCCCCATTTCTCCAACTGGGGGAGGTGATTCCTCAGCATCGGATCGGTTTGAGGAAAACCGTATCGCAGCGGACGGACTCCCTTGTCCCAGGAGAGTCGGGTCGCATCGGAATACTTTTCCTCGAAGTCGAAGGCCTCGTATCCCCACCGATCCGAGATGCGATTCAACGGTTGTTCGTGGAAGATATACAGATTGACATCGAAAGGCTCCTCTTGCAGCCCGGTCAAGAGCATGGGAAAGAAGGCGCAGTCGCGACCGCCTGTCGGGAACGTCAATCGTAAGGGATGCAGATCGACTTCCAAGCCATTTCGCAGTTCGATCTCGGTGACCTTGACGCAGACGAAGACGAATTCCTGCTTTCGATAGAATTCGATGATTTCGGAACCGCCCTCGACGCGTTCGAAATCGACCGTGTGATAGCCTTCGTCCTTGAGCCATTGATTGAACGCCGCCGGACGATTCTCACGCACTACCTTGATGTCGAAGGAACCGACGATCTCCTCGCGCAACACTTCGACGGGAGGGGGATCGGCCATGCCGCCGAAGCCGCCACCCCCACTGAATCCTTTCGCCTTGTTGATCGATTCGTCGGGTTGGTTCCATCGAGGTCGCAGCCGGTCGGCGACATATTGGTGCAGATCCCTGAAGAGGGCCGAATCGGACTCCTCCATAGTGGTCGGCTCTTCCGGGAGCGGAATGATCCATGCGAAACCGTCGAGATCCTGATCCGCCTCGACTTGGATCTTCAGAATGAGGTCCTCGATGGCCTGATTCCGATTTCCCGGATTCGTCAACACGATGATCGCCTCTTGAGCCGATTCCGCCAGCGAACCCGTGTAACTATCTCCCGAGTCCAACTTCTTCGGGGAGACCATTCCATCCGCCGAGGCGATCGACGCGAAGACGCCCATGCTTCCAACAGCGACAAGCGAGGCGGCCGAGAGGGAAATGAGGAGATGGCAAAAGGGGCCACGAAAGGTTGATTCGCGCATGAGAAGGCTCCTTGTCTCAGAGGGAGAACAAATGTTCAACGGGCGGCAAACATGCAAAATTCAAAAATACCCTGATAATGGTGAGTATAATGCCTCGCCCTGGTGGAGTCAAATGGAGTTCGCATTTCCAAACAACTACGAAATGCAAGAAGTTTGTGATCTCAAAGCATGCAACACCATTTTGAGTGCTCCAGTGAGATATTAGCGTATCCTGAAAGCTCACTGCACCGAGAGGGCGTATTCGGCTTCCTGGTCGAGGATATTGATTCGTTGCTCCAAACGCACGACGAAAGCCTGGAACTCCACCGCGATGCCGTCCTCCAGCCCGGGCACCGCAGAGCGTTTCCTTGCCGACCTTCAGAACCAGATAGACAACATCCCCGGTCTTCGGACCCCGTCGGGTAAAACCGAAGACGTTTGTTCGGCGACAATTGCCTTATGTCTTTAGCGTCAATTAGGTCTTTCGGTAAGGATTGCAGCATTCCGTAAGGAATGTATTGGCCCCCCATGGGGGGGCGTGCATCTTGCCTATCCCGCCCATGCCTGGTTTTTGGCCAAGCCTTCCCGGTTTGCGGCTCGATGCCGTCAGTTATGTACGCATAAACAGTAAGGCGTTGGGGTCGGGGTGTAACTCCCCGGCCTACACCACTCGTGTGTGATGCGGACGGCGTGATCATCTGTATGTCTCGAAGCTGGAGCCGCCGGAGCCGGAGGTGCGGAAAGAACCGCAAG
>CAZWCE010000075.1:0-3321 GCA_964632505.1 uncultured Planctomycetaceae bacterium | reverse complement strand
GGTCGATTCACCGAAAGGCCGGGCGTGATCCCGCCGGGGGGAAAGGTGCCCAGGCTCTCGTGATACATGTGCAGCGCCAGGCCGATCTGCTTGAGATGGTTCGTGCATTTCATCCGACGGCCCGCCTCGCGCGCCATCTGCACCGCGGGCATCATGAGGGAAACCAAAACGCCGATGATCGAAATGACGACCAAAAGTTCAATGAGGGTCATCCCCCGACGCACCGGGGAGACGTTCGACGGGAGGAGGGATCGCATGCTCATGATCCAGGTTCCTTTCGATCCGAGGGGGGCTCTGAAAGAGGCGGAAGTCCCATCGTTTTGCGGGCTCGATTCGCTTCTTCGAGAGAGATGTGGTAGATGTAAATGGAATACCCGGCCGTGGCGACCGGCTCGAACTGCCGGAAATAGGCGTAATGCCCTCGATCGCTCTGGATCGCCCGGACACTCAGCGCGTACCAACCGGGCAGCGGGCCGATCGCTTCGGGCGGACGGGATTCGCCCTCCTCTCGAGGGCCTTTGGGGACACTGGTCGAATCGATTTCGAACGCTTCGGGCGGGTAAAGCCCTTTGACGACCACGCCGAGCGGCCGTGCTTCGGGATGCTCCTCCATCCATCGGTCGAGGTAG
The DNA here is from genome assembly GCA_964632505.1 of uncultured Planctomycetaceae bacterium. Lineage (GTDB taxonomy): Bacteria > Planctomycetota > Planctomycetia > Pirellulales > Thermoguttaceae > CAZWCE01. The sequence goes on along the minus strand of CAZWCE010000075.1, from coordinate 2,692 downwards.
AGCAAGTCCTGACACCAATCGATCGACGTCCCGGCCAAGTAGCGATGCCCCTGGAGGGGACCTCCCGTGGCGACGTTGAAATACGCCAGGCTATGCGGATAGATCGACAGACTGCCGATCACGGTTCCCGTCAGTGCGATGGTACCGATCCCGGCCAAGACCCCGTTTCGCCGCGGCCAAGCGAGGCCGATCCGACTCATCCAGATATAGAGAAACGGAAAGATCGGCAATGCATATCGGATGTGTTTGTTCAATTTGATGTTGCTGCTGATCAACACCAATAGGAAGATGGCCGGAAGGAGCAGCATGATCTCGTCGATCGCGGGCTTGCGATAGCCCTTGAAAAACAAGAAGGCGACCGCTGCCAATCCCATCAGGACGAGAGTCCCCAGCGGCCATTTCACCATCATCGTGTAGAGATAATAGTAGTATTTTCCCTCATCGTACCACTTCCCGTGAACGTAGACGCGCTGGCCCTTTTCGATGTATTTCTTCTGTACATCGAACCCTTCCACGTAATGCGCCGGAAAGGGGACCGGAAGGTTTTCGAGCCAGGTGCCGCGAAAGCGGTTTTCGTTTCGTGGGCCGGTTTCGTCGTCGCTGCACGTCAAGGCTTCGCTGTAGAAGCGATAGTCGCCCAGAGGACGAAAGGTGCCTCCGAAGGCGTAGACCAGGTTCGTCAACAAGATGGAGATCAGAAGGATCGCCACGAGCTGCAAGGAGTTCGAGAACCACGTTTTCGGGCGCCGGGCGAGAAGAACCACCAACCAGATCATCAGCCAGAGCGGCAAGAGCAACACGAGCGTCAGTTTGCACAGCAAGGCGCCTCCCAGAAAGAGACCGGCCGTCGTGGCCCTGTCCCAATCGGGTTCGCGCAGCCAGCGCCAGAAGGAATAGCTGGAAGCGATGGCCAGGGCCGCCGCGGGAACATCGGTCATCAAGAGTTGTGCGTTGCCCAGCACGCTCGGGGAAAAGCACCAGAGCATCAGTGCCGCCAGTCCGCTGATCGGACCGAAAAGGTCGCGTCCCCAGCAAAAGCAGATCCATCCTCCCAACAGACTGAACGGGATCATCATCCATCGGGCCGGAATGAAATACCGCATGGAATCCTGGCCGTATTTTTCAATGATTTGACGGCCGAGCGCCTTTTTCGTGTTGTTCTGATCCCGCGGCGTGGCATCGGGTGAGTCGAATTGCCACTCGAGGTCGAAGTCGGTCCACAGCACCGGCAGCGTCGCCAACAAACGCGGGAGTGGGGGATTGACGCGATAGAGGTCGGTGCGGCCGAACTTCCATTGGGCGACCCCCGCCGGGATATGCCCCGCTTCATCCCACGTCGGGCTCAGCCGCGTCGCCCCCCAGGCGACCAATATCGCGTGGATCGATAGGATCACCAGCACGATCCCGAGCACGCTTCGCCCGGCTTTCGAGTTGGAGGCCCCCGCGTTTTCCGTCGAGGTCTTATCAGCCTCATGTTTTTTGGAAGCACTATCTGGTTCGGTCATTCAACTTCTCTCTTCTTCAAATCGGTCGCTGACTTGAGGGAGCTTTCCATCCAATCACGCTCGTCGATGCGGATCACTTCCTTCTCCGAAAGGTCCCGGAGAAATCGGCCGACCTACCCCGGGCGGAAGCGGTCGCCTCACGGTTTTCGAAATGGGGAGCCAGCCAGATGGTCGCTTCACCGCCTGAGACCGACCGATGAAGATCCTCCTCGGAAACCTCCTCCACGTGCCGATGGGTGGAAGGACGCGACAACTCCATGCGCCGAAGCTGGAGGAGGATCCGCTCCATCAATCGCCGGTTCCAAGAGAGCAGATCGGCCAGCATTCCGATCGCCAGAAAAAGAATCGCGCTGAGAAAACAGACCCCGCCGAGCACCAGCGACTGAATATGCCCTTGCCCTTCGCCGATCGCAAAAAGGTAAAGGAAACGAACGATCGGAACGACGCCGAGCAGGCCCAACAGGAAGCTCGGGATCAAGAAGAAGCGGAGCGGCGAATAGGCCAGACATACCCGCAGCAAGGTTCCCCCGGAACGGAAAAGGAACGAGGGAATGTTGCGAAACAGACGCGACGGTCGAGTCTTCGGATAAGTACGCACCGGCACCGAAACGACGCGATAATGTTGGTAGCCCGCCTGAACCAGCGTTTCGATCGTGTAACTGAAATCGGAAAGCACGAGCAGGTCGGAGGCGACCTCGCGACTGATCGCGCGGAATCCGGTCACCGCATCGGGGACATCGACCCCACTCATTCGGCGAACGACCATGCTCCCGAACACCTGCAGCCGCCGCTTCAACCAACTGAATTCGGGATTCTTCGCGGGATTGCGATCGCCCAGCACGAAATCGGCCCGCTGCTCCACGATCGGCCGCACCAGGGAGGGAATATCGGCGCCGCAATATTGGTGATCGCCATCGGTGTTGACGATCACATCGGCCCCCAAACGCAGACAGGCATCCAGACCGGTCTGGTAAGCCCGGGCCAGGCCGCGATTTCGGGGATGGCGGACAATATGATCGACCCCGCACGACTTGGCAACCTCGACCGTTCGATCGGTACTTCCGTCGTCGACGATGAGCACCTCCACCGAATCGAAGCCCGGAATCTCGCGGGGAATGTCGGCCACCGTCTCCGGCAAGGTCGCTTCTTCGTCGAGACAGGGAATCTGAACGATCAATTTCATGGCG
>CAZWCE010000074.1:0-3391 GCA_964632505.1 uncultured Planctomycetaceae bacterium | reverse complement strand
TGATGGGATAGGCCAATATCGAGACGGAGTATATTCCTGTCGCGATAGCGCCGCCGATGGAAAACCACCAGAACGCGCGGGGAATGACGACGGCCCGTTTCCGTTCACTCGCGATCCATTGCAGGAAGAATCGCACACCGAAAAGAGATTGTCCGAGAAATCCAATTCCAAGAAAGATCCACGATGCCAGATGTTCATAACGAGGATTCTCGGACTCTGGATCCCGTATGGAAACGCGTGTTTTGGAGAGTGCTTCGAGGAACGGTTCCGCGACACCGCAGATCAGGTCGCCTCGAAAATCATCGTCCCGCGATAGTTCCTCGAGTGTGGCGATGGGACTGCGGCCCGCCACGGCCAGTTGGAGAATGGGGCGATCGGGAAAAAACTCTGCCAGCGTATCGAGATGCAGATCGGTCTGGGTGCGCGACGCCCCGATCAAAACCAGGGCGTCCTCTCGAGTGGCTCGTGAACGATGATAGGCCCAGAGCCCTTTTGTGTCGGAAGCGGAAGGGGTGAAGCCTTGCCAACGCCAGAAGAGTTCGGTCGCGAGGCAACCGGTGGCTGCCAGGAGGAGGGCGACCAGCCAGGTGCGACGCCAGGTTCTTCGGAAAGAAGATCGGTCAGAACTGAAAATAGATAAACGCATGATCCCGTCCGGAAGAAGTGAGAATGAAATAGATCAACAGGGCGATCAGGCAGGCCCTCCACCACCAGTGGAGATGGTGGAGGATCTGATACGGTTCACGGTTTCGAAGTATGAGGTGACTGCCGAAAAGAAGCCAGGGAATCCCCAAGCCGATTACGATTTCCCAGGGGGCCAGAAGCCTGCTTTCCATTGCACCGGGCTGGAGGAGCATGAGATTCAGCAGGTGGAACGCGTGGGAAAGGGTTTCGGCCCGAAACAGGGACCAGAGCAGAGTAACGATCAGAAACGTGACGAGGATCGAGCAGCCGCGTTCCCATCGGTTCGATGCCGAGAGCCAAGGAAAAGGCCGCATGGCATGCCCGGCGACGAGCAAAAGACCGTGACCAGCACCCCAGAAGACGAATGTCCAGGCGGCCCCGTGCCAGAGTCCGCCGAGCGTCATCGTGATCATCAGGGCGAACGCGGTTGCGAGAAGCGATTGGCGGCTCCCTCCCAAGGGAATGTACAGATAATCACGCAACCAGGTCGAGAGCGTGATGTGCCAACGGCGCCAGAAGTCGGAGAAGTCGGAGGCGGCGTAAGGAGCTCGAAAGTTGATCGGGAGCCGGAATCCGAGCATGGCCGCCACGCCGACGGCACAGGTCGAATAGCCTGCGAAATCGAAAAAGATCTGGGCGCCGAAGGCGAAGGTGGCGGTCCATGCTTCGAGTGTCGAGGGTAAGGTCGCTACATCATAGACCTTTTCCACGATCGGGGCCAGGAAGGCGTCGGCGAGGACGATCTTCTGAAAGAGTCCAACGACCAAGAGCGTTAGTCCCCAGGCGATTGCGGAGCCGGTCAAGCGGTTCGGCTTTTCGCATTGGGGAAGAAACTGGCCGGATCGGACAATCGGCCCGGCGACCAGTTGCGGAAAGAACGAGACATACAAGGCGAAATCGAGAAACGATGGCCAGGGCCGCATGCGGCGGAAATAAACGTCGAGCGTATAAGAGAGGCTCTGGAAGGTATAAAAGGAGATGCCAATCGGGAGAACGATCTCCCAGTCGGGCGGTTGCCAATGCCCTCCCATCCGGTCGATCAGGAAGGCGACATTCTCCATGAGAAAGTCGGCGTATTTGAAAAAACCCAGCAGTCCGAGATTCGTCGCCAGGCTCAAGAGAAGGAAGAGGCGACGCACGCCCGTCCTCGCGGTGGCATCGATGCGATTAGCGGCCCAGGCATCGATCGCCGTGGAGATCCAGAGCAGCAGGACGAACGGCGGATTCCAGGCGGCGTAAAACAGATAGCTCGCCAGGAGCAATTGCACCTTACGAACCTTCCAGCTTCGCGTGAAGGACTGAAGCAACAAGACGAAGGCGAGAAATACCAGAAAGCTCAGGGTGTTGAATGCCATGGGAGTTCGAAAAGATCAACGGGGCTCAGTCGTCGCCCGGCTTTTTCGTGTCGGGCAGGTGCCGCTTGTCGGTCTTGCGGGGTTTGATTTCGATATCGGTGATGATCGGTTCCTTTCCTGTGGTCATATGTTCAGATCGTGGGGGAGGCAAGTCGGGCGCTTCGAAGTGGAAATCGAGTTGGTAGGTGCCTCCACGTGGGATGGCCACCCGGCGTGGCTCGAAAGAACTGTCCGGCAAGGCCGGTCCGTCGCCGAAGGTGAGGACTCGGGCGTGATACGTGCCCGCCGGGATTTTGCGGCTTCCGGAATCGACCATTTCCAAGCGGAAGCATCCGTTCTTATCGGTCACGCCGTAGGCGCCCATGTTCTCGGCGGCGACCTCTTCCTGTTCGCGAACCGGTTCCAGGGAAACACGCGCATCGGCGACCGGTTCGCCGTCGAGGGTGACCTCCCCGCGGACCGGGACGTGCTTGCCTCCGCAACCGGTACAGCAGAGAACGAGGGATAGAGTCAACGGAACGACGTGTTTCATGAACCATGCTCTCCATCTATAATAAACACTTGCAAAAAAGGTCAAAAAACACTTCCCACGGGGGCGTCGTCGGCGATCGCCGCCGCTTGGCAGAAGATCTCCATATCGATCGTTTTCGGAAGCATGCGGACACTTCCATCGCATCGCAGAAAATTCAGTCCCGTCGGGTGATAGCTTCCCCATCCCCGTTTGCACTCGTTTTCGCGATCGGGATCGATCTCGTGACAACGCGAGTAATCGACCAGCAGCGTCCGGCTTTCCGGGACGGCCGTTCCCATGTTGAAGTATACAGAGGTACATGACCAAAGGGTGCCCCGTTCGAGGATATTGGACTTGATGTGGCGTTCCCCCACCGCCAGGGTGTTGGAGGTACCGTCGGTGATGGCGCTGATCTTCTCGCATCGCAAACCGCCGGTGCCGACGTGATGCAGCACTCCCCGATACTCCAGCGGCAGCGGATTGACGCCGTCGGGCCATTCCACCTGCTGGCAGTCCCACCAGTTCGGATGGCCGTTCGAACGACCGGCCATGCAGCGATAGGACCCCCGGGCGAAATAGGCCCCCTGGTCGTGCGCGGCGCCCCAGGCGGGACGCACCAGGATGTCCGGCATGATATCGCTGGGACAGAAGTAGATGGGAAGGTGGGTCTCGCGAAAGTTTTGATTCTCTTCATGCTCGTTCGGCAGGTCCTGACGGTACTTGTTGTAAAGATTGCGCTGTTCCAGATAGGGCAATATGGCGATCGCCCAGTTGGTGTAACTCGGTGGTCGATTCACCGAAAGGCCGGGCGTGATCCCGCCGGGGGGAAAGGTGCCCAGGC
>CAZWCE010000073.1:0-3412 GCA_964632505.1 uncultured Planctomycetaceae bacterium | reverse complement strand
CGGAAAACTCGATCTCGCCCCGGAAGGCATCAGCCATTAAATTCCCGGAAGAGCCATGCAAAAAATGCGAACATGTATTTCATGTTTGGGGATGAATCCTTGGGGAATTCCAGATCGAACCAATATGCGACGATTGGTCGCGGCGTCCTTTTCCCAGAGACATTGAAAGCATGAACTTGCTTGGTCGTCGTCAGGCGTCGGGAACTTACTTTCGGCGTGGTCGTTGCTCTTGTGACGTCCGTTTACGCATTCGCTTGGCGGCTTCATGTCCTGCTTGACTGACGATCAGCTTTGCCAGAAAGAGCGGCATCGTCAAGAGGGCCTTATATTTTACATGGGGATGAAGATGACGGGCCAACTTCCATATGACTTTGGCCACATGCTTTGGTGTATGGAACTGTCGATCGATTTGTTTTCGCAAATTGGCGATGTGCTCGGCTGAATAGGCGTCGCTGTAGACGAATCCTTCGTGATCGATGTGATAACCGGAGCTCTGCTCCACGAGATCGATGAGTCCGGAATACCGCTCGCATCGCAGCCGGGACACATGAACGAGATCGACGCCGAGCGACCGGGCGAATTCGACGGTGGAAAGCATCTGCTCCTCCGTTTCGCCGATGTTGCCGACGATGAAGTAAGCGTTGAGGATCATCCGTGAAGTTCGGAGCACTTCGAAGTAGCGTCGGATGGTCTCGATGTTGAAGCCCTTTCCCATGGAATGCAGCGTGACATCCTGTGTCGATTCCAACCCGATCAGCAGAGCCAGAAACCCGGCCTTCTCCATCTTTCGGAGTACCTCGGGATGCTTGGCGATTTCCAGGCGGGCGTTGGCAATGTAATGTTTTCGAATCCCGCGGGCGATGAGCAGGTCGCAGATTTCGGTAACGCGTTTTGAGTCGTGGGTGAACACGTCGTCGACGAAAAGGATCAAGTCGGCGTCGATCTGCTCGATTTCACGCACGATGGACTCTGCCGAGCGAGGCGCCCAATTGCGTTTCACGCCCCACGGATTCACCGAAAAACTGCAGAAGCGGCAGTTGAACGGACAACCGCGCGACCCGGCCACTTTATCGATGGTGATTCCGGTGCTGATCCCCTTGCTGGTGAGGTAGTATTTGCGACGGCGCAAGTCGCGGGCCGGCATCAGAGCGTCATCGAGCGCCACGTTGGGGCGCGGTGCGTTATGAAGAACGCGTCCGTCGTGGTCCCGGTGACAAAGCCCGGCAATCTCCGACCACGGCCGCCCCTGAGCGACCTCCACGATCGCCTGCTCCCCGTCCCCGCAAACGACGGCATCAACATTCGGGCAGTTTTCCAGCCACCAATGCGGATCTTCCGTGACCGCCCGGCCGCCAAGAATCGTCATGATATCGGCAGGGACCGACTGGATGTCCTGCCGTACCAATTCGAGTTCTTTCGCCCAGTTGACGCTGTAGCATATCAGATCCGTTTCGCGACGGAGATGCTTCGAGGTACTCGGGCGGGCCTCATGCCGGAAATTGATCAGCTCGATTCGGTCGGTGTAGGGACGCAGTGCGGCGGCGATGTATTCCAATCCCAATGGAGGGAAAGAAGTCGTCGAACTCTGAGTTCGTCGGTATGGATGAACACAAAGAACATGGCGGAGCGGAGGGCCATGCGAATCAGGCATTGCGGCGACGCACCTTGTAGTTTCCTCGGGTGTCATCATAGTCGAGATCAATCAGCTCCTTGTCCTTGAGATGCTCCAGCAAATCAGAGAAACTACCATAGCCGAAGTAGCCCTCGTTGAAGCCTGGATAGACTCGGCGGATGGCTTGCTTCAGCGTGGACCCCCAAAGTGGGTCGTAATCCTGTTCGGCGGACGGCAGGACTTCAAGAACCCGATCGATCGCTTCCTCCGTTCTGTCCTCTTCTTTCGTTCCTTTTTTCGGAGCGGGCTTGGACTTCTTCGCCGCTCGAATCAAGTCGTCGTAGTAGAGGAACTCGTCGCAGTTCGCAATGAGTAGATCCGAAGTTGACGATTTCACCCCGCAACCGACCACCCGTCGATTATTCTCCTTCAGTTTCGACACCAGGGGAGAGAAGTCGCTGTCGCCGGACAGTAAGGCGAACGTGTCGATGTGGTCCTTCGAGTAGCACAGATCCAGCGCATCAACCACCATGCGAATATCCGCGCTGTTTTTTCCACTCATCTTGCTTTGAGGAATGTCGATCAGTTCGACACCTTGGGAATGGAACTCTTTGACGGAATCGCGGTAGTTGTTCCAGTCGCAGTAGGCGCGCTTGTAGACGATGCGGCCTTTCTCAAGCAAGCGTTTGAGGATCAACTGGACCTTGAACGGTCCGGCTTTCATTTGTCGGACACCGATCGCGAGATTCTCGAAATCGATGAAAACGGCGATCAGAGGTTCTTCGGACACAAACACTCCCACCAGACCAGGAGGTAAAAGAATCGATGAACAGCGCGGCTGCCGACCGGCACGCCCAATCGGGAGCCACGGCTTATATAAAAGGAATCGATGTCGACCTTCTTGGGGCGACATTTCTCCACGACGGTTGAGGCCGCAACAAATCGACGAAGTTGGGAACGAAATCGATCGTCTTCGCTCTTAGAAGCAGAGCCAGCCGACTCCATCCGTGAGGAGGGGAGATTTGGGAAGAATAGGAAAGGCGGTCAGGCCGGTCGAACCTGTTGCGCACAGGGGCCTTTCGGACTCTGTCCTTCTTCATAGATCACTTGCTGACCAATCTCGAGGGCTTCGATAGTCGCGCCTTCAAGATCACTGTGGTGAAAAAAAAGATCACCTTTGTCACTTTCGATGAACCCAAACCCTTTGTCGGCAATCACCTTTTTGATAGTTCCTTGCGGCATGAGTGCCACTCCTTTACAAAAAAAAGAACACGGCTTGTCTGCCAACCGCCTGGGCGACGCCATATTAAGCGATACCGTATCACTCGGCCGGCGACAGACAAAATCAGTGCGGACAGTTGGAGGGACCGGATACTTCATTTCATCCCCCCTGATATCTTTTCTATCATAGCCGAATGATTCGCGCAGGACAACCAGGACCGCCAAGTACATGAGCAGGAGCATGCTCAAGACGATGAAGATCCCCCTCATATGGACCGGGACAAACCACTCACCGCCATCGAGGAATTGTCGAGGTCGGGGTGACGGCGATTCCGCGGCGCGAAAGGTGAAGCCGTCGAGGCAATCGATACTCGGATCGCTCTCGCCGACGACGTTGCCGTAGGTATCGTCATTGAACTGATTGACCACGCCCCGCGAAATTGTCTGTCCTCAAAAAGTGTGGCGTCGCCCGACTCTTCTCAATCTTCTTCCGCCGGGTCCAGTGTGCCGTTGAGGTTCTTTTTGAGTTGTTCCCGGTCGATCGTCTCGGAGAAGAAAAGTGCTGATCCATTCGAGAGA
>CAZWCE010000072.1:0-3413 GCA_964632505.1 uncultured Planctomycetaceae bacterium | reverse complement strand
TCTTCTACTGCGGAAAACTCGATCTCGCCCCGGAAGGCATCAGCCATTAAATTCCGTGAAGAGCCAACTCTATAAGCATATTCAAGGCGACCTGTCCTACCAATGGTGGACACGGAGCGGACGGGTTTTGGGGTTCGTTACCTAGGCGGCCATGGCGAGCTGGCGTATCCGAACTGGAACGTGGCCGCCCTGATCGCCGACACGCGCTGCGTCCTGGAACGCTATCGTTATAATGCTTACGGCGAGCGGGACGTGCAGACCTCGACCTTCGCTTCGCGGCCCTGATATCTCCGCTACCCCAGATCCGGCGCTACCCAAGCTCCGGCAATTTTTCGATGGCGGCGACTTGTTCCTCACGGTCGACGTGGGTGTAGGTGTCCAGCGTCAGGCGGATGTCGCTGTGCCGGGCCAGCGTCTGAGCGACCTTCGGTGAAACGCCGCTTCTCGCTAAATTGGTAATAAACGTGTGACGCAGACTGTGAAAATCAGCGACCTTGCCGGAAACGTCCCGATAAGCTAAAAAGTCGCTCGGATTTTCATGTCCTTCTTCGGCGAGCCATTTTCGGCGTGCCGCCTCCAGATCGAGTCACATCATCTTCGACGTCTTCCGCCCGTGCGCGATATTACCATGTGCGGTGATCGGGAAGAGTCGTTCGCCTTCCGGCTGGCGATCCAGCCAGGGCGGCCGCCTTGTCGACCGAGAGCGGTTTCCGACGCAAGATTCCCAACTCATCTCGGTATTGCGCCCACCATTTCTTCGACTTGCCCTTGACCCGCTCACCGGTCTTGGGATCCTTGCGAAACACCGGCTTTTTGTACAAACTCGCCATATTGCCCTCCTTCTAAAAAGTGTGTGACTGTATCCTCCAGTGAGCTCATCTCTTCATCATTGTCAAGGGATTTCCGGAAAGACACCAGAAAACGTCCCTTGCAATGTAAATCTTGATTTTCGTATCCCTTGACGGAACAAGTGACAGATCTCAATGAAAAGGATATAATGCGCACCACCGCAATATTTCCCTGTGAGATTGAGGTGATCCCCGGTTGAGAGGACTGTTGCTTCTTCAATCCCACTCCACGCTACGACTCGGTGACCGGAATTCATCCGGTGTTGGAGAAGCCGAATATCTTGTGCGCAGATTCGAAATGATATTCTTGGGAGGAACCAATGAGATCCTCGGAGCTGAGAATGCGAACCGTCTATCGCGGAACCATCCTTTTGATATACTTTCTGATGACCACTTCCGTTCAGGCGGAAGAGGCGAATCCCTTCGACGCCGAAGTTTTGGAGGTCCGACCTCGTATCTTCCTTCGCAAGGAACCGTTTGAAGGTCTAACGATGGAGAAGTTGCGAAGCCACCTGAAAGAGCCGGAGCTTGAACACGCCCGGCAATATTGGCACTCGAGCCCTCTGGGCCGAGCGCTGCTCTGGAAGCTCGATGGTGACAAGGAGGATCTCGATGCGGCGATCGCCGATTTGAAGAATATGGACGCGGCGAGAGGGACGTGGAGCGATCGTGGAATGAAGCTGGTCCAACTCGCGACGCTCTTCGACTGGCTCTACGAGGACCTCGACGACGTCACACGCCGGGCCACCATCGAGAAGATCGAACATGCATCGGATGCAGCGACCGAGCATGTGCGAAATGGAGAAGCTCCCTTCTTCTACAGCCGTACTCCCAGCGCATTGGCCGGTTTGTGCGTGGCGGGACTCACGCTCAGCGGAGTCAGCGAGAAAGCGGAGGGCTATCTGCGGACGTTTCGCGAGTTCGGCGTGGAGGAGTACTTCAAAGCCTACGATTGGGTCGACGGAGCCGCCACCGGCGCGACGTACACGCTCTTCTACACCTATACGGCGCTGCCGAGCATCTGTGCCGCGTGGTGGTCGGCCACCGATCACAACCCGTCCGAATGGATCCGAACAGAGCAGGGAGATTGGCTCGAAGGCATGGTCCGGTTCTATCTCTGGTACATGAGACCCGGTTTTGCGTTCACTCATATCAACGACCAATTTCGGGGCGATTGGCAATCTCACGACCAATTCTGCCAAGGTCTCGATATCGCCGTTTATGTAACCCGCAACGGCTATGGCCGGGCATGGTCCGAGCGATGGTTCGGTCGCTTCGGGCGGTCTCTGTATCATCCGGCGTATGCCCATCATCTCATTTTTCGGGACCCGACGATCTCGTCGCGACCGCTCGTTGATCTGCCCCGGGCGGAGCTGTTCGGTCGGGACAGCTGCGGGTACGGGTTCTTCCGTAGCGAATGGCCGGAGGACGGCGAGTCGGACGAGGCGACACATGTGTTTTTTCGTTGCGGCGATCCGATGAATGTGCATGGCGGCGTGGCGGCGGGGGAATTTCAGGTGTTCAAGTACGCGCCCTTGGCCTCGCGCGGGGGCCGATACGCCGACTACGACTCACCGGCCGATCAGTACCATCGCAACTGCATCTCGGCGAATGTCGTTCTCTTCACCGACCCGGGGATTCCGGATGATCGCGGAGACCAGCATGCTCGACGGGGACTGAAGTCGGACCAAGCGACCTGGGCCCAGTGGATGCGGGTGCGTGAGCGGAATGAACTCGATGTGGCCCGCATCCTCGACTGGCAGGTAGGCCCGAACGAAGCACGCTGTCGCGCGGACCTTACCCAAGCGGTTCCCGAAAGCAAGTGTCGCTTGTGGATTCGGGAATTCGTGTGGCTTGCCGACAAGCATCTCGTCGTCTTGGATATCGTTGAGACGACCTCCCCCGAGATTCGCCGCCAGTGGCAAATTCATCTTCCGAGTCGCCCGGACCTCGGCGATCGGGTCTTGGCCGTGACCCACCGACCGCCGAAGCAGCGCTGGTTCGATCCGTCGCTTCAGCCCGAAAATCCAGAAGCCCGGCTCTTCTGTCGGACCATACTCCCCCGCGATTACACGGTGATCCTTCACGGCGACCGGAAGGCGGCATCTTATGATACGACCGGCAATCCACTGGACGCCACCGAAGGAAATCCCTACCACCGCAAGTACGGGCAGGATATCGCGATGATCGATCCCGGCCACCCCGGCACCCGAACCCTCTTCCTGCACGTTTTGACGGCCGCCCCAATCTCGGAAACCATACCACCGGACATCACTTACAGCGAGATAGAGCAAGGCAAGATGGAATTGACGATAGAGGAAGCAACGACGATTCTCGACGTACCGCAGTGATACCGCCCCCCCTGAGAAATCGTCGGGAGCTATACCCCAAAATCAACAAAACTTCCCGACTAGGCCTTGTTTGGATGTCTCATGACGGCAAGCCTTTTACCCACTCTTCCCATCCTCCGCATTTCCTAAAAACGTCACCCCGGCAACAAACTGTGTGCTGAAAAGCGGCTGCTTCCGCCGCTCTAAGTTGAACATTACCCGGGAAGCACCTAAT
>CAZWCE010000071.1:0-3758 GCA_964632505.1 uncultured Planctomycetaceae bacterium | reverse complement strand
GTGGGACTTCTTATTATGAAAGAGTGTCGTCCCTTTGTCAATGATGCATACCAGTGGCGAAAAATGCTATTCCATTCACGATGAAATGCAGCAAAAAAGAGATCGAAATCGGGGACCAGATGTCTTCTTGCTCTTGTCGAAATGCGAAAAGAGGAGCAACACAAGGACGTTGTGATCGATCATTCAGCTTTGTGCTGGAAATAGTTCTTTTCTTCGTTAGAATCACAAAAACCAACAGTTGATGGCCTCGATCCCCTTCCAGGAGGACTTTCCATGGCGAATGAGAAACGTAAACCAACCACCAACGACGCGGGCATTCCCGTTTCAAGTGATGAATTCTCGCTCACCGTCGGACCCGATGGGCCGATTTTGCTCCAGGATCATTACCTCATCGAGCAGATGGCCAACTTCAATCGAGAGCGAATTCCGGAGCGGCAGCCGCACGCCAAGGGAGCCGGGGCCTTCGGTTTTTTCGAGGTCACGCAAGATGTGAGTCGGTACACGAAAGCGGCCGTCTTTCAGCCGGAGGCGAAGACCGACACCCTCATCCGATTCTCGACGGTCGCTGGAGAACGTGGCAGTCCCGATACTTGGCGCGACCCCCGTGGCTTCGCCTTGAAATTCTACACCAGTGAAGGCAATTACGACATGGTGGGGAACAATACGCCGATCTTCTTCCTCCGCGATCCGATGAAGTTCCAGCACTTCATCCGTTCTCAAAAACGCCGTGCCGATAACGGTCTTCGCGACCATGACATGCAATGGGACTTCTGGACCCTTTCCCCCGAGTCGGCTCATCAAGTCACTTGGCTGATGGGGGATCGTGGGATCCCGAAAACTTGGAGACACATGAACGGCTATACCAGTCATACCTACATGTGGGTCAATGGGGATGGAGAGCGTTTTTGGGTGAAGTATCACTTCAAAACCGACCAGGGTATCGAATGCCTAACGCAGGAAGAGGCGGATCGCTTGGCCGGGACCGATCCCGACTATCACCGATGCGATCTTTTTGAGGCGATCGAACGGGGAGACTATCCCAGTTGGACGTTGAAGGTCCAGATCATGCCGTTTCACGAGGCGGAGACCTATCGATACAACCCTTTCGATTTGACAAAAGTGTGGCCGCACGCAGACTATCCACTTCATGAAGTCGGTCGCTTGACGCTTAATCGTAACCCGACCGATTTCCACACGGAGATCGAACAGGCGGCGTTCGAACCGAATAATTTAGTGCCGGGAATCGGAGTCAGCCCCGACAAGATGTTGATTGCTCGACTTTTTTCCTACGCCGACGCCCATCGGGCGCGCCTGGGAGTCAACTACAAGCAGATTCCAGTCAATCGGCCGAAAGTGCCGGTGCACAGCTACAGCAAAGATGGCGCCATGCGGGTCGAGAACGTATCGGATCCGGTGTACGCGCCGAATTCGAAAGGTGGTCCTCAAGCCGATCCCCAGCGGAATCCGGAAAAAGAGGTGTGGGCGGCCAATGGAGAATTTGTGCGTGCGGCTTACACCCTCCGAAAAGACGATGACGACTTTTCTCAGGCCGGCACCCTCGTGCGCGAGGTCATGGACGACGCCCAGCGTGATCGGTTGGTCTCGAACGTGGTCGGGCATCTGAAAAAAGGTGTGACGGAACCCGTGCTGGAACGGGCATTCGATTATTGGCGCAATATCGACCAAGAGATCGGCGACCGCATCGCCGAGGGAGTGAAGAAGTAAATCACCTCAAACGATAAGGGATGTTGTACCATGGCAGGTCGAAGAGCCGGAGTGCGATATCGAGGGCATGGCAAAGATTTCGGAGATCGACCATTGTCCTCCCCATCGAGACGGGCGTAGGGAACGTCGTCACCGGATTTTATCGGCGCATCATTGCGAATACGCTGTATTCCTATCACCCAAGCTCGGGCAATTTTTCGATGGCGGCGAGTTGTTCGTCCTCCGGGCGAGACGCTCCGAGCGCACCAGCCACCGCATCCAATGCTGGACGGACCGCAGATAATGGTTGCTCGTTTCCAGGGGCCAAGCAACATCTTTTCTGTAAATTCTTGAATGGGCGGATCAAGCGGTTTCCAGAATTTCGGGTTGCATGTTGAGGTAACGTTTTCCGGTTTCCCATTCTTCACTGACTTCGACCAGAACGGCGCTGATCAATCGTAAGGCCGACGCTTCGTTCGGGAAGAGCGTCGCGACGCGCGTTCGGCGCTTGATTTCTTTGTTGAGGCGTTCGAGCATGTTCGTCGTTCGCAACATCCGCCGATGCGGAGGCGGAAGGACGAAGGCCGTCAGACCTTCATGAACGTTTTCTTCGATCCAAACGGACAGCCCAACCGACGTTTCCGCGCTGTAACGCCGGAACCGAAAGTGGAACCGAAGCCACCAAGGCCGACACGCGCGAAGCGTGGCCCGAAACTGTCGGCCCTGGCGGCCGTCCATCGGGTTTTGCAGGAGGCCGATTCGCCGATGAACTGCAAGCAGATCACCGAGACCGCCGCCCGGGAGAAAAAAGTTGTCATTCGATAAGCTATAGTTAGTTAAAAATAATGGCTCTCTTGCTCACAAAGCCAACAAGAGATAGGCATGAAAACGATTGAATCGGATACACATACAGCACCATTAAGAAAAACTATATATTGTGGCATTGCGTTGGTTCAAGGTTCCTTCCGATCGGATCCATGGAATCAATTTTTTAATCATCCATGAAATAAGAACCATATTTTCAGACGCTTTGAATGCATGAACGACTTTCATATTCAAAATCACTCCTTCGATTTTTCAAATTCCCTATTGGCCGACCCTGGAAATTTTGCTAGACATTGTTTATGGAACGCAAATTTACCGAAACACAAGTTAATCAGATTGTAAAAGATGCTGTTGCTCCTCTTCAGGCGGAAATCGAGCGTCTGAAATCAGAGAGGGATCCGGAACCAGACGGTTCCCGGAAAGAGCTGATGGAGGAGGTGCAGCGCCTTTCTCAGCAAAATCAAGAGCTTTCCGCCATAGAATCGGCTCATCAACAAGTCGAAGCCTCGCTGCAAGCGGCGCTGGCTGACACCCAGCGAAAGACGCTCGAAAACGATGCCTTAATTCGAGCGTCACGAGCGGTGTTGCGCCACAAACGCTTTCCGGAGGCAGCCAAGACGATTTTCGAATGCTGCAAAGAGATGACCGGTGCCACGGCGGGGTACGTCGCCCTTTTATCCGAAGATGGTTCAGAAAACGAAGTCCTCTTTCTCGATTCCGGTGGGAGGAAATGCACGGTCGACCCGAATCTGCCCATGCCGATTCGAGGCCTCCGGGCTACGGCGTATCATCAAGCGATGACCGTTTACGACAACGATTTTTGGAACAGCCATTGGAAGCAATTCCTCCCGGGAGGTCATGTTCCTCTCGATAATGTGATGTTCGCTCCTTTGACCATCGACAATCAAGTTGTGGGACTGATCGGGCTGGGAAACAAAAATGGGCCGTTCACGGAAAACGATTCTCGTATGGCAACCGCTTTCGGTGAATTGGCGGCGATCGCACTGAAAAACAGTCGGGCACTGGAAGCTCTAGACCTCAAACAAGCGAAAGGATTTTGTTGAATTTATCAAAAAACTCGAAACCCTCTGTGTTTTCAGGCATCTAAGGGGTATAAACCCGACCCTTTGGCCTGGAACAAGGAGGATTTCGAGTGAAGCCCAATATAAAGAATCGACTGGCGAAAAGCAAGCAACGGATCGAACGAAGATTGGACGGTGCCCGGCATG
>CAZWCE010000070.1:0-3860 GCA_964632505.1 uncultured Planctomycetaceae bacterium | reverse complement strand
ACGTTGGTCGAGGGCGACGCGGTCGAGGCGGCGGTGGTCCGCCGGATCTTCGACGAGTTCGTCGAGCGGGGATATTCGGAATACCGCATCGCCGAAGGCTTGAACGACGACGGGATTCCCTCACCGGCAGGTAAACGCTGGGCGGCCGGGTCGGTCGTCGCCCGATTGCGGAACGAGGTCTATATCGGGACGATGGTTTACAACCGGACCACGCAGAAGCTCAAGACGCCCATGCGGCGGAATCCGCCGGAAAAATGGGTTCGCACCCCGGAGTCCTTCGAGGGGATCGTGCCGGAAGAACAGTTCCTCCGGGCCCAGGAGATCTTCGAGAACCGGCGTCGGAGGTACGATCCGGAACGCATGCTCGGGTCGCTCGACGCCCTGTTGCAGCAGTACGGATTGTGCCATCGATCCCTCTTCGATCTGGAAAAAGAGATCCCGAGTCCCGGGACGTTCGCGCGGCATTTCGGGTCACTCGACGGCGCGTTCCAGCAACTGCACCGCCGGGAGCGGGACGGCGGCCGGGACCAGGTCCGGGAGATGATCCGGCGACACGTCCCGGAGGTCCTGCCGTATTCCGACTTCCTCGTGCTGGACCGGAAACTCACGGTGGCCATCCAACCGGCGGTTCCCATCCTGCGGGGCTACGGATCCTACTGGCCCTTTCGAGCCGATCCCCGGGGCGTGATCGATATCACCCTCGGGGTTTTGTTGTCGGACGGTTCCTCCCCGGAGATCCTCGGCTACGTCGCCCTACCGCGATGGCTGACCGGGGGACGTACCCTGCGGTTCCACTCCGCCTCGACGCGGATCGAACTGTTCGGGAGAACCGACCTGGCGTTCTTGCAGCAGCTCTTGTAGGGCTTTCCCACAACCTTTTTTTCACGGAGAATCCCCCCATGAATGAAAAAATCATCCCTTTCGAAAAACGTCGCTACGAAGCGATTCCGGTCGACCAGGTGAAAGTGGTCAACTCGCGGAACCGCGACCGGGAGCAGTTCGAGATGAACGTCGAGAGCATCGAACATGTCGGTCTGCTCAAACCGGTCCGTGTGAACGACAAGTTCGTCGCCAGGACCGGTTACTACGAACTGATTTGCGGCGAGGGACGCCTGAAGGCGCATCGCCGGTTGGGCCGGGACACGATCACCGCCGAAGTGATTACCTGTACCCGAAAAGAGGGTCATCTGCAATCGTTGGTGGAGAACATCGCGCGGACCAAGCCGGGAACGATGGATTTTGCCCGGGAGTTGAAGCGGCTCCGCGACGAGGGATGGGAGGACAAGCAACTGTCCCGCATCACGTGTCATCCGGTGAAATATATTCGCGAATACATTCGTTTGATCGAGCAGGGGGAGGATCGCCTCCTCCACGGGGTGGAACAGGGAATCTTTTCGATCGATTTCGCGAAAAAGGTCGCCTCGACCGACGACAGTCAGGTCCAGAACCTGTTGATGGACGCCTTCGACGAGGGGTTGGTGACCTCGAACAATTTCGCCTCGGCGCGAAAACTCATCGCGGCCCGGACGCGATCGAACAAGAAGAAGGCGGCGGCGAAGGAGTATACCGTGACGCAGTTGCGCCAGGATATCATCAACACCACGAAGGTCAAGACCTCTTACGTTCGCCAAGCCCAGGGCAAGGAGAACCGCTTCATGCTGCTCTTGACCGGTCTGAATCTACTGTGGAAAGACGAAGCGTTCCTGGAGTGTCTCCAGGAGCAGAATTTTCAGGGACGCCCCGACTTGTCGGGCGATTTCGGCTATGAATCGTAACCAGAAAGAGGAACCGCATATGGGAAAGAATGGAAAATGTATCGAGGGGCTCGACCTGCCGATCGTTCGCCTGGTGCCCCGCAATGAACGGCAGGTGGGAAAGAAGTACATCCAGCGCATCGAGGCGAGTCTGAAAACGGTCGGTTTGATCGAGCCGTTGATCGTCTACCCCAACGGAGACAACTACGAAATCCTCGACGGCTGTCTTCGGTACCGGATCTTGTTGAACATGGGCGTCGAGACGGTCCCCTGCCTGCTCTGGAAAGAGCGGGAAGCGTTCACCGGCAATCGGATGGTGAACCGCCTCACTCCCGCACAGGAGATGAAAATGCTCCGCAAATCGCTCGAGGAAATCGACGAGAAATCGATCGCCGAGGCGCTGGGGATGAAGGGCATCGCCCATCGACTGAATCCGGGCCTGCTCAAAAAGCTGCATTCTTCGGTCGAGAAGAAGTTCGAGGACGGCAAGATGAGCCTGGGGACCGTCAAGGAGCTCGCCCACGTGAAGCCGGAGCGTCAAAAAGAGATCTTGGAACTGATGGAGTCGAGCAACGACTTCAGCACGACGCTCGCGCGGGGGCTGGTCATCAAGACGCCGCCGTCGAAGCGCGCCAAGCCGAACGGTGCCAAGACGCCCTGGACGAAATCGAAACAGCAGAAGAACAGCTTGCTCCAGAAGTTGCAAGAGGCGGAACAACAGCAGGATTTCTATTCCGGGCTCTATCGGCAGTACACGGTCAATCTGCTCAAACTGGTCATCTACGTCCGCTCGCTGATCTCCAATGAGGTGGTGCGCGATTATCTCGAGCAGCATCACCCGAACCAACTGGAAGTTTTCCAACAAGTGATCAACAGCACCGAGAAGTAGCATGGAAGCACCACCTTCAGGAGAACTTCAATGACACGCAAAGACGTCATCCGGGCGATGGTGGAACGGGATCTTCAGAAGCAGCCCCTCTCGGCCAGGTGTGTCCGCAAGGAACTGCCGGAACTCTATCGGGCCGCCGAAGAGCATTTCGGGAACTGGGAAACGGCCCTCCAATACGCCGGGATCTGTCGGCAGCAAATGGTGGTCAAAACGCGGTACGATCGACAACGGGTCTGTTCCGAGATAAGCCGATTGTGCAAAGCAGGCTACCTGCTGTCCGAAACCCGAAGCCGGAAGCGGAACCCCGTCCTCTACACCGCCGCCTGCCGGTATTTCGGGACCTGGCGGGACGCCATCCTCGCCGCGGGAGTCAATCCGGATCATCTGATCGGTTCTCAGCAAGGCTCGAAACCGGACCGGGAAACGGTCCTCGAATTCATCCGGACCCGTCATCGCGAGGGCCATTCGTTGCATTGGCCCATCGTCTGTCAAGAAAACCAGCGGATGACGTGTGCGGCTAAATATCTCTTCAAAAACTGGCGAAAAGCGAGGATCGCCGCCGGAGTCCTCCCAAAACCTCCCTCGTCCCGCAACAAACCTGAAGAAACGAACCGAGAGGATCCGAAATCAAGTCGGTGACCACCAGGAAAAATCGCCCATCCCTTCGGAAGGCACAGGGACCTAGGCGGTCTCAGCCAAAGCTCAGGCGTTGATTCACTTCTCCTGGAGAGTGAGATACCAAACGAACAACCCGGCCAGGCCCAGCCCGCAGCCGACTATCTGGACGAACAGTTTCGTGTCGTGGTGAGGCACATGCGATCCGACGCCGCCGCCAAAATCACGATCGAAGCGCTAATGGCTTTCATCTTCTCTACCTTTCACGGAATAGGAACGCACAGCGCTCATTCGAATGTGCGGATGCATCGGTACGTATTGTAGTGGGCCGTGCACCCAAACACAATACATCTCTTTATGAGTGCTGAATTCAGGGCGTTATTTTTCCCATTCTGCCTTGCAATATATCCGGGGCCCCGCTGTCGGGGAGCCGGTCCAAGTCGGCCGAAAAATTTTTCCATCGTCGTTACTCCTTTTCCGACGGCGACTTGCGGCGCTCGGGCGTACGTTAATCAAATTTTAACACGCAAAAATCGTTGACTTCGCGTCGGCGATTCGGTATATTCTCCGGCAATGAACGTGACGCGCCTCTTGATGCCGCT
>CAZWCE010000069.1:0-3943 GCA_964632505.1 uncultured Planctomycetaceae bacterium | reverse complement strand
CGGACCGGGAAACCCTACGGGCGCAATACCAAGGCGTTCCAGAGTTGGGCGGAGGCACAAGAGAAGGAGATCCTCACCGAGGAACAAGACGCCCTGGTGCAATCGCTCCAGGAAGGCGTCGCCCGGAATCCTCAGGCGAGGGAACTGTTGTCGGAGGGCCTCGCCGAGGGCGTGATCCGCACCCGGTACTGTGGGGAAGCGAGTCAGATCCGGGTCGACTTCTTCCACCAAGAGCGCGGCCTGGTCGACCTGAAGACCTGCGACCAGCTCGACTGGTTCGAGGCGGACGCCCGGCGTTGGCGATACGCGAACCAGGTCGCGTTCTACCAGCGGGTCTTCGCCGAGGCGACCGGCGAAGTGGTCCCGGTCTACATCATCGCGGTCGAGAAGCGGGAACCCTATCGCTGCGGCATCTGGCGGGTCTCGGACGACACGCTCACGGTCTGCAAGGCGTTCACCGGCAAGTAAACGCTGGGCGGCCGGGATGGCCGCCCGCTGGGAAATCACAATGGGCTGGAGAGGCCACTAGGCGCGAGCCTGACGACCACGCCGTCGGCGACGAGCAAGGACGAGTCCGATGCCGCTCAGGCCGCCCCAGATGGCAAGCGAGGCGGGCTCGGGAACGGCCGAAGCCGTAGTGGAAAGGTTGTCGAAGTAGACTCCACCGCCCTCCGGACCGCTGCCGGTGGGGATACGGAATATCAAGCTATCAACGGGAGCTGTTTCGGGTTGAACACCACCAGCGTTCCGGTAGTAGCCTTCCCAGGTGGTTGTGTTCGTAACAGTTCCATTCAGGTCGACTTCTACCAAATCGTTGTCAGCACCGTCAAGCAACGTCATGCTGACCGAGACCGTATGCCATGTTGCACGATCGAGATCTGTAGCAAGGTCCAAGAAGTTGAAGCCGCCGCTATCATTTGTCTCCCACCAACCGACCGAAAACCCGTCGTCTGCGTCATCGGAGATTCGCAGGATACCATGTCGAGAAGCTGTGCCTGACTCAAATGGGGTGACATTAATCTGCAATCCCTCTTGCAATTCGCTCGAAGCAGCCATGAAATCGAAGCCGAAGCTAAATGTGCCCAGCGTCCCACCGCTACCTGTTTCGCCGATCTTCGTGAGCGCTGGAGTGGCGGGATGTGTCACGTCATAATTGCCTGTGGCAGCCGAATCCGGGTTCGAAATCCGGAAGGCCTGATTCCCGTCCAAGTCGACGATGTCGGCGTCGTAGTCCTCTTGGCCGCCTAGACCAGTAAGTCCGTCGCCCCGCCAGTTCAAGTCCGGATCGGGATCATTGATGATCGGGGTGCCATTCACCTGTGGGTCCAAATGGCCTAGCTCGAAGTTTTCGAAATCAGTCGAGTAGTTCACTAACTCGTCGGCGGACGACGTGGCGGTAAGACAGAACGCCAGGATGCTGGCCATCAAGACCAAGCCAACATAGCGATGCGTCATTAAGCTGCGATACATGTAGATACCTCTTCCGCCGGAGTCGGCCGGCAATCCGTTCGTTGCCCAAGCATTACCGTTACGTGAGGACCGTGCGACGATGCCAGGACGAACCATATGCAAAAGATGCAAAACTTTCCACACACTCTCAGACAGGAACTGCTAATGCAAAACTAGAGCGACCCTTGGTCCAAATGAGGCCGTACCGTTTCAAACTATTTTCAGATCGCTACGTCAAAGGGTAGCCGTTCAAGGCCTTGTCAGACGGGGCAATCCACCCAACCGGACAACCTGCCCAAACGGTACGCCTGTTAGTATAGTTAAGATGCACGGCGTTGCAACGGTTTTCTTGCCCCCCCCCAAAAAAATCCAGAATTTCTTGGGAATCGGGCCGGAATTCCCTCTCTGGCGAGGAAATTTGAGGTGAATCGGGCTCCGGAGCAGCCCGCTCGGCAAGAATTGGCCGATCAGCCCTCGGTTCCAGCGCGGCTCTTTCTCTCTGTCGGCAGCAAATGGTGGTCGAAACGCGGTGCCGATCGGACTCCATTCGGCGGGCCTGAAGAAACGGGCGACCCACGAGCCGGTCATCGTCGCCGGGATCCAATCGGTCTACCAGAAGGCGTGTGAACTGGACCGCTTCGACCTGATCCTCATCGACGAGTGTCATACGATCCCCGCCGAGGGCGATGGCCGCTATCGCACTTTTCTCGCCGATGCGAAGAAGGTCAACCCGAACGTCCGGCTGATCGGCATGACCGCGACGCCGTACCGCATGAAGTCCGGCATGCTTTGTGGCCGGGGACACTTGCTCGACGAGGTCTGCTACGAGGTCGGCGTCCGTCGGTTGATCGAACAGGGCTACCTCTGTCCTTTGCGCTCGAAGGCGGGTCGTCGGAAGGTCGATACCGGCGGCCTGCACCTGCGCGGGGGCGAGTTCATCGCCTCGGAGGTCGCCGAACTGATGGACGATGATTTCCTGGTCGACGCCGCTTGCCGCGAACTGGTGCTGTTGACCGAGGAGCGCGCCAGTGTCCTCATCTTCGCCGCGTCGGTCGCCCATGCCGAGCACATTCAGGCGAAGATCGAAAAACTTTCCAGCACCGAGTGCGGCCTGGTGACCGGCAATACCCCGCCTCAGGAACGGGCGGACCTGATCGCCAGGTTCAAAGGCGAAAAGCCGCCTTCGCAACTGTTCGATGATTTCACCCGACTGAAGTACCTGGTGAATGTGAACGTATTGACCACCGGCTTCGACGCCCCGAACGTCGACACGGTCGTCCTCCTGCGGCCGACCGCCTCGCCCGGCCTCTATTACCAGATGGTCGGTCGCGGGTTCCGGCTGCATCCCCGCAAGGAAGATTGTCTCGTGTTGGACTACGGAGGAAACATCGAGCGTCACGGTCCGATCGATGCGATCGAGATCCGCCATCGCCAAAGCGGCCAAGGCGACGCCCCGGTGAAGGAGTGCCCGGAATGTCGGGAGCTGGTCCCGGCGGGCACGGCGGTCTGCCCCGACTGCGGCCACCGGTTCCCGCCGCCGGAACGGGAGCGTCACGAGTCGGTCGCCTCTCGGGCCGGGATCCTCTCCGGCGAAGAGACGACGCATCCGGTGCAGGGGGTCGATTATCGGGTGCATATCAAGCGGGGTGCCGACGAGGGTGCCCCGAAGACGATGCGGGTCGACTATCACAGCTCACTCACCGAGCGATATTCCGAATGGGTCTGCCCGGAACATACCGGCTGGGCCCGCCGGAAGTTCGAGGCCTGGTGGCGGGAGCGATCGCATACCCCGCCGCCCGATTCGGCGGCCGAAGCGGTCGAACGGGCCCTCGAGGGCGTGCTGGCCGAGCCGACCGAAATCACCGTGCGGACCGGGGGCGAGTTCCCCCGCATCACCCAATATATATTGGGCGAAAAACCGGACCCGGCCACCCGCGGCCTCGCCGCGACGGAGGCCTTTCTGAGCGATGAATGTTCCCTCGAGGACATTCCCTTCTAACGGACTTTTTGTGAACCGTCTGTTTTTTCCACACTTTTTTGAAAGGAGCGCTCATGCTGCGCATTCACCCTGAATTCGAATCCCTCATCCCGCAACTCACGCCGGAAGAACACGCCCAGCTCGAAGACAACCTGCTCTTCGAGGGATGTCGTGATCCGCTGATCGTCTGGAAGGAGAAAGACTACCTCCTCGACGGCCACAACCGGCACGAGATCTGCGAAAAGTTCCATATTCCGTACAAAATCCGACGCATCTCCTTCCCCGACGAGGCGACGGCGAAACGGTGGATTCTCACCAACCAGTTCGGGCGCCGCAATCTCACGCCCTACCAGCGCGCGGAGCTGGCCCTGAAGCTCAAGCCGATTTTGGAAGAGGAGGCTTTGGAGCGTCAAAAAGCGGCAGCCGTGCATGGAGTCGAAGGCGGCCGTGGGAAGAAGAAAGAGGAGAATGAGAAGGAAAAAACCCTTCCGCAGAATTCTGCGGAAGGGTTTCGAG
>CAZWCE010000068.1:0-3958 GCA_964632505.1 uncultured Planctomycetaceae bacterium | reverse complement strand
GTTTTCCCTCAAAGCACCTTGAGTACCACACGTCGGTAATCGAACATGCCGATTTCCGGGTTCTCGTCCACGACTTCGAGAATGACGTGAATTTCTCGGCCATGGGCGTCATCGGGGACCGTCACTCGGGTCATTCTTTCACAGGGATCACTGACCTCGACGTTGCCCGGATAAGTACCGGCTTCCTGATAAAACCACCATCGAAACGTCAATGTATCGCCATCCGGGTCCGTGGAATCTGAGGCGTCGAGAGTCAGCTTCTGCCCGGGCGAGACTTCCATGTGAATGATGTCGTCTTCTCGATCGCCGTTCACCGCCGCCACCGGATTATGATTGGCCTTACTATAATCCTGAACACACCAGTCCATGCGACCTCGAAAATCGTTGAACATCGCCCGACGAAAACGCCATACCGGTACCATGGGGCTACGGAAGGTTTCGCCGTGGATCGGGGCGGTCCATTCTTCAACTTCCGAATCGGCCTCGAACATATAGAAATCCCCGTAGCTCTGTTCGTCGGCCTTTTCGGGAGCGTGCCTCGACCAGACATTCTTATGCTTGGTCCGCGAGAATCGCCCGCTCCATCCCCCCCAGTACAGGTGTTCCGGATCGCTTAGCCCGTGGTTTGCCAGGCCGGTCCAGGGAATCGTTCCCCCGCCCTCGATGAAATGCCACGTTCCCATGATGCGATCAGGAAACATCGCCCCGAGTTCGCCATGGGCCGTCTGAATATGTTCGTGCGACCATTCTCCCTGGCCTTGGGCGGTTCGAGCATAAGGCTCCCAGGTGTATGGCCCCTCCACGCTTGCCCGACCGCCGGGGCCACCGTAGGCGTATGTCTGACGATTGCTTCGGTGCCACGCAATTTCAGGGTACTTGCCGGCGATCCATGCACCGGAATTGTCCTGAGCGCCGTTTTCGAAGACGATCAGTTTGTTGCAAAGGGCATCCATCTGCTCTTGCGATCGTGTGCGATCCAGATCAACCAGGGCCTGCGCCAGGGAGTTGGTGCCCGCGTTCGCGACGATATAGAGTTTGCGGGGATCCTTCTTGAGAACGGCTGCCTCGATCAGTTTCGAGGCATCGGTGGATTTTCCTTCCCCCACGGCGGCGATACCGTATTTTGAGGTGCCCGCCTTGACGATGCTTCGCAGGTAATCGGGCGTCGGCCAGCCTGAATCGTGCTTCTTCAGGTTGCCGACGACAGCCTCGTATCCATCAATCAGCTTATGGAAAAGCTCGGGGTGGACCTCGCCCTTGAAACCATCTCTGCCGTCATGCAGGTACTTGCCCGAACAGGCGATGAGCCCCTCGAGGTCAAACATATTGGAGTACATCAACATGTGGGTCATCTGCTGCTCTTCGTCAGGCTCATTTCCCATGTCGGCCATGATGATGAGCCTTGCATTTTCCTGAGCCGAGGCGACCTGAGTAGGGAGAAAAAGGAATAAGATACAAACAAACAGTAACTTCTTCATCAGATGTCCTTTCAATCTGATTGTATTCCTAAGGAGTTTCGTCGAAGTCGTGTAGCGAGGGGGCCCCTCGGACCGGAGGAAATCAATGCGCGACCGAAGGGGCACTCCTTTTTCGACGATGAATCAATCCACTACATGCTTCGGGCTCGGCGGTGGGCCCGGTTCACTACTCTTGCTTTCCATGGGAGATCGGTTTTTTGTCAGCAGAAACCGGTCGAACTCGAAACCGTCCTCCCGCATCGAAAACATGATCGTGTGCAAACCGGGTTCTTCGATATCGAGCCAGATCTGCCCCAACACGCCGGTATGCACCTTCTCGGTCCGTTGCCGCGAATCCCATTGCCATTGACCGTGCTTGCCGGTGAACTGAAGCCGGGCACCTGATTCCGGCCAGCGCCCGTCGAGACCGACGTGAAGACCGTTATCTTCCGTCCCGGTGCAGCACATCCGCACCCAGACGTAATATCGTCCCGGTTCCGTAAAAACCACCGGATAATAGAGCACACCGCACTCGCCGCCGACGTTCGTGAAGCTGACGCCCTTGACCAGCGGATCGGAATGAGTCACCCGGGTGTCGGGCAGAATCTCGAGATACGCCTTGCCCACGGCTCCTTTCGCATGATTGGGGTCGGGATCCGGCTTCACCTCCGGCGTCCGCTCGACGGTGGTCAAATACCACTTGCGGTGCTCCTGTCGCGCGACCGCGTCGTAATCTTCCGCCTCGACGACGACGATGCCGTCGGACTGCCGGTGGATTTTCTCGGCTTTCGTCGCATCATATTTGAAATCGGAATGCGGGGGTTCGGTCTGAGTCGCCTGTCCGGCGGTCTGCCCGAACGCGGAATAGCAGTCCAACAGGGTCAGCGCCACTTGGTGCCATTGCCATAATTGCCCGGAGAGGGTGACCGGCGACTTGCTTGAACTTGCGGCACTTGCTCCAAACGAAGAAAGTACCAGAAGCAAAGCACACCATACGATGAGAGCAGGGAAGCGAAAAGGACGGTTCATCATTACTTCCTCCAAGTTGCATAGCGTTTTAACGTGGGAAAACCCGAGATGCTTTTCATGGTACATCATTCAAATTCGGCGAACGGCGACAAACGACCGAAACTCCAGAAAACAGGGGAGACTTAAGCGAACGCCGTTTACTTCGGAATGACCGAGCCTTCAAGGGTAACGATCAGCGACCAGTATATTCTGATACGCATTGTATCATAAGCCGAGGCCCGTAAGCTACTGCGGGCTCAGAAAAAACGCACTTGGTTTTCATTTTTGCCATGAGTGGATATTCTTGTCTATATAGATCGTCGCAAGAATTCGTGTAAGCCGGCGACCCTCCGCAAATGCGGGTTTCTGAGCACAAGTCGGAAAGGAAGTGGCATTACGTGTGAGATCATGAATAAGAGCAAATTACCGCGAAAGACAAAAGACACCTTGCGCTGACCAAATCAAGCCGGTTTCAGCTCCAGCGGGAGGTGAAAACAATGCCCGTAAGCGGACATTGCCACCACACCAAATCGTTGCAAATTCTTGCAGATCGGCGCTCACCCATGTGGTCACCTCTTTGGATTTATGATTGGGTAAGCTCCGAACGTGTCGAGAGATCGGGCGTTTGCGTCATCAGTCTCATAATCCCTTGGTCGTGGGTTCAAGTCCTACCGGGCCTATTCTTTTCTTCCTTTCTTGCGATGCGCACCCGAGGCGCATCCTCTTGCGCCCAAGCGGTTTACCCCCTTCCCTCTCGCCGCAACGCTTTGACAAATGGCCACTTGCGCAAAACGTCCAATCGGCGATAAAATCCAATTCACCGCAAATCTCAACAAATCCGACCGCATCGCATGACACCATAATGTTCACCTTCCACTTATGAAAAGCAACCGATTTTCCCAACCCAAAGCACCATAGAGAGCACCTTTTGGAGGAGCATGTTTTCGTGATTTATGGCTGCAAGATAGCGTCGGGCACGAGAGCGAACACAACACCGCCATCAACGATGCGGTCCCACTGATTTTCGCCGGTCGAATACTTCGATAAAAGGTGCATGCTCATTGAGGGCTTTCCTTCATCTCTCCCAGAGCCTCTTTCAGCAGATCACGATATTCCGGGACGACGCGATAGTTATCCTTCGTTTCGTTGTAGGGTCCGCCGATATCAAAATCGACCACCTGCCGCAAATGGGGATTCGCCCGTTTAGTCAAAAACTGGGAGATATTACTCAAATAGCGACCGGCCTGCCCTTGGTTTTCGCCGACCTTATATTCATCATACATC
This sequence comes from uncultured Planctomycetaceae bacterium, assembly GCA_964632505.1. Classification (GTDB taxonomy): domain Bacteria; phylum Planctomycetota; class Planctomycetia; order Pirellulales; family Thermoguttaceae; genus CAZWCE01. The sequence continues at coordinate 209 of CAZWCE010000068.1, read as the reverse complement.
TTGCTTTTGATCGTCTCTCGATTCCAAACGCGATTTTCGGAGGAGATAATCTCGAAGAAGCTGATTAGTCTATTTGTCTGTTCCGATTTTCTCCGAAACGTCTGCAGAAGTGCTTCCTTGAGCTCGTCGTTGGGCAGATTCGATTTTTCCAGCGAGAACGAACTCTGGGCCGAACGCTTGTTGATCCGCGGCTTGCTCTCCTTCTTCTC
>CAZWCE010000067.1:0-4164 GCA_964632505.1 uncultured Planctomycetaceae bacterium | reverse complement strand
GCGATTTCTAAACCGACACCGACTTTTACCATCCCCCATTCGCTTGTTTGAGGGTAAGTAGTGAGCCCTCGCTTCAACGCTTAACTTCCGCGATCACCGGCTTCCGTTGGTCGCCCTGGGTTCACTGTTTATGCGACGCCCAATAAAGTCCGAATGACGGATCATGCAATCACCCGTTTATGATTTTGCGTGGCGTTCGATAACCGCGCTGATGAATGAAAAGATATCGCTGCATCGAGGTCCTGCGTGATGGACCGATGTACCCTATGGAACGTGGTTTGAAACGGTTCCGCTTTCGTCGGGGACTCCGGCTCTCACCGGACCTCACGATGGTTTGGAGGCGTACATGTCGGTCGGGGACCGTAATGCGGAATCGGAGTACCTGTTTCATAAGCGCCGATATCGGGCGCCGCTCCGGTGAAATCTACATTGACGTTTGGAATGACGCAACCGGCGTCGATCAACGGTGAATGCGGTGCCGGACGTAAATCAACGCTTTGTATCGAGACCAGGGGGCTGTCTTTCTTATGGATCGTATGATCGGGTTCCGGGGCGTGGGCCAAGACCGAATAGTCGGGAGTGACCAGGCTTTCGGTGCCGAGGCCCGTCTTCTCGGCCATCTCCTCGATGGAATGAAAAAGCTGAGCATCTTCACCTGATCCAACCTGGAAAACGACTTTCTCCCCCGGAACGACACGATGGGCGTTGTGGGTCAGCACATCGCCGGGACCCCCCGCGAAATGAACGACCGTTCGCGGTTCACCGTCTTTTCCCGGCCCGGCGGCGCCGAAAAAGGCGTTGTTCCGATAGTCGACCCGTTCGCAGAAATGCATGGTCGGGTGCCCGGTGACGGTGTTGTGATAGGCCAGCACATTCGAGCCACTGGCCAGTTTGAAGGCGGTTCGTCCCCCGGCCGCATTGAAGCTGACGTTTCGAATCCAGTAGACCGGTCCGACATAGACGGGCTGTACCGAAAGCGGCACGGCCATGCAATTGAAGCAACGATTGCGGAGAATACGGATGTTCGTGAAGCCGCCGTCCGCTTCGATGAAGTTATCGGTGCTGTTGAACACTTCATTGTTGTAGAAGTCGATCGCACGTGCCTGTTGCTCGAAATAGGGATCGTCGATCGCGCCGGTGAACACGTTCAGCCCGTCCCAGAAATTGGCTGCGTGGTTATAGCACACGACATGTCCTGCACCACTAAGATTTACGGCGTAACCGGCGTCGGTTTTACCCCAGGCCCCGCTGCTTCGCGGATTGAACGTATCGCCGGGATTGCTGCCGATGAAGGTGTTGTCGGCGATGTAGAAATTTTCGGAGCGTGCATCTTGTGCATGCACCCCGTACGCAATGTTCTCGAGCCGGCAGTTCTTGACCGTCAGTCCCTTATTGCCGAGTACTCCTTGGTATCCGCACTGGAAGGCGATTCGACAATTCTTGATCGTCAGCCCTTCGAAGTAGAGGTGGTCGGCCGCCATGACGTTGAACAGAGTATGGCAACCGTCTCCATCGAGGATGACGTCTCCGTCGCCGGCCGCGACGATGGCGATCGGCTTCTCGGCGGTTCCGTCGGGCACGAATACGTATGTGCCGTTGAGCCAGAGTTGCGTCGGCTCGCGGTAGTGGAAACGATCGATCTTATAGTTTCCGGCGTGGATCTTGATCACCGTTCCCGGGGGAGCCGCGTCGGGGTGGACCGTTTGCATCTCGTCGCACCAGGTATGATAACCGTTGACCGCGTGCATGAGACTCTTGTACGACGGCTGCTGCTTTTCACCATCGTGGTCCGGCGGGTAGACGTGCCGCACCTCTCCGTCGGAAAACGGCTGAGGTTCCGCTCGCGTCTTCAGCGTCAACTTCCGATCCGTGTTCCCGACGACTCCATCCGGATCGACCATCTTCAGTTCGACCTCATACAGGGTCTCGGGGTCGAGATCGAGAAGACTGCCGGCGAATCCCCGGATGGTCCGTGGTGTTTCGAGGCGTTCTCCTTGGGAGCCGCCGATCGTTTGATATTCGATGGGGCACAGCGGCATGCCTCGGCGCCAAGTCCGGTCGCCCCGCTTTCGGAACCGCATCTGGACCGACGCATCGTGGTTGTCGTCGCCTTCGATTCTCCATTCGAATCCCAGGCAGATCAGCGTCGGGGGTTCGACGATCAGCTCGCCGGCACGAGACGCATTTTCCGCGGAGGAAGATCCCGCGAACAAGTGAAGCGCAAGAAACGAGACGAGTAGGACCTGCCCCTTTTCCGTCGTCGATATTCGCATCGCATTCCCCTTTTCTCGATTTCTTTTGAAGGCTCTTCACGGATTTTAATGGCTAGTGCCGAAGTGCAATGATACGCGAATCCAATTGTCATGCGTAAAAAGCGTTCGATGCGTCCCCTGCTTCGGCCGGAGCCATCTTCGCCTCGCACCCGCACGGCCGCAGGCCTCCAGGAGGCGGAGATGGTGGAGGTCGCGGCAGGGAACGCCCCCCTGCTTTGGTTGGTGAATCCGAGCCGAGCCAATCGATGATCGACGACAAGTCTCATCAATCAGCCACTAAAATGTCGGAAGAACCCTTTTGAAACACTCCTCCCATCGGCAGCTTCACCACCGTCTCAATATAGCAAAGTGTGGAAATCGGTGGAACCGATGCAAACCACAATGACTGCGAATCCTAAAAGAATTCCTCCACCGAATTCGCGGCGGGAATTTTCTGCTATAATGGATCGTCGTGAGACGGCGCGGTTGTGTCTTTCGATGGAATTCCTTCCTGGTTTGCAGCTTCCGGTCCGGAGAAAACGATTCGATGTGGTTACTGATCCTGAGCGTACTGGCGGCACTTCTGATTTCGGCGTCCTGTTCCCTCATGGAGGCGACCCTCTTGAGCCTTCGACCGGGGCAAATCGCCGACCTCGCCAAAAAAAATGCCCGAAAGAGCGAGATCTGGCAGCAACTCAAGTCGAAGATCGAGCGGCCGATCGCTTCGATTTTGATCCTCAATACGGCCGCCCATACCATCGGGGCCTCGGTCGCCGGGGCGGAGTTCGACCGGGTCTTCGGTTCGCAGTGGATCTGGGTCTTTTCGCTCGTCTTCACTTTTCTGATGCTCCAGTTCACCGAGATTCTCCCCAAGAGCGCCGGGGTCCGGTACAATCAGTGGGCGGCCTATTGGATCGCCCGACCGCTGCTGGGACTGGTTCGCCTGATGGCGCCGTTCGAACTGCTCATCCGCTGGCTGAACCGCCCGTTCTCGCGGAAGGTGGAATCGGGCGAGAACCTGAACCCGACCAAGGAGATACTCGCGCTGACCGGCTTCGCCCATGTCGTCGGCGAGATCAGCGACCAGGAGGCGGCGGTCATCGAACGCGGCACGCGGCTCTCGCGGAACACGCTCCGCGCGATCATGCGTCCCCGGGTCGATATCGACGCCATCGACATCGAGACTCCGGCCGACGAAGTGCTCGGCGCGGTCGCCATGGCCGGTTTCGCTCGGCTGCCCGTCTATGAAAAAGACCTCGATCATATTCTCGGATTCATCTACATCAAGGACCTGATTCTGGAGATCCACATGGGACGGCCGATCGAGCTGCAGCGTTTGCTTCGTCCGGCGATCTACGTGCCGGATTCGATGCGCTGGGATCGGCTTCTGGAAACGTTTCGCCGGGAACACACGCAGATGGCGGTGGTGCTCGACGAGCACGGCGGCACGCAGGGGCTGGTGACCCTGGAGGACGTGCTGGAAGAGCTGGTCGGGACGATCCACGACGAGTACCGGCAAGAGGCGTCGGAGATCCATCGCCGGGACGACGGCCGCTGGGTGGTGCACGGCTCGGCCGGCGTGGAAGACTTGCTCGAAGCGGTCGGACGATCGGAGCTGATCGGGGAGATCCCCCGCGAGGTGAATAGTCTCGGTGGACTGGTGCAGATGCAGCTCGACCGGATCGCGAGCGAGGGCGATCGGACAACTTGGCGTTTTCTCTCGCTCGAGGTGACCCGATGCCAGGGTTTCCGCGTCGAAGAGGTCCTGGTGGAAGACCTCCGTCGGAGGGGAACCGAAGAAATATCGGAGGGTTGAAGAACGATCGATCTTCCGCTGAAAGCAATCGGCTCCTGCCTCACTAGCCCTCAAACAAGCGAAAGGATTTTGTTGAATTTATCAAAAAACTCGAAA
>CAZWCE010000066.1:0-4164 GCA_964632505.1 uncultured Planctomycetaceae bacterium | reverse complement strand
TCATCGGACAAGCGTTCTTCGGGCTGATCGAGAGTATCACTTCCGGCATCGCCCATCTGTTGACGATGCTCGAGAACGTGGCGGCCAAAATCCCGGGTATCGGCAACCGGATCAGCGGCGCGATCCGGCAGGCCCGTCGGGCGACCGAGTTCGGTCGCGCGGTCATCGGCGAAGCGGGGAATCTTCTCGAGGAAGATCTCTCGGGGAAGATCGATGCCCGATCGCGCGCCGAATCCGAACGTCGGGCGGCGCAGGAAGCGGAACTGGCGGCGATGCAGAAGGAGCTGGCCTCGCTGCGCGAAGAGGCGGCACGGGCGTACCAGATTGCCGAACGCGACTCGGGCGAACCTCCGGTGCCGAAGATGCCGGAGATCGACGTCACCGGGATGCAGCAGAAACTCAGCGCCGTCGGCGGCTTCAACCCGGCCGCCGTCCTCGGCATGGGCTTCGCCTCGACCCAGGAGCGGACCGCCACGGCGACCGAACAGACGGCCAAGAACACGTTGGAACTGACCCGGCAGGAAGGACTTCGTTTCACATAAGGAATCTCTCATGGCAGCGACGGAAATCTACACCTCCGGTCGGGTCCGCATCCGGCAGGGCGATCGGGAACTGCTCGAGTTGGCACCTCGACGGACGCGCGACGACACGGTCGTGTTGGATCTGATCGTTAGTGGACGGAAGCACACCATCACCAGTCGGTCGGTGGCGAGTCTCTCCCGTTGGTTCAAGGAACAGGTGGAAGCGAATGGTCACGATCTATGAAAAAAGCGACAGCCCGGCGGTGCGGGAGGGCGATCAGCCGTCGATCGAACGGCGCTATCAAGTACTGGATATCACCGACGAAACCGCCGCGCTGGCCGCTTTGGCTTCGTTCGCCCCGACCAGTGACGACGGCCTGGTGCGTCAGTCGATCGCGCTCGATCCGGTCGGCTACGACTTCTGGGAAGGCGTGGTCAAATACGGGATCCGCAAACGCCCGGAGACGAACGAGTCGACCTATGCGTTCGACACGACCGGGGCCACGGCGAAAATCACTCACTCGCTCGAAACGGTCGCCGCCTACGCGCCCGGCAACTTGGCCTCCAGCAGCGGCGGCATCGCGGTGCCGGGCATCACACCCGATTTTCAAGGGGCGATCGGCTTCGACGGCAACACGATCCAAGGCTGCACCAAGACGATCCCGACGTTCCAGTGGACCGAGACGCATTACAAACCGCTCACGTTCGTCAATTCCTCTTATCGCCTGACGCTCGCCAATCTCACCGGAACGGTCAACAGCGGCGACTTTCGGGATTTCTCCGCTGGGGAAGTTCTGTTCCTCGGCGCGAGCGGGACCATGCGCGGCAGCGAAGACTGGGAGCTGCAATACAAGTTCGTCGCTTCGCCGAACGTCGACGAGCTTACTCTCGGCGGCATCGGTAACATCGCCAAGGACGGCTGGGATTATCTCTGGGTCCTCTACGAAGATGCGACCGACGAAAACACCTTGGTCCGCGTCCCGAAGGCGGTCTACATCGAACGAATCTACGAGCGCAAGGATTTTGTGAATCTCGCGATTGGAACGGCTGCACTCTAATCTACGAATTCCTATATATAAATATGTACATATGACACTTCGCCAGAGTATTCAAGCGAATGAGCCGCTGTCGATCAAGGCGGACGAGTACAACGCGTTCCTCGAGATCGCCCATCGGATGCGTCACGGCCTGGAGGTTCCCGCGCAAGCCTCCGCACCGAGCGAGATGCCGCCCGGGTTGGTTCGGGTGCGATACCAACCGGAGGTGGAAGACCCACTCGCGCCGATCCTCAAGCTGGGCACCATCGTCGCGGTGAAGGGTTTTGCGTTCGATCCCTCGACCGACGAGGCGAACTTCCTCCGGCGACTGGTCCTCGATATTGATATTCCGTACACTACGCTGTCTTCAAGCGGTTCGCCCGAGGATCTGCCGGTGGCGATTCTACAAGGCCCGATCGATCGGGTCGGTGGTCTCGCTCGGGCCCACGTGAGCGGCGTCGCGCTGACTCGGGTCTATATGAATGACTCCGATCATACCCAGGCGAACGTGCTTTGGCAAGACAGCTACTATTCGAGCTATCACCTCGAAAGCGTTCGCGACGGCGGCGACTTCGAAATCCTGCTCAAGGAATCCACTCCGACGTCCGGGTCGCCCTGGTGCCTGGTGCGATTCCTGCCGAAACAGCGTCTCGGCTTTTGGGCACGCATCGAGGGGCACTTGGCCAGTCCGACATACGACCATCGCTGGATCTACACGGTGCGCGAGGTGGTGCCCAGGAATGATGCGGTCGGATTCTTCACCGACGTTTCCGGCGGTTTTTACGGCAAGGCGCTGAATACGCTTGAAGTGCCGAACGACGGCATCGGCACCGAGGGCAACGGGATCGATATCAACGCGGCCCATTGTTGCGAATGTCACTGCCCGGCCTCCAGCAGCGGCGGCGACGTCGATTGTGTCGAAATGCTGCCGATCGGGCTCGGTGCGGTCGTTTGGATCCCGGCGACGAAGCGGATTTCTTCCGGCGGGACGACCGAGACCTACGCTTTCTTCTCGGCGGTCAACCAGGTGCGATGCATTTCGCACGAACGATGGCCGTCGAGCAGTTCCCAGGACCCGCCCTCCTCGAGCAGCGAGGACCCAAGTAGTTCGGCGAGCGATTCTTCTTCGGCAAGTGAATCTCTTTCCGGTAGCGACGTTCCCTCGGGTAGCGATTGGCCTTCGGCCAGTTCCGGTAGCGACATTCCTTCCGGTAGTGACATTCCCTCCGGCAGCAGCGATTCGAGTGGAACTTCGTGGTCGTCCGGCAGCGATTCACCTTCGACAAGTCTCTCACTCTCCGGGAGCGATTCGGTCTCAGGCAGTGACAGTCTGTCGGGCAGCGACTCGATTTCCGAGAGTCTGTCTATTTCAAGTAGTGATTCTTTGGCCAGTAGCGGTTCCCTCTCCGGCGGCGACCCGCCCTCGGGTGGTGATCCTCCCTCCGGCGGTGATCCTCCTTCCGGAAGCGGAACTCAATCCGGTAGTGGAACCCAATCCGGAAGCGGCTCCGCAACCAGCGAGAGCGGTTCCGACAGCAGTGGGTCCGGCGATCTGTGCTGCTCGTTCTATGTGGCGACCAGCGATTCCAACTACGACTGGTGCGAGTATTACCAAGTCGACATCCGCGACATCGAAGACGTCATGGGCCATCCGTGCTCCGTCGCGACCGGAAACTCCGGCGATTGTCCCAACTATACGCAGTGCTTGTAATATGATCCACGTCGAACATCAACACGATCTCAAGGCGGTCCAGGCGGCCCGAAGGCGGCATCAAAACCGTCCGAAAACGCCGGTCCGTCTCTTCCGTCCCGACGGGCGTACCGTCCAGCTCGACGGCCTGTTCGCCGGGCGGGGCATGCTCCTGATCGGCGGTGGACCCTCCGTCCGTCGTTTGCTGCCGGAGCGGCTTTTCACCCGAGGTGTCCTGTCGATGGCGGTCAACAATGTCGCGTCGATCGTGCGGCCGAACCTCTGGGTCTCGGTCGATGATCCCGGCAACTTCTGCGACGCGATCTGGCGGGATCCCGGCATCCTCAAGTTTATTCCGATGTCGCAGATGCGAAAGGCGATCTGGGTTCGAGGCGCGAAGAACCGATTGGTGCCCTCGGGCGAAAGTGCGGCCCAAATGCCCGGCGTCTTCGGATTTCGGCGGAACGAGAAGTTCGTCGCGAAAACCTGGCTCAGCGAACCGTCTTTCTGTTGGGGCAATCATGCGAAAGTCCGTGACAGCGACCAGTTGATCGGCTCCCGTTCGGTCTTTCTCGTGGCGATCAAGCTGGCCCATTACCTCGGCATTCGCAGGCTTTATCTGCTCGGATGCGATTTCCACATGCCGGAGAAGGGGGCGGCCTACGCCTTCGCCCAGAACCGTTCGCCCGGTTCGGTCCGTAGCAATAACCGGACGTACCAGGTTGTCAACCGTCGCCTGAAGCGTCTCATTCCCTACTTCCAGAAGGAGGACTTCCACGTGTTCAACTGCACACCCAACAGTGGGCTGACCGCCTTTCCGTACAAACCGTTCGGCGAGGCGCTCCGAGAACTGCTCGATGGGATGCCGACCGAGATCACCACCGAAGGCATGTACGACCACACCGCCCGGAGGAAG
>CAZWCE010000065.1:0-4174 GCA_964632505.1 uncultured Planctomycetaceae bacterium | reverse complement strand
TCTCTCGAATGGATCAGCACTTTTCTTCTCCGAGACGATCGACCGGGAACAACTCGAAAAGAAACTCAACGGCACACTGGACCCGGCGGAAGAAGATTGAGAAGAGTCGGACGTCGCCACAATTTTTGAAGACAGACAATATCGCGGCTTGTGGTCAACAAGGCGGCCTGTTTGGAGACAATGAGCAAGAACCGGCCACTGAATCTCGCCACGTTCGGCATCGGTGGGAAGTTGAAGCTGGGCGGGAAAATCGCCTACGGACTACTCAAAAACACCGGGCTTCGTCGTCTCAGGCTTCGTGCCGGCTATTAGGCACCGGCGTATGCGTTGCCTCAAGGGATGGAAATCCCGGCTCAGCCCGGCTATGATATGTTCGTCCACGGGTACGGCTGGCAATCGTCGCTCGCCCGGAACACCGTCACCGCCTTGGGGGGCGACCTGATTGGCACAGGCGTCCCGTACGGCGCGAAAAAGATATGGCGGGATCTTGATCATGGAGCCGCTAAGACGTTGCGAGGATGATGAGCACAACTGGCACGATTCCGTGCACATAGAGGGTGAGACAACGAGTGCCATGTATCACGAGAGTGAACTTGAATCGACTGGTGAGGTAGGTTCGCGTGAAGACTTTTACGACGGAGACTCGCTCCGAGTGAGATTCAATGGCAACGGCGAAGGGCATTTCGCAGAAGACACCGAGAACAATGGCTAGGCTTTGTCTGAAAACGAGCAACCAGGTAATTTCAAGTATCGATGGATGAAGGCCATTTTGAGCATGCCGGCGAAGTTTCGGGCGGTCTTCTCGAAACGCGTCATGATGCGTCGGGTCTCCTTGAGCCATCCGATCAAACATTCAATAATATTTCGGCAACAATATAAGGACTTCTCAAACGTGACAATGCGGGCTTCACGATTCCCGCTCGATTTTGACGGGATCACCAGCGAAACATCGATGGCGACAAGTGCCTGGTCGATCCAGTCCGCCCGATAGCCTTTATCGCCTGCCGGTCTCGGTTGTTTTGGTTCGCCGTGGGAAACGGTTCTTCGATCGGAGTTTTCCCGCAGATGACGCTACTCGTATCGGAGCGCTTCGATCGGGTCGAGACGGCTCGCCTGCCAGGCGGGATAGAAGCCGAAGAACATGCCGACCAGGGCGGCGAATCCGATGGCGATGCCCGCGGCGGGAAAGGAGATGACCACCGGCCATTGCGTTCCCGTGGTGATGGAGTTGATGAACGAAGTGACTCCCGCCGAGGCGCCGATTCCCAACAGCAGGCCGATGAGCCCTCCAAAACTGGAGAGGATGATCGACTCCACCAGGAATTGGAGTAGGATCTCCCCCGAGGTCGCCCCCACCGCCATGCGAATGCCGATTTCCCGCGTGCGTTCGGTCACGGAGACGAGCATGATGTTCATGATTCCCACCCCGCCGACCAGGAGCGATATCCCCGCGATCGAGGAGAGCAGGGCGGTCATGATGCCGGTGATGATCGAGAGAACATTGGCGATCTCGGTGGTGTTTTGGACATCGAAGTCGGCCGACTCTCCCGGCGGGACGTCATGCCGTTCGCTGAGAAGTTGATGGATTTCGTTTTCGGCTTTCGACATTTCGTCGATCGATTTGGCCGAAATCAAGAGCGCGTGCACGTTGTCGAAATTCGAGCCATGGATTCGCTTGCGGACCGTGGAATAGGGAAGCAGGACGATGTCGTCCTGGTCCTGCCCTACCAGATTCGCGCCTTTCTTTTCGAGAATGCCGACCACCCGCAGCGGAATGTTGTTCAGGCGAATGGTGGCCCCGATGGGATTGGTCGTCTGAAAGAGCTTATTCACCAGGGTCTGACCGATGACGCAGACTTTGTTCGCGGAGATGATGTCGCGTTCGGTGAAGAACCCGCCGTGACGAAGAGGCCAATTGCGGACGGTCAAAAAGTCGGGGCCGACTCCGAGAATTTCCTTCGGTTGCCAGTTCGTGTTGGCGTAGACGACCTGCCCGCCGGTTCCCACCAGAGGCGACACGGCAAGGACCGACTCGCAATTCTCTTCGATTGCCCGACTATCCTTCGCCGTGAGAGTCAAGTAGTTCCCGCTTCGAACCCCTCGCGTTCGTTTCGCGGCGGGGATCACGACCAGGACGTTCGTCCCCAATCCTTCGAACTGCGACTGCACCACGGAGCTGGCGCTTTCGCCGATGGAGACCATCGTCGTCACGGCGGCGATGCCGATGACCACTCCCAGAACGGTCAAGATCGAACGCATCTTGTTCTTGTAAAGCGCTCTGGTGGCGATGCGCGTGGTCGTCCAAATCTTCATATTCGCGTTCCGTCGATTCATTCCTTCACACCGATGACCAGCTTCTTCCCCTTTTCGAGTTCGCCGGAAACCAACTCGGTGTATTCATGATCACGTATGCCGGTAACCACTTCGATCGCCCTGAGTTTTTCCCCGTCAGTCACCCAAACATGACGCCGGTGCTGCTCGATCGCCGCATCGGCCTTCTCGCCGACGGGCGGTTCGCCGGTGGCCAACTCCTCTTCTTCCTCTTCCGAACGGCCGGCCCCGTCGAGGATTTCGTGATCGTCCGGGTGGACGTACTTCTTCTCGGGATAGAAACGCAAGGCGGTGTTGGGAACCTTCAGGATGTCTTCCTTCTTGTCGATGTAAAAGGAGATGCTCGCCGTCATGCCGGGCAGGAGCTTCAATTTGGGATTCGCCGCCGAGACGATCACCGGATAGGTCACCACATTCTGGGTCATGGTCGAACTGAAACGCACTTCTTTGATGCTGCCATCGAAAAGATCTTCGGGATAGGCATCGACGGTGAATTCGACTTTCGCGTCTTTCGCCTTCGCCTCGCGAATCAACCCGATGTCGGCTTCGTCGACCGACGCATAGACATGGATCTCCTCTCGCATGTTCGGGGCGATCGTATAGAGTTCCGGGGTTTGGAATTGGGCGGTCAGGGTCTGCCCGGGTTCGATTTTCCGATCGATGACGATGCCGTCGACCGGCGACTTGATAACCGTGTAATCGCGGTTCAACTCCGAACGAAGCATATTCGCCTTCGCCTGCGAGACGGTCGCTTTGGCCCGGGCCTGGGACGCGGTGACCTCGGTCACGGCGGCTTTCGACTGCAGGAGCGCCGCCTCCGCTTGGTCGACTCCCGCCTCAGCCACGCTCAACTGCGCCTCGAGCTGCTTGCGCTGGTAGAGGATCTGATCCATTTCGCTCTGCGAGATGAAATCGGGATTTTCCCGGGCCAAGTCCTGGGCGCGATACTCGTCGTTTTCCGCCTGTTTCAACAGAGCCGTGGCCCGTTGCACCTCCGCCTGGCGCGTCTTCAGCGATGCCTTGGCCGATTCCACCGAAGCATGCGCCGCCTCGACCGACGCCTGGGCTGCTTGCAACGACGCCTCGGCCGCCTCGACCGACGCCCGGTCCCGTGCCACGTCGGCCTCATAAATACGCTGGTCGATGATCGCCAGGATATCGCCCTTTTTGACCTCCTGATTGTATTCCACCAACGGCGTGTTCGGATCGATCGGACCCGAGACGAACGAACCGACCTGCACCGACATCACCGGGCGAATCGTCCCCGTGGAGTTCACGACAAAGGACAAATCGCCCTGTGCGACCTCCTCGGTTCTCCACTCGGGAGGACGATTCGGAAATAGCCAGGCTTTCAGACCGAGATACCCTCCTCCCAACAGAAGAAGTATCACGCTGATCACCAAGAAAGTTTTTATCCAGCGCCACATGATCCACTCGAAAAATGGGCTGTTTCCTGCAGCAAAAAATTCGCAACCAAAAAGAATCGCCAAGACTCCACGGCCACCTACCGCCAAGAGCGCATGAAACGAGCTCCTCTAGAAGCACTTAGCGCACGAGAACCGCAACCGAGGCGGTTTTGTCATCATCATACAAGATAATTCAACTCGCCGGTCGAGTCAATCAAAGAAATGGGCCACTTACGCCATTGCCCTAGGGATCTTTCGAGGTGATGTGCACTTCCATTACACGGGCGGGGCGTGAGTTGTGGTCACCCGTTCACCATCCCGTCTTCCCTGCCGGTCGATCCGCTCCAAGGGATGCCTGCGGGCCAGTCGTTTTTCCCATCGGGGGCAGGCCCAGCGCACACTTTGGGTAAATTGAGCTGGATTGGCAAACGGTTTTT
>CAZWCE010000064.1:0-4246 GCA_964632505.1 uncultured Planctomycetaceae bacterium | reverse complement strand
ATCTCGACGACAAGGACTCATCAATCAGCCACTAAAATGTCGGAAGAACCAGAATTTGGTTGGATCCCACTACTTCTCGAGGAATGCCCGATGCCGCAGAAAATTCTCGTCCTCAATGCCGAGGACGTTCGACGATGTTTGACGATGCCCGAGGCGATTGAGGCGATGCGCCTTGCGTTCGGGGAACACGCCAAAAATCAGGACTTGGTTCCACCTCGGATCCAGATGGATCTCCAGAAAGATGCGAACGTATCATTGGTGATGCCATCCTATTGGCGCCCCCCGCTTCATGATGATGCTTCCGGCCAGGTGGGCGTGAAGATTCTTTCCCTATGCCGCCATAATCCGCCACGCGGCCTGCCTTACATCCAGGCGGTCGTGATGCTCATGGATGCGGTCAGTGGGCAGATGGTCGCGATGATCGAGGGAGGCGTCTTAACGTCCCTGCGGACCGGCGCCGCCTCCGGACTGGCGACGGAATTTCTCGCCGCCGAAGATGCAAGATCGTCGGCGATTTTCGGGGCCGGTGTGCAGGGACGCACTCAACTGGAAGCGATTCTCGTCTCTCGTCCTTCCATCGAGAAGATTTGGGTGTTCGATCCCAACGCGTCGGCCGCGGCGCACTTCGCCGAGGAGATGTCCCCCTTACTCAAACGCGATATCCAGGTCGCCACTTCCCGCGATTGCCTCCGTGAGGTCGACGTGATCTGCACCGCAACGCCTTCTTCGGAAATTTTGTTCGAAGTCGAGGAGCTCAAGCCGGGGGTCCACATCAACGCGGTCGGATCGTACCGCCTCGACATGCATGAGATCCCCGAAAAGTTCATCGCGGAAGCGAAGGTGGTGGTCGATGACCTCGATGCTTGCCTGGAAGAAACGGCCGATCTTATTCTTCCGATCCAGAAGGGACTGATCCTCCGTGGCGATCTTCACGCCGAGTTGGGAGACTTGGTCCTTGAGAAGAAGGAGGGACGCCGAAATTCCGAATCGACGCTTTTCAAATCGGTGGGATTGGCGATTCAGGATCTCGCGGCGGCGACTCGAGTTTACGAAATCGCACGGGAAAGAAATTTCGGGACCGAGGTTTCCCTGTAAAACATCCTTCTTCTTCCGACTGGACCAATTTTTTTGCACCCGGAGTGTTTCCGAAAAATGGCCGATCCAAGTCTATTCAATGATGTTCTGGGCCCCGTGATGCGCGGTCCTTCCAGTTCGCATACCGCCGCGGCACAACGGATCGGTCGGCTCGCACGCTCCCTTGCCGAAAATGAGCCGGTCGAGGCAACGATCGACTACCCGCGGGGAAGTTCCCTGGAAACGACCCACGCGTCGCAAGGTTCCGACATGGGACTGGTCGCCGGGCTGCTCGGATGGGCGATGACCGACCCGCGAGTTCCGACGGCCGTGGAGATCGCTCCAAGGAACGGATTGAATGTGACTTTTCGCGTCATGGCATTCGAGCATCATCACCCGAATACCTACCGTCTTTCCGTGACCAATCGAAAGGGCACCGTTAGGTGCATGACCGCGCTCTCGGTCGGCGGTGGTATGATCGAAGTGACGCGGATCGATCAGATCCCCCTCTCGATCGGTGGAAACTTTCATGAATATCTTGCATGGGGCACAGCGCAAGAGATCGAGAACCGCGTCGTCTCCCTTCGCGAGCGTTTCCCGACAGGCGTCTGTTTCAAGGTGTGGAAGAGTACCGAGAGTGCTTTCCTCCAGATAAGCAGTGAAACCGACCTCCACCTTGACGGGGATTACCTTCATCTTCCCCCGGTGCTGCCTGTTCTGGGGGATCGAGCGGTTTCCAAACCCCTGGCCGCTTTGGCGAATCTCCGATTATCAAGAGATCTTTCCCAAGCGAAGGCCTCTGAAGTTGCCCTGGATTATGAAGCGGAACGGTCGGGAAAATCGCCCGATGAGATTCGGCAAATGGCAACCGCCATGTTGCAGACAATGCGAACCTCAATCGAAATCGGCTTGCAGGGGAGCGATTATCAGGATCGTCTTCTGGAATATCGTTCGCGGCGAATTTTGGAGTATTCGCGGCAATCGCGTCTTTTGCCGGGTGACTGGACCAATCATTGTCTGGCCTACACGATCGCCACACTGGAAGCCAAGAGTGCCATGGAAGTGATCATCGCCACTCCCACCGCCGGTTCCTGCGGCGTGGTGCCGGGAGCGATCCTTTCGGCCGGCGAAGCTCTTTCCTTGTTGGAGGAACGAATCGCCGAAGCGATTCTGGCAGCGGGGATTACCGGAATCTATATTCTCGAACGGGCTACTTTTGCCGCCGAGGTCGCAGGTTGTCAAGCGGAATGCGGAGTCGCCGGAGCCATGGCCGCCGCGGGACTGATGGAAATGATGGGGGGCTCGGCCCAATCGGCATTCGACGCCGCATCGGTTGCTCTACAAAATCTGCTCGGCTTGATTTGCGACCCGATCGGCAACCGCGTCGAAGCCCCTTGTCTCGGAAGGAATGTTACGGCCGCCTACGGGGCGATCGCTTCGGTCAACCTCGTTCTTTGCGGCATGCCTCCACTGATTCCGCTGGAAGAAACCGCCGACGCCATGCTCGCGGTGGGAAAGATGCTTCCTCGGGAACTTCGTTGCACGGCGCTCGGGGGGCTTTCCATCACGCCTTCGGCACAAACCATCTCGCAACGGTTCAATGACGATTGATCGAGTAGGTCCACCGACGTGACTCCCATTGTTCACGCATCGAATACGGGGTATCATGTAGGTCTTTCGCCATTCTTCCACCATATTTGTTCTCGAGATTCAAACAAGGCCCCTTCCAATGATTCGATTCTCCCTGCTCCTTCCACTACTTCTTTCCCTCGCGCCCCTTTCCGCCTCAGGACAGGCGCAAACCACTTCCGATCGAACCGGAGACCACAAAGTGAACGTCGAGTTGAAAGCTTTTCTGGATGATTACCTCGAAACGATCCGCGACATGCACCATCGCAAGGCGTTGGCGAGCTGGAAAGCAGCCTGTTCCGGCGACCAGGAAGATTTCGATCGGGCGGCGGAGGCTTCACTGGAATCGAGAAAGTATCATAGCGATCCAAAACGATATGCCCGACTTCTGGAACTCAAACAAAATGGGACCAAGGGGTTGTCGCGGGAAGAACTTCGATCGCTCGAAAAAGCGGAACTCGCCTTCCAGAGCAATCAGCTTCCACCGGAATTACTCAAACAGATGGTGGAACTTTCGACGGAAATCGAAAAGAAGCTCAACACCTATCGGGCCAAAATTGATGGAAAACGCTATTCCAACAATGAGCTGCTCGAAATGCTTCGCGAAGAAGCCGATTCCTCTAGGCGAAAAGAATTATGGAAGGTGCTCAAACAAGTTGGCGCGGAGGTCGCCCCGTTGCTGATTGAATTGGCCGAACTACGAAATAGAGCCGCAAGGAGTCTGGGGTACGACAACTACTGGGAGATGAAAATCCATCTGCAGGAGCACGATCCTGAGCAATTGATGAATATTTTCGACGATCTCGATCGACTCACTCGAAAGCCTTTCGCCGAAGTGAAACAGGAGATGGATGCGGAGCTCGCCGAGCGATTCGCGATCGAACCGGAAGATGTCCGTCCTTGGCATTACGATAATCCATTTTTTCAAGCGGCACCGCCATCGCCCGAAGCCGACGAGAACTTATTCTATGAAGAGATGACCCAAGAGGAGATCACGGAGATTTCGAAGGAGTACTTCGCCAGCATGGGGTTGCCGGTCGAGGAAATTCTCGCCAAAAGCGATCTTTACGAACGAGAAGGGAAGGACCAGCATGCCTTCTGCACCATGATCGACCATCAAGGTGATGTCCGCATTCTCTGCAATATCAAACCGACCGCCAAGTGGATGGATACCACCCTCCACGAACTTGGTCATGCGGTGTACTCGGTCAACGTGAACCGATCCATGCCGGTGAACATCTCCCACGCCGCTCACCCATTGACAACCGAAGGGGTTGCAATGATGTTCGGAGCATTGGCGAAAGATCCCGCCTGGATCATTCGCTGGACCGGGGCGAATCCGGAACAGGTGGATTCCATGAACGAGGCGCTTCTGGAACAGCGACGTCGCGAGCAGCTCGTTTTCGCCCGATGGGTACTCGTGATGCTGAATTTCGAAAAAAGCTTTTATGAAAATCCTCACCAGAATCTCAATCAACTTTGGTGGGATCGTAACCGTTCACGCCCTGGGGAGGAGAGAGGGGGCGGATTGACCGGAGAGGTG
>CAZWCE010000063.1:0-4692 GCA_964632505.1 uncultured Planctomycetaceae bacterium | reverse complement strand
AATCTAAAATCGGACGCCTCCAAAACCTAGATTTTTGGCAAAAGTCGAGCTGAGATTCGACCATGAAACTCGCAATTCGGACACAACATTTGACCAAGATGTTCGATCATCGATTGATCGCGGTGAACGACATGAACCTCTCGGTTCCCGAGGGGGCGATCTTCGGGTTACTGGGTCCCAATGGTGCCGGCAAAACCACGACGATTCGGCTATTACTCGGGCTGCAAAAGGCGACCGCCGGCTCGGCCGAAGTGTTCGGGCAACGGTGC
This sequence comes from uncultured Planctomycetaceae bacterium, assembly GCA_964632505.1. GTDB lineage: Bacteria > Planctomycetota > Planctomycetia > Pirellulales > Thermoguttaceae > CAZWCE01. Next base: position 4,423 of record CAZWCE010000063.1, on the reverse strand, counting down.
GGCCCCAACGCCGTCGGAGTACGCCGCCTGATCGGTTATCTGCCCACGAATCCGAAATTGCCGGGCAGTCTCCGCCCGACGGAATACCTCGACCTGGTGGGCCAGCTCTATGGATTGCCGCGGGAAGTGCGTCGCCCCCGACTCGCCTCCCTGTTGCGGGCGGTCGGTTTGCTGGACGCGACCGGTCAGCAAATCAAAACGTTTTCCACCGGCATGGGCACCCGACTGGGAATCGCGGCCTCGTTGATCGGCAATCCTCCGCTATTGTTCTGGGATGAACCGACCGCAGGACTGGATCCGGCGGCGCGCCGCTTCACGTTGAACCTGATCCGGAAGCTGGGCGAAACCCGAACGATTGTCGTCGCCTCGCATATTCTGAGCGATATCGATCAGATCTGCGACCATGTGGGGGTCATGCACCACGGCCAGATGATTTTCGCCGGAACGATGCAAGCGATGAAGCAACGTTTGCACCAGGAAGATTTTCGTATCGAACTCGAGGGCGCTCCCGAAGAAATCGATTCCCTCCTGCTAAAAGCGGAGCCGATTGAAGGGATACGCCTAAAAATGCAACCGGACGGCTCCTTCATGATGCGCGTGGTCGGATCGCGCTCGCGGTCCGATGCGTTGTCGGAAATCATGAAACTCATCAGCGACAGCCCGCTTGCGCTATTGTCGGTTTGTTCCGGCCGGAATGAGACCGAGGATGCGTACCTCCAACTCCTGCAAGAGGACGAAGCCCATGGATTCTACCGGTTTGATCTCCAACGCCCTTTTACGAGTGATGCCGTTTCTGGCGATTTTCCGGCATGATCTGCGAACGGTCGGCTCCAATTGGCTGGTCCGTTTCTGGTTCGGCGGATGCGTGCTCTTGACGATGTTCCTACTTCTGATGAATTGGGAGCGATTCGAGACGGCCCCGCTGATCGCTTCGACACTTCTGCCGTATCTCGTCTTTCCGTGGTTCTTGATCGTCATGGTGCTCGGCATCACCCCCTTGTCGGGCACGAGGGCCGAAGCCCTTTCCGACAGCATTCTCAGTCGTCCGGTGAATCGTTGCGAATACTTGCTCGCGATCTGGTGCTCGCGTGTTTCGGTGGTACTGGGGGTTTTTCTCGTGGTGATGGTTCCGGCCGCATTGATCGCCGCCTGCGCGGAACGCGCGGAATTCGAAAACACGGTCACCTTTTACGGCGCCACGGCTACCCTCGCTTTGGTGGGAATCGTGCTGGTGCTCCAGGTGTCGCTAGCCTTTCTGCTCGGAACGTTCATGCGTTCCTCACTGCTGAGCATCGTGATCCTACTGGTTTGCTGGTACCCGATCAACGGAGTGCTCTCGATGTTTCAACTGGAAGAGTTTTCCCCCATCGCTCTGAGCCGAGCCTTGCCGACGCTGCTCGAAAGTGAATGGAAATCATCCGAAGACGCCGAAGTGGAAGACGAAGAAGACCTCCGGGAAGGGGGTGAGCAATTGATGCGGACCATTGGTTCGGTTTGGGGAGGCTCGTCCGATCCCCAGCCCCCGGCGAAGAAGAAGGAAGTCTTCTACGACAAAGAAGCGTTCAAAGATTTTTCTTTACCTCGGGTGATACTGGGATACGGCATTCCGGCGGTGTTGTGTCTGGGCATCTCACTCATTGCGTTCAGTGTCCGCGATGTCTGATCGTTCCCGGCATTTCGCCTGGAGAGTCCGATCGCGGGCGGAAATCGTCATTTTTTCAAAAAATCCGTAACCTTTTTGCATCTCTGGACGTCCATTTCCTAGAGAAGCCATCTTCCGGACAGCATGAAACGGGCGAAAGATGATTATCAGATTACTCATGTTCGTGTCGGCTGCGGCTTCTTGGTCCATCAACGACGCGGCGCAACATCTTCGAATCACGATCGAAACAAATCCAGGATACCCATTGGGAGACGCAGCCATGCGTTCAATCACTTTCGCGGCATCATTCTTCTTCCTTTTCGGCGCACTTTCCCTCCCTACCGCACGTTCGGAACCCCCGGCCGCTTGCGGCTTGCTGCCGGAAGACGCGGTGGTCGTTCTGCACGTTGGGGACCCGGCTGAATTGATCGACTTTTTTTCCGATTCTCGGATGATCGGCGCTCTCGCTGGCATCCCCGAAGTGAAGGCAGGCCTGGAAAAACAGGAGCTCAAGGAGCTGGAATTGCTGCTCGACTATTTGGAGCTGCAACTGGAGACCGATAGAATCTCGGGGGCGAAAGCCGTGCTCGGCGGAGGAATCACCCTGGCGATTCTGCCCGAGGAGAAAGTGGTGATGGTGGTCGAGTCGAGCGATCGCTCCCTGTTGACGAAACTGGCGGATCTTCTCTACCAGGTGGTGCGGAACGAGGCGGAAAAAGAAGGCGAGGCCGACCGAGTGACCTCAGCGGAATACCGCGGCATCCGGGGGTGGTCGTTCGGTAAGAATCAGTCGCACGCCGTCGTCGAAAATCGGTTGATCGTGACCAATCGCTCGGCGATGCTGCGAACGATGGTCGACCGTCTTCTGGATCAAGATTCCTCGCAGAACTTCACCACGACAAAGACATGGCGTTCGATCGAACCTCATCTCCCCGAGAACGCCGATGCCTGGGTCTACGTGAACATGGCCGTCGTCAATTCTTTGCCGCAAGTTCAAAAAACCCTCTCTCCGCCCAAGGATCCCTGGACTTCCCTGTTGATCGGTCAAATGGCGGAACAACTCCGCGACGCTACCTGGATGCTCGCCACTCTCGATGTGGAAGGAGAGCAAATCGGACTTCAACTGACGACCGACGGCCGATTGGATCCGGATACCCCCATGGCCCGATTCATCAAGGCCGATTCCTCTTCGGAAGGAGCACTGCCCAATTTGAATATCTCGGACCAGATCGCTGGAATGAGCTTCTATCGCGACCTGCACGCCTTTTATGGAGCCAAAGACGACCTCTTCCCGGAGCGGACCTCCTCATTGATTTTTTTCGAGAATATGATGGGCATTTTCTTTAGCGGACGCGACTTGACCGATGAAGTATTCGCCGAGCTGACGCCGGAAATCCGCGTTGTCGTGGCGCGCCAACCATACGATCCGGAAGCGACCCCTCAAATGCAGCTACCGGGTTTTGCCGCCGTATTCCGCATGCGGGAACCGGAGCGGTTTTCGATGGTCGTCGAAGAGGCCTGGCAAAAAGCGATCGGGCTGGTCAACTTCACCAGCGGCCAGCAGGCGAATCCAGGATTGATCATTGATCGGCCGGAATTCGAGGGGGTCAAATACACGGTCGCCCGATACGCCCCCCCGGCCAACGGGACCGACGAAAAGGTGGAGGTCCGTCACAATTTTTCGCCTTCCCTGGCGATGCTCCACGACTACGTGATACTCGCTTCGAGCGAATCGGTCGTCGAAGATTTGATCGCCGCGTTGAAGGAGGAGAAATCGGCCCCGCTCGATTTCGATAACAAAAACCAGAACCGATTGATGTTCGATGCAACCGCCCTGAGCACCATCCTCGATGCGAACCGCCAAGCGCTGATTCGACAGAACATGCTCGAAGAAGGCCATTCCTTGGAAGAAGCCGAAAAAGCGATCCAAACCCTCATCGAAATCGTTCGACTCCTCGGGCGCTTGGAAGTGTGTGGCGGAAATCGAACTGAAACGATGCATCTCGACGCCTCGCTTCGATTGAATCTCCCCGAGTAAAAGTCGACATTTTCGTCAGGGGGCCGTTTTCCGCGAGATATTCGTTTTAACGCGAGCCAGATTACACTTCGAAGGATGGGGCATGTCGAAGGCAAGAGAGGAACGGAATGCGTGGTCGCCTTACGAGCCGGACGCAAACGATCCCTGGACCCGAACGCTCGCCGGCCATCTCTACCGGAGAGCCGCATTCGGAGCGACGCCGGAAGAGTTGGAGCGTGCCGTTTCCGAAGGCCCCGGCAAGACGATCGATCGTTTGCTCACCCCCAGCGCGTCACTCGAGTCCTTCGAGGCATTCTATTCCGAGCTCGAAACGGCATCGTCCGAGTCCTCCGAAGCCCTGCAGGGCTGGTGGCTTCGACGCATGATCGAATCTCCCCATCCCCTGTTGGAGAAAATGACCTTATTCTGGCACGGTCATTTCGCTTCGCGACTCTCGCAAGCAATCTCACCGGAAACCATGCTTCGTCATGTGCGACTCTTGAGAAAGAACGCGCTGGGGAGTTATCAAGAACTCTCCCGGGACATGGTAACGGACCCCGCCTTCATGGTCTCCCGGGGAGGAGAAGAGAATCGCAAAGCGATACCGAACCGCGTGTTCGCGGAACATCTGCTCGAAACGATGGTCGGACCCGGCGCTTTCACCGAAGTCGACGTTACGGCGACGGCCGTCGACGATATGTTGACCGAGCAGTTCTCGGGGGTCGTCACGTGCGATCGTGCGAAGATGTACTGGCGTGTCGGCC
>CAZWCE010000062.1:0-4705 GCA_964632505.1 uncultured Planctomycetaceae bacterium | reverse complement strand
ACCTCTCCGGTCAATCCGCCCCCTCTCTCCTCCCCAGGGCGTGAACGGTTACGGACTGATCAGCCGGAGCCCGGGTCAGGCCAGATCCATTCGTCTCATCGTCCCCAAGGAAGAGATTCCACAACTTGACTGAAATCGAAAACAGAACAACTGCGGCTTTCCAGTGAATGTCTTCACTGAACCACCGATTCCGGCTGTGCGGCGATTTCGGCACCGGCGTTTTCGTACGGAAAGAACTCCGCCCAGACGGGCAGGTGATCCGAAACATCGAGCGCCTGTTCACGGGTAAGTTGAAACCGTTGCATCAGATCGAAGACGCCCCACCGGCCCGTGTATTCGTTGGTATATCGATCGCCGAGCACGATGTTGTCGTACGTCTTCGCCATTCCGCTGGAGCCCCGAATGTGATTGTCCTTGATTACTTTGGAAGCGTCTGTTGTGAAGATCCGAAGCCTGTTACAATCAAATGAAGCGGGTTCTCTTTTGAAGTCGAGATCATCGTTAGGAAACATTATGTCGACATCAGCACGATTCGTTCATCACGGGGTAGGACTCTTCTGTTTTTTCCTTGGCGGAGCGTTGCTCAACGCCTCGGAGGGCCTGGAAATCGAGTATGCTCTCGATCGGTCGGGCCAGGTTTCGTCCGCGATCTATGATTCCGACGGGCGGATGGTCCGAACGCTACTGTGCGGAGAGCCGCTCGAGTCCGGCATGCACCGTCTCGTATGGGACGGTCTGGATCGCGACGGTCGACCGGCGGCGCGGGGTACGTATACATACAAGGTCCTTTGCACCCCGGGGTTTCGGGCCGAGTATGTCACAAGTCTGGGCATCAACCCGGCCTCGGCACCTTATCATCGCTGGGTCGGAAATCACGGAGGTGCGGCGTCGGTGGCCGTCGACTCCACCGGAGTGTATATTGCCGCTCAGATCACTGAAACCGCCCCCGTGCTGCTCAAACAGAGCGCCGATGGAAAGCAGCGATTCTGGACCCGTTCCCGCGGCGAAGTGACCGAGGGACGGTACCAGGGTGGAATCTCCCTTGCTTCCGACGGTAACGGCCGCCTCTACATGCTACAACAAAACGGATATCTGCAAGTCATCGATGCCGAGAAAGGGGAACTCGAACACACATGGGACGTGCTTCCCGAGAACCTCCCACGAAAGTCGGACGACGCTCCCCCCTGGTTGAACTACCATCACGGGGAGAAAATCGCGGGGGCCGATATGGAGGCGCTCGGCGATACGATCGTGATCAGCTTTCGCGATCGAAACCAAGTGCGATGGATCAGCGGTAAAGACGGCACCGTGGAGGCGACGGTGGAACTGCCTTCGCCCACGGGTTTGACCATCGACGCTTCTGGCGATGTATTCGTCGCCTCTCTCGATCGCATTTACGTGCTTTCCAAGGAAGGCAAGCGAGAAGTTGTCGTCCAGCGCCGTCTCGATTCTCCATGCCGTTTGGCGATCGACCCGGTCACGGGAGATCTGCTCGTGGCGGAACGCGCCCCGAGCCATCAGGTCAAGCGGTTCTCGACCGACGGACGCTTGCTCGCGACCTACGGCCGGCATGGCGGCCGACGGGAGGGCGTGTACCGGGCCGCAGATTTCCGTGGAATCACCGATATCGCCGACGATGGTCGAGGCGGCTTCTATGTCGTCGAGCTGCAACCGGCTCCTCGCCGGGTCGTGCATTGCGATCCCAACGGAACTCCCATGGCGCAGTGGTTCGGAGGGCAGCCCTACTACGCCTGGGGCGAGCCCGATCCACGCGACCCTTCCCGTGTTTGGTTCAACTCGGGAGACTGGCTGGTGCTTGTGGAGATCGATGTTGCTTCCGGGAAATGGCGCGTCGCACAGACGTGGAACGTCGATGCTTTGGCCGAGGGCCTTGTCGACAGCCGTCCGGGACATCACGGCCGTTGGTGGGTTCTGTATCGGGGCAATCAAAGGTATCTGGTCAGTGAAGGAGCCCCCCAAGTCCTACGACATGCCCCCGGCCGTTTGGAGCCGCTCTCGGTCGTCGGCCATGTCGCTCAGTCCCCGAAGGCGGCGGAAATGGCGGTGGAATCGCCGGACGCCAAAACATTTCGCTGGCTCGACCAAAACCGGGACGGAAAGCCGCAATCCAAGGAGTTCCGTTTTTCCGCGGGCGACGATCTTCCAAAATCGCAGTGGGTCACTCCCGATTTCGCGGTGCTTCAGACGGGCAGCGTGACGACGTATGAGCAAGCACGGTTGCGCTTATGGAAGACCTTACCCAGGTGGAAAGATGGCCTGCCCGCGTATCCGATCGGCGATGAGTCCGGGCTGAAACAAAGCGTCGCATCGAAACCTGTAACGGCGAGCTTCGGTTCGCGTGGCTCGGGTGCCTACGAAGATGCCCACGGAAACTTTTTCGCGAACTACAATGGGGGATGCCAACGCCACGGCGATTCCTGGCCGACGTATTGGGGCGGACGTTCGCGGCTCGTGAAATGGGACGCGCAAGGCAGCCTGCGCTGGTCCGTCGGGCGACATGCCGTCCATGGCGGACTCGGCGATGATGCCGGCACGACACCGCCGGGGAGACTCCATGTGCCGATCAATGCCATCGGGGAGGCGAACGACACCGTCATCTTGGCCGATCGCGTCGAAACCCTCGCCATGGCTTGGACGCAAGACGGCCTGTATGCCGGAGCATTCTTCGATCACCGTACCGAGGATGGACTTCCGGAAACCGTCTATCACTGGTGGCGAACGCCGGAAGGTGTCGAAGCCATCACGACGTCGGACAACGCGCAGGGCGGTCGGGTCTTCGAATGCGACGACGGGACGGTCTTGTGGTTCGTGCAGGGCCGCAACAGTGTCCCGGTTTACAAAATCCACGGCTGGGAGGGCTGGCAGCGACGCGAAGGTGTGGTGCAACTCGAAAGCCCCGCGCCCACGGCGGACCGACAAGGAAGTGGGTTGCAAGCGGAATACTTCACCGCTTCGAAGATCGATGGGCGACCGAAGGCCGTTCGACGCGAACAGCAAATCTGGCACGGCATCCCGCGGGGCAACGAGGGGAGCGACGCCGTCGTCGACGGGTTTCACTTCGGCCCGATCTACGATTGGTCCGAACGTGCCGAGCCGCTGGAGCGGAAGACGAACTTCGCCGTCCGATGGACGGGACAGATCGAGGCACCGCTGTCCGAAGCGTTCACTTTTTCCACGTACGCCCGCGGAGGTGTCCGCCTCTGGGTCGACCGAGTGCAGCGCATCTTCGCGTGGAATGAGACGACCACCCGATGGGAAAGCGACCCGATCCCGCTGATCGCGGGTCGGCGATACGATGTGCAGCTCGACTTCTATACGACGCATCCGCACCCGGCATGCAGCCTGAATTGGGAATCGTTCAGCCTCGACCGTGAGCGAATTCCCGAAGAGTTTCTCTACCCCGAAACAGATCGCGACGCCTCCATGTCACTTCAACCTCGGCCCGCCACCGGCTGGGTCGATGCCCGCGGCTACGACCTGCAGTCCGGCGAAATCGACGAGGGCCATGTTCGCGAAGGCGTCGGCGGGCTGCGACAGCGCGGATTCGGGCGAACCGGCGCCTATCTCGGTTTTCGAAAGTTGAAGTTCGACCAAGGACTTTCCAAGCTCGTGGTTCGCGGCAGTGGTCGACCGGCGGGGGACGCCGATTTCAACGTCGAACTGGCATTTCGCCTGGAGAGCCCCGAGGGCCGAACCATTGCCACCGTCTCGCTTAGTGGGGAATCTCTCTCCGAAGCTCCGCTCACCGTCCAGGCGTCTTCCCTCTCGGGCGTGCACGACGTGTACATCGTCAATACGACTCCAGAGAAATGGCACTTCGTCACCCTGGAGCGTTTTCGCTTTCAGTAGGGAAGATACTCTACCGATACAATGACTGCCGATGATACATCATCAACCCCGTTGGCGTTGAGTGGGAGGAGCCTTGCAAACCGGATGTTCTTGCGTGCTCTGCCTGCGGAGCGATATTGCCGGTGCGGGAGGATTGACCTCGATTCTTCAATCTACTACGAACCGAACCCAGCCCTTTCGGCAAGCAATCATCAGGGTAGTATTCTCTTGTTTGTGCCCAGGGCGATTGCATCAAATTGGAGGTGATGCCGGGGGATAGGCAAGCGACGTTTGATCTTGATTCCGAAGCATGAATTGAGTATGTGAACAACACTTTTGCTCTGACGGCAGATTTGCTCAATCGTGTCAAGAAAGACTGGGCGATCCTTGGGGCAACGCAAAGCCCCACATCATATACAGTATGGTGCAATCGCCCTGCTTCGTTGCGGTAGAGTTTCATCGCTTCGTTCATGAGAATCTCGATGGCTTGGGCCATGCCTTCGAACCCGTGTTCGGCCAGGAGTTGGACGACATGTTCGGATCGGGCAGCAAGCTCTCGGAAAATGCCGCCGTTTGACTTGTTCCATCGGTCACCTCGGCGAAACGCACGGCGGAACTGGAATTGAACAGGCCGTCGGCATCATCAAAGATTGCGGTTCCAGAAGGGGTGGGCGACCTGCGCCCAGTAAGGCCGTCGCGTCTTCGACTTCTTCCTCGAAGCGCTCCAAGCTCATCTATCCGCCAACCGATCGCCCTCGCTGCTGGCGAAAGCGTGAACAGGTACGTTTTCCAGGTGTTCGTACAGGCCCAGCGCACACTTTGGGTAAATTGAGCTGGATTGGCAAACGGTTTTTTG
>CAZWCE010000061.1:0-4738 GCA_964632505.1 uncultured Planctomycetaceae bacterium | reverse complement strand
ATTTCTAAACCGACACCGACTTTTACCATCCCCCATTCGCTTGTTTGAGGACTAGAGCGGGAGGAGAGGACTATTGAAGAAACGGTCTGGCAAAAACAGGCATTCGTCGCGTTCTCGTCGGGAATCTTCGCGCAAGGAGAAACTCCTCAGTCGCTCCCCGGGCCGCGCCGTCCTCGCGGGGAGCCTGGTTGGACTTGCGCTAGTGGGTGCAATGATCTGGATCGTCTGGGGGATGCTCAAGAACGAACCTTCCGAATCTTCGGGCGAAGCGTCTCCCTCGACGACCGCTTCCCTGGAGGACATTCCCGGAGAGTTGACGATTCACGACCCGAAGGACGGCATCGTCTTCCCCGCCGATTTCGCCCCCCACACCTTCCGGTGGAACGATACCGAGGACCAGGTTCGTCGGTGGCGAGTCCGATTCCAATTTCCCAACGGCCTCGGCGAGCCGCTCCAAAGCACTTCGTCGAATAAATCGTGGACCCCCTCTCCCTCCCAATGGCAAACGATCCGCGAGCGGTCGTCGGTCGAAAAGATCGGTCCCGGGAGTCCCCAGAGCGAGATTTGCATCGAGGGACTCGATGAACAGGGGCAAGTGTTGACGAGCGATTCGCTTACGTTCCGCACTTCCGTCGACCCGGTAGGCGCTCCAATCTTCTACCGCGAGGTCAATCTTCCCTTCGAGGAGGCGGTCAAAGATCCCGGCAAGTACATCCGCTGGCGCTTCGGATCGGTGGCTTCGCCCGGCCGACCGCCGATCGTTCTAGAGAAACTCCCGGTATGCGGGAATTGCCATAGCTTCTCCGCCGACGGTCGACTTATGGGAATGGATGTCGATTACGCCAACGACAAGGGGTCCTACACTCTTTGCCCGGTCTCGGAGGAGATGGTCCTGGACGATGAGAACATCATCACCTGGAGCGATTACCGCCCCAAGGACAACAAGAGGACCTTCGGGCTGCTCTCTCGCGTCTCGCCCGATGGACGGTACGTGATCAGCACGGTAAAGGACCTCTCGGTATTCCTCGCGATCGACGACCTCGCTTTCAGCCAGCTCTTCTTTCCGATTCAAGGGATCCTGGTATGTTACGATCGGCAAACGGGCACGTTCGCAGCGGTGCCGGGAGCCGATGACCCGGATTTTGTGCAGAGCAATCCCGTCTGGAGTCCTGATGGCAAGGACATTGTCTTTGCACGTAGCGAAGCGTTCGAAGTGGACGACGACAAGAAAAGCGGCCTCGGGCTTTCAAATATCGAGGACGCCGAGGAGTTACTCACCAACGAGAGAAAATTCAGATTCGACCTGTACCGTGTTCCCTTCAACGAGGGCCGCGGGGGGAAGGCAGAGCCCCTGGAGGGAGCTTCTCACAACGGCAAGAGCAACTATTTCGCGAAGTATTCCCCGGATGGGAAATGGATCGTCTTCTGTCAGGCGGAGGAGTTCATGCTCTTGCAGCCAGATAGCCATATGTACATTATTCCAGCCGAAGGCGGAACGTCGCGTCGGCTTGCCTGCAATACATCGCGGATGAACTCCTGGCACAGTTGGTCGCCGAACAGTCGCTGGCTTGTATTCGCCTCGAAGGAGAATACTATTTATACTCAGCTCTTTTTGACGCATGTCGACAGCCGGGGATGCACCACCCCGCCGATTTGCCTCTCGCGTTTCACGCAAAAGGACATGGCCGCGAATATTCCAGAGTTCGTCAACGCCTCGCCCGATGCCATTCGCCGAATCCGCGAGGATTTCATCACTCCCGAGGCGATGGTCATGGCCGGAAGATACAACCTGCACGATAAGGCATACCGGCTCGCGATCAAGTCGTTCCGACAGGCCATCGAGATGGATCCCCGAAATGTAGAGGCTTACGTCGTGCTCGGGAATACTCACAAGTTGCTTTCCGAAATCGCCCAAGCGGAGAACTGCTACCGCAAGGCCCTCGAGATCGATCCCCAGGCGGTCGAGGCCCTTCACGGACTGGGAGAGATTCACACACGCCGGAAGGAATTCGCACAAGCCCGGGAACTCTTCGAAAAAGTGCTTTCGAGGGATTCTGAACATGTGATCACTCATGCCGCATTGGGGATGCTTCTGGTCGACATGGGAGAGACCGAGAAAGGGAAGGAACACATCGAGAAGGCGATCGCATTGGCGCCGGACCGGGGAGTCTATTATTCGATGCTCGGATCGCTCTATCTCCGACAGAAAGAGAACGAGCAGGCGGCCCAGATGTACCGCGAGGCTCTTCAGCGCGATCCGGAGTGTCTTCCCGCGCTGATGAGTTTGAGTACCTTGCTGGCGAAACTCTTGCCTCCCGAGCAGCGAGACATCCCCAACGCGCTGGCGATGGCGGAGCGTGCTTGTGAACTGAAGGGAAACAAGGATCCTCTCGCGCTGGTCTCTTTGAGCGAGATCCAGGCCGAAGCGGGACTCTTCCAAGACGCCCTGCGATCATGCGAATTGGCTCTCCCCCTGGCCAGAGTCGGAGGCGACGCCGACATGGTCCAGGGGATCCAGTACCGCATGCACCTTTATCGGAACGGTCGGAAGATCGAATCGGAACCCCCTCCCGCCGAGGCCCAACCTTGACCCTATGCGGGAGATGGTCTCCGATTGTCCTTCACCGAAGACAGCTTTTCTCGAAATGAGGCATGGGAATTTACTCGCTCGACGGCATCTCGGCGATCCACGTTTCCAGCAGTTCGAGCGCCTTGGGATCCACGAGGTTGGTCGCCAGCGGAGGCATTTGTCGGGAACCGCGATCGGCCATTCGGTAGAGCAATTCGCTCCGCTCCGGATCGCCCGGGGTGATGAGTCGGGAGTCCTCGGGGCCGAGCTGCCCCTGGCTGGGGCGACGTCCGACCAGATTCGCTTTCTCCAGCGGCGTGTGATAACGCAAATCGGGAGCCCTGCCGCCGATTCCCCCCCGGCTGATGGCAGAAACTGCAGTTCATATCGAGATAGGCCCGGCAGCGATCCTCGAGGCTCCCCTGATTTTCTCGCCAATCCGGGTACCGCTCCAATGAATCGGCTTCCCCGGGAAGCTCTCCGGTGAAGACGCCCATGGCGGAAAAAAGTTGCAACTGTTCGATACTCTCGATCGGCGAAGGGCCGTTCATCTGCCGGGTATTGGGGCCCAAAACGAAACCGGTCGCCCGGGTGTGGCATGCCATGCAGTCGGCACTGCTGGGGAAGTACCACTCTTGATCGATCTCTCCCCGTTCGGTCTTGACCCGATAGGTCTTCGTGGTGGCCCCTTCTAAGAGATACGCTTCGGTTTCTTGGGCATTCCAAACATAGGTGTATCCGTTCCAACCCTCGGGAGAGTGTACAAAAAATCGCGTTTCCAGTTTTCGAAGAGGCCCCGGCTCGGTGCGATCGAGATCGAGCTGAAAATCCTTCACGAGCACCGTTCCGACCGGGAATTGCCAACTCATCTTTCGATCGAACTTCACCGAAGAAGGCTCCGGCAAAACGAAATAACGAAACTTCGCGGCACCATCGGACCAGAGGGGGACGTTCACATGGTAGGAAACCATCCCGGGGGCGAGTTTGAGGTTCTCGAGCGATTCGACGAATCGGATCTGCGAAAGCTTTTTGGGAAACGCCTTGCGAACCGCATCCAGATCGATCCGGTGAGGGCGGAATCGGTAAATCTTGCCGTCGAAGGCAGTGATGTACATATTCCCATCTCTATCTTCTCCGAAAGCGCTGATCCCCAGATTCGTCGAGGCGACCTGATGATTCTCGGTGACTTGCTGGCCATCGTAGCGGAGAATCCAGACTTTGCCGGAAACGTAATCGGCATAGAAATAGGCCCCCTCGTATTCCGGAAGGCGTTCTCCCCGATAGACCATTCCCCCGGTGATGCTCAGGCCCTCGCTGTGGAAGTATTCCGCCAGCGGGTCGATCAAAGGTCCGCCCGTCTGCTCTGCTTCCGGAGCGAACGAATGGAATCCCTCGCGGATCTTCCATCCGTAATTGCCGCCCTTTGTCAAGAGATCGACCTCTTCGTAGCGGTTCTGGCCGACATCGCCCGCCCAGAGGTCTCCCGTTTCGCGGTCGAAACTCATCCGCCAGATATTCCGAACACCGTAGGCCCAGATCTCTCCCCGGGCCCCGTCACGGTCGACGAACGGATTGTCCTCGGGAATCGCGTATTCTATCCCGGGATCTTTGCGATTGACGTCGATTCGCAGGACCGATCCAAGCAAAGTGGCAAGGTTCTGTCCATTTCCGTAGGGATCGCCGAAATCGAACTGGGCGGTGCCCGGCGCATGATGCAGCGGCATGAACACTTCCGCCTGACGCAGCTTGTAGCGACGGATCTCGTCCGCGACGACCGTTCTCCCGCCGTCGTAGCCGTGCTCGTCGCGGAGTCGCTCGAAGATCCGCTTGCCCGTGTGCCGCTGTTTCTTGTGGACCTGCTTGTCCGATTCGATGATCTGGTGGAGGATCGCCAGGAACGGATCGATCTTTCGCTTCCGCCTCCGGATCCGACGGTAGCCCGGCGGTTCCGGGTGATCCATCACCTTTCGGATCGTTCGCCAATTCAGGTTGTACGTTCGGGCCGCTTCCCGCATGCTCATCCGGCCGGAGGAAACGGCCAGACGGATTTCCGTCCAAATATTCATGTCTGTCAGCACTCTTTCCCTCACGCTTTCTGCCGTTCAGAATCGCATTAATATGACAGCGCCATATTAGCTCAAGACCTTCATGCGGGCGCGCCGATAGTGG
>CAZWCE010000060.1:0-4918 GCA_964632505.1 uncultured Planctomycetaceae bacterium | reverse complement strand
GATGACGCAAACGCCCGATCTCCCGACCCGTTCGGAGCTTACCCAATCATAAATCCCAAGGGGTGACCACATGGGTGAGCGCCGATCTGCTACCATTTGCAAGTATTTGGATCGGTGGTGTTTGACTTATCCCTCACTTCGGTGCTATCCGCTGATCTCCGTATGCCGACCGAACCGCTGTTTCCATCCCCTGCACTTCCTCGTCGGACAAGAAATCGAACTCGCCGGCGCGTTTGCGAACCCTCTTCATTGTCACCGGCGATGGTGCTATAATAGGCTCCGCTTGATCGTATTTCGCGATGCTTGCTGGTGATGGTCAACGCGCTGACCGGGTTCGGCTCCCATCGCTCGTTACATCTTTTCCCTGAAGAATGGAGTCTTGTTGGCATGAAGCTGACCGATCATTTTCGCGCCGCCTTCGATGCGGTGGTCCGTAGTCGTGGCACGTTTTACGCCGAGAGCGGCCGGGTTCGGCATATGGAGATCTTCGGAGACGATGGTTTTCTCGAAGCGGAAGTCTCGGGCTCCGGCAGGAATCGCTACGATGTCTTCCTCGACTGGAAGGAGGCCGATCGAGGGGTCTTCTTGGCGAACTGCAGTTGCCCTCATTTCGAGGAGGGGAATTTTTGCAAGCATCTCTGGGCGGTCTTTTTGGAGCTCGATTCCGAAAACAACGGTTTTTCCAGTTTTCTTCCGAAGCATTTCGCTTCGAATCTTAAACCGGAACTCTATCGCGAGGACGAGGACCCGATCGACGACGATCCCTTCGATGGCTTCCTCGGTCGGTTCGGAAGACCCAATTCGGGAAAGCACGATCCGTCGAACTGGCGACGATTTCTGGCGATGCCTCATGAAAACGCATTCGATTCCCGTCGTCTTCTTTCCACGATTTGGGATCAGGCGACCGGCGGTCCCTGCGAGGTGTGGTATCTTTTGAGCTTTACCGAGAGCCAAATGGATCGGCAATTGATCCTTGAGGTCTTTTGGCGGGAGCGTCACGAGGAAGGGGAACTGTCGCCGCCCAGAGCGGTGGACCTGACCAAGAGTGCACACGACTGGCCGGCACTCGAAGAAGACCGCGAACTGGTCGGTCGATTGTCGCGGATACGGTGCCAATTGGCGGATCCGTTCTTCACCGAACTCCTTTTTCAGGACAACAAACACCAAGTCGTGATTTCCCCGTCGCAATATGAATCGCTGCTACCGGCGCTATGCGCCACGGGCCGGTTCCGCTGGCACATGAACGAACGGGAGGAGATCGATCGAAGCCAATCGCTCGCCTGGGACGATGGCCCGGCGTACCGGTTTCGGCTGGAGTTGGTCTCCGAGAAATCTCAGAAAGCCTGGATCCTTCAGGGTGTGTTGCTGCGTGAGGGAGAGCGTCTCCCATTGAGCGAGGCGGTGCTGGCGTTGCCCTCGGGGGTGGTGTGGTTTGCCGATCGACTGGCGCAACTCGAGGCTCAGGAAGCGTCCCCGTGGTTGGACCTTTTGCAGCATGAGGGAGAGATTCGCATTCCCTATGCCGATAAATGGGAGTTCCTCGACGTGATGGCGTCGACGGATTGGAACGTGCCGGTCGACCTGCCGGAGGATTGCCGACCCGAGTCGGTCGCCGCGTCCCCAAAGCCGGTGTTGCGGGTGAATCCCCCGGAACGTCAACGGAAAATCGAGGCGCACCTCCTTTTCGAATACGAGGGAACGTTGATCCGATGGACCGACCCGCGTTCGGAAGTGCCGGATGCCGAAAACGAGCGTATGCTGGTGCGCGATCGTGCACGCGAAATCGAATTTCTCAAAGACTTGCCGATCGACGCTTTGTCGCCGAACCGGCATGGTGGCGATGACACCTCGGGGGACCTCTTCTTTCCGGCTCGACTTTTCACGGAGGTGGCCGATCGGCTGATCGCGCAAGGTTGGCGATTGGAGGGGGCCGGAGTGCGTTATCGCCGCGCCGGCGCCTTTCGCGGTTCGGTCACTTCGAACATCGACTGGTTCGATCTGGAGGGCGGGTTCGATTACGGCGAGGGGGTGACCGCAACGCTGCCGGAACTACTCCGCGCCGTCCGCGATCGTCGGGAGTTCGTCCCCCTGAGCGACGGCTCCCAGGGGCTCTTGCCCGGCGAATGGATCGAGAAGTTCGGCGCGCTGGCCCAGTTGGGGCAGTCTTCAGACGATGAGGCGATGCGATTTTCCCGGCCGCAAGCGATGCTCCTGGATGCGCTGCTGGCCGCACAAGATGAGGTGAAGGTCGATCGGGGATTCGCCGATCTCCGCAAGAAGCTGACTTCGTTCGACGGCATCGCCCCGGCTCGAGAACCGCGAGGATTTTCCGGGACCCTCCGCGATTATCAGAAGGAAGGGCTCGGATGGCTGCAATTTCTCGAAGCGTTCGGCTTCGGGGGATGCCTGGCCGACGATATGGGACTCGGCAAGACGATTCAGGTACTCGCGCTTCTGCAGTGGCGGCGTGCGTGCGGAAAGAATCGGGGACCTTCGTTGATCGTGGTTCCCCGGAGTCTCGTCTTCAATTGGATCGAGGAAGCGGCGCGGTTCACGCCGCGTATTCCCTTTTTCAATCATACCGGACAGGATCGCGAAGAACATCTGGAATCGATCGGCAAAGGCGATGTCCTGGTGACCACCTACGGGACGTTGCGTCGCGATATCCTGAAGCTGAGAGAGATCGCGTTCGATTACGTCATCCTCGATGAGTCGCAGGCGATCAAGAATGCTCAGACCCAAACCGCGAAGGCGACCCGATTGCTCCACGCGCGGCACCGACTGGCGATGACCGGCACTCCGGTCGAAAACCACCTCGGCGAGCTCTGGTCGCTTTTCGAGTTTCTCAATCCCGGCATGCTGGGCAGCTCGAAACTCTTCCGCCGGTGTTGGAAGAACGGCACCGACGATCGGGAACAGCTCCGACCGCTCCGCGAGGCACTCGCCCCGTTCCTGCTGAGGCGGACGAAGGAGAAAGTGATCGCCGAGCTTCCGCAAAAGACCGAGCAGACGCTCTACTGCCAACTCGACAAGAAGGAACGGGCGGACTACAACCGTTTGCGGAAGTATTATCGCGAGTCGTTGGAGAAGAAGATCGAAGACGTCGGGCTGAACCAGTCGAAGATTCTCGTGCTCGAAGCGCTCTTGCGGCTGCGTCAAGCAGCCTGCCACCGCGGCCTGCTCGATGAGAAACACGCCGACCAGACGAGCGCGAAGCTCGAGACGCTCATCGAGCAGCTCACTGAAATCACCGCCGAGGGGCACAAGGCGCTCGTCTTCTCGCAGTTCACGCAACTGCTGGCGCTGGTCCGCCGTCAGCTCGACGATCGCGGCATCCGCTATGCCTATCTGGACGGAAGAACACGTAAGCGGCAGGAAAGGGTGCGCCACTTCCAGGAAGATCCCGCATGCTCGGCCTTTTTGATCAGCCTCAAGGCGGGCGGGCACGGGCTCAACCTGACGGCCGCCGACTACGTCTTCTTGCTCGATCCCTGGTGGAATCCGGCGGTCGAGGCCCAGGCGATCGACCGGGCCCATCGTATCGGGCAGCAGCGTCCGGTCTTCGCGTATCGCTTGATCGCCCAGGACACGGTCGAAGAAAAGATCCTCCAACTGCAATCGACCAAGCGTCACCTGGCCGACTCCATTCTCCAGGCCGACGGCAGTCTCCTCCAGCAACTCTCGCCCGAAGACCTCCAGCTCCTGTTAAGTTAGCGAACGCCCCGACGTCCTTCGCACGGAACCTCTTCAGACTCTCAGGCCGTTAGAGTGTAACGCACGTGTAGAGGTTGCGGGGCCTTGCCCCTTTGGGAATCGTCGAGACCGGACACACCACGATTTCCTGTTCCTCTATCACGTCAGCCGTTGCTTTCCATGCGTTTGTCATGTCATGATTCATTTCGCTCACCATGCTGCTTGTTGGCTTGGTAGTTGCGTAGGACAGCTACCGCCTCGGTCAGTCCTAGACCTGTCTCTTCACGGTAGGCTTTGACCGCCTCCACCAATGAACAAGCGGGATCATCGCACTTCGCCATGACATTCGCCGACGGCCTCGGAAGCGCTGCCACATCGACTTCCTTCTTCGCCGGTCGAAACAAGAAGAAGGAGGCGAGAAAAGCACACCCGACCCCCAAGAGCAGTCCGCTCCAAAACTCAGGCAGCGACTCGAGGAAAAGACCAAGGCCGATCGAGAACAGGGAAAGGATGAGGTAAGCGGCGACAGCCCATGGGGCGTCCCGTAATGAGAAATCACTGATTCGGAAAGATCGGTGTTCGTTCATTGAAATCTCCTTTGTTCTGACCCGCGGCCGGCATGGTAGCGTTGGATTTCCAGACATGACCTTGCGAGTGACGGACTCCAGTTTGCCCTTTCAAGGTGATCGACAATGCAGGTGACGATCCACTCCAGTTGCGGCTTATCCAGATGACTGAACCAATGGACTCGGCTTACCCGGGCACGTCTTCACCTCGGCTACCGTCCCGCGCCATTCTCCGACCAGCAGGTCCTGCGGAGAGGGCGCCCGGTCGGCCGCAGGTTGACTGGTCGATCCTTGCGAGCCAGCCCCCCCCGTGCCGTCGACATTGGCTTCTTTCTCATCGCAAGCCTCGATCTTCTCCAGCATGAATATGGTCTCGGCTTGCTGAGACGAACTTGGGGGAAAGTAGTAGATCTTCCCCGTGACGGCCACTCGCTTGCCGTGATACATCCCCATGTTAGGGAAGTCTTCTTCAACGAATGAGATCTCAAAGCTGAGATCATCTCCCGAGTCGCCGTCTGCTGTACGACCCGGCGGGAGGTTCTCGCGGGCGGTAGAGAGTTCGTAGGTGCGAACGTCCCACTCAGTGTCTCTGACCCACAGTGTACCAATAACTTGCACACGTTTCGCATGGTATTTCTCAGTGTCTTGAAGGACGCGCA
>CAZWCE010000059.1:0-5354 GCA_964632505.1 uncultured Planctomycetaceae bacterium | reverse complement strand
GTTGCTTTTCCGCAACAAACCCCGGAATGATGTGGAAGAAAGAAATCCGGTCGGCTGTTGAGCAATGATCGGTAAATGAACAGTTGAATGCTCCTGTTTCATCGAGAGGGCGCCGATACAGAAGACGAATCTTTTCAACTTGTTTTCGTGTGCGTTCATTTGACGGGGCATTGTTCTACACGGTTCAACCGGCCGAGCCGTTGAACTCTGCCCTCACCGAAAAGGGGTGGATTTCTATGTCGCGGTAAAAGATGTAATATCCTTGAAGAATCCCCCAATCGTTGCTGGAAACACAACATCGCTACAAATGTATTCGTGATGTTTCCGCATTGATTCTTGAATACAACAACCGGTCGAATTATAATATATTCTTTATTGATAATGTTTCGGTTTCCCAATGCAATCACCTATTCCATTGGAGGGCTGCTCTACAAATCCGGTGGTAATCGCCGCATCTGCAGAAGTGAAGCAGGTCGTGGACAAGCGAACGACGTTAGAACCTATCGCGAAAAGCCGTTCCACGACAATCATTAGTTGTGTGAACCAAGAGAATATTCAATAAATACACGCTGATTCAAAAGGATTTGTGTCGGCCGCAAATCGACCACTGGAAGAATCAGTTGGACAGAGCGTCATGCGTTCCTTGGGAGTGGAACGGGAGGCACGGGTTGATCTGCCCGCGCAGGGGCAGGCACGGAAGATACAAAGGTGTCCGATTCGGAGTCACTTTTCCTCGATCAGCTCGACCATCGCCTCTCCCATTTCAAGACCGACATTCATATAAGTTTTGGCGTTACCATTGTAATGGCTGTTGGAGGCGCCGCCTTCACTGAGGGGGTGAGTGTAGACGGTGGCGACATTGCCTTCAAACTTCGGATACTTGCCCGAATCGCCATCGACCGCGAGCATTGCATCGAGAATCATTCCTTCGTTCCCCGTCGCGCCCTTTTCGGTTTGTCCGAGTGTGGCACAAACAAACTTGGCGTTCGGTGCATCGAACTCTTCACGCAACTGCTTGATCAGGCGAACCAGGTTCTGCTCGTAACGCGCGGCATGCGCGGCATTGTACCGATCCTTATCGCCTTGCCACCAGAAGAACCCCGCAACTTCGAAGTCCTCGGCACCAGGATAGTATTGATCCAATTCGTCCAACACCTGCTTCGCTCGGGCAATATCGCCGTCGTATTGCTTCCCCGCGTACCAACCGATCGGCTCGGGCTTTTCTCCCTTCTTCCACTTATCGGGCGATTCTTTATAGCCCGCGTAGACCATGCCGTCCTGTTCGAACTGCTCGGAGCCGGGTGGCAACAAGTCCCATCCCAGACTGCGGTTGCCGATACAGCTTTTGAGGATGAGAACCGGCGCGTCAATTGCATTTCCCAACTGATGACCGATTCCGATTTCCGGACCGATATTACGTCCTTTGATGGTCAGCCACTCGTTGTTGAAGACTCGCATTCCTCCGGTGCCGCTTCCCATCACGCGCACGTTACGGACGTCGTTGCGCACGGTCCAATTCCCCTGATCGTCGACCAGAAACGGATAGAGGTTCTCCGACTCGACCGCATGTTCGAGGGTCCCGGGCTTGTCGGCACCGGCGATTTTACCGAACCCAAGCATATTGGATTGGCCCAACAGAATGTAGACCTGCATCGGTTTGGACATGTCGGCCGGTTCACCGTCCGGATCAGGTAAAGTCTCCGCATTGAGTGGGAGAGAGGAGATGATCAGGAGGAGTGAAGCGAAAAACATGGCAATGATTGCATTTCTGAGAGGCATAAAGATCTCCTTTGTGTTCAAAGTAAAAAGAAATATGGATCATTCTCATGGCTGAATTCAGGCCGATATGATTCGGAGTTGCTTTAGACCTCAGTGTAACATTATGCTCCTCGAATGTCGAACGATTTGGACGCTATCGATGGAATGCCCCTGTCATGCAAGGCGCTTGCGTCATGCCGGAGCAGCCCCTTGGTTTTTTATTCATCATTCGTGAAGATAGCTCAGCGTGATGATCTGGTGACACCGACGTTTCTCCTTATGGACGTGCCTCTGCTCGGACTCAAGCCCGTTCACCGCGACCGGAAGCCCCGACGTTTGCTCGAAATCGGAGAGCGGAGAGATTGGACTCGGGCCCATCATTGGGAACCATCAACGCCCGCCGTTTCCCGGCCGGGCTCCCGTCTCAGCAATTCCAACAATGAACGATTATGGGACCGAGGCAATAGTACTTCGGTGAAGAATCGCCTTCTTTCTCGACAACCGGGTACTGTCGGTGTTAGGATGGAGCATTGAGACGATCGGAAGCGGACAACTCCGGCGAAGTGGGGCTTCCGTGTCCAAACCACTTTTGGGCGAGGTCACATCAGAATTATCATCATCCATCATTCAAGGAGCCGAATCCATGCAACGAGCCAGTCGATTTTTTTCTCTCATCTTGTCGATCGCGATTCTCTTGTCGTTCTCCGTCCATCCGGCAGCCAAGGGCCGGGAGACGGATCCTTCACCCGACGAGAAGACCTGTCCGGCCGACGGCAAACTGAAGGTCTTCATCCTCGCGGGCCAGTCCAATATGGTCGGCTTCGGTCAAGTCGAAGGGGAAACGGGAACGATGGAGGCGTACGTCGAGAGCAACCCGGAAGATTACGGTCATTTGGTCGGAGAAGACGGCCAGCCGGTCGTTCGCGACGATGTCTGGCTCGTAAACATTTCGCACGAGGACAAAAAGAAGATGGGCTGGTTGACCACCGGTTACGGGGCCAGCGAAGGGCACATCGGTCCGGAATACGGTTTCGGTTTCGAGGTGGGCGACTACTACGAGGATCCGGTGCTGATCATCAAATCGGCCTGGGGCGGCAGGTCGCTCTTTCACAACTTCCTTTCACCGAGTTCGGAAGATTACCCCACTCCGAAAAAAGACGGCGACAAGGGGTTCCAGTACGCCGAAATTCTCCGCCACGTGAAGGAGATCACCGGCAATTTGAAGAAGTACTTCCCGGCTTATGACGGCGACGGGTATGAAATCGTCGGCTTCGGGTGGCACCAAGGCTGGAACGATCGGATCAACGCACAGGCGGTCGATACTTACGAGAAGAATATGGAGCGGTTCATCAAGGACCTTCGAAAAGACTTGGGCATCGAAGAGCTGCCGGTCGTCATCGCCAACACCGGAATGGGAGGTTGGGACATCCCGACCACCGCCCGTTACAAAACAAGGGTCGAGAAGTTGATGGAGGCCCAACTGAATCTGGCTGACGACGAAGAGTATCCGGATTTCGCGGAAAACGTCGCTGGGGTGGAAACACGCGATTTCCAGCGAACCCGGGAAGAATCGCCTTCCGGACAAGGCTATCATTGGATGAGGAACTGGGAGACCTTCTACCTGATCGGCAAGGCGATGGGCGACGCCATGGTGGACCTGCTCGCCGACTCGTCGGCAGCGACCAGGAAGAATTGATCGCCGGTACCGGGCACCGCGGAGGCGGAAGCCGATTTCGTTCTGGTCTCCCATTGGAAGGAATGGCCGGAAACGACCGTCGTGGAACCTTCCTCCTGCCGGCTTGATCCGTATTTCTGAAGGAACCATATTTTGTGTTCTTACACGCCCGGAAGAAAGGGCGAGCGCTCCTTGAGCCGGCTTCACTTGAGCAATTCATGGAGATCGCAGAACAAAGATAACGACCGGATCACGCAGTATGATAGATCAACACAAGTAAAGAGGGAAAGGAAGAAGAAACCCTACGGTCGTCCTTCGTGGGTGGTTTCAAGAATACCATTCCATTTATTAATGAGAAAAAATCATGCCTTTCGCAGAGTATGGTAGCGATTTCTTTCGGATCACGTCGCTTCCGGTTGGACGTGGGCCGGTCGTCGATGGTAGAATGCCCCCGATGGGAGGCGTGGGCGATAATAAAATGATGAAGCTCGTTTTTCGTGATCTATTCCAAAAGGAGGTAAGAAGATGAGATGTCGACAGAAAGAACATGCACGAAAGGGGAGGCCCCTGCCGCGACGCGATTTTCTCCGCTCGAGCGCCGTCGCAGGTGCGGGCCTGACGATCTTGGCCAGTGGCACTCGTGTGGGTGCCGGAGCTCCCAGCAACAAATTGAATGTCGCCCTGATCGGTGTCGGCGGAAGAGGCCGCGCTCATTTTGGAGCCGTTAAAAACGAAAACGTCGTGGCGTTGTGCGACGTCGATGAAAGAGCGCTGACGGAAGCGGCGAAGACCTTTCCCGATGCCAAGCACTACGTGGACTGGCGGAAATGTCTGGATCAGAAGGATGTCGATGCCGTCATCTGCAGCACCACCGACCATACGCATGCTTTCATCGCTAATTGGGCGCTTAACCGCGGCATGCACGTCTACTGCGAAAAGCCACTGGCGAACTGCGTACATGAGGCGAGAGTCGTCCGGGCGAATTACCTGAAGAATAAGGACAAAGTCGCGACCCAGGTCGGTATGCAGCGTCATGCCATTCCGAACTTCGATCGGGTTCGAGAAGCGGTCCTCGACGGAGCGGTCGGCGAACTGAAAAACGTACACGCCTGGGGCAACCGACGTCATCAATGTGATTCCTACCTCCCTGCCAAGGGCGATCCCCCGGAGTATCTGCATTACGACTTGTGGATCGGGCCATCCCCATGGCACCCCTACAATCCCGACTATTTCGGCGGATGCCTGAAATGGAACATGTTCTGGGATTTCGGTAGCTGGCAGGTAGGCGATATGGGAAGTCACACGATGGATCTCGCCTGGAATGCGATCGATGCGTCTCTACCGAC
Source organism: uncultured Planctomycetaceae bacterium (assembly GCA_964632505.1). Classification (GTDB taxonomy): domain Bacteria; phylum Planctomycetota; class Planctomycetia; order Pirellulales; family Thermoguttaceae; genus CAZWCE01. The sequence continues at coordinate 575 of CAZWCE010000059.1, read as the reverse complement.
TTCGGCCAAAGGATTCGGCGACCCCGTCAATCCCGACGTGGCCCCCAGCGCCCTGACGATGACGTTCGAACACCCGGCCAACGATTGGCGTGGTCCGATCAACGTCACGTGGTATCAGGGCTCCCACAAACCGGACAGCATCGACGGGGTTCCAACCAAGCCTGGGCACGGCGTGATGTTCCAAGGCGACAAGGCGAGTCTCGTCTCCAGTTTCAGGGATCATGAATTCTTCCCGAGCGATGAGAAAAAAGGTATGTCGCACTACAAGCCACGTCCGAAAGAGGAACAGATTCCCCCGATGGGGAATTTCCAGAGGCAATGGGTCGAGGCCTGCAAGGGAGACCTGACCACTTCCTGCGACTTCGAGTACAGCGGAGACATGATCGAACAGTTGCTGCTGGGCCTCGTGGCGTATCGCGTGGGGGAAAAGATCGAGTACGACGGCGATAAAGGCCGCGTGCCCCATCACTCGGAGGCGAACGAGATGCTGAGTCGATCGTACCGCGAAGGCTGGACGCTCGACAGGCCCAGCGCACACTTTGGGTAAATTGAGCTGGATTGGCAAACGGTTTTTT
>CAZWCE010000058.1:0-5485 GCA_964632505.1 uncultured Planctomycetaceae bacterium | reverse complement strand
ACTTCCTGATGCAAGTCCTTACCGGCAAAGGAACTTAGTGTGCGCTGGCCCTGCCATCGGGGGACCGAAGGAGCCCCACCTAAAAACAACGCAACCCCACACGGAAATGGAATCGCTTTGATCAACCGACTTTTTTTTATAAAAATCAAGTCTATACGCATACTCCCCATCGGCAGCTCTATCGATTCTCCATGATGTAGGACACTCATTCGTGTTGCTTCATCATGATGGCGGGATTCCCTCCGGAGTTCATCACTCTCTCTTCAGTCTCCAAATCTCGAAGCCACTGAGATTGGCATCGCCACCTTTGGCGGTGAGAACGATTTCACCCTGTTTCGGGGAAGTGATCCATGGGCCGAGCCGCTGCCACTGACCGGCGTGGCCAGAAGAATACCCGCGGATGACGGCTTTTCCGTTCAGAGAAATATCGAACCGGGTAGGGCTCGTCTCTTCCCAGAAGTACGCATAGACGGCATATTTCCCGTCAGGCACTTGGGTGAGTTTTGCTTCGAGCTGCCTTCCCCATCGGAAGGAGCGGATCATTTTCTCGCGAGTCTCGTTGGTCGGAGGCCGCAGTCTCACGTTTCGAACCTCGAGCGGATTCCCGTCGCAAACGAAGTTTTCTGCATCCTGACCCTCCCATGGATTTTCGTCGAGGGTGACCGCCGATCCGTGCACGTTGATGCCCCGATAGAACTCTGAAGGGCCCATCTCTTTCGGAGGCCCCGGCAACTCGGTCAGAGGAGTATCGAGATAGAAACCCGGCGTGCCGACCGGAGGTGCGATCGGCTTGCCGGCCACATTCACGATCACCCGGCGGTAAGACGTCAGCGGCGGATTGCCTTGATCGGTCACATTCAGAATCACATGAACGGCACGTCCTGAGGCGTTCTCTGGTACGGCCAGCGTAGCTTCCATTTTGTCGGAGCCTTCGATTTCCGGAACATCCCAATAGGTCCCGGCTTCCCGATAGATCCACCAATGATACGCGAGCGGATCGCCGTCAGGATCGGAGGATCCTTGGGCACTCAGCGAGATGGTGCTTCCCGGCTCCGCGTTCACGTGGAGGATCGACTTGCCCGAATGATCGAGGGCGACCGCTTTCGGAGCGTGATTCGCCTCCTCATAGCTTTTGACGCACCAATCCGCGCGGGCGGCCCAATCGTTCTGGAACGCTTCGGACCAGCGCCAAAGCGGTTTGAAAATATCCCCGTCATCGAGTGCGCCTTGCCAGGTGTTACTATCGGGCTTTTCGCGAATGAATCTTCCTCCCCATCCGCCATAGGAAGGATCTTCCAAACTCCCAAGTCCCACATCGATCTGGTGCCAGAAGGCCGGAGTATCCCCCTCGGAACGGAATGCTCCGTCTTTCGCTTCGTACCGTGCGCAGAGCGGACCATGCCTTTGGAGGATATGTTCGGTCATCCATGGACTCTCATAATAATGGTGCAGACGTTCCGGAATCAGCTTCCGCCAATCATAAGCGACGGCGGCGAACTGGCGAAAACTACCGAGGACCTGGATTTCCGGCCAATTGGGCTCGATGTATTCTCGGAACGTCGGGTCTTGATCGAGAATGATGTAGATGATCGCTTTTCGGGAGACCTTCTTCATTTGATCGGGGTGCTCCTGCTGGATCTTCCACAGCGCCCGGGCGATGGTGTTCGTGCCGCCCCAGGCCTGTAGATAGACGGGACCGGGCTCCTCGTCGAGCAGAATTTCGACAATGCGGTCGGAACCGGGGGTATCTTTTTTCATCGCCCCGACGTCATCGATATTTCCCACGTAGACGAGCTTTTTCAACGCCTCGGGGGAAGGGAAGTCGGGATCATGTTTTTTCAGATTCTCATAAAACCGGGCATAGAGATCGATGTCGCGTTCGATCCAGTCCTCTCCCGCCCAGTGATGTCCTTTCCAATGGAACTTCGAACTGGAATAGATGATCCCCTCGATATCCCACTCATTCGCGTAGAGCAGAAAACGGACCATCGAGCACCGATCGTCGATTTCTCCATCCGTCGTTGCAATGATTCTCGGTTTGGCCTCCTCGGCGTGGGTGCCGATATGCGGCAAGAAAAACAACACCCCGACAATCAGAAAAAGAAAGGAATGGAAACGCATCGGAAAAACCTCATTTGATAGGGTGGACGTTTTTTGTCATGGAACATTTATGAAAAATCGGGCGACATGCCTTTTTCGAAAGTCCAATATCCGGCGGCTGACTCATCAACCGTTTCTTGCTCTGCACTTCTCCGTCTCTGCCCGCAGAAAATGGACCGATCGGCGAAAGGGGATATCACGGATCCCATTTTCTGTATAGCCAGCATGGTAACAAATGTCAAGAAGATTCCGCATTTCTTGCTGCTTCGCGGGAGAAGCCGCAGCGGCAACTTGTCTTCGTGTAGTCGAGATGGAAAGGAAGTGGCTCAGCCCTTTTCAGCAGATGGCCGAAAAAAGAAGATGGAATGGCGAGCTTCCCGCGATTATAATGGAACGAAGCCACGCTTGCATTTTGGCCGCTTCGTTCATTCTCCTCGGTCATTTCCGGCGTTTGCCCCCTAGCATTGCTTCCGATCGATCAGACACAGAACCAGCATCGTGGTATTCCCCCATGGCGTTGATTGACCTTCAAAACATCGAGAAAACCTACGACCTCGGGGAGGTGAAGGTGCACGCCCTGCGCGAAGCCACCTTGTCGATCGAGGAGGGGGAATACGTCGCGCTGGTGGGGCCTTCCGGTTCGGGGAAGTCGACGTTGATGAATCTTCTCGGCTGTCTCGATCAACCTACCCGAGGGAGTTATCGTCTCGGCGGTGAGGAGATCGGTGCCCTGTCGCGCAAGGCGCGTGCTTTTATTCGCAATCGACAGATCGGGTTCGTCTTCCAGAATTTCAATCTACTTCCCCGCACCCCGGCGATCGACAACGTCGAATTGCCCCTTCTCTATTCGCGAACCTTCACCGGGAATCTCCGCCGCCGAGCGAATGAGCTTCTCAGTCAGGTGGGCATCGGCGACCGCATCGACCACCACCCGAGCCAGCTTTCCGGAGGGCAACAGCAACGGGTGGCGATCGCAAGAGCGTTGGTCAACAACCCTTCGATCCTCCTGGCCGACGAACCGACCGGCAATCTCGATACACGAACCAGTGCCGAGGTGATGCAGCTCTTTCGGGAACTGAACGAGGAAAAGGGCATCACGATTATCGTCGTGACCCATGAGCAGGAGGTCGCGCGACACGCCCGGCGTTGGGTGGTTCTTCGCGACGGCTATATCGTGGCCGATACCACCTCATTCCAAACCGCCATGGAAACCCTGCATCCGAAGGACCCCGAAAACCTCTTCCCCAGCGGCGATTGAACGGCCACTCCCGCGCCGCCTTTGCGCAACCTTTTCCACCTGTAAGACTTAGTTCGAATCGACACATCCGGCACTTCTGGAAAAACCGGTACAATCGCTCAACTTTCCCAGTCTCGCTGACCGATATATTCCCGGGGCATTCCGCTTGCTCCCAACCGACTGATCTTCCCTCCAGATTCGAGGAACAATGCGTCCTCTTCTGATATGCCATCTTGCGATGATCTTTTGTACCGTTCCGGGATTATTCCGGCCGGGGACGCTCTGCCATGCGCAGCAAGAGGCTTCCTCGCCCTATGCCTGTCCCGGCCCTCGGCTTTTTTTGCCGGAAGAGAGAAGTGTCGACATCCGTCCTCCCACTGCGATTTCCCCGATGCGTACTCCCCCCACGATGGAGCCGGAGACCGTTACTCACGATCGGGAAGATCTTCGGGAAATTCCACTGGGGCTCGACGAGGCGATCGCCATCGCGATGGAAAACTCGCAGGTCATTCGGGTACTCTCCGGGATTTCGGCAAGCAGCAGTGGCCGAACGATCTACGATGTCGCCATTACCAACACGGGAATCGATCAGAGTCGGGCACGATTCGATCCTTCGCTCCGATGGGGAAACGATTTCCGGCGTCAGGAAACGCCCAGCGCCTCTTTGAATCCTCTCGATCCCCAGGGAGCGGAGATCCACGGGCTCCGGAGCGATGATTACCAGATGTCGGCCTCCGTTTCGAAATTCACCGCGACCGGAGGTACGCTTCAACTGGGAGTGAACACCGCGCCGACCTTTTTGCAACCCGGGCAGTTCGCCCTGAATCCGCAAAATCGTCATTCGGTCGACCTGGGGTTTACCCAGCCGCTCTGGCGCGGAAAGGGAGTCGCCGTCAATCGAGCCCCGATCGTCGTGGCACGGCTCGAAGAAGAGCGGTCGTTTTTTCAGTACAAGAATTCGGTGCAGCAGTTGGTCAGCGGCGTGATCACCGCCTACTGGAACCTGGTGCTCGCACGAACCGAAGCCTGGGCCCGCCGACAGCAGGTCCAACAAGCCCGTTTCGCCTACGAACAATCGATGGCCCGCTATCGTTCGGAAATGGTCAGCCGGGGGGTGGTTGCCCAATCGCGGGTTTCGCTGGGGGGGTTCCAGGCCGCGCTGATCGCGACGCGAAACAACGTTCTGCAACGGGAGGCGGCCCTTCGAAATATTCTCGGTCTCCCTCCCGCCGACGGAAGACGTATCGTACCCTATACTCCACCGCGGTCGGAGTACCTCCAATTCGATTGGCAGAGATTGCTCGCTCTGGCGGAAAATCATCGGCCCGACATCATCGAGATCAAACTGGTCACCGAAGCCGACGAGCAACAGCTCTTGGTGGCAAGGAATGAGATTCATCCCAACATCGATGCCACCGCGCTGTACCGCTGGAACGGCCTGGAAGGGAAGACGCCCACTGGTGTACGGATATCTACTCATGGGGGACGGTTCACCGATTGGACGCTCGGCGTCACGTTCTCCGCCCCGCTCACGCTCCGGCAAGAACGCGCCGGATTACGACGCCAGGAATCAATCCTCGCCCGCGACCGTGCTTTCCTGCAGCAGAGCATTCACAGCATGACTCATGATCTGGCGACGACGCTCCGATCCCTCGATCAGCTCTACCGGCAATACCGCGAGTATCGGGCCATCCTGGAAGACGCGCGTTTGAATCTTCAAGAGAAGCGGGCACGCTGGAAAGCGGGCGGAGTGGGAGGCGTTTCCTATATCGAAGTATTGCTGGCGATCACCGATTGGGGAAATACCGTCAATTCGCAGGCCCAGGCGCTCACGCAGTACAACAGCCAGTTGGCAAACCTGGAGCTTCAAACCGGTACCATCCTGGAATCGCATGGCATTCGCTTCTACGAGGAACGATTCGCCTCAATCGGTCCGCTGGGACTTCTCGGGAGCGAGAAATGCTATCCCGAAAGCGTTCCCGCCGCCGGTCCCGCACCTCGCTACGGCAAGGGCGACGTTCCCTCGGAACAGTTCTTCGAGCTCGAAAACACTTCTGGCAGTTCGCAACCTTCGAAAGAACTGCCACCTCCGGGACCAGGCCCAGCGCACACTTTGGGTAAATTGAGCTGGATTGGCAAACGGTTTTT
>CAZWCE010000057.1:0-5492 GCA_964632505.1 uncultured Planctomycetaceae bacterium | reverse complement strand
CCGGCGAACACGGGCTCCGCGTTCTACTACGCGAGACGGCGGCCGAGCGGTTCACGGAAATCTTGAAAAACATCGACAGCCGGTACGACCGCGCGTTGTTCCTGCATCTTCAAATGCCCGAGGCGTGGAACGAGGCGGTGCGTTTCGTGGAGGCGGACCAACTGCCGCAGCGCTTTTGGGTGCGTCGCCATTGCCCGACAGGTTGCGTCGCCGACACTTCCGAGACCGGCCTGGCCCGACTGGAGAAGCGGCTGAGCGAATTCTTCGTCGCCGAAGAAGGGCGCGGCCACTTCGCCAAAGCGGAACATTTTACGCGCGGCGAGCAGGAGTACTTTTTCGTACGATTAAGCGACTACACACACCGCTATCGGGTCTGGAATGAAGATCGTACACTGGTGCCCTGCTGCGAAAAACCGTCGTTTCCTCTGGTGTTCGTGTTCGATCGCCGTTCGCTGGAGACCTATGCGCAAGGCGGTCGGGCGATTCGCGAGGCGGTCCAAGCGATCTTCGCCGAAGAAATCCTGCAGAAGACGCTGCCGGAAATGTCTCCCGGCGGAACGATATACCGACTGGATCCGCTGAAATACAGTAACTTCCGCACGCCGACCGATCCGGAGGACGGCATCGAGCGAGTGCACCTCAAGGCGATGACGATCGCGATCCCGAACCACTGCAACGAGGTGATCACGATCACGGCGACCGAGGGGGAATCGATCCACGATCTGATGATGGCGGACCTGAACCTGCGGCTCTACGGATTCGAGGACATCGTCGTATTGCAGGTGAAGCTGCATTTTTCGCTGACCGGTCGCGGGCGAACCCGGTCGCTGACGTTCGAGGTGCGAAGAAACGCCTGTACCCTGGCCGGGAAGTCGGAGTCGATGCAGCGGCTGGGTGAAAAATATCTGCGTCGCTGGGGGATACTGCCGGAGATCTATCGATTCACCGCACCAGCCCGGGAGGTGCAGCATGCCGGGTAACCGTTCTCCGCTCGACGCCCTCTGGCGAGCGGCCTATTTTCCCCGGCCGATCGTCGGCCGCCAGGACGTGATGCGGCGGGTCGGGCGATCCGGCTTCGACGCGTTGATTCGTCTGCGTCTGCTGGTGCCGACACAAGCGGCCCGTTCGGTGGAATGCCCTTCGTGCGAAGCCCACGGCGGCGAGGTTCGCCACGCGCAGCGTCATTACCTCTGGTGCGGGCAGTGCGGTCTGCAGGAGGTCCCGGCGGAGGATCTCTTGCGATGGGAATACGACTACCGTCCCTTGTTGGAACGAATCGTCCGGTCGCTGGCGATTCGCGGGCCGACTGAGACGCTCGTTCCCGAGAAGCTCTGGAAACTGGGACGCCTCGCCGTGGGTGGACGAGCCAGATCCCTTTATCTAGGGCGCTGCCTGATCGGCTGCCACGGCCGCGACGTAAGGGCACATCTTCCGACCGGCAAATCCTCCCTTCTTTTGGCAATCTCCCGCACTCCGGAGGAGGGCCTTCCGGGCATCGAACCGGAACGCATCATTCCCTTGTCCTCAATGGTCGTTCTGAAAGACGGCCGTTTCCATTTTGATCGCCCAGTCTTCGAGGCGCAAGTCGCCGCAATCGAACGGGAGCCCGAAGCCCAACCGAAGAAGCGGGCATCCCGCGCGACGACGATCGACGCCATCAAACGTGAGCTGCATGCGCACATTCTCTCCATGAAGAGCATGCTCGCCGAGGCGGACGCCCTCGGGCGGGAGGTCAACCTCCCCCATCTATCCTATGAAGAGATCGGTCGCCGGATCGGCAAAGGGCGCTCCGCCGCGACCCGTGCGATCCAGGATCCGAGCGATCCGGTCCTCGGCATCCTCTGGCAAACGGCCCGTGACCCGGACGCCGTTCGCCGATATTCCCGCCGCATCTGATCTCTTTCCCCCCTCTTTCAGCGGTCCTCCCCCCCGGAGTGGCCGCTTTTTTCATGCGCACTTTGGGCGCCCGATGCGCACTTGGCGCACTTTCGTGAACTGCGCATCCATTTTTTTATTTTTTTAACTCCTTCTCTCCCATGGGTTTGCGATGCGCACTTTTTTTTGCGCTCCCGTTTCGTGCGCATCGCCACCAGGGTACACGCCCGCGATCGGCGCGGGATGGAGTGGAACCCGAATGTGGAGAAATGTCATGAATGATGCCCACCCTCTTTTGGATGCGGACGCGATGGCGCGGATCGATTACTTCGCCCGTCGTCTTCGGCGTCGCTTTCCACGACTCGAGGCGGACGACCTTCGCCAGGAACTCATCTTGCAACTTCTGCGATCGAGCAAGCGGTTCGATCCCCAGCAGGCAACCCGGAAGACGTTCGTCGACCGGGTCCTCCGGCTCGCGGTTCGTCACCTCACTCGCACCGCACTTCGGGAGTCCCGACCGGCCCCGCTGGAGGAGTCGCTCGTCGATCGGCCGCGCGATCTCGATCTGATGGTGGAGGTCGGCGAGACGATCGCCCGACTGCCGCCTCGATTGCAGCGAATCTGCCGCGAGTTGGCCTCCGGCGGATCGAGTGAAGAAACCGAGCAAATCCGCGCACATTTTACCTGGGCGAAAAAACTTTGAAGAAAATCGGACCAATTTTCGCAAATTCGGCCCGAGCGGCAAATGTAGTAAGTAGAGGCAGTTGTTTTTTTGCACGGAAAGGAAGGACCATGATCGAACATTTTTTCGAGGAACCGGCGGAGGTTTATCACGCCAAAGCGCACGATTATCTATCGAGCCACCAGTTGATCGACTTCATGCGATGTCCGCTTCTCTATCATCAGAAGCGACTCGGGCTGATCGAGCCGCCCGAGAGCAGCGCGTATCTCATCGGACGGGCCGCCCACACGTTGATTCTCGAGGGCGAGGACCAGTACGCCGACACCTACGCGACCGGCGGCCCGATCAACGCGCGGACCGGCAAACCCTACGGCCGCAATACCAAGGCGTTCCAGAGTTGGGCGGAGGAACAAGAGAAGGAGATTCTCACCGAGGAACAAGACGCCCTGGTGCAATCGCTCCAGGAAGGCGTCGCCCGGAATCCTCAGGCGAGGGAACTGTTGTCGGAGGGCCTCGCCGAGGGCGTGATCCGCACCCGGTACTGTGGGGAAGCGAGTCAGATCCGGGTCGACTTCTTCCACCAAGAGCGCGGCCTGGTCGACCTGAAGACCTGCGACCAGCTCGACTGGTTCGAGGCGGACGCCCGGCGTTGGCGATACGCGAACCAGGTCGCGTTCTACCAGAGGGTCCTCGCTGAGGCGACCGGCGAAGTGGTCCCGGTCCACATCATCGCGGTCGAGAAGCGGGAACCCTATCGCTGCGGCGTCTGGCGGGTCTCGGACGACACGCTCGCGATCGCGCGGAGCGAGAACGAGGCGGCGATCCGGCGACTGCGGTCCGCCCGCGAGGAGGACCACTGGCCGACCGGTTACGAAGAGATCCGCATGCTGGTGATCTGAACACTATTGATGAAAGGAGAAGACGATGACGTTGATGGAACGGATCGAACGCGGCAAGCAGCAAAAGCCGCCTAGAATACTGATTTATGGATCCGAGGGGATTGGAAAATCGTCGTTCGGCGCGTCGGCCCCGAACCCGATCTTCGTGCCGACCGAAGACGGGCTGGACCAGATCGACTGCGACGCCTTCCCGCTCTGCCGGACGTTCGAGGAGGTGATGCGGTGCCTCGCCTCCCTGGCGACCGAGGCGCACGATTATCAAACCGTGGTGATCGATTCCCTCGATTGGTTGGAGCGCATCATCTGGGACGCGGTCTGCAAGGCGTTCGGCGCCTCCTCGATCGAAAAAGTGGACAACGGCTTCGGCAAGGGATACATCCACGCCCTGGCGAAGTGGCGGGAGGTGATCGAGGCACTGCGCTATCTCCGCGAGTCGCATGGGATGACGGTCATCCTGATCGCGCATGCCAAGATCGAGAAATTCCAGGACCCGGAATCGACGCCCTGCGATCGGTTCAGTCCGCGGCTGAACAAACATGCGGCGGCGCTGATCTGCGAATGGGTCGACGCGATCCTCTTCGCCAACCGTTCCCGCAAGGAGGGAACCCGCAAACTCTACTGCATCGGCAGCGCGACGCGGCTGGCCAAGAACCGCTTTGAGTTGCCGGAAGCGCTCCCGTTGGACTGGCGCGCTTTGAAACGGGCGATCGTCGGCGAGCGCTCGGAGTCGGTCTCCGGCAGTGAGGAAGGGTTCACACCTTGAGCCGTTTGACCTTCCGAATGCGGCCTTCCCGTTTCGCCAGCGCCAGTTCATAGAGCGACTGGGCGTTGAGCCAGAACTGCGGCGAGGTGCCGAGCGCTTGGGCGAGGAGGCAGGCCGTTTCGGCGGTCACGGCTCTCCGCCCCCGGCAGACCTCGTTGATCCGACGGACCGGGACGCCCAGATGAGCGGCGAACGCCGTCTGCGTCATCTCCATCGGACCGAGGAACTCCTCGGCCAAAAGTTCGCCCGGATGTACCGGCACCGCCGGAATATTCAGGTCGGTTTTCATGGGGGAACCTCAATGATAATCCACCAGTTCGATTTCCCAGGCAGCTTCATGCCGCCATTGGAATACCAATCGCCACTGTCGATTCACTCGGATGCTGTGTTGACCACGACGGTCACCACGAAGCGCTTCCAGATGATTGGCCGGTGGCACGCGCAGATCGTTCAGATCCGTCGCGGCGGCCATCATCGCCAGCTTCCGTCGTAACGCCGAACGCATCTCGGAAGGAATTCCGCGCATGCGGCCTTCAGTCCAAAAACGTTCGAGATGATCGTCGCGGAAACTACCAATCATTTTCACCACTCCTTGCTTTTACATTGTACCGTTACCCGTAAAAAGCATCAACCTTAATCCACAGGAGATTTCATGATGTCGGAATTGCACTTTGACGCGACCAGCGTGGAGCCGAGTGTCGGCTTCGAAGCCCTGCCCGCCGGGAAGTATGCGGTCGAGGTGACCGCCTCGGAGATGAAGCCCACCAAGCGGGGCGACGGCTCTTATCTCGAACTGGAGATGACCGTCCTGGAGGGCCGGGAGAAAGGTCGCAAGCTCTGGGAGCGCCTGAACCTCAACAACCCGAACCCGACGGCGGTCGAGATCGCGCGTCGTAACCTCTCGGCCCTCTGCCACGCGATCGGGGTGCTCAAGGTCGAGGATTCGTTCCAACTGCACCATCGGCCGATGGTCGTTCGCCTGACCTGCAAGAAGAACGACCAAGGCGAGATGTCGAACGAGGTGAAGGCCTTCTACCCGTACGAGGAGAGCACGCCGTCGGCCGACGACGCGACGCCACCCTGGGCCCGATAGTCGCTACGCCATTCCGAAAGGAGGAGACCTTGGGCGCACGATCGCGGAACAAGGGGCAAAAGGGCGAACGGGAGTTGGCCCGCGTGTTGGCCAACGTGCTGGGGATCCTTTCCGGCGAAGAGACAACGCATCCGGTGCAGGGGGTCGATTATCGGGTGCATATCAAGCGGGGTGCCGACG
>CAZWCE010000056.1:0-5778 GCA_964632505.1 uncultured Planctomycetaceae bacterium | reverse complement strand
AGTTGTGCCCTCTCTGGAAAAAATGCGCTCCACCAACCATGATTGTATCATAGATTCCAGCGACAATTCAAGGAAACGACTAAACGTTCGATGCCTCCAGGAATCGTCCATCCGATTGAATCCCGTTTTCTGAAATGGGTTCCGTAGGAAAATACAAGTTGTATCGAGATAGGGGATCATTTTGGAAACCGCTGGCATGATTGCACCCCTTGATTGAGCAGGACGTTGGGAACAAAACACCTTTTCCATGGAACGGCTTCAGGAAGCCGCCCCCCTTCATGACAACCAAGGGGATTGATTCAAGGCAAAATCACCTTACATTTGATCGATAATCCCTCCTCAGGCCGGAAAGGTGTTGAGACGGCCATAGATAAATTCTATACTGCCATGCATGCCGTGGAGCCGAGTCCCCGCCACAGTTGTAGGCTTTGAAAATTGTTGATTTCCACCAGAAAAAAGGCGATCACCATGATGCGTTGGAAGATCTTCTATTGTTTTTTTGTTTTGAACACCATGTTTTTGGCGCCAAAAGTGAGGGGAGAAATTCCTGTCCCCTTCACACTGGACCGTCCCGGCTTTGTGACACTTGTCATCGAGGCACCCGATGGGCGTCGGGTCAAAAACCTGATACAGGACACCTACTTCGAAGCCGGAAAACATGCGATTCTTTGGGGCGGTTACAACGAAGGAGCAAAAAGGGATGAAGAAGATCTGTACGATGTGCATCGAAAACGGATCGCCGCCGGAAAATATGTGATTCGAGGACTGGTACACGACGACATTCAGCTCCGTTATAAGACGAAGGTCCAAAGCCCCGGCAATCCACCATGGCATACCTCGGACCGCACGGGCGCTTGGCTGGCCGATCACACGCCGCCGATCGACGTGCTCTCGCTTCCAAATGGTTCTCCATACGGAAATCAGCCGCAAGTGCTCATCACCGCTCCGACAGGCGAAGCCGGACATAGCGCCATCTGGCTGACGCTCGAGGGCAAAAAACTCTATGGCACGAAAATGCAAGGCTGGCGTTCCGCCAAAGCGATGGCGGTCGATGAAGGAACGGAGGCCGACCACACTTACTACGGCTATGGCGTTCTCGAAAAGCCGTCGGGCATCTTTGGATTTCGTCGCAAGCAGACGCCAGAAAAACCATCGAGCGACTTCTTCGATCGGGTCACCGAAATCGAGCCACCCGCACTGCCGGAAAACGTCGAACCTTGGCCCTGGCTCATCGCCGATGCGAAACTCGGGCTCGCGATTCGGAATCGCATCGCTTTATTGAGTTTCACGCAGGCAAATCGGATTCAAGTCTACGATCTCCAAAAAAAGAAAAAAGAGGGACTCGTGTGCGAGATTGAAATCGAGAGTCCCCGTGGAATGGCGTTCGATCACCGGGGACGTCTTCTCCTTCTCAGCGGGAAGCGTCTTCTTCGTTTCGACGATCCAAGACCGGTCGCGGGCGACCTCGGTCCGGCAATCACGATCGAGAGCGATTTGTATGACCCGAATCGCGTGATCGTCGGGCCAGACGGAACGATTTACGTATCCGAGGGCGGGTCCTGTAGCCAAGTGAAGGTTTTCAACGCCGGAGAGCACTTCCTTCGAATCATCGGGGAACCGGGAGGAAAGCAATTCGGCAAATATAACGAACAACGCATGCACAATCCCGCCGGTATGGCGATCGATGCCGAAGGTCGACTTTGGGTCGCGGAGCTCGACTACGGCCCCAAACGCATCAGCGTATGGAATGCCGAAACCGGCGAATGGATCCGCGCCGATTACGGTCCTCCAAAATACGGTGGGGGCGGACACCTCGACCCCCGAGATCCAACCCGCTTCTACTATTCGAGTGGCCTTCAGGGCGTAGAATTTCAAGTCGATTGGGCTCCCGGCCCTTCAAAACCGGTGGCGATTTACTCACTCCAGGAGAGAGTGCTCGGCCGGACGCCGGGGACCCCCATCTATCGCGACGGACGTCAATACATGATCAATCGATTTTTCGGCCCCTCCTATTTTCTGGGAGCGGCGTCTTCCATTTTTCTTTATGAAGACGACACGGTTCGATGTCTTGCCCGGATCGGCACGCTCGGTCGGAAGTCGCTCGGTCCCTGGCTGCGGGAACACGCCGAGCGAGATCCGAAACTCCGAGCAAAGATGCAGGAGGCATTCGAACTCTACGATGGCGACGTCTTTGTCGCCTGGTCCGATGTCAACGGCGACCGCGAACCGCAAGCCGGGGAGGTGCAATGGCGCGATATGGGGCGTCCCCATCGCCATGGGCGCCCGGCGATCGCGAGGGACTTCTCCGTCACCACGACCAGCAGCCTCTATCTTCCCCCGCCAACATGGACGAAAAAGGGGATCCCAGTGTGGGATCTCGATGCTCTGGAGGTGATCGCCGACCGGAATGCTCCGTTGAGCGATGTGATTCATACCGCCGATGATACCTTCGTGCTTTTCAGCAATTACACGAAACCGAAAGTGATGCGTGCCTACCGTAATGGTCGGTTGATTTGGAAATTCAACGCCGTGGGAGGGCCCGGCCGTCCCAATCCGATCGCCACCTATCGCGGACAACTCATTTCGTTCAGCCGCAGCATCGGATTTCCCTTCACCCCGAAAGCCGGTGAAGGGGGCGAAATGTTCGCATTCAAGGGATACCACGGTTCGGTCTATGTCATGACTGCCGACGGTCTTTACGTCACCGATCTTGGTGGCGACGAAAGGACCACACCGGCCCTCTCGCTGCCGGAGGCTCGTCAAGGAATGATCGTCGACGATGTGAGCTTCAAGAGCGAACATTTTTGGCCGGCGATCGACCAGATGGAAGACGGCACGATCTACCTGAGCGCGGGCAAAGAGTGTTCTTGCTTTTTCGAGGTGCTCGGATTCGAAACGATACATCGGCTGCCCGAGCAGACACTGACGGTCGCTCCGGAGCAACTCGACGGCTTGCCCGACGTGAAAGTGGTGCCGGGAGAGAGCCGGTCGGAAGAGAAATCACTCCAAGTCAAAAGATTTTCAGAACCGCCGCAACTGGATGGCCGACTCGATGAATGGACCAGCGCCAATTGGGTAGAGATTTCGCCGCATTTCGGGTTTCGCGGTGCCCTGGGCGTTTCCGACGGTACCCTTTATGCTGCCTGGAAAACGGGAAGATCGGATCTTCTCAAGAACAGTTCTGCCGACGGATGGCGATATCTTTTCGCGACCGGCGGGGCACTCGATCTAATGCTTCGAACCGATCCTTCCACCAAGAAACCGAAACGTCAACGACACGGCCCGGAGAATCAGCAAGCCGCCGATGGTGATATCCGAATCCTGGTCACCCGAATCGACGATCCAAAACATGGACCTGTCCGTGCGATATACTTCGAGCAAGAAGGCGATGAAGATCACCCCTATCACTACAATTCTCCAGTCGGCGAAGTGAAGATGGCCAATGTTCAAGACATCAGCAATCAAGTTCGGCTGGCCCAGCAACAGGGCAATTTCGAGCTGGCGATCCCCCTCGAGTTGCTCGGATGGGAAGAAGTCCCGAAAAAGACGCTCGGCGATATCGGAATTGTGATCGGCACTGGCGCCGAGGCCCATGCTCGGTTCTACTGGAGCAATAAGGCGAGTAGCGTGACTTCCGACATCCCAACGGAAGCCCGGCTTCTCCCCGTCGAGTGGGGACATTGGGAATTCGAATAGTGGTTTTCGATGTCGACTATGAACCATTGAACAATGCTTTATAGATCGCCGAAACACCCGTCAGATTCTCGTTCCATCCTCAATCTTGTTTTTCATATTCGACCGTCGCATCCATCGTGACGCGACCTATGCGAACATGAAAAAGCATCTCCGGCTCCTTGCATGCACAAGAGAAAACTGAGAACATGAGGGAGTGGGAAGAATGCGGCGGGAAGCCGAGATTCCACGGCCCGTCGTTCTGATCCTTTGCTGATTTTCCCGAAACGAGACTCCCCAACACACTTCTCTCTTTCATGTCGGAGGTCGACCATGCGCTGTACGAATCGGTTCCTCTTGATTCTCTTCCTTTCTGCTGCTGTATTTACTGGGAAGGCGGCGGTTTTCGCCCAGGGCGATGCCCCATCTTCCTGGCGGGAGTTTCATGACCGCAACGGCCAATCGATCGAAGCCAAGATTCTGGAAGTTGAAAGCAACGAGGTTTTGCTCGAACGAAAAGATGGGAAACGTTTTCGCGTGGCGTCGAGCATCTTTTCCGATGCCGACCAACGCTACCTTCAAAACCTGAACCAAGAGGAAAAATCCACGACCATACAGCAAAACTGGCCCTGTTTTCGGGGGCCGACGAGGATGGGCTTCTCCGAGGCGAAGGGGCTGCCTCTGGAATGGGATGGACGGAAGAATCTTCTCTGGAAAACACCTCTACCGGGAGCCGGCGCCTCGAGCCCGATCCTCTTCGGCGACCACATCTATCTGACCTGCTATACCGGATACCAAGTGCCCGGTGAGCCGGGAGGCAGTCTCGAACAACTCAAGCGGCATCTGATCGCACTGGATCGAGAGAGTGGAGAGATTCTCTGGAACCAATCTGTTTCGGCGAAATTGCCCGAGGAAGAGAGTATTCGCGACCATGGCTATGCCGCCAATACCCCCGCGGCCGACGAAGATCGGATCTATGTCTTTTTCGGAAAGAGTGGATTGTATACCTTTGATCACCATGGAGAACCGCTCTGGCACGCTGATGTCGGATCGAAGACCAGTGGCTGGGGCACGGCCGCCTCTCCGGTCCTTTTTGAGGACCTGGTCATTATCAATGCCAGTGTGGAAAGTGAACAGCTCTTGGCGTTCGATCGAGAATCCGGCAAGGGAATCTGGCGCCGCTCGGGAATCCGCGAATCGTGGAATACGCCGTTGATCGTCACGGCATCTTCGGCACGTCGTGAACTGGTCGTGGCGCGAAAAGGCGACGTACTCGCCTTTGCTCCGGAAAGCGGGCAACCGCTCTGGTCCTGCAAAACCGGCATCAACTGGTACATGGTCCCCTCTGCCGTAGCGGCCGACGGAATCGTCTATTCTCTCGGAGGTCGTTCCGGCACGGCGGCGCTGGCGGTTCGCGCCGGAGGGAACGGGGAGGTGACCGGTCCCCACCGACTCTGGACGAGCACGAACGGCTCGAACGTCACTTCCCCCATTTATCACCAAGAGCATTTGTACTGGATGAGCGAAAAATCGGGCATCGCCTATTGCGCCGTCGCCGCGACCGGCGAGCTGGTCTACGAGGAACGCCTGCCCCGGGCAGGCCAAGTCTACGCCTCTCCCATCTTGGCCGAGGGAAGATTGTATTATGTAACGCGGGGAGGCCGCACCTTCGTTGTGGCGGCAAAGCCGCAATTTGAACTTCTGGCAGTCAACGAACTGGAGGACGGCGGCCGATTCGATGCCAGCTGGGCCGCCGAAGATGGCCGACTGTTTCTCCGATCGGACGATTATCTCTACTGCCTTGGAAATCAGAAGTGAAGGATCATGAAAATGAAATTGTTGGCAAATCGTCTCGAATAACAGCAGTTTGCGGGAAGATTCGCCGTGGATTTTCTCCACCTCACTCACAATCCAGCAAGTACTCGTCGATGTCTATGCGCAGCCGTACCGGGTTCGGGATCGGATTTGAAAAGCAACAACGAACTCATTCTAATCGGCTCGATCTGGAGGCGGCCAGACGGAAATGGCTCGCCGAAGAAGGACATGAAAAGCCGAGCGACTTTTTAGCTTATCGGGACGTTTCCGGCAAGGTCGCCGATTTCCACA
>CAZWCE010000055.1:0-6416 GCA_964632505.1 uncultured Planctomycetaceae bacterium | reverse complement strand
GGAACGGGGCGATGAGTTGTTTCAACGGGTAACCCGCATCGTGCATCTCGCTAAGTCTCAGTACGTGGGAGTCAATTACAACCAGCTGGAACAGGACCTCCACTTTTGGGGCGACCGCATTAAATCCGACTGGGCGTCATCGTTCTGGACGCCGGAAGTGGATTCACCGCCTGAAACGGAGGAAGGAGGCGATGTATGAGCTGGCTTGCCCACATGACGATCGACGCGGAAACCGCCTTCCAGGACGGCGTGCCGGACAGCTACGCTTGGCATCAACGGCTGTGGCAGTGTTTTCCCGGCGAACCTGATCGGGACCGGGATTTTTTGACACGTGTCGACATGTTGGAAGGAGGCTTCCGTCTTTGGCTGCTTTCACCACGGCGACCCACCCGGCCTCCGTGGTGCCCGCCGGAGTGCTTCGAAGTGAAAGAAATCGCCGAGACCTTTCTGTCCCATCAGCACTACGCATTCGACCTGCGGGCCAATGCGGTCAAGTGTCTGGTCCAGCGGAACGATCAAGGCGAACGCCTCCGGCGAGGCAAGCGAGTCCCTCTGATTGATCCGCAGGAACTTCGCGCGTGGATCGATCGCAAGGCAGAGCAAGGCGGCTTTTGCATCGTGGACGACCGACCGTTGGAAATCGGCCCAATGGTCAAACGCCATTTTCGCAAGTTTGACCACGCGGCCTGCCATGGTGGCGTCGAGTTCCGTGGCATTTTGGAAGTAACGGATCGCCCACAGTTCCAGACGACCTATTACACCGGCATCGGCAGTGCCAAAGCCTTTGGGTTTGGCTTGCTGCTGCTGTCGCCCGTCAAACTGTAACTCAATCATTTCAATATTTTCAAAAGGAAAGAATCATGAAACACCTGGAATTGCACATCATACAATCCGTCCCCGTGGCTTGCCTAAACCGGGACGACCTGAACTCGCCCAAGACGGCCGTCTTCGGCGGTTTCCAACGAGCTCGTGTCTCCAGCCAGTGCTGGAAACGGGCGATTCGAGAGATGATAATCGGACCAGACTTCGATGTGCATGAACAATTCAAGGGGCAGCGGAGCCGGTTGTTCATCAAAAAGATCAACGCAGCTCTGGCTAAAAAAAAGGAAGACGAAACTACAATCAACGCCTTGTCTCTTTGCGCCGGGCACTACCTCGGAAAGCTTGATCCGAAACAAGAGGGAAAAGTAAAGACCCTCGTGTTTCTGTCGCCCCTTGAGTACGAGAAATTCGCAGAACTTCTGCACACGATGAAGGATGCAGACAAGAAAAAGCTTGTTGACGCCATTTCACGCCTGGATCGTGGGAAGCTAGAAGAAGACGATGATTCAGGAGATGAAGCGACTACGTCGTCCAACAAGAGGGGCGAGGGCATAAAAGGGGAGAAGAAGTTGACCGCAAAGCAATTTAACAAGATTGTTGCAGGCGTTCTGAAGAAGCGTGTCGAGAAGGCTTTTAAGAACGTCAGTCTACCGAAAGATACGGCCGACATTTCGCTGTTTGGCCGCATGGTCGCGAACGATCATTCCCTGGCCGTCGAAGCCGCCGCCATGTTCTCGCACGCGCTTTCCACGCACAAGGCCAACAACGAGATCGACTTCTTCGCCGCAGTCGACGATTTGCAAGACAAGAACGAGCCCGGCGCGGCCATAACCAGCACGTTGGAATTCAATTCCGCCACCTACTACCGGTTCGCGGCAGTGAACCTGGATATGTTGGCCGATGACGGTCACCTCGGCGCGTTGGAGCCCGAGGAGCGCCGAACCGTAGTTCGCACATTCATCGAGGCCACGATCAAAGCCATTCCCGGGGCACGCAAAAACACGATGAACGCCAACACACTGCCGGTTTACGTGCTGGGCGTCGTCCGCGACAAGGGGCATCCCCTGCAATTGGTCAACGCATTCGAGAATCCCGTCCGGCCCCGGCAAGGCTATGCCGATCAGTCCGTCAAGCTGCTCAAGGAAGAATACGCCAAGCTCAAAGGCACCTGGGGTGTCGAGGCCGTGTTGGAAACCGCGATTCCGGATGTGAACTTAACCACGTTTCTGGACGAGGTGGTGAAGCATGTCGATTGAACAAACGGACCAAGGCCGAAAATACCTTGCCCTCCGCCTGCAAGGGCCGCTCCAATCGTGGGGCGTCGATAGCCAATACAGCAGGCGAAACACGGCTCTCATGCCCACCAAGAGTGCGTTGGCCGGAATGTGCTGCGCAGCATTGGGCATTGCCCGCGGGTGTGACGAGGAAGCCCCCTTTCTCCAACAATTCAGTACGTTGCGGATGACGGCGATTGCCATTCCGCGATCGGTTCGTCGGTATCAGGACAGTGCAAAAGATCTGCCTGTCCGGCGATTGCTGGACTACCACACGGTCCAGAACACGAAAAAAGCCGACGGTGGCTTGAAGCCAAGCCACATCACGCATCGCCAATACCTGACGGATGCTTCGTTCGGCGTGGTGCTGGCTGGCGAGGCGGCGTTGTTGAAACGCATCGCTGATGCGTTGGCCAATCCCGTCTGGGGGATTTGGCTGGGGCGCAAGACGTGTATTCCCACCGTGCCTGTACTGGCGGGACTGTTCGATTCAAACGACGATGCGTTCAAAGAATTGATCGGGAACGAGCCGGTCGAGTCGTTCACACGCCAGGAAGAGGCAGAGTCCTTTGCCGACGGCCGTGATTCACTGCCCGACCAGCCTCTATCCTTCAATTCCGATCAACGTCTATTCTCGCCTCGGAGGATACACTTGATTCACGGTTCATCATCAAGGTGACGCGAATGAACTTACCACCTCCCCTGAAGCCGATTCCCATGAAAGAGCGCACGTCCATGATCTTTGTGGAAAAGTGTCTTGTCGATGTGCGCGACGGGGCGTTTGTCCTGATCGATAAAAATGGGATTCGCAAACAGATTCCCGTCGCGGGCTTGGCCTGCCTGATGTTGGAACCCGGCGTGCGCATCTCCCATTTGGCGGTGAAACTGGCATCCACGGTTGGAACGCTCTTGGTATGGGTCGGGGAAGCGGGCGTTCGGCTTTACGCGGCAGGACAACCCGGGGGAGCCCGGTCCGATCGTCTTCTCTACCAAGCCAAATTAGCAAACGATGAGAAATTACGGCTGAAAGTCGTCCGTAAGATGTACGAAGTACGCTTTGGCGAGCCTCCTCCGGCCAACCGAAGCGTCGATCAGCTCAAGGGAATCGAAGGCAATCGGGTGCGAAAATACTACGAATTGATGGCCCAGCAGTATGGGGTTTCCTGGAAAGGACGACGATACGACCCGAAGGATTGGGAGGCCGGGGATCACGTGAATCGGGCAATCAGCGCCGCGACTTCCTGTCTGTACGGATTGACGGAGGCCGCCGTCCTGGCCGCCGGTTATGCGCCGGCCATCGGTTTCATTCATACGGGGAAGCCGTTATCTTTCGTGTATGACATTGCCGACCTATTCAAAAGCGAAACCGTCGTCCCCTTGGCTTTCAAAATCGCCTCGAGAAAGCCCCCACATATCGATCGGGCCGTACGGCTGGGCTGTCGCGATATCTTTCGTGAAACAAAGCTCCTGGAACGTATCATTCCAACCATCGAGGATGTTTTAGCGGCGGGAGGAATTCAAATTCCGGAACCCGCTCCCGAAGCGATCCCTCCGGCAATCCCATCTCCAGAAGGAATCGGCGATGTTGGTCATCGTAACGAATAATGCGCCTCCGCGCCTGCGGGGACGTTTAGCAGCATGGCTCGTCGAAGTTCGGGCAGGTGTCTACATCGGCGATTACGGGAAAAGGGTTCGTGAGATGATTTGGCAGCATGTCGAAGGCATGATCGAAGACGGCGATGTGGTGATTGCCTGGAGCACGAACAACGAAAGCGGTTTCGAGTTTCAAACCCTCGGAAAAAACCGACGTATGCCGATCGATTACGATGGCCTGCGATTGGTTCAATTTCTGCCACCGGAAGACGAGGAAGAAGACGAAGCGTTACCTCCTCTCGCGGAAGAGGAAAGCCATGATTGAATCTACTTTTTGCCATTTGCCGTATATTTCCGTCCAACGAGAAAGAGAACTCTGGAACAAGGGAGTCCGGGATTGGGACGGGCTGCTCTGCTGGGCTTCCGTCTTTGCTTCCGATGATCGTTATCGAGCCCTTCAGGAAAAGATCGATCGTTCCCGATGGGCACTTGAGAACCAGAATGCGGCCTTTTTTCTGAAGGAGCTGCCCGAGTCGGAATGTTATCGTGTTTATCCCGACCTATCGGGGTGCATATTCTTTCTCGATATCGAAACCGATGGGCTTGAGGACGATGCGGCCATCACCTGCTTGACTGTAATGAATGCCGGAAAACTCCTATCGTTCACCAAAGGGCGAGACCTCGAAGAGGCCGAGGCGTTGCTGGCGACGATCAAGATTGCGGTCACTTTTTGCGGAACCGGCTTCGATATTCCCAGATTGATACGCCACTTTCCGAATTTTTCCGTAAAAATTCACATCGACCTTGCGAAAGTGTTAAGACGGCATAAGTTGAGAGGGGGACTCAAGGAGATCTCTTTTCGATTGGGCTGGAAAAAGGAGCCAGGAGAGATGGGCATCCTCGATGGTAGAGAGGCTGTTGAGAAATGGGAGAAATATCGAGAAACGGGAAAGGAAGTCCTATTGGAGCAACTTATTGACTATAATCAAAGAGATGTTCAAATGCTTGAATTCGTCATGCGAAAGATGACCTTTCGGCTTGAACACTCGTTGCCAGGATAACGGTGGATTCATGGTTACCAAATTGTCGTTTTTCCAAAAACCACAATATGTTGTGCTTTACTAAGTGATGGCATACCATATATTGGGGAGTTCCCCGCATGCGCGGGGATGAACCGGTGTAGCTGCTCCGGTGATGGTGTAGCTGCTCGAGTTCCCCGCATGCGCGGGGATGAACCGTCTTCTCTCGCAATCTATGCAGTATAAACATAGAGTTCCCCGCATGCGCGGGGATGAACCGTGCCCATCGGCACTCGACCGACACACGCACCGGAGTTCCCCGCATGCGCGGGGATGAACCGTCGGGATGTACAGATTGGAATGGAACGGACAAGAGTTCCCCGCATGCGCGGGGATGAACCAGATTACGCGGCGGGGGCGGGCGGAGATCTGGCGAGTTCCCCGCATGCGCGGGGATGAACCGACATATTCGAATTGCTCCGTGCCGTTGAGCGTGAGTTCCCCGCATGCGCGGGGATGAACCGACGGCGGTCTCAGCAAAAGCAAAAACGCCAAAGAGTTCCCCGCATGCGCGGGGATGAACCAGGTAGGACAAGAGACCTGAAGAGACTTGGTGGGACTTCGCAAAAATATCATCCATACCTTTTCACCATCTGTTCGATCGTCTGTTTCATGCGTTTTCGGCAGGAGGCCGGTTTGAGGATTCCAAGGTCTGCCTGGTAGGGCATCACTTTGCGGATGAACTCCTCCTCGAAGACTTCCGGAATCGTCAGGCGTGTTTCGCCTTTCTTCTGCTCGATCTTCTGCCTCGGGTACAGCGGGTTCTCCTGAATCAAACTGCGTGCCCATCTCTTTTCCTGCCCCGGTCGGGATTGTTCGGGCGAAAATTCCGAAAAAATCCGAAAAATCGCGAACTGTGACCAAACGTGTCACGTGTCGTCGGTAGGCTGGTTGATAGGTAGCTTTCTCCTGGCCGTTACGCTATGCTGAGAGTGATGTTGCCGATGGCTGCTATGTTCAAAAACCTCCAAGTCTTCGTTCCAGAATTTCAAGGATCCGTTTATGTATCGCGTCGATATAGATAACAAGAAACTGATTCCGCTCGATCCGACCACGTTCACCGACATGCACTTGCGCGAGCGGTACGACATCCAGGAATGGATCGCCGAGCGGCCGGAGATCCTCGGCGAGGATCTGCTGGTCATCGCCAAGGAGTACATCCTCCCGTCGAACAAGCGTCTCGACCTTTTGGCCGTCGACCGCAACGGGGCACTGGTGATCATCGAGCTAAAACGCGATTCCACCGGCATGATGGTCGACTGGCAGGCGATCAAGTACGCATCTTATGTATCCAGTTTTTCGAACGAGGAGATTTTTCAATGTTTTGCGGAGTACTTGAAAACGTCCGATGACGTTGCTCAAGAGAAGATCGAGGCGTTCCTTGAATGCGAGCCGGAAGAGTTGAACGCCGGACAGAGGATCATTCTGGTCGCCGGGAAGTTCCACTCGGAGGTCGTCTCGGCGATTTTGTGGCTTCGTGAATACGAGCTCGACATCAAGTGCGTGCGGTTGATGCCGCATCGGGATGCGCAGGAGCAGCTTTTTGTGAGTCCGGACATCATGATCCCCCTGCCGGAGGCAAAGGATTATATCGAGAAGAAGGAGAGCAAGCCGCGGATCAACAAGCGTTCGGCCCAGAGTTCGTTCT
>CAZWCE010000054.1:0-6699 GCA_964632505.1 uncultured Planctomycetaceae bacterium | reverse complement strand
AAAAACCGTTTGCCAATCCAGCTCAATTTACCCAAAGTGTGCGCTGGGCCTGGGGATATTCTTGTCTATATAGATCGTCGCAAGAATTCGTGTAAGCCGGCGACCCTCCGCAAATGCGGGTTTCTGAGCACAAGTCGGAAAGGAAGTGGCATTACGTGTGAGATCATGAATAAGAGCAAATTACCGCGAAAGATAAAAGACACCTTTTGCTGAACAAATCAAGCCGGTTTCAGTTCCAGCGGGAGGTGAAAACAATGCCCGTAAGCGGACATTGCCACCACACCAAATACTTGCAAATGGTAGCAGATCGGCGCTCACCCCTGTGGTCACCTCTTGGGATTTATGATCGGATAAGCTCCGAACGGGTCGAGAGATCGGGCGATTGCGTCATCAGTCTCATAATCCCTTGGTCGTGGGTTCAAGTCCTACCGGGCCTATTCTTTTCTTCCTTTCTTGCGATGCGCACCCGAGGCGCATCCTCTTGCGCCCAAGCGGTTTACCCCCTTCCCTCTCGCCGCAACGCTTTGACAAATGGCCACTTGCGCAAAACGTCCAATCGGCGACGCAATCCAATTCACCGCAAATCTCAACAAATCAGACCGCATCGCATGACACCATCCTGTTCACCACCCACTTATGAAAAGCAAGCGATTTCCGCATCCCAAAGCACCATAGAGAGCACCTTTTGGAAAGAGTATGTTTTGGCCATGTTTTGGCGATTTATGGCTGCAAGATGGCGTCGGTAAGGTCCGACCCATTCAGTGGCGTCAACTGTTTTCAATAAGCCATTGTATCGCCAATCGGTTCAGCTCCGACGCGCCGGCGATGTTCAGCTTCCGTTTGATATTCTCCCGATGCGTGTCGATGGTATGCGAACTCAGGAAGAGTTCATCGGCAATCGCCCGGGTGCTCTTCCCTTGGCCGATGAGTCGAAAAATCTCGAGTTCCCGATCGCTCAACTGCTCCACCGGGTCGCCGGCACCTTGCTCGTCGCCGAGCGCCTGCGAGACCAGCCGCTGCATGATCTTCTCGCTGACGAAACGCTCTCCCGCCAAAACCGACCGAACCGCGTCGACCACCTTCTCGTTCGTCTCCTGCTTGTTCAGATACCCCAGCGCCCCGGCGTGCAGGGCCCGTTCGGCGTAAAGCGATTCATCATAACAGGAGACCACCAGCATCTTCACCTTGGGGAAACGCGACTTCACCTGCTTGATCAGCTCGATCCCGTTGCCGCTCTTCAGCGCGATGTCGACCACCATCAGATCCGGCTCCAACTCCTTCACCCGTGCCAAGCCCTCCTCTTCGGAAGCCGCCTCGCCGCAAATCTCCAGGCCCGATTGCATCGAGAGACGCATCGCCAGCCCTTCCCGGAGAAGTGGGTGATCGTCGACGAGAAGTATTCTCGCCGTCGCTTGACTCTCATGCATTCGCCTCGCCCTTTTTAATGAGTGTGCAACGGATCAACGCGCCGTCATCGATCCTCGTGATGATGTTCAACGTCGCGCCGATCAGGCTCGCCCGGTACTCCATGGCGCGGAGCCCCAGCCCGGCGTCTTCGCGGTGGATCGCTTCATGGAGATCGAAGCCCCCGCCCTGGTCCTCCACCTCCATCACCAGCTTGTCCGCCTCTTCGCTCAGAGAGATGCGGAGCTCCGGCGAACCGCTGTGGCGAATCGCGTTGGTGACCGCCTCCTGGGCGATCCGGTACATATGCGTCGCCACCGCGTTGTCGCTCAGTTCCACCTTCTCGGGCGATTCGAAGCGGCAGTCGACCTCCGGCAGTGCATCGGTCGCGGCGGCCAGTTCCTCCAGCGCCGTCTGCAGACCTTGCGCTTCGATCTGAACCGGCATGATGCCCCGGGCCAGTTTCCGCAATCGCCGGTTCAACTCCGACAGCTTGGAGCACAGCGTCTCGCTGGTCTCGCGAAACGAGGCGAACGTCGATTTCTCCACCTCACACACATTATCATCATCTTGATGCATGCGGGCAATATTGTTCATCTGTTCCCCCATGGTGCAAGCGAGCAATTCCAGTGCCACCATTTCCTGTTGGAATCCTTCGTGCAGTTCGTGGCCGATCCGCCGCGCCTCGGCCGCCGAAGCCTCCATCACCTCTTTCTCCAGATCCTTGCGGCGCGTCACATCCCGCATGATGCCGGTGAAAAGGCGCGAATGGTCCACCTCGCTGATCGAAAATTCCACCGGAAAGTTCCCACCGTCCTTGCGTTGGGCGAGTATCTCGTATCCCCCGCCGTGGACGACCGAATCGCCCGTCTCCAAATATTCCCGGAAGCACCGCGCATACTCCTCGCGATAGCTCGGCGGAATCAGCCGGGTCACGTTCTCGCCGAGCAGCTCCTCCTTCGCGTACCCGAACATCCGCACGGCCTCCAGGTTCACCTCCCAGATGTTCCCCCGGTCGTCGAAATTCAGAATCGCGTCGCCCGCGGTATCCAGAATCGACTGCAATCGCTGCTCCCGTTCCAGCGCCGCCGCCGAGCGAAGTTCCACCTCCTGCTCCAGCTTCGCGTTCAATTCCGCCAGATTCCGCTCCGCCCTCTTTTTCTGGGAAATGTCGGTCATCGTCACGCGCATTTCCGAGTACGACCCTTCCGGCGAGACCTCGGCGCGATTCTCATGCGGCATCAAATCGAGCTGCAAATCGATCTCCGGCAAGTTGCCCCGCAGCATCTCCACTTCGCAGGTCACATTCATAAGATCCTCCTTCGCCTCGTTCCAGGCGTGGTAGAGGGTGTCCTGCGACTGGGGCGCCACCAGGTCGGTCAGCTTTCCCTGCACGATTTCCTGCCGCGTTTGGGCCAGCAGCTTCGCCGCGGTGAGGTTCGCCGAGAGCACCTTCCCGTCGGGGGCCACCGACAAATAGCCGACCGGCGCGAATTCGTAGAGATCGGCATATCGGTCCCGCGCCTTGGCCAGCTCCAGTTGCGACTCGCGAAGTTCCGTCGATTGCAGTTCCAGCTCGATCTGGTGCACCTCCAGCTCGTAGACCAACCGCTTCAGCTCCTCGATGTCCATCCGCGAGACATCCGCCCCCGTTCGCCTGGCGAGATTTTGCGCCCGCGCGCGAAGCGAACTTCTAAAGTGCAAATGTTCATACGGTTCTTTTTCGGCCATGCTCGATTCCTCTTTACGTCGCGCCGTTCGGCCGACGGATCTCTATTGTTTTTCGTCCTATTTTGTTTTTCCCACGGAGTTTCCGCCTCCGATTCATTCTGGCGCCTCGGTCACATCCTCCAGGACCAGGAGGATCATCTCCTCCTTCTCCTCCGATTGTTCCAGCCGCCGGCCGTTCAGTAAAAAATTCCGACGACCAAGGTTCGGGAAGACCGCTTCCAACTCATACCCTTCGAAAACGTTGTCCTCCGGGAGAATCTCTTCGAGCAGTTTGCGGAGTTTCTTCTCGTCCCACTGTCCGCTGCCGAGCCGGTAGATCAGCGCCCCCTCGGTCTGCTTTTCGCCGAATGGAAATTCCCGGTAGAACGCCCGGTTCGCCGAAATCACCCGAAGGTCGCCGTTGAGCACCAGAATCGGCGTCCGGAGCGTGTCGACAATGTTCTCGAAATAGCTGCGCCCCAGCTCGCCCGCCTTCTCGATCTCCTTCAGCCGATTGATGCTCACGAACGTCAGCACCACCCCCTTGATCACGTTTTTCGAAGTCCGGTAGGGGAGGATCCGCATCAGGTACCACTTCCCCTGGAGCGTGAGCACTTCCTTCTGCCGGTAGACGAGCGTCTTGAGCACCTTCCGGCAATCCTCGGCAATCCTCTTGTACTGCAGATTCGTCGCCAATTCGGACAAGGGCCGCCCGATGTCCGACGGCCGGAGCTTGACCAGATCGGTCGCCTGTTCGGTGTATCGTTGGATGACCAGATCGTTGTCGAGAAAGACCGTCGCGATGTCGGTGCTGTTGAGCAGATTCTGCATATCGTCGTTCGATCGTGAAAGCTCCTCTACCTTCGATTGCAACTCGTGGTTGACCGTGGAAAGCTCCTCGTTGAGCGATTGCAGCTCCTCCTTCGACGTCTCCAGTTCTTCGTTGGTGCTCTGGAGTTCCTCGTTGGTCGATTGCAACTCTTCGTTGGTCGACTTCAGCTCCTCGTTCGAGGTCTCCAGTTCTTCGAGTGTGGTCTGGTGCGAAGCCTTGGTGAACTCCAGCTCCCGCTCCAACCGGGCCACGCGCCGGTTCGTTTCGGAATCCCCTTCCTCGGGCAGATCCTCCTCCGCTTCCACCAGCGGCGGGGGGATCGGCCGAAACGTCACCAGAAACAGCCCCCGCACCGGTTCCGGATCCCGGAGTTTCCGGACCTGCAACTGGATATGTATCTCATCCCCGTTCGTCTTCACGCCGACCTTTTCCCGCAGCACCATCCGCTCCGTCCGTCGGCACTCCCACAAGGCATCGGCCAGTTCGATTTTCAGCCCTTCGCGGGCCATTTCCACCAACTGATGACGGGGACGTCCCGGTGCCGGTTCCAGATACCGCCCCGTCCGACCGTGGATATGCACGATCTCGCCCTCCTCGTCCACCACCACACTCGCCGGCGTGAACTGATCCAGCAGGAGCCGTTCGATCGACGGCGTCAACGAAGGTTCGTTTTTCTCCGACTCGCTCCGCCGACGACGAGAATCCTCCCCGCGCTTCTGGCCGGAAAAATTCTCCGGCAATTCCGGCAACTCGAAGGAGTCGGACTGCTCTTTCCGGCTCTGGTAGATCTTCCATCGTTTGTCGCGGACTTCGAACATCTCCTCGAACAAACCGACCGATTCGGAAGGGCCCAAAAAAAGAACCCCCTTCGGTTTCAGGGCGTACCGGAACAGCGGAAGCAGTTTCTTCTTGAGTTCGGAACGCAAATAGATGAGCAGATTCCGACAAGTCAGAATATCCATGTCCGTGAAGGGAGGATCCTTGATCAGATTGTGCGGCGCGAAGACCACCATCTCCCGGACCTCTTTCTCGACGGCAAAGCCGTGCTCGACGCGGTGAAAATAGCGCCGCAGCCGCGCTTCGGAGACATCCGCCCGGATCCCCTCCGGATACTCTCCCGTTCGTGCGATATCGATCGCCTTGGCATCGAGATCGGTACCGAAAATCTGCACCGCCGGACGCTGTGGCCGCTTCTCGAGACGCTCATGCAGCAAAATCGCCAAGCTGTACGCCTCTTCTCCCGTCGCGCAGCCGGGGACCCAGGCGCGGATCAACGTCGCGTCTCGCCGATGGTCGAGCAGCCGATCGATCTCCTCCTCCAGTGCTTCCCACGCCACCGGGTCGCGGAAAAAACTCGTCACGCTGATCAACAGCTCCTGGAATAAGTGTTGGATCTCCTCCGGATTCTCCTGTAGGTAACCGACGTACAGATTCGGATGCTCGATCTGATGGACGTTCATCCGACGCTCGATCCGCCGCCGCAATGTATTCTCTTTGTAGCTGGAAAAATCGTGCCCGGTCTCGTTCCGCAGCAGCACGAAGACCTTCTGCATCGATTCGGTGGGAAACGACGGGAAAAATTCCGCCACCTCGCGGCCCTGCAGGTACGGCCCCCGAACGTACTCGATCAACTGCCGGGGCATCTCGTCGGGCGGAAGCACGTAATCGACGCAACCGGTCGCGATTGCACTGGCGGGCATTCCGGCGTATTTCGCCACTTCCGGCTTCTCCGCCATCGCCATGCCGGAATGGGCCTTGATCTCCCGAATACCCTGCGTCCCGTCGGTTCCCGTGCCGGAGAGAATGATCCCGATCGCCCGCTCCTGCTGATCCGCCGCCAGGGAGCGTAAGAAATAGTCGATCGGCAAATGGGGCGACCCCTTCCCCTCCGGATCCATCGTCTGCAGCTTGCCGCCGATCATCGCGAGCTGTTTGCCCGGCGGGACTAGATAGAGATGGTCCGGCTCGACCGTCACCCCGTCTTCCACCTCTTGCACCGGGATGCTGGTGTGCTTGCCGAAAAGGTCGGGGAGCATGCTCGTGTGCTCCGGATGCTGGTGCATGACCACCACCAGCGCCATGCCGTTTTCCGGCGGCATCGCTTCGAGGAATTCGAGGATCGCCTCGAACCCGCCCGCCGACGCGCCGATGCCGACGATCGGAAAGGGACGTTCGCCGCTTTTCTCCGAGTCGGGGTCCTCCGGTGCGGTGTCCGCCTCTTTTTCCGCGGTCTCCGTCTGCTCCGCCGTCGGGGCGTTCTCCTCCGTCGACGAGTCGTCGGTGGGACGGTTCTCTTCCCGCTCCGAGGCGTTCGGCTTCGTCTCGTCTTGTCGAGGCTTTTGCTTTTTGGACATTTCGGCCTTTCGGGAATCAATTCCTTCGAGAAAAGATTGCTTTGTGCGAATGCTCAGATTTTAGATCAATACAGTGGAATCCACAACCATTTCCCCGTCGATGGCCCCCTGATTGGGGAAAAATGGCGGATTCCGCCATGTCTGAAATGGTGATTCCCTCGATTGTTTCTTTTTTTTCAGGTGGCATAATAACCCCCATAAGAGGCAACATGCCGACGACGTTGTCCGGAGCTGTCCGATACGAGAAATCCGGAAAATGGCACAAATCGTTGTTTTGTAATGACTTGCAAAAGAACCGGCGAACAGAAAGCCGTGACGGACATCGCAAAAACACCAACGGAAGGAAGGAAATGAGATGAGAATTCTAATTGCCGGAAACAGTGAACCGTTCGTGGAAAT
>CAZWCE010000053.1:0-6740 GCA_964632505.1 uncultured Planctomycetaceae bacterium | reverse complement strand
CCCGGCATGGCTCTCACTCGACCGCCGTGCCGTTCCTCAATTGATTACCTTTCAAGTTGCTTCGGTGTTTCGCGATCCATTGAAAAAATTTCCAACGAATTCCGTTTTTTTGAAACCGCTCCTCGATTCTCAACGAATCACATGATTAGAAAGGACAGGTCGCTCAATGGAGAGAGATTTGCTCCCTGAGAATCGAAAATTTATCATGAGGAGATGGTAAGATGAAAAAAATTTCGTTGGTATTACTGATGGCTGCGTTACTTGTTTCTCTACAATCTGTAACCGCTTATGCAGACTGTGGGGAGTGCGAGCACGAAAAAGCCAAGGCGAAGGACATTGTCGATACCGCGGTATCGGCCGGAAAATTCAAGACTCTGGCGGCAGCGTTAGATGCGGCCGGCTTGATCGAGACCTTGAAGAGCAAAGGCCCGTTCACCGTCTTCGCTCCGACGGACAAAGCCTTCAGCAAATTGCCTGAAGGGACGGTCGAGGAGTTGTTGAAGCCGGAGAACAAGAAGAAACTCATCGCGGTGCTGACCTATCATGTGGTTCCTGGACGTGTTTTGGCGGAAGATGTCGTGAAGCTCTCGGAGGCCAAGACAGTTCAAGGAGCAGAAGTCAAGATCACCGTCAAGGAAGGCAAAGTCAAGATCAACAACGCCAAGGTGACCGCCACGGACATCATGTGCACGAATGGCGTGATCCACGTCATCAACCGGGTCATTTTGCCTCCCGAGAAGCCGGAAGAAGCGGATGCCCGATCGAAAGCGGTGGGAATCATTCGGAACGCCATTTACCGGGGATCCCACCTTTATAACACCGGCCATCATGGGGACTGCGCCGATTTGTACCAGGGAACGGCAAAGCAGTTGATGAGTATGTCTCCCATGCCGCTCCAGGAGGAGACGCATGAGCATCTGCAAACGGCTCTGAAGCAAAGCACCAAAATGAGTTGCGACAATTCCCGAGCCTGGACCATGCGTCGGGCTTTGGATCAGACGTACGCTTCATTGTCCCAGTAACGTCGAGCCGGTCCACCTATTTCACGGTACGGGGTCTTTCCTCCTCCCCGCGACCCCGTGGAGCCCGGGATCTTCGGATCTCGGGCATTTTTTATGGAGTCGTGAGGGAAAGGGGCTAAGATATTTCACGATACGAAACATCCTACGGAAAAAGATCTCTTTTCGAGCTGTTCTCGGTGGAGACAAGGTAGACAGAATGGGGGGCAGGGCTCTAGAATACACCAATGGGTTCTGGGGATGCCTCTGTCATTCCAACACCACTGAAAATCAGTCATTCATCAAACATTAGAAATCCCGAGGTACTGCTTTCTACCCACTACAGCAACACGCATTTGTAGATGATTTTCGAGCTTGTGGGATTTGAACGGATGTTCAGAACCGTGACCACGACCTGATTGTTTCGGCTGTCTTCCTGCTCGAATCGGGTGGCTCTTCCATTTGGAGCCTGATTGGAGCTATTTCATTCCCCCTCATTTCCGACATAGCAGTTCGGTGCAAGTAACCACTTTAGAACGGGTTGCCGCAGGAGATCCTCCTGCAATCGATGAGTGCCTCGAACTTTACGGTAGTTTGGTTTGGTCCCTCGCGCGGAGATTCTGCCCAAACTATGCCGATGCGGAGGATGCGGTCCAAGAGGTATTCATCGAGGTATGGCAACATGCGGGGCGATTCGATCCGCATGTGGCATCGGAGGCAACATTTATCACGATGATTGCCCGCAGGCGCCTGATCGACCGCGTCCGAAAGAGTCGTCGCGAATTGCAAACATCCTCGATGGGGGAGGAGATGGTCGATTCGAATTCTGCACACGAAAATCAAACGGAAATTTCAGAGGAAGCGTTTCGGGTTCGGGAGTTCATGCAGCAGCTCAGCCCGGAACAACAACAGGTCCTCGATTTCTCCCTCACCCAGGGACTCTCACAAACCCAGATCGCCAAGACCACGCATCTACCTTTAGGAACCGTGAAGACGCATGCACGCCGAGGCCTGACGCGATTGCGAGAAATGCTGGAATCGGATAAAGTGATGACGATCAAGGGGAAACGTCCTGATTGATCTTTGGCGATTTTTTAACAGAGTAACAAATGGTGTCCGAACGACCTGCCAAAGAGCCGACCTTCGGTCCAAGCCCGACAGGCGGAAGGAACTTGGTCCTTCCTGGTGCATCATGAGACCTGGATTACCCAGTAGCAACCGGGAGTAGTAACCGGGAAACCTCTTTCCGGAAACCTCCATCGGCGAATCCGCCCTCGTATTCTTCATTGATAAATTGATGGAAGAGCCATGAACCAGAATCACCCGTTTCTTGCCAACATCCTTCGACAAGGGAGCAACGCTCTTGCCGGTTATGCCTCCGCGGAATTGTTGGAAAAACACCCTGAGGCCGGAAAAGGATTTCCTCGCGATCCTTTCATCGGATGGCAGAACTGGCTGACTACATGCTTAGAAGAATTGTCGGCGGCGGTCGGAGTCGATCGGCCGCGACTGTTCGTCTCCCAGATGCGGTTGGGGCAAGCAGCCTTTCAGGCGCGGGGGATTGCGTCGGAGCAATACCGAAACGCCCTATTGTGCTTACGTGCCGTTTTGGCAAGTGAGCTGCCGGAGAAGTGTCGCCCGATAGCGAACCAGTATGTTGACAAGGCAATCGAAGCCCTGGATGAGCCCGGACAAGACATATCGAACCACCTGCTTTCGAACGACGCAATGGGGCAGTTGGCTTCGGCCTTTCTAGTAACCCTGTTCGAAGGAAACCGCCGAAGAGCCATACAAATGATTCTGGAAGCATCGGAGCAGGGAATCGCTATTCGCGATCTGTACTTGCAAGTTCTTCTTCCCGCACAAAATGAGCTGGGACGCATGTGGCTGGCCAACGAGATCAACGTGGCCGAAGAGCATTTCGCCACCCAAACGACGAAAATGGTGATGAGCCGATTGCTCGCCCGTGCAGAAGTCAAGCCAGCCAACGGGAAAACCATGCTCGCCGCGTCGGTTGCAGGCAATTTACACGATCTCGGATTACAGGCGGTTGCGGACTTTTTTGAAATGGATGGCTGGCGGACGGTCATGCTCGGAGCGGATGTTCCGAGCAACGATCTGGTCGAGGCCGTCGATTTCTTCCGGGCGGATCTTCTCGGAATCTCTGTATCGCAAACGACCCAGATGGAAGACACAAAGAAAACGATCCAGGCTGTTCGAGCAAGTGAGCGGGGAGAAATAGTGAAAGTCCTTATTGGTGGTCAGGCATTCATGACGGCAGAAGATCTCTCCCAAGAGCTGGGGGCCGATGGATACGCCGGCAACGCCGCCGAGGCGGTGGTGTTGGGACGGCATCTCGTGGGGCTATTGTGATCAAAGGAGATCTTCGGCCATGGAGATCTGGCCAACCAATAGGAAAACAGAAGGGGCGGGGCAATGCGGAAACTCGCGGCGTTCGCCTTGTCCGTGAAAATCGTGACGGAGATCGGTTCGGACGGATCAAGGGCATAGGTTCCCAGTCGATTCCATTTCCCGCCTCCGGCTTGTGGATTGATCCGGAATTCCTTTTGAATCGCCTCGCCACGTCGAATCACGTCCCCTGGCGTTCGTGGCATAGGCGAAGGAACGAAGAGGATTTTCGCGGTTTGAACGTCGATTCAGGCGTTCCGGGATCTTCGGTTCCTTTCCAAAGTCCCGGAACGTGTTGCGTCTTTTTCACCCTGTTTCCATCAGTTTCGCAGGGACGGATCCAGGTCGAAACGATCGAGATTCATCACCTTATTCCAGGCCGCAATGAAGTCGTCGACGAACTTCTTCTTTCCGTCATCACTCGCATAGACTTCCGAGATCGCGCGGAGCTGAGAATTCGAGCCAAACACGAGATCGACGGAGGTGGCGGTCCACTTCAGCTCGCCCGTCTCGCGGTCGCGACCTTCGAAGAAATACTCACATTTGGGTGACTTCTGCCACTGTGTTCCCATGTCCAACAGGTTCACGAAAAAGTCGTTGGTGAGCGTTTCCGGATTTTCGGTGAAGACTCCCAGTTGGGAGTTTCCGTGGTTCGTATTCAGGACACGCATGCCCCCGACCAGCACGGTCATTTCCGGAGCGGTGAGCGTGAGGAGGCTCGCACGATCCACGAGCATCTCCTCGGCGGGACGATCGAGCGATTCGTGGCTCACGTAATTGCGAAAGCCATCTGCCATCGGCTCGAGCACGGCGAACGACTCCACATCGGTCATCTCCTGAAGGGCATCGGTGCGTCCCGGAGCAAAAGGAACCGTCACATCATACCCGGCTTTCTTCGCCGCTTTTTCGATGGCGGCGCATCCACCCAACACGATGAGATCGGCCAGAGAGACCTTCTTGCCGCCGGATTGCGAAGCATTGAACTTCTTCTGGATGCCTTCCAACGTTTCGAGCACCTTCGCCAGTTCCGCCGGTTCGTTGGCTTCCCAATCCTTCTGCGGCTCTAGCCGGATGCGTGCCCCGTTCGCTCCCCCGCGCATGTCGCTACCTCGGAAGGTCGATGCCGACGCCCATGCGGTTGAAACCAGTTGAGAGATGGAAAGATCCGAGGACAGAATCATGTCCTTGAGCGTGGCGATCTCCGCTTGTTCGATCAAGGCATGATCGACCTCGGGAACGGGATCTTGAAATAATTGGGGTTCCGGGACCCAAGGGCCGAGACATCGCGAGTGCGGCCCCATATCGCGGTGGGTCAGCTTGTACCACGCCTTCGCAAAGGCCTTTTGAAACTCGTCCGGATTCTCATGGAATCGTTTGGAAATCTCCGCGTAGACCGGGTCTTTCTTGAGCGCGATATCGGTCGTGAACATGATCGGTTTGTTCATTTTTCCCGAAATGTGAGCATCCGGTACATTCGCCGCAGCATCCTTCGGTGTCCATTGGTGGCCTCCGGCCGGACTCTTCGTCACTTCCCACTCGTATCGGAAAAGATTATTGAAATAGCCATGTGACCACTGGGTCGGGGTGGAAGTCCACGCCCCTTCCAAACCGCTGGTGATCGTATCCTCGGCATTGCCCTTTCCGTAAGAATTCTTCCAGCCGAGGCCCTGCTGTTCAATCGGCGCGGCCTCGGGTTCGGGACCGACGTACTTGCTCGGATCGGCGGCGCCGTGGGTTTTGCCGAAAGTATGTCCTCCGGCGATTAGCGCGACGGTCTCCTCATCATTCATCGCCATTCGGGCGAAGGTTTCGCGAATGGCTTGGGCTGCCGCCCGCGGATCCGGTTCCCCTTTCGGTCCTTCGGGATTGACGTAGATCAGGCCCATCTGAGTCGCGGCGAGAGGATTCTCGAGTTCTCTCTCTCCTTTGTATCGCTTGCCTCCGAGCCACTCGGTTTCCGGTCCCCAGTACACATCCTTCTGCGGTTCCCAAACGTCGGTCCGGCCTCCGGCGAAGCCCATGGTTTCAAACCCCATCGACTCGAGCGCAACGTTCCCCGTCAGAATCATCAGATCCGCCCAGGAAATCTTTTGGCCGTATTTCTGCTTGATCGGCCAGAGCAATCGGCGTGCCTTGTCCAGGTTCGCATTATCGGGCCAGCTATTCAGTGGAGCAAAACGCTGCGTACCATCGGAGGCTCCACCCCGACCGTCGGAGACACGATACGTCCCCGCACTGTGCCAGGCCATCCGAATGAACAGCGGGCCGTAGTGTCCCCAGTCGGCGGGCCACCACTCCTGGGAATCGGTCATCAATGCTTCCAGATCTTTCTTCACCGCATCCAGATCGAGCTTGTGGAACTCCTCGGCGTAGTTGAAGTCCTCTCCCATCGGATTGCTCTTCGCCGAATTCTGGTGGAGCATGTCCAAGTTCAATTCGTTCGGCCACCAATCCCCGATCGACATGCTCCCTGCCGCCGTGTGTCGATACATCGGGTCCGCATAAGACTGGGATCCCCCCATGACCGGGCACTTGCCGACGGCCGCCGAATCCTGGGCCTGAACCACATTACCGTTGCTCACCGCCCCAAAGGTGAAGACCAGGGCAGCCAGCCAAATGAATCGTGTTCCCCGCATCCTCCTTCTTGCGTGTGGCAGAACGCCTCTCCCTAAACTGAACCATTTTATTGAAGTATCGTTTTTCGACATTTTTATTCTCCTCCATTTGGAGTCTCGAACATTTGTAATCATCCAACGTTTCGTACGGAACCTCAATCTCCCTCCTTCGATTTCGTGGCAAGACACTCGGGGCAGATACCCCAGTAGATCACCTCCGAGGTATCGACCTGGAAGCCTGAGTTGGCCGCGGCGGACTCGCAGTGCGATTCCGCGACGAAGCAATCGACGTCGACCGTTTTCCCGCAGGATCGACAGATCACGTGGTGATGGTTGTCCTCGACCCGATCCTCATAGAGGGCCGCGGAACCCGCGGGCTGAATTCGTCGGATCAGACCTTTTTCGGCCAATATTCCGAGCGAATCGTACACTGCCTGTTTGGAGATGGAGCCGATTTCAGCGCAAACGAGTTCGACGACCTCGTCGGCTCGACAATGCGGCCGACTCGAAACCGCTCGAAGCACGGCCAATCGTTGGGCAGTGACTTGGAGTCCATGTTCACGTAAAAGGTTGGCTGGATCGCTTCGCATAATTTCATAATAGGTCCAAAGCTGGACTAAGTCCAGGATTTATTCCGGAATCATCTCGATTTGGCGTTTCCCAACCCCGAAGATCCTCTTCTGATATCTACTATAAAAAAGCTGAGGTGGCTTAGATT
>CAZWCE010000052.1:0-6973 GCA_964632505.1 uncultured Planctomycetaceae bacterium | reverse complement strand
CCTTACCGAAAGACCTAATTGACGCTAAAGACATAAGGCAATTGCCGCCGAACAGCCATCTCACCTCCACCCCCCTATAGAATGGTTTTGCATTCGTTTATATGCTCCGCGGAGGGTGTGTGCGTACACCGAAGAAATGATATTTTTATCTGAAAAAATTATCGAATGCCGTTGACTCGTCTAGTGGGGGTGTGTAAAATCAAAATCGTCATAATCGTCAAATAAAAGTATTGTTTTTAATGATTCAATCGTTCCCTTACGCATGACGCAATTTCGTGAAGATGCCTTCGCCCGATCCTACGTCTTCTAGGAAACATTATCGAAGAGTGAGGTTTCAATGAACTATTACACGGATATCACGCAATCGGTCGGCAAGACGCCTTTGGTTCAAGTGAAGAAAACGATCCCCTCCTCGGCCACGGTACTGGCGAAGTTGGAAAGTCGAAATCCCCTCGCTTCGGTCAAGGACCGGATCGGTGTTTCGATGATCGAAGCAGCGGAGCGAGAGGGCAAGATCGACGCGAACACCCGCATCGTCGAGCCGACCAGCGGCAATACGGGCATCGCTTTGGCGTTCGTTTGTGCATCGCGTGGGTACCGTCTCATGTTGGCGATGCCGGAGTCGATGAGTCTGGAACGCCGCAAGGTGCTCAAATCGCTGGGGGCCGAACTGATTCTCACCCCCGCCGAGAAGGGCATGCTGGGTGCGATCGAGAAGGCTGGGGAAATCGAGGCGACGGAAGAGAAGATGTTCATGCCGCAGCAGTTCGATAATCCGGCCAATGCTGAAGCCCATCGGCGGACGACGGCCGAAGAGATTTGGTCCGACACCGACGGCAAGGTCGATATTCTGATTAGCGGCGTTGGTACCGGCGGAACGATCACCGGCGTTTCCGAAACGATCAAAGCTCGGAAGCCTTCCTTTCAAGCGATTGCGGTGGAACCGGCCCAGAGTCCCGTACTTCAGCAAACCCTTAGTGGAAAAAAGCCCAAGCCCGGGCCGCATAAGATTCAAGGCATCGGGGCGGGCTTTGTCCCGAAGGTGCTGAACCTTGATGTGATCGATGAGGTCGTTCCGGTCGATCAAGACGAGGCACTCGACTTCGCACGACGCAGCGCCCGCGAAGAAGGTCTTTTTGTCGGGATTTCCAGTGGTGCCGCCCTTCGAGCGGCCGAAATCGTGGCCGGCCGTCCTGAAAACAAGGAGAAGGTCATCGTCGTGATCATTCCGAGCTTCGGCGAACGCTATCTTTCCACCCCGCTCTTCGACGACATTGCCGGCTAGCGCAGGGGGTGGAGGCCGTGCGAATCGCGACGTGGATTCCACTTCGAGGATTCTCGGAATCAGGGTGAACTCTTTTCGAGAGGTTGAAACATTTATCAAGGGGAGGCATCGAATGAGATTTTCAACCAAGGCGATTCGGACAGGGCAGAAGCCGGACGCCGCCACCGGTTCGGTCATTGTCCCGATTTATCAAACAGTGAATTATGTTTTCGAGGGAGTGGGGCGCCCGCGCGATTTTGAATACTCTCGGAGCGAAAATCCGACACGTTCTGCACTCGAAGCATGTCTGGCTGGGCTCGAAGAAGCCGAGTATGGCCTGGCTTTCAGTTCTGGAATGGCTGCTGTCGATGCGGTCCTCTCTCTCCTTCGCCCCGGCGATCACGTCGTTTCGTCCGAGCATATCTACGGCGGTACCTTTCGATTATTCGAAGATGTCTATATCCCCCGAGGCATCTCGTTCACCTATGTCGACGGGACCCGACCGGAAGCGTTCGCCGAGGCGATGAACGATAGAACCAAGCTCCTATGGGTAGAAACGCCGGCCAATCCACTCTTGCAACTGGTCGACATGCAAGCGGTCGGGCAGATCGCCCAACCCTCGGAGACGAAGCTTGTTGTCGACAATACATTCGCTTCACCGCTCTTTCAACGACCTCTCACTCAAGGGGCGGACATCGTGTTGCACAGCACAACCAAGTACGTCAGCGGCCACAGTGATGTGATAGGCGGGGCAGTCGTCACCAATGATCCCGAGGCTTACGAACAAGTGAAATTCTACCAGAACGCCGTGGGCGGAGTGCCGGGTGCCTGGGACGCATGGCTTACTCTCCGGGGACTCAAGACACTCGCGGTCCGTATGCGTCAGCATGAGAAGAACGCCATGGCCATTGCTCGCTTCCTCGACGAGCATCCCAAGGTGCGGAAGACGATCTACCCTGGAATCGAGACGCACCCCCAGCACGAACTTGCCAAAGTGCAGATGGATGGTTTTGGCGCAATCGTGACTTTCCATCTCCGAGGCGACATGGAGGCCGTCGAGAAAGTGATCGACCGGTTGCACCTTTTTCTCTTCGCGGAAAGCCTTGGCGGCGTGGAGTCGTTGGTGTGTCACCCCGCCACGATGAGCCACGCCACGATGTCGCCCGAACAACGGCGGCACGCGGGAATCATGGATGAAACGTTGCGGCTCTCGGTTGGAATTGAGGACGTGGACGATCTGATCGAAGATCTTGCGCAAGCACTGGCCGCTTGCTGAATTCAAATCATCATGGGAGCATCTGCCAAATGACGAACATCGATTTGAAAGAATTGGAAAACCTCGATGCTTCGGCTCTTCTGCGTTTCGCTCTGGAAAACTATGGCGACCGGGCTGCTATCGGCACGAGTTTCCAGAAAACCGGAATCGTCACCATCGATTTGGCCCACCGGCTCAAGCTGCCTTTCCGTGTTTTTTTTATCGATACTCGCTCCAACCCCCCTGAAACCTACGAACTATTGAAAGAGGTGGAGCAACACTTCGCTCTGGAAATCGAGCGATATGCCCCGACCGACGAAGAACTCGAATCGCTCTACCGCAATTTCGGGCAACACGCTCACTTCCTGGCGCGGACGAGTTGCTGCCGAACACGAAAACGAATTCCATTGCAGCGTGCCATCACTTCTCTCGATGCTTGGATTGCAGGACTTCGGGCCGATCAATCGTCTCACCGCCGTGAGAAAGGACAAAAAGTTGCCTGGGTCTACGAAGACAATCGAAAAATACTCAAAATCAATCCTCTTTTCGACTGGACCGAAGAAAAAGTCGATGAATATACACGAGAGCACGGACTTCCCTACAACAAACTTTACAATTATATTTCTCCCTATGGAGAACGCTATACCACGATCGGCTGCGAGCAATGTCATATTCCGGTTCCCGTGCATTTTGGAACGCGGGCAGGAAAATTCCCTTGGGAGCAGGGGAAAAAGGAATGTGGCTTGCATCGAGACGGGAGTGGTATCTGATACTACCAGAATCGAGGATGGCACCGCTCCATGATGTCATACGATCAACAACCGCAGTTTCCTTGCCGACGTCTCCCTGCGTCTTCCGCCGATGCCAGACGCATCGGGATCTATCCTCAGCGTCAAAAGGGGTTC
Organism: uncultured Planctomycetaceae bacterium; assembly: GCA_964632505.1. Taxonomy (GTDB): domain Bacteria; phylum Planctomycetota; class Planctomycetia; order Pirellulales; family Thermoguttaceae; genus CAZWCE01. Next base: position 3,549 of record CAZWCE010000052.1, on the reverse strand, counting down.
TACATGCAGCGAGTGAAGACACCGGGAGGTTGCGTGACGGCGGAGCAGTTGCGCGGATTGGCACACATCGCGCGACAATACACGCCGGAGTATCCGCTTCATTTGACCCGGCGGCAAGCAATCGAATTGCATGGCGTCCTTCCGGACGAATTGCCTGCCGTGCAGGCGGGAATCCACGAACTCGGATTGACCTCGGTGGGGGCCTGTGGCGACGCTCTGCGAAATATCACACTTCCCCCGGAGAACGGGTTTCACGCCAATTGTTGGGATGTGGGAGAACTTGCCCGGAGGGTTCAAGAGCTTGCCCAATCGCTCGACTTCATTCATGATTTGCCCCGCAAGTTCAAAATCACCATCTCCGGTTCCAGTTCTTCGGCCAATCGTCCCTGGGTCAACGATCTCGGGATCAATACCAATGACGACGGCACTCTTCGCGTCGTCGCCGCCGGCTCGCTCGGAGCGCGTCCCCAACCTGGAATTCTTCTTTACGAGTCCTTGGAGTTCCATAAGATATTATCGCTCATCGTTGCCGTGCTGCGACTCTTCCATCTCGAGGGGGATCGCGAAAATCGACGAAAAGCACGCCTGCTTCATATCCGTGAACGATTGGGCGACCGGAGCTTTTCGCAACGCGTCGATGTTCTTCTCAACGAGGAGACGGCAAAACAGGCTGAAGATGTCTACCTCTCGCTCCCTGCCCTGAAACGCGTGACCGGCGAGACGCCGTTACAAAAGAGATTGGCGCCACCATTGGGCGATCTCATGCCGGAAGAGGCATTGGCTCTGGCCGATGCCGCCGCGAACGGTTCGGCCGCCATTCGATTGGGACTGAATCACGATCTTTTCCTTTACGGAAATCACGAGATCGATCTTCCTGCGATGTTGCAATCGATGGTATCCAAGAACATCTTGGTAGCGTGCCCCGGAACGACATGGTGTTCCCGTGGCATCGCGGACTCCCGTAGGTTGGCCAATCGCATCTCCGAAGCTGGAATTGCCGAGGCCCTTTCGGTCGCCATCTCCGGTTGCCCGAACAATTGTGCCCATTCCGCCGTAGCCGACATCGGACTCATCGGTCGCAAACGTCGTGTCGGTGGCCGCCCGATCGAATGTTTCCGCTTCCTGGCCGGAGGCGGCAATGGACAAGACGATCGTCTCGCCCAGGAGTTTCATCGAGGCATGTCACCCAAGGAGGTCCTTCAAGGGATCGAGCATTTGGACACGGCCTATCAAAAAGCCGGAGGAACCGATGCGATGCGCTTCATAGATTTTATAGAGCAGCATCAAGCCTCTCTGGAGAAAATGTTCTCTAGCTCGTTCGGCGATGTTCCTTGACATATTCCCCCAATTCGAAAATTGTTTATGATGCATTCACCAAAACGTCATCTATGCACCTTGGCCATCGACCTGAACGGAGCCAGATGCCTAGTGGTCGGGGGCGGTGCGGTCGGTCTGCGAAAGGCGAGAGTCCTTCGCGAAGCGGGGGCGGTCGTTGTGCTGGCTGCTCCCGTGCTATCCGAGGCATGCCGTGATTGGGCCGAAACCCATTCAATCCAGTGGATCACGACTCGCTACCGAGAAAAATTGCTTCGCGATCTTTTTCTCGTCGTTGCGGCCACAAACGATAAGGACCTGAATGATCGGATTGCACATGATGCGGCAGCTCATCAGATTCTCTGCTGCAATACTTCTTCGGCCGAAACGTCCCAGGTCATTTTTCCGGCCCTCTGGACCGAAGAGAAGTTCACGATGGCCATTCACACGCATGGAAACGATTGCCGACTCGCTAAGAGAACACGCGATGCGATGAAAGTTATTTTCCATCAAGCTTCAGGCGATTCAGCCCGGGAGTAATTCGATGAACAAAGGGAAGGTCTATCTCATCGGAGCCGGCCCGGGGGACCCCGAGTTGCTCTCCATCGCCGGTTACCGTGCCATTCTCGATAGCAAGGCGGTCATCATGGACCATCTGCTCCAGCCCGATTTCCTTGAGCGGCTCGGGATCCCCTGCAAGCAGAAAGTTATTCATCACTTGGGGGGCACAAACACTCACTGGTCGCAAAAAGAGATTTCACGGACACTTCTACATTTCGCCCGGAATGGTTGGAACGTCGCTCGTCTGAAAGGAGGCGACCCTTTTGTGTTCGGGCGGGGATTCGAAGAGATGAAAAACCTATCGGACCATGCGGTCCCCTATGAGATCATTCCCGGAATGAGTGCCGCCACTGCTGTTCCTGCGGCGGCGGGGCTTTCATTGACGCACCGTGAATCGGCTCGTAGTTTTGCCGTTGTGACCGCGAAAACGATTGGTGGAGAGATCCACAAACATTTTCCCCGAGCCGATTCCTTGGTCATCATGATGGGAGTCGCCGCTCTGGAAGCAATCGTCGAGAAACTCCTCTCCGACGGTTGGAGTAAGGATACGCTGGTTGCAATCATCGAACGCGGTACACTTACCTGGGAACGTCACGTCCAAGGGCCTCTTGGTCGCATCGTCGCTTTGGCCCGTGAGCATTCGGTCCGATCGCCGGCATGCATCGTCGTTGGAGAAGTCGCTCGAACTCCACACCGCCTGCAACCGAAGCCGAACATTTTGTTTACCGGAATCGACCCGACGGCCTTCCGTTCTTTGGGAACGCTAATCCATTGGCCCGCTCTAAAGGTCATAAGAAATCAAGCAGCGGAAATGGAATTTACAAAAGTCCTTGAAGATCTTCAAGAAAAGCGTTTTTCGAACATTCTCTTTTGCGACTCGCTCGGAGTAAATACTTTTTTTAGGATGCTGGGGGAATCCGAGGCTGATGCCCGGGTCTTCGGAGACACGCATGTCACTGCCGCCAACGCAGTGGTTCGACGGAGCCTCTTCTGGCAACGGATCTCCCCGGATGACACGGGAATGTCTCATCACGCTCTCCGTCGAGGAAGAAAAGATGGGGAGGTCCTCCTCGTGGCCGGTACCCATCTGCCGGGAGGATTGCACGATATTTTCCTGAGTAATGAGAAGAATATATCATCACTTCTTCTAAATCGCTTGGTCTTCCATCCGGAATTGGGGCGCTCCCTTCCGCAGTTCGACGCCGCCTATTTCGTCAGCCCCCGCGGGGTCGAGGCTTATGCTCAGTCCTATGGGTGCGAAGTCTTTCAAGGCGAAGTCTGGTGTTTGGGAGAAGCGACACGAATCGCGGCGTCCCGCTGGAATTCCGATGCCCGCGTTGTGATTCCGCAAGCATACACGTCTTCGGATCGTTTCGAAATGATATAGATACCGCCATTTTTTTCCTGGCAGCCCTACCAATGGTGGACACGGAGCGGACGGTTTTTTGAGGCCGTTTCCTAGGCGGCCGTGGCGAGGTGACGCGTGCTGTTATTATTGAGAGTCGCATCAATAGTGAAACCCGGGCGAACCTCGAGAGCCCGCCGTGCGGCGTTTCATGATGTTGCTGTGTTGGCCGAGACGTTGCTTGACCAGGCTCAATGTCTGTCATTCGGCGAAGCCGGCAATCGGCCGAGCCAGGAAGGGGCGTCGCGTGAAGTGAACGAGGTGATCGC
>CAZWCE010000051.1:0-7148 GCA_964632505.1 uncultured Planctomycetaceae bacterium | reverse complement strand
GTGGAGGGCGCAGCAGGGAACGCCCCCCTGCTTTGGTTGGTGAATCCGAGCCGAGTCAATCGATCTCGACGACAAGGACTCATCAATCAGCCACTAAAATGTCGGAAGAACCGATTTTCTATTGAAACGTCCCCGGTTCGGGATCACCGAAGAGAACAGCGTGAGAATAAAGCTGGATCCCTCGACCCGCATTGGGATGGATGTGGTCGAGGATGAAATCGTTGGTGACATGTTTTTCGAGAAACCGCTTGATGGGAGTATTGGCGTCGATGAAAATGAGGTCGTTCTTCGCGCAGAATGATTCCAGGGCTGCGTTGTAGTTATCGATCCTGGCATCCCGAGACTTTTCGCCTCGCACTGCATAGGGGTCGTTCCAATATGCGAGCCAAGCATTGATGATGGCAATACGCGCCTCAGGACGACGCTTACGGATTTCTCGGACGATTCGTTTCATATTCGCCACATACTCCTGGGAGGTCATCGAGCAAATGGAGGACGTTCGGTATCGGACATCATTCGTTCCCACGCTGAGAACGATGAGGTCCGCTTCTTCCCGCAAATCTATCTCCAGATGACTCAGGAGAGTTTTTGTCGTCTCTCCACCAACGCCTCGATTGATCAATCGATTTCCCGGAAACCACCCCGCAAGAGGTTCGAACCAGCCATACCCACCGTTTTTCGTTCCCTCGGTAATGCTGTCGCCGAGGAATAATGTCGTTTCGGCTTCGCAAAGAGCCTGATAGAAGCGACGCCGGTTTTCATCCAAGGGAACGGACTCGACCGTTTTTGGTGCCGAAACGGGCCCCGGCGCGCGAACATACCCATGCTCGGGCAATAGGTAATATCGCTCTTGGATTTGGTCGATACCGAGCGTGGAACCCAACATCACCTTTGAGACCAATTGGTGGACCTCTTCGATGCGATTCCACTCCCGTCGGCATAACTGGGCGCGGATCGCCGGCGCCGAAACCGCGCGGTGAAGCGGAATCGGGCGTGATTGTCCGTCGATAGGATGCTGGATCCACATCGGCACGATCGAAGCTCCCAGCACACGCCCCTTTTCTCCTTCACGATTGGAGAGATGGAGGTTGATGATCGCCGAGGCATCTCCGTTTTTGTCGGTGTATTCATTGACGAAATTCCCGGGGCAGTAGGCGATCATCCCGTATTCCGCCTTCGATTCATTTCCACTTATCCGCGGCAACTCGATCGGCTGCACTGCATGGGAATGATTCGCGAGGACGACATCGACTCCCTCTTCGAGCATCCGCTCCGCCCAGATTCGACTGAACATGTCTGCTTCATGGGAAAACTGCTTACCCATATGCGGCAAGGCGATGATCACATCAGGTCGATGCTTCTTGGCGAGGCGAATGTCTTCCCGCACCATTTCGAGACTTGCTTGAAACTCGCTTATGCGACAAGGATCGGCCAAGATTCCCACGAGATGCCGTTTCGAAGACAGCAATGCTTCGGCGCTATGGTTCAGCCCGTAGGTGTATGCCAAGAATGCAATTTTGATGCCCCGTACTTCGTGTATCGGAATTTCGCGACGCTCCCGGGCATTGCGATAGGTTCCGACTTGAGGAAGTCCGATTTGCTCCAGGACATCGAGTGTGCGATGGAGACCGGCGATTCCCTTATCCAGGGCATGATTGGTCGCGGTCGTCACCAAATCGATCCCGGAATTCTTGGCGGCGACGGCCCAGGTATCAGGACCGTTGAGGGCCAAGGGAATACCGTCGTCGTAGTTGCTGGTGGAATATCCGGCGGCTTCGCCGGCGAGAGGAACTTCCAGTACACCAATCGCGAGGTCTGCGCGCTGGATATCCTCCGCTGCGTACTCGAAGACCGGTCGGAAGTCGTAGGTCTCGGCATCAGGATCCCAGGCTCGCTTCACTTGGTTCTCAAGCAGAATGAGGTCGCCCACGAAACTAATCGTGACGGAAGACTCCAGAAGCTGATGATCTTCTCCGCTGAGAACCGGATGGATCGAGTCCGCTTCGCCGATGCTCGTCTTATGATCGACGGTCGCCGCACAGTAGAGTAACGGCAGCAGCAAGATGACGAGAAATCCCGACACGGCCCGCGGGAAGGCTGTTCGAGGGAGCATGCTTTTTCGACCCGGAATGATCCCTCCCAGCACCCATTCCATCATGGTGTGATATGCTCGTGACAATCGCTTCCCTCCTAGAATAGCGACGGTCAGAAGCGAAAGGACGAAAGTCGTCAAGAGATGCCACCGGCTCCAGGCTTCCGGCGGAAGAAACTCGTAGAACAGGAAGGTGATATAACGGTGGAGCAGAAATATCAAGAGCGTTTGTTCACCGGAAGCGGTGATGAACCACATTTTTCGATTCGGACACAGGCAAAGAATCGAGGTGCCGACCATCATGGCAAATAGGAAGAAAATGATTCGAGCCATCGGGTCGAAGGGGGTCTGGTAAGGTGCGGCGATGAACAGAGTGATCGGCAATGTTCCGGAATCCGCGATCATATAGGCGATCACGCCGAAAACCGTCAACCCACAAAGCACAAGCGGTTTGTTGAAAGAACGGATCTTCCGGAGAGTTTCACCATCGGCATAATAGCCCATCAAGAAAAAAGGGAAAAAAGCCAGCGTCCGTGCCAGTGCCAAATAATTGGTCACATCTGGGACATAGCCGATAAAGAAGGCCACGAGAAAACTGATGGGTAGGATATACTTGAGGCGAACGAGATCCTTCAAAAAGATTCGCCAGAAGAAAAGCGCGAGAATGAACCAGTTCACGAAGACCGGCGTCAGATAGCCGAATTCGTATTTGCCGGGCTCGGACAAGGAAACGGCGATCAACATGAGCGTATTGAAGATCAAGTATGGAACGAGAAGCCTCTCGAACGCAGTCGCTCGCACCTTGTCCACGTCCTTCGAGAAGTATCCGGAAACGAATACGAACAGCGGCATGTGAAAGCTGTAGATGAAATACGTAAGAAACCGCGCGAAAGTCGAGGCGGTTCCTTCCTCGACGTAGAATAGCAAGAAGTGGGCATAAACCACGAGGAATATCAGAATGCCCTTGATATTGTCCATGTAATGGTTGCGTGGTTGTTGCATTTGTCGGCTCGCAAAAAAAGCAAAAAGTAAAATGGCCTATATAAAAAGTGTAGCTTTTTTCGAAAGGGCGGATCACGACAAGATATACCCCCCAAGAGCAGGGCCAGCGCGCACTAATAGACAAGACTTTTCTCATCGCGAAGCCGCTTCGTCCAAGAAGGTGACACCGCATAAGTGCATTTTATATAGGGGTTTGCGACGAATCACCTCCTGTTTATGAAACTTTCTACGGAACCGCAGGTTACAGGTTCGAGTCCTGTCGGGCGTGTTTCAAGTAAGACGTTGTAAGTGCCTGTCACGCAGGTGTTTGCGGCGTTTTTTTATGCGCAGTTTGACGTGGGGTCTCCAAAGGGCGATACAATAGACGGCACTCGCCCCCTCTTTTGGCGGCAGTTTTCCCGGTTCTCGGCCCGCGTGGTTCTGCCTGGCCGTCTGGAGCTGGGCAGAGAAACATTATCGACATGTCGACGGCACTCCCTCTCGAGCCCTGGAGCGGATTCGATATACCCTACGACTTCTTCGGGACCATTATGGCGAGTTGCGAGCGAAGGATTTCGGCCCGACCACACTGAACGATTTCCGGCAGAAGCTTCTGAAGGACGCTCTCTCGCCGATTTCCACCGGTACATCAATTACATTTCCAATACCACACGCCAGATCTTCGATAGTGTAGCTCCACGTCTCGTCGACGCTCTCATCGAGCAGGTCGGTCACCTCGGGCAATCGCATCTCGCGAAAGTTGGTCTCGATATCCATCCTCTTTGACGTGCCCCTAATTTCTGGTCCGGGGTCTTATGAAGTTCACTCTTGATTAGGGGAGCGTTTCCGGCAAGGGAGTCGCCATTTCCGAAAGGCTCGGAACCGCGGACTTGAGTTTCTCGATGACGGGCGCATATGCAGGATCGTCGATCCGATTGGTCCATTCGTGAGGATCGCGTGTCGTATCGTAGAACTCCTCCTGCCCTTTTGCATAGCGGATATAGCGTCCCGCTTCATTACGAATGGTGATGTACGGCGACCACGGCCCTCTCTTGCTCGTCAAACCGGTGATGGCGGTACTCTCCCAAGGAGCCTCCGGATCTTCGAGTAGTGGAACCAGTGAACGTCCGTCCAAATACTCCGGCGGGTCCAGTTGGCATAATTCCGCCAGAGTCGGGTAGATATCGAGCAGCGAGACGTATCGCTCGCAGTCGGCTCCGTCGGCAGGCGTCACGCCGGGCACCCGAAACATGAGCAAGCAATGCGTGGCCTCTTCCCAGAGGGTCGCCTTCTGCCAGTGGTGTTTCTCGGCCAAATGGAAGCCATGGTCGGTCAAGAACACCACGATGGTATTGTCCCGATAGGGGCTCTTTTCGAGGGCATCGAGCACGCGGCCGAGCTGCGCGTCGGCATAGGCGGTCGTGGCCAGATAAGCTTGGACCGCTTCCTGATGAAGGCCATGCTCGAGCACGGAATCGACGAACCTCCCCTTGCGTTCGGTCAAGGCACGCCCGAGTGGCGGCACGTCCTCTAGATCATTCTCCAGAAGCGCAGGCGTGGTCACTTCGTCGAGGGGGAACATGTCGAAATACTTGTTCGGTACATACCACGGCATGTGCGGATTGAAAAGACCGCAACAGATGAAAAACGGCTTCTCGTGTTTCTTCCGGAGCTGCTCGATGGCGTTGTTCGCATTCAGCGTGTCGTTCATCTCCTCTTCGGCGAGGTGGATGGGGCCCCAGTCTTGCTCTCCCCGCCCAACCGCCGTCACCGGGGCGCCCGGAGGTGCCGGGTCGCGTTGGTGGCCGATTTTTTCGTCCCAGTGTTCGCGCTGATCCCAACCGTGAGTGATTTTGCCGTAGCATCCGGTCGTGTACCCAGCTCTCTTGAAAAAGCCGGCGAGCGAGAGGGCATTCTGGAGCGGTTCACTCGTGTCGACACCCGGCGTGTTGTGATAATGCCCCGACTTCCACGGCGCCACCCCTGAGAGGAACGCGGTTCGCGAGGGGGAACAGACCGGGGCGGCGGTGTAGGCGCGCTTGAAATTGACGCCGCTCTCGGCGAGGTTCGTCAGGTTCGGGGCGACCACCTTGCCGGGATAGCGGTCGGGATCCTCCAGTAACCAACTGTTCAGGTCATCAGAGACGAGGAAAAGGACATTCATACTGTTCTGCGCGGCCATGATTGAGCCGGAGACAAAGAAAGGAAGGCCAAAAAGTAGCGTAAGAACAACCAGATATCGGGTTTTCATGACATCTCACTTTGTGATGAATTGATGATTTTGCTCATTCACTGATACGGATCGAGCGAAAGGATACGGGGCGCGTTATTCCTTCAGGGACTTCACTCGGTGGATTTGCAGCGCTCCCAGATCGGGTTCGCTCCCCCGCGGCCGCCCCAGGATGTCGTTCTCCGGCATTTCTTCCGGGAGGGCCACATCGGCCACGACCGCTGCGTCTGGTTTGCCGTACGTAAGCACCAACCGTTCGAACTCCTCCGCGATGGTTTTCGTTCCCGAGGCAAATGAGCGTTCGGCATGTCTGTATCGAGGCAGGATCACCCCAATGGGATTTTCCAGTTCGGGATCGGCATAGACGCCTTCCGGATCGTCGGTCGGCGGATCGAATACGCTATCCGAATCAGCCGGGATCGGTTTGCCTGCATTCCAGTAAAGATTGTGGCGCAACACAAGCTCGCCGATCACATTCTCCTTGCTGCCGTCGGAAAAGTCGTTCATGCCCACGGGATCGGACCATAGATTGCCAGTGAAACGGACATCTTGCTTCAGCCCGCCCTCCTTCCACATCCTTACCGCGTAGGACGAGCCGCCCTCGGGGTGCCCCGAAACGGTATTCGCTCGAAAGGTGATGTCTCGCAGACGGCCCTTCATCTGGAAGGCTCCGATGTGCGAAGCGTCGGAAGTAAACAAAAACAGATTGTTTTCCACCATCACCTGTTGCGCCTCGTAAAAGTCTTTGTAGTCTTCGCCCAGAAGTACATACGCCTGGTCGTTCATTCCCTGGTAGTTTAGAAAGATGTTGCCACGTATGCCGATTCGCTTCGTCGTGTTCGGCGAGCTGTCGCCGGAGTTCTTTGCGCAGATGAAGGCGGAGCCTCCGGTGTCGTTCGGACGGCCCGAGCCGGCATAGTCGTTGAAGAAGAGATTGCCTTCGAGTTCGATGTCGGTCACCGTATTGATGTCGAAGTGGTTTGCGCCGGTCGCCTGATTGTAGAACACGCAGCCGGCGAAACGAATGTGATGGGCACCCGAATTGATCTTGACCATGTCGTTTTTGTAACCATCGTGGATGATGCAGTCGGCAAAGGAAATGTCGTGCACCTGGGACGAACCGAGGTGGATCAGATATTCACTGCCCGTCGCACCGGAGCCGAAGATCTCGAGTCCTTCGAATCGCACATTCGAGCCCCGATAGGAATAGAAAGCCCGAGCACTGTCCTCGGGTGATCGGAATCGGGCGGCATAGGGAGTCTCGGCCACGACAGTGACCGGCTGGGTGAAATGCCGATTGAGCGAGACGGCTCCCACGTAAAGGCCGTCAGCCACGGTGACCGTCGCGTGCACATCGGGGACGTTCGCCAGGGCGTAGGAGAGCGTTCGCCAGGGAGACTCGGCCGAGCCACCGCTTGGCGAGTTCGCCCCGTCCGGATCCACGAAATACACAGCCGGAGAAGACTGGGCCGCTACCAACGCCGGCCAGAAAAACAGGAGCCACATTGCAAGAAGCCGACGAGCCCGTGTCCTGCCGGGCGCCACGGCTCCAAGGATCGCCCCGCGAAAAGAGGTGCACAAACAGTTCACGAAATCTTGCTGTTCGCCCATGATATTTCCTTCCTGTGCAAAAAGAACCGCAACCCTATTCTGCTGAGCATCACCCCAGGGCGATTGCACCATAAGTTATTTGCCGAAGAGGACTTCGGCGAGGTAGTCTTCATTCCATCCGGCGGTGAGGCGTTTGTTCTTCACTCCGACCTTGCTCGTTTTGTTGTTCTTCAGGAGGCTCAGAACATGTTTTAAAAATCGCTTTTGGCCTTTGCCAGTCGTTTCGTCATGAGG
>CAZWCE010000050.1:0-7587 GCA_964632505.1 uncultured Planctomycetaceae bacterium | reverse complement strand
AGGTCTTGATGTCGCATAAATCCTCTCGCAATGAACAAGTTGGGAAGTACATTTTGTGCCAAATCGCATTATACCATGGCAAGGCGACTTCCGACAGATGATACGCCTCCGTTTGAAATTGGTTTTTTGAAAAGATTTTCCGAAAGGAACACCTGCGAGATCATCGCTAGAGAAAGACAAGGAGCAAAATCAGAGGTATCGCTTCGCTTAATGAAAATTGGCCGTTCGTGCGTCATTATACACAGTTCCAGTTGAGGGGTTCAGGTCCCCTGATGAGACGGGGAAGAAACCAGAGAATCAACCGGGCGGGTTGGCCCGTTTGGGCAGATTGGCATTCTGGGAGGGCGACATGGTTGTATCGCGACCACTGGTTGAAACTTGAAGCGATCCGTGCGTACTCCAAGGCGTACGGGCGGCATCGAGCGTTTCCAACGGGCTGTTAGCCTCGGTCATCTGTCATGATCGGGAGCACATAGCATGTCTTCGATATAACACTCTGCCATACAAATCCAAAGAGCGAGCCCGCTATTTTGCATCGGTATCTCCTTCAGCACCACGCACGAACAGCGCACACGTTTTCGAGGAAGGGAGTTCGTGCGTCTCACCCCCAGATATTTCTACCACGTGCGGGAAATCGCCGGGGCGGAACGCCTTGAGCTGGGATACACGAATACCCGTTGAATCGATGACCTCGAGCATCGGCCGGTCCATCAGCTTCATGACATTGCCATACATGCAGTAGATCCGCACGTCTTGCGAATCGGTGATCCGGCACGGCGTGTTGGCGTCGCCCGCGTTGGGACGCTGAATTGAGCCCGATTCGACTTTGAAATAGTAAACGCGAATGTCCTCGCAATCACGGAACTGCGACTGCGGATTCGTCGTCACGCGTTCGACGTTGAGCGAATAGAACCTGGTCGGTTGTCGGAGTCCGTCGAGGATGAAAGGGCGTCGCATCGCCATCACGCCGTAGAAACGGCCGCCGCCGTTGTTGGAGATGTACAGCGGCGCGCGCGTCATCATGGAGACGCCCCGCCCCGAGCGCCAGTCGACGCGTCCGCGCAGCGAGAGAAAGGTGAGCCCCGGCGTGGCGTCGGCGTCATCGACCGTCTCGAGAACGAAGGAATCGCTCTCGGGCGAGGGGCCCGGTTCCCCGCCCCAATGGCGGTTGCCCCCGCTTCCGATCGAGACGAAACTCCGGCTGAGAGAAAACAGATGCGTGTTTGGCCGAAGTTGCAACGTACCCGATAAGGCATAGTCACCTTTCGGCAAGAAGATCGTGTCGCTTGCGGCGATCGCTTTGCGGAAGGCTTCCGTATCGTCGGTCGTACCGTCGCCCTTGGCGCCGAAGTCCTTGACGCTGACCGCATCCTCGTCTTCGAACGACGGGGTCCCGCCATAGTGACGCGCCGCCAGTTCCTCGATGTCGGGGACTTCCTTGGACGGCTCCATAAGAGCAACTTGATCCGAACCGACTTGGCCGTTGATGAGCGTTGCGCCCCCCGCTGTGTGGGTTGAGAACTGTCGAACACGCGTCCATTCTGTTGTCGACGCTGGGGACGTTCCTTGCGAGTCGATCGACTCGGCGCCGCGCACGCAGGTGTTTTCAAAAAACAGGTTCTCGGTGCGCCGCGTTTTGAAGATGCTTCCCTTCTCGGCCAGGTCAACCATGCAATCGACCATGCTCACGCCCGCGTAGCGGTATTCCGTCGACATGTCGATCGCCGTATCGCTCTTCGGCGCAAGCCGACAGCCGACCAGGAGCGTCGGGACTTGCGACCCACCCTTGGCGTAACGGATTGCCGCGTTGGTTTGCCCCTTGAACTCGCAAGCCGTCAAGATGGGGAACCGGCTGCTCGGTTCGATCACGATGCCGTACCGTCCGCCGATCACCTCGACGTTGTACGTTCCCCCGCCTTGTCCGCAGCAGTTGTTCATGCCGGCATAGGCACCTTCGGCACGGATCGTGATATCCTGCATCGTCGAGCCTTGCGAACCGGAATGGCGAATGCCGATGGCGCCGGCGTGGCCCGTGATGTCGAGATCGATCCCCTTGAAGACATGATTGAACGAGATGTTCGGCTGTTCCTCCCCCCAGACCGGCTCCTCTTTTCCCGGCGCGTCGAACCACGTTTGCGCCCAGATATAGACAACCAATTTCGGTTTCGCGGGGTCGTCGAAGCCCTTGGCGTCCTTCGATAGTTTGAGGACTGGCCGGGCTCCCTTGGTCGACCCCATGAGCACGATCGGGCGATGGACCGGCCAATAGTGCTGCGTCCCCCCGTCGACATGCCGTGGACGATCGAGTTTCGCGACCTCCTGCTGGCATGAAATCGTATCGGAGATCAGATACGTGCCCTCGGGAAAAAAGCAGACGAGCCCGTTGTCGCGGGCGTCGTTGACGGCTCGCTGGATCGCCTCAGTCGAATCGACTTGCCCCGCCGCATCGGCCGAGTAAGGGGCTTGTGTCACATTGAGCAGGCCGAGCTGATAGAGTTCATCGCTTTGATCGAACTCACGGGGGAGTTGCGCAATCACCTCGTTGCAGAGAAGCGTCAGCACAGCAAAGGCAAACAGTCGACAATGCATGGTCTTTCTCCCATTTCGTGTTTAATTCGATCCACCTACATCGCGGGGCGCCGGTTGGCGATCATCGCCATGGACGGAATCCACACCGTGGACAAGGGACTCGACGGCCGGCGTCTCGACCGTCACGATTGCGTTCAGCTTGTTGTATCCCGTCTCTGCTTCCCATAGGCCCTGATTAGCCAGCCGGATGCTGTATTCCGGCCGGTCATGAATTGAAGGATAGGGATCGGCCAGGTGCAGCAGGAGTTCGTAATCTCCCGGCCTGATCCCCTCGGGCATCTGCTCCGAGATCTTCAGAGTCTTCGTCTCTCCTGGCCCCGGGAGCCAGAGGCGGTTACCCCGGCCGTCGCCGTCGACGAGGATGACATGCTTCTTGCCGGTTTGGACATTCCGAAACACCAGTTCCACATTGCGCGGGTTGATGATTCGGGCAAATCCGTCGTTGGCCATGTTCATGGTCATTTTGAAGACGGCGTCGGTCGGCGTGGAGCTGGGGACGTCGGCCTGGAGAAGACGGAACCGATAGCCGAGTTCTCGGCCCATCTTCTCGTACTGCCCCGTACTCTTCCACACATCGGCAACGCTGTCCCAATAGTGGTGGCCGTTGTCGGGGCCGACCGTCCTCCCGAACAACGAGTAGATGGCGTGGAAGGCCGTAAAGTGATACTTCTTCATCTCCACGTAGCCGTTGTTCGTGTTGTAGTCCGTGCGTCCGCTCAGTTCGCCCTGGACCATCGTATAGCGAGAGTCCGCCTCGACGAATGCCCGATCCCGTTCTCCATAGGCATTGAAGAACCCCCAGTGATTGATGTCTCCCGCGAAGTTGTCGTCGTAGAAGCCGATGCGCGATGCCTTGCCGCCGGCGAACCCGGTCGATTCATCGAGCGGGACGGCCTCTTCCGGGTCCGACCACCCCATAAGGGCATACTTGAACTTCGGGTAACGCACGTTCAGTTGCCGCGACGGTGGCAGCAGATCGAGTACCTTCGTATAGATGCGAATGCCGGCGTCGTTCAGCCCGTTTGACCCTCCGAGGTAGTGTTGGGACGTGGCGCCTTCGCCGCATCCGCCGAGGATGCCGCCCTCCATGGAGAGGATCACGTCCATATTCTCCTTGAGCAACGGAGCGAGTTGATCGAGATGCCTCGAAACGATCTCTTCCGGCGGGTCCTCGTTGCCCATCCCCACCCAGTAGGTGAGGCGGACAATCACTTTGAATCCGGCCTTTCGCGCCGTAGCGAAGTCGCGCCGGATCTCGTCGAACCGACTCTTGGGAATGGGGGCACCCGTGAACTGCGGAATGCTGATCCAGTCGCGATACACGGTCATTCTTTCCGGCGAATGGCGCAGCTGCTGGAGAAACTCGAGATTGATCGGGTCATGCGGCCGACAGTATTCCTTTGGCGGCTTGGCGATGTATCCGTTGAACTGCGCATACCAGCCGCGCTCCGGATTGGCGAAAAGAGTGGCGTGATCCGCCGTGTAATGGATCGTCTCGGCCTGTAGCCCTGTGGCCGACAGGGCGGTCAATAACAATGCGAATGTCAAATGTCTCATCTTCTGGGCTCCCTTGAGTTGCGGCCATCTCTTCTGACCTGCCCTACCAATGGTGGCCAAGGAGTGTGTGTCGTAGCATTGTACTTCTCAAAACACGTTCTCAAGGCATCTGAGGGCGTGAAACAACTTGGACGTCTTTTTCCATTAGGAAGTCGACGCTCGCTTCGATGGGGAGGGCCAGAGGCATATCGCTCGACGCTTGCATTTCGTGGCCCATTTTCCCATAATGGGAGCCCCGTGTCAAACCACACCGCAAGGCTCCAGCAAGAGGTGACGCGTGCTGTTATTATTGAGAGTCGCATCAATAGTGAAACCCGGGCGAACCTCGAGAGCCCGCCGTGCGGCGTTTCATGATGTTGCTGTGTTGGCCGAGACGTTGCTTGACCAGGCTCAATGTCTGTCATTCGGCGAAGCCGGAAATCGGCCGAATCGAGGTCGATCGGGTCGACGATGTATCGCCCTCGTGCAGCCCATCCGTTTCGCTTCCTGACACGACCCGCGGAGCCCTGAATCCGCAATTCCGAGAAGAGAGGCAACTCCTCATTCAGTATCTCACGGGAGCATCAGCTTCTCGCCCTTGCGGCCGTCCTCCCGGGCGCGGCGTCGGTCGCCCAGTTCATGATAGGCTTCCGCGCGGATCAGATACGCCCGGGAGTACTCCGGATCGAGTTCGAGCGCCTTGGTACAATCGGCGATCGCTTCACGGTATCGGCCCGATTCGATATGACAGTCGCCCCGCAGGCAATAGGGGTCCGGGTGGTTCGGTTCGAGCTGCATCGCCTTCTCGGCGTCTTGCATTGCCCGATCGATCTCGCCCATATCGAGCAGGCACCACCCACGGTCGAGGTAGCAGGAGATCAACTCCGGCGCCAACTGAACGGCCCGATTCAGATCGGCCAGCGCCTCCTCGTCCCGACCGAGTTCGAAGTACGTGATTGCCCGTTGCGAGTAGCCGAAAACGTACTGATCGTCCAATTCAATCGCCTTGGAGGCGGCCGCGATCGAGCTGTCGAAATCTTCCTTCACGGCGAACGCTTCGGAGAGCCGCGACCACATTTCCGGGTCGTCCGGCGCTAATGACACGGCCCGCTTGGCATCCGCCAGCGCCTCGTCGTATTTCCCGGTTCGCATATACAACTCCGCTCGGTAAAAATACGGACAGACATGCTTCGGGTCCAGCCGGATCGACTCCGCGAACGCCGCCAGCGCCGCGTTGTATTTCTGCTCGTCGAAATTCTGTTCTTGAAGCAGATCGATTCCCCGGCGGCACGCCTTTTCCGATGCCATATTCGTAGTACACTCGGGCAGCTCGTCGGAAGCGGTCGACGATGTTGAAGTTGAAGGGACGGCCGAAGGCGAATGGAGGCGCAGCAAAGCGACCTGATCACCCGTTGCGTCTGCATTGAAAATGATGATCACGTTTCCTTCGACAACCTTCACTTGCTTGCCTTGCCCATTCTGTACAAAAATAACTGCGTTGCGAGTCGGGTAGACGCGCCGGTCCCAGCTTTTTTTGACCGAGAGACCGACGGAGGCCTCTTCCGGCGCCTCGACGCCTTCGCTGACATTGCCCAACCGGAACGCTTGCTCGACGACCGCCACGGGCGTTTCGGCGGGGAAACGGATATCGACGGTCCGGACCACATCCTGGACGACGGTCACCGCGACCTGGAATCTTCCCTTCGGATACAGCAGATACTCGCGTCCCCGTGCATCTTTCTGCAATTTGGTCGGCTTCCCCCAGAGGGCATGCTGCAACAACTGCGTCTTCGTCGTTTCACCGGGGCGAACGCCTTGGAGTAGGTTGTCGGCCGCCAAAAGGGGCGTCGAGACGTTCAAAACCAAGAGAGTGACGACGATCCCCCAGAGCCAATGTCCCAGGAAGTCGATTCCCATTTTCCGGCGAGACCTGGAGAGGATAACTTTTTCCCGCATGATCACATCCTCCATTCTAGGCGATTTCAGTTCCGGGGATTACTTTGGATATCAAGCAACTCCATGTTCTCATCCGGGATTGGTCCCTCGATACGAATATCCCTCCGTGAAGAATCCTCTTCGAAGAAGTCGTCCACCGTGGGTGCGTGGTTACCGACGTTCTTCTGCTCGGAACTTCGCTGCCGTTGACCGGGAGGTTTGCGATTCGAACGCTCGCGATTGTCCTCCGACTCCGGCGGTTTTCCGGTGAGATTCAGTTCCTCGAGTATCTTCCACGCCTCGCGCCGATAAGCTTCGGGATCTTGGACTTGCGATCCGTCGTCGTCGGCCGAGGGTGGAAAAATCGGATTCGGCGGCATCGGTGGCCCCGGCGATGTCCCCGGAGGGGAACCATCAGGCGATGGCGAACCGTCGACCGGTTCCAAGATCCATCGGGGTTGCCCCTGCTTCGGTGCCGAAGGAAATTGCACATAACCCCCGGTGAGAGACTTCGTCTGTGCGACCAGCGTGTTCCAGGACTTGGGGTTGCTCGAGAACGCCGAAGAGGCCGACTCCGACATCGACTCGGGATTCGGGCGATGCGCGTCGAAAACGACGACGATGTTATACCGATCCCTTGAGAGCGGCGTCGCGCTCCAGGTGCCGGTGATCCGACGTGCCGGGGGCGACTTCCTTGTTTGCGATTTAAGATCGGTCGTCCGTGCCGTTAAGGTCATCGTACTCTGAATTTCCGAATTGGCAATGAATTCGTTCGGTTCGAATTCCATCGACCAGATGATTCTCTGCTTCGTCGTTTCCGTGCGACCCGTTTCCATCGTTGCGGAGCCCGACAGGTCGATGGTCACCGTCAGCGGGTCGATTTTCGCGACGCCGCCCTCGACCACCATCCGCATGGTGGGTCGGGTGACCTCCACATCGACCTTTCGCGAACGAACCGCCATGTTCGATATTTCGTGGAACTTCAGCGCCTCGCCGATCACTTGTTCGAAGAAGCTCTCAAACGCCAGGCGGCTTTCGGTCACCCATTCTCCCTGGTAGACGACTTTCTCACCGGAGGTCGATCCGCGTGAAGTGCTCCCGGGCTGCGCTCCGATTCCACCGTTTCCGGAGGGGGGCATCGATTGGTTCGAGCTGCGATCCGGCGGAGGGTTCAAAGGGTTGGTATTCTGCGGCGTTGGAGAGGGGGGACTCGACGCCGACGGCGACCGCTCCAGAAGCGGCCCGAAGTCTTCGAAAATGTCACTGACCGTGATGCCTTGTCCCGACGCGCCACTGGTGTACGCCAACAGAAAAAGTCCGGTGAGGGCCAGTGCGATGGATTTGAACCGACGCATGATACGCCTCCGTTTGAAATTGGTTTTTTGAAAAGATTTTCCGAAAGGAACACCTGCGAGACCATGGCGCTGGACACGTCGACAAACCGCGCCTTGGGAACCGGTCGCCGACGGAACTATTCATGTTCGCGTTAGCGGTGACCCCTTGTTCATGCATTGACACCCACAGGGC
>CAZWCE010000049.1:0-7865 GCA_964632505.1 uncultured Planctomycetaceae bacterium | reverse complement strand
CAACTCCTGCCTTGCGCAGTTTAACCAATCCCCCGTCAAACGGAACGCACACCCCGTAGATCCCTCTTGACGAAGACGGATTTACCGAGCTTGAATTTGTCACTCCATTCTCTCATGGCCGATCACTCTTGCTTCCCTTCGTCACCGCAAACTGACGCCAGCAGTAGTGCGAGTACGCCAGGAATGTGGCAAAGTTAGACGTATAAAGTGGAAGTCCCACACCCGCCAAATCGAGCCTCACTGATATTGCCGCATGTTGACTACGGTTGTGTGCTATGCGATTTGCAAATTGCTTGTTCTTGCCTTACCTGGAATCACTCCACCCCCAACGCCTTGAAGGCGGCGTCCCGAGGATCGGAATAGAAGCCGGTTTGGAATTTGGCGAACAACTCGCCGGGGATTGTCGCGATGTCGCCGACGCTCGACATCGGCAGAAGAATCCTCTTGGCACCGGCGTCGAAGGCGACCTGCAAGGATTCGGCCAGATTCTCCACGGGGACAATATTGCCGCCCAGGCTCATGCTCCCGAGGATCACCAGTTGTGATTCGACCGGCTTTCCTAATATCCCGGAACACAACGCCACGAAGGCGGCGAGGGTCATCGAATGCGTCGGTCCTGTGTTGTGCATCTCCACCACATGAAAATGGAAGTCGTGGTCGCCCGGTTTGGCTGAGGCACTGACGCCACTGGCGTTCGCCTTGAAATAGTCGTACCCGACCTTGATCGCCTCCTTGGCGGCGGTGTTGGAACCTAATCCGGATATCGTTAGCTTCCCATTCCCGGCCGTCGTTTGCGTCTCGATACGATACAGCCCCAAATGACCTCCGCTACCGATGGCCACCGTATGCAGCACTCCGGGGTTCAGCGGACCGTCCGGGATGAGCGAGCCGCCGCCTTGCTCGGGAACGGAGATGAACTTCTCTTCGTTCGACTCCTGATCGTGATAGCTGAAGTGAACCTCATAGAATTCCATGCCGCCGATCTTCTTCAACTGCTCCTTGACGCGACGGCGTGACTCCAGGGCATACTCCAGACATCGCCGGACCGCTTCCTTATCGTAATCCTCATGGGGATAGAGCAACTTCAACAGCCCCGACACTGTATGCTTGACGGCAATGGAGTCCCGCTGGTTCAAATCCCGTCCCAGCTTGAAATACTTGTTGATGGCGTCTCCGAAGTTCCGCTTCCGCATCTCCCGAAGAAACTCGGCCAGATAATCGACGATGAGACCGTACTGGTTCGTGAAGAACTCGGGCCGCATCTTCGGGATTTCCCAACCGGGAATGTAGGCATGGAAACGGTCGAAAAAGGCCGAATCGATCATCGCTTCGGGAAACGGAGCCAACAGGTGGCTGGTCTTGACCAGGGTGTCGACGGACTGGTTGATATTGCCGACGAAGACCATCGAGGCGTAGGCGTTGATCTGATCGCGTCCCCGTGCAAACGAGCCCGACGCCATGTAGTCCTTCATGATCTGAACGCCATCCTTATCCTTGAAGGAGATTCCTCCCACTTCGTCGAACGCCACGCAATCCCAAAGTCCGACGAGCCCGACGGTCCGGCGCGCGAGGTTGTAGAACAGATTGGCGACCGTCGTCTGCCCACCGGAGATCAGGATGCTGTTCGGGCTGATCTCCTTGTAGATATGAGATTTCCCCGTACCTCGTGGACCGAGTTCGCAAACGTTGTAGTTGTTCTCCACCAGGGGAATCATCCGGCAGAGGAGGTGCCACTTGGTCCGCTCTTCGAACTGGGTCGGCTCGATGCCGGTGGATCGGAGCAGAGCGTCGAGCCATTCGGTTTCGGTGAAAGCACGCCTCCCCTCGTAAAGCTCCTCCATGTCCATATTCGGCATCTGGATCGGCTTGAGCTCCCGTATAATGAATGGCGAGCCTTTCTGACCTTCTTCGTAGAAGTATTCCATCGAGATGATCGACCAGATTCCACCGGCCAGCAGTTTCTCGTAGTTCCTGACGGTGGCGGTGCTGATCTCGACGCCCTTGGTCCCCAGGTTGGACAGAAGGGCCTCATATACATCCCGCTTTTCGTTGAGCGTGACGGTCACTTTATCGATAATCTTCAAACTGCCCCGCTCGCGGATGATCGACTTCACCTTTTCCGCTTCATCCGGACGGACGTAGTTCTCCGACAGAATCCGCTTGACGGTCTTCAGCCCCTCTTGAATGATGGCATCATCGCTGGAAGCACAGTGCTGCCCGAGCAGGTATTCGAGCACGTAGACCGGCACGTTCGCTCCCTCTTTCACGAACTTCGTGAGATCTTTTCGAACGACCCGACCGGCAAAATGGCGGTTCAGCAGATCATCGAGATTTTCATTGGTTGCTTTGGGATCAGAAGTCATCTTGGAAAGCCCTGTCGATAATCACGTCCACACTCTCCTGCTCGACGCCGGTTTCGGCATCCCGCAGGACGAGGCGGTATGGTTTTTTCTTGTTGTATTCCCGGTCCTGGAGCACCAGGGTGACATCCTTCTTTCGTTCGTCGATCTTCTCGGAGGCGCTCTCGAACGTCACCGATTCGATATTCGTCACCGCTTCGTCGCCTTCGAAGATCGCCACTTTCAGAGTGATCGGTTTGACCCGATCACCGACCGCCTCCATCTGGATCAGTTCGAAGCGATGCCGCGCCGTTGTGATCTTATGGCTGGTCCCCAACACATGCACGGCGACCTGCGTGGTCTTCGTCGAGCTGACGGATTTTCCCTTCACGTGCCGCACGGTGACCACCGGAACGCAAATCTCCTGCAACATCGCCCCGCCATGGACGAATCGGGCACCGCCGGTGAAGTGGAATCGATTCGCCGCCTTCGGAATCCAGAACTCCATCTCCCCCCGAACACCGGCCGTGACGGTGGTGCTGCCGTGCCATACCGAATCATGATCCGGCAAGTGGTGCCCCAAGAGATATCGTTTCTTGGCCTTCACCGTCTCCAGCGGCTTGTCCGGAAGGTGGCTCTTGTCCGGTTCTCCCGGTACCGATTCGGTGAAGAAGAAACCGTGGTCCGCCGTGATGACGATATGATTGCCGTTCAGGTTGTTCATCACGTAAGAGACGACCGAGATCAATTCCTGAATCGCACGACGCACGCCCTCGAACGTACGCCCTTCGGTGGTCGCACTGTCGCCCGTCGCGTCGATCGTATTGTGGTAAATATAGACGAGCCGTTTGTCTTTGACAAATTCCCGACCCTGATCTTTCTTCATCTCCAGAAGATCTTCCGCCTTGACCGCGACTCCTTCCACCGACGACAAGATCTCGCCTCGCTGATCCAACGAGACGGTCGGTTTCCCATCGACCGTCACGCTGCCGTTGGGCTGGTACTCCAGGGTCGCATGCGGAAGCAGGCTCGCCATTCCGAGCGTCGTATACGACGGCACCACTCCCAATTGGGAGCCGAGGTCCGCCTCGAATCGATAGGTGCCGTTCAGTGCTCGGGCCAGTTCTTCGGCGGCCTCGTAACGGAGGGCATCGCTGATGACCACGAAACTACGTCGTCGTTCCGCTTTCTTGAGTCGGGGTGCCACATGCCTTTCGAAGAATCGCTGCTGATTGGGGATCTCCCTCAACTTCCACGAGGACAAAAGCCCCGTGCCTTTCGGATCGACGAACCTTCCCCACCGGTCGGCCAAATCGCCGATATAGCCGTTCACGTAACAGTCTTCCACTTGCTGCCGTAGTTTCTTCAGAACGTCCCATCCCTCCGATTCGGCGATGTCGGCCTGCTCACAAAACGTTCGGTAAAGCTGGTCGAACCTGAAGAGTTCCTTCTCGTAGGCCGCATACATCGCTCCGGGGGTGTCGAACTGAAATCCCCGTCGATGCTCGTTTCGCAAGGCAAAGAAATCGGCGGCGGCCACCAACGCCTCGTAGACGGCATACAACCCCCAGCGGGGTACTTCCGACGCACCGGCGACGTTCGGCGATGCCCAGTGGCCCGCCTGACGGTCGGCGGCGAGCATCCGGACATCTTCCGCATTGACCGTCTCGGAGGCCTCCAGCACCCGATCCCGCAGCCCCGTGGCGATCGCCTTCTCGACCACCTGGAACGTCATCACGTCCAGCAGAGACTCTATCTCCAAATGGTAGAGCTGATCCTCCATCTTGACGGTTTCGGCCACCAAGTTCGAAAGCCGGTCGTAGCTGCTTCCCCGGCTCGCGCTATCCCGCCACTGGGCGAGACAGACCACCGTGTTATGGCGACCGCCCGACGGCAAGCGTAGGTTCCCCAGCGAGGAGGGCAATTCCCCCTTCAGATGATGGGCGAAATCGGTGACCATCAGACGGAGCAGGAAGTTGAAGAGCGTCGGATACTCTTCGCGGTAGCCGAACATCGATTGAGCCATCTCCCAAAACGGCTCGTCGAGATCGTACTTCACGACCTGCTCCCATTCGTCGGTCGGACGGTCCAGGTCGATGTCGTCGCCATGGTTCAGCGTGAAGCCGTGGTACAGCGTTTGGATGATATGGAACCACTCGGGCTGGTCCGCCTTCACCACGACCGAAATCATCTTCCGGTCGAGATCGACATCCGTATCGTCGGCGTGGACCAACGGCCGGAGCTTCTGGAGCCGCTGCTTGTTGTCGAAGAACTTCCGGCGTTTGGCGATATGGTCGCGCACGGTGGGAGTGGTGAGTCCGAGCTGATCGAACAGGATCGACGCCCGGTCGGCCCGGAAGCTGCGGCTATAAAGCCTCACGTCGAGCAGCCAGTCGTTCTCGTATTCCGGTTCCTCGGTCGGGGCGTAGAGGAGGTACTGCCCCTGGGGATCCTCTTTTTCGACCCGCACCTTGGCTTCGAACGAACCGATCTCGTCCAGGCGGAGCAGTCGCACCCCGTCCGGCAGATGGATAAACGGCAAGGCGTTTGTGAACTCCCGCTCGGGGTCGTTCCAGAAGACGAGCCGCTGTCGTTCCTTGACAAAAAGCCGGGCCAGGGCGTTTTCGATTTGGGTGTTGTCCATTAGTCTTTTTTCAGATCGGAATTAGAGGTATATGCCTGGTCAGAGCGTGTTGGGTCTTGGGGATATCTGCGAAAAAGTTTCTCTTCCTTGACCATTTTTCCCACGTGGGTGCGTATTGTTTTAACCTTTCGATTCAGCAGGTCGGCAAGCCTCTCAGCCGTCAGGTAGTGATCTCGACAGAGCAGGACGATAATCTCCTGAGTCTTTTCGGGGGGAAGACGCCGCAATCGCCTAGCCTCCGATGCCTTTCCCCGTAGAACCGTAAGTTCTTCCGCCGCAAGCTCTTCGGAAGCCTTCGAAGATGCCTTATGGGGTAAGATCGGCTCCTTATCAGGCAAGCGGGGCTCCTTATGGGGTAAGCTCGGCGAATGATCGGGCAACCGATACTCCGCCCATCGACCCGATCGAGATTGCTTCAAAAATTTCGATTTAACCAGGGATTTCAACTCCCTGCTGATATCCGCCGAATGCATGGTGGAATCCTGCTGCAGCCGGGGGTTCGTCACACCCCCCTCTTCGTAGGCCAGTGCCAACGCCATTCGTCCAATCTCCGAGAGACTCTCGAAACGGCTACCGAACAGTTCCTGCAGATATTTCAGAGTTTTGTCGGAAAGGAGACTTACTGTAGGAAGATTCCAACGGACCCGATTGGGGGCCGTGGTGGTTATCAGCCAAGGCCAACGCCAATGTTGGGATTTCCATCCTTGACGAATCTTGTCAACGCCCGATCCCGCCTTTTCGCCGCCACCGATCATGGCGAACATCTTCTGCAGGGTCTTGTTTCGGCACTCGCTGATTCCTCCGCTGATAATCTGTCGGAGCGAAAGAAGCAGAGTTCCTGGATTGGACAACTCAAATCCATCCCGCCGACGGATAATCAAAACGCCGCCCTGCCCAAAATAGTCGGCATGAATCAGGGCGTTCACGACCGCCTCTCGGATCGCCTCGTGAACAACGGTTTCATCTTTCCGAAACAGCTCCGAATCCAACTGAAATGGTATCTTCAGGTCGACGGTCAAACGGGGCATCACTCGCTGATAAAATTGAAAGATGTTGCATTCCCATGTCCCGTCGAAGGTGATTCTGTCAGTCCAGCGTACCGCCGGATCGTCAGAGAGCTGCTCCTGATAGTCCAAATGAAAACCAGGCACGGCTTCCGGAGCGGTGATCGCGGAATGGGTGCCGAACATCAACAAACCGGCGACCGTGATCCCCTCCTTCCCCGTCGTTCGGTCCCGACGCCATCCGCCGAGTTTGCGAAACAATCCCTCGGGATCTTCTGATAGCCAAGTGTGTCCCGAAGATCGGGCGGAAAACCGGTTGCGGTACTGCATCAAAGTATCGAGGTCGATGTCGTCGAAGTCGAAATGCTCCAGGATCCGGCTGTCGGGCGGTTCCTCCGAAGCGTCCATGAGTATGCCGCGTACTTCTGTTTCGCTGCATCGATAGTCCCCCTCGAAGTTCCGCCGATACGTTCCCGTCATCGGATTCGTGCCGAGAAAGACGGGACGTCGATAACGGGTGGCCATTGGCACCGAAATGATGATGACACGCTTCTGCGAGACCGTGGCAACCTCCAGATCGCGGTCCGAAAGAAGGTTCACGCTCACATGCCCCCGGTTGTTGATCGTGCTCCAGAAGTCCGATTTCAGCTTCGGTAGCTCCGAATCCGGCAGACCTTGAATCTCGAACCGGCCGTCCGATTTTTCCTTGACCCCCAACACGATGACGCCGCCCTCGGTATTCGCCATCGCGCTATACGTTTCCCAGAGACTCCGGGGCAGTCCGCCCCGCGCAGACTTGTATTCCCGGTCTCGATCCTCGCCGAGTTCCAAAGCTTCCAGCAAATGCGTCTGGTTCATACCTTCTTCCCGTGAATCGCTTTCACCTCCGCCAGGAGGTCGCCGAATTTGCCGTAGTTCACTTTCACGCCGTCATCCAGGTCGAGGCTGATCCGCCTGTCGGCGTAGTGGCGTAGTTTCTCGTCAAATGCCAGGAGTTCGGCTTGTTGTTTGACCAGCTTGTCGCGTTCCTTCTGCAATCGCTTGCCGTGGGCGGTCGAGGTCGCGGCGGCGATGTCGTCTTTCAGTTGATCGATTCGGGCGTCGATCTTCCCTTGCAGGGGGATCACATACTCCGTCCGCATTCGAGAAAGTGTGCCTTCGTTGTAGCGGTGGAGATAGACCAGACACTCGAACGCCCGTTGCTTGCCGCTGGAAAAGAGCCAGTAGATCGGACGTTTCTTGTACATCTTCATGTGATGCTTGAAGAAGCCCTGGCTCAGGTAGCGGCGGATCGTTTCCCGAGACGTTTCCCCTCGTTTCGGGCTGAGGCTTTCGGCGACGAATTTGAGGTTCTCTTCCAGATGCTCTTTGGGCCACGCCGTGGCGATGAACTCTTCAAACCTGTCGGCGGCGTCATCCTCGAACCACGGATAATCGGTGATTGGAACAATCCCATCGGCATCCGGCAGAAATGAGGGTCGAGGGGTTAGGGACGAGGGGTAAGTTTCCTTTTGATTGCTCGAACCATTCGGGATAACTCGTCCAGAAGGCTCATGATCGTTTCGATTTGCTTTTCCGTCACATAGCCCAGCCTCACTGCAATCAGTGTTTGTGTGTCCACTTCGGCGATCGACCCCTGTGCTATCGAAAGAAAGTTCTGATACTCCTTCATCGAGTTCCGGGCATTCCCCTCGGCTATATTCGACGGAATCGACACGGCTGCCCGCTGAAGCTGACTGCTCAGGCCGTAGCGTTCTTCTTTGGGAAAGGCTCGAGTCATTCGATACACTCGCTCGACCAGTTCCATCGCCTTCTGCCAAACCACTAGACCTCAAACAAGCGAATGGGGGATGGTAAAAGTCGGTGTCGGTTTAGAAA
>CAZWCE010000048.1:0-8896 GCA_964632505.1 uncultured Planctomycetaceae bacterium | reverse complement strand
AATCATAAGCCGGTGATTATGTGTCTACTATGCGGACTTCAAAATCGAATCCGCGACTCTTTTTTGGAATCGGCTCAAGATCGCCTCGTCGAGCGCCCAGGGCAGGTTGGTGGCAGCCAGCGTGATCACGCCGGGGTCTTCCCCTTTTTCGCTCAAGCCGTCCAGGACGGAAAGCAGGGTCGATAAGAGTCTTCGCTCGGCGCCGGACGTGCTGGAATCGCGTGAGGGACAGAGGGAGTCGAATTCATCGATGAACACCACGGCGAGGCCTTCGTCCGCTTCCGATTTCGCTTCGGCGTAGAGGGCGTCGACCAGTTTCGTTGATTCCCCGAAATACTTGGAAAGGAGGTTGCTCGCCTTGACGTTGAAAAAGGTCGCTTCCAGCTGATTGCTGATGGCGGCGGCGATCGCCGTCTTTCCGGTCCCGGGAGGGCCGTAAAGCATGATGTTGCGGAACCCATCGACGCGAACGCCCTCTTCTCGGTCGGCCAGAGAAAGGGCGAATCCGACGGAGAGGTCCCGGCGAATCTCCTCGAGACCGCCGAGCGATTCCCAGCTCAACTTCGTGCGGCAAATCAACTCCCGCGCGGCGATGCGATACTCGTTGTCGGAATGCTGGACGCTACTGGAAGATTCTCCCGACGTGGCGTCCTTCGGGCGAGGTTGAGAGGGCGCCTTTCCCGACTCCAGCGATTCCAGTCGTTTTTTGTAGGTGTGGACACGATCGATTCGCCGTTTTCTCGCCTCTTCGCTCACCGCTTCCATGGCGAACGATTCCATGTAACGGATCGCCGCACGGTAGGCGGACTTGGCGGCTTCGATGTCGCGCCGGGATTCGGCCGCATCGGCTGCCCGCAGATAGTATTGGATCTGATCCCTGATGGACATGGTCTATTCCTCCAGCAGGCGACGTATTTTCTCTTCCTCGGTCAAATTCGGATCGTCGAGCATGTCGTCTTGCATGCGTTCCAGATCGGCGATCTGGTCGGGCGAGGTCATGCCGGAGACGTCGTTGGCCATGTCGTCGAGAGTCCCGATGATTTGGTTGGTGTCGTAATGCTGTTCGTTGAGTTCATCCTGCATGGTCCGCAAGTATTCGCCCACGGCGGAGGGGTCGGCCATTTGCGCCACTTTCTGTAACACGGGGCTCGCCTGATCTCCCAGCGATTCACGAAGGGTGATGATCGATTCGATGCCCAAGACGTAGCGGTTGCGGACGATCAATGCACTGGCGATCGTCTTCCCGATGCGTTTGACGCTGTTCAATCGCTCCATGGCGACGATTTTTCTCGCCTGGGAACCGGCCGCCAGGACGGCCTGGGCCGCGGCCCGCTGCTCCTGATCGTTCCGGTCGAGCCGCCGGTCCAGTTTTTGAAGGCCCAGGTTCAGCTCGCGGCGGATCTCTTCCAGTTCTTTATTGGACATATCCTCTAAACGTTTATCGATACGTCCGGAATCAAACAGGCTTTTCAAGCCATCCCACCAGGATGCCATGGCCATTCTCCTTCGAAAATAACGGTTTCATGATTGTTGCAGCAGCATTTTTATCGCTCGAGCCGTTGGTCGGCTCAACCTCACCTTTGCACCGATTCTATCGGAACCAATATGCTTGTTCAAGAATGATTTTAACAAATTCGAACAAAAATGCGAAAAAAGTATTGAAAACGACGCTTTGTTGCGATATAACTACAATTGATCTAAAAAAAGATCGAAATGGATGGCAACGGAATTTGACTTTGACGCAACATCGGTCCATTTAGAAGACTACCCGTATCTGGAGAATGTTGCGTCTTGGTACCCATGATCAAAGGAGACATGTTTTGTGAATAGCGAAAAATTGGAAAACAAATTGCCTAAGTTGCTGACCGTGAAGGAGG
The DNA here is from genome assembly GCA_964632505.1 of uncultured Planctomycetaceae bacterium. GTDB lineage: Bacteria > Planctomycetota > Planctomycetia > Pirellulales > Thermoguttaceae > CAZWCE01. The sequence continues at coordinate 7,019 of CAZWCE010000048.1, read as the reverse complement.
TGATGGAAGTCCTTCGCGTCAGTCGGACCACGCTTTGGCAGATGACCAAGCGAGGGGAGATCGGTTCCTACAAAATCGGGAACGAGTCGCGTTACTCGGAAGAAGATATCCGCGCCTATCTCGATTCGATCCGTCAAGAACCCAAGAGAAAGTCATCCGGCAATCAAAAATGAAAAGGAAGCGTATTATCCACTTATATCGAGGGGAGTGATTATGAATTCAAACCGAAACTTGAACACGTGGGGACGCACCCCCGATCAATTGGCCGCGAGAGCGACGTTGAGCCAGCTCCGAGGGATCAACAAGCCTCTTCTGATCGACGACAATACGACGGCGATCGTCTATGATGCCAGTCACCGGAAAACGGTCCTGGAACCGGGCACCTACAAGCTCGATTCGCTTTGGGGGAGACTCAACCGCTTCGGTTTCGGGAAAAAAGGTGCGATTCTTCTGGTGGACACCGGCACGCATTCGATTCGTTTCTCTCTCGAGGGCGTGAACGCCCGGGACGAGATTCCGATGCGGGTGGCGCTGGCCATGACGATCTCCGTCACCGATCCGATTCTCTTTTCATCCGGCTTGATGCGGAACCGGCAAGCATTGAAGCACGAGGAATTGATCGAAGAGATCGAGCCGCTGGCCGACCTCGCCTTGGGGTTGGAGTTGCCGCGCGATGTGGCGGAGAACTGGGCGGATCGCCAAGAGCGGTACGACGACCTGGCGGACGTGATTCAGCAGGAGATGGAGCCGGAGTTGATCCGTCGCGGCGTGGACGGCATTCGCCTGGAAGTCATCCGGGTGGATTATGTCGAAGCGCCCCTGAAGGAGCGGGAAACCGAACGCATCGAGGAACGCGAGTTGCGACACGAACTCCGTGCCCTCGAGGCGAATGTCGATCTGGACGATCTGGAGCGAAAAGTCCAGGAGCGGCTTCGGGAACGCCAAGCCCTGATCGAGAAGGAGACGGGCAAGTCGGGTCAGAACTTCGAGCGGGAACAGTTCGAGGCGGACCAGAAACTGGACAAGGTCCTCGCCGATATCCGGCGTCAGATCTCTCATATCGAATCCCAGGGCGACCTCGACCAGACGATCGACGACTCCGATCGGGAGCGGACGGCTCGGCGGGAAAAAATGGCCGCCGAGATGGATCAGCTCCGGGAATCGCTTCGGCATACTCGTCGTCTCGGCGTCTTGCAGAATCAGGCCGCCGAGCAGTCCTTGGAGGATGAGGCGGGCATCCAGGCGATGCAGCATCGTCTGAAGCGCGCGGATCTCCAGATGACGATGCTTCAAAAGCAACTTCAGGCGGATGAAATGCGGCGAAATGCCAAAACCGATCACCTGAGGGATATGGCCGCCCTGGCACGCGAAAATGACGAGCACGAATGGAAGCTCTATCGGGAACGCCAGACACTCAAGTTGGACGAAGAACAATCGCGGCATCTCCGCGAGATGGAAATCCGGCGACTGGAAACCGACACCGAACTCGAGGGCAAGCGGATCGAGCTGGATCATGACAAAACGGTCGCGAAAAAGGATGTCGAACGAGAGTTGTCGATCCGCGAAGTGCTCGAAAGGGAGCGATTGAAACAGGATGGGGATCAACGCCATGCCTTCGACACCCTGGCCAGTCTCGCCGGTCAGGCGATGGGGGCTCCCAGGAATCCCGCTTCCGAGAAGAGTCGTTCGGAAGAATCCACGCCGAAAGGGCGTCTCTGCGTTACCTGTGGACGGACGGTCGAAGAGGGGGCCAAATTCTGTGCCGCATGCGGAAACCAGCTCGAACCCTGATCTTATGTAGATCATGGGCAGGATAGAAAATGATATCGTAGGCCGCTCGGTTGTTGGAATCGTCCGATTTCATTTCTTTTGAATTTCTTTCTCGGTCACCTATTCCCCTTGGAAAAAGAATTCCATGCAAATTGTCATACAAACAATTAAGCAACACGGCCGTTCCAACGCGGAACCACTCTGGATGATTCGCGGTTTGGTCGTTCCGCATCAGATTGAAACCGGTGAATGCGAGCGGCCTTATCGGATTCGATACTCCCTGGACGAAGAAGACGGAGACAAGGGGAATGCCTCGCCTCTTCATGATACGGGCGCTTTCACGATTCCGCTCCGAGGATTGCCGCAATCGACCACCATTCGGCTCTCGGTCGACTACCTGGCCCCTTCCCGCGACCGGACCTCCAGCACCGTCATTTACACTCCCTACTGCTATGAAACCGAGGATATCGTCTTAAAGACCGAGGAGAATGATGTCGGTGAAAAAACGATTCGCATCGTCAATACCAGCGGCATGACGCAATTGCGCGGTGCCGAACTGCGGAACCTTCTCGGAAAAACGAAGGAACTCGAGATCGTCAATGAGGAAGGGGTGATGCAGTTCGGCAATCTCTTTTCGGAGGACGGAGAAGCGACCGAAAAGGAGGCGATCCAGCTCAATGGACGAACGCGGGCCGGGATGATCCTCTACTCCGATCTCACCCTCGCGCGAACGAACGGAAAATCGCTCCACGTCCATGCCTGGCAAAAATGCTCGGAAGGAAACTCGCTACCGATCCGATTGGGCCGTGGAAAAATCGCTAAAGATGTCGATTGCCAGACCTGTTACAGTCCTCTGGTGCAAGGGAGTCTCTGGAAGAGATATATCAAGCACTGGGAAAAACGCCAGAAGGCGGGCAAACGCGTTCCGAGTGAGCATCGCCAACTGATGGCGAATGTGCGATCCACCTGGTATGTCAGTCGCCGAGCAGCGAATTTGGTCTGTCGCGCTTCCGAGCATGGGGGAGAGTACCTGGCCTGTTCCGTCCGAGAGGGCACCCGTCCGGTGATGGTGTATGCCAGTGCGGATCCGGACAGCCTCCTCAAGACGATCGAGCCGGGAACCGAGGAGCGTCTCCCCGATCACCACTGCGTCTTGCGATTTGGGAAGGACATGGAGGACCGCAACGGCGGAGTCAACCTTCGTTGCCGGATTCTAAGCGATGGTGAGCAAGAAAAGCGGACCCTTGGAGCCGTCATTTTGCAATTGGAAGATTATCAACAGTTCGATGCCCGTGGTCCCAAAGAGCAGCACGTCTGGCTTCGCCGGGGAGTGATTCTCAAGGATGTCGGCGGGAAATGGGAGGTCGTCCGACCGGTGGAATATCAAAAGAAGTATGCCGGAGCTCCGCCCTTGACGGTGACGGTCGACCAACAGAACGGACGTCTCTTCCTCATCGGTGAACTGTTCGCCGGAATCCAGAATTCGGAAGCGACCGGCAGCATGCGGATATGTTGTGCGCAGGACATGGACCTTTGTTACGAAGACGCGGGCATCCGCATCGACGCGAAGGTGCATCGGTTCTCCCCCATGGAGATCGATTACCGGAATGCAGACATTCCCGAAGAATGATGCAGCAATCACTCGAACGTCGAGGTGACCACGTATGCCTTTCAAAAACCTATTCAAATCATCGTCTACCCGTCGCCGAGAGCGAGAAGAACGGATGAAACAATTTGTTCGCGAAACGCAACGCCGCGAGCGGGAAATCAACAAGAACCTGGAAGAGCTGAAGAAGCTGGCGATGGAAGCGCGTCGCATTGAAGACGATCTCCAGTTCAACCAGATCAAGGTCCGTTATCGTCAATCGATGGCGCGATTGCGTCTCTCTCAGCGGATGCGGTTGCATGTCAAAATGATGCTCCAGGATGCACGCATGGCCGACGGCATGAAAGGCTTCGCCACGGCGGTCCGCGATTTTTCCTTGACGATGCAGGATGCGACCAAGGATGTGGATATGAGCCGAACGATGCAGGAGTTCGATAAGGGAATCCATCAAGTGGAGCGAACCGGCGAAGTGATGGAGGATGCCATGGAGCACTTCGATTCCCGAATCCAGGAGATGTCTCCGGAAAGCCTTTCCGATACCGCATTCGATCAGTTCATCAACGATGAACTTGAATACCAGAACAAAATCAGAGAGCCCGGAGCGACTTCGGAAATGGAGATCGAACGGGAACTCCGAGGAGGATAGCCCTTTTTGGCCACCACGTTTGGCTTGGCCCGATGTCGCGGCGAAGGGCTCTTTCGCTTCACGCGGGGGGGGGGGGCGAGAATAATTTCCGGAAAAACAAGGACAATCCGACCGTTTTGTTTCAAAGGCGTCGATCATGGTGATTCTGATTGCAAATATGGTGACCGCTACCGGAAGCGCTCTTTTCCGTTTGATGCGATTTGTCCCGATCCAAACGGTCATGTTGGCTTTGATCCTTCTGTTGGGATGGTACCTGTATTCCTCTCAGCCGGAGCCTTACCCGGTGGGTCCCGAGCTATTGGAAAAGGCGGACCGCATCGTCCGACAAATGGCGGAAGAAATTCCCGCCCCGGCGGAGAAGGATTCCAACAAACTCTTGATCGACCACTTTGAAGGAGATATATTAGTAGACCAAACGGATAACTATTTGGTGCGGCATCGCCTGCGTCAAGCGATCCGGAGCCAAAATCGGTGGCAGGTTCCCGACGAACAGGAGCTTCCCTGGTTGGGGAAACTCTCGAACAATAGATCGCCGCTGTCGGCCGAGCAGCGCGAAGAGATGATCGAGGAATGGGGAGCGGAAGCGGTGTTGACGGGGAACGTGGTGGCTCGGGATCTGAAAAGTCCTCACCCCTTACTGAAAATAGATCTGGAATTACAGGATCCCAAGGGGCAAGTTCTCTGGTCGCGTTCGATCGATACGGAAAAGTCGGTGTCCGGGAATCGTTCCGAGGCGATTTTTTCCGATCGGATCGGCAAAGTGCTGGCGAGACTCCTGTTGATCAATCTCGTGATCCTCATGACGCCCGTCGTTCTTTTTCGGCTCCTTCAAGGGATTCTGAATCAGCAGAGCAATACATGGAACTTGATGGCCTTGTTGACGTTAACCGCCGGAGATTGCCTGCTCGCATGGCAGTTGGTTCCGCTGACCGGTTCATGGCTCTGGGTCGTTGTGCTCCTGGAAACAGGGCTGGGTTTTTATTGGAACGGCTATTGTTTGGATCGTTGGGAGCAAATGCGAGTCCAGTCGTAAACTGATTTATTTCTGAAAGGATATTCATGTCTGACCAAAATAAAAAGAGAAATAGACATTTCAACAATCCAGCTCAAGTACACAGTATTGATGAGAACGTTTCGATGGAGGGCATTCCGACCTACAGGAGCAACCAATCGGCCGGATTGAGCAGCTTCGATTCAAGTGATGCCGAAGCGTTCGGAGAGGAGACGGTCGAAACGGGGGATGAGCGTCCCTTGGAGAGCCGCTACGAACTGCAGGCCGAGATCGGTAGCGGCGGCATGGGACGCGTCTGGAAAGCGGTGGACCGTCAATTGGGCCGCACGGTGGCGATCAAGCGGATCCAGGAAGACCGGGCGAAAAGCAATCGGGCCAACCGGCGTTTTCTGAACGAAGCCAGAGCGGTCGCTCAGCTGAATCACCCGAACACGGTGCAGATCTTTGACTTCGGTCGCGATGCTGAAGGTGCCTATCTGGTGATGGAATATATCGACGGTGGGGACCTCCTCCAACTGATTCGCGAAAAGGGCAAGCTGGAGATCGAGGAGGCGGTGGAGCTGATTTCTCAAGTAGCCGATGCACTATCCCAAGCTCATGATAGCGGTACTCTGCATCGCGACATCAAACCGGCGAATATTCTTCTGACCGAGATCGGCGTACCGAAGTTGACCGACTTTGGTCTGGCGCATGTGGAAGTCGAGGAGGAAGAGACTTCGCTGACCAAGGACGGCTCGACGCTGGGCACGCCGGATTACATGGCTCCGGAGCAGTTTGAGAACGCCAAATCGACGGATACGACCAGTGACCAATGGTCCCTGGCGGCGACGTTCTATCACATGGTGACAGGTCAGTCACCACGAGGTGCAATCAATCTAAAATTATTACCTAAATCGATTCATGATATCCTTCAAGTGGCTTTGCATTCAGATCCTCAACACCGTTATGAATCTGTAAAAGCCTTTAAGAGGAAACTTTCCGAGGCACTTTCTTTTCTGCACATCGAAGCGTCACGAATACAACTATGTCCCTCATGCCATTTTGAAAATGATTCAGAACATCGTTTCTGCGTGAAATGCAGCACAAAACTTGTTATAGAAGACCCATGTCCGAAATGTAAAGAACCTGGAGATCGCGGGATCGATTTCTGTGGTCAGTGTGGCTTCAACATTGAAGAATATCTTGAAAATCAAGAGAAGAAATACACTGCTGCTCGCCAACAGATCCGTGATCTTCGAGGAAACTACGACTTCGATAGTGCGATCGACCGCCTACGGGAAATGGTTCAGGAAAAACATCCAAGGCTTGAAGCACACAAAAAATGGGCCGAGGAAGCGCTGCCGAAGTATGAAAAAGAACAGGGACTGATCGCTGAAAATGTGGAGAGACTCAGGAAAGAATCAGTCAAGGCGTTCGAACAGCATAATTACAAGGCGGCAGCGCGACGTTTACAGCGGATTCCCGAGCCCTGGCGTTCAGAAGAAGATACTACGCTGCTTAAGCAGTCATTGAAATTGTTAAACGAGATTCGAGAGCTAAAACAGAAAATCGAAAAGCAAGTACTTGGCAAATACTACACTTCTGAACTAATGCGTAACCTGGATCGATTTCTCGAACTTTCACCAGAAGATCTGCGGGCAAAAAAAATAAGGGAGAAGCTAGAAAGAAAGTTACATGACAATAAAAGTCCTCAGCTAGCAAGTAATCGCTCAGGTGAACATTCAAAGTCTGCAAAATATAAACAAGGAAAATATTTTCTCAATCAATATAGGATTCCCCTCATTGCTGCAGGATCGTTAGTTGGTCTTCTATTGCTAGCGATTCCATTTTTATGGTCAAATAGCAACGAAAATAATAGTACAAATACGTCCCTAATATCCAATAAGCCAGAAAAGGAATACCTACCTTCATTCTCCGATGTTGATTTAACTGGTAACCGTTCACGGGGTGGTGGGATGTTTTTGAAGAAATGGTCTGGACTTCGT
>CAZWCE010000047.1:0-9057 GCA_964632505.1 uncultured Planctomycetaceae bacterium | reverse complement strand
TCCGCCATTATGCCAGATAACCCATCTTCGCGCAACCCCTGAGCAGCTACACCCACGATCGGGTGCCCTGTAGTTTTGGGTGTCCCTTTCATCTATAATGGACACACCACACTCGATACTAACCGCTAGTTCAATTCCCACTTTCCCTCCTGCGATTCTCTTCCTCAAGAAACCTCGGAGACATCCCATGACGCGAACTGACATTGGTCTTCCTTGTTTGGTTCTTCTCGTGTTCACTTATGCTGCTCCAGCCATTGCGGCCGAGCGACCGCTTCTGCACTGGACTTTCGACGCCGTAGAAAACTCCGCCGTTCGGGATCACTCCGGGAACGGGCTGAATGCAAAGCTCACAGCCGAGTTGGTCGACTCCCCTGCCGGGCAAGCCGTGAAGATGAATGGCGATTCCAAGCGGCTGGTGTCGATATCATTGCCCGAAGAAAGGCGGTTGGGCGTCCAATCCTGGACCATCATGGCCATGCTCATGCCTCAGCGGTTTGATTACGAAGGCCCACAGAATCAACGACGCATTGTCTCCTATGGAGGTTATCCTGAAACACAATTCGTCGTCGATATTCGAAATACGGGCCTCGTCAATGTCGCGCTGCCGTACCAGGACACCGAAGGACGCAATCAGTACATGGGCGTCCTGTCCCGGTTTCCTTTAGCCAAGGATGCGTGGAACCATCTGGCCGTGGTGTGTGATCGCTCCGCCCGAATGATACGGCTCTACCTTAATGGCGTTCTCGTTGGCGACTCGGCGATTCCAGAGGAGTTCAACACCGACTTCAACGCAAACGGCAATTTGACGATCGGCAGCAGTTGGCACAACTACATCGGCTTGGTGGATGAGGTAACCCTCTACCGCTCGGCTCTTTCAGCGGAATCCGTGCTAACGGATTACAAAAGGCTCAGGCCAACATTTCAGCCGGTGGATTCTCCGGCACTGGCAAAGGAGCGAGAAAATCAGCGACTGCTCGGTCTTCTAGACGAGATCCGGACGGCCTGGAAGCGGGACGCCATGAATGAAGTGCGTCGCCTTGCCCGCAGCGTAATGGACTCGGATCATGCCCCGCCCCATTTCCGCAGCTATGCGCATCTGAGAATCGCGCAAAGCCACTTGGCCGAAAAGGACTTGACTGCAGCGATCGCGGTCTATGAAACCATCGCCGATACGACCGCTTATCCCGGCATCCACCGAGAAGAGGCACGCCAAAGAATTGAGGAACTCCAGCGTTTTGTGAATGGCAAGCCGCTGCGCGACCCCGAAGCATCGAGAACCGACGTGCCGACGATCGATGCTTTTGTGGCGGAGCTTTTCGTTGGCGTGGACGGCAAAGATGGGAATCCGGGAACGCGCCAAGAACCGTTTGCAACGCTCACTCGTGCCCGTGACGAAGTGCGCAAGCTGAAGTCCAAAGGAATCGAGGGACCGATCGCCGTGACGATCTTGCCCGGCCGGTATTCCATCAGCGAACCCCTTCAGCTCTCGACCGAGGATTCCGGTACCGCGGATGCACCTGTCGTCTACCGAGCGGCGGAAAGGGACACGGTTGTCTTTTACGGTGGTCATCAACTCAGCGGGTTCACCGAGGTGACAGACCGAACGATTCTCCAACGCCTCCCGGCCGAGTCACGAGGCAAGGTGTTGCGGTGTGATCTGAAATCGCTCGGCATCGACGACTACGGCGAATTGAAGGTCCGTGGCTTCGGACAAGGCAACGCCCCCCCGGCGCTCGAACTGTTCGTCGACGGAGAAGCGATGCCCCTTGCTCGCTGGCCCAACCAGGGATTTGTTGGGATCGGGCAACTCCTTCAGCCCGGCTCTCCCCAAGACAACACGCCTTCCGTCTTTGAATACTTGTCCGACCGACACGAGCGTTGGGTGGGCGTGAAGGATGCGTGGCTCTTTGGCTATTTCAAATTCCTCTGGGCGGACGGCACGATCGAGATCGCCGAAATCGACCCGGTGAAGAAGACGATTACCACCGCCACCCCCTATCGCTACGGTGGTACGGGAATGGACACGCGCCAGGGCATCCAATACTACGCGTTCAATCTGCTGGAAGAGATCGACATGCCGGGGGAATGGTACCTGGACCGAAATAGCGGTATACTGTATTTTTACCCACCTTCTGAAGAACGTCCGTTCGAGGCGGAGATCGGCATGCTTTCCTCGCCGATGATCATCATGTCGGATGTGTCGCATGTTCAGGTCCGAGGGATCACCTTGGACCTTGGGCGTTCATTGGCGGTCGAAGCCGCTTCGTGCCATGACTGCTGGTTCGTCGGCTGGACGATCCGTCGATTCGCGGGGGATGGATTCATCATCCGCGGCGGCACGAACAACCGTGCCATCGGCCTGGATGTGAACCGAATCGGGCGATCGGCGATGCTCGTCTCGGGCGGGGATCGCCAAACCCTTGCGCCAGGCGGGCATGTCGTCGAAAACTGCAGGATCAACGACTTCGGACGCATTGACCGAACCTACACTCCGGCGATTCGGCTCGAAGGGGTCGGCAATCGCGTGGCGCATAACCTGATGTTCGACGGACCGAGTAGCGCCATGCGCATTGAAGGAAACGATCACACGATCGAGTTCAATGAAATCCACTCCATGGTGAAGGAATCGGACGATCAGGGAGCGATTGACATGTTTCGCAATCCGACCTATCGGGGCGTGGTATTTCGGCACAACTACTTCCACCAAATCGGCAAGACGGACGGCGGAGCCGAAGTCCATGGGCAGGCGGCGATCCGTTTCGATGATGCGATCAGCGGAATGGTGGTTTACGGCAATGTCTTTCGCCAGTGCGGCGCCGGCAACTTTGGAGCGATTCAGATCAACTCGGGCCGCGATAACATCATCGACAATAACTTATTTGTCGAGTGCAAGCAGGGTCTCACCGGCGGATGGCGAGGCGGCAACGCCGTCTGGAAAGAGCTTCGAGCCGGCAAGCCCCATTCCGGTATCATCCAAAACGACCTGTATTTGGAGCGTTATCCCCAAATCGCGACGATGATGGACGAGCCGGGCATCAATCATCTCTGGAGAAACGTCTTCTACAACAGCGGCCCGGTCACGACGCGTTCGGTACATATCGAGCTGTTCGAAAACCATGAATTCGACGGCATCGATCCGGGACTGAGAAAACTCATGAACCCTGACCTGGCGCTATTACAAACGACGCCCGCGCAGCAAGCGATGCCGTTTAAACCAATTCCTTTTCAGCAGATTGGCCTATACGAATCGTCACATTGTACTGTCGATCCCAATGCCCACTAACATCTAGGCTACGAGCGACAATCCGCCCGACTCGAGAAAAGCTCCATGGCAAACAAGGAAGCACCTTCTCCATGCCGGGACACGTGCCCAAGAAGTACTTCGACATCTCCCCCACAGAAGAAGTGACGACGCCGGAGTTTCTGGAAGATGGTTCGGATGACGCCCCGATGGACGAACGCGATGGATGACGCGATTACCGAGGGAGCGTCACTCCGGGGGAAGAGAGGGGTCGAGCGTCCCTTGCAGATATTGACGAAGCTCTCCCTCATTCAACCAGTCGACGGCGCTACCATTGGAGATGGCTGCATGAGGTGCGTAATTGTGTGCATTACCGACGGTTTTCTTCGTGATCGCCGAAGAGGCCGTTTCCTCGGAAAGGAAGGAGTGAATGCCTTCGACATCGGCGGTCTCGGCCGCGATGGCGGTCTCGGGCGACATCCAAGGGTCGGCCCGGTTCGCTTCCACCACCAGAATCGTATTGAAATAGTACGTTCCGATTTCTAGGAGCTTCCGTGGCCGGGCGCCGCCGAAAGCGGTCTTGTCGCCGACGACGACCGAGTAGGTCGTCTCTCCGGGATCGAATTCCGAAGAGGGACATTGATAAAACGCAATATCGGCCTGGTGAAACCGGCGGTTGTGTTCGCTGTCCCAGGGCTCGTCGAGGCGAATCTTCTCGTACAGTTCCTCTTGGTTGAGATACGGAAGCAGCAACACACGCCAGCTATGGAGCCGATCGCCGTCGGCATCTTCGGTCCAGGCGGGCGGCAGTGTGCCGTGCTCACGCTCGTAGAGCAACATCGCCAGGGCAATCTGGTGGAGGTTCTCCAAGCACCCTTGTTCCTGAAATGCGGTTTTGGCGAACGCCCCATATGTATCAAATAAAGTATTAAAAATCATATCGGCGTAGAGAATCGAACGTGTTTGGGGGTGGAGAAGTTCCCTCACGGGCGAACGGTCGGAGTTGTCCCACTCTTCTTGGTTGAAGTCGCGGTCGAAATGGTCGTTCAACCGTTTCATGACGAGATTCCAATCGCATCCGATCCTTTCGATCGGGTATTCGGCATAAGTGGGAACACATGCGTAGATAGAATCTAGAAACTCTTTCGGGGATTCTCCCGCGGCTAAATGCTGCCCGATATCGAGTACGGCAAATCGGGCTGGAAGAGGGGTTTCCTGGAGATCGATTCTCCGCGGGGCGTCGTGCCACTGATCGCGAAGACGTCGCAGTTGCTCGGCTGTCGGCGGATATTTCCTCGCCCCCGCGATACCGATTCCAAAAGCCCGTGTTGCAAAGATCCTCCCGCTGATCGCAGTCCAGGGGTGAGTATGGGCAGAGCTGAGAAGGTGGCGCCCGAGTCGATGCAATATGAGGATGTCGTCGATCGCGCCGTCGAGATTGCCGGTGCCGATACGATAATGGGCGCGGACAGAGAGCCCATCTTCCACAGAACCGCGAATGAATCCCAAATGAGGACTGGAAAAGTTGAACAGCAATTCCTGTTCGCTCGAGCGGGCCATCGGAAAAAGAAACTCCGGCTTTTGAACCGCTTCGCCGAGGAAGTCGAGGAAAGGTCCGTTCTCCTTCAGCCAGGTTTCCATCATCGGGAGATCGTCCAATGTCCAAGGGGTATGTATGGCCTGAACCCTCATCTCGTACCAGTATTGTTTGTCCTCGACATCATGCTCCTCGAGATATTCCTCCAGGTATTCCCAGGGAGATTGATAGGTCATCGTCGGTTCGGCGCTGATCGGCAGATCGAGTTTCGCGAAGACCTTACGACAAAGCAACGGATCGGCATTCTCGCAGACCGCCGGACCGAGGGCCCGAGCGATGAGCCGGAAGCCGTTCCGATCGGTCTTCATGCTGGGAGAATGATTGCGCTCTTCGAGCGCCTTGAAATAATCGACCTGCATTCCGTTCGACTTGAGCGGCTCGGTGATGTAGGTCGTCTCCTCGGAGATCTGCAGCGGCCGATGCCGCAAAAACATGCTCCAGATGAAGAGAAAAAACATAAGAAAGAGCAGCACGCCGGCGACCAGGCAGTTCCGAAAACAGCCCGGCTTCGTTTTCTGGTCGTCGGGTTTTTCCGTGGGGACTTGCTGGGAGTGGTTCGAATCGGTCATCATGGAACCTGGAAAATGGAAAAAGCCTTACTTGCTCGGACCCAGGCAGATCAGTTCTCCCGATTCGGTGGAGATGAAAACCTTGCCCCGGGCGACGGCCAATCCGTCGAAGGCCGGCTTGGCATCAAGTTCGATTTCGGCGAGCAGCTTGCCGTTCTCTTTGGAATAGACCTGGAAGTATTGTTCCTTGTCGCTTTCCAGAAGTTCGGCCTGCCGATCGATCGCCGATCGAGTCATATTCTCGGTTCGGAGAATATCTTTGGTTCCGGCGACGAGAACGTTGTCTCCCGCCAGCGCCATGGCCCTGACATGCAGATCGCAAGGAAGCGACCACGTATATTCCAGGTTGGCCGCGGAGCGTTTATTCCTCTTTCCCGAGGTGCTCTTCGAGGGAACCTTCGCCGGGGCGCAGAACAGATGGGTGTCGCGTATGCCGTAAAAGCCCAATGCCGGCGCGGCCCTGAAATCGTTGTCTCGCTTCCTTCTGCCATATCCATACAATTGATCTCCATCGCGGACCATCAGGCGTCCGGAATAATTCCTTCTCCCGGCCCGCGCCCATCCCCCATAAGCCGAATCCATCTTCGTGCCGTAGTACCAATAGGTGCGATGCGCCCATGTTTCGTCCAGATAGCCGGCCGTATTGTGAACATGGAGTTTCATCTTCTCGGGCAATTTGCCCATGATGGTGTGCTTATCGGGAATGCTGTCGAGATGAAGTTGAAAATCGCGCAGGAAAAGGGTTTGGCCGTCACTGGCGAGAATGTCATTCAGGGCACCCGGGAGATGATGTCCGGCGTTGGGAACTTGATCGCCCGTGACGGGGTCTCTGGAGTAAAATTTCTTTTCCATGAGTTTTTGGCCGGTCCGGGCATCGAGCTGATAGAGGTAGAGGCCGTCATCCAAATAGCTCGACTTTCCCGCGGCGAAATAGATCGTTCCATCGAGCGCCAACACCGAACCGTGAACCGGCCACACCGACTCCAGTTGGCCATACACACAGTGCATGCGGTCCGATTTCGCGGCCCGAAACTTCCAGGCAAGTTCACCCGTTTCGGCCACGAGAGCGTAGACCCAGCCGTCGCGTGAACCGAAGTACACCGCATTGCCGACGACGGTCGGTGGTGAATCGATTCTTGCTCCGGCATGGAAAGTCCATCGGGTCTTTCCGCTATCTTGGTCAACGGCATAAAGGGAGTGGGCATCTTCGGCCGCGAGATAGACGGTCCCCTCGGCAATGACGGGACTGCTCACCTCTCCCGGGAACTGGACCTTCCATACCGGATCGAGTTCGGCCGATACGGTCGACGGGCTGCTGCCGCTGCGCAACGCATCGTGCCGATAGGTCGACCAGTCGTTTTGCGAAACTCTCTCCCTGGAGGGAGCAAGGTCCTCGAAGGCCTTCCCTTTCACATGAACGTTTTTCGGCGTCTGTCCGGCGAGTGGAGACTTGTTTTTCGGCGAATAGGCGAAGAAGCCGCTCACCTTGATCTGGATATAACAACCGCAGGAATGGGGCGGCACGTAGATGAGCCCATTGGCGGGCATGATGCCGTATTCGCAATTGCCTCGCGTGAAGGCGTTCTGCATGGCGAGCGAACCGTCATAGCTGATCAGCTCCACGCCGGTCCTCCCCATGAGAATATAGTTTTCGGTCGCTTTGTTTCTCCAGCAGCGATGATGGTGCGTTCTGGTGAAGGCGGAGGCGGTATCGAGTTCCCTCTTGATTTCCCCGGTATGCACGTCATAGGCTTTCGTGAAGTCGGCCGTATGCCTCCTGGGGGCCTGCCCGACGTAAACGAGATCATTCACGACGAAACAGTCCATCTGGGCACCGTAGGCGGCCCTGGCATCGGTGGTCCACAATCGTTCTCCCGTATCCGCCGAGAATGCGACCAGTTCTCCGGGGATGTTGCTGGCCGATGGCGAAAAACTCCAGACGATGTTCTCCTGTTCCACCAGTTTCACCGCCCCCTCGTTGTTCTTTCCCTTGGGCGCTTCCGGAAGATTGTCGACCGAAAGCACGACATCTTCATAGACGACCAAGGCGGGTGAAAAATTCGAAGGTCTGCTTTCGGCCGAGCGGCGAAGGGATTTCCAGACCTGCTTGCCACTCTGGTTGTCGAGAGCGAGGATGCAATTCCTCGATTGATAATACACCCGGTTCTGGTCGGCGATCAGCGTGACCGGCAAAATACCGAGGGTGTCTTGGTCCATTTTTTCCCACAAGATTTCGCCTGAAGTCGGATCCACCGCCATGAGCTTCTTCTGGAGCCCCGGCCGTTTTCCCTGCCGGTACATCGACTGATAATCTCTCGGTTTTCCATCGAAAGGAAGAATGACGAGATAGAGGATGCCGTCGTGGTGGATGATTTCCTCCGTTCCCTCCGTCCCTTTCAGCGTACGAATCGTTTTGCCGTTCGCCGCGTCGATCACCTGTACCGGTTCACCGATACCGAGCGAGGCATACACTTTTTCACCGGCCGCCACGATGCGCCGGTTCAACTGCGTCGGACCCGACCGGAACGCCCGCCAATGATCTTCCCACTTCTTCACGTCGCGTTTCCAGAGGATCACGCCGTTGTAGGCGTCTCTGCAGATCATCTTCCATTGGGCCGGGTAGTAGAAGTCCTCGATCATCCCTTCATCGTAAACATAGAAAATTTTTCCGTCGCTGGACACCAGCGAATTCAACGACGAGAGCCGGTCGTGGCTCCGCGTCCATTTGGGGCCACCTTCCCATTGAATATGGTAGGGAACGTCGACGGCCGTATCGGGCGACACCGCGTTACCGGAGGCATCATAGAGGAATTGTCCCCAGTCGGACGTATTGCCCGGGAGAGGTTTCACCAGTTTTTCTCCACCCCGATAGGCGATTCCCTTCGGGCAAAGCACCCGCAATATCTCTTCCTTGGCGAGGCGGCTATCATCATCGACGATTAGAAGGTTGATCGTATCGGCGATATAGGGAAGATGCTTCCCGTCGAAATGAGAGACGGAAATCGGGCCGTATCGTCCGACCGCGGCAAGCGTCTTGCGGGCAGCTATGACGTCGCCGATGTCCGTATCCAACCCATGGACGATATTGCTGTCGGTTTTCAGATCGATCAAGGCTTCCGCATCCTCGCATCCAATACGGACGAAAATGCCGCCATCGGCAAGATTTTCGCCGCCAACTACCGAAGCGCTCGCCGGAAAAAAGAAAAAAAGCGAACAGATGAGACTGCATGAGAAAGAGATGCTTTTCATTTCATGACTCCGATCGCGGTTGCCCCTGGTCTCACCATCTCTCCCGGTTCGACCAAGAACGAATTCGATAAGTAAAAAGAACAAGCAATGAGAATGAGCCGGCGGAAGACCGGAAAGCCGGCATCGATTCCGTGAGAACGTGGAAATGAACCGAGTTCGCGTTCCGGTGGCTCGACACGTCTCAAACTACCACACACGGAACGAGGAATCAAGAAGAGAAGAAGAGAACGAAACGAAACCATCCCGGCAGATTTAAGTTACAGGGTTTACGGGAATGCGGTCGGGAAACGGAGGAGATCGAGAGAAGTGAATCCGAGATCTGGATCAGTCGTTCGCCTTCTTTTGAGGTTCTTCCGACATTTTAGTGGCTGGGGCTGGTTGATTTTGATTGATTGGCGTAG
>CAZWCE010000046.1:0-9338 GCA_964632505.1 uncultured Planctomycetaceae bacterium | reverse complement strand
TTTCTAAACCGACACCGACTTTTACCATCCCCCATTCGCTTGTTTGAGGGTTAGTGCACTCTTGGTCAGAATCTTGCCTCCCTCGGGGCCGCATCTACCGATGCACATTTTCGGTTCATTTGTGTAGCAGCGCCCTATAATGTTCGGTTTCGTCAGGGTTGCGCTAGGCATGTATTAGAGGGCTGGTTTATTTCCATTAACATTTCAGGACTTTTCATGGAAGACCATTGACCTGAACGGAATCGATGGTAGATCTTCAATTCATACTGCGAAGCCTCGGTGACGAAACCTCAATACCATCGCCCTTTGAGTGCGGGTTGTCGAGATTCTCTCGTACATGGGGAATCGGCCCCCGGAGTCATCACCTCTCTTGCCGGTGTATTGCGGTGTACCTTCGATCGTCAAAATGAATTGATAGCCAATAAGACCTTATCTTAAGGATTACTACCATGCGCATCCGAACGCTGTATTGCAACAATCGCCTGCTTATTCTTTTCACAATCTTCATCTTCGCATCACCTTGTTTGGCACAAGATTGGCCCATGTGGCGTTGCAACCCGGGGCGTACGGCTGCCACTTCCGAAGCTCTGCCCGAATCACTCCAGTTGCAGTGGAAACTCGATTTACCCAAACTCGCACCGGCCTGGCCTCCTGGTGATGGCGCCGTCACCGGAACCGAGGACATGGATGTCACCGACGGACGCCAGCGAAGAATGACTTTCGACATCGCTTATTCACCGATCATTCTAAGAGACACCATGTTCGTAGGTTCCTCTCGAGACGACTCCCTTCGCGCTTATGATCTGGAAACGGGCATGGAGCAGTGGCATTTTTATGCCGAGGCTCCCATCCGCTTCGCGCCGGCCGCTTGGGACAACAAAGTCTATTTCACCTCAGATGATGGTTATCTCTATTGTCTCGACGCAGCCAGTGGATCCATGTTGTGGAAATTTCGAGGCGCTCCGGCCAACCACAAGGTCATCGGAAACAAACGACTCGGATCGATGTGGCCCGCACGTGGCGGACCGGCCGTGTTCGATGGGAAAGTCTATTTTGCTGCGGGGATCTGGCCTTTCATGGGGACGTTCGTCTATGCGCTGGATGCCGAGACTGGTGAACAAGTGTGGGTGAACGATGAAAGTGCCTTCAATTTCATGCGATCGCCCCACAGTGGAGCATGGTCGTTCAGCGCGCTGGCGCCCCAGGGCTATCTCGCCATCGGTGACGAGAAGATGATCGTCCCGAACGGTCGTGCGGTCGGGGCCGTGTTGGATCGGAAAACGGGCCGTCTGGAGTATTTCCACCTGGGCGAAAACAATAGAAACGGGACTTCGCATGCCGCGGTTCTCGGCGACTATTGGCAGGGCAGTTGCGTTTTGTTTCAACTGGAAAGCGGGGAAGTGGAACGACCGATGCTCGACGGTGCGGTACTGACGGAAAAAACGTTCTATGAATCTCTTGTTCAAGAAGTCAATGATCCCGGGCCAAGTGGGATCCTCGCCCGAGATGCCGGCGATTTCTCCGAAAAATGGCGATATGTCGGTCCGATGCATACCGAAGTGTTCTGCAAAGCGGGCGAGGTCGTCTATGCTGGTAGCCCCAATCGGGTCGTGGCCTTGAAAGATCTGGGCAATTCTTATCGTGTCGTCTGGGAAGGTGTCGTTTCAGGAACTCCCAGATGCATGATCGCGGGAGGCGAGAAATTGATGGTGGTCACCAAGGAGGGACGCATCCATTGTTTTGGAGATGTCGAAAAGGAGGCTTCTCTACCCGAGCTGAAGACGTTCACTCCCGACTGGGCTGCTGAGAATTCCTGGACCACCGAAGCCAAAGCGATGGCAGAAGCGACTTGTCAAAAGGAAGGTTATTGCTTGGTCCTTGGAGTGGGAAGTGGCGGACTCGCGGAACAATTGGCCGCACATTACCCCGCCATCCATGTGATCTGTCTCGATTCCAACCCGGAAAAGGTCGAATCGCTTCGCGTCGAATGGGACCGGCGACATATCCCACGTGAGCGACTGAGCATTCTCCATGGTGACATCATTTCAGCCGGAATGCCGCCCTATCTGGCCAATCTGATCGTATCGGAAGATCCTGAATCCGCGGCGATCCACGATGAGGAGTTCATCTCCGAAGCGTTTGACAGTCTTCGCCCTTACGGCGGGAAGATCTGCCTGCCGGAAGATGACCGGAAGCGTTTGCAAGAGGCCGCCGCGAAGGTCGAATCATCGCATGCAAAAGTCATCGTCCGTGGTGATCATGCCATTCTCAAGCGCGTCGGCCCGTTGCCTGGATCCGCAGATTGGACCCATCAATATGCCGATACCGCCAATACCGTCATGTCGCAGGACGAATTGGTGAAAGCTCCTCTGGGGCTTTTGTGGTATGGTGGTTCTTCGAACAAAAAGATCCTGCCGCGCCACCGACACGGGCCCGCTGAACAAGTCGTTGATGGGCGCCTGTTTATCGAGGGGCCGGATTCGATGAGAGCTCTCGACGTCTATACCGGGCGCATCCTCTGGGAGACCGAGCTGCCCGGACTGGGGCACGATTATGTCAAATTTCCTATTTTTCGCGAGAACGAGGAGCACGAACCGGGTGCGGGGCATCTCGGCTCCAACTTCGCTACGACACGGGATGGTGTTTACATCGCCTACGGCAAAGAGTGCCTGCGACTCGACCCAGCAACCGGCAGAAGGCTCGCTTCTTTTCGTTTGCCGGAAGGCGGCGATTTTGCCCAGGTGACAATCTGGGACAATCTCCTGATCGCTGCCCTCGACCCGAGGGTTTTTGATGAGCGTCCTGTCGGGGAGGACAATTGGAATGAAACGTGCAGCAGAAAACTCGTCGTTTTGGATCGCCACACAGGCGATGTCCTATGGCAACGGATTGCGGAATTTGGATTCCATCATAACAGCATCATCGTTGCCAGCGACATGGTCTACTGCATCGATCGCATGCCTCCTCTCGAAGAAGACGCGTTGCGACGGCATGGTGTCACCGCCGAGGAACCCTATCGAATACTGGCACTCGATGTACGAAATGGGCGCGAAGTTTGGACGACCGAAGAGAATGTCTTCGGCACATGGCTCGCCTGTGAGCGGAATACGGGCATCCTCATCCAATCGGGAAGGAAATCGCCGGACATGGTCACGGGCGAGCCGACCGGTCGCATCATCGCCTACCGGAGCAACGACGGCGCCGTTCTATGGGACAAGCAAGAGGATATCGACGATGGCCCTTACCTCCTCTCGGAAGATAGAATCTACATGCAGAACAGCCAGTACAACATGTCGAATGCGTTGGAATTGAAGACCGGCAAAGAGGTCCTGATCAAGCACCGGCTGACGGGAGAAACGATCCCCTGGCATTTTCTTCGGGCAAAGGGGTGCAATTACATCATCGGTTGCAAAAACCTTCTGACCTTCCGTTCCGGAACGGCCGCCTACTACGACTTGACCTGTAACGGTGGTATCGGACACTTGGGAGGATTCAAATCGGGATGCACTTCCAACCTGGTTCCCGCCAACGGCGTGCTCAGTGCTCCAGACTATACGCGAACTTGTAATTGCAGTTATCCGAATCAGACATCGCTGGCGATGGTGCATATGCCCGGGGTCGAAATATGGACGCTCGGAGCCGCGCCCGACCCGGCGGCTCCCATCGAACGCGTGGGAATCAATTTCGGTGCCCCCGGCGACCGCGTGGCGGAGAACGGTACCCTGTGGCTCGAATATCCCATCCCGGAGTATGGCGACTCGGTGAAGCAAGGCGATACCTATCCCAATACCGATGTCGTCACGAAACCGAATCCGTTGGATACTTTTCGCGATCATTCGATTCGCTACGAAGGTGAAGATCTCCTCTGGGTCGCGGCATCGGGAGCCATGGGGGTACGGGATGTCGTCATTCCCTTAGGCGGTGATGAGGATCGAACATTCCGTGTCCGGCTGGTGTTCGCCGAGCCCGAAACCATCGCGGAAGGTCAGCGCCTTTTCTCGGTTCGAATTCAGGGACGTGAAGTGTTGGCCGACTTCGATATCGTCCAGGCCGCCGGGGGGATTCGCCGCTCAGTCATCCGCGAATTCCGTGATGTGAAAGCGAAGGATGATCTTCGCGTCGCATTGATCCCGACCGAAGGCGCATCGAAGCAAGCCCCGATTCTCTGTGGGATCGAGGTCATTGAGGAGTCGGCAATCGTCCAATAGAAGACCGATCGTGGTGATCTCACAACTCTGCTGATTCTTTCGCACCGATGCCCACTTCATCGGGCATCATAAAAGTGAGCTTGGCGGGGTGCGACGTGAATAACGCGATTTTCAAAATGCTTGAGAGATGTTTTTTTGAATTTTTGAAGCGAATTCTTGCAGCCATTGAAGAGCCTATGTACAATTGTCGAAGGATCGATTGTGACGCTCACGGCTGAGTAGTGATTCTCTAATTCATCTCCCGAGGGATGTTGATTCAACGTTGCATCATTCGTGTGTGGATGTGTCCTCTCCGGAAACCGCTTCCGCAGGTGAATCATCGGATCCGAGGAACACTACTTTCATTTAAATGAACAACCTTGCTCTTTCGAACCGTGGCTCGAGGAATCCGCTCCTGGAGCCTGAAGCATGCTGTCTTGGCCCGTTTTCGAAATGGTGGTGAATCGATGTGGATGCTCTTTGAAGAAATGCACCTATTCGACGTATTGACACTATTCGCCCGAGGCCGAGAAAACATGTCTCCGGCATTTTTCGCCCTTTTGATGATTCCGATCGCCATTTTCTTCTTTTTGGCGGCTGCCTTGAATTGGCAGTGGATCTACTTCGATCGTCGCTACCGTTTCATCCGCGATATCTTCGGCGATACCGGCTCCCGAATCTTTCTCGCCGCCCTGGGCTGCTTCTTTCTTTTCATCAGTGCGGTCGGGGCGATCACCGGTGGCGTCTTCAATCCCGGGGGAAGTGTCCGAAGCGGCACGAAGGAATTCGAAAGCCCGACCTTCAATTTTGCCGCGCTTTTTCCTGGAAAGCCGGACCGCGAGCAACAAGGGTCGGTGACTCTTTTTAATTATTATCAGTTGATGGGCGGGGAGTATTCGGTGGGGATTCGGCCGATCACCATACCGGGGTCCCCTCAGGAGCAACTCACCAAAATCAAGGAAGACTCGGCCAGCCGCTATTTCTCCTCTCTCGACCAAGAGGAGCCGATGACGCTCGACGGCAAATACCCCGGAATCGCCTTGGGCGGCGAGGGAACCGATGGTGATGGCTACACACGATTGAACATCTTCGTGGTTGATGGAAGAGAGTATTTCATCGGTACCGTCGGAGCCGATCGCGACAAGGCGGAGAAGTTTATCAGCTCCTTCCATTTGCTCAATTCTCCCGGCGGAGGCAAACCCGCCACCTCGGGCCATGTCGCCGATGCCTCAGGGCAAGGTCCCTCGAACGACTCCGGGAACGGCTCCTCGGTCTTCGGGAATCAGGGCGCGAACGAGCAAAACTCTCCGGAAGTGAATCTCGAGGAGTTGGGAACGCCCGAGCAATCGCTCCCTTTGCATTCCCATCCATCCTGGTCGGTCTTATGGTTGACCGAGGAGGAGGAACCGGACGAGGATCCCGATTTTCAGTCGCTCGCCCCCAACGGGGGTTACTTGGTCGGCCTGATTGCCACCGAGTCGCGTTGGAGCCATGTTCCGGTGGTGGGTTCGCTTCAGCCGGTCTACCAGGTGAACGATCGGTACGTCCTCGGGGAGCGTTTCGGAGAAGCGAAGGGGAAGACGATCCGCGTGATGGCCGAACCGGGCTATGTGCTCGGCGGCGTCAAGGCTCGCAAGGCTCGAAATCTCGACGGGCTCCAACTGGTCTTTATGAAGCTCGAAAACGGGCAGCTTATTCGCTCGAATTTCATCCAATCGCGGTGGATCGGCAACAGCACCGGCGGTGCGCCGTTCGCGCTGGACGGCTCCAAGGGCTTCCTCGTCGGTATTCGTGGCGACCTGCTCGATTCCGGCGAAGTCGGCTCCATCGAGTTGGCCTACATTGGAGAGGACCCCACCGAGGTCGAAACATCCGGTACCGAGGAGAAAGCGTTCTCGTCTTCCGGGGGAGGCGGTACCGCGGAAGACGCTCCTGGGGGAGACAGCGCCGAGAACACGATCGCCGAACCGGCGGAAGGCGAGGAACTCGACAAGGCCGATGTGGCGGGCATGAGTAAGCCGGTCGGACACGATCGCGGAACCCCCTACCGCGATATCGCTCCCGAGGGTGCCATCATGACCGGTCTGCAGGTGACCTACGGTTTGTGGATGGGAAGAGACCGTTTTCTCGGTTCTCTGCAACCTCTCTATCAGACTGCCGACGGAGAGTACGTCAAGGGAGAGGTTCACGGCAAGGAACGCATCGATCAGAAAGGCAACGCCGTGGCGAAGCGGGGCTATGCGGTCGGGGGACTCGCGGTTCGAACCGGGCTGAAAATTAACGCCATCCAGGTCATCTTCATGAAGAAGAAAGCCAACGGCAGACTCGATCCGAACGACACCTACACCAGCGAATGGTTCGGAACGGAAACCGGTGGGGGGCCGGTGATGCTCGAGGGCAAAGGATACCCGGTCATCGGAATCCAGGGAGGATACCAGGAGGATGTCAACGGCATCCAACTCGTTTTTGGAAAGTGAACAATCAGGTTGGAGTTCTATTGGTATGGCTCTTCACGGATTTTCGTGGTAAGTACCGAAATGAGAACATCCACAAATCGAAATTGCAACGCATTTAAGCCGATCGATTCGTCCCCTGCCTCGGCAGGAGCCATCCGCGCCTCCCATCACCGAAGGCCGTATCGGACTGCGGCACATGTGGATTCGCTCCGCGCGCTATCGCGACTTTCCAATTGCCGAGTTGAAGTCGTTGGACGAGAAGTAAACGCATCTTCCACTCTCAATCGGCGCGGCAAGATCCGAACCCTCGAAGCTTCGAAATCGGCCTCCGACCGTTTTCACACTCCAGGCAAGGATTCGGAATGCGAATTGATACTTGGCTGATCTTGGGCATCGTTGCCGTAACGGGAAGCACGGTTCATGCGGAGGGGCGGTTGCTCTTGCGAAGCGGTTTTGAGCCGCCCGTGCGGGTCACCGATGACATGCGGGATCTCACGGGGGGCGACGGTGACCAGATCACCGATTGGGAATCGACTCCGGGGTGGATCGAGTCATCCCGGTTCGTGTACCTCGTTAGTCGCGACAAGAACTCGGCTGATTTCATGACGTCTTCGATTACGAAGATGGCTGGACCGAAGGGGATCGAGTCGCATGTCCTTTGCATGCGGAACATTGCTGACGATCCGGATCATGGAAGCACGAGCAGGAACGAGTACAGTTTCTTCGGCCGAAAGCCCCCCCACGACTACAAGCAAGGCTACGCACGGTATTGGATGAAGCTGGAAGCGGACCTGCCCGACCGCCTTTCCAACGAGAAATCGACGCCTTGGTATATGATCATGGAATGGAAGGAACCCAACTCCGGGATCAAGTACTCGGCGGAAAAGTGCCGAGAGGCCGGTGAGGGCCCCGCCGGAACCAACAACTACCGCATCAACGTCGGAATCCGCCGTGAAGCAGACGCTACACGTTTTCGGTGGGTTATCAACGGCGAGCACCCTCAGCCGTGTCGCAAGAAAGAATGGTCCTTCGATGATTCGGGAGTTGAGGTCCCGTTTGGTGAGTGGTTTCTTGTGGAAGCCTATATGAAGAAGCACGACACGAAGGGGCGGGTCTACTTCGCGGTGAACAAGCAAGTCGTATTGGATACGGCGGAGACTCGACCGGATGGGTTCACCGGGCGCACGCAGCATGCCGATAACCCGCTTGAACTCAAGTTTTGGTCGCCGATGAAGAACTACCATGGAATGGAGTGGAATGAAAAGGGACCGCTTTGCCAATGGTATGACGACTTCGAACTCTGGACGGATTTCCCTCCGGGACATTCCGCTTTGGGTGACGTCGGGCGTGCGAAGTGAGCCCATTCCCCCCAACTTGGCAGTGGATGCCTGCGGCGACTTCTCGGCGAAACGTTCGGCGGCGTGATCGGCGGCGACTACTTTTCAGCCTACCGGAAGTACATGGCCGACGCCAACGCGATCGTGCAGTTCTGTATGGCCCACCTGATCCGCGAAGTTCGCTTCCTGGCCGAGCATTCCAACAAGAGTCTTTCGCGGCGGACGTTCGAGCGTCGGATCGAGGCTGCCCGAAACGGCTTTCTCGAACCGATGCGTCGTCCGCCGCCGGTCGCCGAAGCGCGGACTCTGATCCAACGGATTGACACTGCTCGTGTTAGGAAGCGGATCCGAGTAACGATGGTTTCTGCGGCTTCAACTCTCGCGCCGCTGATATCTCCATCATCCCAGTCCCGGCAATCTCTCGATGGCGGCGAGTTGTTCGTCTTGCCCGACGTGGGTGTAGGTGTCCATCGTCAAGCGGATGTCGCTGTGCCGGGCCAGTGTCTGAGCGACCTTCGGCGAAACGCCGCTTCGTGCTAAATTCGTAATGAACGTATGACGCAGACTGTGGAAATCGGCCACCTTGCCGGAAACGTCCCGATAAGCTAAAAAGTCGCTCGGCTTTTCATGTCCTTCTTCGGCGAGCCATTTCCGGCGTGCCGCCTCCAGATCGAGCCGCATCATCTTCGACGTCTTCCGCCCATGGGCGGCATTACCATGTGCGGTGATCGGGAAGAGTCGTTCGCCTTCCGGCTGGCGATCCAGCCAAGGCCGCAACCGCTCGACCACCTGTGTGTGGAGCAGCACGCGATCCTCGCGACGTCGCTTGCTGTAAGCCGCCGCGACCGTGACGACCGGCGGGTCCGCATCCAACCGAAACGACCGCTTCGTCAGACTGCCGAGCTCCCCGCGACGTAGCCCGGTCCAGGCCGCCAGGAGATAGAGCATCGCGCGATCTGGTCCCATCATGCCCTCGATCCTCGGGCCGGTCATCGCCGTTTCGATCAGTAGATGCAGTTCCTCCGGCGAAAGTGCCCGACGCGCGTGACGCCGATCGACCCGACTGTTGACGACGCGGATGCGCTCCAGCGGGTTCCGGGCGAGACGCTCCGAGCGCACCAGCCACCGCATCCAATGCTGGACGGCCCGCAGGTAATGGTTGCTCGTTTCCAGGCTGCGACCGGATCGCCGAAGCTCCACGAGGAAACGCTCCAGGGAACCCGCTTCGACCTCGCGAATAGATCGCCATCCGCCAGATTCCAGGATCTTCTCGATCCGCGAAACCGTCTTGCGAATGTGCACGTCGGAATTGTTCTTCGCCTCCAGGTGCCGACGGAAATCGCTCAGGTGCGTCCGGA
>CAZWCE010000045.1:0-9374 GCA_964632505.1 uncultured Planctomycetaceae bacterium | reverse complement strand
CGACGAAGTCCAGACCATTTCTTCAAAAACATCCCACCACCCCGTGAACGGTTACTGTCTTGCGAGCGAACAGAAATGCCGGGAAGGACGTGGTAGACATGGAGCCGACAATCGTCCAAGGCGACCTCCTGGATCAAGATGTTGATGTGATCGTCAACGCCTGGAATCGCAACATCGTCCCCTGGTGGCTGCTGTTACCGCAGGGCGTTTCAGGAGCGATCAAGCGGCGTGGCGGCACCGGCCCCTTCAAGGAACTGGCAAAGCACGGCTCGATTCCGCTGGGCAGGGCCGTGCTGATCTCGGCTGGGCGACTGCCCTTCAAGGGGATCATCCACGTCGCCGGGATCAACATGCTCTGGCGAGCGTCGGAGCAGTCGATCAGGGATTCGGTTCGCAACGCCATGAAGCTCGCCTCTGAGCACGGCTTCCATTCGATTGCCTTCCCGCTGATCGGAGCAGGGTCGGGCGGCTTCAACCAGGAGCGAGCCAAGGCCATCATGGAAGACGAATTGCAGAAGTTGGAATCGTCCTTGGAGGTGACGGTGGTCGTGTTCGCCAAGAGGGCCACTTCGTGACGATAGAAATGAGTCGCCGCCCTCTATTCCTCCTCGTCTTCGTTCCCGCTTAGAAGCCCTCGGCCTTCGCCTCGCGGAGCTGATATCTCCGCTACCCCAGATCCGGCGCTACCCCAGTCCCGGCAATTTGCCGATCGCACCCTTCTGCTCGTCCTGGTCGACGTGTGTATAGATATCCATCGTGAGGCGGATGTCGCTGTGGCGCGCCAGCGTCTGAGCGACCTTCGGCGAGACGTTCGCCTTGATCAGGTTCGTGATGAACGTGTGGCGAAGCGAATGAAAATCGGCGAAACGGCCGTCCTGATCGCGATACTTCAAGAAGTCGCTTTTCTCGCGCTCCTCGCGAAGCGATGCGTCCTCCGCCAGCCAAAGATTTCGGGCCGCCTCAAGGTCCGCCCGCATCATCTTCGCGCCCTTGCGATCGAACCCGCACGACGCCTCGATCAACCGGCGAAGCTCATCGCGCGAGAACGGTCTACCACGACGCCATCGCCATGGCGGCCACCACCGCCGTCGGGAGCGGCTACTTCGCCACCGGCACCTCGACCGACGTCGACGTCTGTTTCGCCGCCGAAACGCCCTCGCTTGCCGCCGCTTCCTACCAGGCGACCGTCGCCGAGGGTAGCGTCGACACTTTAGAGTCCGGTCCCACCATCCTCGAAGCGGCCGCCGCCGAGGCGCTCGAAATCCACGCCACCGGGCGGCACCCCTTCTACATGCCCGGGCGAGGTTGGATCGCCGCCGAGCATCTCCGGCCCGGCGACCGGTGCCGCACCCCCCATGGCCAACTTCTCCAGCTGCAATCGAAGGAGTTCTCCCCGACCAGCGAACCGGTCTACAACCTCGAAATCCAACAGGCCCACACCTACTTCGTCGGCCGCGACCGACGCGCCGCCGTCCTGGTGCACAACGATTGCCCAGATTGTGGTGCCCCTTGGTATGACCTTGGGCATGACCTGCCCTACCAATGGTGGACACGGAGCATGTGAGAAATCGCGTGCGATTTTTTACTTCGGAAAGGAGCGTGTTCATCATGGGAAAGCAGAAACGTTATACGAAAGAGTTCAAGCTCAAGGCGGCGGAACTCGTCGTCCACCACGGATACACCCGGGCCGAGGCGGCCAAGCGTTTGGACGTCTCGCAATGGTCGATCGGCCAGTGGATCAAGAAGTTCCGCAACTCGGGCGATTTGGTCGAGGACGAGCAGACCCGCCACGAAACCGAGCAGGATGTGTACAATCAGCCAGCAAACAATATCGTGACCACGATACGTGGCACTTTGCCGCAAATGACCGAAGCACGCCTGAAGTTGCCGCTTGATCCCCAGGCGAACAAACAGTTGCTGGAAGATGACAAGCCCGGCGAAAGAGGTTAGGCGGGCACCGTCGCCGTCCTCGCAACGAATCTCGGGAACCTTGTGCACGCCCCATATTACATCGCTTCGTTTGAACTTCACTGGCGGTGGACTCCTGTTTTCCGAGATGCCCGAAGCGGGAGTTGTTTGTTACACCGGAAAATATCGTCCTTTTCCGACTTCCATCAAGAACACCCAAGCCATTTTCTACAACTGAGGGGTTGATTTCGGTCGTTCCCTTCTTCATAATGACGCCACCTCTTCCAATTTCGCGACCACCAGCCGAAGGAGACGGTCCCGTGCGCCACGTCGTTTTCCCCGCGATTTTCTTGCTTCTTGTTTTCTCGGTTCCGGTAACGGTCTGCGCGCAGGTGGCGTCCGAGGTGAAACCTGACCGGCCGAACATCCTTTTCATCGCGGTCGACGACCTTCGCCCCGCGCTGGGCTGTTACGGCGATGCGGTCGCAAAAACGCCGAACATCGATCGGCTCGCCTCCCAGGGAGTGCTTTTCACGAATACCTTCTGCCAGCAGGCGATCTGCGGCCCTTCCCGCGCGAGTCTCATGACCGGGCTACGGCCCGACAGTTCCGGCGTCGTTCATAATGATGTCGATTTTCGCGACACGGTTCCCGATGTCGTCACACTTCCGGAACAGCTTCGCCGGCACGGGTATCAGACGACCTACGTCGGCAAGATCTATCACGGCCAGATGGTCGATTCGGAGAGATCGTGGAGCCGCGGACCGGTGCAGGTCGCCAGTACCACTCCCGTGCCGGTGGGAGGGTATCAACTTCCGGAGAATCAGGCAATCGTCCAGGAACGCCGCGAGCAGAGCCGCGAGAAATGGGGCGACGTTCCCCTGGGCGGCATGGCTTGCGGTCCGGCGTTCGAGTGCGCCGATGTTCCCGACAACGCCTATTCCGATGGCCGAACGACCGACATCGCCCTGGCCACGCTACGGTCCTTTGCCGAGGAGCAGGAGAAGCCGTTCTTTTTCGGCGTGGGGTTCAAAAAGCCGCATCTTCCTTTCGTTGCCCCGAAAAGATATTGGGATCTCTACCATTCGAATGAATGGGAACCAGCCGAGAATCCCTTTCTCGGAGTGCAGGCGCCTTCTCTGAGCGTGCACTCCTCCTTCGAACTTCGAACCCGCTCGAACATCCCCGATTCGGGTGCGATCGAGCCCGCTTTGGCCCGGCAACTACTCCACGCTTATTTCGCCTGTGCCAGTTATATCGATGCGCAAGTCGGCCGACTCATGGAAGCTCTCAAGCGATTAGGGCTCGAAGAGAAGACGATTGTCATTCTCTGGGGCGATCACGGATGGCATCTCGGGGAACACGGTATCTGGGGAAAGGCGACCAACTACGAGATAGCGACACGTGTGCCGATGATTGTGCGAGTTCCCGGTGCCCGGGCGAACGGACAACGTAGCGAAGCGCTCACCGAGCTGATCGACATGTATCCCACCCTTTGCGAACTGTCGGGGATTCCGGTGCCCGAGCACGTCGAAGGATGTAGTTTCGCCCCGCTGCTGGTCGACGCCGATTTGCCTTGGAAGGAAGCCGTCTTCTCGCAATTTCCCGCTCCGGCACTTCGCGAGTGGGCGGCCCGACCGCTTTCCGAACCGATGCGCAAGACGTTCTTCGGACCTCTGATTCGCAAGGCGGAAGATCGGCTTGCCCGGGAGTTTCGAGACCGATACGACAAGGAACTTTTTGAACATCACGTGACCGGTTACGCCGTCCGAACACCGCGTTATCGCATGGTCCGTTGGGTCGATGTGCGAGAGCCGGAATCGAAACCGTTGGCCGTGGAACTGTACGATCTGCCCGAAGATCCCCAGGAGAACATCAACTTGGCATCCCAGCGGCGCTACGACGACATCGTCGAGGTGCTGTCCGAGAAACTCCAGGCGGGGTATCGGAAGGCGATGCCCCCGGACGCCTCCCGTTTTTCCGTCGATTGGTGTTCGGTTTCCCGGACGCGCTCGCGAGTGCGGAAGGAAGACCCTACGGAGAAGCCCATGGGCGGGCAAACCGTTTTGTTCCAGACGACCGGCAGCCCGCGAGCGAAGCTTTCTCCCCTCCCCTTGGAAAATGTGCATTGGCGTGAAGGTTTCTGGCACGATCGCTCTGGGCGTCTCCACGAGGTGACCCTCCCGGTGCTGAGACGTCTGGCCGACGACTGGGCCTGGCACAACATGCTCGTGGCCGCCGGAGAGAAGGAAGGCACCGCGCGGGGATGTTTCTGGGAAGACGCCTGGGTCTATAAATGGATCGAGGCAGCCTGTTACCAATACACCCAGACCGGCGATCCGGAGCTGCTGGCCGAGTGCGACCGCATGATCGAGGTCATCGCCAAGGCACAGCAGCCCGACGGCTACCTCGCCACTCAGATCACGCTCCGCGGTGAACCGCGACTGTCGAATTACCGCCACCATGAAGTCTATACCATGGGGCACTTGCTCACGGCCGCTTGCGCCCATCATCGCGTCACGGGAAAGACGAACTTCCTCGATATCGCCCGACGTGTCGGAGATTTCCTGCACCAAGAGTATTTTTCGAACGAGAATCCCTACCTGATCAACTGTCCCGTCAATCCGTCCGTCGTCATGGGCGCGGTGGAACTCTATCGGACGACCGGAGAGAAGAGGTATCTCGAATTGGCGAATATCGTCATCGACAACCGCGGCAAGCCCAGGCCTCCCGTCCCTCATCTTCCCTGGGGCGCTCCGGCGGGACATACCGATTTGAACCAGGATCGCATCCCGCTACGAAAATCGAAGGAGGTCGTCGGGCACGCCGTCTTCTGGTCCTATCTCTACGCCGGGGCAACCGACGCTTACATGGAAACGGGCGACGCCACGATCATGCATGCACTCGACCGGCTTTGGAACGATGTCGTTTCCTGCAAAATGCACATTACCGGCGGGGTTTCTCCCATCCACAAGGGGCTTTCCAATCGCTCCTCTCTTCCGGGGCAGCGAACCATCACCAACGATGAAGTGCATGAAGCCGCGGGTCTTCCCTATCAATTGCCCCACGCGACCGCTTATAACGAAACCTGCGGACAGATCGGGTTTTTGATGTGGAATGCCCGAATACTGGCGGTGACCGGTGAGGCGAAATATGCCGACACCATGGAGCGAGCACTCTACAACGCGATTCTCTCGGGGGTGAATCTCTCCGGACGCGGCTGGTCGTACACGAATCCGCTCAAATGGCATGGTCCCGGCCATGAACTCTTGAGCAACGATTACCATGGCCGCATGGACCCCGGCGATGGGCAGATCTGCTGCCCGACGAATCTTCTGAGAATCGAAGCTTCCTGGCAAGGCTATTTGTACGGAAAGTCGCACGAGGGGCTCTGGGTTCACCATTACGCCGCCAGCGAGGCCGAAATCGCGTTGCCCGAGGTCGGGAAGGTTCAACTCGTTCAAGAGACCGAATACCCTTGGGACGGAAGCATCACCATCACATTGGATCAGGTGGGATCCCGCAAATCTTTTGCGATTCATCTCCGGATTCCCGGCTGGGCGAAGGGGGCGAGCCTCAAGGTCAACGGCCGGGGAATCTCTCGGGAAACACTGACTCCCGGCAGTTATTTGACGATCGCACGCACCTGGAAGTCCGGCGACTGCATCGAAATGGAGCTACCGATGCCGGTTCGGTTGATCGCTGCCCATCCGAAGGTGGAACATGCCGGCGGGAAGGTCGCCGTGCAGCGAGGACCGATCGTCTATTGCGCGGAATCGACCGATTTGCCGGAGGGAATCGAGCTGGAACAGGTTCGCCTTCCGGCCGAGTCGGATTGGACGATGCGTCATGATCCCGAACTTCTCGAGGGAGTGACCTTCCTGGAAACCACCGCCGTGGCCGTCGATTCCCTCCCCCTCGAAGAAGAGGTTCGGCTCTACCGGGAATATCGACCGGGGAAGAAACGTACGTTCCAACTTCGGATGATTCCCTATTACGCCTGGAACAATCGTGTGGAACCGGAGATGACCGTTTGGTTGCCACTACATTGAGAACGTGTTTTGAAATTCCAATTTGAGCTGCGAGCGGCTGCGACATAAGCCGACCGCGTTGACCTGCATCGACGAATCTCCTTGGATTCGCCTGCTTCGGTCGCCTTGTCGGACTTTCGTCGCTCTCGCGAACAAAGCGATTTTCAAAACACGTTCTTACGGCGTTTCAAACGATGCTCGATCATCTTACTTCTCTGCATGAGGTGTCCCCATGTCTTCACGAAGATCGATCTTTCAGACAAGCTCTCTGTCGCTTTCACTTTGGATCTCTCTGGCGGTCCTTTTCTCGGTCACCAGGACCCAAGCGGAGGACCCGCCTGCCGGAGGAATAGCGGGCGCCGTCAAGATGCCGCTGGTTGGGGAGGCTCTCGCCGAAAACGAGATCATCCTCTACGAACTGAAAAACTATCAATCACAGCCCGGCAAAATAAAAATGAAGATCGCCTTGGGAGAGAACCTATACTATCGGGGTTTCGACCTGGACGACCTCCATCCCAACTTCGCAAGGTCGGGCCCCCAGCGGACCTGGATCCGTTCGATTGCGCTCGGCTCGAAGGTCGGTCTGGTCATTCGCGTCGGCGATTCGGCACACGTCAACACGTTCGTCGAATCGGCGAACAACTTCGCGGTTTTTCGGGAAAGCGTTCCCTCGCTCGAAAAACCGTTCATGAACAATTGGGGAAAGACGAACATCGTGCTGTTCCGCAAGGACCTTTATTCTCATCCCCCGGGTGTCGCCTTCAGTAATATTCGTCCCTGGAGCCAGCTTTCCGGTCCGATGGCCGACGATTATCACGTCACCTTCTTTCTGCCCAACACCACGAACTCGCGGGAAATACCCACGCCGGTGAATAATTCCATGCCCTGGGCCACGCTCTACGGAAAGGGAACCAAGCTGACTGTTTGGGTCAATGGCAAACCGCGCGAGATCGTTGCGATCAGCGACGATCCCCGCGAAAACTCTTTCTATCTCCCCGACGAAGGGATGCGACTCGACAAGATCGATTTCACCAACAAAAAACGCGGCCCCTACCCGCTTCCCAGAATGAAGATCACCGCCCCCCCTCCTCCGAATCCGAATTCTGCCGATTCCAACAAAGATTCCAATAAGAATGCCGGCAACAACACCGGTAACGGCAACACTTCCTCGAAGTTCTATCCCCCGATGGACGGAAACTGGAAGCAACTGCCGGGCAACCCCAGTATGCCGGAAATCGACGTTTCCATCGGGCAGAACATGGCCAAGCCGCAGGAATTTGCCTGCAAGGTTCCCCAAATGAAGGTTTTCGGAAAAGGAACCGTCGACAAGGAGGGCAAGATCACCGCCTCGTTCGGACCTGGAAACGCCGACCTCTCCGGCTTCGGTATTTTCGGCCCCACCGAGCAGGTCACCGGAAAAGTCACCCAGCGGGACGCCACCGGTCGGGCGATGCGCATCGAGTGGAGCAACGGCGTGGTGTACGAGCGAAAATAGATAGGCGATCATTCCCTGCAGCCCATTATCTTCCATGCAGCAACAACGGCGGCGTTCTGGCACCGTTCGAAGTTCGCCGGGCTCTCGTTCCTGCCCTACCTCGGCTGTGTGACCTTCGCCGCCGTGCTGTACTTCACGATCTGGCGATTGAACATGTAGGGGCAGATTCTCAGCTCCAAGAGCCCCTGCTGGAGTGGATCACCTGCCCGTCTGGGCGGAGTTCTTTCCGTACGAAAACGCCGGTGCCGAAATCGCCGCCAGGGCGGAACCGAGGTTGCGGTGATGGTGTTCAAAATGAACGTAGTGTTTTGAGAATGCCCTTCCTCGCTGAGATGTCGCGAGTTCCGCCTAAATCCCGCTTCTGTCCTAGGACAAGTCACTCAAGAGTAGAGGAAAAAAGAGCCAACGAGCCACGCAATACGGTATGACGATAAACAGCATTGTAAATATCACGTCGGCAATTATACAGGAGTAAGTGAACTCAACGAAATCGGAAAAGGGGGATGAGAAGAAAACCAATAGCAGAGATGAAATAGAGATCGTCGCCAAGACGGCTGCTAAAAGGGCAGCCCGCTTCAGCTGAAGGAAGTAGTACACGTCAATTTCGTCGCACTCGCCATGTTCTTCCACCCGCACGGCGCCATGAGTCACACCTCCTGGAAGATCCGGGCTGATAGAAAACCGAAACAGGCGATTTTGAAATTCAATGGCATCGGGGGAACGCCTGACGATACGGGCGCCGCGAGAGCGCAGCTTCAGCTCGAACCTGTCCAGCCAATGCTCCATCGAGATCCCTCGATGAGTTCGGTATGTGCCTTGTATCGAAAACAAAGTATTCATTTTTACACCACCTGCCTTCCAGCCAACATGGCCACAGCGAGACCAAATGGAGAGACGTTTAGCGACGAATCGTTCCATAGGGAGGGGCTCATTGTTTATCGTGGCCGTTGGTTCCTTTTCTCCCTATATAGAAGACGTAGCCATAGTACTCTTTGTACGTGTTGTACAACTCGGATTCATGCCGCTGGTTTGCGATGAATTCGGCGGCAGCTCGGTTGCCCGCATTCTCTTTCAAGAAGGCTTTCTGAACTTCTACTTGCGGCGCATAGAAATGGTCTAACCAGCAGTTCTCCGGCAGCACGAAGGTGGCGATCGGAATATAACCGGCTTTCTGCATCTGTAGGGCTTTGTTGGCAATAGTGTCGATTCCGGGATACTCATCCCTCCAGAAGTCTTCGATCTCGGCGGGACGGTCGTCCGTGAACCACGTGGCTTCCGAAACCGCAACATGCCCTCCGCCTTTCAGGAGTTTTCTCCATTCCCGGAGTCCCCGTTCGAACCCGATATTATAGATCGCTCCTTCGCACCAAATGAGGTCGAACTCCTCTTCCCCGAATGGGAGCGCGTCCATCGACCCCACGATTCCCTTCACTCGATCCTGGAGGTTTTGCTTCTGGGCGTTCCGGTGGAACAGATCGATGAAGAGAGGGAAAAGATCGATTCCCGTAATGCTTCCCGGTGCATGCCGGGCCAGGGTCATGGTCTGCCCACCAGTGCCGCAGCCGATATCAACGATCCGCGAATTCTCGTCGAGATGATCGATAAAACTCAACGCCTTGGTGGTCACTTCGGGACTGCCCGGCCCCTGACGCTCCAATTGAGCGAAGTATTGACAAATTAGCGAGAGATCGAATTCGTGAATGGATTTAACGTCATCGCTCATGATTAATCCTGTATTTCTCCTTGCTTACTCTCTTTTTGCACTTTTGTAGAACCGTGGTGAAGTCACGGTTGTCATAAAGGGTATGTTTTAGGGGGAGGGATGGAAAAGTGAGCGAGGGAACGCTTTTTTGGTAGGGGCCTGTGACTCTCTCGTGCCTCTCCAACGAAGGCACCGAATTTCCCAGCGAAAGAACGCGAAAAAATCCTCCTTCCCTTGA
>CAZWCE010000044.1:0-9447 GCA_964632505.1 uncultured Planctomycetaceae bacterium | reverse complement strand
TTTCGGAAATCCGATCGGGAGAAGAACGCATCGGCAAGATCGGACACACCGACCTTTACACAGCCTACCAGCCGGGTGTTCTCGAGACGATCTACCTCGATAATCGCAATGCCTCCTCAGTCACGATTACCGGCGATTGGGAACCGGTCTCTTCCGCACCGGGCGGCTTTTACGGGACCGATCTTCTTCGCTCGCCGCCGGAGCCGAATCGATCCGTCACCTTTTTCATGAAGGTTCCTGAATCGGGAAGGTACGAAGTCGCTCTCCGGTGGATCAACGATATCAGCGATCCGATCCGTTATGCCACCAACGCCCGTGTCATTATTCGACGTGGCGAGGCGATTCAAGGGGAATTCCGGATCAATCAACGAACCGGAGGGGGGAAATGGAATCGACTGGAAACCTATGCCCTTGATCCGTCCGAACCGATCTCCGTGACGATTTCCGCGGACGAGGCAAACGGCCATGTCCAGGCCGACGCCGTGAGGATACAACCTTGCACAGAAATAGAAAATTGATGCGGCCCAATGTCCGTGAGATAAAGGACCTCGCGATTACCGAGGACAAATTACATTGTCCCGGTGGATCCGACTCCCTTGCTATTGCCGACAGTTCGCTCACCTCCCGGGTGGCAGCGTCGGTAATCTGTTTGCAGTTCAGCGGCGCTCGGAATCTCCAGCACTGCGAGCTTGTTGGGCGGTATGTTTTCCTTCTATACCGTCGATGCAGAACAGGTGACCGGAGCCCCGAAGGAACAGGCGACCTTGCGCAATCGCGGGTGAGGCTGCAACCGGTTCTCCCAGTTCATTTTCCGCGAGCACTTCCAGCTTGGCGCCGGCTTGTACGACCGTAGTCTTGCCCTCCAGATTCGTGAAGAAAAGTTTCCCACCAGCGTATAGGGGAGAAGCGTAGTAACGGCCACCGATCCGCTTTTGTTCTACCATATCGCCGGTTTCAAGATCGAGGCAGGAGAGAATCCCACGATCGGACATACTGAAATAGTGATCACGCGCGACGATCGCCGAGGGGACAAAGGCGGTCCCGGAACGCGAAGACCAAATCACCGACTCCAAGGACTGATCTCCTGATTGACCGTTGGGCTGAATCTTCATCACCACCCCGCCGGGATCCGAGGAGACATAGATCTCTTGATCCACGACGATCGGAGTCGGGCAGCACTGTCTCGCTCCTCCTTCGACAAACCACAGTGGGGTACCATCGTTCAAGCGATAAGCATCGAGGCGTCGGGTGCCGAGGCAAACGATCTGTTTCATCCCTTGGGTTGAAATAATCGCCGGAGTGCTCCAATTATCATTTGCCAAGGGGCGCAGAGTTCGCCATCGGGTGATTCCCGAATGAAGATCAATGGCGATGAGGTACGAGTCTGCGTCGTGATCCACTTGCAGGAACACCTTTCCATCCTCGATGACCGGAGAAGTGGACCAACCGTACTCGTTTTCAATCGGTCCATACTCTTCGGCCAGCGATCGAAACCATTTCGGGCGTCCTTGAATATCGAGACATACGATATCTCCGGTGCCGAAAACAGCGACGACATTTCCCTCCGCGACGGCGATCGTCGGAACCGCTTTGCCTCTCGGGGGGCGGGTTTTGTATAATTTTCGCATTACCAGCCCGAAGAAACGGCGGTGCCACAGAATGTTCCCACGATCGACATCGAAGGCGATCACATGCAGCCGGTCGTTCTTCGGCCCCGAGGTTGCCGTCAGAAAAACCCGATCATTTGAAACCACCGGCGACGAATAACCGACTCCAGGCAGCTCGGTTTTCCATTGAATTCCTTCGTGGCCATTCCATTTCAGAGGAGTCTCCTCCGTTGGGCTGTTCCCGTTTCGCCCTGGCCCCCGCCAGTGAGGCCACGAATCGCTTTTTGCCTGATAGCATGTAAAATAGAACATATACACGCATAAAACACCAATAAATGCATGGAAGGTCTTCATTGCTCGTTCTCCGTTTTTGCAAGTTCTCGTATCTTCTCACTTGGTGGAAAGATCATACCGTGTCCCGATTCGTCGACCAACCTCGCGACAAATCGCCAGCGAGGAGGAGCACCACCCCTTGATTTCGGATCACTTTTTACTTCCGCGACTTTCAACAACAAGCGATTGACCCCTTTTTTGAGCTTGCAATCTACTTGATGACGATCAGGGCGAAGGTGATTGTTATAATGAGGAAACTCGAACACTTTCTTCCCATTGCACCAAATGGCAACATTGTCGTCAGCACCGACGCACAATCGGACGATCTTCTCATTTTCGGCGACCACCTCAGTGCAGGCGAACGCCACGGCGTCGTCTATAGGGCCAAACACTTCCTTGAAATCGCACGTCATCGATTCCTCACTCCAGGGAAGAGGCTGCCAGCGATACTCTTTATCTCGGTACGTGACGGATTCGCCAAAGAAAACAGACTGTTCGGGGGGATAAGCGTTTTCAAACGCCGCGTTCTGGTGACCCGGAAAAGGTCCGAGCACCGTCCAATGGCGGAGGATCCCGAGCTGCTCGGCCAGATCGACCGCCTCTCCTTCCTGCTGTATTTTTTCCGCCAATTGCACACACAACTCGTAGTCCGTAGAACCTTGCAAGGCTTCCCGATACAGGGACAAGGCCTTGTCGTTATTGCCCGCTTCCTTGGCGGCATCCGCCCGTTCCATCGAAAAAAGGGCCGCTTGATGCCCGAAAACGGGATCACCCAACGATTGGGCATATACCTTTTCCCGATAATCGGGAACGACCTGTTCGAGGCAATCAAGGGCGGCGCGGTGTGTGTAGCCCGAGCGATTGCGATCGTGAAGGACTTTCTTGAGAGGAGCGACGAGTCTTTCCCGGTCCGTTGTCGACTTGAGTATTTGCTGAAAAACGGAATCGAGCCCCGCGACCAGCCAGTTGACCGTGACACGTGAATCGGCGCGATCGATTCTTTCCAAGATCGGCAAGATGAGGTCCACATTATCTGAATTCAGTTCGTTCCATAGTATCGCAATCGCCTTCGAGTTCGGTCGATTGACATTGAGCTCGCCCTCGAGTTCATCGAGAAGGAGATCGACCTTTTTCTCTTGCGAAAGCTCTTCGGCATGGCAAGCCTTTGCGCAGTAACTAAGCAGTATGGAAATCATAGCAAACCCGAAAAGGGATTGTACGAATGTATTTCTCATGATGGAACTCCATGGAACCAAAGTGAAGGTTGGGAAAAATCGACCGAGACCGCGAGAGGAGGAATACGGTCTCGGTCGCGAGAGCATCTTCCATGATGCGTCTTTTCAAGTGCGCGATAAGCTCCGATGACCACTTCCGTGGACATCATGGGGATGGGATGTCATGAATGAACTCACGGACAATCACGACGTGTTTGCGAATTCTACGATCCATGCAGGCAGTTGGAAATCACTTCTTCACGGCACCATTGGCCATTTCGAGGACCCAATGAATGGTTTCCTCATATCCGATGAGAGCGTCGCGAGAGAAGACCACCTGATCGTCTTCAAAAAGCGAGAAGCCGGGATCGTTCTTTTTTTCACGTCCAACGACCCGATCGTGCAGCCGCTTGGCAGGCAGTGAAACGTAGATCCCAATGACGAGTACCCTCGCCTTTTTCTCCAGGGCCTGCTTGATCATCCCCGTACCGGGACCAAGATATTTCTGCCCGACGCCGATATAGGCCCAGTCACCATGACCGATCTTTGCCTCCCCACAACAACGGGTCGTGAGCCGACGCATGCGCTCTTCAATGAGGCCACGATGATGGTCGTCGCCGTGCAGAAGAAAAACGATCGCTTCCTCTTCCGGGTTCCGCGACAGTTTGCGGATCTCCGAAAGAGCGTATCTCTCCAGTAGATCACCGGAAGAGAAGGTTCCCGTAAGACAAATCGGAACCTTCGGCCGAGCGACCTGGACTCCTTCCTCCTTAAGAACCGCTGCAATTTCGGGCGAGTGGTAGATTCCCAGAACCGCCGGCACATCGAACAGACTATGACCGGAAGGAGCGATGAAAAGGGGAACCGCAACGATGGAGTCGCAGCCTTGGGCTTCAAGTTCAGCCACCGCTTCGGGAACACTTGGCTCGGCGAACTCGAGCATCGCGACGCGGACCGCTTGAAAGATCCCCTCCTTTTGGGCTTCCTGCTGGATCTGGGCTTCGAACTTCATCACGGCCTCGTTCCACGTCGGGCTAGGAGATCCATGGGCGACCAGCACGAGCCCCGGTTTCGCGAGACAAGTTTCATTGGATTGCAGTACGATAACGGAACAAGCCACGGCGCAGAGAAGGATACGATTCAGAGGATTTTTTTTCATGAGTACATTCCTTTCTTAAAAATACTGATTCATAAATCAATTAGCAAACAATTAAAGAAAATGGGACCAATTGCATATTTCTCGATTACCGAGAAAAGCGGTTTCATCATTTTATTATCCGCCGTTCCTTCAGAATTCATCGAGGACGCGTCCGTCGGCGATGCTGCCCAAGTCCTGCCACGTTTGACGACGGATCGTTTCCGAAACAAAGCGGACGCTTCCATCTCCCAAGCCAACGTTCACCCCTCCGGGATGATGGCTTCGGGCCGCAAACCAGCCATAGGCCAATTGGCAAACATCTGGGTGATCGGGATTCGGAGGATCGTAGGTATTGAACGTCGTCGAGTACGATTTTCCCAGAATCCAGGCATATCCACGGTACCCACGCCATTCACGAACCGAGCCGGAAGCGAGTGCCGCAACATCGAGATTGACATGACGGGCGT
Organism: uncultured Planctomycetaceae bacterium; assembly: GCA_964632505.1. Classification (GTDB taxonomy): domain Bacteria; phylum Planctomycetota; class Planctomycetia; order Pirellulales; family Thermoguttaceae; genus CAZWCE01. The sequence goes on along the minus strand of CAZWCE010000044.1, from coordinate 4,688 downwards.
GCCCGATATACGCCACGGCATCCTCCGGGCGGTCGGGAGGCGGGCCACCAACCAAATCATTTCCGAGTAACGTTTCTGAAAAGACTATCGTATTGCTGGTACCGTCGGTCATGTCGCGAAAGCCGGTTGAGGAACCATAATAGAAGGTCCCATCGGTGGGTTGCCGCAGATACCAGGAGGAATCTCTCCCGGAACCGGTGCAGGCGACCACGTTCGAGCCGCGGTAAGCTTGGCCGTTCTCCGCGTCGCAATCGAACTGGTTGAAAAGATCCTCGCGCCCGTCACTGGGACACCGAAACATCGGGACATATTTCCGGGCAGCCATTTGATTCGCAGGATGAATCGACTTGGGTTTCCCCATGCCACCCGTGTAGATCGGATACTTGAAATCGATCAGATCCTGCAGGTTCTTTTGTTCCGCGTACGGCAGAATCTTCGCCAACACGGAAAATGCCCGGCGACTTGACCCACCAAGGCCGGGAAAGCATCGATGGACATCATGATAATTATGAAGTGCCAGACAACACTGCTTCATGTTATTGGCACATTGCATCCGACGCCCCGCCTCCCGTGCCGCCTGGACAGCCGGTAATAATAGGGCGATCAAGATGCCGATGATCGCAATGACCACCAAAAGTTCTACAAGAGTAAAGGCGGTTCTCTTCAAATGCATATTCGACACTCCTTCCAAAATAACTAACTTCGATTACGGATATGATGAGGAGAAACGCAAGGCAATTCACCGAGCGTTCCAATTCGAAGGAAGCTAGCTGGCGAGAGTGCGAAAAATGCACCCGATCGTGCTGGCTGGCAAGACAAAATAGATGCGTGCTCTGGCCGCTATCAGAGTCTTAATAGACCAGACCACCTCATAAGCGGCGATTGAGTGATGTAAAACATGAATCCCGGATATTATTTATGCGATGGGCAGCTCAAAAAATGAACACGAGCGCCGATGCGTTGAAAATGCGTGAAGGACGGTGAACTCCACACCTCCCTGTACGATTGATTTACTTATGAAGAATCAGTTTTTCGTTTCTTGTAATCAGAAGACGGTAGATTTCGTCATTATGGAGAATACGAATCTCTCGTCTTCCCCGAAATAGATCTTTCGAATTCAGTATTTCCTCTTTCAAATGATCATTGTCTTTCGGAGCCGAAGCCCTTCTCTCGTCAGCGCAGTGATCTTCTTCTTGTATCATTAGAATCTCCAAACGTGGAACCGAACCACATCCACAAACAGATGAGTAGTTATGGGGAATCGATTTATAGGGATAGGCTTGTTTTCCGGAGATTTCCACTGTGACGGATTTTGCGATTTGGTGCAAAATCGCTCTCTTGGAAAAGCAAATCCCTTGAGCGATGCTTCGTTTCACAGCTTCTCACTCACGTGCAAGTTCCACCTCACTGTATGACAACGATATCCCTCTCGAAACCGATGAGGATCAAACGTCATGTGTTGGAGGATACTCCGGCACGTTCGGTGAAGCAGCTGAATTGAGAAAAAGAAGTCAGGCGACGGGGGGAGCCCGGGCCTGGAGGGGAAGAGAGAATCCCTCGTCGAGCATCAGAGGCTCGGGGAGAAGAAGCCCGAGCGAAAGCAAAGAGATGTGGACAACCGGAAGACCACCATCCTGCATACGGCTGAGACCGCTGAAACTGCAAACCAGGCAATCGTCCTCATCGTGGATCTCCGGAAGGTTCGGACGGGCTCGGAAAGAGATTTCTCTTACCGGGGAGACCGAAGGGATGAGTTGCGGAGGATCGATTCCCAAGCAGAGCAACCGACCATTCGGCAAGACGACCGCATGGCCTTGGCCCGGCAGCAAATGCATCGCTTCGCCCAACACCCCGGCGACTCCAAAGGTCGACAGCAGTAGTAGGACGATGATGGGTCGGATTCGGCTGCTAAACATGGTGTTTCTACCACGAGGAATCGAATAAGAATGATGATTTTCGCAATAGCATGTCGCCCTTCAGAGCCTCACCAATGAGCAAATACCGAAAGACGACAATTGTTTGATGGCTCAAACACTTTCTCAATATATCCAATCGCCCTCACCCTGTCAAGCCGCTTTTTCATCATTTTTCATGAGAGCGGAAATTTCTGGAGGGACGGAAGAATCTCTCCGTATGAATATCATTCTTCTACATGGTTGGTTCTCTCCGTGAGTGTTATTCGTCCGAGTTCTTCAGGATCCGAAGTCGGTTGCCCGAGAACAACGCCTGAAGTTCATCCGTGTTATATATGCTTTCATTTATTGGATAAGTGGCCTATTACCTCTTGTCGCCGAAGCAATCAAGCAATTTCGATTTTTCGAATCCCTTCCGGAAAACGGCACGGGAACAGGTGATCTATACGACGAAAGACTTGACATCGGGGTCTCGATACGTCAATATGACGAGTGTCGGCTATGTGATGTGCTCCAATACAGGATGATATCCGATGATGAATCTTACCGATTGTCCCTGTACGGGCGGGACGCTCGACCGCTTGATCCAACCGGCGATTCTCGTCGTGCTGGCCGAAGGGCCGTCGCACGGCTACCGCATCGCCGAACGCATCGGCGAGATGTCGAGCTTTGCAGGCCACAAGCCCGACATGTCGGGCATCTATCGCTTTCTGAAGGCGATGGAGCGAAAGGATCTCGTGATTGGGTCGTGGGATACGTCGGAAAGTGGCCCAGCGAGGAAGTGTTACGAAATCACCGCGGTCGGTCAGCAATGCTTGCGTGAGTGGATCAAGACACTGGAAGATCACCGAAAACAGATCAACGACCTGCTGCGTGCGGCTCGAAAGACGATGTAGGAGAGAAGAGGATGCGACTGCCGAACGAGCTTTCCAGTATCTTGAATCGATCCTTGGACGGGATTCCGCCGACCCGGGAAGACTGCGTCCATTTGCTCCGTTTCCCGGAGTCGTCCCTGGAGGCCAGAGCAACCATGGCCGTTGCCGACACAGTCTCTCGGCGGCGTTTCGACAACCATGGAATGTTGCTCGGGCAGATCGGCGTCGAAACCGCCCCGTGCCCCGGCAACTGCGGCTTTTGCGTCTTCGGAGAAGATCACACGACATTTGAGAAGACGCGTCTGACCAATGACGAAGTCGTCGCACGAGCCCGGTCGTTCGCTACGGGCGGCGACCTTTACGCCTTTTTTCTGATGACGATGCACGACTACTCGCTCGATGATCTGCTCGCCATCATCACCGACGTGCGAGCCGCCATCCCGCCGCAGACGCAAATCGTCGTGAACATCGGAGACTTCGATCTCGACCAAGGGCGACTGCTCAAAGAGGCGGGCGTCCACGGGGCGTATCATGTGTGCCGCCTGCGGGAGGGCGTCGATACGGTACTCGATCCGGAACAGCGGAAAAAGACGTTCCAGATGATCCGGGACTCGGGCCTCGATTTCTACTACTGTTGCGAGCCGATTGGCCCGGAGCACACGCCGGAAGAACTTGTCGAGCAGATGTTTCTCGGCGTCGAATACGGCTGCTTCCAGCATGCGGCCATGCGTCGGGTGCATGTGCCGACGCTGCCGACAGCCGACCGAGGACAGATCACCGAACTGCGACTCGCCCAAGTCGTAGCCGTCGTCGCCCTGGCCACGCTTGCGTGCAAGGAGACTCGCAACATCGCCGTTCACGAGCCGAACCTGATCGGGCTGACTAGTGGGGCGAACGTCGTCTATGCTGAGACGGGAGCGAACCCGAGGGACACGGAAGGCGACACTTCGCAGAATCGAGGGCTCGATATGGCTCTCGCTCGGAAGATGCTTTACGAGGCTGGGTTTACCGCCTTGCAGCGAGGCGACGGAGCTTCCGTTTTGCTCGATCTCGAATACATGAAACGCGGGATGGGGGGCAGCCGCCCGGATGTCGCTTAAACGGAGGCAGGCAATCGCCGTTTCATGTCCTCGACCTTCCCAAAGAGAGCCGCACCATGTCACGATTTGTCTTGACCGTTCTCGTGTTCTGCCTTGCTGCAAGCGCCCTCGCTCAAGATGGCGATCCGTACCGCACCGAAGATTCAAGCCTGACTGTGCCGAAGTCGAAACAAACGACTCTCGGACTCTATTTGACTGCCTCGGAAGCCTACGCCAAATGGAAGGCCGCCCCGGAGCAGGTAATAGTGATCGATGTCCGCACGCCCGAGGAATATGTCTTCGTCGGGCACCCTGAAATGGCGTGGAACATTCCCGTGCGACTCAACGTTCATGAGGTCAACGGAGAAGACTGCAAACTCACGATGAAGCCTAATGACAACTTCGTTCGCCATGTAACGCGCATAGCTGATCCGAGTGACACGATCCTCCTCATTTGCCGTTCAGGTGGACGCAGCGCAGCGGCTACGAACCTGCTGGCCGAGGAAGGGTTCAAACACGTCTACAACATCATCGACGGTTTCGAAGGCGACAGGATCGACGACCCCGAGAGCGTATTCAACGGAAAGCGAATGAAGAACGGCTGGCGCAATGCCGGGCTTCCATGGACCTACGACGTGGCTCCAGGGAAGATGCGATTGCCCGTCGAACACCATGTCGAGGAGTAGTCGCCGTACCCAGGGGATAGTTCAGGCGTATTCTTCAAGTAGGGCGTAACCAGATCGATGCCTCGGCATTATAAGAGATAGGAGACGCTGTTGGAAACCCTGGGCGCAGGGACCGGACTGGCGGGCCGGGCGCGC
>CAZWCE010000043.1:0-10369 GCA_964632505.1 uncultured Planctomycetaceae bacterium | reverse complement strand
AAAAACCGTTTGCCAATCCAGCTCAATTTACCCAAAGTGTGCGCTGGGCCTGGGGGCTGCTGTCTCGCTTACGCGAGGTGATTCGTTTACGTCATTACGCCAAGAGCACCGAAACGACGTATCTGCATTGGAACAAAAGCCCGCCTCGGCTGAGCCATGGGTGCAAAACATTAGCAGTAAGCGCGAATTCGATTTTGAAGTCCGCATAGTGGACACATAATCACTGGCTTATGATTTCGCGTGGCGTTCGATAGTCGAGTGATTTTCGAGGACGGTCATTCAGTTCGGCCTCGATCTTCGTTAAACGGTATTGTGTTATCTTACCGAAGTCCATCCCCTTCGGGAAGTGCTGCCGAAGCAGCCCGTTCGTGTTTTCATTCAGCCCTCGTTCCCAGCTATGGTACGGCTTGGCGAAGTACACATCGGCTCCGAGTTTTTCTTTCAGCCGCACATGGTCAGCGAATTCACGGCCATTATCCAGCGTGATCGTTTCGCAGGGCAATGCCCCATGCCTTCGAAAGCTTCGCGTTATCGCCTTCCGTATTTCCACCGACTGCTTCGTGTTCGACCAGCCAAGTACCAGATACTTTGAACGGCGGTCGACCATCGTCGCCAGATAACCGCTGCCCTTGACTCCTTCGATCGTATCGCCTTCCCAATCTCCGATACGTGTCTTTGTGTCCACTATTTCCGGACGCTCGTCGATATCGACCCGATCCGGGATTCGCCCGCGTTTTTCAGCGGTTCCGTAACGCTTGCGTCGCTTCCTTCCACTTTGACGAAGATGGGCATGCCAGTTGCCGCCGCTTCGTTTCTCACGCCGAATCCATGCGTAAATGGTGGCATGACATATCCGCATTTCGTCGTCGCTGGGAAAGTCCAGCTTCATCCTTCCCGCAATTTGCTCCGGTGACCAGTTCCGAACCAACCCGCTTTTGACACGCTCGGCAATGCGGTTGTCGGTCATCTTCCAGGGGTGCTTGCTGTCACGCTTGCGCTGGTCGGCCAACGCCTGGGCTTTCGACGGCCAGTAAGTTCCATCGATCGAGTTCCGTCGAATCTCATCGCCGACGGACGAATGATGGCGTCCGAGTTCCTTTGCGATTTTCGATCTGGATTTTCCCTCCGACAAACCTCGGGCTATCATCTCACGCTCTTCGATGCTAAAATGCCGGTACGACATCGCAGGCCTCCTGTGTTCGGTGTTGAGTGTTGGTTACCCAACTTATCGAACACAACCTGCGATGTCCTTTCAATCTTTTTTGCGGACTTCAAAATCGAATTCGCGCTATGTATTTCCGGTCATTTCAGCAAAGAGGGGAAAAAAGCCACAGACGGATTTGTGGACATAAATGTATTCTTGTTCGCATAAGCACCAGCCCTTTGATTGGGGGATCATCGTATCTCCGCCTTGTCCGTCATTTCGGACAGATCAGCAGTGCATGAGAATCGGTCGTCATTACGCCATACTGCTCAGACGCTTATTCACTTCTCCTTGAGACTGATATACCAAACGAACAACCCGGCCAGGCCCAGCCCGCAACCGACCACCTGAACGAACAGTTTCGTGTCGTGGTGGGGTACATGCGAGCCGACGGAGATCAGGACGGCCGCCGCCAAAATCACGATCGAAGCGCTGATGGATTTCATCTTCTCTACCTTTCGTGGAATGTGAGCGCACAGCGCTCTTTCGAGTGTGCGGATGCATCGGTACGTATTGTAGTGGACCGTGTAATCAAACACAAACATCTCTTTTTGAGTGCTGAATCCGGGACGTTATTTTTCCCATTCTGCCTTGCAATATATCCGAGGGGCTCCGCTTTCGGGGAGGCGGACCAAGTCGCCGAAAATTTTTCCATCGTCGTTACTCCTTTTCCAAAGGCGACTTGAGTCGCTCGTTCGTACGTTAATCAAGACTGAACGTGCAAAATCGTGGACTTCACTCAGGCGATCCGGTAGATTCGCTGGCAATGAACGTGACGCGTTTCTTGATCCCGCTGCACCACGGGTCTCCATTGTTCGGTCAGGGGCCGGCCTGATCTCGTCGTCGAAGAGATCGGAATCGCGGATCCTGAAAGAAGGAGCGATTCCTTTTTCTTTACCTCGCCGGAGAGGCGATGTATAATCTGAAAAATCGCTGGGTGCTTTTCCGGTCACTCTTCAATGCACCATAATTCGGAGACTATTGATGAAAACAAAAACGGTTCTTCTGCTGGGATTTGTTTTATGTGGCATTCCTTTTCCGAAGACGATTTCGTCTTGCCGGAGTGCCGAACCTCTTCCTGAATTGCAAGTGAGCGATAATCAACGCTTTCTGGCGACCGCGCAGGGTGAGCCCTTTTTCTATCTCGGAGATACCGCCTGGGAACTGTTTCACCGGTTGGATCGCGAGGAGGCTGATCGTTACCTCGAGGACCGGGCCTCCAAAGGATTCACCGTCATCCAAGCAGTGGTGCTCGCCGAACAGAACGGCCTGACCGATCCCAACCCTTACGGACATGTTCCACTTGTTGACAAAAAGGACCCCACCCGGCCCGCCATCGAACCGGGGCCGCGCAACGATTACTGGGACCACGTCGACGAAATCATCGATATGGCCGCGGAAAAAGGGCTCTACGTCGGCCTGCTCCCAACCTGGGGGCGGTACGTGACCTCGCATTGGGCCAATGGGATCGTCGATGGCATTTTCAATGTGGAAAATGCCCGGAAATACGGGGAATTCATCGGCCACCGCTATCGCGACCGCACAAACATCATTTGGATCATCGGTGGCGACCGGGCCGCACCGACGAAGGAGTCCCAGGCGATCTGGCGTGCGATGGCCAAAGGCGTAACGATCGGCTTCGCCGGCAAGGAGGATGGCCGCGAATTGCTGATGACCTACCACACTTCCGGGCCGGGGCACGCTTCCGACTTCTTCCACGAAGATGGTTGGCTCGACTTCACTTCGATTCAATCGAGTCACGGCGATCGGGTGCTGAACTGGAAAATGATCGAACGCGACTATCAACGACGTCCCATCAAACCGGTGATCGATCTGGAAACGACCTATCCCGGCCTCGTCATTCTTGATGGTATGAAACCGGGAAACGAGGACCACGCACGGCGCTCCGCCTACTGGGCGGTTTTCGCCGGAGCATGCGGCCATACTTACGGCCACAACTGCATCTGGCAGATGTACGCCCCGAGCCGACGGTCGATTCTCAACGCCGACCAGCCATGGCATGAAGCCCTCGACGCCTCGAGTGCCCGGCAGATGGGGTACTTGCGGAAGTTGATCGAGAGTCGCCCGTTTTTCAGTCGCCGCCCCGCCCAGTCGATCCTGGTCACCGATCCGGGAGACGGCATCGATCACCTCCAGGCGACACGCGGAGACGGATATGTATTGGTGTACACACCCGACGGTCGATCTTTCGAACTGGATCTGACCGAGGTACTGGCCGAAAACGTCACCACCTGGTGGTTCGATCCCCGGACCGGAGAAGCGAAGCGAATAAGAGAAGCATGCAATCGAAAGACAATGAAGTTCGATCCCCCCGGGACGCCGGCCGTCGGCAACGATTGGGTCCTGGTTGTGGACGAATCCTCCCAATGTTTTCCCGCGCCGGGAACCCATCGCTAAATCCCTCGCCCGAGTTAACTCTGGCATTGGGACCATTCTCTTGGTATCATCCATGGTGTGGGTATCAACAATTTTTGGGGTACCGCTCCGTCATTCCCGAAGCATGGGGTTTGTGTTCATGGTCAAACATCATGGTGTCTTTGCTCCAGCGTTCGTTCTCGCGACGCTCTGCTTTTCCGCTTTGGTGATGGCGGAAGTTCCTCTTCTGACCAACGGCAGTTTTAGCCAGGGAGAAACCATTCCCAGCGGTTGGCAAAAGGCCGAGTGCGATGAAGGAAAGGTCCGAGCGTTTCGCGACACCGACCATTTCGCCAGCGCCTCGGCGTCGCTTTGCCTGGAGTCGGTCGACGGGCCGGTACGGAACGGGACGATCGCCCAGAGAATTGAGGATTTCACGCCCGGCAATCGCGTAGGTTTTTCGGGTCTTGTCAAGAGCGACGGCAACGTCGATTTCGCCGCACTCGCGTTGATCAGTCCGGGAGTCAAAGATAGCTGGCAAGAGCTGATCGTCTTTCCGCGGATCGTCGAATGGAAGAAGTTCGAAGCGACAGCACGTATTCCCCGAGAGGCGGAGGATCTCCTGCTTGTTCTCTTGATCCACGGTGAGGGAAAGGTCTGGGTCGATGATCTGAAATTCCTCCCGGCCGATTCGATCCAGCCTTCCCCGATCATCACCGATTTTTCTCAAAGTTATTCTTATAGCTTTCTGTCTTTCGAAGATCGAGTCGACATCGAGGACGGCATCGCCCACATCGCTGGAGAGAATGGTAAAGGAGGGGTCGGATTCCTCAAGTCGCTCGATTTGAGTTCCATGCCCTCTCATACGCCGGTTCTCTGGGCAAAGCTGGGGAAGGAAAACCGGGCGAGTTGCCTCAATCTCATCCTCGATTCGGGAAACGAAGGAAAACGCACCTTCAGCTACTCCCTCGAACAAGCGAACTCCGAAACGTTCACGGCACTGCAGCCGGAACATGCCCTGGCGATTTCGCCGAAGGTGGCAGGCGAACCGGACACCAACTTCGACCCTTCGGCGATCAAACTCTTTCAGATTCAAGGGGATTGGAAGCCCGAAAAGGTCGATGTCTGGCTCGACAAAATCGTCCTGACTCCCCCCGACGACTCGATGCGGGCCCGGCGAGCGGCCTACCGGGAACAGCTCGCCGAGCAACTCGAACGAGAACGCCGCCAAGAAGAGGCACGCCTGGCCGCCATCAAGCGACTTCTGAACGACGCACCGCATCCGGAAGATGGTCCCAATATCACGCGCATCGGGGCCGCCACCGAGGATACGATCGAGTTGGTCATCGAAGCGGGGCGCGTGACGCCTCGGAAGCAATATCCTTATCAGGAGCAATCAGGCGACCAGATCGTCCCGGAAAAGAATACCCCTGAAGTTCTTTGCCGGGAAAACGGCCAAGTGGTGCTCGCTCCCAAGGGGCGCGTCGTGCTGCGAAAAGAAGAGGGAAATGAGAACGCGAAGCTTCGGCGGCTCGGCAGTTACGTGGTCAACGAGAACATGATTTCGCCCGGCCCTCTGTATTCCGGGGAAGCGTTGAGCATCGAAACGGTCGATCAGGCACCGGCCTACCGCATCTCTTCTCCGAAGGGAGGTCTTCCCGAGCCGGCGGTCCCGGCGGAGGTCCACCTCAAGAGCAAACCGATCGGTGTGGCCGGCAACGACCGATCGGTCCGGTATCATGTTTATCTGAAGCTCCCGGCCGGGAAACAGCTTGTCCAGGACGCCAAATATACGATTGACCTGATCGGCATCAATACCCGGCAGAAACAAGTCGAATGGACGCACCGGCCGAAGCAACAGATGGCCGAGGCGATCCACGTTTCGCAAATCGGATTTCGGCCCGACGATCCGATGAAGCGGGCCTTTCTTTCTCTCTGGCGGGGAACCGGGGGCAGCACCACGTTCCGCTTTGAAGAGTTTGAACTGATCGACGAGGCGACCGGCGAAAGCGTCTTTTCCGGTCCGGTTCGACTCCATTTTTCGGCCGACCGCATCGAATCGATCCGCGGCGATAAAAATCATACGCAAATGAACGTCTACCATCTCGATTTTTCCGACTTCCGAAGACCGGGCCGCTATCGCGTTCTTATCCCGGAGATCGGCAGCAGCCTTCCGTTTCCGATTGCCGAAAACGTTTGGAAGCAAGCTTTCAAGACCTCGATGCACGGCTTTCTCTCGCATCGAAGCGGCATCGCGCTCGGACCTCCGTTCACCGATTACGAACGCCCCCGACCGATGCACCCCGGAGACGACACGGTCATCTATCAACTCGAACGGACATTCTGGTCGGGAGAGGCGGCCTCCGTCGAAGCGGAACTTCGCAAGATAATTCAAGAAGACGTACCGGTCTCGGACTGGAAAACCTGTCCCGATGCCTGGGGAGGTTACATGGACGCCGGCGACTGGGACCGTCGGAGTCAGCATCTCGTTGCCACCTGGGAGCACCTGGAATTGCTCGATTGGAAATCGGCGAGTAAAACGGGCCCGGATCGGCATGGAATTGGGTCCCACCTGGTTCCTCAACAAAACGACGATTCCCGACAGTCGAAGCTGGCCCAGCGCCGAATCCTACTTCGACCTGGGCAACTGGCCGGCGACCAACGAATATACCGTTCACCAGACCTTGGCCCCCACCTCCTTCTACTGGGGCTATCTGGCCGCGCGCGAGGAACTCCCCGCAGCCCCTTAATCTTGGTTCAATCCCAGTACCGCCCATATGAAATCCTAGAATGCCGGAATTTATTCATGTTCGCATAAGCAGTGACCCCTCGGTTCATGCAGTGACGCCCGTGAGGCCGGGCTCTCGCTGTTCGCCCGGGGTTCACTATCGATGCGACGCTCAATAGTTATCTCCAAGGAGAAGAAACATGTCCCGTCTGCCGCATCCGGTCCCACGAACTATTCTTTTGGTGGTCTTGTTGCTCACTCTTGCATCCGCCGGCTTCTTCCCCGCCGCACGAGCCGAAATACTCCACCGCGAAGCTTCTTCGACCCTCACGGCGGTGGAGATGAATCACGGTGATGCCTTGCGATACACCTTGAAAAACGGCCAAGTTCGGACGTTGGAGCTCCAGGGCACCTCGGTGGAGATCGTCCTGACGAATCTCGAGGAGATGAAAAAAGGGTTTCCCGGCGGAGGAACGATTTATCGTTTCCAGGCCGATATGTTGATTGATGGACAGCCGATGACGATGGTCCGGTTCGTTCCCGTACAGCAATCTTTCTACGAGCCGTACGAGATCGACGGCATGCGGATCTGGTTCGATGGAGTTCGTAAAATCGGTCGGTTTTTCAATGAAAACCATGGCGCTTGCGTGCCGAAAAAAGATGCCCGGTTCGCCATCACCGATGCCACTCTCTCGATTTGCGAGGAGGAAGAGCTTCGTCCCTGGTATCCCAATGCGGAGAACTTCATCGATGTCCACCAAAGCTACAATGGCGATGACGTATGGATGGGCACCTATTTCGGAGCCGACTTGCACGGCGGGCTCGATGTCAACATGCCGATCGGGACGCCGCTTTGGGCCCCGATCGGTTTCGATGAGAATTTCTATTTCAATTCACTCGCGCAAGGGCACAATAACAATCGGTGGCGTGGAATCAGAGAATGGAAAAATGGACAGCAGTGGACCTTGCAGTCGCACCACATCACCCGACTGCTTGTTCCCCAGCATACGCCTGTTCCGCAGAACACGCATTATGCCGTGGCGGCAGGCGTGCTGACCGGCTCCCACGCCCATTCCCATTTCGTCTTCAAAGTGAACGAAGCATTCGATGATGGAGAGCAAGGGGAAGAGATCCTGCTCGATCCCTGGATCCTCTTCTGGCAGATTTTTGAAAACAATCGTAAACGAGGCAGTGCGATCGAAGCGAAAATAGCCCCCCTCTCTCCAGCGAAGACGGGCCAAGCCGTCTCCTTTTCTGCGAAATCTTCTCGACCGGGTCCCACCGGGAACGGCCTTTCCTACTACTGGACTTTCGGCGATGGAGGATTCGCCCGGGGGGAATCGCCCTCACATATATTTATCGCCCCGGGCATTTATCCCGTCACGCTGGTCGTCGATGATGGAACACGAAAAGATCGCACAACGCACCATCTCACGGTTTCGGGGCATCCTGTCGAACAACCGGCCCTGGTGCTCGCCTCCAACGATTCGGCTTCGTTTCAGCGCCGTTCCGTCGAAGCGATGGATGTTTACGGTTCTTCAATCCGCTTTTTGCCCCATACCGTGCATTTCACGGCCCGACCTGCTCGCTCGCCGAAACCTCCCGCGAAACGTATTCTTCTGGAAAACATCGGCCGAGGAACATTATCGAAGGCGAATTGCAGAGTCGAATATCTGGAAGGATACGGTTGGGCCGAAGCGGAACTTCAAGGGGAAGGAAATCAGCAGTGGATCGACGTCACGGCCAATGCCCGAAAGTTGAGAGCCCGCGCCGGCTGTTATCATGCCCGAGTTGTGGTCACCTGCCCCGGGGCGATCAATCCTGTTCAAGAGTTTCAAATCGAACTGACCACTCCACCCCATGCGCCCTCGACCGAGGTGGTGGTCGACCAGAACGATCCTGGTTGCCGTCGCACGCCATGGTTCTGGGTCGCTCCCAGATTTCACGGACGCTGGCCGAAAGGCTATCGTGAAACGTTTCTGGTGGCCGGGGGACTCCATGCGGAGGATGCCTTCGTTCGTTTTACTCCCGATTTGGCGGAGGGACGTTACGACGTTGCTTTCACGGAGACGACGCCGTTTCGCCCGACCGAGCAGTGCCCCGAAAGTGTACGGTTTCGTGTTCGCGTGAAACATCGTGCTGGAGAGGAAACCATCTGGATGGAACCGCTCGAATCGCGGCATATCGGCACGTTCGACTTTTCCGAAGGTACGGATGGTTATGTACAGATAGAAACGAAAAATGCTCGGGGCTTGGTCGTCGCCGATGCCGTCCGTTTCCGCCGCATCGCGCCCGCCGGGGAAATCGGCCGCCGAAACGACGAATGACTTGGAGTCCTGTTTGTCGTCGAGTGCATATCGACAGACAAAAAGGGAACCAAACGACCGCAAGCCGCCGGGATCGAACACCATAAGGAGCATCTGCTCCACCTCGGCCAGCGAATGGAGGGGGACCACCGGAAAGGCCCACCGCCCCGGTGCGTAGGGGGGCCGCTCCAGGGGCACGCGTTATGCGACCAGGGAAGTGGATGATACCCTTTTTTCCTTGCTCAAGGCAAGTATTTCTCATAGGATGTTTTTTTGGGAGAAGACACCCCTGTCGGAGGGAAACGCCGACGCCATGGTCGGTAAGCGTTTCCTCGTGTCCTCTTCCGTGGATACCTTCGGATTCCCGACCCTACTGCCAGAAGGAGCAGAGATATGTCCCAGAAGAATGCAAGCCGCCGTGATTTTCTGAAAACCGCGGGGGTCGCAACGAGCGCCGCCGCGGCGTTCACGCCCCGGTTCGAAATCCTAGCTCAGCAAGCGAAGGGGGCCAACGATCGTATCGGCGTCGGCTTCATCGGTACGGGAGGACGCAGTCGCGCTCATATGAATATCGTCAATCAGTTCCAAGAGCAGGGCATTGCCCAACCAGTGGCGGTTTGCGACGTGTATCGCCCCCGGTTGGAGGAGGCCAGTGCGAGAACCGGAAACACCAAGATGTACATGAAGCACGAGGAGCTGCTTGAGAATCCGGATGTCGACGTGGTCTGTATCGCCTCGCCCGACCGGCATCATGCTCCACAATCGATTGATGCGATGAATGCCGGAAAAGATGTCTATTGCGAAAAGCCGCTCACGCACTGGAATCAATTCGATCTGGCCAAGAAGATGGAGCAAGTGGCCAATGAGAAAGGTCGGCTGGTGCAGGTAGGAACACAGCACATGGCCGATGAGAATTATCCGGATGTGCGGAAGATGATCGAAGACGGCATCATCGGCAAGCCGGTCCATGTGGAATGCGCCTACTTTCGACGCGGCGACTGGGGGGAACGCATGCACATTCCCGATGTCCAGGCGAAACCGGGGCCGGACCTCCTCTGGGAACGATTCCTCGGTGATGCTCCAAAAGTTCCCTTTTCGGTTTCCCGATTCTTCCAATGGCGCATGTATTGGGATTATGCCGGGGGACCGGCGACCGACCTGTTGGTGCACACATTTACCCCCATCTTCTGTTTGCTCGATCTCGACTTCCCGGAACGCGTCTTCGGAGGGGGCGGCACTTTCCAGTACGACCGGGAGGTTCCCGACCAATGCAACATCATCGCCGATTACCCGGATGGCCCTTCGGTCGTCATGATGAATTCTCTCTCGAATCACGTTCCCTCCGATACCGTGATTCGCGGAACCGACGGGATCATCAGTTGGCCGATGCTGCAGGGAGGGAAGGGGAAAGGGATCCGCATCGTCCCCTTCGCCAAGGGCAAGGAAGAGATCTTCCTGTCTTGGAAGGGGCAGGGGGACACCTCGAAACTCTGGAAAAACCTGCTCGAGTGCATCCGCACGCGCGAACAGCCGGCCTGTTCCATCGAACTGGCCGTTCGTGTGCAGGCCCCGCTTTCGATGGGCATTCTCTCACATCAGCAGAGCAAGACCGCCTTGTTCGATTACCAACAACAGTCCATCGAAATGGCGTAAGCTTTTATGGAAAACCTGGAGGACGTTTGGTCGAAGCACGTCCCGGAGGCAGGGCCAGCGCACACTAAGTTCCTTTGCCGGTAAGGACTTGCATCAGGAAGT
>CAZWCE010000042.1:0-10703 GCA_964632505.1 uncultured Planctomycetaceae bacterium | reverse complement strand
TTCTAAACCGACACCGACTTTTACCATCCCCCATTCGCTTGTTTGAGGACTAGTCGAAGGCTCCCCCGACCACGCGCTCGAATGGTTCGAGGGCACGAGATTCATTTACCCAGGCACAGCACTTCTCCGTTTTTCAGGCAAAGGAGAAGCTTGCCTTCGACGACCGCCATCCCGTCGAAGACCGGTTCGGTGGAAAGCGGCTGCTGGGAAACGAGTTCCCCGCTCTCGGCGGAATAGATGCGAAGGAAGGCATCGTGAGGATCCGGTTGTGAAGGATCCAGAGCACGTCCCGTTTTCGGTTCGATGACGACCTCGTCGGTCCAACCGGCCAGGCAGAGGTGATCGGCGGCGAGCACCATCGCGCGGGGTTGAAACGCCATCTCCTTCGACCAGTCTCCGTCGGCCTCGCCCGAGGCACGGTTCACGACGGTACCTACCGGGAAAAACTCCTCGCGATATCGGGTGAACTTCTGGTGGAAATGACCGACTTGATCGAATTCCTTGTACATCCCCTTACGGCGTTTTTTCAGGCCGGTGTAGGGATTGACGACGCTATAGGTACGATCCGGATCAAAGACGATCAATTGGCCTCTCCCCCGGGGGGCTTTCCATTCCATACGGTGGAACCAGGAATCTTCCAGAAGACCGGTCGTAGCGACCAGGAGTCCACGCCCGCGAGCGGGGTTCAGTTCCTTGTCGAACACCAATCCCCGCATTCCGATTTTCTCGCCATTGGAAACGAGAATGTCGGACAAGTAGCCCCACTTCCCGTCGTCTCCCCATGGCCCCGAAGCAAGTTGGCGGAAGTATCGGAGTTTTCCGGTGGAAGCTTCAAGGCCGTAAAGTCGGATACCGCCGTCGAGATTCGAGGAATACCCTGCGGCGAAGTAGACGGTTCCATCGATCACCAGGGGGCTGCCGTGAATCGTGAGCGGGGAAGCGAGTCGATCATCATGGCCGATCCGTCGTTCGAGCTTCGAGGTTTTGAAACGCCAAGCCAAGGTACCGTCACGTGCATCGAGACAATAGACCGATCCGTCGCCACAGCCGAACAAGCAACGTCCTTGGTCGATCGTCGGGGGAGAATCGACCGGACCGTTGGCGAAAAATTTCCAGAGCGAGTTGCCGGTTTCCAGATCGAGGCAATACACCTGATAGGCATCTTTTTCGGCGACCCAGACCTTGCCGTCGGCGATGACCGGGGCCGTCACGCTCGGCCCGATCTCGGTTTGCCAAATCGTGGAGAGATTCCTCGGCAACGCCACTTCGTTGCTTCCACTTCGTTCCATGTTGCCGCGATACGTCGGCCATTGCTTCGAGAGAATCGGCGATGGCTCTTCGGTCGAGGATACCTTGGAAAAAGCCGGTTTCTTCCTCACCACCGGGTCGTGAGGGATCGCTTCCCAGGAGTTCGAATCCGAGAGCGCGAAAAATCCGTTGATCTTTCCGGTTCCATAGCAGCGGCAGGTATCGGGGGGGACGTAAAGCAGCCCGTTCGCCGGCATGATTCCGTACTGGCACATCCCCCGCACCCAGCGATGGGTGATTCCCTCCCGGGTTTGCGGATCGACCACCTGGATACCGCTGTGGCCGATGAGCAAGTAGTTCTCCGTCGCTTTGTTCCGATAGCAGCGATGGTGATGCTGCGTGTGGGCGAACGGCAATTCGTCGGTGATTTCCCCGGTATGCAGATCGAGGGCCACGGCCGTTTTCGCTTCGTTGAGAAAATCGGTTTTGGGGATATCGATGCCGGTGGTGACGATCCCGTCCTTGTTGCGGCGGCTTTCCCGCCAGATCGACTTCCGCATGGGGATCGTCCAGACTTTCTCGCCGATGACGAACAGATCGCCGGGAGATCCGAAACCGATGGCTCCCTGGTTCTCCCAGAGGAGTCGTCCGTCGGCGACCGAATAGGCGCGGAGTCGATTCCAGGTCAAACAGAGGAGAACGTCTTCACAGGCCACGACCGTGGGGGCGTAGCTGCGTAGAAAAAGTCCCTCCGTCTCGAAAGAAGCGATCCAACGCTCCTCGCCGCTGGAAGCATCAAGACAATGAAGGTTTCGGTGATCAAGGTAGAAGACGTTCTTTCCCTTACCGCTCAGGGAAAGGGGGGCGAGGAACTCGAGATGATCGCCGGTGACGGACCAGAGAATTTCTCCCGATTCGGTATTGTAGGCGACGATCTTCTTCTTGACCGTCGGCGCTCCATATTCGACCAGTTCCCAGTAACCGTGGCAACCGTCGGACTTTTCGACCCAAAGCTCGGGATCCCCGATGACCGCGAGCAGGCGATCGTCGTGAAGGACGATCGCCTCCGCCTTTTCCGAACCCGGATAAGTCAGAAGCGTTTCGCCGGTGGCGGCGTCGAGTTTTACAATCGGGGCAGAGAGCCCAAGCATTGTATACACATGATCATCAACGGAAACGAGTCGGCGAGGCAGTTGCTTGGGACCGGCTCGGAAATTATAGAGATGAGTCATCCAGGTGGGAATGTCGCGTTTCCACAGCAGCTTGCCGTTGAAGGCGTCGCGGGCGATCAATTTCCAGTGAGGAGGACGGTGCATCAACGACGTCGCTCCTTCGTCGAAGATGTAAAACATACGACCGCCGCCGGTCGTCATCGCCGAGAGGCTCGACAAGGCGTCGTGATGGCGGGAGTGTCGGGGGCCGGCGTACCACTGCATATGCCGGGGACGGTAGATGCACTCGTCTCGACTGACCGCATTGCCCGAGGCATCGCGCAAAAACTGGGGCCATTGGTCGATTGTTTCGGGCCAAGGCTTTCTCCATAAGCCCAACGGGCCGATCTTGTCCCATTTTTGAGGGACGATTCCATCAGGGGATACTTCTCCCCGGACCATCAGCACCCCGCCCGGGGCGAGCACGCGGTCGAGTTCTTCCACAGGAACCTGCATGGGATCGTTTACCACGATGGCATTGATCGTGTGATCGCCGTAGGGAAGATGCGTTCCGTCGAAGGTTTCGGCCGAGGCCTTGCCGTAGATCCCCAGTTGATCGAACTCGGCGCGGGCTGTTTCGATATCGGCCTGATCGGTATCCAGAACATGGACCAGATACCGCGGCGCTTGCGCCATCGCCCCGGCCCACTCGTTTTCGTCGACACCGAGATGAACGACGATTCCCCCCGGAACTTCCGCTTGTAAAATCTCTTTCGCGTTTCGGGAAGCGAATGTGGGAGACACAATTCCCAGAAGAATCGTGAATGCCGAAAACAGTAAGCTCGATCGTTTCACCCCTGCACCTCGTTTCTTTCACGTTTTAGCTGAAAGTTCGGGATTTTTTCAAATCCTCCTCCCCTCGTGTCCCTCCATTTCACTTCGAGAAAAAGGAAAATGAAACTCCGTCCCGTGATATGATGGTTTTGGTCCCGCGGAATGATAAAGAAGACATCATGGTCGTTTTCCAGCTCGGGTGGGTGGATCCTATGATCGCATCGCGAATGGGCTCTTTCCCAGATGGTGTGTTCTCGTTTGCCGTGTGATCACTGATGCCGTTATCTCATTGAAGCGGCTCATGGACCATGCAACCGCCTCCGAACCCCTGCGTTCTTTATAACATTTCGGGTTAGGCGGTTCAATCGTAAATGCGGTATGAGACGGTTTTCTCCGCCATCGACGGGACGAGTCCGCCTCTCGGAATTCGATGGACATTCTGTTCTCTCCTTGCTATTTTATGGATAGAGTTTGCGGCAAGTGATCCGTCGGATGGCAGAGATTCCACGGAAGATCTCAATGTTTTCTCGAACCCCGATCCCCCTGGAGAGAAGCGATCATGCTCCTTTATGCAACCAATAGACACTTTTCTCGGAAAATATCCGCAACGAGCTTCGCCGCGCGGATTCTTTTATTATCGATCGTTCTTGCAATCGCAGGAGGGTCTCTCGTTTCCTTCGGAGCACCAGGACAAGAAGGAGCCGAGCAAGAAAATCGCTGGAAGCCGATGCTCCGGGAGATCACGATTCCCGGCGGCTTGGCCGTGCAGTTGGGGGGTCGCGATGCCGCCCCCGCCATCGCCTTGGCCCGAAAGAGCCCGCGGTGGTTGATCCATTGCCACGTGACCGATGTCGAACCACTGGATTCGATTCGTGCGCAGATTCTCAAAGCCGGTCTTTACGGTCAAGTTTCGGCCATCCATTGGGACCAATCGAGATTGCCGTATGCCGACGGGACGGTCAATCTGCTGCTGGTACTCGACCATTCGCACAGGGTGCCGGAAGAAGAAGTCGCACGGCTCCTGGCCCCGGGGGGGAAGGCAATCGTGCGGCGGAGTGGAAATTTCGAGATCCATCGGCAACCGTGGCCGGAAAAAATCGATCGCTGGTCGCATTCCCGATACGACGCCACCGGCAATGCCGTCAGTCGCGATGAGGTTGTCGGACCACCGCGCCATTTGCAATGGAAGGCCAAACCGAGATGGAATCACGGGGTGAAGACCAGTGGATTGGTCTCCATGCAGGGACGCCTTTTCTATATCCTCGATGATTCGCACTTCGCTTCGAATACCCGAAATTGGTCGGTGTTCGCTCGCGACGCCTTCAACGGCGTCCTTCTCTGGCGGCGAAGTCTTCCCAGTTGGGAAGGGGCACGCGGTGGAAAAAAGGTCGGGCCCGCCCAGGTCAATCGACGCCTTCTGGCCGACGACCGATCTGTTTACGTGCCGTTGGGAGAAGGGGCTCCGGTGAGCGTGCTGAAAGGGGCAACCGGAGAAGTGGTACGAACGCTGAAGCAGACGACGGGAGTCGAGGAGTTTCTCTTGTCGGAAGGGAGGCTCGTCGCTTTAGTCGACGCCGGCAGCGAACAGGCGGCGCGCCGCGGCGAAGGCGATGCGAAAGAGCAACGACTCATCGCCGTCGATCCGGATTCGGGCGAGACGCTCTGGCGGAAAGAGTTGGAGGGGATCCTTCCCATGACGCTCGCCTCCGATGGCCGCCAGGTCGTGTACCACGACGGTCGAGCCCTGCGCAGTCTCGACTTGCCCACCGGGAATCCACGATGGGTTTCACCTCCGACGGGGCAAAAAATCGAGTATCGCGATCGCGCCAACCCGGACAGCCCCGGCGCCGAGAAGGGAACCATCCTTTTGGCCCCGCAACTGGCGCCCACCTTGATCATCTACCGCGATGTCGTGGCGTTTGCCGGCGGACGTCAGCTCAACGTCGTGTCGGCGGAAGATGGCAAGGAGCTTTGGAGAACCGAATATGCCGCCTCGAACTATTCCACGCCGGTCGATCTGTTCGGCTTCGACGGACACATCTGGGGACCGGCACCGAGCATGAATCTCTGGCGGCCGAGGGACGACGATATCACCTTCCTGGCTTACGATCGGCACAGTGGCGAGATCCTCAAAAGAGTCGAAGGCCACTTCGGTTACCGCTTCCAGCATCATCGTTGTCACCAGATGAAAATGATCGGCGATACCGTCGTGTCGGGACGCGCGGGCATCGAGTTTCTCGATACCCGATCCGGCGAGGTGGTCCATCACCATTGGACCCGGGGAAGTTGCTACTTCGGCGTTTTGCCCGCCAATGGATTGCTTTATGTCCCGCCACACGATTGTGCCTGTTATGTCCGGGCGAAACTCTCCGGATTCATGGCCATGGATTCCCGGCGTTCGGAAAAGGTGCCGGTCGTGACGGTAGAAGATCGCCTCCGGCGGGGTCCCGCTTATGAGAAACCGATCCCGTCCATCGAAGAAGAGGAAGGGGCTCGATGGCCGACCTATCGGGGCGATATCGGCCGGAGCGGTGCCACGGACGCGCTGCTCAAACCGAAGGTGACCGAAGAATGGCGCACTTCGTTGGGGAATCGACCGACCAGCCCGATCATCGCTTCGGGGAAGCTCTTCCTCGCCGCGACCGATCGGCACACTCTGTTTGGCCTCGATGCCGAAACAGGGGAAAAAATCTGGACGACCATGTTCGATGCACGCATCGATTCTCCCCCGACGTTCGCCAAGGGGCTGGTGGTGTGCGGTTGCCGCGATGGTTCGGTTCATGCCCTGCGTGCCTCCGATGGAGAGCGGGTCTGGCGATTTCTCGCCTGTCCCGAACATCGACTGATCGTCGCTCGGGGACAACTCGAATCGACCTGGCCGGTGCACGGGAGCGTCTTGGTGGTCGAAGATACCGTCTACTTCACCGCGGGGCGATCGTCTTATCTCGATGGCGGGATTCGGTTTTTTGGTGTCGATTTGTTCACGGGGAAAGAGAAGTTCGAAACGATTCTCTCCTCACGGAATGAGGATGGCTCGGAGACGCTCGATGAGGAAGGGGTCCAGGGTTACCTCACCGACATCCTCTCGAGTGACGGGCAGAGGATCTTCCTGCGACATCAGGTGCTCGATTTCGACGGCAACCCGCGGGACGAACTGGTGAGCCACCTGCACGGAGCCGATGGTTACCTCAGCGGAGATACCACGAACCGGCTTCTGTGGACCTATGCACCGATGTACACATCTCCCCATCAAGGCGCATTTTACGATCTGAGACTCAGCCGGATGCTGTTCCCTTCGGGACGCATCCTCGCTGAAACGGAGGATGCGATCTTCGGATACGGTCAGAATCGATACGCGAAACCGGCCGCGGACCCGGGTGGCGAGTGGGCCCTGTTCGCCACCGACAAGGTTCATGACACGCCGCTCGGACGCACCGCACGCGAATATCTGAACCTGGCCAGGAGTGGAGAGACGGCGATCGATTTCCGCTGGTGGAAAAGGGTGTCTCTTCGTGTGCGGGCGATGGTCAAGACCGAGGAAGTGCTCTTTGTGGCCGGGGCTCCCGGGTCGCCGACGGTGTCACCCGCCGCGCTGGCGGGAGAAGAAGCGGGGATCCTCGTGGCGGTCGACGCCGATCGCGGAGAGATACTGGCGGAAATTCCCCTCCCGGCCATCCCGGTCTGGGACGGCATGGCCGCCGCCGACCACTCGCTCTACATCTCTTTGGCCAACGGCGAGGTGATTTCCCTCGAATCGGAATGAGAAAAGGCGAACCGGAAAAAGAAGAAAACTTGAGCGAACATGTTCGTCCGGCCCTCGCATGATCGCGGCAGGCGCAGGAAGAAAACTTTCACCGTCGGTGGCTCATGGACCTGGTATCCGTGGCATTCGCGCATGTCGTGGCCCATGGACCATGCAACGGGCGAGGAATGCAATCAACAAAAAACACCGCAACACAGGGCCTGGGTTGCCGAGGCATTGCGGTGTCTTGGGTCGACGAAGTCGCGGAGGAAGGAGGGGGCGACCGCCCCGCCGAACCGTCCTTCAAGCTACGGATCACTTATTCCTGTAACAGATCAGTTCGCCGTTTTCGGTGACCATGTAAAGACGATCCGTGGCGGCGATCATTCCATCGAAACGAACCAGCGAGGGCAAATCGTATTCGGCCAGTTCCTTTCCGGTGCTTTTGGAAATGACCTGGAGGATTGCTCCAAAATCGCCTCGGAGCCAGGCGGCCTGCTCGGCCATCTTCCTTTGGAATTCATCCTCATTCGAACGTCCCCAGAAGGTCTTCTCATCGGCCACATCGCGAGGCCCTGCCACCAAAAGCAAATCATCGGTGAGCACCATGGCTCGAGCCATGATTTCCGGTTCCTCGTCGACCCAGTGGTACTTCAGGGCACTGAGTTGCTCGGCCGGCTTCTCGGAAAGTTGCTTCCAGTCGACGGTATTGGAGGCCAGCGGCTCATCGGCCGAGTACCGTCCTTCGACCCAGGTACCCTCGAGCCTGGGAATTCCGACTTTTCGAGCCGGTTCCTTCGCGGCGCTAAAGAGCCGATATTCACTGACCGAGGTGTTGCACATCAGCTCCGGATCGCGGCCATAGGCGTAGGCGTTCCGTCGATCGAAGCAGAGGATCCTGCCGCAGGGGACACGCTTGGGCGGGAACTGGAATTCGGCCCAACCCTCGCCGGCGGCGCGACCGAGGATCCAGTAGGTCCGCTGGTGCCAGGTATCGTCGAGGAACGAGATCGGAGAGAAGAGGTGCACCTCCCGATCGTACTGCGTGTCGGGGCGTTGGGGTCGGATTCGGACCCGCTTGCCGTCCATGGTGAATGTCTGCGATTTCATATACACATGTTCTCCATCACTGGAGAGGATGTCGGGCATCGCCACCGGCATGTGCTTGCCCATGATCAAGTCCTGGAGCTTCCGGTCTTTGTCGGGGATCGCCTCGTCCATGACGTTTTCGGCGATCAGCTTGCCGGTTTCCGGGTCGAGCATGATCATCCGTAGTCCGCCGTCGAGAAACATCGATCGGCCGGCGACACCGTAGAGCGTGCCGTTTTCGATCAGAACACTTCCCGAGAGCGGCCAGACCGATTCAAGTTGTCCGAAGGAGACCAACTTGCGATCGCTGGGGGCGGCCCGAAACTGCCAGTCGAGACGTCCGGAGTCGGCATCGAGGGCATAGATACACCCGTCGGCACATCCGAAGAAGACCCGGCCGCGGTAGAAGGTCGGCGGGGAATCAACCCGGCCACCGGCGATGAATTGCCAGAGATTTTTGCCCGAGCCGGCATCGAAGGCATGGATCGTATGCTCGTCGATTTCACTGAGAAAGAGCTTACCGTCGGCGACGGTCGGTTGACTGAGCTTCGTGCCGAACGACTTCTTCCACGCGGGGGTGATCGAAGGAGTCAGTTTCGCATGGACGTAGCCGCTTCGGCGATTGTCGTGCCGGAACGTCGGCCACTGATCTCCTCCGGAGGAGGTTTGGGAGATCGGCTTCCCGTAGGCCGGCCCGCGGACGAGTCGCTTTTCCGCCGGAGGCGCTTCGGCGTCCTGGGCTTGCGGCGAGACGGCGTTGAAGCCGTTCAACTTCGATTGGTAGTAGCACGCGCAGGCATGCGGCGTGGCATAGACCATGCCGTTGGCCGGCATGACCCCATAGACGCAGCCGCCTCGAATCCAGTGGTTGTTGAACCAGGCGTCGTTCTCCATGTCGTAGACCATCACGCCCATCATCGGAGGAAGTTGGAACCGGGTCGTTGCACGGCCGGGGTAGCAACGCTGATGGATGTAAAAGGACTTGATCGGATTGACGTACTCCTCGAGCGGCTCGCTCGTTTCGAGGTCGTAGGTGGTAAACGCCCCGTTGTTGCGACGCTGGAGGACCCAGACCTTGTCGCCGAGGACATAGAAATCTTCGAGGCTGAAATGGCCCGAGCGGGGCTTCTTGTCGACCTGCCAAAGTTTTTTTCCGGTCTTCGATTCCAGCGCGACGATATGCCCGGCCGGTGAGAAGACGACCTTCTCTCGGCCGAGAATCATCCTCGGCCCCGACTCGCCGGTGAGGAAGGTCTTTCGCTTCAAAACCGGTGTTGCCCACTGCGAATCGCCGGTGCGGCGATCGAGCGCGATCACCGCTTCGCCGTCGTAGAAGCAGACCCGCTTGTCATCGGCCGAGAGAGTCATCGGGGCGACCGGCTTCTCTTGCTCCCAGAGCACTTCGCCGGAATCGGCCTCGATCGCCTTGAGTCGGCGATTTCCGGTCGGTCGATTCCAGGCGAAAAGTTTGCTTGCCCGATCCCGCTCTTTCCAACAATTCGGATGCTGCTGCGCGTAGTCGGGAAGTGCATGATCGGGATCGATCGAAGCGAAGATGACGCCGTCGGAGACGATCAACTCGAAGGTCATCGCCGTGTCGGGGTATTCGCGAACGACTTCTCCGGTCGCGGCGTCGAGGCAGAGCAGGTTCTGGCCAACCCCCGGCGAGAGATAGACCCGGTCGCCGACCGCCACCAGGCGACGGGGCAGCCAGCCCGGCCCGCTCTTGAGGGGATAGAGCGGGTTATGCCATTTCTTCAGCGGGCGCTTCCACAGCACCACGCCGTTGTAGGCGTCGCGGGCGGTCAGCACGTTTTCCGGGGGGAGCTGGATCGAAGCGGTCGGGCCTTCGTCCATCACGTAGAAGACTCTCCCCCGGGCGGAGACCATCGCGGTCATGCTGGCCGTATGTTCATGGCTCCGGGCCCAGAACGGTCCTCCGGTCCAGCGAAGTCCTTTGGGGTGCCCCGCGATCCGATCGTCCGAAACCGAAGTTCCCTGGGCGTCGTAAAGATAGTGGGTCCAGTCGTCGA
Organism: uncultured Planctomycetaceae bacterium; assembly: GCA_964632505.1. Taxonomy (GTDB): domain Bacteria; phylum Planctomycetota; class Planctomycetia; order Pirellulales; family Thermoguttaceae; genus CAZWCE01. Next base: position 606 of record CAZWCE010000042.1, on the reverse strand, counting down.
CTTCGTCCGGGTAGGGCTTGACCTTCATTTTCTCCTGGTCGCCGTCTCGGAGCATCAGCACGCCCCCGGGGCGCAATACCCGCATCACTTCTTCCATGGAGACGTCCCCCAGGGATTCGGCGATCACATAGTTCACCAGTTCGTCCACGTACGGCAGATGCTTTCCGTCGAACCGTTCGGCGGTCACTTTTCCGGAGAGACCACTTTGGCGGATCGCTTCGCGAGCGCGAGCCACCCGATCGGCATCGGTGTCGAGTTGCTGCACGAGGAACGCGTCGTCCTGTGCAAAATAGGAGATCAGTTCGCCGCTGTCGCAACCGAGCTGGACGACCAGCCCTCCCCGGGTAGCGAGTGAAGATTGCAGCGCCTCCGGCACCGCGGCCGAGGCCGTTGAGAAGGAGATGAATGTACAAAATAATATCGAAATCGCAAGTCGTTGAAAATGGTGTGTCATAAAAAGCTCCTGTGAAAGATTGGGATCAAGCTCTTCGAGACCTCTTGAAACCTGATTTTATGCGACCGAAGAAGTAAATGCAAGAACGCGCCATGGTGGGGGTGTAGCTGCTCAGGGGTTGCGCGAAGATGGGTTATCTGGCATAATGGCGG
>CAZWCE010000041.1:0-13129 GCA_964632505.1 uncultured Planctomycetaceae bacterium | reverse complement strand
TCGAGCAAGAAGACGTAGTCGGCGGCCGTCAGGTTGAGCCCGTGCCCGCCCGCCTGAAAATGTCGGCGGATTCATCGGCTACGAGGATTATTTGGAAGCGATGGCGGACCCGAAGCATGAAGAACACCAGATGTACCTGGAATGGCGAGGCCCGTTCGATCCTGAGGCGTTCGATGCCGAGAAGACCACCAAGAAGATGCGACGTGGATTGCCGAACTGGCGGGAGATGGATTGAGGAAACCGGGAAAGGTATCGGCCAAAACAATCGACTCCCTTCCCGTTTTTCACCGAAAACCGCCACCACATGATTCTGCATGAGAAGAGATGATACATGATAGGTCTGGTTGCGATTCAAGTCACGGTGACAGCAAAGCCTTTTCAGGGTATGATGGACGAAGGGTCGAATACGATTCCTGCCTTGCGAAATGCCGATGAAACATTCCATGCACCTCCCATCCTTGGTTTGCCAACGAGCCTAAACAAGTAGAGCGATGAAATATTTCTTCCGTCTGTTCCTTGGAATCTTTCTCCTTTCGTGCCTGTCATTTTCTCGAATCGACCTCCTTTCGGCCGGACAGATCGAACACGCACCTTCCGCCCAGGCGTTGGAGGATCTGGAAGCCTATTTGGAGATTCCCCGCTCATCGAGAGAGCCACTTTCCGAACAATCTTTCGCCCGCGTTCCTCTGACGAAGGAAGCTGCCAGCAAGGCGGTTGAGCTGCTCTGGAACGACCATGTCCGGTACATCAAGAAAGATCGGGCCGAGGAGATGCAATCGAATCGGTTGACCCTCGGAGACAAGGCGATGCCCTTTTTCTACCGGGTGTTCGGTGATAAGCCCGAGGAAGGCCGCAGTCTCTACATCTCGCTGCACGGCGGCGGTGGAACCCGAAAGGAGGTGAACGATCGGCAGTGGGAAAATCAGAAGCGGCTCTACCGAATCGAGGAAGGTGTCTATCTGGCCCCGCGTGCACCGACCGATACCTGGGATCTCTGGCATCGACCGCATATCGATACGATGCTGGACCGGTTGATCGAGAACTTGATCGTCTTCGAAGAGGTGGATCCGAATCGCGTTTACCTTCTGGGATACTCGGCCGGAGGCGACGGCGTGTATCAGCTGGCTCCCCGGATGGCCGACCGCTGGGCCGCTGCCGCGATGATGGCCGGACATCCGAACGATGCTTCCCCGCTGGGCCTACGGAATGTACCGTTCACCATCCATGTCGGCGGAAACGACGCCGCCTATCGTCGTAATGAAGTCGCCCGGGAGTGGGGCGAGCATCTCGATCGGCTCCACGAAGAAGATCCGGAAGGATATCTCCACTGGACCAAAGTCTATGAAGGAAAAGGGCACTGGCTCGATCGGGAAGATGCCGCCGCGCTTGACTGGATGGCCCGGCACCGACGCCATCCGCTGCCGGAACGCATCCTCTGGCGACAGGACGAGGTAACCCATGCTCGTTTTTATTGGCTGGCGGTGGAGCCGAACCAGGCAAGCAAAGGGCAACAAGTCGACGCTCGAAAAGAGGAGCAGGTTTTCGATCTCGAGGCGAAGGGAATCGATCGAGTGATCCTCCGCTTGAACGACCGGATGGTCGACATGGACCAGGAGATCGTCGTTCTCTCCGGGAAGGTGGAATTATTTCGTGGCCGGATCGACCGTTCGATCGGTGTCATCGCCCGAACCCTTGCGGAACGTGGCGACCCGAGCTCGGTCTTTCGCGGTGAAGTCACCGTCGATATACCGGAAGGATGATCTCCGTTGAACCGAGCAGGCTGGAGATCGGGAAGTTGAAGTGATGTTCGTCCCTGACCCGCGAGAACAGCCGCCTGATGGGCTCCCGTTTGAAAGCGGTTCGCATGGTCTTCCCGGGGGAATCCTTTCCATCGGAGCCTTTCTCGTTCAGCGGACCGAGGTACTTCGACTGTCGTGTCGGCTCTCGAGAGAGGCAACCCCACCGAAACGGATTTTCGAAAAGGTTGGCGTTGGAAGAATCGTCAGGAAGTGACGGGTGAAAGGAGAAGATTGATGAGGCCTCGGCGTTCGCCTACGGTGTTCATCTTTTTCGGCGAAGAAAGCATCGAGTAGAATTGTACCTTTTCGAGCCTTTTTTTTGTATCTGCGGGGGTATGAAATGGGGTATGGAAATGGGGTAAAAAGAAAGCCTCGTAAGTCCATGACTCACAAGGCTTAAAATATCCCCGACAGGATTCGAACCTGTAACCTTCGGCTCCGGAGGCCGACGCTCTATCCAGTTGAGCTACGGGGACGTAAGTATCGTCAATAGATCGGTTTTCTTTCTTCCAGCCCCATCCTGTTGAGGGGAAAACTCGAAGAAAACCAAGAAAACAAAAAGACTTACGACGTTAAGCCGCAAGACTTTAATGGAGCCCCTCTGCAGTGCGGGAAAGAGGACTCGAACCTCCACGGGCTAAAAAGCCCACTAGGCCCTCAACCTAGCGCGTCTGCCAATTCCGCCACTCCCGCTTGTGTTTGGCGGCCGCAACACGGCTCTGTTGCGCGCCACAATAATAGTATAATTTATCGGATATGACCCTTCGGTCAAGAGGTTGCAACACTATTTTTCCCGTTTCAACAAAATCCACGAGTTGCCGACGCCCTTTTGTCGGGCAAACGCTTCCAGGGGGCGATTGATCGCTTGGGCCAAATCGGTCGCACCGATCTGTAGGTTGGCCTGTATGATTTTCTGGAGCTCCTTACCGACCGGCTCTTGCTGCTCTTGACTCAATGGGAGGTTCTCCTCGAACGACAAGATGAGCAGCGCCTCGCCTGGTGTCAGAGCACATTGTTGGAGATGAAACTTGCTGGTGATGTTTTTCCCCAATGCAGGCGAAGGAAACTCAAATGAGAGATTCTTTTTTCCGAAACGGTAGATGAAATTGCTTCCGGATCCGGAAAAAACAATGACAGGATTGTCGGCCTGTATCGTTCCGAGACAGAGCTTCGCCGCCGATTCCCCTAAGAAACTGGTCCAAAGGGTTTCGTTCACCCTTTCGAGCACGCGAGAGGTTTGATCTTCGTAGAAGGCACAGGACCTCCAGGCGGTACGCATGGCGGAAGCGATCAGTGCATTTTGGAAGTCGACGGCATTGCCCGCGTTTCCGACGGCGAAGGCGACCTGGCCATCCGGCAGCGTCAACCAGTCGTAGAAACTGCCGGCGATGGAACGGTCTGGATGATTCGCTCGTCCTTCCATTTTCCACCCGGAGACCTCCGGCGCGAAACCGGGAAGTTGCCTCTGCAGGAACTGGTCGGCCTTTTGAATGCACTGAAGGAGTCGCTCCCTTTTTCGTGCCGACCGCAGGAGACTTTCTCGTTCCAGTTCTGACGCGATGCGTCCGGCGATGATCTCCACAAGGTTGGTTTGGTCATCGGTGAAATCCCGTGTTTCATTACAGAAGAACCAGAGGGTTCCCAGAATCGTCGTGGAGGTGGAGAGGGGAACGCAAACCGACGAGGGAAAGCATTCCGGGGGATTCCAATGTTCGGTTAAGGAGTCATCCTCCAGCACGACGGCGTGTCCGAGCATCGCTTCCAGATCGGCCAGCGCTCCCTCCAGTGGTCGGGCAGGCTCGATCAGTTGACCGCTGGGTAACCCCCAGCTGGTCCGCAGCTTCAATTCAGTTGTTTCTTCGTCGAGAAGGTAGCAGCCCGCGGCGTGGCATCCGATGATTTTCGCTCCCGCTTTCAGAATCGCCTGCAATCGGATCGCCAACTGACGGTCGTTGTGTACGTGTCGGGGGCATGTGATATTGCTGGCCAACAGGGCTTCCTGTTCCTTGACCGATTGCTGCCAGCGGAAGTTTTCCGAGAGGAATTCCGTGAGGGTTTCGACCACTTGTTCGACTTCGCGGTTCTGCAATTCACTCCGCCTTGTCGGGGGGTATTCCACTACCAGGTAGCCCATCGGGTCTTTTTGCTTGCCGCGCACGGGAAAGAAATGCTGGTCCGAAGTGACGTGATCGATGCGCCGTGTGAAGTAGAACGAGCAATCGGTCAATCTCCCCATCGTCTGAAGCAGATCGGGAAGGCTTGGGGGAAAACCGATCTCTTCGTTGGACTCAGGGAGAGGTTGGGTAGGGATCGGCTTCAAAAATTGATCGTAATCACTGGAAGACATCAATACATCTTTCTTGCTATTGCGACATTATTCATCGTTGCCAAATAGGCAACCTACTGGGGTTCCATTCCCATCCGGCTTGCCGGACCCTCGGTGATCGCCCTCGGTTCACTATGATGGAGATGCTCCTCAATGCAATCCCGTCTTATGTGAAAACATGTTTCAATGATTGACGGGACATAATCCATAAGAGGAACCCTTCACCTTTACTCTGCCGGCCCCCGTGAGAGAGAAACGGAGCGATGTATTACTATTTCGGCTGAAGATACATGCAAAAAGAAAAGTTTGCTTTACATGCAAGATATCCCCTTTATGCGGGATGTGAGGACTGCACTCTGGAATTTCCGAGGGGAGTCGATGGGACATGAAGGGGACTTGTCTTTCCCAGGACCGGGCACCTTTCCGCGTCGCTCACTCACTACCATTCTTGTCGAAATCTTTTGTATCCATTAACATGGAGGCAATAGAGCTCGTCGTTTTCTTTTTCGAAGTGTCAGTCATTATTAGGCCAAAAGCCCCATTTCCCTTTTGGTTCACCATTTTTTTGAGGTTCTCGTCATGATAAGAATCCGAATAATCACTTGCCGGCTGTTGCTTGTGGCATTAGGCATGTGGGCAGTGATTCATTCCCCGGCAAAGAGCGAAGTCGTTGACCGAAAGCCGAACATATTGTTCATTTACATGGATGATTATGGATGGCGAGACCTTTCATTCATGGGGTCCGATTTCTACGAAACTCCGAATCTTGATCAGCTTGCCGGTGAGGGCATGATCTTCACCAACGCTTACGCCTGTGCGGCAAATTGCGCTCCCTCAAGGGCATGCTTGCTTTCGGGGCAATACACTCCGCGGCATGAGATTTTCAACGTGGGAACACGAGCCCGCGGAAAAACTGAATATCGCAAGCTGATCCATATTCCCGGAACCGATACGCTGTATCCCGAGATCACGACATGGGCTTCCTGCCTGCAGAAGGCCGGCTACACCACCGCCACGATGGGCAAATGGCATTTGAGCGACGATCCCTTGCCCTACGGCTTCGATCGGAATATCGGCGGCTCGCATTCCGGAAGTCCTCCGAAAGGCTACTTTCCGCCGCATCCGGTCCCCGGACTGCGAGACGCCCCCGAGGGGGAATATCTGACCGATCGACTCCACGAGGAGGCGATTCAATTCATCACGGAGAATCAGGACGAAACGTGGTGTTTGTATTTGACGCATTTCGCGGTACATACTCCCATTCAGGCAAAAAAGAAACTTGTTGAAAAATATGAGAAGAAACCGGCCGGCACATTACACGACCATGCCGTGATGGCGGCGATGATCGAAAGCGTCGATCAGGGCGTGGGTCGTTTGATCGAAACCCTCGATCAGTTGGGGCTTCGCGAGCAGACGGTTGTCATCTTCTACAGCGACAACGGCGGCTACGGGCCGGCGACCTCGATGTCTCCTCTCAAGGGATACAAGGGGACCTATTACGAAGGAGGGATCCGGGTTCCATTCTTCGTTCATTGGCCCGGAGTGGTCGAAAGCGACACGGTATGCGAGGTGCCGATCACCGGAGTGGATATTTTCCCCACTCTTTTGGAGATTGCCGGATGCGTCCCCCCCGATCAGCCTCTCGATGGCCGCAGTCTCATGCCGCTTTTCGAAGGGAAAAAATCCTGGGATCGCGACGCGATCTACTGGCACTTCCCGGCCTATCTCCAAAGTTATGGCCAACGGGCCGATCAGCAGCGCGACCCTCTGTTTCGCTCTCGCCCGTGCAGTATCATACGTGCGGGCAAATGGAAGTTGCACGAATACTTCGAAGATGGGGATTTGGAACTCTACGACTTAGACCATGACATCGGTGAGCGGAATAATCTTGCCCAGGAGATGCCCGAGAAGACGGAACAACTCCACCGGATGTTGCAGCATTGGCGAAAAGAAATCGGGGCACCCGTTCCGAGGAAAAGAAATCCCCGATACGACCCGGCCGCCGAAGCCCATGCGATCGAGAAGAGGCAATGAGCCGTCGCGGTCCCTCGATCGCTTCGCAGAGCTGGAAGGATGAATGGCTTCCCTACTTTTATGAACCGAAGGATCAACTATCATGAATGAACACGCTTCATTCGATCTATTCGTCGTTGGGGGTGGACCGGCAGGATATATCGCGGCGATCGAGGCAGCCATGCGGGGATCTCGCGTCGGGCTGGCCGAGCGAGACGTCCTCGGCGGAACATGCCTCAACCGAGGATGTATCCCGACCAAAGCCTATCTGAAAAACGCTGAAATGCTGCAGGAAATTCGGCAAGCCGGCAAACGGGGCATCCTCCTCGACACCTCCTCGCTGAAGGTGGACATGAAAAAGACGAAGCAAATGAAGGATCGGGTGGTGAAGAAGCTCACCATGGGTATCGCTTCACTTCTGAAAAGTCGGAAAATCGAAGTGTTCCAGGCCCAAGCCCGACTGCGCGATACCGAATTTCATCTCGAACTTTCCTCGGGAGAAACGGTCCGCGCCGAATCGGTCATCCTCGCTTCGGGATCGAAGCCGATCATCCTCGATTTCTTGGATCGGGTGAATTCTCCCCGCATCCTCGACAGTAGCAAACTGCTTCAGCTTGAAGAGGTGCCCGAACGCCTCGGAATTCTCGGCGGTGGGTACATCGGCGTCGAAATGGCCAGGGCGTTTGCCGCGTTCGGTTCGCAAGTGACCATCTTGGAAGCGATGGACCGAATCGTCCCGCAAATCGATAAAGAACTTTCCGAGGCGCTCACCCAATCGCTCAAGGCGGAGAGAATCGGCGTGATGACCGGTGCCGAAGTGGTCGAGGTGAAAGAGACGACCGAAGGTGACGCCCTGGAAATGAGGCTCGAAAATGGTGATAAACATGTGGTCGATCAATTGCTCTGTGCGGTCGGTCGTCGAGCCGATCTCTCGTCACTGGGTGATGTGGAAGTCGAACTCGATGACCACGGCTTCATCCAAGTCGATGAAACCATCCAAACCTCGGTGCCTCGATTGTATGCTCCCGGCGATGTAAACGGAAAATGCCTGCTCGCCCATGCGGCGTTCAAAATGGCTGAGGTGGCGGTTTCCAATGCCCTGGGAACACCTCGGCAATATGACGGTCGGTGGATTCCCGCTTGCATTTACGGGCATCCGGAGGTGGCCACGGTCGGATGGACTGAAGAGGAAGCGAGACACCGATGTTCCGATTTGAAAATCGGTCGATTTCCCTTTGCCGCCAATGGGCGTGCCCTCGGCTCCGGCTTTCGGGAAGGGGTCGCCAAAGTGCTGGTCGACGCCACCCGAGACAAGGTGGTGGGCGTTCACTTGATCGGTCCCTACGTGAGCGAAACAATCAACGAGGCCGCCGCTCTCATCTCTTCGGGAACCAATGCAAGCGAACTCGCCGAGATCGTTCATGCCCATCCCACATGCAGCGAAGTGCTCATGGAAGCGACCGCCGACGCACTGGGAAAATGCAAGCATCTTCCGGCTTCCTGATCATCCGATCCTCGCGGGAATAAAAAGGGCGTCTTCCAGAAAATGAAGGATCTTCAAATCACCCTTCTATGGTCTTTTCCGGTTCTTCGCCGGTCGCTACTTCCAGGCCTGTACCGTTCCATCGGAGAGTGAGAGGAATACTTTCCCCTGAGCGGCGATCATGCCGTCGAAAGCGGGCATGGCGGGTAAACGATGCTCCGAGAGCACTTTGCCCGTTTCGGTATCGATCACCCGCATGAAGACACCTTTCTTTCCGAGAAACGCTTCGAGCGACTCATGAGGATTGTCGAACGCGAGCAGATCGGGGGTTTTTCTTCCGACATCGGGGGGGCCGGCCACGCAGAGTTTGCCGGGCGAAAGCGTCATGGCACGGACGATCAAGGAATCGTCATCGGTCCAGAGGAGCGATCCGGCTTTCCTTTTCTTGTTCCCACTTTCGACCGAGTCACGGTGGTATTCCGCACTCCAGAGGAGATACTCATCGGCCCGATGGCCCACCGCGGCACTGGCGACGGCTTTCCGGCCGTAGCCGTATACGTTGTCCTCATCGAAGCAGAGAATTCGACCGGAGGGAACGAGTTTCGCCACATCGGCCCAATTCCCCCAGCCGGCCCCGACATCAGTGCCGATCAACCAATAGGAACGAACGAACCATTCCGAATCGAGCAAGCTGTTGATGGAGAACAGATGCGGACGGGATTCCTCGACACGATCGCCTTGCAAATCGAACGCGAAATGCTTCATGAAAAGGAGTTCCCCGTCGCTGGAAAGGACATCGGGACGCACTCCTTCCATATCGAAACCGCGGCCCGGTTCGGTCACCGATTGCAGATTCGTCTCGGGATCGACGTGGCAGATCGACTTGCGGGCGATCGACTTGCCCGTTTTCGGATCGAGTAGACAGAGAACGATTCCGCCGTCGAGATAGCTGTTCCGTCCTGCGGCGACGTAGAGGAGGTCGTTGACGATCAAAACCGACCCGTGAACCGGCCAGAGGGATTCCAAACGATCATGGGCCTGCACGAAACGCTCGCCGGGAGCGACAAGGTAACGCCATTTCAGAAGGCCGTTTTTCGCGGAAACGCAATAGAGCCATCCATCGGCGGCGCCGAAATAAAGGCTCCCTTTCCAGTATGTGGGGGCACTATCGATGTTTGCATCGGCTGTGAAGTGCCATAGGATATTGCCGGTGTCGGCATCGAGCGCATAGAGGGTGTGCGCATTGATCGAGCTGACGAAAACTTTTTCACCGACGACGATCGGTTGCGTCAAACCGTCAGGCAGCGACGCGGACCACTGTAGCTCCGGTTTCGAGGCGATCGTGGTCGACGAGGTGCCGGTGCGCATCGGATCGTTGCGAAACATCGGCCAATCTTCCGCTTGGGCGAAAACTACTTCCGATTCGGCGAAAGCGGGCCCTTTCTGCAATCGGCTTTGATCCTCCGGCCAGTGTCCCGCTTGCTCGCGACGCGCCGCGGCGGCGAAAAATCCATTCACTTTGACCTTGTTGAAACAGGCACAGGCATCGGGTGGAGCATAGAGGAATCCATTGGCCGGCATGATCCCGTACTGGCAGGTTCCCCGAATCCAACTGTTGTTGCTGATCCACCCCTTCTCGAAGCTGACGACTTCGATTCCCGAACGGCCGGTGAAAATATAATCCTGGTTCGCCTTGTTCCTATAACATCGATGGTGCGGCATCGCGACCGGCGGCCCCTTCCAATCGAGTTTTTTCACGAGTTCTCCCGTCTTCAGGTCATATGCCTGGAAATCGGAACCGACCCAGACCTGACCTTGACGGACAAACACGTCGACCGCGGCGTTGTACTGTTCGCTGCAAGTGGTCGACCAAAGCTCTTTGCCGGTTTCAACGTCGTACGCGCGAAGGGTGCAGGGAGCACGACGGGCGAACCCTTTCTCATTCCAACCGTGGACTCCCCAGGCGACGTCTCCCTTGTCCGCGGCTTCAGGACTGGACTTCGAGGGTTCACGATCGGCGGCCAACAGCACTTCGTCGGTCGCTACGATGGTCGGGGCGGAGAAGGACATGCGGCGAGCGACTGTCGAACGCGGCGTTTTCCAAAGAAGTTCGCCCGTCTTTCCATCCAGCCGGCCCATCCCCTGAGTGCTTTGGAAAAAGACGCTGCCGTTTTTGACTGTCAGACTCATCGGGAGCAAGTAGTCGAAATCGGCGAAGGCGTGTCGCCAAAGGATTTCTCCCGTCTCCACATCGACCGCTCCGATGGTACGGAAGTCGGTCGGAGCGGGTTCCCCCCGTAGATAGAGCCCTTCGCCGGAGCGAATCGTCTCGGAGGTTCCCGCCACGAAATAGAGGACGCCGTTCTCGTAGAGAATCTCCTCGGTGAACTCGGTTCCCTCGAAAACATTCATTGTATTCCCGGTAGCGGCGTCGAGCATGGAAATGGGGGCATCGAGTCCCAGCGTGACGAACACGCGATCGTCGGCCGCCACCAGACGTCGGGGTAAATGCACCGGCCCGGAGCGGAAATGTCGCAGATGGTCCGTCCAGAGCGGGATCTTGCGTTTCCACAAAAAAGTTCCGTTGAAGGCATCGCGAGCGATGAGCGACCAATCTCCCATAAACCGGATGGTGGCCATGGGGGCCAGATCGGCGACGTAGAAGACGCGACCGTGATCGGAAACCGCAGCGCTCATGCTGGCCAGCTCTTCGTGGCTTCGTCCCGTCTTGGGAGCGGCGACCCACTGGATCGAGCGAGGAAGATCGGCGAGCGCATCCTCGGCCACGGCGTTGTTGTCGGCGCCGTGGAGAAAATGGTTCCACTCGTCCATACTCGACGGCCACTTTTGCTCGATTTTCTTCCAGCCATCGTTTTTCCGAAGGAGAATCACTCCTCCCGGGGCGACAACTCGGTGGAGCTCTTCCATCGGAACGCCCGAAGGATCCTCGACGATCAGCAAATTAATGAAACGATCGACAAAAGGCAGCCGACCCGAATGCAGGAAAGCAACGGTGATCTCGCCGTAATGTCCGCTTTTCAAAAGGGAGTTTCGCGTCTGGCAGACACGTTCTGCGTCTCGATCGAGGCCATGAACACGAAAACGTTCATTCGGAAGAACACTTCGTAACGTTTGGGCGTCGGTCTCGCCAAGCCAGAGGATCACCCCTCCTCGGAGGCCGCTTTTTTCGACGAGATTCTCCTGGGCCCGAACCTGTTGTCCCAAGGAAATCGCCCCACATAAAATGATGGGCAACAGAATCCATCTCTTGGTCACGGTCTTGGTAACGGCAAGAAAATCGCACAAAAACATCATCGGGGAATCTCCTTCAGGCAACCGGGAGTTTTACAAAGGAAAGGAATCATATGGAGAGGTCGACGAATCGCCAATCACACCATGGCGGCCGTTTCACGTGCTGCTTCGTCGGCTTCGTTCAAGCAATCGTTTCCGCCTGCCAGGGACGCTTTCGTTCCTGGATCGAGTCGAGCACGTTCACCGCAATGTTGCAGTCGTCGACGATCTGGAAGTCATACATTCCGACGCAGATGAAATCGGCCCCGTTCTGGAACGCGTATCGGAAGCCGTCTTTCGGGTGGATCGCTCCGGCGGCGAGGATCTTGAACGCGATCCACGGTTGCGGCAACGATTCCATGAATTCGATCGTCTCGTCCGGCTTGCGGCAATAGATATTGTCTTTCTCCGTTTCCGCCTGAGCGGACCAGTACTTCGTATGGTGGAGGGTTTTCATCCAGAAATCGGGATCGAACCCCTCTTCGACACACCCTTGAATCGTTTCGAGCCGATGACCTCCGATCCCGGCGGGCAATCCATTGTCGCGAATCAATTCCAGGCACTTGGCGATCGTATCGAAATCTCCCTTGGCCACCAGGTCGTCTGCCGTGGCACCTTGCACGTAACAGGCGGTGGCGCCCTGGTCGATCGACTTCTTCACCATATTAAGAACATCTTTCCCGCCGCAATCGGAAATGAATTGGATCTTCCCAAGATTCTTTTCCCAATAGGCATTGATGACGTCGCAAAGGATCGGATTGGTGAGGATCGTGTTCACGCCACACGCTTCGGCGAGTCGAAAAGTCTGGAAGACCTTCTCCTGGGTATGATACGCCTTGACCAGCTTGGAAACGTAGATCAAATCCCGCGCATGGGCCCAACCGCCGATCAGGTTGCCGCCCAAGATAAGACGGCTGAAGGTCACATCCTTGATTTTCGCCTTCGGGACTTCTTCCTCGAGTTGGTCGTATTTGCTCCAAGTGAACGATTTCGTGGCCCCTGAAACAGCGTCGACCTCTCCTTCGGTTTCCTTCGCCAGAATCGCTTCTTCATTGCTTTCCCACGGTTTCTTGCGATAGACCAGATAGCCGAAGGCCCCCAAGAAAGGCAAGGTCGTGAGCGCACCGATCAACTGGCGTCGTGTCGTAGGTTCTTCGACCGCCTCTCCCTTGGATGACTTTTTGCCGGTGCGTTTCATCACGGTTTGACCGATGATCCAGCCGTCGAAGCCGAACGCCTTGGAAGGCAGGACGAAAACCACCACCATGCCGAGCAGCTCAAGCAGCGTTTTGTTGATGATCAGGGCACTGCCTTCAAACGGTCCCAGGGCCACCTCCTCAAGAAGCGGAGGGTAGGCTCCATAGTACAACGCCAGGAGGACGATTCCCCAGAAGGCGGCGAATCGGGTCAAGACCCCCAGCATCAACGCCAGACCGATGAGCATGAGCCCCCAGGTATTCAGTTGGTCGATGTAGTAGAGAAACCCCGAATTGGCCAGCATATGATAAAAATCGGCGAAGGGGCCCACCGCATTGGCCAAATAAGGTTGCGACGTCCACTGAGGATCGACGAACTTGATGATCCCCTGATAGAGGAAATGCCATCCCAAACCGATCCGAAGCAATGCCACGATCGCCTGGGCTCCTAAACCGATGCCGTTGGATGCTGTTTCAGTTTTCGCCATGTTTTCGCTCCCTGATGGAAAAAAGGATCGATGACGTCCTGGCTTGAATGGTGGAACCGGAGGGGATGAACAGGGATCCCCGGGGATCACTGCCGCCGCCGCTTTCGAAAACGGCATCCGGTAATCCATTCATGGGAAAATCACCAGGCGGGCCGGGTAATATCTATCGAAATGCCACTGTTTAGGCGTGGTCTCTTTTCGTTCAGTGGGGGGCCGTCGTGGCGGGAATCAGCCGATGGAAGCCCCATCATCATTTCAGCAGGGAGAAAAGATTTTGGTCGGCGAGGTGGAAAAATCAAACGGTCTCCCAAATCGAGCCTGTCCTGTTTCTCATTCCCTAAGCATATGCTATACGGCACCTTGAATCAAGTTCATTCCAAGGAGGCTTCAGCGACCGTCTCTCCCGGTCTCCGAAAGTCGGGAGCGTCGGAGAAGGCCGTGAAGACGAATATTTGAGCGAGGACGTTTCCTTGTACGGTCTAAGCTCGACTTTTGCCAAAAATCTAGGTTTTGGAGGCGTCCGATTTTAGATT
>CAZWCE010000040.1:0-14040 GCA_964632505.1 uncultured Planctomycetaceae bacterium | reverse complement strand
CGCATGTCGTTTTTCTCGGCTCCGGCAAAAAGGAGCCGTCGTATAATAACAAGTTATGCAGCGAGGAATGAGATGCTTCCCAGATTCCTTCTCCTCTGGATGCTTGCCTGTGGGCCAGCATTTGGCGACGAGACACGCACCGCGGCAACCAAAGGCGACCCCATCAACAAGGCGTTGCAGGAGGTTCACGACCTTTGCACAGAGCGAACACGACTGCGGATCTACCATCGGGACGGACATCCGCGATTCGCTGAGATCGAGCAAAGAATCGCGAAAATCCACGATCAGACGTTACGTACGTTTGAAACTGTCGCGACAGATGCCATCCTTGAGTGCTCGGAAGAGCCGCTGTACGGTCAACCTTCCTACGGCGTCATCCTTTACGCCACTGCCATCGATGACATTGCTGCGAACGAGCTCCTCTTGTTTCACGCTGGCCGCGTCTATCGCACCCGCGGCTCGTTCCAGAATCTGGCGACTACAGGCGCGGGTTGGTACTTTCGGCCAAATGCCAACATCCCCAACAGGACCCGATTCGTCGTGGCCTGCATCCAAGATGCCCCAGAAGAAATCGAGAACATGAAAAACGGATTCATGCCCGACTCGGACCGAGCACGCAACCCGGATCGCCCCTATCGAACGGAGATCTACCGCCCTGATGGCAAGCCGGTGCAACCAGGGCCGTGAACGACGGAAACTGCATAACCACCGCGTGAACCGGAGCGGCGATTCGGCGGCTTCGAAATGGACAATCTCTCGTCGCCGCCCGGTTACGGCCAACGTTGGACCGCATGAAAGAACGAATGGAAACGCTTGAAGAAAAGATAGCCCGTGTGGTAAAAGAGGACGTAGCCTTTGTGGCGTACGATCCTCGCTGGCCGGAGATGTTTGAGCAAGAACGGCTTCATTTGCTGGCTTGCCTGCCTGACGACTTGATCAGGAGAATCGAGCATTTTGGCAGCACCGCCGTTCCCGGTCTCTCGGCCAAACCCGTTGTGGATATGCTGATCGAGGTGGGGAGTCTGGATGAGACCAAGCAGCGCATTGTTCCGATCCTTGAAGCCCAGGGGTATGACTACTTTTGGAGACCGTCCTGGGGAGACGATACGCCGCCATTCTACGCCTGGTTTATCAAACGCGACGAGAGTGGGAATAGGACGCATCACATCCACATGGTCGAGTCTCACTTCGAACATTGGGACAGACTGCTGTTCCGGGACTACCTGATGGAACATCCAGATGTTGCCACCGAATATGGCAATCTCAAAACGAGACTATCTGGCACGCATCAGAACGACCGCATAGCCTACACTCAGGCCAAGGGTGAATTCATCAAGCAGATCACTGCAAAGGCCAAACAATACTATGGGAAGGCCCAACATGTCGCTTGAGCTGACACCACATTCGCGGTGCAGCTCAGCTCCGTCGTTAGGGTTGCGAAGGAAGGTCCACGACATGAAGTACGAAGAGGCAGTACAAAGTACTTGGCGACACTCGGGAACCGCACTGTCCGATGAACAGGCGCTGCTGAAAGAAATCGTCCGTTACGCCACGCTGGCTCCGTCCGGGCACAACACGCAGTGCTGGCGGTTTCGTCTCGATAACCGTTCCATCACGATCCTGCCGGATTTGTCTCGGCGTACCCCGGCAGTCGACCCAGACGACCATCATCTCTATGTATCGCTGGGATGTGCTGCCGAGAACCTCATCCTAGCGGCAAAGGCATTCGGTTTCACAGGGAATGCAAAATTCAGTCCCGCTTCCGGCGGCGAAATAGCGATTGCGCTGGAGAGATCGAGGGCGGAAGAGTCGCCTTTGGTTAAAGCAATTCCCCATCGGCAATGCACCCGAAACGACTATGACGGCAAACCGCTGGCTCCGGAAGAACTGCAGCTGCTCGAAGCAGCGGGAACCGGGAATGATGTGGCGGTCAAGCTGCTGACTGATCGCGAAGCCATGGAGACGGTTCTTGAATTTGTGGTTCAAGGCAACACCATGCAGATCAACAACCCGGTTTTTGTCAGCGAGCTGGAGAGTTGGATTCGATTCAGCGATCGCGAAGCGATCCGGACCTGCGATGGGTTGACAGCTCGTTCAACTGGAAGCCCTCCGGCTCCACGTTGGTTGGGACGGCTGCTCTTTCGAGCGTTCTTCCGGGTGAAATCCGAGAACGACAAATATGCGCGCCAAATCCGTAGTTCGGCGGGAATCGCCGTGTTCGTGTCCAACGTCAACGACAAAACTCACTGGATCGAGGCAGGCCGCTGTTATGAGCGCTTCGCGCTACAAGCCACAGCTCTGGGAATCCGCAACGCCTTTGTGAACCAGCCTGTTGAGGAGTCAAGCCTTCGCCCCGAATTCGCCAAAGTTCTGGAATTGGGTGACCGGAGGCCCGATCTCGTCGTACGTTTCGGCCGGGGAAAGGAAATGCCTAGATCGTTGCGGCGACCGGTGGATTCGGTACTGGTTTGAAGATCACCCTAACAAGACGCATGGACAGCTACAAATCAACCGCGCGGACGCGGTTGATTTGAGCGTCATGCGCAACGTTACCCTCCTCACATCTCCGGCAACCTCCCGATCGCACCCTTCTGCTCGTCCTGGTCGACGTGCGTATAGATATCCATTGTCAGGCGGATGTCGCTGTGGCGTGCCAAGGTCTGAGCGACCTTCGGTGAAACGTTCGCCTTGATCAGGTTCGTGATGAACGTGTGGCGAAGCGAATGGAAATCGGCGAAACGGCCGTCCTGATCGCGGTACTTCAAGAAGTCGCTTCTCTCGCGCTCCTCGCGAAGCGTTTCGTCCTCCGCCAGCCAAAGATTGCGGGCCGCCTCAAGGTCCGCCCGCATCATCTTCGCCCCCTTGCGATCGAACCCGCACGACGCCTCACTCATCGGGAACATCAGCTCGTTCGGCTCGAACCGCTCGCACCACGGCCGCAGATGGACGACCAAGTCCGGGTGCAAAATCTGCGTATCCCGACGCCTCCGCTTGCTCCACGACGCCTCGACCTTGACCGTCGGCGGATCCGCATCCAGGCGAAACGATCGCGGCGTGAGACTGTCGATCTCGCCTTTCCGCAGCCCGGTCCACGCGGCGACGCGGTAGATCATCGCCCGCGTGCGCCCCGAAAGGCCCTCGACCGGCGGCCCGGTCTCCGCCGCTTCAATGAGTCGCCGAAACTCTTCTTGTGAGAGTGCCCGCCGGTCGTGACGACGGTCGGTTCGCGTATTGAGCAGACTCAGGCTGATCAGCGGATTGCGGTACAAACGCTCGTTATTGACCAGCCACCGGGCAAACCCTTTCGCCGCGCGAAGGTAATGGTTGCTCGTCGCCACGCTGCGGCCTTGCGTGTTCCGCAGGTCGCACAAAAAGCGTTCCATGTCGACCGCTTTGATATCCGAGATGCGCTGCCACTTCAGTTCCTCGATGATGCGGCCGAGCTTCATATTAACTGAACGGACGTACTCCTCCGTGTTGTTCTTCGCCTCCAGGTGTTGCAGATACTCTTCGACGTGCTTGCGGATCGGTCGCTTCATCTGCTCATGGGCGGTGTCGATCAGTCCCGCCCGCTTCCGTTCTTCGCGCGTGACGATCTGGTCGAGCATCGCCTGGGCGGCCCGCTTGTCGGTGCTCAGCGGGACCCGGCGGTCGCGGTCGATCGAGTCGCGATAGCGGCCCCACCACTTCTTCGACTTCACGCGCACCATCTCGCCTGTTTTGGGATCCTTTCGCCTGGTCGGTTTTTTGTAAATACACGCCATGCCCGTCTCCTGTTGGTTTAGGTTTATGAAAAGCCTTCGGATTCCAACCCACAGTGAGCCATGAAACGGTGCGCAGATCAAGGCGAGCGGAGATACTTTTTCGCCGGTTCCATTTCGAGCCACATTTCGCGATCCGGGCAGCCCGCCCGCACCCAATCGCGAATCTCCTCAGTCCGCCAGAACCGGGATCTTCCGAGGCGAACCGCAAGCGGGACCAGTGTGATCGTCACGACCAACTTGCCCTTCGAGCAATGGACCGAGGTCTTGGGCAGTCAGCGACTGACCGGAGCCGTGCTCGATCGGCTGACGCATCACTGCCATATCCTCGAAGCGACCGGCGACAGTTATCGACTCAAGGACGCCAGGCGTCGGTCGGGCAACGATCGACCTCGACAGCACCTTGACCGTCACGCAATTAGCACAATCTTGATGACCCGCCCCCCCGGGGGGAGGTTGATCTCTTCCCATGGCTCTCAACCTTTACTATACTGGAAGCATAACCCCACCCAACTCTGTACCATTCGTCCGTTGTCTCTACGTTGCAATTTAACAGGAGTCGAGCCATGATCGCCAAGGCATTGACGTTTCTGGTTGTTATTCTGATGGGATCGTTCGCCATGGCCGAGGAGGAACCGAGAGTTTTGTTCGATTTCGCCAAGCCCGAGTCGGCCGAGGAGTGGACGACGGTCAACGATGGCGTGATGGGCGGCGTCTCCGAAGGGGAGTTCAAGATCACCGACCAGAAGACGCTTGAGTTCTTCGGCGTGTTGTCGTTGGAGAACAACGGCGGTTTCGCCTCGGTGCGTACCAAGCCGAGGAAGCTTGGCTTGGAGAAAGACGATGTTTTCGTCGTGCGACTCAAGGGGGACGGGCGGATCTACTCGATGAATCTGTACGTCCCGACTCGTTTTGTCGCCTTCTCGTACCGAGCCATGATCGAAACGAAGAAGGACAAGTGGATCGAGATCAAGCTTCCGCTCGATGAATTCGAGGCGACCCGTTTCGGACGCAAAGTGTCCAACGCCGACCCAGTGGCCCCCTCCGAGGTCGACGCCCTCGGCTTCCTGTTAGGCGACAAAAAGGCGGAGCCCTTCCAGCTGGAAGTCGATTGGATCAAGGTCGTGAAGAAGGAAACCTCGAACACGAAGTCCTCCGCCTCCGACCGACTGCCGCCTGCTGCCGAGGGCAAGGCTTGGAAGCTCATATGGCACGACGAATTCGACGGAACGGAGTTGGACGCATCGAAATGGGAGGTTCCCGACAACCGCCGTCGTGGCGGCTGGTGGTCGCCGAAAGCCGTGTCGCTCGATGGGAAAGGCAATCTTGTCATCCGTACCTTCAAGGAGGGCGGCACCTACTACGATGCCTGCGTTCGGACGCGTGGGAAGTTCGAGCACGCCTTTGGCTACTACGTGGCCCGAATTCGACTTCAGGAAGAGCCGGGCCATTGGTCGGCGTTCTGGCTCTACAACTCCAGCGTCGGCAAGGTAGGCGACGAAGGAAGGAATGGGACCGAGATCGACATCATGGAGAAGCCGTGGCTCGACGACCGGGTGCAGCACGCCCTGCATTGGGATGGCTACGGCAAGGACCACAAGTCGGAAGGCAAAGTCGTGGAGGTGCCGGGTGTGATGGAGGGCTATCACACGTTCTCGCTCTTGTGGACAGAGGACGAATACGTCTTCTATATCGACGGCAAGGAGACATGGCGAACCGACGCAGGGGGCGTGTGTCAGGTTCCGCTCTACATCAAATTGAGTGACGAAATCGGCGATTGGGCAGGCGACATCGCCGACGCCAAGCTGCCTGATCGCTTCCTTGTCGATTACGTTCGGGTTTACGATCTCGTGGATGCCGGCGAAGATCCGTGATCTCGATTAGCCATCTCGGGGCTCATTCTCTTGATAGCTCTCTGCGCAATTATGCCGAACCCTATTCCACCGGAAAACCATCTGACGGAATCCCTTGCCCTCTACTGACTACATTTGCCGCTCGGGCCGAATTTGCGAAAATGGGTCCGTTTTTTTGGGATTTTTTTTTCGGCGATGGAGATTCGCCGCGTCATGGTGCTTGATTTTTCCGCGAAAGGACTCGCTATCCTGTTCAACTTGCCGATTTTCGTTGCGAATTCGTTCAGGCTATGATAATATGGGCACATCGGTTTTCCGGCTCTGAAAAAAGAGTGCCGACACATCAGGAGATGGATATGGACCTCACCTTGAAAACGGCTTTTGTCATAGGATTCATCTGTATGACCGATGGAACAGCAGCGATCGGTGAGGAGGAAATGCTGCTGGTAAGTGGAGCAAGGGTTGTGGTATCCTCGCCTGATGATAAAGCCCTGCGGCATCTCTCATGGCCGAAGATTGCGCACGCCGCCAACGGGACGCTTGTTCTCGCCTACAGCGCCGGTACCGGGCACAATAAAGGAGCCTCGGGATTGGCGGTGTCTACTTCGGAAGATGACGGCCGAACCTTTTCCGCTCCAGAACTTCTGTGCTACTACCCAAGAGATAACGAGCATTATCGAGACGTCGGTAATCTGGCCTTGGGCATGGGCGATGAAGGTGCCGTGATTCTTTTGGCAATGGCATATAGTGCCGACAAGGCGAATACTATTCTTGGATGGCGTTCCCTCGACAATGGAAAGACCTGGAGCCGAACGGACACTTCCGCCATAGGAACGAATAAGACCGGTTCCGTTTTTGGGCATGTATTCGCCGTGCCCGAGAAGGGGATGGCAGTCTGTGGCCACTATCGCAAACCGCGGGGCGACGGAATATGGATTTCTTACTCCCACGATAACGGGAGATCCTGGGGTCCGCCTCGAACGATCACCAACAAGAAATTTTTTGAGCCCACTTTCGTCTTTTCAGAAGGGAAACTGGTGGGACTGGTTCGAGAGAATGAGGCCCATGCCTACCATCAGTTTGTCAGCCGGGACCTGGGCGAGAGCTGGCGGTTCACCGAACGTGCGATCCAAGGCAATGACAAGGCGGTGCATCCGAGCCCTTTCTTGACCGTTGACCCGGAGAATCCCAAGAGGCTGTACGCCTTGGTTTCTGAACGTGCCCCCGTCCACCGCATTTCCCTGTGGGAGGCCCATCTCGACAGCCTTCAGTGGCGACGTGTCGGCCTCATTGTCGAAGGGAGCGGAGATTGGACCTATCCGTGGATGACACATCTTTCCGGGAACGAATGGTATCTTGTATACTATCAAGGCGGCAAGGATTCGGCGTCGATCTATGGTGCGAGAATCGCGATTCCAGATTCATTGCAAAGCCACAAGTCCAACTAATGGGATACAGTCAACGGCTAATAGCCAACAGACCGATGGATGGGCCGATTGAGTAAGTTTTTGTGGTTCCCTCATCTTTTAGCCGTAAGGAGAAACGAATGAAAGTGTCGGAAAGCACGATGGACGAAGAACGAATGGAACTCATCAATGCGGTTACCAGGGATGCCGCCGAACTTCTTGACATCAACCTGTCAAAAGACCCACCGGAAGGCATTATGCGGAAAGTGGATGACGCGATCGTCGCTCTCGTCCTTGGGAAAGAGACTCCGGTTGCACAAGATGAAAATCCGGATTTGTTACTTGGGTGCTTATGGGGCTCCCAGATGACGCGACAGTTCAACTGGTATTGGGCTGACGTGGTGATCGATGATGAATACAACGAAGTCGCCATGATCTCACCGAACAGAGAGATGATCCTATTCCCCTTGGCATTCACCGGGGCGTGCGTTAATAAACAGTGTATCTGCACCGTGCTTCTTGCATTCAATATGTTGATGGAGAATGACCGAACTGGCGAGATTGAACCGGGATCCTATGTGAATATCATGCTCAATATCCATCATATCGTGCCTCCATACACACTTGAGGAATTGAGTTGATCGGAACTGCCCTCATCACTGCACCACCCGTTCCGGCTGTGCGGCGACTTCGGCACCGGCGTTTTCGTACGGGAAGAACTCCGCCCAGACGGGGAGGTGATCCGAAACATCGAGGGCCTCTTCACGCGTGAGCGAACCATGGGCAATGGCAAGGGAGTCGTCTCCGCTCGGGATCGTCTTCGGTAATCGCGAGGTCCTTTATCTCACGGACATTGGGCCGCGTCATTTTTCTGTGCAAGGTTGTATCCTCACGGCGTCGGCCTGGACATGGCCGTTCGATCACCAGCGGATGCTGGCTCTCACCCTCGATGTGAATCGTCCCACGATCTTCGAGGATCGCCTCCGTTCCCAGAAGATGCCGGACATGGCTCCGAAGATGGACGGTGCCGCCGATTTGCCAAGTTCCCTTCGGGAGATAAACGGTCGAAGCCCCACTGTCGATCGCCGCTTGAAGGGCTGAGGTGTCATCGATGCCGTCGTTCGCCTTGCCCCCGTAGCTCGTGAGATTGAAGTAGCCCAAATCGTCGAGCATGATGAAGACGATGTTGGGACGTGTCTGGCCTCTGGCGGCATGCGTGGAGAACGCAGTCAGCGCCAAGAAGCAGAATAGAATAGCGATCGCGATCATTCTGTATTGCATGATTCGGTTTCCCTCCATTTCCAGGCTCATTCGAATTGGAACTCCAGTTCGTTCGGCCAATGAGGGGTCCAGTTGGGATGGAAGCTGGGGCTCAGCCCCTCGGCGGCCGAGCGGCCTTGCGGGAGTTCCATGACCGGTCCGCGCGATCCATGATTGACGCGAAAACTGAACTTCACGGGCTCGCCTGCATCGCGAAGTTGCCTGACATGCGGAATCTCGCTCCACGGCAGAGCGCACTCGACGATCCGCGTGCCGGGCTCGTATCGCACCTCCAGCTTACCCTCGGCCGGTCCTTCGCCCTTCGACTTCGGTTGGCGCGGATAAAAGTGCTTGTAGGTCATGCCAGGAATCCACGTTCGCCAGATCTCCGTTCCGCCGCCATGCTCCGGGGCAACCTTGTTCAAGGCAAACTCGTAGTCGGTCGACTTGTACCAGACGAACTTCGGCATGCGACCCGGAAGATGCGTCTGCCAGCCATCTTCCCCCATGGGAATGGCGTTGAACGCGATCAGAACGTTGTCCCTCGCGATCTGCGGCATGCTGCTCGGAATGTCGGGCCAACGGCGGTAGCTGAACTGTCGCACTCCCTCCGGCCAGCGGTGCTCACGGAGCGACTCATGCTCCCCGAACGCGACGGTGCGACCGCGCTTGTCGATCGGCTCGTACGCCACTTCCGGGAAAAAATCGGCGTCCTCCTCGCGGGAGGCGAAACGCTTGGTACCTTCGTCTATTGTATTGTCGGCGATCTTGGCCGCGAAGTAGAAATGTGCGTCGTCATGGGCCACATAACCTACGGCCACTCCCTCGAGCTGTTCCGCTTCAAACTTATGAAAGGGGTAGAGCATCGCTTCTTCAAAACCGGGGCCCCCGTCACCGGCGATGTCGATCGCTTGGGGGAGCACACCTTTCCAATCGTCGAGCTTGCCGTCGACTGCGATCGTGCGGCGGGAGATGACATTCACCCGCATCGTCTCTTCGTGGCGGGCGAGACCGGCATCGCCTGCGTTGAACGTGAGTTGAAGCGGGTACGCGTTCGAGGGATCGGGCTGTCCACCAACGACCTTCACGTCGATCCACTTCCGCTGGCGCGGCTGGAAGGCGAGCTTCGTAGGATGTTCGATCTCCAGGTCGCCGAGTTGAACACGCAACTCTCCTTGGATCGGCTCATTGCGTTGATTGGTCAGACGCAATCGCACGGTCGGCTTCGAGGCGATCGGAGCGGTCATGTCGTAGGCGATTGTCTCCAGCGGTTCGAGCCCTTCGATTTCGGCCGTTTCCAGGGCTTCCAGGAGTGCGTCGAAACTGCCCGGGGTCGAGGGATTGCCACGGAGGAAGACACCCCGTTCATCGAGCGGTAACATCATGCGGGAAGATCCGCGCTCGAGGGTATTGCCGTAGTGATCGTGAGCGCTGCAATTCGCCGGGAGTTCAATCGTCATCGACACCTTCTTCCACGGCAACGACTCTTCGAGCTGTGCCGTGATGAACGCTCGTTCTTCCGTTGCTTCCGGAGGAATCGCTTCGAGTTTTTCCCGCAGTTGCCCCTTGACTTCGATTTCTTCGAGACTCTGGACGGTACTGAACAAAAGGTCGGTCGTTTTTTTGCCACCGAAGAGCGGGGCGATATCGCCCACCACGACGACCGTGCCATCGTCCGCGTTGCCGTCGAGCCCCTCGAAGACGAAGACCCAGGGGAGTCCGTTCTTGAAGAGAATCTCCCGGAATTCACGTTCGCCGATGAAGTGCTGCACGGCTCTGTAGGAGGCGGCCAGGGGGCGCGACTCGATCCAGCGGGTGATTACCTCATCACCCTCGTCGGTGCGAATTTCCTCCTTGCCGACGCGGTGGTGACTGAGCGTCGAGACGGCCACCCGACTCAAACTGCCGAGCGATCGATCGTAGCCGGCCGCACGATTCGAGGCCACGACGCCGAGGAAACGGTCATCGGTATTGGCGGTCCATGATTCGGTATCCCATATTTTCACCCGTCCCTTGTAGTACGTTCGCTGGTTCCACTCGGGATAGAGTACCGGAGCGCGAAGTCCCTGGTAATGGATCGAGCAAAAGTCGAGATACGGCAGAAACTCGTCGCTACCGTCGGGGAAGAGCTTGTCGAGGGTGTTGGTCGAGGAGTCGCAGCCGCCGACCAGCACGTCGACCCCGGCATTCTCACGCGCTTGGAAGACAGCCTCGCCCATCCGTTTGTAGAGTTCACGGTAACGGGGGATGTCGGCCTGCCAGCCGGAAATACTCTTGCCTTCCCAAGGTTCATTCCACAACATGAATCCGGTGATCGGCCCTTTCGGCCAACCGTACTCGCAGGCCAAGTCGTAGACGAACTGTTGATATTCGTCATCCATTTCCGGCAACCAGCAAAGATCCTGCTTGCCACCCTGCATCACGCCATTTTCGTCGAGGTGCGGTCGTCCGCGGCCAAGCGGTTGGAACTTCGTCCCGGCCCCGATCTCGGCGATGCAGGTCACTTTGTGCCGGTGCATCTCCGGCAAGTCGTGTTCGAGCCGCTCAAGGAGTTGCTCATAACGGCCGCCATCTTCGGGCGTGAGGAAGCTAACGCCGTAACGGACCGCTTGGATCCCCAATCGCTCGAGGATCGGCGCCGGCATGTGTTCCAGGCACTGCTTCGGGTACTGTATCCGCTGATCGATCGGCTTGAATGTCCGCACGGCGCTGGTGAGGAACTGACGCCCATGTTCTCCGAGATCGACAACGTAGCCGTATCCGCCCTTCGTCTCGGCCATCGGTGGCTCGGCGGTGATGTTCGTCCAACCTTTAGCGTCGAGTGTCACTGCGATCGGAACCGTTCCGACGACCTCGAGCCGCCTCAGTTCGGGATACCACTGATCGCCCGGCACGCTGCTCTGGCTGTAGCGAATCGCTTCGATCTTCCCATGCGCCTTGAGCGGCCGGTCGGTCAAGTTCTCGATTTGGAAGGTGAATTTCGGCGGCTCGCCCGGGTGAAAGACATTGCCCGGAGCGTTCGATTCGATCAACACCACCTTGTAGTTGCCCTGCAGCTTCCACGTGGGCGACGTGCCGCTACTCGGATCATTGCAGGTATCCGGATCGAGTCCGAAGCACTCGTGATATTGGTGCATATCGGAAAGCACTCCCCAAGCCGCGTGGGCGGAGGGGCTGCCGACGCTGAACATGACGGCGGCCACGATCGTGGTCCAAATGATAAACGTTCGGCTGAAAAACGAGTGAAGACGATGTTGCATCATATAAACTCCAAACTCCTCAAAGGTTTTCGCAAATGTACTGTTGTTTTTTCGGTTCTCGTATCGACGCCCAGCAATCGATGAAACGCTCGTTTCGCCCGATCCGATTGCGGATACAGGTGACCAACTCGTTCGGGCCCGTCCGTACCGTCGAAGGCATGATCGCGTAGTTGATTCCGCCGGTTCGAGCGTTTCTTCACGGCTGCGAACGCAATCGATGAAGTCCTGTTTTTCGCTCTTCAGTCGGAAGTGCTGATCTTCCGGTTTCGGTTCGATGTCGAGCAGTGACTTCGGTTCGCCCTGCCGGATTTGTACTGCTGGTCAACTCGCTGCCGTCAAGAAAAGCAGGAAGCCTCTCGAATGGGGTTCTACGAGCACGTTGGCACCGAAGGGCCACGCCTGCTCCTGCCGAAGCGGATCACGGAAGGATCAGTAAACACGCCGCTTTAAAGCCCAGCACGCACCCCATATCGGATCGAGGGTTCACCGCGTTGGTGGGCGCCGATGTGAGGCCGGTCACCTTCGTACTGCCCACTGAAATTGGGAAGAGGAATGCCGTCCCCAGCGCCGGGGCTTTCAGGGGTGAGTTGGAAGCGACCGGTCATCTTGGCCCGATCGAGTCCCGACTCTTCGGTATAGACCGGCAGGCCGATGACGGCGTTCTCCTCTTGTCCTTCCGGAAACCGTCCGTTGGTCAGGTCATAATCGCAGTCGTTGTCGATGTTGTGCTCGTGACTGCTCACACAGCGGTTTTCGTCGGAGTGCAGTTGGAAGATATTGTTGCGTGAGACGACGTGCTTGACGATCCGGTTGCCTCCGAGAGCACCGGTCGGAAGGTACTCATCGCATGCGTAAATCGTGTTATGAAATATGTACATGTGCCCTGTCATCCACCGCTCTCCGCCGGCGAATCCCATTTTGAGAAAATAACCTCCTTTGGAATCGGGTTTCCACTGGGACCGCGCAGCGACATTTCTCCAGATGTAAAGCGGCCCGATGGAATCGGCGGCATTGCCGATCATCATCATGCACTGCGTGATATAGTTGTCCCAGACGCGAACGTTCCGACTGCCGCCTTCGACTTCGAGTCCGTCGTCCCAGCAATGGCTGATGTAGTTGCCGTAGATGTCGGAGTCGGGACCCGGAGAACCTTCGAAGCTCCCGTTGCTACCACCGCCGATGATGTCGTTATACATATGTTCCATATCGGACCAGCACTCATTGTAACGAATCACGTGGTTGCCGGCCGTGTTGAACAGGCTGATACATTGCGGTCCCTTCGAATGCGTGGGATACTCCGGTTCGTACCAGTTGCTGCCGTCGCAAGTGGGATGGTGCAGCTTGCACCGCTGGATCACAAGACGCTCGAGTGTGGAGCAGCGCGAAGCGATGGCCGATTCCATGTTGCGTCCGAAGCCGGTCTTCGGGTCGAGTCGCCCCCAGTCGGAAATGTCACAGCGCTCGATGACGATGTCGTGACCACCTTCGATGAGTACGGCGTGGGCAGTTTTTGCCTTCATCGCGGAAGCGTTGCCGGCACCGCGGAGGATCAGGTTGCGGATGATCACATGCGAGGCGTCGATTTTCAAGCAGTGGTCGTAGCGATGGCCGACGTCGATCGTCGCCCCACGGCCGTCATAAACACGATAGGCCCCGGGCGATCCCGATTCGGTGATTTCGATCGGTTGGTTTCCGTCTGCGATTTCCACGGTTTCGCCGACAGGGAAATCTTCGGACCATGTGTTTGCCGTCAATCTCACGGTGTCAGTGGTGTTTTCAAGCGTCAGCTCGATTTCGTAGCGACAATCGGGCTGCAAGTGGACGATGCTGCCACGGTAGTCGGCCAAGTCTTCGTCGGTCCCGGGAATCGGATTGTATCGCATCGGCAGGCCTTCGTTCCATGAAGAAGTACCACTTGGCCGGTATCGGATGAGAACCTTCCGGTCGGCGTTTCCACTCTCGGGCGACCAGTACAGCCCGATGGAATGAAATGTCGGCACGGCCAGCGGTGCATCGTCTGGTTCTAGCGGTTCGGGCTCCGCTCCAACAGTAGCTGCGAGAGTGAAACACCACGAGAGAACAACAATCAAAAACAAATGGAGCGATTGCATGACAAAGCCTCGTTGAGATCAAGTGATGGTGGTTCTTGTCCGCATAAGCATCGAGCCTCGGGTGACAACTCACGCGACATTTCCGTAAAAAAAGGTCATCATTCATCGAAGATGGCTCTGATAATAAATCAAATGATTGATGTCTGCGATTGTAGCACTGCGACCCTGCAATTTCAAGTTGGATTGCCTTCTCTGCATTTCACGTCTGGCATTATGATATGATGTGGTTTCCATCAATTTATGAACTTGTAGGCTTTCAAAAAATGCGATTCCCCAAAAGGTGCTCGTAGTGGTGCTTTGGGTTGGGAAAAACGGTTGCGTTTCATAAGTGGGAGGCGGCCACGACCGCCGTCGGGAGCGGCTACTTCGCCACCGGCACCTCGACCGAC
>CAZWCE010000039.1:0-14230 GCA_964632505.1 uncultured Planctomycetaceae bacterium | reverse complement strand
CCGCCATTATGCCAGATAACCCATCTTCGCGCAACCCCTGAGCAGCTACACCCCCGACAAACCTCGGGCTATCATCTCACGCTCTTCGATGCTAAAATGCCGGTACGACATCGCAGGCCTCCTGTGTTCGGTGTTGAGTGTTGGTTACCCAACTTATCGAACACAACCTGCGATGTCCTTTCAATCTTTTTTGCGGACTTCAAAATCGAATCCGCGATCTCCTTTTTCAATTTTTCAATTGACGATATTCAGCAGAAACACTCATGCTTGCCGGAATTGGATTCATTCTCACTTGAGTGCTTGCCACTACATAGGTTTCATGGCAAAGGCAAACTGGATTCGGACATTCGATAACAAATTATTCCAACGATGTCTGCGTATCTCATCTCATGGCTCGTTTCTGCTTCGGTGGCTTCAGCAGGCATCGCAATCGGTTCATGTTGTACGGCAAGTTGTGAAACCCGATTTTCATCGCTGCCCGGGCAAGGCCGATGGTACACAGGAGCAAGTCGTCGGCCATCATCGATTGAATACCGTATACATATTCCACTCGGCTTCGCGTTTTACTGCGGGTATAATTGCCCTGTCTGTTCGCGCTTGCTAAGCGGACAAATACCAGAAATACCAGGTTG
Organism: uncultured Planctomycetaceae bacterium; assembly: GCA_964632505.1. Classification (GTDB taxonomy): domain Bacteria; phylum Planctomycetota; class Planctomycetia; order Pirellulales; family Thermoguttaceae; genus CAZWCE01. The sequence continues at coordinate 13,598 of CAZWCE010000039.1, read as the reverse complement.
ACCATCACTGACCTGCAATAATCTACCTCGATGTGCTCTTGTAGAAGATATTGCTTGAAAAATGAGCAAAGAAAATAATTATTAGCATGATATCCACTTACTGTTTTCCGTGTCAAACAAAAAGGGCCGATTCATGCGGTTTTTAATGGGCGATCGACGGAATTCTATAATATTCCTGCACTTACGGATTATATTATTTTTGAATTAGTTGATGATTCCAGTTGCTTATATCGGCCTCTCGATTGGTTCACCTCTGTATGCCAGGTATGCCGTGGATACCTAAATGATCGTTCAGCTGAGTCAGGTCGTAAACCAGAACGGATCGGTTTTTGGACAGATGTACATATATCCGTTCGTTCGAGAAATGAACGGATTCGATTTCATCGGAGTATGGGAGCGAAAGCAGCAACTCGACGCCATCTTTCTCCAAAGACCAGAAAGACATCTCTTTTCCGGCAGCCACCGCAAGGAGATCGCCGTTTGGGGAGAAGGAGATCGAGCGAATCGCCTCCTGCACCGGTACGCTGAATTGTTGACGCGCCCCGACTGCCCGATGGTGCACCACGACCTGACCACGATGATTCCCGGCCGCGACTATTTCCGCGACGGGAGAAATCGCAACGGCACTCACGATGCCCTGCCCGGCAAACAGATGCTCTAAGGAGCCTTCCTGGGGAATATGCATTTTGACGGAGCCGCCTTCGGTCCCCCAGACCACTCGGCCGGAAACGGGATCGGCGGCCAAGCTATGAATCCTGGCGCGACCGGTCATCGACTTCTCGAGCAGGGAGCTCCACCAGCCGGTGATTTTTTCTTCACCATTTCTTTTCCTCTCGACGATCGACCAGGCCGCTCTCGAAATAGCAGTCGTCGCGTGTTCCCTATCTGATTGCTCCTTCAAAGCGAAAGCCGCGAGGGAGAAGAAGAGTTGCTTTTCGGGATGCAGAAGAGCGGCGAGGGTCCGGAGTGCCGCATCGCGATCGATCCATTTGCAATTCAGGTTGAGTACGGGTCGTTCCATCCGACGGATGGTGACGAGGCCATCCTTCCCCCGGAAGGCGATTTCCTGTCCCGGGAATGAGATCTCCTCGACAGAATCTTTTTCGAGCGTATCGAAAAGCAGCACCCGGTCGGAAGTCGTGCGCACCGCAATTTTTCGGCCGCGGGGGTCCCAGGCGATCGCCGTCTCCTCGGGCATGCAATCCAGGTCCTCCGCCAGAACCTGAGGTTCCTGATCGCCGCCGATCAGGGAAAGCTCGCATCGTTGGTCCCACCGTCTCGAAAGACACGCCACCCAGGTACCCTCCGGCGAAGGGGCCATCGCGAGGAGGTCCCCTGGGGTGACGGGCAGGGAGCGGGCGGATTCGGGAACTCTGAGCCGGTAGACCCCGACGGCGTCATCGTGGGCGATCGCAAGACGCTCTTCGCCTATAGCGACCCCGATATGCTCCGCCTGGCCGGGAAGCGAGTAGAGCCTGTGCATCGAGCCGACGTGCCAAAGATGCACCCTCCCATCGCCACCGCCTGAGGCAGCGAGCGGGCCGGACTCTTGGACCGCGATGGAGTGAATCTGGTGATTGTCGCCGTGGAGACCGTGCTGAAGGAACGTCGGGTTTCTCTCGGAGTCGAGGAACTCCGCGACCGCTTCTACCCCCTCGATTTCTTCTCGAATTTTCGGATCGTCCCCCTCACCTTCCAGATTCCACATGCGACCGCGGTGATCGTGCCCCACGGAAACGAGACCGTCAGGAAGAAAGGCCAGATCTTGGACTTCTCCGTCATGGGCGCGCCAGGCTCTTCGCCAAGCGAAATCCCAAAAGAGACCGTTTTCGGATCTCTTCAGCTCCCCGACGGCGATGAGCCCGAAACGTGTTCCGGCGGCCAAGAGTTGCCTTCCGGGGCCGAGCTGAACAAAAACGAGGGAGCGGACTCCATCTCCCCGCAGTTTGATGGTGCTCTGAAGCGATTCTCTCGTGACGTCTTGCCAGGGCGTGAAGACGGCGAATCGCCGGCCCGTTTCCAAGTCGAGAATCTGGATCGGGTTGGCCAAATGCGCCACCGACTTTCCACCGGCGGCGAGAAATCGACCCTCGGGCGAAAGCGCCAGGCATCGGGCGTGCATCGGCAATCGAAGATCCGGTTCTTCTTTCACATCGATCGAGGTGACCGCGGTGAGGACCATCGAACGCAGATGAGCCGAATCTTCTTCTCTTCGGATGCCGAGGTCCATCGCGGCATCGATACGCGACAAGGCTCGCCACGTCCAACCGGGCTGGCGACGGGTCATCTCCGCCTCCGCGTCGGTCAGAAGAGTGTGGTACCGATGGATCTCCGCTTCGCGTTCGGCGATCTCCGCTTGACGCGCTTCTTGTCGGCGACTCATTTCTAGTTTGGCCTGCTGAAAGGCCATCGCCGAAAAAAGCAGGATCGAAGCGGTGACCGCAAGCACGATCCGCCAATGATCGGAGGCCCTTTTGAAAATCCGTTCCGCCCGGGTGGGAAGGAAAGGGGCTTGAATCGGGTGTCCCTGCTTCAGTCGCAGAAGCTCGTCTTTGATCTCATCACCGCTCTGGTACCGCCTTTCCGGTCGGTTGGAGAGGGACTTGAGGGCGATTCGTAATAGCTCGCGTTCTTCGAACGAGAGATTCTTCCTTGGTATAGGGAACATTTCCCTGGCAAAGATCTCTCGTACTTTTTCCAACGGCATTCTCGAAAAAACAGGCCCGACGATGAGCTCGTACAACACCTTGCCAAAGGAATAGACATCCTGGTTCGGGTGCAGCATGACCGGATTGGGATTCAACAGCTCCGGAGCCGCGTATTCGGGAGTGCCTTCTCGCGCTTCCATCTCGGATGGAGGATCGAGAGGAGCAATCAAATCGAGATCAAGGAGGGTGACCCGACCGTTCTCCGAAAGGATGATATTGTGCGGCTTCAAATCGCGGTAAATGAGCTCTTGCTGATGCAGATGGCCGAGAGCATCGGAAATCTGCCAGATGCCACGGAAAAGGTTTTGCAAATTATTGAACCCGGAGAGGACTAAATCTTGCAGCGGTTTTCCCTCCAAGAAGTCCGTGATGAGGATACCGGTCGATCCGTCTTCCGTAACGGCCACTTCTTTCACGTGAACGATACAGGGGTGCTGAAGCTTGACCGAGACTTCCCTGATCCGGGAGAAGGCGAGTCGGTCCTTTCGAGAGTTCAACGGAAAGAGCTTGATGGCACAAACCTCTTGCGTCGCTTTGTCAAGTGCTTCAAAAACCTGACCCGTTCTTCCGCCGAGCGTTCTCACCAGGATATATTCTTGATCAGCACCAATGTTAATGACGCCGACGACGATTTTTGCCTGCTTCGGGGTCGCCTTGCCCAAATGACGGCGGAAGAATCGTTCGATCTGTCCTTGCTGGAGATCTTTTTCCGAGAAGTCGGTCATGACTCACCAATTCCTGATCACTTGAAAATCGTCTTCAAATCCGCCTTTCCAGCTGAACGGGTCGTGCTTGGAAAAACACAGAGCCCTCCACCCCCCAAATCTCCTTCTTATACTTTCTCGTCCGATCGAAAATACGCAAAACGCGCTGGTTCGCACAGCTTTCAGAAATGCCCTGGCGGTACCCAATCTCCCGATAAGATAACCCCTCGGAAAACCTCATTTTCAGGATGGTAATTTCTTCATCCGAGTAATTTTTTTTCATGAACTCCCAGAAATCTTCCTCTTCCATCTCCAACTGATACAGACTAAGTTCGGTCGCCATGATGTCCTCCAACTCGATGGAGAGAAATTGATTGGTTTGTTTTTTTTGAACACCAAGATGTTTGTTGACCGTGTTACGAATCACCGTTATGAAATAATGGTTGAACTCCCGAATCGAATCTCGATGATTCGACACCCTTCGCAGAATTCCCAAGAGGGCTTCGTGGAAAAGATCCTCAACCGTCAGGGAATCAAACGGCCGCTGAAGGCGACTCGCGATCATCCGCTTCCCTTTCTGCAGGTCCGTTTCATATAATTTTTCGATGTGTTTTGCGATATCCATGTCACTTTCCTTGATAAAACAGAGTAAGATTTCCATCGAAACGAACGAGTCAGGGGCAATCACCAATATGGGGCAATCACCAATATATCGATACGAATTCGCCGGTCAAGTTTCTCTATCGAGGTGCTCTTTTTTGGCGTAAGCGGCGAACAATCCGTTCCGCGGCTTCGAGGGCATCCTCCATCACGTTTTGAGGGCCGAACGAAAAACGGACCGCGCGATCGGCCTCTTCTTTCGAAAACTCCATGGCGGCCAGCACATGCGATGTGGAGTATTCGTCGAGGCATGCGGACTTGCCGGTGGCGGCAATGTTCATCTCTTGGTCGAGGAGCTTGGCGATGGGTTCGCCGCCGGTTTTGAGGTTTTCAGGAAAGAGACACAACGAGGTGTTGCTGAGTCGAGGGGCCTTTTGCCCGACGATATCGATGTTGAGCCGTTCCTGGAGAATCGCTTCGAATCGATCGCGCATGTTCGCGATCTCTCCATGGCGACCATCTTCCATTGTGTTTTTCATCGCGATGGAGAGAGTATGGGCCAGCAACACGGGAATCGTCCCCCCGCGTATGTTGAGCTGTTGTCCCCCGCCAATCGCTAGCGGGCGGAGCATCATCAGCTTCTGATTGGCGATATACAGGGCGGCGACGCCGACAGGGGCACCGATTTTGTGGCCGGAAAAGGTAATAAGATCGGCATTCCAACGGGCGATGTCCAAAGGCATCTTCCCGGGAGCCTGAGAGGCGTCGACGTGGAAGATCAACCTGGGATATTTCCGCAGCAAGCGACCGATCTCCTCGACCGGCTGGATGACCCCGGTTTCGTTATTGGCGGCCATGCAGGAAACGAATACGATTTTTTTGGAATCTCGCTCGATATGTTCACCGAGCGCGTCCAAATCGATCCGGCCATCGGAGTTGACCCTAATGAGCTCAACCGCCGCCCCCATCCGATTCGCGGCTTCCATGGCGTCGAGCACCGACTTGTGCTCGACGGCCGAGCAGAGGAGCTTCCTCCTTCTCGGATAGGGCATCGGTTGAAGGAATCCGAGAATCGCCAGTTGATTCGCCTCGGTCGCCGACGCCGTGAAGAGGAGTTCCCGGCGAGCGTGTTTCGCACCGATCGCTCCGAAAAAAGTGTCCTTCGCCTCATCCAAAAGGCGGAGAGCATTCTTGCCCTCCTGGTGATCAGAAGAGGGATTGCCCAAATCGGGTCTTTCCAGAAGAATCTGGAGCGACTTGGCCACGCCAGGGTCGACGGGGCGGGTCGCATTATGATCGAGGTAGATTCTTCGACGTTGCTTCTTCATGCCTCATACCCTATTATAACAATTCGAGAGAAAAAGCCTCCCATCAAGGGGAGGCATCGTTTTACGTACAGATGAGGAGGGATGGCAATCGGCTTATTCGCTACCATCTCCTTTTTTGAGCTGGCTAAAAATGACCCTATTCAGGTCACCGAAAATCCCGTCCTTCATTCCCAAGGACTTCAAATATGCGTAGAATAAAATGCCGTCCATCTTCGTGGTTTCTCCGATGGAGATGAGCGACGCTGCAAGAATGGGGAGCGAGCAAGGGCGTCCGAGAGAGGTTTCTTCTTGACTCCGTTGGACCCACTCGCGCAGCTCGGATCGGAGGCGTTCCTCGATCGGCGGAAGCTGAGGCTCCTTTGCCTTCGTCGGTTCTTCGCGAACCAAATCCTCCAGCACTTGAGTCTCTTCGAACGATTCCTCCTTCAGTTGTTCCTTTCCGGAAGAAATCTCAGCAATCTTCTTGTTCATGGTAACACTCATTTGTAACAACTCCTTTTCGAAACAGAGGGTGAAAAACAGACATACCGTTTAACGAAGATCGAGGCCGAACTGAATGACCGTCCTCGAAAATCACTCGACTATCGAACGCCACGCGAAATCATAAGCCAGTGATTATGTGTCCACTATGCGGACTTCAAAATCGAATCCGCGATTCGAAAAATGCCTCCCCAAGGAGGGGAGGCGTCGTGGGGTTGCTTGACTGGGGGGGGATGGCCAACGGTCTAACCGTCAAACTCGATATCGTAATTTTCAGCCAATTGGCGGAAAATCACCATTTTCAGATCGCCGAAAATATTGTCCTTCATGCCCTGAGATTCTTGGTAAGCTGCGAACAACGTTTGATTCGCGCCGTTCGCTTTAATTTCTCCGATGGAAAGAAATCCAGCCGCTAAGATAGGCAATCCACAAGGAAGACTGAGAAACGAAGCGTCTTTCCTCTCGTGTATCCACTCCGAAAGCTCATTCCGCATGCGTTCTTCCATAGAATGCTGCGGCACGTCTTTTTTCGCCGGTTCGCGAACGACGAGGTCGTTCATCGCTCGCGTCTCTTCGGAGGATTGCGTCTCGTGCTCCTTCAGGGAAATCTCTTTGTCCATGATACTCATAGCAAACTCCTTTTCTGAAACAGGGTGAGGGGAAATTCGTTGGTCGATGAAGATTCGGAATTATATGTTCACAAGATTTTGGACTCCCCGATACCGGCGAGCTTTGAATTGTTTATTCTCCTTAACCTTCCAAGAATAGATAAAGAAGGAAAAGTTATAGGACAATGAAAAAAGGACCAATCGCCGATCTTTACTTCCTTCTTCATCAAAAAGGGTCGGGTACAATTCGACCCGTTCACGGATGGTCTGCATCCACTGGATCGCCAGCTCAGCTGGACCGTCGGCAATGACCAAGCTGGGGATCAACACCCATGAGACGATCGAGACCAGCCACTTCAAATGAGTCCGGGCTTTCGCGGGGCCCAATTCTTCGAAGCACTGCGAAAAGCTCTCAAATTGGGCGAGTATCTGTTCCTCCTGGGCCAGGAAAAGGCGGGCCTTCTGAATCATTTCCTTCGAAGGCTTCCCTTTCCCGAAGAGGGCCGGCTTCATGATATGGATCCAGAAGGGGGGAATATCCCAGAGCTTGATTTTTTCCAGCCGTTGGACCTTTTGTAATGAACTGATCTTTTTTTTGGGACCGGGAGCGTGTTTCGGTTCGGCGTTTAGAAATCTGACAAGCCCGGTCTGGAATGCGGGATAGAACGCCGCCGCCAACCGTTGATTTCGAGAGGGCTCCAATTCCTGCATCCTGCTCTACCTCCTTGCGTTGTTTTGTGTTGTGGTCGTGTCCGGTTTTCCGTCTTCTTACTTATCTAGAGGAGAGCCGGGACCGATATCCAACAAGAATTTTTTGAGAAAAACGAGTTTCCCCAGGCAGATTTCACATAAAGGCCTCAGAGACAAGGAGTTAAAGTAAATTTGTTTTTTTGCTCTTTCTCTTGTTGGATTATTCCCTTCTTGACACTCTCTATACATATAGAAAGGACTGACAAAAAGGCGACGAACAATCACATTCTCGAAAGGCAAAAAATGAAAAAAATCGTTCTCAGCCTCGTTCTTCCGGTCACGGTGATGATCTCGAATTCCTTTTCGCAATCTCCCCGCCATCCGACGACTCCCAGGGAGTTGGAGCGAGTCGTTCAAGCGAACAACCAGCCGGGTATCACGGTCTTCCATCAACTGTGCAAGGAAGCTCCTGCCGGGAACGTCGCTTATTCGCCCATCAGTTTGTCGAATCTCTTGGGGCTCCTCTACGCCGGAGCCAACGGGGAGACCTATCACGAACTGACGCGGTGGACCGGCTGGGAAGGCTCACCGGATCGTTTTCACCGAGCATTCGGGGCGCTCCTCGATGCACTGAGCATCGCGACTGGAAAATCGTCCCGGCCGAACCGGCGAGAAGAAGCGAACAGAGCAGAAACCAAGCCACAGGCAGCATTGGCCGCTGTATTCTCGAAAGAGAGCGACGGCGGAGTGCCGCCGCGGGAGCTCGAAATCTACAACGCGCTCTGGAAGCAAGCAGGGCGGGGCTTCTATCGCGAATTCTTGGAAGACACCGGACACTATCGAGCATTTCTGAAAGAACTCGACTTCGAGAAGCATCCAGACGTTTCCCGTGGAAAGATCAACAAATGGATTTCAATCCGAACGCGAGGAAGGATCGATGAACTACTCACTCCGGGCACGATTTCTCATGATACAAAGTTGGTGCTGACGAACGTGGTCCATTTTCATGGGGCTTGGATGCGCCCATTTGAAGAAGTTCGGCATGAAACTTTTTTTGTCGATCGGCAAGGGAACAACGTCCAGGTGCCGTTCATGATCGGGAAGAGGCATTTTGCCCATTACGTGGCAAGAGAGGCCGAAATCGTTGCGATACCTTACCGGGGTGGGAAGCTGATGGCCTTGATTGTCGTTCCGCGCCGCGATGCTCTCTTCCAAACCTTCACGGCGAACGATGTGACGCAGTGGCGAAATAAATGCAGCATGGGCGAGGTGGAGCTGCATCTGCCCAAAACCCACCTGCGAAGCAGGCATTCGCTCAAGGCCCCTTTGCAAAAGATGGAACTGACATTGTTCGATCGAAACCAGTGCGATCTCTCTCGGATGACGCCCGACCCCGTGTATCTTCAGGAGATCGTGCAGCAAGTGGATATCGAGGTTAATGAAAAAGGCACGCGGGCCGACGCCGCCACCGCCGCGATCGCCACGGCGATTGCCAACCGGGAGCCCACCCGCATCCGCGTCAACCGACCTTACCTTTTTTTCATCATCGATGAGCCGACCGGCGCCATTCTTTTCCTCCAGCGGATCAACCACCCAAGGAAGCAATAGGTGAAAAGATCATCGAACCCAAGCTGATTCGGCCGATATCTCTGAACACATGGCCACTTCGAATCCAAGGCAAGCGATCAGGCCGCCGATCGAGTTGACGTCGGGGTGTTTCTTTGAAGAGCGATTGCCCCGGGCGAGAAGCCGGCAATACAAATCCCTCATCATCATTTTTCTACTGGAAAATCCATGGGGATCGATTTTTCCCGATCCGTAACAGTTTTTCCAGAAACCCCCTCTATCGAACGGCCTTTGTAATCATTTTTCTTGACAAGCACCTTTTTGCAACTATAATTCCAGCATTGTAATCGTTTTTCTGGAATGAATAGATGGCTACTCAAGAGCAAAAGAATCGCCCTCCCCGGCCCGCGGGCTATCTGGCCCTGCTCCAAAAATACGGACTGGATGCCGTGCCCCACTGGCACCAATCCTATGTCGCTCACGGCTCGGCTCAGGACATCGAGACCGTTTCCGGCATCACCGAAGAGACCTACCCCGCGAAATATTGGCCGGGCGAAGAGCTCGGAGACCATCTGGAATTCGCCCTGAAGTACGACGGCGTCAACCTCGCCATCTTGGACGCCCTGTTTCGGGTCGTCCCGCAAGCCGAGCTGGTCGACTACATTCAGTCGAAGCCGACCGGAAAATACGCCCGGCGTCTCTGGTTTCTTTTCGAGTTCCTCACCGGAACGACACTGCCGCTGGACGAGCTGAAGCAGGGAAATTATGTCGATCTCCTGGAGACGAACGAATACTTCACCGCCGAACCGGGACGGCGTATCCGCCGCCAGCGGGTGAACGACAACCTCCTGGGCGAATCGGGGTTCTGTCCGATCATTTGGAAAACGGAAATCCTTCTCGCTTTGGAGAAATCGGACCTCTCCCGGCGATGCCGACAGGTCGTGTCGGGCTATTCATCCGACCTCGTGAAACGGGCGCTGGGTTATCTCTACACCAAGGAAACGAGGTCCTCGTTCGCGATCGAACGAATCAAGCCGAACTCGACCCGAACCGAGCGGTTCATCGCGATGCTTCAGCTCGCCGAGAAGGAAGACTTCTGCAAAAAGTCCCATTGGATTGATCTACAGAATCGGATCGTCGATCCCCGATTCCAGGAATCGGATTACCGCACGGTCCAGAACTACGTGGGGGAGAGCGTGACGCTCTTGCGGGAAAAAGTGCATTTCGCTTGTCCGAAGCCGCGAGACCTTCCCGCGCTCATGGAAGGACTCATCGCGGCCCATCAGCGCATGGACCAGGGAGGCGTTCCGCCCGTGATTCACGCGGCGGCCATCGCTTATGGATTCGTCTTCCTTCATCCGTTTGAGGATGGCAACGGGCGCATCCATCGCTTTTTGATCCACAACATCCTGGCGTGTCGCGGGTTCACGCCCGAGGGGATCATGTTTCCGGTTTCGGTGGCGATGCTCAAGAATCCAAGCGAGTACGACGCTTCACTCGAGGCGTTCTCTCGCCCGCTCATGCCCCTGATCGAGTATTCCCTGGATGAGCAAGGCCGAATGACCGTCGAGAACGAAACTTCAAGATGGTACGCCTACATCGACATGACGCCCCAGGCCGAAGCGCTGTATAGGTTCATCGAACAAACGATCGACGCGGAGTTGGTCGAGGAGCTCTCCTTTTTGGCAAAATATGACGTGACCAAATCGGCGATGCAACAGATCGTGGATATGCCCGACCGAAAGATCGACCTGTTCATCCGATTCTGCCTCCAGAACCAGGGACGGCTCTCCGCCCGCAAACGCGCCGGCGAGTTCGATTTCTTGTCCGACGAGGAAGTGCTGGCGATGGAAAAGGCGGTTCGGTCGGCCTACGGCGACCAGCGGATAGCACCGAAGTGAGGGATAAGTCAAACACCGCCGATCCAAATCGTTGCATATTCTTGCGGATCGGCGCTCACCCAGAAGCTGCCTTTCCAACGGCTCCTTCACTTCAAAGGCGGAAGTTTCAGCCTCCGAATCACACGCATTGGCAAAAGAAGATGTCGTGGATCGTCCAAGAGAGGCATGAATCCGTTGAACACAAGCATCGACACAGTCGAGAAATTCCTCTCCAAGCCCACGCCGATGTTCTTCGTACCAGGCATAAGCGTCGCCGAGGTCCTTCTCGACTTCCGGTGAAAAGACCAGCTCAACCTTCATGGCGGTTCCTGACTCGCTCCTTGATCTCCTCCCAGGAAAGGCTGCTAGCCGGTCGGCTCTGGAGATTCGCCTTGCGTCGCGTGACTTCCTCGATCTGCCAATCGTGAATCGGAACGTCTTCTGGGCTCGCCGCGAGGTCGTCCCAGAGGTCCTCAACGAGCTGAAGCTTCTCGGGCGGGCTCAAATCGTAAATGGAATCGGTTTTCATTTTAGTAGTCTCCCTTGGTTTAGCGTATACCGATATTCTAACCGAATGCCGGTCGATTGGCGAGACGCAATCATCGAAGAAAAAATGACATGCTAGCCAGGAAAGAAGCCGATAGAAGCAGCAGTATCACCGATCCAAATACTTGCAAATTCTTGCAGATCGGCGCTCACCCATGTGGTCACCTCTTGGGATTTATGATCGGATAAGCTCGGAACAAGTCGAGAGATCGGGCGATTGCGTCATCCGTCTCATAATCCCTTGGTCGTGGGCAGGGAGTCCTACCGGGCCTACTCTTTTCTTCCTTCCTTGCGATGCGCACCCGAGGCGCATCCTCTTGCGCCCTAGCGGTTTACCGCCTTCCCTCTCGCCGCAACGCTTTGGCAAATCGCTACTTGCGCGAAAAACTCAATCGGCGATAAAATCCAAATCACCGCAAATCTCAACAAATCCGACCGCATCGCATGACACCATAGTGTTCACCACTCACTTATGAAAAGAAAGCATTTTCACAATCCAAAGCACCACCACGAGCACCTTTTGGGAAAAGCATGTTTGCGTGGATACTTTTCGTTCCTTGTACTTTTTGCTATGCTGGAAAAATTGAGAGGTCACTGATTCCATGCGAGATGCAATTTCATCCGAACAACTGGCGCCGTGGATCGATTGCCTGCACGCAAAGGACCGGAAGCTACACGTCGACCGCAGTGTGGCGGCGGGGCAAGGAGATCTCGACTACCCGGCGTTCGTCAATCTGGCGGCCAAGTGCACACCGAAGGCACCGCTGATCCTGGAGTACGTCGGACCCGAAGACTACCTTCAGGCCCGCTCGCACTTGCGAAGCGCGATGTAGTCGCGGTTTATTTTTCAAAACACGTTCTCAGGGGAAAACGGGAACAGCTCTTGGATCTCGTCTTCCGAAGGTCGGCGGCATCCAATAGTGTTTGGCTCATGTGAATCGGAGTTTTCAAGCGTTGATCGATTGCGATCGCTTCTTCAATACATATAGGAGAGTCAATATGAGATCCATACAGAGGCTCGCCATGCTTCTGATACTTCTTGTGATATCACCTCTCGCGATATTCTGGATTATTGAAAACATTCATGAAGGCACTCATGAAGACGTATTCACCGACGAGTTTCTTTTGGAAGCGAGTGCGGAAGAGCTGAACTCCACAATGATCACACCGCATCTTGAAGCAGCGATGGTGGATAACCAGAATCTCCTCTGGTGCGGCACTTTTCAATTGGCATGGAATGAGGTCTGTTCGCTGATTGGGGAAGACATTCATTTGGAAAATGAGCCGGAGATGGTCTCCATTCTCAACGAGAGAGACTTTACTAAAAAAGATCTCGATAACGACTCCTATATCGCAGTAGCTGGTTTCATTAAGGATGATGTTTTTCAGAAGATCGATGAAAAACTTCAGGATAAGTTTCAAGGAAAAGCGACGCCGAGACATCTTCCTGATCATTCATTGACACCAAGACCGCAGGATATTGTAGCCTACGCCTACCTCTTCAAGAATATCGAGTTTCCGACTCCGTACGAACGCATTGAGGAACCCATCACCTTTAATGGTACCCAAGTGCCCTGCTTTGGTGTAGGAGAAGATTATAAATCAAAACATGAGGCCTTGTACGCTCAATTCCGAATCTTGGACTATCAGGAAGAAAATGATTTCATCATCGAACTCATGTCGAAAAGTCCCGAAGAGCAAATCATCCTTGCGAAGATCTCCCCCTCCAAGTCGCTCAAGAAGACGATCGACCACGTTCAACAACGGGTTGCAAGCGGGGAATCTGTTGCTCCTTCAACAGGCGATGTGCTGAAAATACCGAAGCTCAACTTCGATCTGACCAAGCAATTCTTAAAGTTGGAAGGGAATAGACTTCTCGTTTCGAATCCTGCCGTCGCCAAGGACTTGGTGTGTCTCAGCGCCTTACAAAATATTCGCTTTCAGTTTGACGAAAAGGGCGTTCGTTTACGTTCCGAGTCACACTTATCCTTTGGTTGCAGTGCCCCTGGTTCGGGACCGCCACAGCATCGCATGGTGTTCGATCGTCCCTTTCTGATTCTTATGAAACGGAAAAACTCGGATGTTCCCTATTTTGCCTTATGGATCGCCAACCCCTCATTGCTTATTCATTAGCGGCCGCAACCGAAAGAAGATTAGCTTCATGACTTGCCTGAGAAGGTGTGTGGTGAGCCAGTGCCGAAGGGCATTCGAGAGAGGAACCTTGTCGTCTTCTCCTGAGCAGTAGCATATAAGCTTGAACCTGTGAAATCTTAATGATAAAATGGTCATTCCCGATGCAATGCAATTGGAGATGGCTTTTTCCAATATCACCACTACCGTGACCCATGAATGTAATTCCATCCCATTCCGGAGCTGCAATGAACATGCCCTTTTCCTCGTTCTTCCATCAACCGATATTGCTTTTCTGTTTGTTGTATACCCGTTGCGAATAGGTTTTCCCTATTAAGTGTGTGAATCAATGACATGG
>CAZWCE010000038.1:0-15004 GCA_964632505.1 uncultured Planctomycetaceae bacterium | reverse complement strand
GTCCAAGTCCCGGGCTTTGATTTTCATCCGCTTCAGCAGCGTGCTGTGATCGATAGGAGGCGGAGATGGTGGAGGGCGCGGCAGGGAACGCCCCCCTGCTTTGGTTGGTGAATCCGAGCCGAGCCAATCGTGATCGACGACAAAGACTCATAAATCAGCCACTAAATTGTCGGAAGAACCTCATTGAATGTGCCCGCAAAGCGTCCGGTTGCTATTTCAAGTCTTTCTTGCCATGATTTCTTTACGTTCGTGTTGAATTGAAATGATGGAGCATTGCATTCAGCGCGACGCCGTTTGCTGTACCCTATCCTCTGGGCAAGGCTCCTCGCGAAATCCCTCGCTCTTCTACCGACTACCTCTGTCAATGGAACATCAAGTGAACATGATCTCTCCGCGATGATTTCCAAAGAAATCATCTGCTTCATCAGACCTGCAATGGGGGTTCGAGGGTGCTTGGAGTTCCACTGACTTGAGTGAAACACTCTTTTCTATCTTCTTTATGCCACCCTTCTTCCGAACGGATGTCTACCCCCTCGGAAAAAGTATTCGAAAAAAACAGAAAAAATTCTCAAAGTACGAGTGCTCGTAACCCTTTTCCCTTGTTCTCTTTAGGGCAATCACCCTGCCTATTCTTCCTAACAATAAAAGGTTTCTCGGCTTGCGCAGATGATTGACCTGTTTTTTCAGCTTCGTACAATGCAGCGCGTGACGTGGACAAATCAACGGCTCTTTTTCCAGTGATTGCTTTGTCCATTCATTATTTCGCGTTCAGCGCTTGCCAAATCAAAATCGCAAAAGACGTATTTGGATGCGCTTCACGCACGACTGGAGACCACCACCGTCCCTTTGACGGAAGGAAGATTATTATCCGTGGTTGTATTTCCTATCAGCCGCTTTCCTTCTGCAATCTGCAAAGGGATTGCGGAACTCCAGGCAACAAAAGCGAGTACCAAGAAAAGGGGCATTCGCTATTGAGTCGGGATAAGACGGGGGGAACCACTCGAATCACCAAGGCCGCAGAAAAAAAGGTGCAATCGTTTTGGCTCGGTGGAATGTTTGGAACGTCGGCGTGTGGCTTTCGTTTATCTGAAATCATTCAAATCAGGAAAGAGAGGAGACCATGCCCATTTTTAAGAAGCCAAGTCAATGTTTCGCCGAGGCGGGCAAATACGACGACCATGGATGGGGTGAGGTGATGACCTCCTGGGATGATTCGATCCGAGAGCGTCGGGCAGGATTCACCCTCATCGAGATTTTGGTAGTGATCGGGATCCTCGGGATGTTGATCGGACTGACGATGCCGGCCGTCCAGCAGGCACGTGAAGCATCGCGGCGGACGCAATGTCGCAACAACCTGAAGAATCAGGCAACCGCGTTGCACATGTTTCATGATGCCAAGTCCCATTTCCCCGCAGGGAATTACGGCATAGATGATTTACACCATTCCTGGAGTCTCCATATTCTCCCCTATCTGGAGCAGAACAATCTCTATGAGCGATTTCAGCTCAAGAAGGCGTGGAACGAAGGAGAAAATCTTGCCGCGGCGAAAACGGTTTTACCCGTTTTCCGATGTCCCACCTCCGCTTGGAAGCATGAAGGAGATACCGATTATTGCGGCATCATGGGAAGCGGCGCGACCGGAGCGGGATGGGATACGGCACTGAGCAACGGGATTTTGGTCGTCAAAAGGGATACGACGCAACCGTTCATCAAGCTCAGTGATGTGACCGATGGGACGAGCCAGACGATCCTCGTCACCGAATCGGCGGACCGCCTGCCGGAGGAACACGGCAATTGGGCCGACGGACTGGGAACGATTTACTGCGACGGCGAGATCAATCATGAACGCGGCAACTTGTATTGCCATCATGTAGGAGGGGCCTTCACCGCCTTCGCCGACGGAAGCGTTTCTTTTCTCGCGAGCACGGCCGATGATTATGTGATCGGGGCGCTCTGCACCCGCAATGAACAAGAAATCGTGGAACGCACTTTTTAACAGAATGTGAACCACGCTTCGATATGAAGTGCAAAATGGGAACGTCAATAATCTCAACCGTTACTTGTGATTACTATTTTTTTAAAAAGTTCTTTTCAGGAAAAGGAGTACGACATGAACTTCAAACAATGGATTTGCCTCATCGCATTCGCTTCCATCGTAGGTTTTCAAGGAAATGCCCTCGCCGGCGGTGGAGGTGGCGGTGCAAAAAAAGACGTCAAGGTCTGCATCCAAAACTGCACCGAAATACCCATCTGTGTGATTATCGACGTGAAGCCGGAACCTACTTGGGGGCCGGATGAATGCGAGAAGCAAGGTGGAAAAATGTTGAACGCGGAAGATAAAGCGGAATTCAAGGTCAAAGCCGGGAATCACACCGCTTATGCCGCAACCGTGGTAAACGAGCAGCCATTCCTTGCCGAGAAGATGTTTTACGCCGATGCCCACGGCGATGACGTCAAACTTTGCGTTTACTGGGAAGAAGATCAACTCGTCATTAAGAAAAAAGAGAATAAAGAGGAGAGTTAACCCTCTTCCGCGAGATTCTGTGTCACAGGATCCGTTCATTTACGGGAGTTGATCTTGCTGGATCGCTGCCGGTTCAAATTGTTACTATTGACTTTCCCATTGCACGACATGCCCGCCTCCTTCGGGAGGCGGGTCTCTTTGATAATTGGGGCTGTATTGTGCATGGGATATCTCCAACGTTCTTCAAAGCCATTCAATGAAGCATGATGAAAACCATCGATCTGAGTCGCTATCTGGGACTTTTTCTCGCCAGTGTGCTCACTGGACTGCTGATGTCCGTAAGTTGGGTTTGGTCGGAGTACTATGTGACTTCCTGGATCGGATTCGCCTTGTTTTTCGTGATCGTCACCCAAGTACGCCCCCGGGCGGCTTTTCTCCTCGGGGGAATGATGGGTGCGATCGCGTTGGGAATCGCCTTTCACTGGGCTCCGGGAGCACTGAGGATGTCTACCGGTGTCGGAGTGAATGTCTCGCGGATCCTGTTCGTCGTCTTGGGACTTTGGGAAGCGCTGCCATTGGGGCTCATCGCCGGCCTTGCCTCTTGGCAACTCCGAAAAGGGATCGCCCGGTTGTGGATCATTCCCACGACATGGGTCGCTTTAGAAGCCTTTTGGCCGAAAGTGCTTCCTTGGAAAATCGCGTATTCTCAAACCGATTTTTTGCCCTTTCTGCAGAGTGCCGAACTGGTGGGAAGCGCGGGGATCTCTTTTATCTTCATGTTCATCGCCGTACTTCCGGCGGGACTCGTTCATGTGATGCTCCATCCACGCACGAAGCGGGCGAACCTCGTATTTTCAGGATACGGCATCTCCGCCGTCACGCTGTTGATCGCTTCGCTCGTCTTCGGCTACCATCGTTTGGAGCGTTGGCAAGAGGTCTTCCCCTCGCATCATGCGGTCAACACGGCCATCATCCAAGTGGATCCTCGTTTCACCGATTCGATCGAAAAAATGCGACGGAAAACCTTGGCGATCGAGGAAGATCTCGACCTGGTTCTCTGGCCCGAATGTACGCTGGGAACCTATTCCTTCGAACTAGAACATTTTCAGGATCCGGATCAGACCATGATTTTTTCCGCGCCTCCAAAGGTCGATCTGCAGCCAGCCGCGGGCTTGGCCTGCGAACTCCTCGCTGGAGGGAAGAGCTATCATTCCGACGCAGATCCCTTGGAAGGTCCGTTCGTTCAAACGGCATTCCTCGTCAATCCCGATCAAACGATCCAGTCCCGCTACATGAAGCGATCCCTGATGCCGATCGGAGAATACGTCCCCGGCCAGCAATTCTTTCCCAAGCTTCGAAAACTTGCCGACATTGATGAGATCGGGATGACGGGAAAAAATGCGAAGCCTCTGGAATCTCGTCGGGGGATGAAAGTCGGCGTGTTGATGTGCTATGAAGATATGGTGCCGCGACATGTGCGGCAAACGGTCGCTCAGGGTGCCGAAGTGATTGTGACGCTTGCCAACGGTACGGCTTTCGAGAATCCCCTGGCCCTCGAACAACACATGCGACTCGCCTTGATGCGCGCGGTCGAGAATCGTCGCTACTTTGCTCGCTGTACGGCCTCCGGAGTCTCCTGCGTCGTGTCGCCGACCGGAAACATTCTCGAGCGAGCGGATGTCAACAAGGAAACGGCGATCACAGCGGAGATTCCTCTACTGACCGGACGGACCTTCTACAATCGGTTCGGCTATTTGCTTCTTCCATCACTTCTTCTTGTCACGCTATTCCTTCTGGGGTATGAATTACAACAGTGGTGGCAGAGTCGGCGCAAGAAAAATGGTGAAGCCTGTGCGGAATGATGACGAGAAAGAGCCTTGCATTCCGCAACTCCATCCAGGCCCTTGCCGGCGGGACAGGATTTCGATTTTTCAGCATCACTCGAGCTTTTGAAGTCCTCAATTCGGACAACCGGTTCCTAAAGGAGTTTGCCGGTTTGAGAAGAGGTGCTTACTTATCCTCTTCTTGCGATCAACGGTTTTCCGGTGGGTTAGCCTTTGGCTCGCCGGAGGGTTGGTTCTTCAGCAGATCCGGTGGATCTCCTTCGGTGAAATGCCCGATGAGCGTTTGGGCCTTCTCCTTGCTCGAATAGTCCGGCACCTGCGGCGGGGTTTCGACGCCCAGCATGCCGAGCAGGCGTCGACTTTCGAGACGGCTCTCCTGGCCCGCTTCCACCGCGATCGTCAGCAGACGCTGGCATTCCAGCGGCGAATGGAACCCCATGCCGTTGTGCGCCGCCACCATGTCCCAGTAGAGTTGCGCCTTGCGGACTTTGGCCCTCGCCTCGGCGAGCTGCTCTTGGTCGGCTCCGGCCTGATCGCAGGCGGCGATGGCGAAATGGGCGGTGGCGATCACCCGTTCCGCCCGGTCGCGTCCGGCGGCGATGGTGTCCTGGATCGATTCAACCCGGCGGCGGATCTCCTCTTCTCCCCAACGATGACAGACGGCGCAGGAGTTATTGATGTTGTTCAGCGGGCTGGCCACGCCGTGGTCGGTGAACTTGAAGCCGCCTTCGGTCCGGTACGGCATGTGACAATCCGTACATGCCACGTTCCGATAGGCGTGAATGCCGGTGCGGTAGATTTCGTAATCGGGATGCTGGATCTTCACCATCCGCGTGCCGCTGATCGCATGAGTCCAGTCGGAGATGTCCGATTCCTCGTAATAGGCCTCGATCTCTTCCGCACGCGTCCCATGGTCCCACGGGAAGGTCAGGTAATCGCCTTCCTTCTGGAAATAGTACTCCACATGGCACTGCGCGCAGATGAGCGACCGCATCTCTTGATGGGTGACTTTCGAGAGATCACGGCCCTGCCGGTCGAGGGCCTCCAGCAGCGCCGGTCGCGAAATACGCAGCTTCATCGTCTCCGGATCGTGGCAGTCGAGACACCCCACCGGATGCTCGATCTGATCCTTGATCGCGTGGAAGTTCTTCTCGTAGAAAGGACCCGCTCCGGCGAGCACCGCCTCTTGCAACGGAGGCGATTCCTCTTCGAGTGTCTCCGCCCCGTATTGGTACATCAGTCGCGGGACGTCGGGGCTCTTGCAGGTCCAGCAGGTCGCGGGCGTGTTTTCGCCGACGCGTTCGGTCGCCAGAACATCGTGGATCGCATAAGTGTGACTCCGCGCTTGCAGATACTCCTTCGAAAAACCGTATCCGGCGAAGAGTACGACATTGGCCGGAGTGCTCTCGAGGTAATCCCGCGGAAAGGTGCCGCCGTACTTGGTTCGCGTGCTGCTCTCGTGCGGGGCCCGATAGGAATCGTACTGCCGTGGCCAGTTGACGGCCCACGCGGCGTTGTCGGTTTCGAGCCGATCGATCGGGAAGAGGTCGTCGCGGAGATTCGCCTCCTGCCGACGCTCGACGATCGAGGAGAGCAACAATGCCAGCAACAGGACGATCACCGCGGCGAGGATCAACGCCAGCCATCCTCGGCGAGCATCGCGGACGGAGCTTGGTGGACGATTTCCTTCGGCTCGAGTTGTTTCCGGCATGTCGTTTTCCTTGTTTGGAGGGGAGGCGAGATTTGCGTGAATGCACGATTCCAAAATGGGGGAGGACTCAGTGGGCTTCCGGCGGACCTTCGTCGGTGGGTCGGCCTCCGACGGTCGGTTCCTGCTCGCGGAGCAATGCCGGCAACCGAGGGCTCATGACCGTCGGCGTCGACGAGAGGCTCCGCACGTCGCCATGGGGAACGTCGCGGTGACAATCCCAGCAGTGGTGGTCGTCGGCCGACTCGGGATGCACATCGACCCGGGAGATCGTCTCTTCGTGGCAGCGGACGCAGTTGCCTTGCACCACCGGAACGGCGCCCGAGGAGAGGTGGATCACTTGCGGCTCCAACCGCAGGGTGAAGATGGTCGAATGGTAAATGCCGTCGCGGGCTTTGAAGGCGTAGGAGTGAACGGGCGTTTGATGGGGCACGTGGCAATCGTTGCAACTGGCCACTTCGTTGTGACTCGAATGTCGCCAGGAAGCGTAGTGCGGCCGCATGACGTGACAGTTCACGCAGACCTCCGAGGCATTGCTGAGATAGGAAGTGGCCCGGGAGACGTGGATCAGCGCCATGCCCAGGCCGAGGGCGGCTCCCAAAAGCAGCATCACCGGGATGATCATCCGCCGGGGGAGCCAACGAAGCAGCACCAGCGACCGCAGGAGCGATATTAATCTTTGCATGGCTTAAGGTTCCGTTGGGCTTCCCGCGTGGAAAGCGAGGGAGAAGCTTTCGAGTAGTGCGATTCAGGCAGAAGCGATGAACCTGCCATCTTGTGGTTTGGGCATCACCCGATTCTACTGCTGTTCGCCGGTGCCGTCAAAGGAGTTTGGGGGAAGTTTTCTGGAAGTGGGAAATTCTTCCCGAATCTCATTCCGATAACCCGCCTTCGAAGTTCACTGCGTCTCCTCAAACGCGACGAGGTGTTTCATGATTGATCCCCGAGGATCGCGACCGATTCCAGTGACATATACATAAGATCACTATTCGTGGAGATCGATTGATCGGAAGCAAGGAGGATGTTTTTCTTCACATGCGTTCCCATGGGAATGGTTTGCTCTGAGTCGCTGAAATTGCAAACGACGGTCAACGATCCCCGATCAACTCGCAGCCAATGATGCTGCTCGTCAAAGACCACCTTGATATTTCGAAAATCGGAGTCCCTTAAGTCGGCCTGGCTCTTTCGCAGGGCGATCAGTCGCCGATACCAGTCATAGCACTCCCGATGTTCGGGCAAATCGCGTTCCTTCCAATCGAGTTTCGAGCGGAGGAAGGTCTCTTCCGCTTGAGGGTCGGGAATCGATTCCGGATCCCAACCGAAGGCAGCGAATTCGCGACGTCGCCCCTGGCGCACCGCTTCGGCGATTTCCGACTCCTGGTGATCGGTGAAGTAGAGAAACGGCGTGCTCGCTCCCCATTCCTCGCCTTGAAACAGCAGTGGAATGAAAGGGGAGGTCATCACCAGTGCAGCGCCGATCTTGGTCAGCCCCGGTGAGATCAGGTGCCCGATCCGATCGCCGACGGCGCGATTGCCGACCTGATCGTGATTCTGAAGACAGCCGACGAAATGGTGACCGGCCAGGCCTTCGGCCGACCGCCCGTGGCGGCGATGCCGATACCGCGAATAGATGCCGTCGTAAACGAGCCCTTTGTCGAGCACTTTGGCCAAATCGGCCAGCCGTCCGAAATCGAGGTAATAGCCTCCCTGTTCTCCGGTGAGATAGGCATGAAGAGCATGGTGAAAATCTTCATTCCATTGGGCGTCGAGACCGTATCCGCCTGCTTCCGGAGAGTGGACCACCCGCGTATCGTTCTGATCGTTCTCGGCGATCACGACCAAGTGCCGCCCGACGTGGGCTTCGAGCTGCTTCACGCGCTTCGCCAACTGTTCCAGAAAGTGAATGGCGGAATGATCGACGATGGCGTGGATGGCATCGAGACGCAGGCCGTCGAAATGGTAATCGCGAAGCCACATGCAGGCATTATCGATGAAGTAGTCGCGGACCTCGTCGCTTTCGGGACCGTCGAAATTGACCGCCTCGCCCCAGGGAGTGGTGTAGCGATCGGTGAAATAAGGCCCGAATGGGCGGAGATAGTTTCCAACCGGACCGAGATGGTTGTACACCACATCCAGAAACACCCCCAGATGCCGCCGATGGCATGCATCGATCAAGCGTTTCAGCCCCTCGGGTCCCCCCATCGCTTGATGGGGCGCGAAGAGGGCGGCACCGTCGTATCCCCAACCGCGATTGCCGGAGCCTTCGACCACGGGCATGAGTTCCAGATGGGTCACGCCGAGTTCGACGAGATCGTCGAGCCGGTCGATCGCTGCCTCGAAGGTTCCTTCGGGGGTGAAGGTGCCGAGGTGACACTCGTAGAAGATGGCCGAGGAGAGCGGAGATGCTTGCCGGTGTTGATCGCTCCAGGGATACCGTCGGTGATCGACCCAGCGCGAAGCCCCGTGCACGCCATGCGGTTGCCAGGGAGAACGAGGATCGGGAAAGACGCCTTCGCCATCGACGCGATACGCATAGTCGGTTCCGTGTTCGATGCGCGATGTCTCGACCTCCCACCAGTTGGCATCGTCCTTTTCCATGGCGATGAAATCGTCGCCGACCTTCAGTTCGATCTGCTTTGCCGTCGGACTCCAGACCCGCATGCGTGTCATCGGTTTTCTCCCATTCCCTCTTCTCGTACCAGAAGCGCCACCGGAAATTCGGCGAACACCGCATCGAGGGGGATTTTGGGGTCAGTGAACTTCTGATCCGTGAAGAGATGTCTCCACGTTCCGCCGGGGGACTCCACGACGGTTCCCCTCCATCGGGAAGGATCTTGCATTCTCCATCGCGGAACCACGGTCATGGCCGCCTTTCCACGAAGATAGGCGAGCACGCCGTCTTTTGACTCTCCCGCTACTTGTACCGGCCGATAGCTTCCCGCTTCATGGAACCATTCGGGATGTGTCTTCCTCAATTGCAGTGTTTTGTGCATCACGAACAATTTGGGCAAACCTTCGTCCATGCATTCAAGTATCTCCGCCGGGGTGAGGGTGGCAAGTTGTTCGAGCTGTTGTCGCCGCCGAAGGAAATCGACCGGACGACGGTTGTCGGGATCGACCAGGCTCAGGTCCCACAGTTCGGTTCCCTGATAGAAATCGGGAATGCCGGGGGCGGTCAGTTTCAGGACGGTCTGCGCAAGCCCGTGCACGCGGCCGGGAAACAATAGAGGTTCAACGAACGCTTCGATCTCTTGACAAAAGCTCTGGTCGTCGAGGATGTTCTCGACGAAGTCGCGCACGCCGTTTTCATATTCCTCGTTCTGCTTGGTCCACCGGGTGTGCGTTTTCGCTTCGCGAATCGCCTTTTCCATGTAGGGGATCATGCGATCCGGCCCGATCGGCCAAGTCCCCACGAGCGTTTGATAGATCAAGTATTCGGTGTTGCGATCGGGAATCCCCTTGCGTCGATGTCGGTCATTCCGCGCCGCCCATCGGCGAACGGTTTCTCCCCATCGCTCGGGAATTTCCGAGAGGAGGATCAATCGGGCGCGGACATCCTCGCTCCGTTTCGTGTCGTGCGTGGTCGAGGCGAGCATCGTCGCGGGATGCTGCTCGAGCGTCTCCCGGCACCACTGGTGAAACGTCTCCGCGCTTGCGGCGAACGTCCCCGGATCGCCCCCCACCTCATTCAACGCCACGAGGCGATGGTAGCGGTAGAACGCCGTATCTTCCATGCCCTTGGCCATCGCCGCACTGGAAAGCTGCTGAAACCGCACCGCCAGCTCTCCCTCCAATTCGCCGGGTACCCGAAGCAGCAGGATCTCCTTGAGAAAACGGAAAAGCTCGGGATCCAAATCGGGGCGGTTTTTCGTCGCCCGTCGGATCGCCGCGAAGACATGGCGTTCATCCTCCGAGCGGACCCTCTTGTCTTTCAACCGGACATAAGACCGATAGACTTGAAAATGGACGGCGATTTCCAACAGTGCTTCGTAGAGCTGGTGCTGCGTGTAATCGCGATGCCGACGATGGTTTTCACAAATATCGACCATGAGGCTCGAAAGGCGTTTCAATTCGCTGCCGAACTGGTCGGAGAGCACCCAGCGCTTCCCTTCGAGGACACATTGATCGAAGGTCGTCGTCTCGCCGGTCAAGGACTCATAGACGGCGGTAAGCTCCCGTTCGCCGGAAGGATCGACCAAGACCTTGCCCATGAGATTGAGAAAGTCGTAGCCGGTGGTTCCGGCCAGTGGCCAATCCTCGGGCATTTTCTCTTCCGGTTGGAGGATCTTCTCGGCGACGATCCATGTCTCGGGACAGGCTTCCCGCAGCCGATGGAAATACTGGTGGGGATCGCGTAATCCGTCGGGATGATCGATTCTCAGCCCGTCGATCGTTCCCCGGCGGATCCACCGGAAGATGAGATCGTGCGTTGCGTGGAAGACCTCCTCTTGCTCGACGCGCAAGCCGGCCAGATCCTTGATGTCGAAGAAACGTCGATATCCCAGGTCGCGGCTGGCGGTTCGCCAGAAGGCCAGTCGATAGTTCTGCAGCTCAAGGAGATGATCGAGCCGATCGGCATCGCGCCGGTATCGGGCGACTTCCTCATCGATCGCCTCAGAGACTTCCGGGGTTTCCCGACAGAGGTCCCGAAGCATCTTTCGAAGAACCCGTCGATCGCGATGACGCTGTTCGATCGCATCGGTTCCAAGAATGGGATAGGAAGCGAACCGCTCTTGGCAACGGGCAAGAAAAGCCAGGAGATCACTGCCACAGGTTCGCGCGGCCCGGAGGAGCATTTCCGCCAGACTGAAGGGAGCCACCGGAAAAGCCTTCTCGAAATATCGAACGGTGAATTCGCCCTCTTGATGGATCAGATCGATTTCTCCCGCCTCGAGGACGCGGCCGTAATGATTGCCCAAAACCGGCAGAAGCACCTTGTTGGGCCATCGTTCCTCGGAAGCTTCCCAGTCGACATCGAAATACCGTGCGTAGAGGCTGGTCGGCCCGTTTTCCAGGACATCCCACCACCAGGGATTCTCCTTGCCGACGATCGCCATATGATTGGGAACCAGGTCCATCACCAGACCGAGACCGAGCGATTCGAGCTTCTCGCAAAGGGATTGAAAACCTTCCTCGCCGCCGAGTTCTCGATTGAACGAACTCGGGTCCACGACATCGTAGCCGTGTGTGCTTCCACTGGCGGCCTGAAGGCAGGGAGACAAGTAGAGATGACTGATTCCCAGATCCCGGAGGTACGGAGCGAGCTCGGCCGCATCGTGGAACCCGAAGTCGGGATGCAACTGCAAACGATAGGTCGCCCGGGGAGGCGTCGGCGAATCGTTCATACTCAACCTTTCCGCAAATGGAATTCCATCTCGAACGATCGCAGGAGATCGATATACTGTTCGAGCAAACGGGTCATGAGGAAGTTGTCGAGAACCGTTTGCCTCGCCTTTTGCCCCATGACATCGCGTCTTTTTTTGTCTTCCAGCAGCGTGACGATGCGCTCGGCTGCTTCGTCCACGTTGGAGACCAGAAAGCCGTTCTCGCCGTCGTCGATTTGCAAGGGAATGCCCCCGGCGTTGCCGCCGATGACCGGAACCCCCTTCCACATCGCTTCGGTCACGGTCAACCCGAAGCCTTCGCGGATCGATTTTTGCAAGACCACCGCCGCGCTCCGCTGCAGGGCGTTGACCAGCGCGGTATCTTCTTTCGAGATGAGAATGATCCGCTCTTCCCGCTGTTCCAGAAGCGATTCGTAGATTTCCGGCCCTTCCGGGTCGTCGCTGGCGATGTTGCCTAGAAGGACGAGCGTGGCGTCCACCTTTCGGCGGGCTTTTTTGAAAGCTTCGATCACGCCGCGGGGATCCTTCCACGTATCGAACCGGGAAATCTGGACGACCAGCGGCAAATCGGTCGGAATCTCGTAATGATCGAGCCGTTCGTCGATTTCCTCCTGGGTCAGTTCCTTGTTTTTGATGGAGAACGGATTGATCGCCGGCATGAAGATGCGCTGCGGCACCGTCACCTCCTGCTGATACTGCCGCGAGCTGACGATCATCGCATCGTATTTCTCGATCATCGGCTTGAGATAATTCCAGAGATCCTCATGCGGCCGGCTTAAATCGATATGGCAACGCCAGATCCAGGGACACGTCTTCTTGAAATGATCGATCAGAAAAAGAGGTTGGGGATCATGGATCACCACCCGATCGAACGTGTCCAAGTGCATGCGCAGGGCATTCTTCTTGAGCACTTCCTCGTAAATGAACGTCTTCAGTTCGGTGAATTGGATTTCCCCGCCCTGCAGCGCGTTGTGCATCTTCTTGGTGTTGGCGAAGAAGTCGGGTTCGCCCTGAATCAAGAGCCACTCCGTAGGAATGTCGAGATCGTTCATCAAGAGCGAGAGCGGGTCGAGGATCTCCGCCACCCCACCGCCATAGTAGGTGGAGTTGACATGCGCGACGCGCTCACCGAAGAGATCTTTCGCTTTCCGGCGAATGCGGTCGACGGCCTCGGCCCCCACGTGCTGTTCGTACTGATCGATCGTCGAGATGACACCTTCCTGTTTCATCGATACTTCCTTCCTGATGGGAAAACGATCCTTGGAGAATCGCCTCTGTCTCTTGCTTCGGTTCGCATCCCAACAATCTCATTCACGGATGGACGCAGGATCGCCGTTGCGCTGCCGGAGCAGCACCAAGGCGTAGCCCCCCACTTCCAACGGGCAGGAGGCCCGGCAGCTTTTCTCTTCCGGTTCAAGCCAACCCTGATTGCTGTCGAAAACGACTTCCCATCGACTTCCCCATTGTGATTCGGGCAGGCGGAAATCCAGCGATTCGTGATGGGCGTTCAGCACGACGTAGAAACTATCGTCGGTGACCGGTTCGCCCCGCGGATGGGGATTGGGAATCGTATTGCCGTTGAGGAAAATCCCCAGCGATTTGGCATAGCCCTTGTCCCAATCCTCTTCCGACATCAACTCGCCTTGGTGGGTGAACCATGCGATGTCTTTCTCCCGACTTCCGCGAATCGATCGCCCTTGGAACCAACCCCGGCGACGAAACACGGGGTGCTCCCGACGAAAGAGAATCATCCGGCGGCAATCCTCGAGAAACGTCTCATCGATTCGCTCCCAATCGTACCAGGAGATTTCGTTGTCCTGGCAATAGGCGTTGTTGTTGCCGTCTTGGGTGCGTCCGAGTTCGTCCCCGCCGAGCAGCATGGGAATGCCCTGCGAGAGAAGGAGCGTCGCCAGGAAGTTCCGTTTCTGGCGAAGACGCAATTCGAGGACGGCTTCGTCGTCGGTCGGTCCTTCCTCGCCGCAATTCCAGGATCGGTTGTGATTTTCCCCGTCCTGGTTGTCTTCGCCGTTCGCTTCGTTGTGTTTCTGATTGTAGGAGACCAGGTCCTGGAGCGTGAATCCGTCGTGCGCGGTGATGAAATTGATGCTCGCATACGGCAGGCGCGAAGTATTTTCATACAGATCGGAACTTCCCGTGAAACGATAGGCCAGCTCCCCGAGCGTCTGTTCCTCGCCTCGCCAGAAGTCGCGCACGCAGTCGCGGTATTTCCCGTTCCATTCCGACCAGACGACCGGGAAATTCCCGACTTGATAGCCTCCTTCGCCGACATCCCACGGTTCGGCGATCAGCTTCACCTGATTGAGCACCGGGTCCTGATGGATGATGTCGAAAAAGGTGGAAAGCCGGTCCACATCGTGCAGTTCCCTTGCGAGGGTGGCGGCCAGATCGAAACGGAAACCGTCGACGTGCATCTCGAGGACCCAGTAACGGAGGGAATCCATGATCATCTGGAGCACCGAGGGCGGACTCATGTTCAAGCTGTTGCCCGTGCCGGTGTAGTCCATGTAGTAGCGGCGGTCCTCGGTCAGTCGATAATAGTTGGCGTTGTCAATCCCTTTGAAGGAGAAGATCGGTCCGAGATGATTGCCTTCGGCGGTGTGGTTGTAGACGACGTCGAGAATCACCTCGATGCCGGCTTGATGCAACCGTTTGACCATCTGTTTGAATTCGCTCACGACCGCGCCGGGACGACTGTTGGAGGCGTATTCATTGTGCGGGGCGAAGTAGCCGATCGAGTTGTATCCCCAGTAATTGCGGAGGTTCCGGTCGATCAGATGCTTGTCGTGAATGAAGTGGTGCACGGGCATCAGCTCCACGGCGGTGATGCCCAGCTTTTTGAAGTAGTCGATCATCACCGGTTCGCCCAAGGCGGCGTAGGTCCCCCGCAGCTCCTCCGGAATGTCGGGATGCCGGGCCGTGATGCCTTTGACGTGGGTCTCGTAGATGATCGTTTCATGCCAGGGGATTTGGAGCCGGCGATCGCCCGACCAATCGAAATGCGGTTGATGGACGACGCCTCGCGGCAGGTAGGGGGCGCTGTCTTGGTCGTTTTTGGAATCCGGCCCTTCGTCGAAGAGATAGGGAAAGACCGCCTCGTGCCATTGGATTTGGCCGTCGATCGCTTTGGCGTAGGGATCGAGAAGGAGCTTCGCCGGATTGCAACGGTGGCCCTCTTCCGGTGCCCAAGGACCGTGGACGCGGAAACCATAACGCTGACCGGGCTCCACTTCCGGCAGATAGACATGCCAGCAGTTTCCGGTCAATTCGCGCAGCTCGATTCGCGTTTCC
This sequence comes from uncultured Planctomycetaceae bacterium, assembly GCA_964632505.1. GTDB lineage: Bacteria > Planctomycetota > Planctomycetia > Pirellulales > Thermoguttaceae > CAZWCE01. Next base: position 334 of record CAZWCE010000038.1, on the reverse strand, counting down.
TCGTCTTGATCGTCGAACAGGCAAATCTCCACCGCCTCGGCGATTTCCGAAAAGAGCGAGAAATTGGTTCCGGCACCGTCATAGACGGCTCCGAGCGGATACGGTATTCCCGGACGTACTTTCATCAGTCCCTCTCTCCTTAGTGATGGAATCGCTGATTCATTTTCCAACGCATGGCCGTGACCTTCCGAAGCGCAATATAGCGAAGCAGCGCCGGGGCACAAGTAGCGCCTCGGCGGGGTGCCGAAAAAATGCCTCTCGGCCCTGAGTTCACGGGATGAAAACAAAGCGCAGAAAATAGGCGTGCCGGACTTGCGGAGACCTTCCGTTGGTC
>CAZWCE010000037.1:0-15089 GCA_964632505.1 uncultured Planctomycetaceae bacterium | reverse complement strand
TTTCACCGTCGCCTGACAGACGCCAAAAAACGCAACCGAATATTAGCCACACCCTGCAGAAACGCAGAAATCGTTCGATCCGTTGCTTGCTTTTCGCCAGTCGGTTCTTTATATTGGGCTTCACTCGAAATCCTCCTTGTTCCAGGCCAAAGGGTCGGGTTCATACCCCTTAGATGCCTGAAAACACAGAGGGTTTCGAGCTTTTTGATAAATTCAACAAAATCCTTTCGCTTGTTTGAGGTCTAACCAACAGTTCTCCGGCAGCACGAAGGTGGCGATCGGAATATAACCGGCTTTCTGCATCTGTAGGACTTTGTTGGCAATAGTGTCGATTCCGGGATACCCATCCCTCCAGAAGTTTTCGATCTCGGTGGGACAATCGTCCGTGAACCACGTGGCTTCCGAAACCGCAACATGCCCTCCGGTTTTCAGGAGTTTCCTCCATTCCTCGAGTCCTCGTTCGAACCCGATATTATGGTTCTTCCAACATTTTAATGGCTGATTTATGAGTCCTTGTCGTCGATCACGATTGGCTCGGCTCGGATTCACCAACCAAAGCAGGGGGGCGTTCCCTGCTGCGCCCTCCACCATCTCCGCCTCCTAGAGGCCTGCGGCCGTGCGGGTGCGAGGCGAAGATGGCTCCGGCCGAAGCAGGGGACGAATCGAACGCTTTTTACGCATGACAATTGGATTTGCGTATCATTGCACTTCGGCACTAGCCATGAAAATCCGTGAAGAGCCGATATTATAAATCGCTCCCTCGCACCAAATGAGGTCAAACTCTTCTTCCTCGAATGGGAGCGCGTCCATCGATCCCACGATTCCCATCACTCTATCCTGAAGGTTTTGCTTCTGGGCGTTCCGGTTGAACAGGTCGATGAAGAGAGGGAAAAGATCGATTCCCGTAATGCTTCCAGGTGCATGCCGGGCCAGGGTCATGGTCTGCCCACCCGTGCCGCAGCCGATATCAACGATGCGCGCATTCTCGTCGAGATGGTCGATAAAACTCAACGCCTTGATGGTCACTTCGGGACTGCCCGGCCCCTGACGCTCCAATTGAGCGAAGTATTGACAAATTAGCGAGAGATCGAATTCGTGAATGGATTTGATGTCATCGCTCATGATTAATCCTGTATTTCTCCTTGCTTACTCTCTTTCTCCGGCGAGAGCAATGATGATGAAGGTGTGGTCTTATAGCAATACGAGCGGAAATGAAATGCGGAATCAAGCTCAAACGGTCATCAGTGATCTTCAGCGTGGATGGCTCCCGGAACGCCATCGGCACTTTTCAAAACATCGATCGCCATCTCCCGGAACTCCATCTTCGTTGGTCGTCGGCGTTGAACCTTCTCAAACTCCGCAAGCGTTCGTTTCATTTCGGCATAGTAGTTTCGCAAAGTATGATAGAACGGCTGTTTCCGGTTCTTATCATCGATGAGCCAGAATCCTCGGTGTTCTCCATCGCGTATTTCATTGCAATACACCTGCCAGTACAGCACGAACGGGCAACCCCATTCCAGGGCAGCGAGGCAAACATCGTGGGAGTATCGTGCCTGATTCTCGGCCGAGCCCGCTACCTCGAACGGAAAGCCGTACTCTCCGATGAAAACCCGTTTTCCCTGAATACCGTTTTTCGCGGGCAGTTTCGATTCGATGTAGTCCAGGGCCTCGTGCAGCGCCGATTCGAGGTGGTCCTTATTCGCAATGATGGTGTCGTAGCTGGAATAGGAAACGTAGTCGACCGTGGTGTGTGGCAAAACATCGTTCACCAGGCACTTGCCACCCGCCATCCCTTTCTGAACCAAGTTAATTTCCGTATAGTGATAGATAGCGACTCCTTCCGTCTGCAACTTTCGCTTGGCATCGTCGATCGCCTTCTGCCGAACGTTCAGCCAGTCGATCATCCCTTGAATTGCCGCAGGATCGGGATTCTGCTTGCGGTCGTAGTTGCGATGAAGATGCCAGTCGCCTTCCCAGTGCCCCAGATAGAACGTCTTGCCCGAGCCGCGGTAGGTCGAAAGGAGATGCTTCGCCAGGTCGTGGATTTCGGCATAAGACTCTTCTCGTTCCTTTTCCGACAGGCCATCGAAGAACGGGACATCGCCGTGCGCGAAAGGATAGACCCAGATATGGTAGTACGCGAAAGGCATCTCCAATACGGCCTTGACCGACGGTTCTTTTTGAGCCAGATCGATGAGCGACCGGATATCATCACGAGCCGGAAGATGGTAGTGATCTCCCCGGTATCGGTTGCTCATGCTGAACTTCAAGAGATTCGAGCCCATCTCCCGGATACGCCGGGAGGTCTCGACCAAAGTCGTTTGGTCCGTGAAGCCGTACTTGACTCCAATGGTCTGCGTTCCGAGCATATAATTGGTCGTATCGATCCGCGAACCCTTCGGAAGCGATTCCAGCGTCTCCGACCGGCCAACGCCCGAGAAAACAAGTATCATTGATGTGAAAAGGCAGGAAGAGCGAAATGTCATCTCGAGCCGTCTCCTGGTAGAGGTTTCCATTTTTCCAAGACTCTGCCAATATAAGGAGTCGCCGCCATAAAAACAACAAGCGATTGCTGGATTGATAAAAAGACCGCATAATCAATGGACCAGAGGCTTCTATGCGAAAAGGGTGAGTGTTATAATTTCATCTTGGTCAATACAAAAAAACCAGGGAGCCCATCATGCTGCAATTGAAACAAATCGCATTTCTGAATATCGTCTTGTTCGCGCTAGCGAACATCTTTTCGGTGAACATGCTCTGTCCTGGAGAAGAGCCATCCCCGCATCCCAATCGTGGCCTCTATGCGATTTGGTACGGCAAAAAGGAGAAGCCTTTCGAACTTCCTTACATCGTTGGCGGGCAGATATTCCTGCAATGGCGGGACCTGGAAAAAGCACAAGGAGAGTATGATTTTGCCAAGCTCGATGAAAAACTCGCCGAACACGCCCGGCATAAACGCCCAGCGACGCTACAGGTGAACGGTAACCGTCGTCCGGACTATCTCTTCGAGATCTGCCCCTATCTTCCCGAGAAAGTGTCGCCGCAAGTTAGCGATTCCCAAGGCTCGCTCATGTATTGGCATCCCGCTCATCGCGAGGCCTATCTCGATTTTATCGAAGCCCTGGGAAATCATTTGAAGTCGTCGCCCCATCGTGAGATGGTCGTGGGCGTGCGGCTGAATTTCAATGCGTTCGGAACGGAACATCTTCACCTCAAGCGGGAGTATCGTCCCCTGGACCGTTGGGTGGTTCCCGAAGGCGTCGATCCCGGCTCCCCCTGGACCCGCCAGGAGATGGAGTGTTACAAACAAGCGGTCATCGAGGCGTTCATTGAACATTTTCTCCCCGAGATCTACGTTTTCGTTCGGAACAATGTCGTGCTCGATGATCAGATCGATCCGGTCCTTCTGGAATCTTTCGAGACCGGACGGCTCGGATTATTCCATACCTCGAGCGAAGTTCAACCGCGAGGCCAGTGGACCGAAAAACGCTACCAAGCTTTTTTGCGTTACGGCAAGCCGGGGAAAACCTATGTGTACGCCGAGAGTTGGGCCGACGCCCTTGGAAACCACGGCGGAACTCAAGATGACCGTCCTTTCAGCCCCGTGCAATGGAATTACTGGCGATTGTTGGTCGATTTGCATTGCGGCGTTTCATTGATCGCGATCTACAACTCCGATTTGAAACAGGTCTACGCGCCCAAAGATGAAATCACCAAAAAGGCCTTCGACGAAGCGTTTCGATTCGCCGCCAAATATGCCGGATACCACGCCAGTCCGAAAAAAGCGCCCGGCACCTGGATCGCTTTTCGCGGCGGAGAGTATCTTCCAGGCGATTACACTTATCTCATGCATCGCCTGGAAGAGGATGCCTCCGAGCCGGTGAGAAGAATCGGACCCGAGACTCAGCCTTACGGCCCTTGGGCACGTCGCTTGCCGAGCGATGCAAAGATGCGGCTTTCGGTCCATCCCGCGTTTCTGGAAAGCTTGAAGAAATCGGAGAATCCCGCCCTCCTCCGACTGGTGATACTCGCAAAGGAACAAGCGGCCTTTTCCGTCAAAACGGCCTCCCAGACCTACACTTTGAGCTGCCCGGGCGATGAGATCTGGCATGAGCGGATTGTCGAAGTGGATCCCCATCAACTTGTCCAAGATTCCAGCGGAACGGTACTGACCCTGGAATCCAAGGAGCATCCTCTTTTCATTCACATGGTCGAACTCCAGCGCACAACGCATCCCCGGAAAGACTGAATTCTCTTGAATTCGAAAACCACCTTCCAACATTTCACGCTGCAGAAAAGGTTTGCATTCCCATGAGACAACACCGACCGATTTCCTCCGTCGTCGTCTTTTTGCTTCTGTCCTCTTCGCTTCCGGCAAACGAAGAAGAGGCTCAAGTCGTGCCGCTTCCCCGAGCCCACGCTCATAACGATTACCATCACCCACGGCCGCTGCTCGACGCCCTATCGCACGGCTTTTGCAGCGTCGAGGCGGACATCTTCCTCCAAGACGGCGAGCTTCTGGTCGGGCACGATCGCTCGGAACTCCGTTCGGATCGAACCCTTAAGAGCCTTTACCTGGAGCCTCTGCTCCATCGAACCCGAGAGACCGGCGGCAAGGTTTATCCGGGCGGTCCGACGTTCACGCTGCTGGTCGATATCAAAGCCGACGGCGAAGCGACGTTCCAGGAACTCCATCGCCAGTTGGCGCAGTACCGGGAAATGCTCTCTTGGGTGTCCGAGGGAAAAAAGCACCCCGGTGCGGTAGAGGTTATTATCAGTGGCGATCGTCCTTTCGAAGCGATCCGACAAACGCAGCCATGTTACGTCGGCATCGATGGTCGGCTTTCCGATCTCGAGTCCGATCGGCCTGCTCATCTCATGCCGCTGATCAGCGACCGTTGGAGCAGCCATTTTCGATGGCGCGGGCAAGGCCCCTTCCCGAAAGAGGAGCGACGGAAGCTGCACCGCATCGTTCGCGAGGCGCATCAGGCGGGACGACGTGTCCGGTTTTGGGCCACTCCCGAGAATTCGAATCTTTGGGAGGCTCTCGTCGAGGCCGAGGTGGACTTGATCAACACCGACGACCTAGAAGGGCTGAAACGCTTTCTTCTCTGGCGAAGCGGAAATCCGGCACAAGAGTGTCCGTGAAGATGCCAAATCTTCGATCTCTCGGCTTATGTCAGTTCTAAGGTTTTCCCAAAAAAATCGGACGAATTTCCGCAAATTCAGCTCCGATTCAAAAGTTAGTGCTGGAGACTTATAAACTGAACACGTTTTTCACGCCCCCAAGCCAAGCACATGAGTGCATGCTTTTTGGGTTGTAGCCATGCCCTAATTGCCTCTTGCAGGTTACCAATCCTCTGCGAAGTATATCACTTCATTGCGTTTTAGGCTGATCACAACTCCCTTACTCTTGCCGTGGTTCCAAGAATTTGAAGCCGGCTCGGCATGGTAAACAAAAACCCTGTAATCTTTTGGAAATTCTGGGGCACATGAATCCAGTGTGTGAGGGCTCGTACTCGCCAAACCGTCCTCTTGTTCGTTCACTAGAGTCATGGAACTTCCTCCGTCATGATATTGCTTGGCTTCCTGACTCGCCTTTTCATACAAATCCTTCACTTCAGCCGCTGGGAGTTTCATCCTGAGTTGCATATGCGCCCCACCCTGCAAAAAGCCTGGAAAAGCCGAAAAGATCACATTGTTTGCCACAGTAGGCACGCTACAAGGAAAATGATCGACCAATCCCGTGGGCTCCCAGTGTACAAGGACATTCGAATACTCAGAGACATCCGTTTGGGGCTTTAGAGGCATCGCTAAGTATACGAGGAAGCCAAAAAATGATACTATTGCGATCATATAAACCGAAAAACGCCACTTGGTCCTCTCTTGGGAGAACTCCTCTTCTAGGTGACATCCCCTTTTCTCGAATCCGGAAAACCAATGTGCGAATGTTATCATAACCTGAACGAATTCGCAACGAAAATCGGCAAGGTGAACAGGATAGCGAGTCCTTTCACGCGTCGTTGACCGTCGTCCACTCCTTGGCCGACTCGGGCTTGGCGAAGTCGAACAAGTTCGCCGCCACTCAGGAATGGGGCTCGATTGAAAGATCGGCTCCGCAACAGCAAGGATCGTCTCCCGGCTCCATCGTACGAATGACGAGATATCTCATTCTGGGAGTGAAAAAACGTGTTTTCGCGTGCGTTACATTCGAAGGAAAAAACACAAGTTCTCCAGGCCCGACTCGATGTGTTTCTCCATCAAAAGTAAACTCCGCTTGTCCTTCCAAAATGTAAATCGCTTCTTCCGCAGTGTGGGAGTGCTGATGTTCCCATCCATCACCGGCAGGATCCAGCGTCGTCAAGTGCACATGCACCTTCTTCGCCCCTTGTCCCTTTCCGAGAAGTGAATCATAATCCGCAAGCATCTTGTCCATGAAAGACTCCGATTAGAAAGTAAATTGGTCCATGCTATTCTTCACGTCAGTTCTTTTCGTCAATTTCTAAATATTCGGCGATTCGAGGTCTCTGCGACGTGGGGTTCTTCGAAGGAAATCGCCCGAGGGTTGCTCATGCTCGAAGGCTCAGGGATCTTCGCCAATAATCCACTTTTGGTCGGATTCAGTTTTCTCCCATTCTCGCCGCTTCACATCGGCGGCTACTCCTTGTCCGCCGCGAACAGTTGCGCCAGGCCGTTCGCGAGGTGGCGAATCGTATCCGGATCCGGAATAGGAATCGACAGACGCGATTCACCGTTCTCCTGCTCCTCGACGCAGGAGGCCAGCCGGTTGCCGACATTCGTCGCGATCGTACGAATCGGATCGGTTTGTTTCGAATCGGTTCCGTCTCCGTTATCCCCTGAGGGGCTCCCTTCCGCCAACGACGTCACGACTCGGGACACCGCTTCCTCCCCGAACAGCTCCCCGGCGAATTTCATCAACGATGCGGCCAATTCGCCTCCGGTACTGGCGATCCGTTCACTTCTCACGGGGCTCCCCATCGTTTGCTCTTGCATTTGCAGGCCTTGCGAGGCGTCGACCGGGGCGGGCGGCTTGGCACCGAGCAAGACCTCCAGTCGCCGTCGCATCTCTTCGACCCCACTTTCGAACTGCACGGTCGAGACCTCCGAATCCATATCGAGTGCCGCTTCCGAGAGATCGTGTTTCGCCGAAAGCGTCCCCAGCATGTTCTCTTCGATCGAATCGTCCGTCACGAAAAGAAACACCTGCACATTGCGCTGCTGCCCCATGCGATGGGCACGCCCGATCCGCTGTTCGAGCACCGCCGGATTCCATGGAAGATCCATGTTGATCACCGTATCGGCCGCCTGGAGATTCAAGCCGACAGCGCCCGCGTTCGTCGTCAAAAAGAGACGGATATCCGGATCGTCGTGGAATTGCGCAACCAACTGCTGTCGCTTTTTCTGCGGAACACTTCCATCGAGCCGCACATAATCCAGCTTTTCTTTTGCGAGGATCGGTTCGATCAGATCGAGCATGGTCGTCCATTCCGAAAACAACACGGCCTTGCGATCCGGCTCGGCGAACAGATCCTGGACGACTTGTCGGAATCGCTCCAGCTTCCCGGAATAGGCCGGAGTCTCCTTGTTCACGAGAAATGTGCTGTCGCAGGCCATGCGTGCCGCTTGCAGCGCCATCTGCAATCGCCGCAGATCGATCTCCGTGAAATAGGGCTTGCGCGCGATTTGTGCCACGATTCGCATATTGGAATCATGGATCTCCATCTGCTCCGCGGTTTGCGGGACCCGAACGATCTCCGTGGTCCTTTCGGGCAGATCCATCAGAACGGAGGCTCGGGTACGGCGCAGCAGCACGGGATTCAACTGCTCCCGAAGATCGTCGAGTCGCTTGTAGCCCTTGACCTTTCCACGTTCATCGACGATCCGATGTCGATGAAAAAACCGGTAAGCCGGAGGCAGACGCCGCTCGTCGACGAACTGCAGGACGGAGAGCAATTCATCGATCCGATTCTCCAGTGGTGTACCGCTGAGCACGAGCGCGAACGTCGACTTCAGCGACTTCACCGCCTTAGCCGTCTGCGACTCCCAGTTCTTGATTCGCTGCCCTTCGTCCAGAATGATCAGATCCCAGTCGGCCCGTTCGATCGCCTGCATGTCGCGCAATACCTGTTCATAGTTACATATCGTGAAGAATGCGCCGTTGTCGTATTGGTGATACCGCTCCTTCGCCGATCCGATCACGATTTCGGCGGTTCGGTGGGAGAAGCGGCCAATCTCGTTCCGCCACTGCGATTTGACCGAGGCCGGACAGATGATCAAGACCTTTCGGATATCGACCATTCGGGCCAGCAATTCCGCGACACCAATTCCTTGAATCGTTTTGCCGAGCCCCATGTCGTCGGCCAATACGGCGCGGCCTTTCCCGGCGACGAACGCGATTCCGTCCAGTTGGTACGGAAGCAGCTCCACTTTCAATAACTGCGTGCGCAACGGATGCTCCGCCGGATTGCGCCGGATCGCGTCGGTGAGGTCCTTGATCCTTTCTTCGTGCAAACGTCGCTCGATCACCTCTTCCGCATCGGGATAGATGATGACCGGTTGTCCGAGTTTCTCGATCGCATCGACCGCGCGCATCAGCCCACGCACATCGTCGATCGGCCCTTCCAGCAAGGGTTTGGCCACTTTCACGAGTTTCGCCGCATGCTTCTGGTCTTGACTTTTTCGACCTTTGACCGCGGCCTTTTCGAGCACTTCGTCCGGCAGTGCCAGGTGCAGCGTCAACTCCTCGCCATAGCGGACGTGAACATGCGCATCCGTGTTGCGATGCGGCGTCTCTCTCGCCTTCGCGGAAAAACGCCGCTGGATCCAATGGAGCATGAACATGATGTGCTTGCAGGTGCCGAGGCGATTGGCCCGAAAGTCCGGACAGGTGCAAAACGATTCGCCGCGCTCGGTGCCTCGAAGCGCCACCCGATAGGTCTTGCCCGTCTCGCGGTTGGTGACCAGATAGTCCGACCAAGGTGACTTCGGCAGCTTGCCGACGGTGGAGATCCCCTTCTTATCGTAGACGATATTCTTGACGCGGAACACGCCGGACTTGGAACGCTCTTTTCTCTCATGCAAGGCGCGCCGGACGAGCTGCTTCTCCGAAAGAAGCTCCATGGGAGTCTCCAGGTCGGGCGTTTCCGCCAACCCGAGCAGCGTTTTCTCCTCGAGGATGAACGACATCGCCGTCCCGGTATGTCGACATGCGACGGACGTTTCGGCACCGGAAGAGCACAAGGAGCAATGGAGGTGCAACCGGCTGGGCGCGGATTTCATCGTCGTGATGGAGACGATCACCTCTTGCCGTTCGTCCGAGACGGAATAATCGCGCATCGTGAAACGCATCAGATCGTCGCCGAGATAGAGGTCTCGCCTCGGGTGAAAATCGTCCAATGGCAATGGCCTCCGAATCAAATCGGCCCCATCCTCGCCCAGAAGTTTACATGCCTGTACATAGGTCATTCGCGACAATCGATCCTTGAGCGTCAATCGGCTCTGTTTTTTGACCGAGGGGCGAGCCGCCCGCTGCTTCGACGTTTTCTTTCTTTTACCGCCCGGCCTCTTCTTCTTGACAGCCGCTTTCGGTCGCTTCGGCTTGGTCTTCGTTCTGACCGTTTTTGCCACGAGCTTCTTCTTGGCCATGCCGCCCTCCCTGTTGATAGATCTTGGCTATTTAACATCCCTTGCTCAGCCTTTTCATTCTACGAAATATCGCGGCGATTTCAATCGCCATTTTCGTACCAACATTTCTCAACGCCCGGTTCCATCTTCCCACAAGCTCACGGCTTATTCCGCCTCTCAGTATTTTCCCAAAGAATCGAATCCATTTCCGCGAATTCCCGCCGAGCGGCAGATGTAGTCAGTAGAGGGCAAGGGATTCCGTCAGACGGTTTTCCGCTGGAATAGGCCTCCGCAGAATTCTGCGGAACCCTATCGAGAACGAGCGCCAGGAGAAGCTCGCTCAGAAGCTGCCGCATCCTGGAGGAACCCAAAAACGCCTCGTGGAGGCGAATATCCCTACCAGAGGGCGTCCCGCCAGCGGGTGGAAAGCTGTCTGACTTTCGAGGACTTATGAGGACTTCTGAAGGAAAGCCATACCCCACCATTGGTGAAAACACCCTCAAAAGGTATCAAAAGTCTCAAAAGATTCCGCGAAAGTCGGACGCCGGAAAACCCTGAAAAAACAGAGGTTTAAGAGAGAAAAGGGGTACTTTTAACCCTTTTCTCCTTTCCGACCACCCTCTGCGCTGATTTCAGCGTTTTGGCGCGGTGGGTGTATATAGGGCCCAAAAAGTCGAAAGGGGGGCTCCCTTCTATTTTCGCTTTTACCTCTTAGGTGTTATGTAAATGCGAACACTATTTTCATCGTGCAAAACGGTGCAAATCCAGGCAAATCATATCACAAGTGTTAATCCGTACACTATTCCGGATCGACGTAAGTATTTGAAAGGTTTTTCGAACATTATTATAAGTGCTTACATAGCAAGGATTTGCGATTAGGTACTTCCCAGGTAATGTTCAACTTAGAGCGGCGGAAGCAGCCGCTTTTCAGTACACAGTTTGTTGCCGGGGTGACGTTTTTAGGAAATGCGTAGGATGGGAAGGATGGGCAAAAGCCTCGTCATTTCAAGCCCCGACTAAACCACGGTGGAATGGATCCGGGATCGGATCCTATTCGCGATGAAGCTCGACCAGTGGTACTGGGTTTGTGTCGCCACACTCTGGGCCAAAGCTTTTCCAGATGAGCCCGCATAGACCCAAACGGCTCTAGGGTTTCGCCGAGGAATCTACTTTTTTCTTCTTTTTCGGAATACTACCCGAGGGCTTGAACGACGTCCACCGGGGCGTTATACTCGAAGGGCGTATTACGGATACCGGATTCGTATTACTATCTTGCGGGAGACGGTACATGAAAAGGCATCTTGGATTCACGCTGGTGGAGCTCTTGGTGGTCATCGCGATCATCGGAATCTTGATCGCACTTTTGCTGCCGGCGGTACAGGCGGCGCGCGAAGCAGCGCGGCGCATGAGTTGCACGAACAATCTGAAGCAGGTAACCCTGGCGCTCCACAATTTTCACGACAGCCACCAGGAGTTTCCCATCGGTTCGCCGAGCAAGACTTGTTCAGGATATGAGGAAATCGGCGGTTGGCAATATCGCTGGGGACCGATGGCGATGCTCACGCCCTACATGGAGCAGTTCAATCTCTATGAGTCGCTGAATCTCGACGTTCCTCTCTACGGCCACGAGGGGGCGCCGCAGCGAGGGCCGGGCTACGGTGTCCATCCGAGCAACCTCGAGCCGGTCTCGCAGGAGATCGGATTCTTATACTGTCCCAGCGATAGACAAGAGAAAGTCGTGCCGGCGGGTGCCGAGACGGACTGGGCGGCCGGGAATTACCTGGCCTGCTGGGGACGCAGTGCGCCCACCTCTTCTGGAACCGCGATCTTCGATGATGCCGACGGCCTGTTCAATTCCAGTTCCGCCGTGCGTTTCGCCGAGGTGACCGATGGAACAAGTCAAACGGCGGCATTTTCCGAGAGCTTGCTGCCCGATCCGAACATGTCGTCCGGCACCGTGCTGACCGAGCAGAACAAAGACGTGGTGATCGTCGGCGGTCGAAGCCGTGGCGATCCGAAGCTCAGCGTCGAGTGGTGCAGCCGTTTCGGCCAGCCGATTGCTTCTCAACCCCGTCGGACGACTCGCTGGGTGGACGGCTTCATCCTCTACACGGCCTATTATCATTGGTGGGAGCCGAATTCACGCATTCCGGACTGCGCCAAGTGGGCTCCCCTGCGATCGCTCTGGCAGATGGCTCGGAGTCGCCATCCCGGTGGTGTCAATGTAGGCTTTGTGGACGGCTCGGTTCGTTTTGTCAGCGAAACAATCGACCTGGATACCTGGCGGGCTATCGGTTCGCGAAACGGCGGCGAGGTCGTCGAAGCGTTCTGAATGATTCTTATTTCTGATATCAATTAATTTTGGCTGATTCAATAATGGGAGGATGGAAATGTATCACGAGAAGCACCGATTCCATTGGAGTTCTTTCACGGTCTTAACAACGTTGGGTTTCTTTTTCGTCTGTGTTTTCCAATGTTCTTCTCTTATTGGGCATGAAGAAGAGAAGGAACCGACACGATTTTACCTTGTGGGGGTGGGACCCGGCGATCCCGATCTGATCACCCTTCGGGCTTTGAAGACAATCCATAAGTCGGATATTGTTTTTTGCATGGAATCGATCGAGAAGAAATTTCAGGAACACCTCGATGGCAAACAAGTCATTCACGGCTACTGGCGTTTATTTCCCTATTATGGGGTCGATCCGTCAACCCTGGAAGGCGAAGAGCGGCAACGATGCGAAACCTATCACCGGAAACGGAGGGAGTTCGCCAAGTTGGTCCGCGACGCCGTTACGCAGGGAAAAACCGTGGCGGTTCTCGATAGCGGGGATCCGTTGATCTACGGTCCCTCGGCCTGGTGCCTCGAAGAGTTCGAGGATCTCGACCCGGAAGTGGTTCCCGGCTTGAGCTGCTTCAATGCCGCCAATGCCGCATTATGCCGGGGCATCACCACCAGTGATCGGACCAAGTCGGTCATTCTGACCGCGGCCGACTGGGCCGGCAAGACCGACACGATCGATCAGCTTTCCACCCATCGGGCCACGATGGCGCTGTTCACGATGAAAACGGAGTTTGCGGAGTTCATCGAAAAACTACTGGTCAACTATCCGCCGGAAACCCCCGTCGCCATCGTGAAGCATGCCGGCTACACCGACAAGGAGGAAGTGATCACCGGTCGACTCGGCACGATCCGGCAAGAGGTGAAACAGGAAGACCTCCCGTTCGAATACATGATTTACGTCGGTGATTTTCTGGCGCACCGATATCATCCAGCCGAGCCGGAGACCGGTAAGACCGATCATGAAAAACGACCTGGACTACAAGAGTGAATCAAAACATATTCCCAGCTATTTAACGCTGTTCGATCATGAAGTCTAAAATCCTCCAGGCCGCTGTTGGCTGATGCTTCTTTTTCGACGAATCCAGAACGAAAACTGAACAGACGCCATCGTTTATCCGACGATAGGAGCAGACGAAAACTTCAATCGCTAAAACTATCAATCCCTTCGCTTTTCGAGAATACAGATGATTCATTCTTCCCAGTATTGGCGAACACGTTCCTTCTGGTGTTCGGTGGGACGTTGCGCTTTCTGAAAAGCCAGTGCTTGCTTTTCGGCTGCCGACCAGTCACCGGACCGCGCTTTCTCGAGGATCGCCCGGAAGGCTTCGTACTCCTCCTTCCCCATTTTGCCACTCGAGCGACGCTCCTGGATCATGTCGGCGTTTTTCTCCAACCAATCGGTGTTTTTTGCCGAGATCGCCGTGCGCAAGGAAGCGATCAAGTGAAGGTTTTCCGGCTCCACCTGGGGAGGACTGCATCCGGTAGTGGAAAGCAACCCTCCGAGGAAGACGGTTATTAGTGTCAATTGCACCGTTGATCTCATGCCAAATCTCCTGGTGAAGTATGTCAGGGTTCATAACTGATTCCTAATTGTGCCCCGAAAGCAGTGATTCCCACTACTTTCGAGACCTGTTTGTTTGCAGGGGAGGTTCTATCTCGGAATCGGAATAAACGAAATGTACGTGGTCATTCAGTATTCGCCCACGACTTCTCCCTTGGCCGAACTGGCGAGTGCGGCCCACGTCAGTTGGTGGATCGTCTCGGTCACAAAGCGAACACTCCCATCACCGAGCATCACATTGCAACCGCCGGGATGCTCCGCATACATCTGGCACGGGGCACAGGCGGGGCTATTCGGGGGATGAATGGTCGGCGGATCCGCGATGCTACAAGGTCCGCTGTGGGCATTCACCAGGATCGCCGCCGGCTCGCACACCGAGAAAGCGAACTCAGGCTTCGGACAGACGATGGCACCGGGCACGACGCCGACCCAGGTCTTCTCGCTGAGGACCGGATGATGCTCGCCGAGAAAAACGGTATTGCTCAAGCCGTCGGTGACGTCGGCAAAGCGCGTTGCGGAGTTGCGGTACAACGGCCCGTCGGCGATTCCCTCGTAACGATCGACCGAGTAGAGCCATGGCTCCTCCTGACCGGCGTTCGCGACATAACAGGAACGCCCGAACTCCGCCATCGCATTTCCCGAGCCATCTTTCACTTTCATCGGCCCTTGGCATCCCGACGCCGAGGGACAAAGGAAGACATCCAGTTCCCTTGTTGCGGGGACGGTATGAGCCGGATCCCAGCAAGGAAGATTGAAATCGAACTCGGCTTGGACATTCCCCTGTTCCAAAAACGGAAGCAACAGCGCTCCCCAGCCCCAACCCGGCCCCGCATCACGCGTCTGGGGGTCGGGCTCTCCGTGAACGCCTCCCCCGCCGGGCTGGATGACGTACGCCGGTGGAAATACCTTGTGGGTGTCATGGTAATTGTGAAAGGCGATGCCGAGTTGCTTGAGATTGTTCGTGCATTGCATCCGACGGGCTGCTTCCCGAGCAGCTTGAACCGCAGGTAGTAATAGTGAGATGAGGATGCCGATGATCGCGATCACGACCAAAAGCTCAACCAGAGTAAAGGCGTTTCTGTGAGATGTCATTTTCAATGTCCCTTCTGAAATACAGAATTTGATCGTTACGAAACAAATAAAAAAGTGCTTGAAATAAGGCTACAGAATCGTTTTTTCACAATGCTTTAAAAGCGTACTCGGAAGGATCCGTCAGCTTGGACTTTACGATAAAAGCAGCCTGAAGCATTTAGAACTCATCGAGCGACAATGATATTCAAAAACGAATCTGAAGGTTGAGCGTTTCCTAAGCAATCGGGAAGGTATGCAAGGGCGAAAACGCGGTCGGCAAGACGGAAATCGCAACCGATTTCACGTTGCTCCACAAGCTCATTCCCGAGCGCGATTAACGAAAACAGCGGTCAATCAAGACAGGATGCAGTGATACACTGCAAGACACCTATCTACTGAGAAAAAGCTGAATTGAGAAAAGAAGTCAGGCGACGGGGGGAGCCCGGGCCTGGAGGGGAAGAGAGAATCCCT
>CAZWCE010000036.1:0-17857 GCA_964632505.1 uncultured Planctomycetaceae bacterium | reverse complement strand
TTCACCGTCGCCTGACAGACGCCAAAAAACGCAACCGAATATTAGCCACACCCCCCGATCGTCGATCTTGTACCTGTTGCAACCAAAACGGCTATTCATCACAGAACTTCATGAACCACCACCGGATTGGAGTGCGTGTTGCATGCGAGGCGTTCTGGCTGTATATTGCTTTTTGGAAAGGAAAAGAATCGGGAGCAGGTCGGCCGAGGGTGCGATGGTTCGCGCATTGATTCATGTTCGCATCAATAGGGGCCCCTCGGTTCATGCAATGACGCCCTTGAGGCCGGGCTCTCGCTGTTCGCCCGGGGTTCAATAGATATGCGACGCTCCATAATACCTTTCTCCTAAATGGGCAAGGGCCTGTTGGTTGTTCCTAACCGATTTTGCTGGGATTGGTGTTGCCGACATGGTCCCGCTAAATCCTACTGACTCGGCCTTGAAGTAGTCGATGCACCGCTGCTTGCAATCGCGCATCCCTGACTGCAGATTCGTCGTCATGCACTCCCCGCTCGATGGCGCTTGTTTTCTCTCATTCAATTCTTTATATTGATCTTCGCTCGAAATCTTCCTGGTTCTACGACAAAGCGTCATGGTTCTACCATTGAGACAACGAGAAACCAAGTGGTTTTGAGTCTTTTTGGAATTCATCCAAAATCATTCGGTTGATTGAGGGCTAACAATATCATAGCCCATTATGAGTTTTGCAACTTCTCCGTTCATGGTGAAAGGGAATTCTGATGATGCGTCGAACGATGATTCTGTCCTTTCTTTGCGTGGCGATGTGCCCGGCGGTCGTCAGTCGCGCTCAGGACTTCCAGCAGGCGAGCGAGGCCCAACTCCAAAAGTGGCTCGAGCAGTATCCCAACGCCGATGCCGACGGCGACGGTCGTCTGACCCGAAAAGAAGCGGAAACGTTTCACCGACAAATGGTCGCACGAGAAAAGGCCAGACAACCGAGCGGGAAAATCTCTTTTCGGCATGAATACACCTTTGCCACGATGTCGGACGGGGTGAAGATCGCCTTGGCCATCGGCTATCCCCACGACTGCGATCCGGCCGATCCGAAGCGAACGTGGCCGACGATCTTCAGCACTTGCGGCTACGCCTTCGCGGCATTTCCGATGGACCCCCGACGATTTGGGGATCGGTGCGTGACGGTAAACGTTTCGCTCCGGGGGACCGGAGCCTCCGGCGGGCAACTCCAGCCTTGGACGCCGCGCTCCTGGAAGGACGGCTACGAAGTGATCGAGAACTGGATCGCCCAACAACCATGGTCGAACGGGCGAGTGGGAATCGTCGGCCATTCCTGGCCCGGCCTGATGGGGTTCTTGACCGCCAGTACCCACCCGCCATCGGTGAAGGCCGTTTGCGTTTCGGGCTTGTGCGAAGATTTCTATCGAGGTATTGGAAGGATCGGCGGCGTTCCCAATTGTGGATTTCCCATGGACTGGCTCAATAACTATTACCATGCGGAAGGTCCTTTCGGATCGGGACAGGCCGCCATGATCGCTCGCGGGCTCGACACTTCGGCGTATCGGAAGATCGTTGAAGACCGTGGAAAACGCGATCTCACTCAGGACATGCTGTGGATGCTGCTGCATGAACCGCTTGAAAGCCGAGAAATGGTGGAACGATCGCTACGCGAAGCCGCTGACGGGATCCACTCGCCGATCTTGATCGGGCACCAATATCAAGACGAGCAGACCGGTCCCAGTGGTTGCTGGCTTTTTTCTCAGATTCCTCAGAATACGCCCAGGCGACTGGTCATGACCAATGGTTCTCATCGAACCCCGCCTGTTCTGGAAAAGCAGATGGACCATTGGCTGAAGCACTACTTGCTGGAGGAAGCGAACGAAGTCCCGATCGCCCCTCAGAAAAGAGTGTTCTGCTACTTTGAAACTTGCTGGAACGAGACCCGCAATCATCTTCTCACGAATCCGCCGGTGGTGGCCGAAGATTTTCCAATTCCCGAGACAAAGTGGACATATTTATATATTCGTTCAGCCAACCGGCTTTCCCTGGAATCTCCCGACGCGACGGAAACCCCCGATGTCTATCGCATCGGGCGGGGAGACGTCCTCGAAGAAAATGAAAAACTCTACTATACCCTTGAGATCGATGAACCGGTGGCGATCTGTGGGCCGATTGTCGTCAATTTGTGGGCGAAAACGAGTACCCTCGATACCGATTTCTTCGTCTTGCTCGCCGATCTCACTCCTAAAGGCGATCTCTATGGACTACAACGTGGACTCTTGCGGGCATCGCATCGTGGAGTCGACGAAGAGGAATCCGTCTTCGCCTCGCTGGAGGGGAGAGAGATGCTCGTCCGGCCTCACCATCGACATGACCGACTCAGGCCGATCTCGCCGGGCGAAGCGTACTGTTACCGTATCGAAATATTTCCCGTCGGCCATGTCTTCCGACCTGGTCACAAGCTCGTGTTGCGTGTCAGTCGGCCACCCTTCAATGATCCGATCGGCGTCACCCGTTCGGGACAAGCGAGTTATCGGTACGATTCCAATCGCCCCCCCGCGACCGTGACCATCCTACATGATGCCGATCATCCTTCGAGCCTGCTTCTGCCCGTGCTTCCGGAACTGCCGCCTCTTCGTGATCCTCCGCCACGCCCGGAGCGTCTTTTCGGCCTCCAGGTGGTGGAATCGTTCACTGAATAGGATTTTTTCTCGCCAGCCGCACCTGGGAATCGGCAGGGCCGGCGGATATCGGCGATCGAACCAGAGACGCCTCGAAAGGTTCCGAGAAAAGAGATTCTGAAAAGACCCAGTCCCGAACCGGGCTGGACGACAGCTTCCACCGAACCCGGCGCCCATGACAACAGAAGCGAACTTCCCCTCCCGGGGTTTTCGTCTCGTTTTTTTCGATGCGTCCTCTCTCTTCTCTATCCTTGATCCAAGGTTCCAGAGGATCGAGGCACCGATGAGGCTTGTGTCTTTTTTTCTTCATTTCAATTCCCTTCTGAATCAACATGTGAGATTGATCCAAGAAGTATTCATCGGTGGGCCGGACGCCTCTCTAGCGCGGTGCCGTAGATGGGGTGCCGCTCATCACTTACCATGAAAGAGGTGAGGCAAAGCCAAAAGGGAATGCCGCATTTCGGAGTGAAGAGACGTCCCCGGTGAAACTGCCTCATTCGTTACGGATTCTCCTGGCCGAAGATGGACCGGACAATCAGCGACTGATCGCTTATATATAACGACAATTAGGTTTTTACAGAAAACGACAATTAGCTCTTTCGTGACAGCTTGAGTGATGTCATCCTATCTGATTTGGCGATTGGCCAGGGAGGGTAGGATGGCGAGACCGCGACGAGAAAACTTCGCGAAAGCGGATACGATCGCCCCATCGTGGGACTGACCGCCCACGCAATGGAGGGCGTGGAAAAGCAATGTTTCGATGTCGGTTGCAGCAGTTACTTGACGAAACCAATCCAGCGCGACCCATTGCTGGGGGCCCTTGTCGCATGCCGTGCCAAGAGCCCATCATCCACCCAACGGCAATGATCGTCCGCAAAGACAGCCCTCGACAGGAGAGACCGAAAGTGCAGGGCAATGGCGGCCGAAGTCCGGGACATCGAGCGGATCAAGCCGTACGCACGGAACCCGAGCATCAACGACGCCGGATGCCTTCTCTCATTCATTAGGTATGCCGGAGTGCCGTGACGATTTCCGTACGCGCTGCACACCAGGCAGGGGCGATCCCGGCAATGAAACCGGCGAGTGCGGCGACGCCGAAACCGGTCAGAGCGAGTTGCGGCGAGGGGGTGAAAGCAAGGGTCACGGCTTCGGCTCCCACCGAAAGATGACTCCAATGGAGGGTCCACAAGGCCGCGCCGATACCGAAGACTCCTCCGATCATGCTCAGTAGCATGCTCTCAAGGACCACGAAACCGAAAACACGTGGACCTGAAAAACCCAGGGTTTGCAGCACCGCATGTTCGGCGATACGGTCCTCGACCGACATATAAGTCGTCGTGGCGACCAGGGCCAGAACCAACCCGACGCAGGCATAGCCGAGATAACGGGACATCTCGATCAGTTGCGCCAGGTCGCCGAGCGATTTCGCCTGAAAAACGCCCTTGGGCCGAGTGTCCGTCTCGACCGGTCCTCCTCGGAAAAGGTCGTCGATGCGGTGGGATAGAGCCACGGGATCGGTTCCCTCATGGAGCAAGATCTCGATTTGCGTGGCGGTTCCGACGAGGTCCATGCCTTCGCTACGTTGCAAAAATTCGAGATGGGAGTAGATGTAGTTCTCCTCCGAAGGATCGTCGCTTGAAAAAATCCCGGCGACATCGACACTCAAATCGCCGATGGAGAACTTGTCGCCCACGTCGATATTCCGCCTGGCGGCGACCGCACTTCCCACGACGGCTGCGTCTTGGTGTTGCTCGAATTCGGGCCAGCTTCCGGCGATCAGCTCGAAATCGCGGGCCACGCGAAGCTTTTCGGGCGGCACTCCGTAGAAGACCACGATATCGAGACTGGCACGGCAGTTGTTGGTGAACACCTGAACCGGTACGACTTCCCGGACGCCTTCCATTTCAAGGATTTTGTCTCCATAGTCTTCGGGCAGATGGCTGGTGGCCGGGCAGAACTTGTTCGCCTGGAAAGCCACCAGAGAGCGATTCGATTCCTGGCGGCGCAGCAACTCGTTCATGCCTTCCTGGATGGATTCGACAAAACAGAAGACGAACAGGGCAACGGCCGAGCCGGTGACGGTGAGGAGGGTTCGCGAACGATGGCGCCAAAGCGTTTTGATCGTATAGGGCAAGAACTTGAACATGAATGTGCCTCCGCGATCAGGCCGTCATCGGTTTCGTTTCGGAGAAATCCGACCGACGGCAAGCGTTCTCGCCGGTCTGGATCAGTTTTCCGCGATCGAGTTGGAACTGCTTGTCGGCCACTCGGGCCGCCTCGGCGTCGTGGGTGACCATAAGCAAGGTGACGTGGAGCTGCTCGTTGAGTCGATGGAGGAGTTCGAGAATCTGGAGGGAAGTCGTGGGATCGAGGTCGCCGGTCGGTTCGTCGGCCACCACCACTTTGGGATGGGCAACGATCGCCCGAGCAATTCCAACCCGTTGCTCCTGCCCCCCCGACATCTGCCTGGGATAATGGTCGGCTCGGTCGAACAGGTCGACTGCCCGCAGCGCGATTTCGACTCGCTTGCGTCGTTCCTTGCGCGACATCGGGAGCAAGAGCAGAGGGAGTTCGATATTCTCGTAAGCCGTGAGTACGGGGACGAGATGGTGGGTCTGGAAAATATACCCGAGGTTGGCGGCCCGCCACTTGGCCAGCTTCGTGCGGGAAAGACGCGTGATGTCGGTTCCGTCGACGACGATCCGGCCGCTATCAGGCCGATCGATGCTGGCCACCAGGTTCAGCAGCGTCGACTTTCCGGTACCGCTCGCCCCCATCAAAGAGATGAACTCCCCCTGTTCGATAGAGAGGGAGACATCGTCCAGAGGCGTAATGGTCTCCTCCCCTTTTCGATATCGCTTGGTCAGATTCGAAATTTCAATAAGCGGCATCGTTCTTCTGCTCCTCTTCTCTGGCTGATGGGGACGTTACTAGTTCGGGGTATTTCCTTTGGGCCTCATCGGTCACATGGATGCGGTCGCCGTCTTCGAGTCCCTCGATTCCGTCGGCAATCATCCGACTGGCGACCGTTAGCCCGCTGGTGACTTCGACCAGGCCCTCGTTTCCGGTCTTGCCGGTCTCGACGGAAACTCTCCGGGCGATGCCTTCCGAACGATCGGCGACCCAGACGAACGAACCGGCCTCGTCTTGACGGAGGAATTCCGCCGGAACATACAACTTCCATTCCCGGGAAGGCTCTTCGGAGGTTTCCGGTTCTCTGGGAGCGAGAAACGTTGCATCGACAAGCATTTCCGGCTTGAAGACGGCGGGGGGATCGGGAATTTCGATTTTCACTTCCAAGGTGTTTTTCTGGATATCGGCTTCGGAGCTGATATATAGTACTTTCCCGGTGATCGGCCGGGGCAGCGCCGGGTTCTCTATCTCGACCGGTTGGCCGAGCTTCACGCTCGGGAGATCCTCAAAACGGACATCGACGCGGACTTGCAGCCTTTTCGGATCGTACATCGTCACCACGGTGCTGCCGTCGTAATCGGCCGTTTGCCCCATCCCGCTTCCAATCCTCGCTCCGGGATGGGCGATCAGGCGGTAGATGCGCCCCTCGACGGGAGCCCGGACGGTCATGCGTTCGAGTTGGAGTTTCGCCTCGGATACGGCGACTTCGGCCTGCGCGACACGGGCCTCGGCCGCATGAAGGCGGGCTTCCGATTCCTCCTTCGCCCTCGTCTCGTCGGCCAAGAGTTCCCGCCGAGTCCTCAGCGCGTTCCTCCGATCGATCAGCGCCGCGCGTTCCCGCTTCAGGGAATCGAGGCGGTCTTCGAGTCCCTCGAGCCGTGCTTCGGCCGATTCCATCCGGCGTTTCGCCTCTTCGATTTCGATCCCCGCGACGACTTCGCGGGCCGAGACTTTCCCTTGGTAATCATGGGAAGCCGCTCGGTAATCGGCTTCGGCACGGCGAGTTTCGAAGGGCAAATATTTCATTTGCGTCTCGATCTGCGCCAGCGAGGCTTCCGCTTCCTTCAGGTCGGCATCCAGGTGGACCGGTTGTTCGTAACGCGTGACCGCCGCGGAGAGCGCCGCCTCCGCTTCCTTTTGTTCCGCCTCTCTCAGGCGGAGCATGGCACGGACTCGGTCGTGAGCCAGGCGTGCATCCTCCTTGACCAGTTCGGCGACCGGCTCGCCCTTCTCAACCGGCTGATTCTCCACGACCAGCAGTGATGCGACAACTCCCGGAGCGAGCGCCGCCACCCGAATCGGGGTGGGGCGAGGTTCGATCCATCCCGCCGCTTGGAAGAGCGGGGTGCCTTCCTGCTGCACCGCGGAGAGATTCGAGAAAACCGGGAGGACCGTGACCGCTTTGGGAGGAAACAGATAATCCCAGGAGGCCCACACCATAAGGGCGAGAAAGCCGGATAGGAGTATCAACGGCAGCACGTACCGCGTGAGGAAGTGCCGTCGCGCACCGACCTTCGGTGAGTCCGTGTCGCCACGATCGATCGCTAATTCTCGAAGATCCACCGAGTCCATCATCCGCTCATTTCTTCACGTGGATTTTGGAAGCCAATACCGTCAGATTACCACCGTCATCCCGTTTCGCCTTGCCCTGGACGACCACTTCGGTCAGTTCCCGAACCCCCAGCAATTCGCGGGCATCGGTCTTGACCGGCTGTTCACTTTCATCGACGACTTTCACCAGGGCGGAAGCTTGGGGCAGCTTGTCGGTCGCACAGCAGTAGTCCCACGGGACCGGGCAATTGTCACCGGGAATCTGATCGCAGGATTTCAAGGAGTTGTCCACCAGGGTGAAAATCGCGCGACCTTCAATCCAAGGATCTGCGCTGCCTCCGATGCGCCCGAGGATGACGACCTCCTCACCATCCTCGACCGATTTCCGTGCGGTGATCACCTCTTGCGGATTCTCCGGCGATTGGTCCAATACAAATTTTCGGCCTTCCTTCGAAGGGGCGACAGGCGGTTCGACCTTGCCCGGTTCTCCGTTATGCGCTCCGTGGCCGGTGGTGTTGGAATTCGTTCCCGTTTGATCCGAGCAACCGAGGATTCCCACGAGCAAGCCGAAAACAACGAACAGGTTGACGGCGATTTTCATTATATTTCTCCTTGTTATTTCTGAATCTTCGTTTAGGAAAGCTCTTCCTCGCGACTCCGTCGCCGCGCAGAATAAGTCAAACCGATTTCAGCCCATCGACAATGGGCATGCGCAATGCTCGGATCGCCGGTGGGACTGCACCGAGGAAGCCGAGGAGGATTCCGACTCCGCAGCCGATGAGTACGGCCACGCTGTCGATACGAAGGGCGAACGCCCCCATGGTGAATCGTACGGAAGCGTCGTGGACGAAGGTCAATGCGATCACTGTCGCCAGCAAACCGGCCGTGGTCGAGAGCAAAACGCCCTCTTGGATCAGCCCGAGGACGATCGCCCTGCGGGAGAAACCGAGTGTTTGCAGCATCGAGAGTTCCGGGATGCGTCCCACGACCGATCCGTACATCGTGTTCAGTCCGGCGAATATTCCAGCTCCGGAAACCAGCAGGACCACCAGCCAAGCCAACCACCGCACCGGTCCATAATCTTTTTGCAGTGAAGCATAATAGTCGGTTTCCCGGAGCGCCTGCAATTCTAGGTCGAGGCGTTCCTTGCAGAACAGATCGAGGTCGGTGAAATCTCCGTCTGGAGCCATGGTGAGCGCCACGAGGCTCAAATCCTGACGTTTCATCGCTTGTTGCAGATCGTCCAGGCGACACCAGATCTCGGATTCGAAAGTCGAACCCTCCGCCGAGAAGATTCCACTGATTTGCCAGGTTCGTCCTTCGAATGTGACCGAACGACCGACGTCGAGCCGGTGCTCGGCAACCCCGAGTTTCGCCGAGGCCAGTCGTCCGATCATCACTTCGCCGCTTCGCGGCCAGTCGCCCTGTTCGAGCTCGACTTGTCGGCGGACCAGGAGTGCCGGACGCGTGACACCGCGTACCAATCCCATCGAGGCCCCTCCGTCGGCCGCCGTCACTTCCGTTCCGAGGTACAATTCCGGGGACACGTACTTCCGGCCGAATCTTTGCTCGATGCCCGGTACACTGGCCGGCACCAGATCGCTCGTTCGCATCGGAATCGAGGAATACTCGAGATTTTCCCCCATGCCCAGCGAAAAGACGACCGCGGTTCGTCGAGCGCCACTGACCGCCAACGATCGGGTCAATCCGCGAATGAACCCAACGACCACCAGCACCAACACGATGACCGTCGTCAGGCCGACGAGCGTCAACGAAGTACGAAGCGGACGACGGAACAGATTACGAATCGGGTACTCCCAGGGGAGCAGACGAAAAAACATCGCAGCAATCGTTCCTGCAAAATGAAGCGAAACAAGAATCTCGTCACGGCAAAACCATGCGAGAAGAACACCTTCGGTCAGTGAGAATCGAATAGGGAAGCAAAACGAAACACATCTTCGCCAGCGATTCTAGATGAGGTGCGCGTTAACAAAGAAACGATGCGTGCATCGTGCAAAGAAATCGCCCGAAATTCCCGCCGCCGATGTCAGGGTTCGCGATCAGACGAACAGCATGGCGGAAGGGACATGTGGGCGTACAGGGGACGGGGACATCGGAAAATAACGAGACCAAGATCTCTCCGGTCCACTCTTCGCATTGTTTGGTGAAGACCGCTCCTCCACAGATGCACTGGCAAGAAGCCTTCTCCGGACTCGAAGGTGGTGCAGGGGTGGAATCATCGGTGGTCCCGGATGCCGGTTTTTCGTGGGGACAGGAGCATGTGTGAGAGGCGTCGGCGCTTTCCGAAACGGTCGACCTCGAAACAGCAGACGACGTGGCGGCACAACAATCCAAGCCCAGCCCAAAACCCGCGCCGCAACCGAGCGGGCAGACGAGAAGCGCCAGAATCAGGATTTTTACGACGCAACGCATCCACATTTCGAAAAAACCTCTTCTTCCGAATCCGAAATCGTCCGATGCCGAACTTTTCGGAAGAACCATCCACGTCCGAGTCGGAAAGATGCCCGGGACGGAAAAAATGGGGACAGCAATCACCAAAGTCCACGTAACGGCCCAGCATGGGACGCACGGGCCATTGATGTCATTATAGTGTTCTTTCCATTGAAAGCAAGAGCAAGCGTTGGCCGGCTCATCTCCGACCGAGCCCGCCTTCGAGCAATCGCCCTTCCAGCAAGGCGGTCGCCGTTTGCCGTTGCTGCAAAGAACGCAGATAATCGAGATTCGAACGAAGAAAGGTCTCTTGGGAAGTCAACAGAGTGAGGTATTCGACTTGCCCGTTCTTGTATCCGTTGATGGTAAGCATTAACGATCGCTTGGCCCTTGGAAGAATCGTCTCGCGATATTGCTTCGCCTGCTTGAGCGCATTCGCATATTGACGATAGACCACCGAGAGTCGATCCTGCAAGTCGAGTTCGATGCGTTTGATCTCCTGTCGCGAAGCGTGCCATTCCGATTCTGCCGCCATGATCTTGCCTCGATTCTTATCGAACACCGGAATGGGCATTCCCACCTGCACGTTCGCGGCATCGCTGTCCGTCGGGTAGACATGCCGCATGCTGACGGAAACATCGATATCGGGAATCGGTTCTCTTTTGGCTCGACTGATGAGGATTCTCGCACGCTCCGCCCGGGCCCTCGCCGCGTTCAGTTCGGGATGACCGGCCAGAACGGCTTCCAAGCAACGCTTCCAACTCAGGTCGGTCGGAGCCGCTTCCAAATCGCCTTTCAGAGTCGTTCGCGCCAGATGCGGCGTGCCGACGACTGCGACTAGTCGTCGCCGGGCTTCATCGAGCTCATTTCGGGCATTGTCGAGAAGAATCTCGGATTGGTCCGCCCGGATTTGCGCTTGAAGGAGATCGTTTTCAGGCTTCTGCCCCGATTCCAGCAGTGTTTCCGTCGCATCGACCAGATCCCGGCCGATACGTAACAACTCTTCGGTCACCTCGAGCCGACGTTGCGCCGCCAGCGCTTCGTAGAATCGAACCCGAACATCGGTGAGCACCCGTTGCTCTTGGGCCAAGAAACGATAGCCACTCTCCCGAACCGTCTGTCCCGCCGCCTCCTGGTCGAGGTGGAGTTTCCCTCCGGTGATGAAACGTTGACGGACGAACCCCCCCTGCTGTCCCGGCGTTCCATCATTGCCGATTTCGCTTCCATGGTATCCCAGAACAGGGTTCGGGTAGCGTCCGGCCTGAATTTGGCGTCCCCGGGCGGCGTTTCTCCGCGCCGAAGCGGCGGCCAGCGTGGGATTGTGACGGAAGGCGAGTTCCTGCCATTCCTTCAGTCCCAGCGCCGGCGATGTCGAGGCGACTCCCGGCGCCGAAACCGTTTCTCCAGAAGACTCCAAACCTTCCGAAGATGGGGAAGGCGTGAAGCGCTGGGCGGAACCCACCGTGACCAGGAACCACCATACAGATGCGGCTAAAAAGAGACGCGTCATCGGATCGACTCACTTTTCGGAAGGTTCGGAGCGGGGCACGTCTCAATGACACGAGGATTAAGACGATAATGAGGCCGTGGAAGCACCGACCCGATTCGGCGCATCCGCTCCATTCGTCATCGACCG
Organism: uncultured Planctomycetaceae bacterium; assembly: GCA_964632505.1. Lineage (GTDB taxonomy): Bacteria > Planctomycetota > Planctomycetia > Pirellulales > Thermoguttaceae > CAZWCE01. Next base: position 6,652 of record CAZWCE010000036.1, on the reverse strand, counting down.
CACGAACGGACAGGTTGAACCCAATCGGCGCAGCCGTTTCATCTTGGCTATCCTGCCGGTTTTTCATAAGAGGAGCAATCCATCACCGACGCCCTCTTTCCGGCAGAATGCTTCGGTCGACATTCTCGTCGGACGCTGCTCCATCCGCTGCAAGTACTTCCAGCCAATGCGACGGGCCCCGCGATGTTTCGCCGTGCCCCCTTACCGGGAAAACCGACTCCACACTTGATTCCAACCGACATCGAAACCATTCTCCCCGCTTCGCCATCACCCGGCAACCATGCAGTAGCCGGAGCGGGCACACCTCATCTGAGCCAAGCCTCTGCGAAGACTTCTGAACCGTTCCCATGAGTGACGAAACAAAAAATTACCAGATCAACCAACAATCGAAGGCGATTTTTTTTTCAAGGCAATGATTCGTAAATCCCTATAGAGGAATAATTTAACTGTTTTTGCCAGTTTTTTTTTGGGGGGTAGCCGTCATATTGGGCACCATTTCAGGGGTTATTTGACCTAAATTTTGCACTAAAATTACCAACTTGGTCTAGATTGTGGGCTATGTTTCTGCAGGATTATTTGCATTCATTACGCATATCCGACACTGGGGGGAGTGAGGCCCATCGGGTCCATCATTTCTCCGCATTCAGGAAAGAAGGGTCAATCCATGTCGATCAAAATGAAGCTGGTTTTGGTGTATGGTTTTTTGATGCTACTACTCATTGGCATTGGGATTATCGGTCAAATTGGAGGGCGAGTGACTGGAAATTCGGTGGGGGAAATGGAATGTTCCAACGAAGATTTCGGTAAGATCTCCACGGCACAGGAGGCGATTATCGAAGCACAGAAAAATCATGAAAACTGGATCGCCCAAATCCGCAAAGACATGATGGCCAATGAACCGAAAATCGATGTCACCATGGATGGTCACAAATGTGGTTTCGGAAAATGGCTCTATGATAAAGACGAAACGGGGGTGACCGGATTGGAACAAATGGCGGTGGTGAATCCCGAAGGAGCGGAAGCGATTCGTCGTATCATGGATCAACACCTCGCTTTGCATCAGACCGCCCATCAGATCGACGATCTCTGGGTTTCCCGTCACCCGGGTTTGCGGAATACGTTGAAGGACCGACTCGACGATCATCGGAAATGGGCCATGCAGGTCGGGCAAGAAATCATCCAGGGAAAAAAGATAACCGTGGAAACCGACCCGGAGAAATGCGCGTTCGCTCAATTTCTAGCAAGCGACAGAAACAAAAAGCTTGAAAAAGAGTGGCCGGAGTACAAGAAAATCATGGAGGCGATTCGGCCCGTCCACGACCAGTTGCATGAATCGGTTCTGGCACTGAATCAGGTGGATCTGCAAGATGAAAACGCGATGGAAAAGCGGGAGACAATCTTTTCCGAACAAACGCTTCCCTGCCTTGAGGAAGTGGCTCGGAAATTCCATGAAGTGATTGCCTTGGAAAATGAGAGGATCGCCGCTCAAGAAGAAGCGGAACAGGTCTTGACGAACAAAACCCTCCCGATTGCCGAAACAATTCAAACGGCACTGAGCACGGCGGTGGAAAGTGGCAGATCCAGAAAAAAAGAGTGTGAAGACATCGTTGCTCAACGAAGTGTGGAAGCGGAAAACGCCATTGCCTGGCAGAATTTCTTGTTTATTTCCGCGACGATTTTCGGGACCGCGGTGGCGTTGGTGGTGGCGATCATTACGATACGAGGCATCATCAAACCATTGAATTTCGCACAAAAGGCCCAAGCAAAAATGGCCGGAATGCTTCAAAGTCTGGCCGAGATGATGGAAACACGGCTGGCTCAAGGTGACTGGACCGCCACTTCTGAGATCGAGTACAAGGAAGAGGAACTCCAAGAGATTCGTAATATGGCGAAACGCAAGGATGAGATCGGCCGGATATGCATTTCTCAGCAGGAGATGACCGAGGCTCTGATGAAAACAAGCGAGGCCACCAACATGGTCATCGATCAGGTCAACGAAGCTCTCGGGGCGGTTCAAGAGACGGCCGATCAGGTCGCCTCCGGTGGGAACCAGGTCTCCGAAGCTTCGCAATCGCTCAGCCAGGGCGCTACGGAACAGGCGGCGAGTATCGAGGAAATCAATAGCTCGATGACCGAGTTGGGAGAAAGAACCAGGAAAAACGCCGAATCCGCCCAAGAGGCGAATGGATTGGCCGAGAACGCGAATCGGTCGGCCGATGACGGCGGAGAGAAGATGCGGAATCTGATGGAATCCATCGGGCGGATCACCAATCGAGCCGAAGAAGTTCAAAAAGTCAATAAGGTAATTGATGAAATCGCGTTTCAGACCAATCTACTTGCTCTGAATGCGGCCGTGGAAGCCGCTCGGGCAGGCCAGCATGGGAAGGGGTTCGCCGTCGTTGCCGAAGAAGTGCGGAATCTGGCAGCCCGGTCCGCCAAGGCAGCCCAAGAGACCACGGAAATGATCAATGGCGTCGTAACGGAAATTCAGGAAGGAAGCGGCATTGCCGGAGAAACCTCGGAGCGCCTGCAGGAAATCGGCGAGAAGATTGCCCAAACAAACAATCTGGTTCGTCAAATTGCCGACGCGAGCACGCAGCAGGCCCAAGGGGTTGCGGAAATCAATAGTGGCCTCAACCAGATCGATCAGGTAACGCAGCAGAACACCGCCAACGCGGAAGAAACGGCGTCGGCCAGTGAAGAGATGAATCAACAGGCGATGGGATTGAAAACGCAACTGCAACGCTTCCAGCTCAGACAGCAATGGCGACAAGAGACCATGCCGACACACGATTCCCGACCCTTCGGAGGCACCGCTTCCGGTCCGGGCAATCCTTACGATCAAGAAAGCGATTCCTTCCATGAATCACCTGATGAGCAACTGATGCTTTCCTCTTGAGCAATCTTCAGCCAAGCTACTCCTCCTCGGCATTGCTCATGGGAGCGGTGTCGAGGAGGAGATTCGAAAACACCCGTTTTCCGCCGCCATCGGTGTCCTTTGCCTGGAGATGGAAGACGATCAAGATAAGATCAGAGCCCGGCGTGGTTTTGAACTCGGTGGGCCTACCCTTGTCACTCATTATTGAGCGTCGCATCTATAGTGACCCCCGGGCGAACAGCGAGAGCCGGGCCTCACGGTCGTCACTGCATGAACCGACAGGCCACTATTGATGGGAACATGAATCAATCCTCTGGTGCGATCGGGACAATGTCAGTAGAGGGTGAAATTTTCGCCGGTTCCTTTCGGCTTACCGGAAGCAGTGGCGGTGAGCGTCGGATTCCGATAGAGATAGACGCGATACCCCTGTCCGTGGTTCGTCACGATCATCACGTCGTGGAGGCCGTGGCCGGTGAGATCGACCGCCATCATGAGCCACGGTTTGTCACCTTCCTCAATGTCGAACGTTGCCACGCGACGCCCGTGACCGTCGAAGAGGCTCCGGGGCAATGCGGAGCCGATCTCCATCCGACCATCGCCATCCCAATCGACAAGCGTGTGCTGCCGGGTGTAGTCGGTGTGGATCCGACCGAGTTCGTTGCCTCGCTCATCAAAAAGGCAGAGGGGTTTAGGAGGATTGGGGAGATGATCGATATCGACCACGATCTCAAAACCGGGACGATCCTTTCGTATCTCGCCTACGTCGACGGATTCGTAATGGTGCCCGGTACGACGCCATAGGACTTTTCCGCAGCCGTCGGTCATCACGAGCGAGTTTCCGCCGCACATCGTCATCACGAGCCGCGTATCTTCCGGTTTTTCCGCCATTCGGACCACGCGCCAGCAATCGGCATGACCGCCGTTCTTTTTCCCTTGCTCCACCTCGAACACCCAGCGCACGGTGCCGTCGGAATTCAAAGCGGCATATCCAGCCAGGATTTCGTCGTGTCCGTCATCATCCAAATCCACCGGCAACGGCTGATGGGCCGTCTTGTACCCTCCCGGCATCGAGACCGTCCATAGAAGCCGTCCCTCGGCTGTGTACGCCCAAATCTGCCGATAACGGTTCTTCACGAGAATGTCCGATCGACGTCCCTTGCCGGATAGATCGGCGAACACAACGCAATCACTCGCATGTGCTGGGATCGGGAGCGAGCGGACGAGTTCCCCGGTCTTCCCCGCAAGGATAACCAGCTTTCGATCTGCGGCAAGCACGACTTCATTCGAGCCGTCTCCCGTCAGGTCATGGATTTGGCAAGCGACATCGTGGTGCAGATTGCGTCGTCCGACCGCCGGATCGCCCCATCGCCAGAGCACGCTCCCATCGAGTTTCTGCACGACGACGGCGGAGGTGAAGTGGTTGTCGTTCTTGTTGACATTCCGTGCCGAGACGATCTCGACCTGGCCGTCTCCATCCACCTCTCCCAGGACGACCCACTGGCCGGAATACTCAGGATCCAGCGTGACTTTGCGCCATGGCTGGATACACGGCGCATCGGAGGGCGGTTCGCCGACGGCATTCGTCAAAAAGGGTGAGTTTTCACTCTCCGAAGCGGGAATAGAAGTGGTTTCGTCCACCATGAAACAAGCAAGGGCGACGATCATGAGAATATGGAGACGGTCTTTCACGGGCACACTTTCGTTTTGGTGGGAGTGAAGAAAACGATTTCAACCGACGTACCGAGTATAACCCGTTTTGAGCCATGCTGCAAGAATCATGCTTGTCTGCTAATGTTTTCACCGTCTCGGGCGGTCAAGCGACCCTGAAAGTACGGTCGCTTCTCCTTCCTCGCCACGACAAGACGGGACCTTTTTTCCGAACGCCACGAGATCATGCCGAAGGGGGACTGCTCCGGCGAACGCACCCCCCAGATATCTGCACGCCGAGGTGCCGCACCAGGGCGCGATCATCGATTTTTGTCTTGCCGCCGAGCGGGTTTTCACCGATAATCTAGGGAAACCCGATCGTGGATGTCATCCTATGATATCACCTCGGCAATATCGAAGATCGACCAATAGGGCTCGACACCCTATTCTTTCTTGCTCATACTCCATCCCCATGTTCACTATTAAGGAAGCAGGCCAAACCATGAAAAAGCACGTATTGTTATGTACATCTTTTTTTCTTCTCCTTCTGGAAACCGCTCCCGGCCTCGAAACGGCCGAGTTTCAGAGAGTTCTTTGCGATGATCGGTGCCTCGCCTACGAACGAGCGGTTGACGATGTCAACGAAAACAACCTCCAAGCCGCCGATATCGAGCTTGGCGGCGATGGGGATCGCGATATCGGTTTCGGCGGAGACCCGTCGAAACGAGTCCGTTGGGCTTTGCATCCCAGCGGAAAAACGAGACCGTGGAAGATCCATATGATCGGGAGTGTTCAACAATCTTCTGGGAAGGAGATGTCTCTCGATGAGAACCATGTGGTTCTGACCGAAGCGAAAGACCAGGGGCAAGATTGCTTCAAAATCGAAACCGTATTTGAAGGCGTGAAGACGACGTATTATTATGACAAGGCGGGCGCGGGATTCACCAGCCTCGTCGACGCGGACGGCCAGGACTGGATCAGCTTTCGCCCGACCGGCGGTTCTGCCGGAAATTACCGAGGCATTCCGAATCTTTGCGATGAATTCGGTCATTCGGGCGCCGAGGGAGCGACCAGCACGACCGACGCGCCGACAGGTATCCGTCTTCCGTCGGCCACGATCACTTCGGAAAAGGGCCGGTGGGAAACCGTCTGGCATTTCTTTCCGACGCATGCGGAAATGATTCTCGTACAGTCGGAGAAGAATTACTGGATACTCTATGAAGGGACGCCCGGGGGAAAGATCGGCGAGGATGACTCCGTCCGGCTCTGCGATGGTCGCCATTTTTCATGTTACGATTTCGACAGGAAACGACGTCTGGACGACATTCTTCGAAATACTTCCGGCGTCGCCGAAGGCTCCGAATGGGCGGTTTTCTCCGATGGAAAATCCGACCGTTCGTTGATTTACCTTCATACGGCCGATCGGTTCCCCGAAGAATATTGGCAGATGAATGAGGAAATGACCGTCTTCGGATTCGCCCGAACCAATTTACAAAGGCATCTCTCTCCTCAGGATACTCCCCAACGATTGGTGGTCGCTCTGGTCGAAACGCGCGATCCCGATACGTGGAAGAGAATCATGGATCGCATCTGGAAAAACGAGCCCGAGACGGAGAAATCGCGATAGACCATCCTCGTTGGGTGGCTCTGATGACTTCATTTCCGTTGATTCGTTTTGGGGTTCATCCCGATTCAATGGGTTGAGTCTACCATCTAGAGACCGACAAGACGCTCCGGCCGAGGTGGGGTTTCAGGAAGAGGAGGCCGCTCCGGCAGTATCGGCAGAAGCAGGTTCGAAGGTTGACCACAATCGGTCCGCAAAGCCGCACGACCGACCCGTTGACTCCAGATGCGGGCCATACAGCGCGAGAGTGCGATTGGGCCGAACGAGAAAGATGCAGGGATGGTGCAAGCTGTCCAGGCCTACATAGCCAAGTACGATAATTCTCCAGAAACCATGTTTGCGCTGTTAGCATGGTTCTGGCATGAGTTGGCCGGGGACGAATGACAATGGCTAAGTGTCCCTAGCCGCCGCTTGCCTCTCACAGATAGCAGGTTTAACATGAAGCTACTATGACAGCGCTATGTATTTCCCGTTGATTTCAGCTTCGCCAAGGCTTTTCGCCT
>CAZWCE010000035.1:0-18377 GCA_964632505.1 uncultured Planctomycetaceae bacterium | reverse complement strand
GCCGCAGGCCTCCAGGAGGCGGAGATGGTGGAGGTCGCGGCAGGGAACGCCCCCCCCCTGCTTGGGTTGGTGAATCCGAGCCGAGCCAATCGATATCGACGACAAGGACTCATCAATCAGCCACTAAAATGTCGGAAGAACCCAATTATTTTTCTCCGGATCCCCCTATGAAGACGGACCTTCCCGATCGGAATTGGAAACAACGTTTCCGACGCCGGATTTTTCACTGGTATGCCCAAAACGCCAGGATCCTCCCCTGGCGGGGACCTCGAGATCCCTATTCGATATGGATCAGCGAAATCATGCTCCAGCAAACGCAGGTCGCGACGGTGGAATCGTTTTTTCCTCGCTTCCTGGAACGTTTCCCTACCATCGCTTCTCTGGCCGCCGCGGAAGAAACCGAGGTTCTTCGCTACTGGGAGGGGTTGGGCTACTACCGTCGGGCCGTACAAATGCATCGGGCCGCCCGGGCGATCGTCCGGCATCATGGAGGTCGGTTTCCGGAGACCTTCGAGGAAGTGCTGTCACTTCCCGGCATCGGGAGATACACCGCCGGAGCGATTCTCTCCATCGCTCACGACCGGCGGCTGCCGGTGCTGGAGGCGAACACGGTTCGGTTGTTCTCGCGTTTGCTCGCGTTCCAGGGCGATCCAAGCGGCGGCGAAGGAAATCGACTTCTCTGGAAAATGGCCGAAAGTGTCTTACCGAAGAAGAACGTCGGCACCTTCAATCAGGCGCTCATGGAGCTGGGTAGCCTCGTCTGCGTTCCGAAGAATCCTCCTTGCCGGGAATGTCCCGTTTTTCCTCTCTGCGGCGCCTTCGCCGAGGGGAAACAAAATGAGCTCCCGCGTCCGAAATCAAAAAAGAAACCGACCTCGATCGAAGAGCTTGCCGTCTTGGTGGAATCGGAGGGAAAAATCCTCATGATCCGCTATCCGGAAGGGGTTCGCTGGGCCGGTCTCTGGGATTTTCCGAGAATCCCACTGGATGCTTGTCCCTCTTCCCCTTCCACTCTTTGGCAGACAACCGTTGAAAACCGACTATTCCAGCTAACCGGCATGAAAATCGCACTCAAGGAATACCTGAAAACGTTTCGCCACAGTGTGACCCGATATCGCATCACGCTGTATTGTTACCGGGGAGCATTGCGGAAAGGAGCGGCAACGGGCCGTCGCGCCTCCCCGCCGATCGAGGAGCAGGACCAGGGGGCGATTCAGCGGCTGGAAACTCGCTGGATTCCGAAGTCGCAACTGATTGAAATGCCGTTGAACACCACCGGCAGAAAGATGTGTCCGCTGGTATGATCCAGACTCGCCCCCCTCTAGAGAGATCTTCCCATCCCTCGATTTTTTCAGGGTTTCTCCCATTTCCTTTGTAACGGGTTTATTCATGTACAAAAAGCAATACCGCATTGTATCAAGAATATCGAAGAGGAGTGGAAATCTCAAAACAAGTATCAAAAAAAGCCGTCTTTCCCTCTCAATTGATTGAAGAAAAACCTTTTTGCGTTATCCCTCAACTGAAGGAAAAGAAGGCGAAAAGGTTTGCCGATATCTTCTATTACAGCCAGCCTATCCAGGCCACGCACGACGCTCCGTCGGACTTGTTTTGTCTATTTTTCATCGATCTTTCATCATATAATTTCATACACATAGGGCAAGATGAAAACACATCAACCACTACTTCGGTCTTACCCAGAGTTGCGAGATTATGTCTACCAAACCCTTTGCGAATATCACGAACTATTACCCGACGCGTTCCAGACATCCGAGAAGATCCTTCGCGTGAACAGCCGCACTCACTGCGGCATCTGGTTCTGCCTTCATGGTCCGCGGTCGGTCAAATTGACGGCGATTTGGGAAAAGAAGAAGAATCGGATCCTGTTTTACGGACCCACGGGAAAGCGTTTTCTGCAGGTGAAACTGGAGCAGGATCCGCTGGTGGAATGGAAGCCGGAACCTGCCGGCATGCAACTAGCCGCCGCGTAAACCACTCCCATGAAACAACTTACGAGCAACGACGTTCCGAGCCCCCCTCGGCATGACCTTTTTTCTCTAGTGCGTCGGGATGACTCACGAGGCTGCAAAAGCCTGGGGGAAGGCGAAAAAGACCATGACGGGGTTTTCGATGAATTGCCTCGGGAGCGATCGGATCAATGTAGAAGCGGACGACCACATTATCGTACGATAAACATGGGTTCCCTTTTCTCTTTCAAGTACTTGAGAGAATTCGAACCTTTTTTTGAAAATTGCGTACAGAAGAACAAGTGGAAGTCATCGCAGGTCGGGATGACAAGACTGGCCAACCCGACGTGTTGTATTTACAATGAACCCATAACGATTTTGAAAAATCATTGATATATTCCTGGAGGTTTCTCGATGCTGGTTCTTTCACGAAGAGAGGGTGAGTGTATTCGCATCGGCAAGTCCATCGTCGTTTCCGTCGTCCGTCTTCAAGGCGACAAGGTTCGGATCGGAATCGACGCCCCCTCGGATATTTTGGTTCTTCGAAAAGAGCTGGAATCGAAATCTGACAGGGAAGGAAACATCCCCTTGCCCGCGCCCCCCCATAAAACGGCCATGGCGGGTTAACCCCCGAAGACACTCCGACTCCCGCGATTTCCTCGGAGATCTTCGACTCCGGTATCGCCCAAGCACCGGGGCTTATGAGGACCTCACCCTTCATGTCTTCTCCTTCGGATTCCAACAACAAGAAGATCTTGCTCGAAGAACCGCCTCCGGTGCTGCATTGGCAGAGCTGGCCTCTTGTCGATCAGAAGCTCAAAAGCTTTTTCTTTCTTCTGGGGTCGATCTTGCTGGCTTTGCTCGTCTGGAAGACCTCCGCTTCCCTGTTGCTGGGGAGCATCGTGCTGGCGCTGCTGCTTCTCACGCTTTGGCGTCTCTATCTTCCGATCGTGTTCGAATGGAACGATGACGGCATCACCGAAACCACCTTCGGCATCTCTCGATTCATCGCATGGAACGATATCAAGAATCACCGAATCAGCGAGCACGGCGTCCTCTTTCTTCCGAACCGCGTCTCTTTCCCGTTGGATATGATGAGGGGACTCTATGTCCCTTGGCCCGAAAACAAGGAACGGGCTCTCTTACTGTTGGACTACTACCGGCAAACGGAACCGCTGCCCGATGATGAGGAAGATGAGGACGAGGCCACCCCGTCCGAGCCGACTGAATGATTGCCCGACGATGGCCCTGCTTTCTTTTCTCCTCTCTTGCCGCCCGGAATGTCGCCGCCGGCGCCCTTCTTTCTTTCCCTCCTCGCTACTTGCCTTGGCCCTTCCCATCGGCTACTCTTTCTTGTAGAGATCACTTGTAAGATTTCGCGTCGATTCCGCTTTCGCTCCCAACCGCTTGCTCCGAGGATCATCCATCGGAAGGGACCGCGGTGACGCGATTCACGCGGCAGAGCTTCTCTCGATTCGTAGAAGTGGAAATACTTGGCAATGCACGCATTCGACACCCCAGGAAGAAATGGAGAATTCCCCATGATGAAAACCTCCCTTTTCGGCATGCTCACGTTGGTCTTCGTCCTGTTCGCGACGATGCAACAGGCGATGGCCGAGGAACCGCTGAAATTTTCGAAAACGCTCCTTTGCGTCGACCCGAATGAAGGTTGCGACGTCGGCGATGTCGACAACGATGGCGACATGGACATCGTCGCGGGCCGAAACTGGTACCCCGGCCCCGATTTCGTCCCTCACGCGCTGCGCGACATCGAGTCGATGGGCGCCGACTATTTCACCACCAACGGCGACCACCTGTTCGACGTCAATCAGGACGGTTGGCCGGATGTGGTGGCAAGCGGCTGGAACGATACGGAGATCTGCTGGTATGAGAATCCCGGCAAGATCGCCCTGCAACGCGGCATGAAGTGGCCCAGGCACGTATTGGCGGAAGGGAAAAAGGCGAACGAGGCGTTCTTCCTGCACGACATGAACGGCGACGAGGTTCCCGAAATCATCGTCAGTAGTTGGAAGAAACAGAACCCGGTGATGGTCTGGCGCTTCGTCGAGAAGGATGGTTCGCCGGCCTTGCTTCCCTTCGAACTCGGCAAGCAAGGCGGTGGCCATGGTCTGGCATTTGGCGATGTCGATGGCGACGGCGACGAGGACCTATTGACCGAACTGGGATGGTACGAACGCCCCGAGGGCGACCCATTGGCCGCGGCCTGGGAGTTTCACCCCGAGACGGCGCTGCCACACCCGAGCTGTCCTTTTCTCGTGGTCGACGTGAACCAGGACGGGCGCAACGACCTCATTTGGGGAAAGGCCCATGACTATGGTCTCTTCTGGTGGGAACAGGGTAAGCCGAAAGCCGATGGCACCACCACCTGGACCGAACACCTCATCGACGATTCCTGGTCGCAGCCTCATTATCTGGCTTGGAGCGATCTCGACGGCGACGAGAAACCGGAATTGATCACCGGCAAACGGGTGCGGGCTCATTCCGGGAACGACCCCGGCGGCAAAGAACCGGCCGTGCTCTATTACTATACCTGGGATCCTGAACGTGCCTCGTTCACGCGGCACACCATCGGCGCACCCGGCGAGGGGATCGGTATCGGCATGCAGATCCGTACCACCGACATGAACGACGACGGCCACACCGACATCGTCGTGGCCGGCAAAACCGGTACTTGGTTATTGATCAACCAGGGTAAGTGATCGCGGACGCTGGACCGTCCTCCACTCCGACGGCCCTTCCCCCTTGGAAACATGCAACAAGATCTTCCTGTTTCACGTGAAACACGCGTTCGACAGATTTGCGTCGCAAGGCATGTTTCACGTGAAACGCCCTCTTTCGCCATCTGCCCTCATCACCACTTCCCGCAACGTTTCACGTGAAACCGCCCCTGATACGTTCCCCACGACGCGAAACGATTAGCGATCGAAATCATGCTCCACATCAATGACCGGATCAAAATCCCCGAAGATCAATTGCAGTTCAGCTATGTCCGGAGTCCCGGCCCCGGCGGCCAGAACGTCAACAAGCTGAGCACCAAGGCGATTCTGCACTGGAATCTGGAAGAGAGCGCGGAATTGCCGGACGATGTCCGTGAGCGTTTTCTGAAGCATTTCGGAAATCGGATCAATCAGCGCGGTGAGTTCGTCATTCAGAGTTCGCGCTTCCGCCAGCGGGAAAGGAACATCCGCGATTGCCGTCAGAAGCTGCGCGACATGCTTGCCGAGGTCGCCAAGCCGCCGAAGCGTCGCATTCCCACCAAACCGACGAAAAGTTCAAAACGTCGGCGACTGGAAGCGAAGCGGAAACAATCGGAAAAGAAAAAATGGCGGAAACCGCCCTCCTTCGATTGACTCACGGGATCTCCCATCCACCAAAAAAGGACACCGCCAGGCGACGATGTCCTTCCATTCGATCAGTCCGTTTCGGGGGCTGCCGAAGCACACTACGGTTCCAGCGATTTGAAGACCAGTCCGCTGATCAGTTTCGGATAGAAATAGGTGCTCTTCGGCGGCATACGTTCGCCCATCAGGCTGAGCGATTTGATGTGGTCGACCGTCGCGGGCATGACCAGCGCGGCGAGCGGATAGTCGCCCGACTTCAGCCCTTCGACCACCTCCTCAACGAGATGCACGTATTTCGGCTTCGGCGGATTCGGTTGTTCGAGCAACGTCTCGATCACCAGCCGATGCAGAATGCTCACGCCCAACTCTTGCCACTCCGGATGATGATCCTCCGCCACCTCGGCCAGTTTTCGGCGACCGGCTTCGGTCAGTTCGGCACGAACCCATTTGTCGTCGGCCCGGGCGTAGAGTGCCAGCAGGTTCTGCTGGTCGCAGGTTTCTAGCTCCCCCCAAGCCTCTTCCGCGAGCTCCGGTCCCTCGCCGAGAACGCGCGTCTGGAAACAGTCGCCCAGTTTTTCGATCAGCTCCGTGGAAGTCAAATCCGGAAGTCCCGGGAACAGGCGATGCGTCGGCAGGACGAACAAGCCGGGGTCCTCCATCGCGACGAACATCATCAGCACATCGTTGCCGGGATGGTCGGAGGTCAACTCTCCGGCATCGGCCAACTGCCGGCGATAGTTGCAGGCCGTCTCGTAGCGGTGGTGACCGTCGGCAATGAAAACCGGACGTTGTGCCATCTCCTTGACCACCTCGGAGAGAACCGAAGGATCGGTCACTGCCCAGAGGCGGTGCACCACACCGAGATGATCGGTCGCTTCGACCGGCGTCTCTCCCTCGATTGCCTGTTCGAGAATCGCCTGGGCTTTGTTCTCCTCGTCGGGGTAGAGCCCGAAGACTTGGCTCATGTTCATTTTGCAAACCGAGGTGAGCATCAGACGGTCGATCTTCGGCCCCGACATCGTCTGCTCGTGCGGAAAGACCGAGCCCTTGCCGAACGGCTCCGCTTTGCAACCCGCCATGAAGCCACGTCGGGTGTATTCCTGACCGAGACATGTGAAAACTTGGTGGTAGACATAGATCGCCGGATGCTGTTCCTGGAAGAGCACCCCTTCCTCACGCCAGTTCTTCACGAAACGCTTCGCCCGGCGGTACCGGTTGTTTTGTTCGTCGTCGCCGGGTTCCTGGCGATTGAGAATCAACCGAACGACATTGCAGGGATGCTTCTTGTAAAGCGCCTCCTGGAATGCTTCATCGATCACATCATAGGGCGGAGCAATCACATCACTGAGCGAACCGACCTGTCCTAAATTGTAGCGAAGTCCACGAAACGGCTGGATGTCGGGCATGATCAGAGATACCTATTCTATATTAAGTGTTTCATGAATTGTGAACCAGGGGATCAGGGGATCCCGGTACTTCGAGAACAAATAGAGGAACCAAAGGGTCACGCGACTGACGCGGCCAGAATAATGCTGGGGAAAAGTGGAAAGCAGGGGACCGACATGCCGTCTTCGGTCGAGTCGCCCCCTTTTGTTGATTGTTCAGGTGTGCTCAATACCGATAATAGTCCGGCTTGAACGGACCATCGACCGGAATGCCCAAGTAATCGGCCTGCTCCTGGGTGAGTCGCGTCAAACGAACGCCCAGTTGTTCGAGGTGGAGACGCGCCACTTCTTCATCAAGCTCTTTGGGAAGCACATGCACGCCGAGAGGATATTGTTCCGGCTCGGTCCAAAGTGCGATCTGCGCGAGCACCTGGTTGCTGAACGAATTCGACATCACGAAGGAGGGATGTCCCGTCGCACAGCCGAGGTTCACCAGTCGCCCCTCGGCCAACAGGAGAATGGAATGTCCGTCGGGGAAGGTGTACCGATCGACGAGCGGCTTGATGTTCTTCTTCTCGATTCCGGGAAACGATTCCAATCCCGCGACATCGATCTCGCAATCGAAGTGCCCGATATTGCATACGATGGCGTCGTTCTTCATCTTGGCCATGTGCTCGGCCATGATCACATCGGTGCAACCGGTGGTGGTGACGAAGATATTTCCTTCCTTCACCGCCTCTTCCATGGTCATCACTTCATAGCCTTCCATGGCGGCCTGAAGGGCACAAATGGGATCGATCTCGGTGATCAACACCCGGGCACCGTACGACCGCATCGACTGCGCACAGCCTTTTCCGACATCGCCGAACCCGGCCACGACGACGACCTTGCCGGCGACCATGACATCGGTTGCCCGCTTGATGCCGTCGGCCAGGGATTCCCGGCAGCCATAGAGATTGTCGAATTTACTCTTGGTGACGGAGTCGTTCACGTTGATCGCCGGCGCGCCGAGTTCTCCGCGCTGGTGCATCTGATAGAGGCGATGCACGCCGGTGGTCGTTTCCTCGGAAAGCCCTCGGAGGCCCTCGAGTAGTTCCTTGTATTTCGGCTGGTGGACCATCGCCGTCAAATCGCCGCCGTCGTCGACGATCAGGTTCAGCGGTTTGCCGTCATTGAAGTAGAGTGTCTGCTCGATGCACCAATCGTATTCTTCATCCGTCTCGCCTTTCCATGCGAATACCGGAACGCCGGTGGCGGCGATGGCGGCCGCGGCATGGTCTTGGGTGGAGAACTTATTGCAACTGCTCCAGGTGACTTCGGCCCCCAGGTCGACCAGCGTCTCGATGAGCACGGCGGTCTGGATCGTCATGTGCAAACAACCGGCGATCCTCGCCCCCTGGAGCGGCTTCTCGGGACCGTACTTCCGACGAATCGCCATCAGTCCCGGCATTTCGTTCTCGGCCAGCTCGATTTCGCGTCGGCCATAATCGGCCAGATTGATATCCGCTACTTTATAAGGCAACCTATCGACTTGTGCCACGAGTTTCTCCTTTCGCGAAAAGAATAGGAAAAAGAGATGATTTCTTGGATGGTCTCCCCAACGACGGCTCGTTCGGCCACCCGACCTTCGCGTGCTGGATGGTAGACCGAGCATCCCATCACGGTCCAGGCGTCAAGCTCGCGAGAAAGCCGTCATTGCAGGGGGGCGGAAATCCTTGTTTAATGATAGTATCATACCACGATGGTGCAACTTCGATAATGCCTACCCCCCCGCCATTTTCCGAGTGGAAAGCCACCCGAAACAAGGAGGAAATCCCCAAGACCCGCTTAAGATACACTACGTCATAAATTATGTAGTGCTTTTGCGTTCTTCGGTGACTTTTTCTTCCTTTTCCCCCGCTACATGTTTTCGAAACAACCCGCGACTTCCGATTGAAGAAAATGGTAGGATTATGCCGATGATATCGATACGTGTCGGACTTCGCCACCCTCTCGGCATGGCAAGAGCCTCAAGAAGGCCTATGGGGGCCGCAAGAATCGACTTGCCCTTATCCACCCCGACCAACGATTCTCCCCGCGATTATCTTAGAGGTAGATCAATCATTCATGTTCGAATAAGTAGTGAGCTCTTAGGTCGCGCATGGACCCCCGCAGTGCCGCCACTGGAAGGTTCCCGGCTTCACTATTTATGCGACGCTCAATAAGAGGACATCTTCCGTATCATGTACGAATCATTTTTCGGCTTCCGTCGTCGGCCGTTTCCTCCGATTGCCGATCCCCGCACCTATGTCGCCCTCGACGCCTTCGAAACGGCACGTGCTCATCTACTCCGTTGTCTCCTTCGGGGAGAGGGCATCGGGCTGCTGATCGGCGGCACCGGCGGCGGAAAAACTCTCATGCTGCGTCTGATCGAGCACCAACTCGAGCAGAAGATGGCGGTGATTCATTTGGAACACGGTCGCATTCGTTCCGCAAGTCAATTCTACGATCGACTTCTAAGGGAACGGGACCAATCGGTGGAATCGAACGAGGAATCCCAACTGCGGTGGCAATTCCATCGACATATTATGCAACTGGACTCTGAAGCGGTGATCCTGCTGATTGACGATGCCCATCTATTACCGATGAGCATCCTGGAGGAGATCCGATTGCTGACCAACCTCGACAACGGGGCGAGCATGAGGATGCGAGTCGTCTTGGCGGGAAATAGTCGCTTGGAGGAGCATCTCACGCATCCTCGTCTTGATTCTTTCAATCAGCGAGTGGTCCTGCGAAGCTATCTTGAGCCACTCAGCCGCGAGGAAACCGGCAAGTACCTTGCCCGACAGCTCGCAGTGGTCGATCACCCCCGCAAGGCGACACTTTTCGATCTCACCGCCCAAAAAGCGATTCACCAAGCGACCGGCGGCATTCCCCGACTGATCAACCAACTCGCCGATCACACCTTGTTGTTCGCCTGCGAAACGAAACAGCAAACCATCGATGAGAAGCTGATCCAGCAGGCCTGGGCCAGCTTGCAACAGCTCCCCCCTCCGGAGATCGCCGCCGATTCCTCTCCTTGCCGAAACGAGGTGGAAAAAAGCGTCATCGAATTCGGTTCGCTTGACGAGGACGATTTCGATGACCTTCCCGCCGAACAACCGACGACGGAAACGGAATCGCTTCCGATGCCCCTTCGCGAGGAAGTCGCCGAAGTGGACTCCCCCCGGCAAATCCAGCCGGAAGAACCTTCCGAGAACGATCAGCAGATGTGGGACGTTGATCTGCCTTCCCCTATTTCTGCGACCGAAGGAGAATCGCCGATCGACGAATCTTTCGACCAGCAGGAGGCGGTTTCCCAGGAAGCCGTTCCGCCTGAAGAAATCGGCGAACCGGATTTCACGAGAGCCGACCGTCTCTCCAATCGACCGGAGAAGAGTCTCGATTGGAAAGACACTCCTTCTCCGGAGGGCCCGACGGAGCCGCAAGATGAAGAATCTTTCCGAGAAGCATTCCCATCGTTGACTTGCGAAAAGGCAATGCAGGAACTCTCGGCACTAGAAACCGCCGTTTCTCAAGAGATCGAGATGATCAAGGAACTCCAAGAGGGATCGTTCATCGCGTCGATGAAATATCCTTTCGAGAAAGAAAACGCCGAGAACCGAGCCGATTCCGAATCCCCCGATCTCGCGTCCCCACAAGAATCGAAAGAGCCCGAGGGGTCGGACTCCGGCTCAGAGCCCCCCAAGGGCAACCAAGGAGAAAGAACAGATCATTCGATCGACGGGGGACACCAGCTCTCGCCACCCCATTTTTTGAATCGCCCGTTGCCGGAGAATCCCTCCCTCGATTCGCTGTTCACCCGACTTCGCGATAAGCGGAAATGACCGGCGGGGTACTAGCCACCTTCTTCATTGACGAAAAGCAATTGCGAGGAGATCTGCCGACGAAAACCGCTTGTTCCCAGATACCGGTAGGCGTTGTGGACCTTGCCGACCGACCGCATGACGTTGATTCCCTCGATCGTTTGCTCTGCCTCTTCGGTCAGATCGCATCGGGGAGGTCCCAAGAACCCCAGGGCCTCCGGTCCGCCCGCGTAATACATCAAGGGGTAGAAATGCATGGCGATATCGCTGGGATTATAAATGACGACCATCTTCTCCAACGCCGCGGTGACTCGACCATAGCGGCGATCTTTTTTCAGCCAATACTGATCGAAGGCCGGAGCCAGAAGAACGGAACGCATCGAGTAGGAGCCTACTCTTTTTCGCTGTGAAGCATCCAGGGAAAGCTGAGCATTAGCGATCTTCTCTCCACTTAATAATGCCAACGAACTGCAAACGGTCCTTGCCCCGAAGCTGAACCCCACAAAGCCGATACGGCTTTTTTCAGGGAAAGAAGTCAAGAGTTGGGCCAGATAATACCCTTGGGTATCCGACCGGGCCGCCTTGACGCGAACGTCGTTCCGTAATCTTCCCCGGATTCGAGAAGCCGGCCAGGACCAGATGACTAATCGATAGCCGTCTTTTTCTTTCGCTTCGATCAACTTTCTCAAAAACGACCCCTGACGGACGGCATCACTCGACGACGCCATATTCCCATGAAAATAGAAGATGGTGGGAATCTCGGGCGTCAATCCCTCAAGGAAAGCTTCACAGCTCGAAGTCGCCCAACTTTTCTTCTCCAGTTTCCACAACTGCAATTTCGAAATGGATTCATCACCGGAGATTCGAGTCGGGGCCCGACGACTGCTGATCAACCAGGTTTCCGCCGAGGAGTGGGCCGGGCATACATGCCGGGAAACCAGCACGAATGCCAGCATGATGAGGGATAAGAGAAATCTCTTCTTCCCGCGGTCCTCTCCGAGAAGCCCCGTTCGTATCATTCCACGGGAAACACTTGAAAAAAGACGAGCAATCTGAGCAAGCATCGTTACCAACTCCTGATGAAGCAACACGAAGGAAAGCTCCTTGCCCATGAGAAAAATCCATTTCCTCTTGTTGCAAAGACACGATCCTTACTATGCAAAAAGGGGGGGAATGTCGGTTGATTCTCCGTCCCCTTCCCGATGAGATCAGCGATTCATTTTCGCATGAGTCGTGGCCGTTCCTTCCTAGGTTTTCTCTCGAACGATCGTGCTTCCGATGCGCGCCCTCGGTGCATCACTCATGCGTCTCTGGATATTCGCAAATCCTTCGCCCCCCCCTGAACTTGTACCTTCAGAGGTAACTCTGCAGAAGTATTCGTTATGATTTCGCTCTTTGCAAAAACTTTCATCTTTTTTCAGAAATCCCAAATCACGAAGCCGTTTATTCCACTGTTGATGAAAAAAAGGAACGTCTTCCTGAATCGAGGGGTTCAATTGTTGAAAAAAAGCATCATTTCATTTGCAAACCCGAAAAAGTGTTGTAGATTTTTATGATTTCATCAACGCATCGAACCAAGCCGGAAGGAATTGGAGCCGTTCGACGGGCACGAAAGCGGGATCGACTTGCAGAAGCCCGGCGGTCGGACATACTTTCGCCGAAAACATGTACGCCCCCCCCTCCCCCCCAGAGGAACCGACGACATTCCAAGGAGTAATGATGATGAAAAAGTTCCTTATTCTCACCGCACTGACCTCCTTTTTGGTGATCGGGGCCAGCGGATGCGGTACGCTCAGGAATTGGTGCAACCAAGGCTCGCCCCTGACACCCTGGACGAAAAAGCCCGATCCCCCCGTGATGATGACGATTCCACAAGACGCGGCCTGCGACCCTTGCTGCATTCCCCAGGGATGCGACCCTTGCGGCGGACAACCGATGACGCAGCATGTCCTGCCGGGCCCGAATCCATAAGCACTTTCAAGAAAAGGACTTATCGCGGCCCTTAAAGATATCGTGACCAGGCCGTTTTCTCCAAAACGATCGTTCGAAAGAAGGAGAGGATGGCCGGCATCGATCAGATCGTCGCAAAGAAAAAACGCTTGCCCTTCATTCGAGGGGCAAGCGTTCATTCATTCGACGCTCATTGCATCGTTTTCGACTATGATCTTTCTACGCCATCAGCACGTGAAAGACCGGAGCGGAGACGGCGCAGGATCATGCTGAGATCACTTGGCGTCGCAGCAGGCAGCCGAAGCGACGGAGCCCGTGGTGCTCGGGCAAGTCGCGCCGGCACAAGTCGCGCCGCCTGCGGTGGAGCCGGAGCGTCCACTTTCAACCGGCGGCTTGCAGCCGACGGATGCAAAACTGATCAACGCAATACAGCAAATACCAATCAAAGAACGTTTCACCATGTTGGCCCCCGTTGTTGAGTGTTCTTTCAAGTTCATTGCAGCCTGATGCCAGAAAGAGATAGACATGGCCGAAGATTCCTGATGACAATATCTTTTATATTCTAACTGGAACGAAATGTTCTTCAACCCCTCTCCAGGCGCCCGAGGAATCTTCCTCTTATGGCTAATCTATCGAGCGGCTTCGCAAATTCAAAGGTCGCTCACGAGGAAATCTTAAATCGCGTTCCAGATACTGCATACCGTGTTGCAAAATGGAGGCCAAAAAAATGATTCAGAATTTTTTCTTGCCCCCCATCCTAAGGAACGGCTTCTTTTCCCCCTCTCGACGTTGGTGGAGGAAGTTGGCAGAAAAAACCTTCATGTAAAAATTTAACGATTCGGTGGATTTTGCCGATTATTCCCATAGAGTTCGATACCGGTCTCTGCGCCCATCCCCCATGATCATGATCTGCCCCGGAAACGGCATGGAGAAAGGCCCGACCCTCGCTTTTCGCTTTAGATACTCTTCCGGTTCTTCTACGGCAATTTGCACCAGAACAAGTCACCTCCACTTTTCCTCCTTCTTGATGCAGCATCGTCAAACGGTTGCATGAAAAAAAAGATGCCGCCTGGTGCCGTTGCCATTACCTACGTCGAAAAAAGCCTTCGAAGGCACGAACATGAATGCATCGATCCTTCACGCATCTCGACTGCCGCTCGATTCTCCGACCGGACTGATCGGCGAAGAATCCCCTCCTTCCCATCCGACATCGGGCCCGGTCCTTTTGAAGCGATTACCGAAAACGGCCTTGCCCCCGGTCCCTTTCCCGAAAGAATTCCCGCGCTGGGAAGGCGTCGGGAAAGGAATCGCCGGAAATTTCTCGGTGGTTCATCGAGCGCGCCCGAAGGGAAGAGGCAACGACTTTCCGGCCCATTACGCGATCAAAATCCTGCATCCCCACTGGCATAACCGTCGCCTGGGTCAGCAGATTTTCCAACGGGAACGAGAAATCGGCAAATCGGTTTCCCATCCCCATATCGTTCCGGTCCTCGATGCGGGTTTTTTTCGTGAATCACCGTTTCTTGTCATGCCGTGGCTCGAAGGACGAACTCTTCGGGAATTACTAGAGGAGGGAAAGGATTTCTCGCTTTCCGAGGTGCTTTGGATCGCCCGACAGGCGACGGAAGCACTGGAGGCGTTGCATGAAGCGAAATGGCTCCATAACGACATCAAACCGGAAAATCTCTTCCTTTCTCCGCGTGGACATGTGACACTCATCGACCTTGGGTTTGCCCAACGCTTCGTCGAAGCCCCCGAATCGTCGTCTTCCTGGGACCGGGTTCCCCTCGGAACTCTCAATTACATGGCTCCCGAAAAGGGCGATTCGCACTGGATCCCCGATTCCAGAAGCGATCTTTACAGTTTGGGAATCGTCCTATTCGAATTGCTGGCCGGAATGCCGCCGAGAATCGTGAATCGTCTCGATGATCTATTATGCCACCCCGTCACACCGGAGCAGATCCACGCGATGCTTCCGCCACAGATTCCAAAGAAGATCGCCGATTTGATCGCTTGGATGACCCATGCTTCGGTTTCTCACCGGGTCGACACCCACAGAACTTTGCTGCGCCGATGGTACGAGCTCGAAATCGAAAACTTCGGAGAGGGAGGCCCCTCACTTCGCCCCCCCCATTTCCAACCAACCGCGGTCGGAGTACATTCCAAGTCACCTTGACCCTTCTGTTATGGATTCTCGCTTAGCAAATGCGTTTCCCTTTTCCCGACAACCCCACGGTTTTGGCTGCATGGCGGTTCAGAAGCGGTTCATCGACATAAGAACGGTCGATCCTACCTCGGTCACAAAATGGTGAATCGTTGGAATCGCTGAGAAGCCCGCCCGGCCGTAAAACTCCGGGTCGTAATGGTTCACCATAAGCTGCTCCGAGTCATAACGATATCTGGAAGGATTTTCAGCAACCCACAACCGACATTCCGGTAAGGCATGGTGACATGAGAAAAAAAGCTCAACGATTTCTGCACGCCAAAAGGACGTGGGGGCGCAAATTTCGCGATGCCTTTCGAGGATGGCGTCAATCGATTCGCCAACAAAGCAGTTACCGGGTCCACACCCTTTTCGCTCTGGTGGTCGTGATTCTGGCAGCGTTGTTCCGGTTCGATTTGACCCGCTGGTGCTTGATTCTGCTTTGCATCACGGCGGTCTTCACCGCCGAAATGTTCAACACCGCGCTGGAAACACTTGCACGAGCGATCACGCACGATTACAACCGGTTCATCCGTCGCGCGCTCGACATCGCCAGCGGTGCGGTCCTGACCGTCTCGGTTGGGGCGGCGATGGTCGGAGGCATGATTTTTCTCGAGGCCATCCTGCGCCGTTTCTTCTGAGTGATCCCTTTACCTCCTTGATTCCGGCGATGAAGTGACGTAAGGTATTTTCCAGTGGGAGAGTCGTCCGACCATGCACCACGTCGCTCCCGTCCACCCTGATGCCGCACCCGATTCGTTTTCCGCCGACCACGGTCGCGCAGGAGCCTCTTCTCATGCTTTCCTCCCGAATCCTCTCTTGGCTTCAGCTTCTGCGGGCCCCCAATCTGTTGACCGTCGCCGCCGATCTGCTGACCGGTTACTGGATCACGCTCGGTCCCGTTCTCGCCCTCGGCCCCGGTTCCCGGTTCCGGCAATGGCAAGGCTTCTTGATGTTGCTGGCAGGACTGGCGTTCTATGCATCGGGGACGGTGCTGAATGATTGGTTCGATCTTCAAAAGGATCAAGAGGAACGTCCCAACCGCCCCCTTCCTTCGAGACGGATTTCTCCTTCCGCGGCTGCTCGAGCAGGATGGGGCGCCATGATCGTCGCCTTGTCGGCGACGTGCTTATTGGCGATACTGCCGACCTTTTGGAGCCCCAATCGAAGCGACCTGGAAGCGATCGGTGGGGGGCTTGATGCGATGCTGCTGATCGTCGGAATCGGTTTGGCACTGGCGGTCAGCATTCTCTTGTACGACGGCCCACTGAAAACAACACCTTTGGGGCCGCTGATGATGGGGATGTGCCGCTTCTGGAACATGTCGCTCGGCATGGCCGCGGCGCTCGCCTATCACAAGCATGTCTTCGGGGGGTATTCCCTTTCCTACGCCCCGTGGGAAGCGGCGACGGGCATGATGCTCTACATCACCGGCATCACGTGGTTCGCCCGAAATGAGACCCGAAGAAATCCGCGCTCTCCCCTTTTTTTCGCCGCGACGGTAGCGATGTTCGGGCTGCTCTTACCGATGCTTTATCAAGTGATGACCCTACTGAACGGCGATTTCATCAACTCCCGTTTGTTGATTCTCACCGTCCTGAAGTGGTTTTTGGCTTTATTGATTCCGTGTTTGTACGCCGGCTTCGTCTTCGCCCAGGGGATCATCGATCCAAGACCGCAGCGCATCCAAAAAAGTGTCGTGATGGCTTTGACGAATCTGCTCTTGTTCGATGCCGGGCTCTGCATGTACTACAGCGAAGTGGAACCGGCCATGCTATTGGTCTTTTTGATGATCCCTCTGCTGCTGCTCAAACGCATCATTCCTATGTCGTAGGGGGTGCGCGAACGAAGCAGGCGAATCCAGGAAGATGCGTCGATGCAGGTCAACACCATCGGCTTACAAGCGCAGTCGCTCGCAGCCTAAATTGGTACTTCTCAACACGTTCTCATAGCCCCGGACCATCAAATGGGGGCATGTCACGATCATCAGTCGTTGCCTACATCAGACCGGCGGGACGGTTCTCCGAGCCAAGACAATGCCTCTTCTCTGGATACGAAACATCGCAGCTTGACGCCACGGTTGACGCCGGTATGTTCAAGGCAACGCTCATTCTCTTCCAATGTCGCACAAACGACGGCAAACTTCGCTTTCCGGAGAACTTCATCCGAGACGACGTCCTTGTTGTGCTCAAGCACCGTGAAGGGAGACGGAAAGCGTTCAAGCGCCGATGCATCGATCAAAATCTTGTAGATGTTGCTCCCGGAGATTGCCTCCGCGACGAGTCTTCTCTGCCCGGCCAGATCTTCGCCGGTGACGGGGTCAGGCGAATACTTGACTTCCAGCACCCCGAGATCCTCCAAGATAGACGTGCTGATCCCCATAATGGATTCTCCCATGCCCAAAATCAAAATTCGGCGGCCGCGATTTCATCCAAACGAAACGAATGGCCGTTCCGGCTTCAATTCACCGACGGATGATGATTCGAGTAGTATGGGTGAAAGGTCCGCGGTGGTCAAGCACATCGACCGCATCATGTTGATTTCGTCATCATAGGTCCGTGCCCTAGTGAGTCGTGCCTCACTCTGTTCAGGCGTTGATGCGGGCAGAGCCGATCCAGCCGGTGTTCGCACGCGGTTCACTCAGCATGCGTCGTCCAATCACATCAACACAGCCGTGGTTTTGAATGCCGCACCGAGGATTTTCCCACTCACTGGGTCTATTGTATCAGCATCGACGACGCTTTTGACTATTCTCGATGTTCGCAGAAATCGTGGCCCTTGGTTTGCGAGTTCTCGACATCGCCTCCGGCGAATGCCTCTCTTTTTTATACATTTTGGTTCTTCCGACATTTTAGTGGCTGATTTATGAGTCCTTGTCGTCGATATCGATTGGCTCGGCTCGGATTCACCAACCAAAGCAGGGGGGCGTTCCCTGCTGCGCCCTCCACCATCTCCGCCTCCTGGAGGCCTGCGGCCGTGCGGGTGCGAGGCGAAGATGGCTCCGGCCGAAGCAGGGGACGAATCGAACGCTTTTTACGCATGACAATTGGATTTGCGTATCATTGCACTTCGGCACTAGCCATTAAAATCCGTGAAGAGCCCAAAAAAAAGGAGAAGCGGCCAGGTGGAATTTCCTGGCCACTAGTATAAAGCAATCACATGGCCACTTATGGTTTATATATGCCTCATAAGCCATTTTCAAAAACTCAAAACTGTTTCCTCTCTGTGCTTACAGATTTCTTTAAGCTCTAGCAATCGCACATTTTTTGGATACTCCTTTTGACATTTTCTGATGACTTCCATCGCTTGACCGTGCCGAGAATCCTGAAAGCCAAATAGATACATATGTGCAAGATAAATGCTTACTTGAAGCTTAAAATCTTTAGGCAGATGTGAGTCTTGGTTTTCGCATTTTTCCAAGTTTTGGAGAATTTCTATTATTATACTGCTGGCTGATTCAGGATCCCTTCCTACTTCATACACCAGTACAGCGTTTAAGAATTGAGCGGCGGAGTTTGAAGGTTCGATTTCCCGAGCTTTGTTGATATCAAGCTGTACTTGATTGATTTTTCTTAAGATCTCATCCATATATCGAGGGGAAACACTTCCTTGGAAAGGGCGTGCGTTCAGTTTGACAGCACACCGGGAAAAACAGGGCAGATAGGGAA
>CAZWCE010000034.1:0-18547 GCA_964632505.1 uncultured Planctomycetaceae bacterium | reverse complement strand
GGCCGGATCGTTGTTCTCCCAGTCGGTGCCGCTACCGCTGTTGACCACCAGCAGGAAACGCTCCGACTTGGTCACGCGATCGAGGTTATCGTAGGTCTGCTGGGAATAGGTGACGTTTCCGTTGTCGTCCTCGTCGGCGACCACGTGGGTTCGGCGTCCCCGCCAATCGTAATCGTATTCGGTCAGTCGGGTCGTCTGCGAGTCGACGTGTTGGGTGACCAGTCGCGGCTTGTCCTGGCCGCCACCGCAGGAGGAACACCCTCCGAAAGCGGTGCTGTACTCGATTTCGGTCACTTTGACCATGTTATTGTTCGGGTCGCTGCCGCCGCCGGGGTCGGCATCGGTCGCGGCGCTGTCGTCGGTGCCGATCCAGGTCTCGATCGAATTGGCACGCCAATCGAAGACCGTTCGCGCGATGGTGCCGTCGGGCGAGACCGTCTTGTTCTGCCGTCCCTGGGCGTCATAGCCGTATTCGGTCTGATGGTAATGGGTGCCTTCGGTACCCGAACCGCTGGAGGGAATCTCGTAGTACTTGCGGGTCGAGGCGAGTCGTCCGTCGGTGCCGTACTGCTGGGTTTCCCAGGCAAGGTAATCGGATTGCGGGAAGCTGTCGGACGCGGCGAGCTTGCCGGAAGTAGAGGCTCTTTTGGCCTGGATCTTCTCGGTAACCCGGCCGGACGCGTTCCGCTTGACGATGGAGACCGGATTGGTCAGGACGTAGGAGCTGACGTCGCCGTTGGTGTCGAGGATCGCATAGCCGGAAGCGGAGCGGATTTCGCGGTCGGCGTCGTCGTAGACGGTCCAAGAGGCGTGCCGAACGGTCGTAGTGGAACTCGACGAGAGGCTTTCGAGTGCTTCGTGGGCCGGGCCGAGCGATTCGGTCATGCGGCCGCGATCGTCGTAGGTGAATTCGGAGATCAGGTGCTTGCCCGCTCCGCTGACGGTCGACCAACCACTGGGAAGATTCGAGAAATCGCCGGTCTGGGTGGTGTCGACGTCCTGGATCGTCTTCGTTCGAGTCCCGCGGATCGCATCGTACTCATGATAAGTGATGATCCCCAACTCGTCCTTCGACCAGGTCGGATTGCCCGCCGTGTCGAAGATTTCGACGCGCGCATGCGTGGTCCCCTGACCGTTTTCCGTACTGTCGACCGCCGGGAGCGTCGTGGTCCGAGAGGCCATTTGCAGCGAATTGCTGTGCCAGGTGTAGCTGTACTCGGTCGCGACGGCGTCGGTGCCCGATTCGTCGGCGTAGGTGGTCACCTTCGACTTGAAGTAGAGCGTCTGGACATCCTCGCCGCCGTCCTGGATCGTCCGCGAGGTGTACTCGTGCTGACGGAGGACGATCTCCTCGCCCCACTCGCCCTGTTTGAGGTGCTCGCGATAGAGATAACCGTCGGGCTGGCCGGTCGGGACGCTGCCGCCGGAAGAGCTGATATTCCCGTAGTATTCGTATTGGTGAATCAAGCCGTGATCGGAATGCAGGGAAACGTCGAGATAAGTCTGATATCCCGATCCGGCGTTATCGCTGTAAGAGATAATCGCATCGGAAGACGCTTTCATCTGCAGCGTTCCGTTACTGTTGTAGACCTTGTATTCAATGACCGGATCGTCGCTGCTGCCACTCGGGGGAGAGTGCTCCTTCAAAAGCACTTGGCCGAGATGGTTGGTATAGACCTTTTCGCTCGAGCCGTCCGGAAGCGTGACGGTGGTGCGTCGCGCCCAATCGTTCCGGTTGCTCGAGGAGACCCCGTCGGTGTAGGTGAAGGTATAGGTTCGGCTGCCGCCTTCCACCTCTTCCTTGGTCGCGCGACGGTCGCTGTCATATTCGAAGTAGTAGGTGGCGTAATCGGCCAATTGCGTATCGGTGGCATCCAGGGGAGAGGTTGCGCCCAGCGCGTCGTCGCACCGCACGTAATCGGCTGCTTCGAGGATGTATTTCACACCATGGTCGAAACCGTTCGTGTCGCCATCCTTATAATAACGGTAGTAGGTCGTATCCTCGTCGGACCAGGTCGAACCATCGGTCAACTGGGTTGTGACGGTCTTCAGATCGCCCGGCAGCCCATCCGTCTCGCTCGAACCGTAATAGGTGTACTTGACGCGACGGATATTCGTCCAACTGGATCCGCTGTTGGCACTGGATCGCAATGTGACATACTGCATCCGCTTGAAGCCGTCATCGCACGTGACGTAGGAGTACGCCAGTTCCAAGCGGTCGGTGCCTTCCGATTGGGTGGCCGTGGCGAGAGTGCCGTCGGTGTTGTAGGAAAGTTCGATCTTCGCGCCCCCGGGGGCTTCCAACGATTTCAAGAAGCCGAGCGGCTCGCTCGTCTGGTCGAAATCGTGGAACGTGTAGATCTTTCCGTTAGGCCGCCGGAGGATGAATTCTCCCGCCGTGGAGTCGTGCTCCAAGAGGTCGAGGTAATCGTTCCGGGCGTGGTAACCGGAAGCGTCTTTGTCGAAGAATACGGTTTCCTTTTGAGTCAGAGTCGCGATATAGAGATCCGGTTCGCTCGCACCGCTGTCGTAACTGGAATTCCCGCGACTCAGAGCCGGGACGTCGTCCAGCTTCCATCGATAGCCGTTGCGATCATCGATTGTCCCGCCAATCTGATTATCGTACGATCTTGTATGACTCCAAGAAAGGCCCGAGGAGGAAAACCCGATATCGGTTTTTTTGTTCATAACCCGGCCATCGTGATAGCGAACGGGTTCACTTGAACAACAATCTTCCTTACAACAATCCTCATTACATTCTCCCTCATAAGGATTGCAGCAGGGACCTTCTTCTTCTATGTCCAGAGGACTTGTAAATAAGTAATAGGTGGTTGGACAGTCAACTTCGTCACAGAAAACCAGTCCATCTCCTCCTGCACTGCTGTGCTCTCCGCTGCAACAAGAGGCCCCACCCTGGAGTGCACCGTTTTCGTCGTAGGTGCCGTTGCATTTCTCATCTCCATACTCAGTCTCCAACCACCAGCGGCGGTTGTCGGCATCGCGGATCTTGTCGGCTCCTTCAACAGTGCCATCTACGCCAAAAACTCCACTCAGATCCACACAAGGATTCTCCAATGATAACTCAAACGAGGTAATGCATTGAAATAGTTCGGCCATGATAAAATCTCCTATCTTGGTTATTGTATTAAATAAGTAGTGAAATGAGAGGCTTAGAGTTGTTCGACCTTCACCGTTTCCAGCGTGGGATCCAACGATACCGGTGCCTTGCGAAGCTCGTAATCTTCTTCATCCTGAGATTCGCGATTGGCGAAGATGACCTCGCTTCCCGAAAGACAGGACTTATAAACCGATCCCTCGGCCCGCAGCTCTTCGGTGCGTTCCGTTTTCAGGTCATATAACAACGTCACACGATCGGCCCAATCGTTGATGCCCGTCATGAGGATCCGATGAGGAGCCTCCGGATCGAACGTGGCCCGAAGAATACGCTCCAGTGTGGGAGTGAGGCGGATCTGTCGCTTGCTTGCGCGGTCCAGGAGGACGAGACTCCTGCCCTGGCCGTGGCAAAAATGCGACGGGCTGATGAATCCCACTTTGGTTTTCCGGTCCCCGACCTTTTCAGCGCGACTCAATTGGTCGAAGGAAGGGCCGGACATCGAATAGAGATGGAAGTGCAGACGGTCGCCTTCAGGAACGCCGCCGATAAAAGAGAATTGGACGCGGCCGTCTTTCTGGAAAAAAGCCGGACTGCAGAGAATGCTGTCCTCCGGAAGACCGGTTTCGATCGTTCGGATCTTCGGCCGCTTCACTTCGACATAGGCCAAGTCCCATGGGCGGTACTTGATTTCGGGGTTCTCGACCGGTTTCCCTTCCCGGTCCCAAAAACGCCCCTTTTGCGTTCGTCGCAGGAGTCGGCTTGACTGACAGAAAACGATCACGTCGCCGGAGACAAAAGGCATGTGCGTTTTTGCCGCAAGCTTGGGGAACAGTTTCTTCGCTTTCATGAGAAAGCTCCTTTCATAAATGAAGGATGATAAATCGCCAATGGCACCGAAACATATCTTTCGGCGCCTGTTATGATATGTTAGTTTTGCAAATATCTTCGATTGAACTTTATGTGTAACCACTAATCACTGTCTTCATGACGCTGGGCAAAATACCGACGGATTCCCGCCTGCATCTCTCGTTTCTCCGTGGCGAATCTCCAGAAACCGTTCGGCGCCAGCCGGATATCAGAGCGGGGATCGAAATGATGCGCCAATAAAGGTTCGTGTCGAGAAATGTATTGTCGATGACCGAGGCGGCCGTGATAGAGATGAATGATTTCACCCTGGAGGAAGCCGAATCGCCCTTGCACTTTTTCATACGCTTGCACTGCCCACTGACGCCAATCCTCACGGTTGGAAGGGGTGATTCGGTCAACGACCGGGTGAGGCGAACCACCTCCCCACGCCGAGAGCATCAGGGCGTCGCCCCCTCCAACGATATGCCGATCATAGAAACCCTCCTCGAGCACCTCGCGACGAGCCGCCCAGGCGAATCCACTTGCCCCGGGAAAACCTGATACGTCCCCCTCCGAAAGCCGCGCGGCACAGCTATGGAGTGTGCAATGGATTTGATGATCGGGGTCGAGATAATGCACCTTCGAAAAAGGTTGAATCACGGGAAATCGATCCAGCAGCGCTTCGGTTTTTTCCGCCCAGCCGTCGTCGAGCAGAAGAATATCCCCGTCGAGCCAGGCCACTCGGTCGAATTGCTGCGGCAGTCTCTCAAGTAATAGATTCAGCGCGCGTTCTTTCTGCCAGAGGAGCTGATCTCGATCCAGTCGGACCTGGTACGTCGTGTCCGGCACGGCGAATCGCCCGTCATAACTCCCTTCCAGGGTGAACAACGGAACGCCCTTGAGATGTTTGCGAAACGTCAAAAAATTTCGCGTCCGATTACGCGAGCGCGTGGGTTGGATGAGACAACTGATGGCGGCGAGCATCTTCGAATCCTTTAGTCTCGGGCTGTCATTTTTAGGTTTTCGAGAATCCACGCGGCAATGGTGTGCGGATCAAAATCTCTCCGTGCCGAGAGGGCAATGGCGTGACGATCGAGCGATCGGCAGGCGTCGACCGCCTCTCTCCACGCCCTCGGTTGAAACCAAAGACGCTCCGTGGAAATCATCTGATCAGGCGTGGTCCGGGCGCGAACCGGAAGCCGATATCCGGTATGACCATGCCTGATAAAAGGGGCCCCACGCTCGATGCCGATCGTCGGACATCCCGCGCAAAGAATCTCCGCCAGCGCCAAAGGACCACGATCATCCACCGAAAGATAGAAACAGCAACCCGATTGCGACGCCATGGTTCCGAGTTCTTCACGAGAATAGCGCCCGTAACGGACAAGCCGGTAATTTGGAAACATTTCCATCAGTTGCAAGGCGATGTCCTTCAGCTCCATCCGTTTCAGATAGATCAGTAGATCCCAACGGGGCTTCTCCTCGGGCCACGGAGGCATCGGATCGATTGGGTAGGGCCAAACCACCATAGGAGCGGCATTCCAGGGGCCTCGCATCGATTCGATCAATCGAGCGTACCAGCGGGATTCCGTGAAAAGCATCCTGCAGGACCGGGCATCGAGGATCTGCCTTTCTCCATACGAGGTTGCCGGAAATCGGCTCTGGAGGAAAAGAACATTCGGCCCGGCGAGGAACGATTCGTCGTTCTCGGCCCGGCTCTTTGCCTCACGAATATCTTGCCAGGACCAGAACCAGGGAATTTCGCCGGGAGAAGGATTTCCACCGATGCGCAGCCAGTTCGGCGCGATCGTCCGAAGGAACTTCTGGAGGGTATATTGTCCGTTTGTCGGGCCGGATCCTGCAGGCCGTCGCACATGTCGGACTAGTCGTATCGTACGCATGATTTCTTATAATCTCACTCTTATGAAAAGAAGTCTTACAGAGGTATCAGTGAACACATTGCTAGATAGATATCCTATCCATTCTCAGAATGGTCTTGGGAGGATGCCCGGTTCGAGTTCGATCTCTCGATAGCCTGGTGGTAGTTCCACTCGAATCGTCGCTCTCTCCACGTGGCGTCGGCCCAGACGCTCGTAGCCATCGGGACCGAGTCCGGAAAGATGATAATCTCGTCCTCCCCAACGGTAGATGTAAAACGGATCACAACCCGATTCGCAGGGATCATGCCACCGGATGCCCTCCCGACGAAATCGCGAGGCCAACCCACGATCTTCTCCGTTGTTCATCGGCGGGTAACCTCCCGCTTGGTGAAAGGCATCGAGCCGGAATCCCCATCCGCCGTGATAGAGACCTCCGGTCGCATGACGGTAGTATTTCCTATCCTGATGTCGATGGATCACTTGGCCGGGACGCGACCATGGAGCCTTTTCGAGCGCTTCGGCCGTGGTCGAGAGGGCCCAGGGAAGATAGAGGTCGTCGTCATCCCAGACCGCGATCGCTTCCGTGTCGGGGCGGACCAATCCGATCGCTGCGTTTCGTTTCTCACCCAACGTTCGGAACCTTGATGGGAGAGAGAGCAGTCGCCAGTTGTCCCCGAAAACGGAATCGTACTGTCCTGCATCATCGAGGATGATCAACTCCTTCCAGTGCGCCGGATACTCCTGGGCATGGAAACATCCGATCAATTGCCCCAGCATGTGGGGCCGCAGGTAAGTGACACAAATTGCAGTGATCTTCATAGCGACACCTTTTACGTTGGTATTCAGATGCAATGGATAAGAGATACAGTAAAGCTTTTCTTGAGGGTCTCTAGATTAATGAGTCAAATAGAGATCTCCAGGAATGCCAGAGCTGCCTGGGATCGGAGAGCGAACGCACGGACTTCCGCGCCTGATCCGCTACCTTTTTATAAGTGTTCGAAGATGTCGCCAGTTCCACAGTATGATCTACAACCTTGGACTCGGTGTCGGCCAGGAAACCGGTTTCACCGTGACGGAGCATCTCGCGCCATCCCCACCGATTAGGAACGACAATCGGAACGCCGGAGGCCATCGCCTCCAGGCCGCTTCTCGGCCAGTTCTCACCAATTCCGCCGTTTAGCTGCACCATGGCATCGATCGAGTCGAAGAATCGCCCCACCGGCATCGCGCCGGCCGGGAGACATTCGATCCACTCCGGTGGTTTTCCTAGTTTCTGTTCAACTTTCGCGTCAAATCCGAGAACCCGAACACGGCAATCGATCCCTTTTTCTTGGAGCCGTTTGCGAATGAGACCATAAATGTCCCAACTCCGCCGTGCGAACTTATGCGGATCGGACCGACTTACCCGACCAAGGATGAATTCTCGCCGCTCGTGAGGAGTTCTCTGGCGAAAGGGCCATTCCGAGAGCCAAAACGCACCTCGGATCAAATACACTTGGTGCGATTGCAGTCCCCATTTCTCGAGACGTCGACAGATTCGGTCCCGTTGATGCCGCGACTGGAAGACGTATCGATCGAAGAGACGCCCTCGGCGATAATGTTGCTCCTCGCCCAGCGCGATGCGTTCCATGCACCCGATCCAGACCGTTCGGCATCCTCGTTGCTGCAATGCCTCGGCCTGGCCGAGAAAATGTCCGTTGCAAAACGCCACGACGATGCTTCCGGGGGCAATCTTCTCGACGAGGGTTTTCGGGGTCGCCTCCAGCGTACGGCACCCGATCGAAGCAACCTTGCGTCGCCAGAACTCTGACGTCTCCCAGGTCGGAATCATCGTCACGTCGACACCGTGCTTCCGCCACAGACGAACCGTATGCCAACATTCGGTATTCGCTCCTCCGACGCTGCCGGGGTAGCCGATCACGGTAATCCTTCTTTCCCCAACGGGAGGGAAGGGCATGCGAGATGGAAATGTCATTGCCGATTCCTTTTCATTCCAACGAATCAATTCTTTGAAACACAAGGTTGTATTACTACATGGAATAGCCGAGCTTCTTTGCGGTCTCAGAGGTAATCTTGCGGACGGTCTCGATCGATCCAGGCGGCACTTCCACTTGCGAACTGCTGCTCCCGGATCGAATCTTCATCGCTTCGAAATTCACGTTTTTCACGCCGAGATATTGCACCACCGACGACGGAAAGTCTCTGTCATTCAAGTGTTCGTATGCCACGAGGATGCCGCATGGACTTCGTGTGAACGATCCAGCACATTCCCGCCAATGCCCCGCGAAGACGTGCACATCGACAGCGGTATCAGGCCATCGCAAATACCAGAGATTTCCCTGGGATGTTCGCCGATAGTAAGAGGACCAAGCATCGAGGGGATGGCGGACCAGGAAAACGATTTTGCTCTCCGGCCAGAGCCAGCGGAGCATCGGGACGATGTCGGCCGTAAGTCGAACAAATTTCGCGCCCCACTTTCGAAAACCGGCCTCACGAGCAGGACGAACGAATAAGGCTTCGAAAAACGAACGATACGCCTCTCGTAGCGAGTGCAGCGGAGGATAGAGGTTTGAAATCCAGTGGAAAGGTAGTTTCTCTTTCGGGTATGCCGACAAAAAGAAATGTTCCGGCGGCCACTCATGGGTGATCGCGCTGAGCGGCTGTTTCATACAATCCATCAATAGATGATGCCCGTACGGTTCGCCCCAAATGATCCGATCCTCGGTACTGCAGATGCGCTGCATGAGCGTGGAACCACATCGCCATCCTGCAGAGAGAATGAAGATGGGATCATCTTGGGAAGCGCAGGGTCCTAAACGTTTCCTTATAACTTGAGGATCCAGCATGCATTGTGGCGTAATGGTTTTCTTATGATTCATTTTATCAATATCGGTCTTATATTAGGGAGTAGTCTTTAGCTCTTCACTCGTGGAGGCGTCTTTCATTGCATGCCCGTTAGCTCGTAAAGCAAGGAGGTGCAATGAGAGTGCGACTCATCGGAACCAAAACCGCGAATTGAGCAGCTTCTCTTTCTGCGAATATGAGGAAAAGTGGTGTGACGCTATTGGATCCTCCTCGATCTCGCTTCTCACATATCCAAACTGCTCATCATCAATCGCATAGAAACGGCTCAGGCATGCCATCGCCTCGCGGCTGAGTTCGCACCGGCGTCGCTCCGGCATGGTTCGATTCAGATGATGTAATCTTTTCTTCACCGGGATGCGATTGTGAAGGACAAAATGCATCCAATCGTGTGCAAGTTGCTCGTAGGTCAGTATTTGCACTCTCTCATAATGCGGCATCCGAGGATTGATGAAGTAACTCTGTGGCATGAACATATCGGCCCCGATTTCCAGAAACCTCGCGATATCCAGCTGATAGGCCATTTCTTCGGCATCTCGAAACTCATCGCACAGAGAGGTCCATCTAGGAAGTTGCTTCTTCTGCCTCTCGTAAACGGCTTGAATATACCTATAAGCACTCAGATATCGATCCACAGGATCCCGAACGACTGTGAAGATCACCGGATCCAACCGGTCGATTTTCTGCTGATATCCGGAGAGACGAAAATGTGCACCACCGGGCATGTCCAGAATCTTACGGATACTGGTCCCCGCCGTTTTCGGTATGTGCAAGAAAAGCACGCCATATTGACTGCTGTACAATCCATGGAACGGCTTCGAATCTACGTCATGCATTTCCCGTAGGGCATTGAGATCGGCGTACGTGAACATCATTTCTGATCCGGATATATGAGAATGGTCGAGCATCGAATCCGTCATGAGTCGGAAGCGACCCCCGAGAGGTAGAATACGACTGGACATGGAGCAATACCTATACCGACAGGTTCAAAGCTTCCGGAGCGGCCGGTTCCTTCGATTGACATGGGGAAACGGCCTATCCGGAATCGGCTTCTCCAAAAACGGACAGAGGAGTTCCCATCCGTCACCGCATGTGATCGCCATCTCCAGGAGTCGGCCGTAAGACGATTTGTCGAAATAGCGCCGAACGTCCTCGACATGCCTCCGGTAAACATCGGCGTAATGGACACGATCGAAGCGATACGTTTGATAGACTGTGAGTCGGTTGAATTTCTGGTGGGGGACCAACTTCCTGGGATCTCCTTTGCTCCACTGTGCCTCGACACTATCGAGCCATGTTTCCAGTGGACGCACCGTCAGAATAAATCGTGACCCGGGAAAGAGCCGATCGAAGTCTTTGTAATACGGCACGACCGGGGTGTCGGTCACCGCATCCACGTGCTCGAAAAGATCGAGATTGAAATCGGCCTGCGTGAGTTGTTCGATTGTCCGATCGTCTTTCGGATAATGAACAGCGCGAACATCCAACATCTCAAGCGCATGGGTCAGGCTTGTCGTTCCCGTCTTCGAAAGGCCGATCCCGAAGATTTTGTACGGCAGTCTCATCGTTTATCCTCCTCGATATTCGGCCTGACGCTGCAGAAAATAGTCGGCGATCTCTTGGTGCATTCCCCGCTTCTCGGAAGCGAATCGCCAGAGACCGTTTTGAGGGTCCCGTTCGATATCTTGCCTCGGATCGAATTGGTGGCGGACGAGGATGGCGTTTCGGGTGCTGTATCCACGAAGCGATTTGCTCCCGTGATACCAGTGGAGAAGGTCTCCTTCGAGATAATCGAAATTTCCCGAGACCCGAGGCCGGACCTCGCGAGCCCACCGCTGCCAGTCGCGCATCAAACCCTCGCCAGGGTGCATCTCGCGGCGGAGCGGATACTCCCCTCCCCAGGCGCGAAGTGCGAGAGCATCGCCGCTTCCGAGAATGTGCCGGTCATATAACCCTTCTCGCACCACCTCACGTCTTGCCGCCCAGGCCGCGCCGATCGCTCCCTTGGAATAGTCGCCTTCGTGGAGCTTTGCGTGATAGATACGGCCAAGCCGACTGTTGGTGATGCGATGGTTGGAATCGAGAAGATGGATATTCTGGAAAAGCTGGACGACAGGCGCGTGCTTCAGCTTGCGTTCCGTTTCGCTTGCCCAATCGGAGTGCAGAATCAGAAGATCGCCGTCGATCCAGGCGATCCGATCGTAACGACGCGGAAGCCGTTCGATGAGTAGATTCAGCAAACGCTCCTTCTGCCACATCAAATGGCGTTGATCGGCATGCAAAGCCAAATGGGTGCCCGAAAGCGCAAATTTCCCATCGAACGTCGCTTCGGCCACAAAGAGGTCGGCTCCCTCGAACATATCGAGGAAACGCTCCATGTTCCGCAGCATATAGATGTCGTGCAACGGATTGAAAAAACAGGTCAAGGCGGCAAGCATGATACTCTGATCCTTTCAGGGCTGCCAATAAATCCGAGGTGGTTACCATTTCTGGAGGGGGCAGTGTTCGGTCTTCATCGCGATCTTATTCGCCAAGGGGTTGTCACGCTTGCTGACGAAACACCCACAAACACGGCAGGCACGGGAGCGATCATCATAGGCATCGCATTCCAGGCAGATGCCATTAAAGATCGCTTCGATCTGTTGCGGAGAGCGTACCGGCCTTCCCTGACGGACCCAGTGCTTCAAGGCGCCGGTATAACGACGGATTTTCCGATACATGCTCTGCCTTTCATAAGAGGGAATAGACCGGCCCATTCAGGGACACCTTTCATCGAAGATTGAACAGAATGATACCGGCGATGACGGAGATCAGCACGCCTGAGGCGAGCATCCAGACTCCGCCCCAAAGGCGTCGTCGGGAAGTCGCCTCTTCATCGAGCGACTTCTCGAGTGAATGCAAGGTAGTGTCGATCTTGGTCAGCCGAGCGACCAATCCTTCCTGGCCGTTTCCATCCAGAATGCGATCGTGCCTAGCAACACAACATCTCAGCTCCTTAACTTCCGCGATCATCTCGCTGTGCATTCCGAAGAGCATGTCGATCTTCTCGCCCATGTTCTGGAAGCTAAGATCCAACTTCGTCTCAAGCTTATCCAACTCCTGATGCAGATGTTCCGAGAACTCCATGGGCGACATTCCCTTCCTTTTGTACGTATTATGTATTCTGATAACTGGCTTCGATACGAGTAAAACGGGTGGTCTCTCAAAACGTTCTATTAGGAGGATTTGCCTGCTGTGTCGTGTTTGATGCGATCTCGAAGATCGTCGACCCGATCGGTCAATCGTTCCACAAGACGTTGGATGATCAACGGATCGTCCCCTTCGAGCCGTTTCCCGAGCCGTCGAGAAATGAACCAGCCCGCTGCCGCCACGGCGATGCCGAGTGGGCCGCTGAACCCCAGGGCACCACCGACAATCTTGCCGATCGTCAGGCCGAGACTGCCATCACGAAGTCGTTCGGCCGCGATGTCCCGAAGGGAGCCTGACAGATCATGAAGCTCTGATTCCTTATTTCTCAGGCTTTCAAGTTCCCCATCTCTTACAGGTGGTCTTTCCTGTTGCTGCTGCATCTGACGGAGAAGTCGCGCGATTTCATCCAGTCGACGGTTCGTTTCCTGAAGATCGACTGAAGATTGCCCGTCCGGGGCAATCGGCGATGGCTGAGGGTTCTGGCGAGGAAGAACGGGGCACAGGTCCCCGATGCATTTCTCGGCGAGAACCGAGTTGCCGGCAAAGGCAGTACGGATACGATCGATGGGAGTAGCGATGCCTTCTCCCTCGATGTCTTCTCGTGCAAACAGCAAACCGACGATTTGTGTTCCGTTCTTATCGAATATTGCCGATCCGCTTCTTCCACCAGCGGGCGGAGGAACAAAGCGTATCTCGGCGTTGTCGCTGCGAACAATGTGTCCCACCCAGGCAGTGGGCCATCCCCCACGTGCACAACCTGCCGAGAGGACGGTCTGCCCAGGAGTCAGCTTCGTACCGGGTCGGGCCAGAGGGATCGGTCTGGGAGCGTCACCGGAAAAGGCGCTTCGTGAAATCGACACGACCGCCGCATCGATTGCGGTGTCCCCTTGAATCACCGTCCCCTGCAGTCCGGGAAGGGGGTGCCCCTCCCGCCAGAATTCGCATCGCACTCGGTCGGCGCTTCCAACAACATGCGCATTTGTAAGAATATAGACGGTCTGGTCTGAAACCTCGAAGACACAGCCGGTCCCGATCGATCCCTCGGTCGAGATGCGACAGGTCGACTGTATGCAGTCATCCATACCGGCGACGGCACGCTGGGTAAATAATACAATGAGAAGTAGACATAGAACCGGCTTATTTCTATACATTCTATTTACCTTTATTCCAGTCTTATAAACGGATCCTGCTATCTAGCCGTCGGTGAGGGTAAATCGGTAACGATAAAAGGGAGATCGCGCCAAATCGGACGGCTCCGTTGAATGATCCGCCAGCCAGGGAACCGGATCGACCCCTCCCGCCAGGCGTTCGGCCATCATGATGGCCTGGGAGCAAAAGGGGGCGTGTCGACTCAACTCCTCGTCGTTTTGGCTGGGACGTACCCATAGTCGCGCCAGAAATAGGTGGGACAGAGCGGCTTTCAGGACATTTCTCCAACCGTACGTACATCCTGTGAGCCTACGCATATAGGCACTCGCGGCGTTCGGATCATACTGGGACCACTGCCGATTAGCGTTCGCTTCAAAGACGTCGATCTTTCCAGGTTGTTGCTGGACCAAGCGATCCAGAATGACGGCGCGGCCCCCGAGAAACTCACGTACTTCTAGGCAGAAGAGTTCTTCATCCCACCACGACACCTTTCCCGCATGACTGTAACGGCCACGTCCTGCGATGGCGATCAAAGGGTTCCCGGCAAAAAGCAGCAGGTCCCCCTCGCCGATCTCCGTCTTTGCATGAGAAAGAGGTACCAGCGATGGAAACTGTTTGGGCGTCATCAGCGCACCTTCCGATATCAATAGTGCACAAGCAGCGATGAGGTCATGAAATGGTTTGCGAGTATTCGAAGAATTCGAAAAACGTCATGCTGCTTGCGCACATGGGAGAAAGAATGGATGAGGCTTGAGAGCTCCGAAATGCTCGGTGGCTCTATCGATCACATACACTTTTGACCGAAAGATTGTCGAAGATTCTCATGAATTTTCGCATAGATCGACTTCCCGAAAGGCACGTCGCAGAGGACGGAGGATGCGATTGTGGAATGTCGCCCGGTGCAAATGCATCCGCCGAGCGGTCTCCGAGATAGAATGAAACCGCAACAGGTGGCACGCGAGGCGCAACTGAGGTGGGAGACGGTCAAGAATGACCTGGAAATCGTACCTCCGCTCCCACTCCTGAATCGCCTCCTTCGAAAGATTTCTTCCGGGGGCTTTCGAACGGGACGGCGATCCGAGTGCGGTTGAGCGATTCCCTCTTTCCAGCAAGCACTCGAACGCATTCAGCGAGAGGACCCTTCGATCCCCACCCCGCTTCGCTGCACGTTCTCTGCGGAGCAGATTGGACATTTTCCGATCGGCCAGTCGGGAGAGATACGTTTTCAGACTGGATTTCTCGGGACAATAGCTCCCCATGTGCTGCCAGAGATGAAGACGCAATTCCTGGAGGTAATCGTCCCGGTCGCTTTCGCGTAGCGAAGTTGTGGAGATCCAATGAGAAACACGCCGCTGGAGGATCTCTTCGATCCAGCGAACGATCACATCAGTATCGCACCTGTTTTGAGAAAGCTCGTGAGGGGATGACGTCCGATTCGGTCCGATCGAATCGGTGGCTCGATTTCGCTTGGACGACGCTTCGCGAATGTGGTATGAGGAGCGATTTCTAGGAAGGGAGGGAAAGGAATCCCC
Source organism: uncultured Planctomycetaceae bacterium (assembly GCA_964632505.1). Classification (GTDB taxonomy): domain Bacteria; phylum Planctomycetota; class Planctomycetia; order Pirellulales; family Thermoguttaceae; genus CAZWCE01. The sequence goes on along the minus strand of CAZWCE010000034.1, from coordinate 3,974 downwards.
CTTTTGGCATGGAGTTTGGCCCAACATGAATATCTCCGACATGAGAGGAATCTCTTGCCCTCGCCCGTTGCGAAGGCTTCTCCCTTGCCGGAACATTGCAGTTTTCACCGATGCAAGAACGGAATCGCGGTCTCAACTCCCCTTCCGGACCTGGTTTAGCACGAAATTATTTCCCCCCCCTGATTGCAGAATCGCGCGGTCGCTGCAATTTTCATGTCGGGATCTCTCTCCTGGGCCACCACCAAGAAACAAAAAACGCCATCGGCCGACGGCCCATGGCGATCAACACTAAACGGGTGTTTCTGAGGTCATCCCAGCTTTCGTCGATAGCGGCGTATCATTTCCGGATCCCGCACTGTCTCCTTGAGGACACGTAGCACGGCATCTTCCTGTTGCATCGCTCGGCACACGGAGGACTCAGTCGCTCCGACGCGCCTAGCCAGCTCTTTCTGTGTCAGTCGCGGCAATCGGACTTCCTTCCCCCTGAATTCCGCATCGTGGATCAGACTCTTCATCGAGAGAATATGCGCATGGAGTTCCTTCTTGAGCCGATCGATCACGATGACCCGCGAAGGAGAGGATCGCCGTTTTCTCCCGATCGACTTTTCGGCAACCACTCGTTCCAACTGCCGGGCGAGCGGTTCGATCTGAAAAATCAATTTTTCCCCTTCCACTTCCACGAGGGTTCGCATTTCGAAGATTCGGCGTGCATCGCAAGGCACCTGACCGGCGTGAGGCAGATCGGAGATCGAGAGGATCACGGCCAGTTCTCCCTCGGTTGCAACGAGCGGTTTCCCTTGTTCCTTCGGGTCGAAGAGCGTCCGAGCGACCAGGAGCGGACGCGATTGTCCCGCCAGAGCAGCGCGTCCCAGGTGCCAACAGTTTCCGGAAATCAGGTTCCGAATTCCTCCTTTGGTCCGAAGCGTCCGGGCGACCAACTCCAGCAGCGGTCGATAATCGAATGTCCAGAGCCGCAACTCTTCTTTTGCGAGGGCCACGATCCCATGGCGTGGGCAAAGGAGAAAATACTGCCGATTCCCCGAGGGCGTGATTTTCATGTGGACCTTCTCTACATGCGCCCCGTTGCACGGTTCGCATTCGATGAACAAGGCACTGCGAACGGGAGTCAGTAATCCTAAACGGCAGAGCTTTGCCAATCCCTCCCTTCCGATTTCTCGCAGCAGTTCCCGATATTCCCATTCCGGGGACGTTCCATTCGAGCATGACCAGATCATTTCAAGCGCATCTTGCAACATCGATTCCCCACTTCTCGAGATATTTCTCGCCAAGCGTGCGTGCCCTTTTCGATCGATTCTTCAAATTCGACGAGGTGCGAGCGACATCGAACGTGAACGTACCATGGGAAGGGTTTTCGAGCACCAACTGAAAGGTCACTCGATCCACTCGCAACCGCGCGAGCGGTATCGCCGTAGGGTTCAAGTCGTGTTCGAGGGAGTCGTAGATCGCTTCCGGCCCTGCCTCTTTCGGAACCGACAAGGTGAATTTCTTATGACAATTCCCTTTGAGCGAAAGTCGCATCTTCTTGATCGACACTTCACGAATCCTATCCGCCGGGTCGGTCGGGAAACAGAAGCGGCGATCCTTCAGGGGTTCCAATCTGTAAGGATCCGTCTGCTGAACGCCGGAAACCGTCTCATGCAGTACCGTCGCGGCAAACGCTCGCTGCAAGAGGCCCAGAATGGAAGCCCCCCCTTCCGCGTAGACATCGAGCGTCCCTCGCGCGGGATGAAAAGCGAAGACGATCTCCGAAGCTCGGCGAATCGAATGTCGAACCCAACCGCGACGGAGATCCAGGGCCTGGTAGCTCTTCGCATAATCGCTCAAGTATGCATAGAAATAGTGCTGCCGGTCCGATTGAAGGAAATGCTCGACCCGGCATGATCGGGCAGCCCCCTTATGACGCAGGAAAAGTGAAGTGATCTCCGCTTCCAGACGTGCGATCGCCTTGTCGGAAAGATCGGGCGGCCTGGAAGGAAGGCCGTACAGTCGGTACCAGAAAGGATGCGTGGGCCCCTCTTCACAGTGGAATCGGATCGCCTCTCGCCATATATGCTTTTTGTTCAAATAAGTCCACATCACCTGATCGTATCGATGGTCGATGCCGTCGAACACGTCGATCAGGCTGTCCTCCTGAAGAAGGCTTTCATAAATGAGTCCCTGGATCCCCCGCCATGTCGCCATACGATCGATATCTTCCAGTTGCTGCATGACATCGTAGAACGGAGTGGGCGGTAATCGGGAGAGGGCGCGAAATAGCATCTCGGTACTCTCTTCGTTGATCTCCTTCTCCTCAAGCGGAAGAGAGATGTTCCGGTTTTCCAAAAAGGCTCGGAGCAATGGCGGCGAGATTTGCCGGAGGACGAAATGGGGATTGAAGGCGATCATCGTTCTTACTCCTGTTGGTCACCAATGCGCGCACGCTCAGCGCAGCGAGGGGGGTAAGGGATTTCGATTCAGGATTTCTGTTCGCGGGAACAGAAAACGTCCGTCATGCAAACTAGAGAAGCCTCCGGTGCCGAAAACGATGAGGAGCCATCAAAGAGGTTGCTTAGAAAGCATGGAAAACACGGCCGCTTCTCGCTACAGAAAACGAGTGCTGCGGTTGCATCTCGGGTTTCTTCTCTGCCCGAGCCAGAGGCCACCCACCGGGTGAACATGCACCCCTGTCGACAGGCCGTCACCGGCGCTGCCACAGATCCGTTGGAAAGATCCCCTCTCACTCATCGAGCACGAACGGGAAATGTTCGGCTTTTTCGCGGAGAGGGACAAGAGGAAAAATCGCATCGCACGGGGCGTTACGATTTCTGTACATAATAGCAAGGAGACGCGTCGCATGCAAGGCTCCTTCCGGAAAAAAAGGAGACGCAGCGCCGGATTCCCTCGCAACTTCCCGGCATCCATACGCTTACGAAGAGAGAAAAGCTGAGATTATATTTGACGTCGCATAAACAGAGAACCCCGGGCGAACATCGAGAGCCCGGACCTGCGGCTGACAATGCGTAAACCGAGGGGCCACTACTTATGCGAACATGAATAATCCTCGACTTTCCGGCAAGCTCAATGACGAGAACTTCCGAGATGGTCCGAACGCTTTCAAATGAATGCCCTGTCGACTGGCCCGAGGATTATGTTGAATGGATGTTCTAGGTCAACTGGCCACGCGTTCTCACTCGCCCTGCGAGATGAGAAGAATAGGGAGGTGGACTTCGGTGAGTGGATCATCCTTTCCCAAAGAGGATTCCACTAACGATGATCTTTTGTGGAAATCGCAAGTTCACACCCCTCGACACTCGCGATTTCCCGTTATCTGGGGGTCATGGTACATCTCCTTCCTAGGCTATCAAGGATCAAGGGCAAATCATAAACGTACGGTAATAATCGAAACGAAAATCCCCAATTCGGCTGGCTGCCCCAGCTTTCGTGTCGCTATCCGCCTCCGGTGAGAACGGAGGCAAGGCACGAGGATACGACCTTGCGACATCCTCGCACAATCTCTTTATACGCATATAATGATTCGATTGCAAATATTTTTCATCGTACTTCCTCATTTCTACAAAAATAGTTGCAAATCATTGCCCCTGTAGAAGTTGTGTTTCCAATATCAACATGTATCGGGGCGCCTTGCCCCCCGATGAGTGCTCTCACAAATGCCCCACGGTAGTGGTTTAGAGCAAAGAAAATCTGCCCCAGCCTTTTTCTGGATCCATACTGAACTCAACTGTTGCATAAAAACGCTGGTCTCCTACAGGCCGTTTTTGGGCGAAAACCTCGAGTTGGATGGCGTGACCGGGCCCTCGCGGGAGTTCGGCGCCGACGGGTAGCACGAGGAGAGATGCTTTGGAGGTGAAAAATGGTCCGGATCAACCGGGCGCTGGTCGCTCTCGCTTCGCACCTCCGTCCACCGCCGCCGGAAATGCCGCAAACCCTCCTGGATGCTCAAACCATGACTGTCC
>CAZWCE010000033.1:0-22187 GCA_964632505.1 uncultured Planctomycetaceae bacterium | reverse complement strand
TAATTCCCTATCTGCCCTGTTTTTCCCGGTGTGCTGTCAAACTGAACGCACGCCCCATTTTTTTGCGGTTCCGGAGACCTGCAACAACGCTGAACCATTTGTGAATCCTGGGCCAACATCGAGAGATGCGTCGCTTCCGTTCCGGCGTCGGCTCCCCTTCCACCCTCACTCCGCTGACACACTCCAGAATCATCCCCCCAATCGTTACTCTCAATAGCCCCGGGACCAAAAAAACTAGGGCAGGTTGCCCGTCCTGCATCGTTGAGTTCTTCTTGCAGCCTCGGTATAATGAATGCTCATCCGGGCTTTCGCGTCAGGTCAACTACAAATCAACGAGGTTGTTATGAGTTTTCATTTTCGAACATCATTTTGTCTTATCTTTCCGATGCTGCTGTCCTCGGCGGACCACTTCACGAAGGCGGAAGAACTCGCCGGCAACCCCTCACAGAAACCGAATTTTGTTGTTGTGATGGAGGAAACGGAAGGTGTCTCGGACTGGGGCATCGATACGCAACAAGAGTGGTCCGAGGCGACGGCCGACCAAACCGGTCTCGAAATCGAAGAAGGAATGGCAGCGTTGGTTGAAAAGACCGGGACATTCCGCAGCAAGATCATTCGATTCGAGCACAAGCAAAACGCGAAATCGATTGTGGTGAAACAGTCGCCCATCTGGCAGAACTGGAAACCGATCGACAACCTTGGTCCCGCGAATTTGCAGGACGCGCCGGTCTTCCTGCAGATGGGACCGGACAACTACTGGGCCTTCGGGCGTTACGGCAAGCCCGGCGTTCGGAATAAAAGCGGCCAAGGAAAAACCGATGAGCCGTTCATTCCCCAGCCGGCAAAGCTCGAGGGATTCGATGTTCCTCTACTCACCACGCCATGGGCGAATCAATTCCGAGCCCCGGGGGGGCTGAAAAAAGACACCGGCGGATATCATGCCTGGGAGAGTCGCGACATGGTCCACTGGGTGCACCACGGGCCGGTCACCGAGCGTTTCTCTCGTTGGGTAACCTCCGCCGAGCAAGTCGACGGCAAGGTGTATCTTTTCTACGACTACCCCAACGACCAGGATCCGCACGTTTACGTGGACGAAGATTTGACCGACGGCAAGCCCGGCAAAAACCTCGGCATGGCGTTCCAGGATCCGTCCGATGGTTCGGATGCGGGGTTCATCCTCGACAAGCAAGGTCGTTTCCATGTGATCTACGAGGATTGGAGCCCCATCAACGCGAGCAAGCGGTCGTGGGATTCCCCTCTGGCCGGTCATGCGGTGAGTGACGATGGCCCGATCGGCTACGAGATCCTCGCCCCCGCAGTGGACAATCGAACCGAGCCTACCGGTGAGATGGCCACTTATAAACATCCGCACTGGCTTCAGCATCCGGACTTCAAAACAAATATCGCCGAGTACCAGGTGCATGAGCCCGAGCAGGAGGCCTACGGTGATTGGGCGGCCATCTGCATCGGCTCGCAATATTATCTCTTCGGCGATTTCGATCCGATCGGCGGTCACAAAATGGCGGTCGCCCGGTTCACCAGCAGCGACATCAATGAACCCTTTCATTGGTGCGGCCAGATCGGCAGTGGGCATCCCGACCCCGATATCGGCTTTGCCGAGGGGCGGTTCTATCTGTGGACTCAACAAAAGACGGATTGGGTAAGCCCGGGGCCATGGGTAAAGAAGGTCGAGGTGCGCGTCGGCGTCGACACCGATAATGACGGCGACCTCGACCAGTGGACCGACTGGAGGGAAGTCGAAGAAACGTACGACTACGCGAAAGAACTCTCAAAACATGTTGAGGTTTCTCCGGCGAAGATCGATTTGACGAATTTGCCCTCGGGATTCGGTTTCGGATTTGAATTCCGTGTCACCGATACGACGGAGAACGAATCGAAACCGATGCTGGATCGAATCAAATTATCATTCGAGGAATGGGGGAAGTAGATGTTCTGGTGGTTCAGGTTCTGCTCTTGCCATCGCCTCCGGTGGGAGCCCCTCCAACGCGCTGCCCAACGCCGTTGAATAGACCCTCGAACGCTACTTGTGGATATTATTTTTTCACGCCGCTCTTTTGAACTTCGGGAGACAAACATGAAGTTCAGAAACTTCCTTGCTTGTTGGTCGATTCTCGGGGGATTTTGTTCATCGATCGCCGGGAGTTGGATTTCGATCGTGCCTTTGCGACCATTACCTATCAATATGACGGAGTTTGCTATCTTCGTGAACTGAGCCTGAAAAAACGGAGAATCGCGCGAAGAAGCCATCAATGCCAAGTTTCGGAAAGATTGCGCTTTTCGTCATGGGAAATCGCTGACCTGAAATGCTGCCCTGGAGAACGAATTCATTTCGCTGGTCATCTTCATCCTCTTCGAGTCGGACAGTCGACCGGCCTAATGGTGGTGCAAAAAGCTCAAAGTCCCGCGTTCTCGGCTTCTAATTTTTGAAGGATCGCTTCGTCTTCGGCTGCCTTCTCGATTTCTCCCAGTTTGCGATACAATCGGGCACGACCACGGTAGGCGAAGCGATAGTTGGGAGCCAAACGCAACGCCTTGGAGTAATCCTCCAGCGCCTGAGCATTTTCTCCTCTTTTTTCCGAAAGGAGACCACGGTTGGCGTAAGCAGGGGCGAAGGTGTCGTCGAGTTCGACGGCACGATCCAAATCGGCCTCCGCGCGTTCGTGATCCTTGCAAGCCTCGTACCCGACCGCTCGATTCACGAGCATCGGAACATTCTCCGGTTCGATTTCCAATACAACGTTCGCGTCCCGAATGGCCGCCTCTGGTGCTTGATGTTCGAGAAAGAAACCGCATCGACGCGAATAGGCCTGCGGGATCGGCTGTATGATCGGAGCTGCGTGGATCGTGCGCATTTCCTTATCGCGCCAGATAAGAAACTCGCTGGGAGAATCGATGGGACAATCCAGCACCAGACGGCGAGTCTGTTGAACATCCTTCGCTTCTCGACCATTGACCGAAAGAAGGATGTCGTCGACTTGAAAACCGGCTTTCTCCGCGGAAGAATCCCCGATGATAGCGGTGACCGCGACGTGTTCTTCCCTTTGAAATGATTTGGGAAAACTTCCTGTGCTGGAAATTTTTTGTAGAGAGATCCCCAAAATCGGGTAGCGTTCCGGGACATCGGCGAAAAAGCGAACCATTCTGACTTCCCCCACTGAACGATTTCCAGGATCGAAAGAGTTCCTTCTGGGGTGATAAAACAGTCCAACTCGCCGATTACCGTATTCGACATAGCGCAACTGAGAGGGGAAACTGACCGGTCCGACACGCAATCCCTGGGGTGTATAAAAGGGAAGTATTCTTTCGGCCTGCGATTCTTTTGCAATCACTTCCCGGCCGGGCTCGACATCGAGGGCGTCCTCGCGATCGACCATCGGCTCACGAAGATCGAGGGCCGAATTTTCGATCTCTTCGACGGTCGTTCCAGCCGGCGGAAATGCGTCGATGTTCCAAACAAGCCCCTCCTGCACTTGGATCACCACTTTTTCCCAAGGGGCGATTCCATCGTAATAGAGGAGCGTCACGCCGTTGAGGCCGAGGGGATCGCGCATGATTTCCCACTTCTTTGCCTGTTCGTGGCTGAGTGCCCCTTTCTCTGCAAGGTTTTTCATTTGTTCATATTTTCGATATCCCATCCTTTGTTTTCCTGTCGGCGTGACTTGGAAATATTCGTAGAAATCGAAGTCGACGCTGTTATCGACCGTTCTGAGAGGGCTCTTCCACTTTGGAAGGTTGCGCAATTGATCACGCGTCGTCTCGCCTGGAACGGCATCGTGGAATTTCATCGTCTTCCGGGAAGAGGGGGGGACTTTTATCGAAGGAGACTCATTTTTGCTTTTTTCATTCGGCGATGAGACCTTTCCCGGCATCGGTGCCGGTGGTGGTGGAGGAACGACAGGGGCCTCGGGCAGATCGGGATCCGGTGGCGTCGGTTTTTTCAGATCGAACGGCTTGTTTCCGAAAAATCGAATCCGTTCGACCAGCGAGGGGGCATCATCTTGTTCTATTTTCAGGAGGACATACGCGCGAGGCGATTCCAACCAATCGCCCTGGAACCGAGTCATCGCGAAATCGGCCAGAGGAGGGATACTTTCGATCTTTTTCAGTGTACCCAACTCAAACGCTTCTCCGATCTCTTGTGCGGTGTATTTCGAGGGAGGAATCAGATCGATGCCGACGATTGTGAAATCGACGAGATAGACGATCACTTTTTCCCAGGGATCGATCTCAAATTCATAATGCACCAGCCCATTGGCAGAACTGCCCATGGCGACCGGCGCTTCCTTCCAGTTCTCTTCAGCAAAGGCCTCGACCTGCGACATGCCTGGACTGATGCCGAAGAACTCCTTGATATCGCGTTCCTGCCCGGCTTCCGCCGAGAAAGAAACACTATGAACGAATAAGGCGAGGAGAATCGCCCCCCCCTTCTTCATGAAATTCAATACCATCATCCTATCTCCTCAACCGATGCGCATGAATTTGCCATGGACGCTCTACCCCACGGCAGGAACTACCGGAACATACTTTCGAGCGCTCGAATGAGAAAACGCATAAATTGCACCGCTTGCTCACGAGTCGCCGGCTTCCAATTTTCTTCGCCATCGTACTGTAAGGGACCGAAATGCACCTCGTTTCCTTGGAACTTCGTGCTCCAGGAACCGAGGGTTTGAGGATCGGAGAGCGTTTCGATGCGTCCGGCCCAAGAGCCTTCTTGGAGACCGATGGTGGTTTCCCGTACCCAGACCGGTTCCTCTCGTTCGAGTCGAACAAAGCTCATCATCAAAGGTACGTTCATTTTTCCGGACGGTGTCGGTATCGAGGTGGTCTGGTGGTATTTTCCTGCCGGGCGAAAGAGGTAGAACGGCTCTTCGGTCTCTCCGGCTTCCTGCTTTTGCTGATGCTCACGATACTGTTTCAGTATTTCCCCAGTGACCCGAAAAGCGAGGTAGCCGCTCGGTTTCGAGACCGGTTGGAAGGTTCTCGCGTCGGAGACTTTTCGTTTCCACGCCTGAAACTCCGCCGCTCCTCCACGCGGGGCCGGTGGAAATTGGTGGACCCCGTAAATGGCGTAAAGTGGTCTTTCATTCTCATGGGTCGGAGGTTGGGTTTCAACGACCGGTCTGGGATATCGATCGCGCCAATCGGGATCATTCTCGTTCTCTTCCGAGGGAGTCTCCGGATCCGTCGGCGAAGTGGTACCGTAAGGCGAGCCCGGGATGGTGACCGGCGTCTGGTCTTGTTCGGGAGGACGATTGCGAATGCCGCGGGTCAGGTCGTCGAGGTCGTTCCTCGCGGGCGTTTCCGAGGGAGGAACATTGCGGATGCCTCGAGTCAGCTCGGTGATGTCGATCTCTTCCTCCCGGGAATCGATATCGATACCGTCCAGTACGCGCTCTGATTTCGCTACGCGAGCGTCGGCTTGCCGGGAGGCCTGTTCCGCGACCGCGACGGCATCGTCTTCGGTTTCCTGTCCACCGCACGCCTCGGGATCGACCAACTCCGCGGGGATGGACCGCAATCGCTGCTGAAGATGCTCAAGATCTTCTCGGGTGGTTCGGCTCCGGGCGGTGACTGATTCGGTGGGCGGCCCCGGACGGACTCCCTGAACTCCCTGTTCGATGCCGGCGAGACGCGCGATTGCCGCCGGCTGTTCCGCAAGGGCCTCTCTCATTCGCGCGATTTGTCCCAAAAGGAAAGCCCGTCGTTGGGCGAGGTCTTGAAAATGTTCGGCGTGGCGTTCGGCGATCGAATCGACGCGGTGGCAGGCACTGATGCCTTGCTGAGCCGCGTAAAGACCTTGTTCGGCCGCCAATTGTCCGCGGGAGTATTCGACGCCTGCTTTTTGGGCCGCCTCGACGATTTCGGTCAGTTCTTGATTCAGGTCTCTGGCATGTCGGGCGGCTGCTCCGATTTTTCCCGCCGCCTCCGAAGTGACACGAAAGGCACTCAAAAGACGCTGGCGTTCTCCTTCCGTATCGGCTCGCTTTGCCCGACTGTCGATCATGCCGAGACTATCTTGAACCAACTTTTCCATCTTGACCGCGCCTTGGCTATCCTCCTGGATTCGAGCTTTCAATTCCGAGACCCTTTCGCAGTTTGTATTCACCTCGGAAAGTTTGTCTCGAAGGTCTTCCAACTGCGCCAAGTAACCGTTGGCGATGGTCCTCTGCTGCTGTGCTGTTTGAGATTCCGCCTGCATCCTTTCATGATCGGCGTTGATCTTTCCAGCCAATTGGTACAGGAAAAGCAGCTCCTCTTGCAAATGATCGACGATGGCGGTCGCATTGGAGGAATCGACTTGCTCGATCCATTCCCTTGCTCCGAGAATGTCTCCTCGACGGATCATCTCGATCACGTTTTTGACCGAACCCCCCGGCTTCAAAACGACTCGGCCTTCCTTAATCGCATCGATCAGACTCGATTCCAGATCGGCCAGTTGATCGGCCGCGCGGCTGCGGTCACTTTCCCAGCCTATGTAATCTTGTATATCATTCCAGGCATCCTCCTGGGCCTTTTTGTGACTGTCGAAATAATCGAGGACACCTCGATTGAACACCTCGCCGGTCTCGGTATTGGTGAGAATGTAGTTGGTTCCATCATATCCGATCGTCCAGCCGAGAAAGACGACGCCGGTGGTCGGGACCGCTTCGAACAAGGCCCCCAGGGCCCCCTGCGCGACGAGGGCTTTCGAGGCCTGCATCGCTTTCTCGAAATGCTCGTCGGCCTCTTCATCCGTGATGTTGGGATCTGTCGCCTTCATGGTATGAGTGATCAAATCACGCATGCTGTCCGCGGCCATGACCACTTCGACGGCGACTGCTCCGCGGCTGATTTGATCGAGCCCTCCCAACGCCTTTGAAGCCGCTTCGTTGAAACCTCGCCGCATTCTTCCCATCCGGCTCAGATCGTCGGAAACGCCCAGGGCGCCGCGAAGCGCATCGTCGAGCTGCCCCGCGGCGCGGCCCATGCGAGCACGCGCGCCACCCTCGGTCGCGCCGGCCCTTTTCCGCATCGCCTCCGCCACTTGTTCGGCCATCTTAGGCCCCGAACGTCGTTTGATGCTTTCAATCAGTCTCCCTTTCTCCGAAGGCGACATATGCTCTACCATACGGGCAATATCTTCCGAGGCACGCCCCCACCTTGCCGGATTCCGACGGGCCGCCTCCGCCATCGATTCGCTCAATTCGATCAACGCCCGATTCTCCACCTGGCCTCCCAGGGTATTACCCACTGTCGAGATACCGAGATTGCCATGCACCCGGCTCGAGGCACGCTTGGCCAACGTCTTGTCCGAACGCTGCCGGATGACCGCCTTGCCCTGTTCGTCGTAATGCACCACGTACGTCGAAGATGCCTGTGGTCGCGTGGTGGGCATGAGACCTTCCTGACCCCGAAGATGCTTATTGGCCGCTTCGATACGCGAGATGTACTTATTCTCCTGGGCCATCAGTCGATGGTAATCGGCCAAGGCGTCGGGATCGCTCAAGAGATCGGGATTCTTGCGAATTTTGGCGATCTTGTCTCGTTTCTTCTTGATGAAGTCACGCATTTCATCCACGTAGCCGGTGTACATCTCGGGAGTGACCGCCGTGCCGTCGGAAGCGCGGGAGATTCGCTCGAAGTCGGCCGCTTCCCGCCGCGTATAAGCATCGTTGTTCAACTTGGCGATCTCTTCGAACTGGCTCTGGCTCACGGTTCGAGGGTCGGCCATGAAGTCGACATCCAGCTTCCGGTGCCAGTCGGAACGGGGCTCGAAGTGGACTCCTTCGGCTTCAAGTGCCGCTCTCACTTTCGGATCGTTATCGATCGAACGCCGCATGAAATCATTTAGATTGTCGTTGTACCCCCGCTGTAATTTCCGGACGTCGTCCACCGGATCGGCCGAATTGGGATCGAGTTCGAAAATATAATCGGAGTCGGTGCCGGGCATGAAGTCGGGTTGCAATCGTGTCTGGACATCGAAACCGGCATTCACATCGTTCGCCACGTTTCCGGCGACCGTCGAACTCACTTCCGCGTGGACTTGTTGCGATGCCTGATAAAGATCGGGATTCCCCTCGAACCAACCGCTCATTTCCGCCCGGTTGATATCGTCGTTGTACCAGACCAATAACGACTTCTGGGCATCCGAGAGCGTCGAAGGTCGATTGGCCTTCAAATCCTCCGCCGCCTGAGACATCGTCTCGAGAACCACTTTGGGAAGCTCCGCTTCCGCCGATGGAAGAAGAGTGAAGCATAAAAGGAGGCATAGAGAATAGCATGGCAAAGCCTTTTTGGGCATGGTCGTTCTCCTGAGACGAGAAAGAAGCCGCGGGGAATATGACATCGGCTTTTACCACGAAAACGTCGAAACAACGTTCGGGCGGCAAAAGGCGAGCCGAGGGACGACAAAATGCGATCAGCCAAAGATGAGCGATGAGTGACGAAAAAAGACCGCAAAAAACGAATATTTATGACGAGGGATTCCCTCGCGATTCGGCGCTTCGTGGTGTGCAAGAATGATCTGATGATTCTATCCATTTCATCGGATGTTGTCCAGCATTTTTTGAAAAATCGACGCAGCGCCTCTGGCTTCACCGTGAGACTGAATTCGAAACGAGAAACGCTTGCTATCTGAAAGGCGGTTGGCCACAAAATCCTCGGCGCCGAAAATCTGGCTCGGAGCAACATATTGTGAACCATCACCGCCGGCATTCCACGACGAGGCTAGCTTCGCAGCGATGATCATCAGGCCTGGAAGAGACGCACAACCGACGCGGAATGGAATACGATCGGAACCGGCAATCCCTGGTCGGCAAACACGGATCCTCTTCTTTGCACGCCCCCATGAACAGTCGCGACAAAACGTCTGCACTAGACCAGATGAGTAGAATATCCCGGTCAAGTGTCGTTGTTTCCAAGGTCAATTACTTTTTTATGTTGCTACGTACGGAAGAATAGAACGATGGCGAAAAATGGCCGCTCTGAGAGCTCCATAAGAGCATCGTCTTGTGCGGCTTCAATGAAGCGAATAATCCCTATCATTATATCGTTCATCGAACGCTGCCTTTTTCCGGCTCATTGGGGAAGGGAAGAAGTTCTCGAAGTATCTCTCTCCTATCATAACATGGGAGACATCGGGATGGTTGGTGATTTCGCTCTGCGCTTTGGTCGAGCCGGCCCACTACGGCATCGATCTTCCCTGAATCGCACCCACTGCCTCAAGGTGCATTTCCCCTTTTCGGCTCACCTGCGTCGAGAAATCTTGCAATCTAATGAAGACACTATTATATATAGTAACAGTATATGACGGCAATGTTGCTTAAGGCACGGATGTTCGGTCGCACTGTTGGAACGCGGACTCGTCCGGCGAGTTCCTTGTGACGACGATCTTCCAGAGCGATCGAGCCGAAGTCGAATTTGAATGCAAAGCATATCCCCGGAGACATTTCGATGAGAAATTTCATTCCATGGCAGGGTTTCTTCAGCACCGTTTTTCCTTTATTGATCCTTTTCGCGTCGACCGGCATGGGCGCGGAGATCGATCTTCGACCCCGTTTGAAACATCGCGTGATCATCACGACCGACATCGGCGGCGATCCGGACGACCAGCAGTCCATGGTGCGGTTGCTGCTCTACGCCAACGATTTGGAGATCGAAGGGTTGCTTGCGACCGCCAACCGCCAGGGAACCAACGTTCCCGAGATTCATAAGCGAATCGACGCTTACGAAGCGGTCTACGAGAATCTTCTCGCGCACGACCCCGGCTACCCTGCGCCGGACGATCTGCGCCGCCTCGTGAAGGACGGATCGCCCACACGTTTCATGCCTTCGGTCGGCGACGGAAAAAGCACGCCTGCCTCGCGGCATATCATCGAGGTGGTCGATCGCCCCGATCCTCGACCGGTCTGGATCTCGGTCTGGGGGGCGGCGACCGACTTGGCGCAAGCCTTCTGGGATGTCCGCAAGAACCGAAGCGAAGAAGAGGTCGAACGCTTCGTGCGGAAACTGCGCGTCTACGACATCGCCGGCCAAGACGACACGGGCGCGTGGATTTGCCACGAGTTTCCGGAGATCCTTTACCTGAGATCGGTGATGCAATTTCAGGCGATCTCCAAGCGCGTTCACCGACCGTTTCCTCCGGAAGTGACGGGACCGAATCTCAAGGTATTCGACGACGAATGGATCGCCGAGAATGTCCAATCGCACGGGCCGCTCGGTGCGCTCTACGTGCCGCGCAAGTACAAGTATGAGGGCGACACGCCGGCGTTTCTCTATCTATTGCCCAATGGGCTTTCCGACCCGGAAAGGATGCAGCAGGGCAATTGGGGCGGGCGTTTCAATGCTTGGAAGACCGTCAACGCCGGAGCCTTCTCGAAACGTTACGCTGAGCCGCAGGTCCAGCATCGCCCTTACCGCATGCACACCGAAGCGCCCGACGGTTGGAGTTATGAAGGAACTACCTACAAGAATAGCACGATGGCGTCGCTCTTCCGTTGGCGTGAGGTATTCCAAAACGACTTCGCGGCGCGCATGGACTGGTCGGTCACGCCGCGTTACGGCGACGCGAATCATCCTCCCATCGCGGCCTTTGTCGAGGATGATTCAAGCGAGGTTGTCGACTTGCCGGTCAGGAGCGGTCAGCGCGTCGTGCTTTCCGCCGACCGATCGCGTGACCCCGACGGCGACGCCCTCGCATATCGCTGGTGGGTCTACCCGGAGCCGGGCTCCTGGAAAGGGCCTGTTTCGATCGAGAACGCCGATTCAGCCGAGGCGGAGCTGACCGCTCCGCGCGTTTTCAGCGATCGCACGATCCATGTGATCCTGGAAGTCACCGACGACGGTACGCCACCGTTGACCAGTTACAAACGCGTCATTCTCAATGTGACGTATCGATAGCGTCAGAGCCGAAGGGGACCTGCGGACTTCAAAATCGAATCCGCAAGTCGAATTAGGATATGCAGCACGTAGGCAAGAGATTCAGCCCCTCGTCCACACTCTTATTGAGCGTCGCATCAATAGTGAACCCAGGGCGAACATCCAGAGCCCGGTACAAGAGCGATGCCGCGCTGGCTCATTGGAATCCTTTTGGGCTCCTTCCACTTCAAGCAACGCCTCCACGCGGTGGACACTCGCCCCCCCACCCGGTACAATAGCTATCATAGAAAGGGGGGAGTGGTTCAGACGCCATTCAATCAGGGTGCTTTTGTTTCGAGAGCCCCTGCCTTGGCACATGTGGAAACGGAAGTGACCGATGAAAATCGCCATTATCGGAGCGGGAATCAGCGGGCTGCTCACCGCGCGACTCCTCTCCGAGGAACACGAGATCGAAGTCTTCGAAGCGGAAAGTTACGCCGGAGGACACACCAACACCGTTTCGGTCGATGTTTTCGGAAAGCGATACGCGGTTGACACCGGCTTCATGGTATTCAACGACCACACGTATCCGAATTTCATTCGTATGCTCGAACACCTGAGAGTTTCATCGAGACTAAGCGATATGAGCTTCGGTCTACGTTGCGATCGGACGGGGCTTGAGTACCAAGGCGGTTCGCTGAGCGGTTTATTCAGTCAGCGGAGAAATCTATTTCGTCCCGGCTTCTATCGCATGCTTCGAGAGATTCTCCGCTTCAATCGGCAGTCGATTCGCCTGGTCGAAAGCGGGGTTTTGGATCCGGATCTGACATTGAAGGAATATCTGAAGGAGGGCCGTTTCGGCCGACAATTGATCGAGTGGTATCTCATCCCAATGGGGTCGGCGATTTGGTCGGCCTCCCCGGAATGCTTCCTCGACTTTCCCGCTCGTTTTCTCCTCGGCTTTTTCCATAACCACGGTCTTCTCACGGTCCGCGGTCATTTCCAGTGGAAGACAATCGATGGTGGGGCCATCCGATATATCGAAGCGTTGACACGCCCCTTTACCGACCGCATTCGATTGAAACGTCCCGTGATTGCGGTCCAACGCCATGCCGATCGAGTTACGATCACGGCGAAAAATGCCGAACCACTCGATTTCGACTCCGTGGTGATGGCCGCCCATGCCGATCAATCGTTGGAGATGCTCAATGATGCCACGCAGTGCGAGCGCGAAATCCTCGGAGCCTTTCCCTATCAGCCTAACGACACGGCATTACATGTGGATTCCGCCCCGCTTCCCAAATGCCGGAGAGCCTGGGCCTCATGGAATTACCGAATTCCCAAAGAGATCGGACGGCCGCCGGTAGTCACCTACAACCTAAATCGGCTGCAAGGGCATGTTTCGCCGGACCCCATCTGTGTTACTTTGAATGGGACGGAAGATCTCGATCCTTCCAAAATCCTCCGTCGATTCCAATACCATCACCCGGCCTACTCTCCCCGTGCGCTTGCCGCCCAAGGTCGATGGCACGAAATCAACGGCGTAAAGCGAACCTATTACTGCGGTGCCTACTGGGGAAACGGTTTTCATGAGGATGGCGTCAACAGCGCTCTGGCGGTCGCAAAATGTTTTGGAAAGCAGTTGGACCAATGCAAAGCTGCCTCTATGTAGGACATGTACAGCACCGACGGTTGCTTCCCGCCAAGAATGAATTCCGTTACCGGCTCTATCTCGCCTATCTCGATCTGGAGGAGCTGCCCGAGTTGATTGGTCGTCGTTCAGGTATTCAAGGCACGAAATTCGCGCCCGCTTCTTTTCTTCGGAGCGATCACCTAGGGAACCCACGATCTTCTCTATCGGAATCGGTCCGAGATTTGGTCGAGCAGCGCGGCGATCGTCGTCCGACCGGTCCGATTCGCTTGCTGACGTTTCTGCGTCACTGGGGCTACTCTTTCAGCCCGTTGAGCCTATACTATTGTTTCGAGGAAGGGGGCGAGCAGGTGGATGCCGTCGTGGCGGAGGTCTCCAACACTCCGTGGCTTGAGCACCACTGGTATGTTCTAGACGATCGTATCCGCGAAAGCTTCGGTCCCGAACTCCAATTTCGGCATCCCAAGGGATTCCATGTCTCACCCTTTATGAATATGAACATGGATTACAGTTGGCGTTTGTCACGACCGGCAAAGCAACTGACCGTGTCGATCGAGAATCATCCAGAAGAACAGCGCCCCTTTTTTGAGGTCAACCTGATACTCAAACGCCGCGAGCTGAACCGCGCTAATCTGCGTCATTTGCTGATGACCCATCCTTGGATGAGTGGGCAAGTTGTCTTCTACATCTATTGGCAGGCCTTCCGGCTCTGGCGAAAACGCTGCCCTTATTACCCCCACCCCGAGAACTTCGATAGTTCGGAGGGGCCGTCATCATGAACCAAACCGCTATTCCTTTCCGAAAGCCGTCGCAATCGTGTCGTCGGTTCCTCGATCGTACGGCACGGTCATTCATTTTTCGGAAACTGAAATCCCTGCAAAAAGGTCGGCTCGTTTTGCGGGAGGGAGAGACGTCGTACACTTTTGGTCCGGACGGGGAAGCGAAACCGGAAATCGAGATCCAGATCCACCATGGGCGTTTTTACCGGCAATTGATCTCCATGGGCAGTCTCGGAGCAGCCGAAAGCTACATCCGAGGGGACTGGACGTGTAATGATCTCGTGGCCTTGGTACGGCTCTTCTGTCGCAATCGGTTGCTATCGGCTCGTGTGGAAGGGCCCGTTGCCAAGTTTGGAAAAATGGCGGACCGCTTGCGGCATGTCCTTCGTCGGAACACGCTCTCCGGAAGCCGGCGAAACATCGCCGCCCATTATGATTTGGGAAATGAGTTTTTTTCGCTCTTTCTCGACGACACGATGGCTTATTCATGCGCGGTCTTTCCCGAGGCGACCAGCAGCACCCTCGGGGAGGCACAGCTCGAAAAGTACGATCGGATCTGTCGGAAGCTGGAACTTTCCTCCGAAGATCATCTGCTGGAAATCGGGACGGGGTGGGGTGGTTTCGCGCACTATGCCGCCTCGCACTATGGGTGTCGCATTACCACGACCACGATCTCCCGGAAGCAGCACGACTACACGAAATGGCTGATCGACGAAGCCGGGCTCGGCGCTCGAGTGGACGTTCTCCGCGAAGATTACCGCCTCCTCACCGGAGAGTACGACAAACTGGTCTCGATCGAGATGATCGAATCGGTCGGGTATCATTACTTCCGAGAGTACTTCCGTATCTGCTCCGAGCGTCTCAAACCAGACGGCTTGATGCTTCTCCAAGCGATCGTCATGGCCGATCAGCATTACGAACGCTACCGAAGATCCGTCGATTTCATCCAACGGTATATCTTCCCAGGCGGTTGCCTCCCCTCGATCCAGTTGATTTGCGACTGTCTTGCCGGGGGCACCGATATGCGGCTGGTCCATCTGGAAGACTTGACCTCCCACTACGCCAAAACGCTTGCCGCATGGCGGGAACGCTTCAATCCTCGTCGCGACGACATCCACCGACTCGGATTCTCCGACGAGTTCCTTCGCATGTGGGAATTCTACTTCTGTTACTGCCGGGGAGGATTTCTCGAACGCAAAATCGGTGATGTTCAAATGCTGATGGCGAAACCGGAATGCCGTCTTGACCTGATCACCCCGCCATGTTCAACGTAATAGGCGTCCGGCGAAGTAGCCGATGCCACTCACCGAGGCGGCGAGCAGCGTCCCCCAGACCATATCGACGATCGTGACGATCAAGGGCCAGTTCTTGACCGTCGCTAGGTTCGTCAAATCATAGGTCGCGTAGGTCACCAGTCCGAAGAAAGCGCCGAGAAAAAGAGCCTTGCGGAAGGACTCCGCCTCGAGGCCGGGTAGAATGGCGAAGACGAGCAGCCCTGCGATGAAAAGCAAGTAGAACACTCCGGCGGCCGACCAATTGGGCTGATCGGCCAAGAGGAACCCGAGGTGCTTGCGGTAGAAGCTGGAAGCGATGAAGCCCAGCCAGATGATGTCGATCACCAGAAAGCCGAACAGCGTCGCCGCGTAGAGCTTGAGATAAAAGAACATGAATAATCTCCTCACCGTTTGATGAAACGATAGTGCGAGACGAACCACTCCAAGCCGGCATCGTCGGCAAAAAGTTCGCTGCAAGCCATGAAGAACATGCGCCACCGCTGTAACTGTCGTTTCCCTTCCCGATCTCCCAGGTCTCGTTCGAACAGGGAAAGCAGTTCCGAACGCTGAGCATCGCACCGGGAGAGCCACGCCTCAAGTGTTCGGCTGTAGTGTAAGCCGGAAATACGCCAGTGATCCTCCAAGAGTAGATCGCGTTGGAAATAAAGCAATAAGTCGACCGAAGGCATGACCCCGCCGGTAAAGAAATGGCGGCCCATCCAGTTCTTTTCCCCTTCGGTTTCATAAGGGTACGCGAAACGGTGGTGACAGAAGAGGTGGACCATCAACTTCCCACCTTCGACGAGGCAATCGGCAATGCGGGACATCAGCAACTCATGGTTCCGCACATGCTCGAACATTTCGATCGAAACGACCCGATCGAACAGCTGTTCCGGGCGGTAATCCGCGACGTTCGCCGTCTCGACGGTCAGATTGCCGATGCCGAGTTCTCGGCACTGCGCGGTGATGAATTCCCGTTGGGTCCGAGAATTGGAAATGGCGCGAACGCGGCAATGGGGATAGTTCCGTGCAATCCACAAGCCCAAGGAGCCCCAGCCGCAACCGAGTTCCAGAATGTCCATGCCGTCTTCGATCTCGGCACGCTCGCAGAATAATGCGAGCATCGCCTCTTCCGCTTCCGCCAGCGAAGTGTCGGCACTGGGATAGTAGTTGCAACTGTACTTCATGCGAGGTCCGAGAACACGACGAAAGAACTCCGTGGGAACTTCGTAGTGCTGCCGGTTTGCCGAATCGGTCTCAATCGCGATCGGACTGTCGCGCAACATGCCGAGAAACTGCCGCAACGATTCTCCGGGAGATTCCAACTCGCAACGGCGTCGCCGTCGATTTCCTTCGGCCAACAAGTGACGGATTCCCAAACGAATCAAACGGTCGGGCAAGACACCTCGTTCGGCGAGATCAATCAGGGACATGCGACGGGTCCTTTTTGGGAAACCACGGTACAAACGGGCTGGTCGTTTGTTGATAGATGCGATAATCTTCCCCGCGACTGGCAACGGCCTGGGCTTCGGTTGGAGGGATGCCGGTCACGCAGAGCAGGAAGTACAGCATGACAAGGGGGACGATGATCGTCAACCACCCATAAGGGGCTCCTAAGGCGATCAAGACATACGACCACCAGTGCAGCCATTCGAAGAAGTAGTTGGGATGGCGGGAATACCTCCACCATCCTTCGCGGCAAGTCTTCCCACGCGAGTCGGGACGCTGCTTGAATCGAGCGAGTTGCCGGTCGGCGAGGATGGTGTTCCAGACGGCAAATCCCCAGAGCAAGACTCCGGCGGTATCCCATTGCGTCCATCGGTCCACCGGATGATGTGCGATCGCCAGCATCGGAAGCGAGAAGAAAACCACCGTGAGCGCCTGCTTCTGATAGAACCAAAAAAACTGCAACTCCGCTTTCGCGCCCCACTTCTTGCGAAGCGTTTGGTAGCGGCCCTCTTCGGGGCGTCCCAGGACCCGATCGACCAGAATATAGTAAGCCAACCGGGACGACCACAAGGCGATCAAAACTCCAGCCACGGCTCGTCGCGGCAGAAATCCATCGGAGGTGAAGGCATAGAAAACGCCGAGCATCCCGATCCCGGACGCCCAACCGGCGTCGACGATTCCGGCGTTGCCGGTCCGCCGCTGGACGAGCCAGAGCAACACCATCAAGCAGGAAATCGCTACCGCACCGATGACCAATTGAAGCCCGACCGAAAGGACCATCGCTTCACTCCTATGGATACAGAACTCTTGTGGCCGCCTTCATCGAACGATCTCCATGCGCATTGTCTTGAAATCGATATGCCGCGCCGTGACCTGCTTCATTTCGAGAATGGGGCATCAATGGAAGTTGTGAAAGGTCCTTCATGGTATGCTCTCAGCGACCGGTCGGTTCATCTCTTCCTGAAACATCACCGCCATGCCGCGAAGTTTGCGAATGACCTTGCCGTTACGAACCGGTTTGGATTCGCCCGGATCGGACTGAAGATCATAAAGCTGTAACGAGGGACTGAGCATTAATTTCCACTTGCCCGATCGAACTGCGGAGAGCTGACCTTCCGCACCATGATAGAAAAATGCATTCACATATTCATCGCGGGAAAACAAGGAGGCCCATTCCCCCGGCGGATTCCAAGGGCGTCGCACAGGAACGTCCACATTGAGCGAAGCGTCGGATTCCGGCTCCGGGATGGTATCCGTCTTTCCCGTCAGCAATGGTGTCAAATCGCGCCCGTCCAGCACGCGATCCTCCGGGACCTTCACTCCGGCGTAAGTGGCCAGTGTCGGGAACCAGTCCATGGCATGAACCAGTTCGCTCGAAACATGACCCGACCGTACTCCTCCTCCGGAGGCGATGCATGGAACTCGAATGCCGCATTCGTAGGTCGTCAGCTTATTTCCCCGCATCGGTTGCGACGGATGGCGTCCCGGCCCCCGGCCATTGTCCGAGGCATAAACAACAAGCGTGTTTTCCGATAGTCCGAGGCGATCAAGTTCGTCGATCAAATAACCTGTATAAAAGTCAAGTTCTTCGATCGCATCGCCATAAAGGCCCCAGGAGGACTTGCCGAGAAAATCCGGTCCCGCGCCGACCGGACGATGGAGCATGGTATGCGGCAAATAGAGAAACCAGGGTTGATCCCTTTTCTCATTAATGAATTGAATCGCTTCCTCGGTGTAAAGCCGGGTGAGTTCGGAAGGCTCTGCCGGCCTCTTCACCACTTTTCCATTTCGAAGAAGAGGAACGCCGCCTTGATCCTGAAAATAGACCACTTCAACCGGATCGAGATTATGGAGAATGCCGAAGTAGTGGTCGAAACCTCGCCGGCGAGGCAACATCGCATCAGCAAAACCGACATGCCATTTCCCGATGCAGGCCGTGGCATATCCGTTGGCATGAAGCAGTTCGGCGATCATCAACTCTGAACTCGGGATACCCCGATTTGAATCGGCACGTTGCACCCAAACTTCCATGCCGTAGCGTCTCGGGTAGCGCCCCGTGAGCAATCCGGAACGAGAAGGAGAACAGATCGGAGCCGCAGCATAGTAGTCGGTGAATCGTACTCCGTTTTCCGCCAATTCATCGATGCGGGGGGTTTCGACCTCGGTGGCTCCGTAACAGCCGAGATCGTAATAACCTTGGTCGTCCACCAAGATGAAAAGAATGTTCGGATTGGTCGGTTGAGCAGTGCCCCCGGAGACGCCCCGGCTGAACACGCTCGCCGCAAGTATCATCCCAAGAACCACCGCACCATAGTTGGAAAATCGCAAGCGAGCGCAAAGATCAACTCGAAGATCTTTCATGTTTTTCGACATCCTATCTTTTCCTTAAATCGAGGAACAGTTCGTTGGTAGAATCTCAAAATGCTTCAGGGATAACAATACGAGGCGCACTTCCGGATTGACAGAGAACAAAAAGGTCGGCGGAAGCGTTTGATTGGAATAGTGATTCCCTGGATGGGATTCTATTTCATTAGACCATAGAAAGAAAGGGGTGCACACCATTTCCTGGTTGACTGTTGACGCAATGTTATTGAGCGTCGTATCTATTGTGAACCCCGGACGAACAGGGAGAGCCCGGCCCTACGGACGTCACTGCATGAAGCGAGGGGCCACGATTTTTGCGAATTTGAATAATACTTTCCGCAGCAGTCCATAACCTAGAATGTCAAGCGAAGCAAGCCATTTCGCCTGTTCCAAGAATGAGCCTCGACCCGTTGACTCTTCGATTTGGAAATGATGAATGACCCTCACCGTGAGCGTAATTGCTCTAAACCAACTGTCCACGAAAATATCGTTATATCTTTCGTCAACGAGAGATCTGCATTGTCTTTCGACACCCAAGGGTAGGCACACGTCTTGGCCAGGCCGGCTTACTATAATTGACTTGGATAGTAACTAGCCGCTATGCTGATAAGCAGGAGGGAGACAGATACATGTTGAAGCACGCTTTGATATTACTGACCGCGGTACTCATGCCGGGATGTTCATCGCCCGAACCCAACAACCCCGAACCCATCAAAGAGGAAACGCGGAAGGTTTCCAAGCCGCTGAGTTTTACCATGAAGTCCCTGAGTGGCGAGGACGTGGAGCTGGCGAAGCACCAAGGCAAAGTGGTGATGATCGTCAACGTGGCCAGCAAGTGTGGGCTGACGCCGCAGTACGAACAACTCCAGGCTTTGCACGAAGAGTATGCCGAGGACGGTTTGGCAATTCTTGGTTTCCCATGCAACCAGTTCCTTCAGCAGGAGCCGGGAACCGCTGAGGAGATCGAGGAGTTCTGCCGTGTCAACTATGGCGTGACCTTCGACATGTTTGCCAAAGTGAAAGTGAATGGCCAGAATGCCTACGACCTTTACAAAACCTTGACCGCACTAGAGACGGAACCCGTCGGACCGGGCAAGATTAGCTGGAACTTCGAGAAGTTCATCCTCGGACGGGACGGAGAAGTTGTCGCCCGGTTTTCTCCTAAAACCAAGCCCGATGATCCGGCCGTCCTAGAGGTCATCGAAGCGGAACTGGCGAAGGAAGTTCCCTAACGCAAGAAAGGAACAACCAGCATGAAAGAGTATTTCGAGAACGCCCAAGGCATCGGTGTCCTTGCCACCGCCGACGCCGATGGGAAGGTGGACGTCGCCATCTATGCACACCCCCGATTCTTGAACGATCACGACGACAACACGGTTTCGTTTATTATGAATGATCGATTGTCGCACGCCAATATCATGGCGAACCCGAAAGCGGCTTACCTTTTCATCGAAGAAGGCGACGAATACGTCGGTAAGAGGCTCTCGCTAACCAAGGTTGGGCAAGAAGACGATCAAGAGAAGATAAAGGCTCTTCGGCGGCGGAACCTCCCTGACGACTATTATGAGGACAAAACGCAATATCTCGTCCATTTTCGTATCGACGGAGCGCGTCCGTTGGTTGGCGATGGGTAATAACGAGGCGATTGCTTCCAAGCCACTCACCCGACGGAATCCCGGTTCATCAACCACAGAGAGTCCGGCCGACACCCCTCATGGTGAGCCGTCTCATCGAACTGACATATTCGAATAGCTTTGCCTAGTCCATGATCGAGACGTCCTCTCTTTGCATCACTCGTTGGAACGGATCAGCAATTCCTACTATACATTATGCCCTATTCGTGATCACGGATTCGTATCCAGCAACTCGATTTCCACTGGCGAGCCAGGGCCGAGGGGGATTCCCAGCGCGATCCAGAAAATAATGAGGACCACTCCGATGACCAACATCCAGATGGAATACGGGATCATGATTGCGGTTAGCGATCCGATTCCGAAATCCTTCTGCCAACGCTGCGCAAAGACCAGAATGAGCGGGAAGTAGACCATCAAGGGCGTGATAATATTTGTGGCTCCATCGCCCACCCGGTAGGCGGCGGTGGCTGCTTCCGGACTGATCCCCAATAACATGAGCATGGGCACCAATACCGGCGCGAGCAACGCCCACTTCGCGCTCGCTGATCCCACGAACAGATTCAGCAATGCCGCGAACAGCACGATCAATCCGAGGGCGATGGGCAGCGGCAGGCCGCTGGATTCGATGGCGCCGGCGCCGAGAACGGCGCTGATCAGCCCCAGATTCGACCAGTTGAACATCGCGACAAAATGCGAGGCCGCGAAGGCGAGGACGAGGTAGTAGCCCATGTCCTTCATCGCCTCGGTCATCATCGAGACCAGATCATCGCCGGACCTGATCGTCCTGGCCGCCGCTCCATAGGCCCAGCCCGCCGCCAAGAAGAGAATCATGAATCCGCCGACGAGGGATTGGAAAAACGGGGTTGCCGTAACATACCAGGCTTGGCCCTCGGTGCCCGGGCCATCATTCAGCAACGGCGTGCCGGGTCCAAAGGTCATAAACAACCAAAGGAGGCAAACACCCAGAATGGCCAAACCTGCGTAGCGCAGTCCCTTCTTTTCGTCCGCGTTCAACGGTTTGCTATCTTCGCCAAAGGAATCCTTGTGCGCATCGCCAGGAATCCATTTGCCGAGCCGCGGTTCGATGACCTTGTCCGTGACATACCAGATCACGGGCAGGTAGATCACCAACAGGGCTATGATGAAAAACCAGTTCCCGGCGATGTTCATCGTCCAACTCGATTGGAGTTGCGCCGCCTCCACAGCCGCCTCCGTAACGCCAAACAACAAGGCATCGAGCGCCCCCGGAGTGAAGTTGGCCGAGAATCCTCCGGAAACACCGGCAAATGCAGCCGCAATCCCCGCCAGGGGATGGCGCCCTGCCGCGGCGAAGATGATGGCGGCCAGTGGGATGACCACAACATAGCCGGAGTCTGCCGCATGGTTTGAGAGCATGGCGACAAGGGCGACGATCGGGGTCAGCAGCACTTTCGGCGCGTGACGCATGGAGGATCTGATGCCGCTGGCGAACAGCCCTGAGCGTTCGGCGACTCCGGCGCCCAGCATGACAACCAGCACGTAGCCGAGCGGATGGAAATGCGTGAACGTCGCCGGCATCTCCGTCCAGAACTTTTGAACGTTCTCGGCGGAAAGCAGGCTCTTTGCGGTCAGGATCAAAGGCCCGGAATCATCCTCCGCCATTTTCGTCGGGTGCGCCGCAGAGACTCCCGCCCACGCGCAGATTACTGACAGCACCATTAAGATCCCGATCAGATATACGAAAATGAAAACCGGATCTGGAAGACGGTTCCCCGTGCGTTCGACGAATCCGAGAAATCCTGGTTGAATTGGAGGAGAGGTTCCCGGCAAGTTGTGCTGGCTGCCGTCCTCCTTCTGCGTGTCTCGCTGTGACATCTCTTCTGCTCCATGGCGGTTCGTGGTTGAAACTTCGATGATCTCTGGGAATTGATGGTAGTTCAATTCGTCAATCTTCTCAAGGGGCGAGTCGGCCCGCCGCGGTCGCGGGGCACAGCAGGGGAGAGTCCCATCCGTTTCGGGCTGTGGGATTGCGAAGGGGTTTCGGCTCGCGTACAGGCAAGTGCTCGACCAGGGCGATCGGCTGGAGCATCCCTATGACGGTCCGCGATGACCGCTGGATTGGCAAACGGTTTTTTGAGAGAATCTTCGTGTTGACTCAGTTGGAACGACGGCCGTCGGAGCATGGTCGGATTTGACACGA
>CAZWCE010000032.1:0-29054 GCA_964632505.1 uncultured Planctomycetaceae bacterium | reverse complement strand
CTCATGACGAAACGACTGGCAAAGGCCAAAAGCGATTTTTAAAACACGTTCTTAGAATTCGAGGCCGAGGGGGAAGCCGTCGTTCCGACGGGCGAGCTTGTTGAACGTCCCGTACCATGCATAGTCGGGATCGCCCGGCGTGAAATTGTGCCAGACCTTCTTATTTCCGACGCCGTTGGGGACGTAGTCGATCGTTTCGGGAATGAAATGGACCGAACCGTCGCAGAAGACCATGTTCACACCGCCGGGGTGCATGCTGGAGTAACTTTCGCCGCAGCCTTTGTTGTGCCCCCAATTATAGACATTCGTCGGGGAGTTGATCATCGTCCGGGCATGGGCGATGTTGTACCAGAGGCCTCGTCCTTGGTGGCCATTGGGGTTGCGGATCCCGATCCAGGTTCCCGAGCGACAGTAGAGCGTATCGCGTTCTCCCGCCAGGAGCGTGTTCGAGGTCCCGTCGGAAACCTTCGCCATGTTGATTTCACTGTCGTAAAACATGGTGCCGTAGCAATCGCTGGGCCAGTTCTGCGGCATGTCCTTCACGCCTCGATTGGCGACGTAGGTCGAGAGTCCGGGCCGCCACTGGCCGAGGCCGCCCGCATTGGTCCCGTTGCCGCCTCCAAAGTGCCGGTTCTGGTGCGCGATGCCGTCGTTGGAATCGCTCGGGCAGACGTAGGAATCGATCAACGTCTGCAAGACCGGCACCGGGTTCGGGATGTTCGGGTTCGCCTTCGCACAGGTCGCCTGAAGGGAATACTGGTCCGGCTGGAGGCGTTCGTACATATTGCCCGCCTCGATGAACGGCATGATCAACACCTGCCATCCCCAACACTCATTGTTGTTCGCGGCGCCGGAGTTCCGGGTTCCCCGAATGTAGGCCGATGGGAAACATTTGTACGTGTCGTGATAATTCTGACACGCCAGACCGATCTGCTTGAGATTGTTCGTGCACTGCATGCGCCGTGCCGCTTCTCGGGCGGCCTGCACCGCGGGAAGCAAAAGAGCAATTAAAATTCCGATGATGGCGATCACCACCAACAATTCCACGAGGGTAAACCCCCTCTTTCGTGAAGACATCACAAAACCTCCTTTGAAAAGATGAGAATAAACGCAGCTCTACCTGACTAAATAGATAAAGATGGGTCAAGAAATGAGCCGCTTCCAACAAAGCCTTAACTCTCAATTTACAAGAAATTCATCCTTGTGTCCACAAATTGGGACCCCCAACAAATAAATAACTAATTATTTATTACTAATAAAACCGACACGATTCGTTTTATTTCGGAGGTATCGAGTGTCCCCATCTTTCCAGTGACATCAACCTTGCTGCATGAAGGAGTTGCTCCTCACTTTCCCCATTCGAAACGGCAAAAAGGTTACAAAAAAAAGCCTCCCTACCTTTCGGAGAAGGCAAGGAGGCTTTCGATCACTGATGAGTGATTCCGGTTTTCATTCGGTGGACCGCGTTGACGCAGGGGCAATCAGATATCGGTCCACGGATCCTCGTCGGTGAAGATCAGTTCGAAGACGGCATCGGAGGCCTTGTCTTCGATATCGCGCGAATTCAAGCCCGCGGCGTCTCCCGAATCGATGGTCACTTGATCGAAGGCCAAGAGCTGGAAGATCACCTCACCATCGACGTCGATGTCGTAGAGTTTCAGCTCCTTCTGGATCGCTTCGAGGTGATTCTTGCCGGCCGGGTCTTCGAGGAAGGCGGAGTCGAAACCTCCACGCTGCGAGATGGCGGCGTATCGATCGAAGCCGGTCGCAGTGACGGTGTAGAGGTTTTGGGGATTACCTTGCGGGGAATTCGGATCGACCGCGTACATGGTCGCCACGTCGGCCGAGGCGATGAAGACATCATCGCGAACGGTGTCGTAGAAGCGTCCCACATCGCCCACGCCGCCGATCGATTCCGCCTCGACCGTCTCGAAACCGCTGACCTGATGGAGCATTCCACGCCGGGTCATGGAGGCCTCGAACCCGTTGGCCCAGAAGAGTTCCTGGTTGCCGTCGGTGTCGCGAAGATGGGCGACATCCTCATCGCCTCCGCTATCGAGCGTGTAGACGGTATCGAACGCGGTGGCCCTGGAGATATAGCTGAGGGCCTGGTCGGTCAATCGAGCCAGGTTTCCATAGGAATCGAGGCGATCGGCATCGAGCGAACCGTACATCCAAGCTTCGTCGCGTCCGCCGGCATTGGCGAATCCGCCGATGACCTGGACATCGTAGGCGGCATTGCGATAGTAGTAACTCGACATTTCGCCTTCGTTCGGATGCACCACGAAGGTATCGTTGTCGGTCGAGTCGAACATGTCGACCCGATCGCCGCCCCCTTCGCCGTAGAAGGTGATTCCGGGGGCGTTCTCGATGGTGATCTGAAGGTTGCGTCCTTCGATGGTGGCCGCCTCGGGGAACATTTCCACGTACTCATATTCTCCGGAACCGAAGACAGTGACATCGTCATCGCCGCGGATTCCGTTGAATTCGACCCGATCGGCGTCGGCCGGGTTGAAATCGAACTGCCGTCCGTTCAGCTCGACCGTCAGGCGGTGGTTCACCTGGGCATCATCGCGTTTGATGACCACCTCGTCGTCGAGCGCCGTTCCGTCGATGATGACGGTGCGACCATCGAGATAAACGGGATCGGTATGTCCCGGCTGGACGGTCACCTTGTAGTCTTCGACTTCGCCATCGAGCGCCGATCCGTGGAAGGAGAGTTGCTCCTGGCTGGAGAAGCGGAATCGAGCGTAGGTTTCGCCGACGGCCGCCCGTTTGGGAACGCGGAAGCTGAGGAGATTCTCTCCGGCGACCAATTCTTGCCCGAGGAAGATCTGCTCGGCGGTATCGACGAGGTCCGTCTTGTCGTCGCCCCAGTTTCCATCGGCATTCCAGTCGACCCAGGCATTGAGATATCCCGGAGCGGACGCGTAGACGCTGACCCAGGCGGTTTCCCCGGCGGTCCAATCGCCCTGGAAGATCACGCCGTTCTCGTCGATGCTGATCGATTGATCGTCGCCCAGGGCATCGGCACTGGGATGGCCATCGTCTTCGGCGTCGATCGGCGTGACCGCCGGACCGGCCATCGGGGGAGCGTACAGGAACAGGTTCGATAGTTCCGTCGCGTGACGAGCCCCGTCGTCGGCCATCAGCGTGGAGTAGGAAGCGGGAGCGTCACCGAAGTCGAGGCTGCCGTCGTCGTTGAGGATATCGATTCGGGCGGACCCGTCGTCGCCGATCTCTTCTCCGAAGATCCCGAACTGGGTATCGACGATATCGACGAAGAAGTGTTCGTCTTCCTCGACGACCTGCTCGCCGACGATGTTGAGGGAAAGCGTTCCCTTGACGCGCGGGGCATCCTGCTTGGCGGAAACGATGGTGTACCCTTCGCCGGTATGGCTCCGCCAGGCGATCATGCTGTCGCTGATCATCGGGGACCAGTCGTAGTCGCCATCGACGGAGATGGTCCTCGGGATGAAGGACGGCACATCGAGATCGACGTACCGGACTTCCCACTCCCCTTCGACATTCGCCCGCCAGACAAGCCGATCGCCGGCGAGGCCTGGAGCCGTGTCGTATCCGTAATTGGAAGCGGAGATATTCTCCAAGCTTTCATGGTGAATATTGTAGGCGTAGATATCGGATTCCGATTCGAAGTTCGCCTGCCAGACCACCCAATCGCCGTCGATCTGCGGAGCGACATCGTCCAGACCGTAGGGATTCTGCAACATGGTCGTCTCCGCCTCGGCGATTCCTTGGCCGAAGTCGTAAAGGGCGATGTCCCAATTGGACGCACTTCCGGCGACGGCAAAGTGTTCCCAGACGACACGAGAGCCGTCGATTTGGGGATTCAGGTTGCTTCCACCGGTCGAGATTTTCCGCGACTGGTGGTCGCTGTTGGTGTACAAGTAAACCGAATCGTTTCCGGTTTCCTCGGCGACCCAGACGACGTTCTCCCCCTCCAACTGGATAGCCGAGGTATTGAACGACGTGTTGGAGATATTGACCGCATCGATCTCGTTGGCCAATCCGGCCAGATCGTACAGGTAGACATCCGATTTGTCGGTATGATCCTTGCCGAGCCACGCGACGTGCGTCTGGGAAAGCTGCGGCGCGGCGTCGTCGAACTGATTATTGCTCAACCGCGTGATATTCTCCCGGAGCGAAGCGAGATTGTCTGCCTGACCATAGGTATAGTAGATTTCGAAATCGTTGCCGTCGAAACTGGACCAAACCACGTAGACGGTGTTGTCGACCTGGAGGACCTGCGGGGTCCGGTCGTCGCGGAGATTATTGGTCAGCGAGAACACTCCGTTCTCATCGGCCGGGTTGTAGACGTAGATCTCCCAGTCGTTGCCGTCCCGCATCTCGTAGACGATCGTGTCGCCGGAGATCCCCGTGTCGTACTGGTTGGTCACCGTTTCGGCAACCGTTTCGGTATTCCACTGACCGATCGGTTCGGCCTGCGGCGTGAATCGGTAATGGTAGGTACCGTCGACGTAGTCGACGCCTCCCCACGCGGTGCCGTCGCGGGTTTCCAACGTGACGTCGATCGGGGCACCGAACGATTCGGTCAGATAAAGGTCGATATCGACCCGGGTCATGCCTGCGTCTCCCTCGGTGACTCGGGTATCGCCGATGGTCACGTGGCCGGCGAGGAAGTTTCCGAAGAGATATCCATCCTCGCTGGTGACATTGGGCAGGTCCACCAAATGTCCCTGACCGTTGGCCGGGGCGGTCTGCACCCAACCTTCGGGCGCGACCTCGCGGACGACATAATGCCCCGGATAGAGATCCGAGAAGACGTAATCGCCGGTCTCATCGACCGCCGGAGTTGTCGGGTCGTCCTCCTGGGTGAAGGTATACGGTTCCCATTCATAGGTAAGGTCGATCCCGGGATCGAACATGCCGGAACGTCCGCCGGGAATGTCGACATCGATGTAGTCGAACTCACCCTGGACGCCCTGGCTCGGATTATCCAAATAGACCAGCACATCGGCGATGCCGGGCTCGTCGTCGTAGAGCAGCCCGGTCAGTGCGCTGAAGCGGTAGGTGAGCATTCCCTCCTCATCGACCCGGTCGACGAAGTCGTTCAATTCCTGGTCGTTGGTGATGTAGGCTTCCTGTTCCTGCATTCCATTGCCCAAATCGACCCCGACCAGTGCATCGCTCTGGTGGGGAGCGATATCGCCGAAATCGTAGACCATCGGTAGCGACAGGTTCGAGTAGAAGAAGGCCGCGAAGTCGCCCGCGGGATCATCCTCAAGATAGAGACCGAAATCTCCGCCCCAGGTGATCTGGATGAACGGGTTGCCCCGCTCGCTGACGCCCTCGGTCTTGAAGACGGTTTTCGCCACCGACTGACTGTCGCGTTGCGACGAGTACTCGGTCCAGAAGGGAGCCAACACGGGCGATCCGCCGTAGAAGCCGGGCACCTGAGAAAGGTAGGACGATCCGAAAGTCACCGCTCCGTTCGCACTGACACTGAACGTGTCGTAGCGTTCGCCGCCGATCTCGAAGAAGAAACCGAGATCGAGCGGTTCGCTCATCTCGCCAAACATCCGCGGGGTGGGAACGACCGAACCGAAATCGTCGAGGGTGGAGATCGTCGGAACCTCGCCCATGAAGTTTTCGTCGTAGTCGCCGTTGGCGTTCAGGTCGTTAAACTTCTTGCCGAGAATCTCGGACTTATTGGTGACGACCGTGACCCCGTAATCTTCGACTTCGCCGTCGGCCACCACACCGGTCGCGGTCATACCGCCGGCGGCGGAGACGTCGGTGGTGAAGCGGAATCGGGCGTAGGTCTCGAGGGTATCATCGAGCTCGACATCGGGCAAGGTCACCGAAACGATCTGGGGACCGCCGATGAGCCGTTCGTAACCCGACTCGCCGAACTGGACCTTTTCGCTTTCTTGGAAGACTCCGTCGCCGTTCAGATCGACCCACATATTCAGGTAACCGGCCGTCGAGGCGTTCACGTCGATCGAGACGGTTCCTCCCTCGCGGAGCAGGTTTTCGTAGGTGATGCCGTCGACGGTCAAATCGGCGATGTCCACGCCGTCCTCGTCGTCGAGGTTTTGATCGGTCAGGTAATCCAAATCGTCGCCATCGGCCTCGGTGGTCGGAATACCGTCGTATTCGTAGTCGACCAAAGCACCGAGATGCACGCCGTCGACGACCACATGAGCCGCTCCGTCATTGGCACGAGTCGTCCCGTAACTATCGGGCGCGTCGCCGTAATCCATGCGGGCCTCGACGATGAAGACCTGGTAGTCTTCGACCTCCCCGTCCATCGACATGCCGCCGAGGCCGAGCTCTTCATCGGTCGAGAGCCGGAACCGGGCAAACGTCGGGGCGTCGATCGCGGCATCTTCAGGAATCCAGATATTGATCTCATTGATGCCGTCGGCCACGGCCATGCCCAGGCCACCGGCTTCGCTGACGACCTTCTCGTCTTCCGACCAGGAGCCGTCGCCGTCGAGATCGATCCAGCCGTGCAGATAGGCCTGCTCGCCGAGCGTGTTCGTCACGTCGAAACGGAGCTTGTTGTACTCACCCGCGACGAACAGGTAATCATCCAGGTCCACCGGCATGATGCCCGTGAGATAGGAGTAGCCGGTCACGCCGTCGTCATCGTCGCCTTCGGCATCGGCCGCGGCACTGGGTTGACCGTCTTCGTCGCCGTCGATCACGCCGAACTGCAGCGTGCCGAGCGGGTTGGCGGTCCAGTGACGGGCGCCCGCGTCGACCAGAAGCGTCGGGCCATAGGAAGAAGGAGCGTCGCCGAAGTCGAGCGTGCTCGAGTCGAAGTTGCCGTCCTCATCGTAGACGATCGTATCGTCGTTGATGATCAGGATTTCACCCTCGGCGTCGGGACTGAAGACCGTCGGTTCGGTAATGTCGATGGGGGAATCGACGTGGCTCAGCTCCGGATCAAGCTGGAGAAGGAAGGTCTCATCGCGTTCGACGATCAGATCGCCGTAGGAGGTGACCGTCAAGTCGATGGTCGATTCGGACCCGCCGGAGTTGGCGGGAATCTTGATCCAACCGGGGTTGACGTTCCCATCCTCATCGAGCGGCGTCTCGGCCGGCTCGACGGTCGGGAAGTCGACATGCTCGCCGTCGATCCACATCTGCAGATCGCCGTCGGTGGCGAAGAACTCGCCGATCCCCGCTTCGATCGTCCGGTAGGCGATCCAGACATCCGCGCCGACCGAATTGGTCAGCGTGAGCGTCATATCGACGGTCGTCATGTCGGGACGTTCCAATTCCTCGCCATCCACATCTTCCATATGCGTGTCGCCTTCGACCACGGTGACGTCGTTGATCGTCACATGGGCCTCGGGATAGTAACCGAACAGAATATCCTGAACATCGGTATCCTTATCAACGAAGACCTCGTGGTGGTAGCGCGGGGCCGTTTGGACATATCCCTCGGGATGCGACTTCTCGCGGACAATGAAGGTGTCCTTGTAGAGCGAATCGAACGTGTAGGCTCCATCGTCGCCGGAAACGACCAGAGGCTCGTCCTTGCCGAACTGATCCAAACCGTGGACGCCGTCCCCGTTGATGTCGAGATAGAGTTCAACATCGGCCAGACCCGGTTCGCCGGCATCGCGAATACCGTTGGCATTGAGGTCTTGATAGGCGGCCCCGGAGAGGCTGGAGTTGCGGGCCTTCACTTCGACCTGATAGTCTTCCACTTCGCCGTCGGGGGCGATCCCCGTGGGACCGAGGTCGACTTGAGTGCTCAATCGGAACCGGGCATACGTCAATCCGGTGGGCATCGGTTCATAGATCTCGTTGCCGTCGTCGTCGGTCCCGACCAGAATCTGCTCGGGAAGCACTTCCTCCGATTCGTAGACCGCCCGGCCCTCGACGATGCGCGTCGCGGCCGAAGCGTCCTTGAGGATCTGCTCGCCGTCATCGGTGAAGTCGCCGTCCTGGTTCAAATCGACCCAGAGGCTCAGGTACGCCGGATCGGCCTGGCCGTCGCCGTCCTTATCGAGCGTGTTGGTCACCGAACCGATGAACAGGGCGGTGTCGCCGAGGACGAAGCGATAATCTTCCAGGCCGTCCTCGTCGTCGATCTGCTGTTCGTTGATCAGGTCGAGATCGTCACCGTCGGCGGCGGCCGTGGGAATCCCGTCGTACTCGTGATCGATCGTCTCGCCGAACGCCAAAACGCCGTAGGTCTGATCGGTCTTGTGGGCCGCGCCGTCGTTTTCGTGCGTGGTCCCGTAGCTGTCGGGCGCGTCGCCGTAGTCCATGCGGTCTTCGACCAGATAGACCAGGTGGTCTTCGACTTCGCCACTCATCGCCATGCCGCTGGTTCCGAGGAACTCGTCGGTCGAGAGACGGAATCGAGCGAAGGTGACCTTCCGGCCGACTCCTTCGGGAATGTTCACGAGGATGGAGTTCTCACCTCCATTGACCGCCAGGCCGGCGCCGGTCCCGGAATCGCCGATGAGCTTCTCGTCATCGCTCCAGACACCGTCGCCGTTCAGGTCGAGCCAGCCGTGCAGATAGGCTTGTCCGAGCGTGCCGTCCGACTCGCCGTCGCCGTCGAGATCCATCATGTTCGTGATGTTCACGAAGATCTCGTTTTCCGTTCCGATATCGAAGAGAAACCGATTCAGCGGAACAGGGTCGACCCCGTCGAGATAGGAGTTGCCGAGGAAGCCGTCCTCGTCCTCACCGTCGCCGGTCGCATTCTCGGAAGGCGCGCCGTCCGCTTCGGAGTCGATAGTATTCATCGACAGGAACAGTTCCAGGTCGGGATGATTGACCATGTCGGCCGTCAGCCCCCAGGACTGCCACACTTCCGCCGGCAGCATCGAGTAATCGTCGGTCTCTTCGAGATTCAAGTGCCGGGCGCCCGCTTCGATCAAAAGCGTCTGGTGATAGGCATCGGGGGCGTCCCCGTAGTCGAGGCTGCCGTCGTCGTTGAGGATGAGCACCTTCGAAATGGAATCGTCGATGATGACCGTTTCCTCGGGAATTTCGATCGGGGAATCGACATGGGCACCGGTCAACTCGACCAGGAACTCTTCGTCGAATTCGAAATCGAGATCACCATAGACGAGCACCTCGAGTTTGGCCGTCGCTTCGTCGGCGCCGGGATCGGCGGGAATCTTGAACCAACCTTCGTTGACGTTGCCGTCCCCATCGAGAGGCGTGGCCGCGGGCACAACGAACGGGAAGTCCATGCCGTCGCCGACGACTTTGACCGTGGGATCGCCGCCGGTCGCACGCTTCTGGACGCCGGTGAGATAATCTCCCAACGCATCCTCAATCGTCTGATACGAGACCCAGACATCGGCTCCGGTCGAAGCGGTCATGCGAAGCGTCAGTTCGACGGTCGTCTCGCCGGGGATCAGCTCCGTGACCGGGTTGCCGTCACCATCGACGACCGGGTTGCCGTCGTCGTCGAGCACCGGCACCTCCTCGAGGTTGCCTTCGACGACCGCTGCATCGTCGATCGTCACATGGGCCTTCGGGTAGAATCCGAAGAGATTGTCGACGCTCGACCCGTTCTGGTCGACCGTGATATCGTGCTGGAATCGCGGCGTGGTCTCCACGTACTCTTCCAGATCGGTTCCGGCCCGCACATCGGCGTATTCGCGGATGGCGAAGGTGTCGTACCACATTTGATGGTCGGTGAAGAACTGGTAGGAACCGTCGGCCCCGGAGACGACTTTCGGCTCGGCCACGCCGAACTGGTCGTTGCCCCACTGGCCGTCGCCGTTGATATCGAGATAGATCTCGAAGTTCTCCAGCCCCACTTCGCCGTCATCGAGTACGCCGTTGGCGTTGCTGTCCTCGAAGACCTTTCCGGCGAGGGTCGCGCTGCGGTCCTTGACTTCGACAGGATGATCTTCGACCTCCCCGTCGATGGAATCGCCGTTGACGGTAGTCCGACCGTTCGGACCGATGCCGGCCGAGTGACTCAATCGGAAGCGGACGTTGGTCATGCCGGTGGCGACATCCTCGTAGATCGGATTGCCTTCGTCGTCGGTCCCGACCTGCACCTGGGCGGGCATCTCGGAATCGGAGGCGAAGAGCATCTGACCGGAGGCGCCGGCGGAAACGAGACCGTCGGTGATCAAATGTTCCCCACCATCCTCGAAATCGCCGTCCTGGTTCAAATCGACCCAGACGTTCAGGTAAGCGTCGTCCGCGAGCCCATCGCCGTCGACATCCACTTCCATATTCGTGGCATTGACCAGGAAGTAGGCCCGATCGTCGAACGGATCGGTCCCGTCGTCGCCGACGACCAGCCGGTAATCGACCAGTCCGTCTTCGTCGTCGATCGGATTGCCTTCGGAGTCGACCATCGTCGAAATCGGTACGCTATTATCGTCGCTGTCGGCATTGGCCGAGGGAACGCCGTCGTATTCGAAATCGGCATGGTCGCCCAACTTGAGATAGACTTCGTAATTCTCATCGGTGACATAGTCGCTCGGTCCGTGCGTGACCGAATCGACCAGGACATGGGCCGCCCCACTGTCATCGTGCGTGGTGTACTCAACTTCCGCATCGCCGTAGTCGCGCCGGGCATCGAGGACGCGGATCTGGTGGTCCTCGACTTCCCCATCGATCGCGGTCTCCAAGAGCGAGGGGCCGGTGGGCGAATCGATGTCGGTGGTGCTCAACCGGAACCGGGCGTAGGAATCGCCCCGCACGGCGGTATCGGGGACGTCGAAGACGACCGGGAGCGTGAACGCATTTCCATCAGAGACGAAGTTCTCCGAAAGCACCGTGGTGGTTCCGTCGTTCACCGAAACCAATTGCCAGGTGCCGTTGTTATCTTGGAGCTGGAGGGTCGCCTTGAGCTGTTCATCGCTCGTCCAGGCGGAGTCGATGTTGACGTCGAACCAGGCGTTCAGGTAGACCTTCACGTTGGCCGGGTCGGCGAGCATCGTCTGCTTGAGTCCCTCGGGAATCGTGACGTCGACTTCCAGCCGGGTCTTTTCGGAGCGGACAAACCAGAGCGAAGAGAGGTCGGTGCCGTCTTCGTCGGCCACGTCATGGAGATTATCGCCATCGGCGCCCGAGGAGGCGTAGGCGTCGGTTTCCGAATCGGGCGCGACGCTGCCCAGGCGAAGGGCTTCTTCCACGAGATTGCCGTCCTGGTCGGTATGGCTGTAGAGAATGTCGGCCGCGTGCCAAGCGCCCATATCAGCCAAATAGACCGGGTAATTCGCCGGGGCATCGCCGAAGTCCTTCAGATGCTGCACCACGTGGAATTTGTAGTCTTCCACTTCGCCGTCTTGCGCTTCGCCTTGCGGTGTGAGCACTTCTTCCGTGCCGAAGCGGAATCGGGCGTAGACATCGCCGTCCTTGATTTCCGTGGTGTAGTCCTGGTCGGCTTCGTTCCAGGCGAACGTCGGGATCTGCAACTGCAAGACATTGTCCAGATTCTCAAGTAGCGTGCCCTGCACCATGTGTTCGCCCGGGTCGGCGAAGTCGCCGTCCTGATTCCAATCGAACCAGGCGTTCAGGTATCCGAGGCCCTCTTCCGGCAGATCGACATCCGGATTGTCGGAACGCACGGTGACGTGCAGGTCGAGCATCGCCCCGGTGACGATGTCGGACTGGGCGAACGAGATGCCGTCGTCGGCGGTGCCGTCGCCGTCGGCCTCTTCCGACTGCTTGGCGTTCTCCTCGACGGTATTCCGGACGCCGAGATTGTAGCCGTGGTAGACGACGTGCCGCGGACCGTCGTTGATCAGCAACGAAGCGTAAGGATCGTCCGGCGCGTCGCCGAAATCGTAGCCGGCGATCGTCACATGGAAGACGGTTGTCTGATCGTTGCGATTCCAGTTCAACGGGTTGCCGGCCCGGTCGCGAATCAGTTCCGGATCGTCATCCTCGGTGTTATCGAGCGTGATGGTATACTTGGCGTCGTTGCTCCACCGGCCCTGGGTCGGCGTGAGGAAGATCTGGTCGTTCGCGGTGTTGTAGTTGGCGAAGTAATCGACGCCCAACTCCAGCGTTCGCGTGACGAACTGGTTGCCGTTCCAAGTGGTCTCCTCGACCGTGATGACCGACTCGTGGACCTGACCGTTGAAATCGGCGACGCTGCTGTCGTCGATCCCGATCCCTTCATCCTCGAGCTGGACGACGAACTGCCGGAGAAATTCGCCGGCGATGAACACGTCGTGAAGCT
Source organism: uncultured Planctomycetaceae bacterium (assembly GCA_964632505.1). Lineage (GTDB taxonomy): Bacteria > Planctomycetota > Planctomycetia > Pirellulales > Thermoguttaceae > CAZWCE01. The sequence goes on along the minus strand of CAZWCE010000032.1, from coordinate 16,882 downwards.
GCGGATCCCGGTCGAGGCCGCCGTCGACGAGCATGTGGTTGTCGCGAGGATCGAGCAAAAACGACGTCGGCTTATCGAAGTCGACGCGGTCGATCGCCCCGCGGTCGATGAACGGATTCGAGCCGTCTCCTTCCTGGCTGGTGAACACCTTATCACCCACGCGAATCTGTCCGTAGAGGTCGAAAGTGGGCGCGAAGATGTCGGACTTCGGAATGCCGAGTTCCGAGATGTTGTTGTAGAAACCGGCTTCCCGTTCCCCCATCTTGTTCGTGGCACTGTCGATCGCCCGGGAGTACTCTTCAAGATAGAAATTCCCGCCGGCGGCATCGACAAACAGCGGATCGCCGGCATTGAGCAACTGAGCGTTCTGGCCGATCGTGGTTCCCTGGGTGTTGGTGGTATTGCCTTTGTAGGTGGTCGTCTGGACCTCGGTGCTCGAAGAGGACGAAGCGACGCGGATACCGACCCCCAGTCCCGCGACGATGTTGTTCAGCAGCGTCGGGGAGGCGTTCGGCCCGATGTCGATTCCGATTCCTCCGGGCCCGTAGATCGTGTTGTTGACCAGTCGGGCAAACGGCACCGCTCCGGTGGGTTGTCCCGTTTCTCCGGAAAGCGAGATACCGCCTTCATCGCCGTAGGCGACCACGTTGTTCACCAGAGCGATTCCCGGGACGAGCCGGGCGTTGTCGACCTGCTGATTCTGCGTGCTGCCCGGATGTGGCGTGTCGGACTGCGGGTCCCGCACACTGGGGGCGACCACGATGCCGTACTCCTCGGAGTACATGATGCTGTTGGAGACGATGTTGACCTGGCCCTTCTCACGCTCCAGGTTCTTGTCCCCAAGATCCTGCCAGCGGTAGACGCGACCTTCCTCGGATTGATAGACATCCGAGCCGTAGACGATGTGCCCGACGGGAATGTGTGAAGACGGAACACTCGGGTCATCGGCGGGACTCAGATTGCGGAAATCGGTCGCCTTGAACAGATCGACCCGGGGGCTGTCCCCTAATGCCCGGGCGGTCACGTCGAATCGGTCCTGCAGGAACGCCTCGTTGATGGCGGCCTCGATGATGTGGCTCATCTCGACATCGTCGGTCGTGGCGTTGTAGAGGATGGCGAAAGCATCGCCCGTTCCTCCGGTCGCCCCGTCGGTGTTGTCGATGAAAACGAAATCGACCTCGTTGACGCCGTCGGAGATGGTGAAGCGCTGACCGTCGTAGACCGTGTTCGCGTCGGGCGCGATGATCGTGATGCCCTCGCTCATGCGTTCGTTGGTATGGAAGGTCCGGAACAGGAGCGAGTCGTTGTGGATTCCCTCGTCGTTGGGGCTGCCGCCTCCGGCGAAGTAGCTGTAGTAGGCGTAGTCCTCGCCGCGGCGGATCTCCAACTGGTAGGAGCCGCTGGTGGTCATCGTGATGTGCGGTTCCTCGAAGCGGAACCCGGGATCGCCGTCGGACGGCGCGCCGGTGACCATTTCGCCGCGTTCGGCGGCACCGACGATGATATTGTCGATATAGAAGCCTTTATGCTGGTTGTCCTGGCCCTTCTGATAGTTGTAGAACCGGTCGTCGTTCGTATTCGGTCCATTCGCGGTGGGTCCGTCGCTGATTCCCTTGGAGGTCACATCGCCGTCGAGTTCATCGTCGAATCCCGCGGGATTGGTGTACTTGGACAGCGGACCGGGCCGGGTCATGCTGTGGCCGACCAGGCTCATTTGCCACCCGGCCGATTTGCCGGCGTCGCTGTGCGAAGGTGAATAATTCTGGGCATCGAAATTGCCCTGGTCGTTGTATCCGTCGGGACGGTGATCCTGGCGCATCGTCCGTTCCATGGAGCTGGTCACCAGGAGATTTCTCGGATCGGTCACGCCGGCGATATCCATATGGAAATTCTCGGAATCGAGCAGCCCTCCCGGATTCTCCATCGTCCAGATCGCCAATTGATCGGCGAACGTGGGATCCTGCGACATCTCCTCAGAGAGATCATTGTAGAGCGTTTCGTGGTAGGTCAGGTTGACCATGTAGGAGACGCTCGTGGCGACCTGTTCGGCGGTCATGTCGCCGCGAATCGGAACCGGCACGTCGATCGTCCCGGTACGGACCGCCGTCAGCCAATCGTACAATTCTTGATTGGTCCAGGTCTGCATATCCTCCAGGATATTGGCGTTGGTCAAATCGAGCTGGGAATCGCCCATCAGAAGCATTCCCTGGCCGTTGGTCGCGGGGTGGCTCAGCGCCATGGCGTCGGCCCCCTCGAAGTAGAGCCGGTTCCCGACCTCATCGCCGTATTCATCGACATACCGGTCGGCGGTCACCTGGATTCCGGCGGTGTTGACCGCGTCGATGATGCGATTGAGCGTTTCGGTCGGCGAGGAATGCTCGGTGAAATAGACCGGCAGGTGGTTCGGGTCGGTGGGCGTCGAGCCGGGATGCAGGAATTCCAGCACCGCCGTTCCTCCGGCCCCGGTGACGGTCAGCGTTTCATGTTCGGTGAGGTACTTGCCCGGGGCGTTGGGCACGTAGAGGCTGTAGCCCTGGGCGAAGTAGAATCGCCGGCCGTCGATGGTGAAGGAGGAGTCGCTCGCGTTGTAGGTTCCATCGGGCAGGGCGACCGGATTGCGGCCGTCCATGATCTTGTACGGCATGACCGCGGCGATCCACTCACCCGTCTGGTTGATGTTGCTCACCTCCATGTCGCTGGCGGTCGAGAAGACGAACTTCAGCCGCACGGTCTCTTCGCCGGCGAACTTGCTCAAGTCGACCTTCGCCTGCCGCCACAGATTGTCGTTCTCGATCGTGTCGATGATGTGCTGATAATTGTCGCGGAAAGTGTTGTCGATCAGACGGTCGGAGATGGCGTCGTCGTAGGGTCCCGAGGCGATGCCGCCGGCGTCGGTGTCGGTGCTCGTGGCGAGCATCTCCCAGTTCGCTCCGTTGGTCGAAACGTAGACACGTGCCCCGTCGAACGAGCTGTTCTGATCGCCGTCGAACCGGTACGTGAAGTAGAGCGAGGGCTTGTCGCTCTGCTGATAGTCCTTCAGACTGAATTCGTCGCTGGTCAGGCTACCATAAGCGCCGCCGGGCAGGTTGTAGGTTTCCAAAGCGTCGGAGGCGAGCCCGCTGTCGCCGGCCCCGCGCTCCGGCCGGAACCAGTTCGAATTCGGCTGCCCATCGACGACCTGACTATTCGGCTCTTCCAAGGCAAAGTACCAGCTCTGGTCACCCCCGTGGGGGTAATCATCCTGGAGGCTGTCCGGGCTGCGGACCAAATCGTCGGTCGGCAGGACCGCATCGGCGCTGTCGGTCGTACGATGCCAAAGGTTGTAGTCGATCGGCGTGAACGCGAGGCCCGTGGCCCCAGAAACCCCGACGTTGATGGTTTTCCGGCCGTCGACGAAGATCGGCTGGAGCGAATCTTCTTCGATTTGATCGCCGGGAGCATAGGCCTCATCGGTATGGAGATCGTCCATATCGAAGGCGAACATGTCTCCGCCGGGAGTGACCCCGAAGAAGAGTTCGCTGTACATGCCGCCTTCGACCGTTTGCGGGCCGAGTGAAAGCGAGGAAAAAGTCATCGGCATGCCGCTTTCATCCAAGCAATATCCCAAGAATTCCATCGAGGGACCGGAAGTGTGTGAGCCTGGCGATTCCTCGATGAACCACGGGGATCCTCCGGTATTCGGCCCCAACACACCATGGAGGTCATAACCGCCCCACCCTTGAATTTGGTAGATCGCCCCGGCGTTGGTGGAGGCATATAGCTGCATGTCGTTGCCGAAGGCGATCCCCGTGATCGTCTCATTATTATCCAAAAGGCCCTGGTCTTCATCAAAGATGGCATGTGGAATGATATTACTGAACAGCCGGGCACCAGTGCTTTCGAGCACGGGATTTCTATCATCTTGAATCGCGTAGCCATCCTCGTCGAGGATGTACATGACGTTCGTAGTCGGCATGGGATTGCCGTCGAGATCGACCGTTCCACCCGAGTTGGGAACACTCCCGATGACGATGTAGAAGGCATCGCCTTCGTAGCTCATTCCGTACCAGGAGGAGGTCATCGCCTGGAGGTCGAAACCGGTGGTCTCATCATAAGGATTTCCAGGCTGGTAGGTATGGATGTTGGAATCGTGGTCGACGATGGTCTGCGTGGCATCGCCGGTATCGAATTGGACGAAGTTCCCCGCGGGTCCCTGATTCGCTCCCCGGCCGGGCATGGAGACCAAGCGGCCGTCGAAACGCATGGCGAGGTCGCCGTAATCCGTGTAAGGAAGGTTCGCGCCCGGGCCGGTCACATCGGTCTGAATCTCGCCGGTGAACGGATTGACCGTATAGAGTTCGTCGCTGCTATTGACATAGGTGATCACATCGCCGAAGTGGAATTCGTCGGGCGTGAGTTCCAGACGCTGGGCGGTGTTCAGTTCCGAATCGGAATCGCCGACACCCATGTCCATGTCCTGCCCCTGGTCGACACGTTCCTCGACGACGCGATGGAGGCTGTCGATCGGTTCGCGCCGGGTCGAGGCGTCGTCCAGCGCGTTGGCGGTCGCCAGCGACGAGGTCACTGCGACGTAATAGGTCTGGCCGTCGCCTTCGCGGAGGCCGATCGTGCCGATGAACGGATCCCGCCCTTCGAGCGAACCGGCGGTCAACTTCTCGAAGTTGGTGATCTTCACTTCTTCCGGCTCGACCTGGTCGTCGGAAACATCGGAGTGCTCGCCCACGTAGAGCAGACTTCCGGCATCGTCGAAGACCCAGAGCGACATGTCGGGGTTGGTGTGGCCTTCGCCGTAGTCCAAATCGAGCACGGTGGACCAGAGGTTGCCGAAATCGTTGATGCCCGGTATGGATTGAATCCCCTGGACGTCGACTCCGAAACTGTACCAATCGACATCGGTCAGGCTCGACAGGGAGCCGGCCACGGAAATCGTGTTGCGGTCCTGATCGAGCAGGTTCCCGAGATCTTGAGAATCGTCCTGGGAATTGTTGGCCGTCCCGTCTTCGGAGGTTTCCCCGAGGATCGGCGAATGGTGCGGGAAGCCGTACAGCTCGATGCCGTTGGTGGCGTAGCGGATATCGGCATACTGCACGCTCGAACCGGGGACCTCGTCGGTCTTGCCCAGCCGGATCTGCATCTGGTAGGTTCCACTGGTGTTGGCCAGTCGGGCCAGGCTGGTATCGCGCGGGTTGAAGTAAAGTTCGGTGCCGTCGAGGATCACGTTGCCTCGGGAGACGCGGGCGGTCAGGTCCATGTCGGTCTCATAATCGGCGAACGCCTCGTTGATTTGCGCGGCGATCGTCTCCGCATCATCCGTGCTTCCGTTCAGTCCGATGGAGTAGGTCTTGTCGGTGAGCTTGGTGAGCACGTCGCTACCGGTATCGAGGTAGAACGTGATTTCTTCCCGGTCATCTTCCGGCCCTTGGCCGATGATGAAGAACTTCCCGTTGTCGGAGGGATTGAGCTGGCCGACATTGCCGATCCCCAACGAACTGCGGACTCGGACGTAGAATTCATCGCCGGGTCCTTCGAGGACGACGCGCATTCCCGGGTCGCGGGTGTTGGTGGTGAAGAAATCTTCCGGTTGCCACAGACTTCGATTCATGGTCGCGGCGAAAGTGCCGTCGGTCCCGAAGACCTCCGACATTCCCATCATTTCGTCGTAGGAGTTATCGGAACGGGCCAGGACTTTTCCCTCGCCGTCGATCACCTCGATGATGGTATCCAGATCGTGTTGGGTGTAATCGATATCGAGCCAGAGTTCGACCTTCATTTCAGCGAGTTCTTCCGGCGTGGGACTCTCCGGATCGGCAGGTTCCGGGAACGCGACCTTGAACTTGTAGACGTCGGACTCGTTCTGTTGATCGGCGCGGATCGAACCATGAATCTCATACCCAAGACGATTCAGTTCATCGCCCGCTTTGCCTTTGACGGCCAGGGCCCCCAGATACTGGGCGTCGATGGGTGTGCCGTTGCGGTCCTCGGTCTCGCCGGCGGTCTTTTCGATTTCCGTTACGAGATTCACATTACGGTCGTGACTGTATTGATCGAACATCACGCTCCGCCAATCGCCGGGCGAACCGGTGGAGTGGCCGTCGTTGTTCGTATCGAACATGACTTGGCCCTTCAAATCGAAGCCGGCGCCGACCGAATCGTCTCGTAGGGAGGTGAGAACGACGGGATAACCGGGAGCTCCGAGCAATTGCACGTTGCCGCCGATGCGGTCGTCGATCTCTTGCGCCGTCCCGCTGGCGGTGAAGCCGGCGGTATCGCCCCAAAGCTTGATGACCAGACTGTTGCCGGGGGCACTGAGCAGGCGCAGCCCGCCCTCGGTATGATAGTTCGGGACCACCACTTGATTGTACAAGATATGCGCAATGTCGGTGTCGTCCCAAACGCTTTCGGTCGTGAGGGTCTCACCGCGGACGACCATGCCGTTGATGTCGTTATCGGTGAACGTATTGCCGCGAACCAAGGGACCGGCGTTGTTGTTGTATTGGGAGAAGACGTCCACATGTCCGGTGGCGCGGCCCCAATCGGGAACGGTCTCGCTGATCATCGAATTGGAGTTCACGCTCATCAGCGCCAGGTCGTTCACTCCCCCGCCGTTGCCGTTGGAGTTGCTCAAAAACTGGTTTCCGACGATAATCGGCTGCGCACCTCGGACGAAGACCACCGCGGGGGTGATCGGTCCACGACCGTTCCGATTGCCTTCGTAGTTGGCGGTGTTGAATTCCAGTCGGGAATTCGCCAGTCGCAAATCGGCCTGGTGCACTTCGATCGGATTGAAGAAGGCCCAGCCGCCGTCGATCTTCGATTCCCCGCCGGCATACGCGATGACCACATGATCGAACGTTCCCGAGGCGTTGGCCAGGAAGTGGATTCCGGACCAGTCGCCGGGAGCGGGATTGTTCTCGATGCCGCCGGACGCGGGGCTGGTATCGAACGTGCCACCCGCCCCGTATCGGGTATCGACCAGTGAAGTGAAGACGATCGGATGGTCGGAGGTCCCTTCGGCGATGAACTGAGCCCCGTTCTCCACCTCGATGCGGCTGTTGCGCATCTTCAAGACCAGCCCGGGATCGATCATCAAGCGACCGCCCGGCCGTCCCTTGATCAGGCCGGTGCCGTGCGTTTCCATGACGGGGCCGGTGCCGGTCAATTCCACGACCGGGCCATTCGAAGCGGCGGTGATGTCGAGGTTGTCCAGCAGTTTCAATACGTCCGCGCTGCTGCCGGGGGCGATGAATGTCCCGTTGATCGTCTCGGCGAGTCGTTGGGCGACCTCGGTTGCCGTGGCGTCGTGGTCGATCTCCACCTCGATGCGACCGTCCTTCACGCCGCCGTGGGTCGGCACGTCGCGGTGGTTGAATTCGAAAACGACCTCGGTGGCGCCGTCGAAGAGCGAGAAATACTCGCCGTCATCGGGCGTTTGCTTGATCAACAGCGAATGGTCGTAATCGTGTTCGTAGACCTCCGTCGCTCCGAAATCGCTGCCGTTGCCGTAAAGACTGGCGGCCAATGCCGGCGCGGTGACGTTCTCTCGAAAAGCGCCGCCGGGCTGCCCGTTGACGGTGAGATTCTCCTGCAACACATGAACGATATCCAAATCGTCCCAACGGGTAGGTACGTTCACCTTCTGCAGGACGTTTCCCGTCGTTTCGACACGGACATAAAGGCCGTTGATCGCATTCTCGACGATGTAGTTGCCGTAGATATCCGGACCGACGCGGTCGTAATCGGCCGTGTACGGAGCGGTCGGATCCCAGTTGTGGAATTTGGTTTCCGCGAAACTGTTCGGATCGGCCGAAAACGCCTCGTGGGCGCTGTTGTGGATGGTGTTGTAGGAGAGCGTGGGGCGAGCCTCGACCATGTGGACCGGCGCCGAATGCAGGAGGGAGCCGTCGATCGAGCCACCGCCGTACTGCATGTTGGCGTGGTTGACGTAATTCAAGAAAATTCCCTGCGTCTCCAGCACCTCGCGCTGCGGTTTCCCGGAAGCGGGATCGAAATTCTCGATGAAGTTGTAATCGATGGAATTGTAGAACACAATGCCACCCCAATCGCCGGCGAGCGGATTCGTCTGGAGTTCCTCGGTATCCACACCGATCGTTTCATCCTTATAGGAGGTGAAATACACCTCTTCCCACGGAGTCCCTAGGACCTGCAGGGAGCTGCCGCTACGGTCCACATTCTGGGTGAAGCTTCCGACGTTCATGTTCGCGCCGGAGAGTTTGAAGGTCGCCCCCCCGTCGATCAGCACCGTCACGCCCTTGGGGACGTCGAACCGATGGCCGTCGGCGAGCGGAGCGTCGTTCAGGTCGTATCCGATTTCGTAGGCGATATTATCAGTCAGGTCTTCCCCGTCATTGGCGAAATGGTTCCCCACGATTCGCACGATTTGTCCGGCCTCAACCGCAGCCAACGCATCCTGCAAATTCGTGTACGGATTCGCGAAGGACCCTTCCTGCGCGGTCTCGTCGACCGCCGTCGGGGCCTTGTCGACGAAGAGCGTGTCGGCGCTCGACTGGACATTGAACCAGTAATTGTAAACGCCACCGGGAATGCCGTCGTGGTCGCCGTCGAACTTGATGCCCCGGTCGGCATCGACCAAGTGGAAATCGCCCGTGCCGGTGTAGGTCGTGATGTCGAGCGGATCGACTCCCTCGGGAGTGAAGTTCATGCGGAGTTCGTACTTGCCCGCGGTCGTGCCGTTATTGCCGGACTTTTCGATGCGCGGGTCGTATTGGTCGTTGCCGCTGGCGGAAACGCCGAGGTAATAGGTTCCTTCGGCGAGATACATTTCAAGATAGGAGTCGTCGCCGAAGTAGTCGTCGTTGCGGGAGACCAGTTCGTAGGTGACTTCGATTACATCACCGGCGTTGTTCTTGACCTCGACCTCCCGGTAGAGCGAAACGACCGAGTCGAGCAGGCTGCCGAGGTTCTCTCGTTCGGCATTGATTTCGGCGGTGAACATGCCGCGTTTATCGAGATTGAATTTGTACAGGTCGATATCGATGCTGTCGGGACGGTGCAGATGTTGCCCATGCAGGATGTCGACATCGCCCGGGAAGACCGGTTCGGAACCGGACCAGTCGTGACCGCCTTCCGCGCTTCCCATGATCGTTCCGGGCGGTTGGTCGTAGGAGTGCCCCAACCCGAGTGCGTGCCCGACCTCATGGAGGGCCACGTCGAACCACAAACCACCGTAGACGTTGGTTCCCCAGTCTTCCGCTTCGTCCATCAAGACCTGTCCGGGCCCCCCGACGCCGCCGACACCTTCGGGTTCGGAGGTCATGCCCACCGCCGCCAAATCGCCCGTGGCCACCTGGGTGCCGTAGCTCGCATGTTCGACGAACGTCACTCCGAGATAACGACCCCACAATTCAAAAATCTGACGCGCCAACTCTTTCTGAGGGCCGGTGATGTTGTTGTGCAAAATATCGCCGGAAACCGGATCGGAGCCGATGATATCGCTGAAATTATAATACCGGACCGTCGGTCCTGCGATCGAATCGGGCGCATCGGGAATGTGATTTTCCCCGCCGAACGCGTTGTACCAATCTTGATTGTACGGCAGATCACGATGCCCCGGTTCGTCGCGGTGGCCGGGCCAGTTGAATTCATAGTATTGCGGCTCGATCTGGGCCTGGATGATCATGCTCTCGGCCTGAGTTCCCGTTCCGAAGTTCGGGACTTCCTTGGAAGTATGGAACGCGTCGCCGGCATCGTCGGTGAGCCAGTTGACCGTGGTGGTCGCGATCGGTTGGTAACGATCGCCGATGCGCAGACGGAACGCCTCGGTTCCCATGTTCGAGAGATCGTCGGCGAAAGTGAGCACGGCCCGATTCGTTTCCGGGTTGTACGCCACCCGCGCCGGATGGAACACCTGGTCATCGTCGGGATGGATCGAATTTTCCGTATCCAGAAGCGTGAAAAATTCCGGCTGGAGTTCCCCTTCGGCGATGGTGCGCAGCGTGTCGTCGTTGAAGAAGACTTCGATCTTATCGCGGGCCTGGTTCAACTGCCCCATTTCTTGTGTCAGTTCGATCCCCCCGGAAGCAGGCAGCGAGGTCACTTCCAGTCGTACGCCGGAGAGAATCAGCGTTTCACCGTCGGCGGCGGCCATGACATCCGGTTTTGCATCGGCGGGCAGCCCATTGATGAACGCGGCCAACTGAGTCGTCATCTCGGTGGCGGACCAATTCGGATCGAACGTGAACGCATGGACATCAGTACCCACCGAGCCGTCGGTATCGAGTTCGATCGTCGCGGTGCGGAAACCGTCGTCGAGAACCAACCGGTCCCCTTCCTGCATCGCGCCGGGATAGGTCACGTCCGCTGGCGGCTGGTAGAGGGCACCGGGGAGCATTGGAACATCGACATCATGAAACGTCGGTTGCGGGACCACCGAGGTGATGTGCGCGCCGAGATCCAATTCGAAATCGATGACTTCGTTCGAGCCATCGCTGAATGCGAAACCGTCGGTATTTTGCAGCGGGGAGACGGCCTCGCCGAAGGCATCGACCCCGGAACCGATCAGATGGATCTGGTAGAGATCGTCGGGAAGACTCTCGGCGAAACGGACGATGACTTCGTTGGGATATTCGCCGATGCCGATCCAACCGATCGGGACCTCGATATCGTTCGGATCGCCGAAAGCGCCGTCGCCGCCGGCGCGAATCATCTGGAAGCCACCGGTTTCTCCCTCGATCGGATCGGGCAGCGAGTCGGCGTCGATGATCTGACCTTCATTGAAACGGAGGAGGAACGACCGAGGAGCCACGTGCAGAAGAGGCTGGAGATCCAGGGCTTGCGCCTCATTCTGATTGATGAAGACCGAGTTGATTTCCGGTCCACTGACCGCCAGGAGGATTCGGTCCTCGAACATTTCCAACTGGAGATTCCGAGTCCGCTTCGTTTCCCGCGGTTTCTTGGACTTGCCCTGCATCATTTGATCCAAGCCGAACTGTTTTGCTGCTTTGGTCCCCGAAAAACGTCGAATTTTATCCAAGATCCGCATCGATTCATCTCCTCAGAAAAGACCTCCGAATAGCCGGAAATCGAACGCATGGTACTCGTGCAAAAAAAACTCTTCTATCGGATTCCATCCCCAAACATGATGATTCCTACAAACCCCTGGGAAAACGGCTGGGCTGAGGGACTCCGACGAAGGTTCCACCAAAAACAGCACGGAAACATCTGTGATTCTCGAACTCCGCGCCCAAGGGATCTCGCGTAGCCGAGTGTCGAAACAAGTCAAATAATCCAAAAAAGTAAAGCTATAAGATTCGATTAAAATTTAAGCAAAGGAAAAAATCAACAGAAAACATCCCAAATTCCCCAAAACCGTTATTTTAATCACGATCAGCCGATCGAACACTGCCCAACCAATCACTTTTTCATCCGGCGAGCCTCGTAGACGAGCGGACAGACAAGCGACGACGAGAGAAAAAGACCCGCCTAAATCGTGACTTTGGTGGATTTTGATGGAAAGGGCCGATATTTCGATGCTGGGAGGATCGTTCAAGTTCCATCAATTTTGAGGATTTCTCCATTTTTCTCCGATACGCCATAAGCGCTTTAATGGAAACGATTTATGGCACATCACCTCCCGGTTTCAAGAGAAAACGGCCGTTTGGGGAACCCTTTTCGAGAAATCCTGCCATTCCCTGGTCCCTTACCAACATGGATGGGTCGCGCCGGAGGAACGGGGAAGGCTGCGAATCCGTGGGGTTTCGCTCCCATCCCGAGGGATAAACCGTGCCAAGCTCGGGCCGTCTGTTTTTATGAGGGACCGGCGGATCAGGAGAAATACCCAAGACCGAGCATCCCGGCGTCCGATAAAAAGAGGAAGGACCATCGAACCGTAGGAGAAATCTTCTTTCCAGAGTGATCGTAAAATACTGTCTCATAAGAACATCGGGAAACCTCCGATGCCATCTGCCGAACCGATTTCCTGCAAACGATCTCTCCAAATACGAATTGAACAAGATATCAAAACCCCATATTTTTTGGAGGGGGCGATCTGCTCAATGATTCCCCGAAGGGATTGCCCCATGACGAAAAGAGAAATCTGTTGGAAGCTCTATATCGTGTTCTGCCCTAAAGGAATAGATAACCACAATCATTCCTGTCCAAAACAACAATTTTCCAGGCTCCCGGATTTTCCGCATTTCAAATTTTTACCCATTCAATAGTTAAGGATCATTGATGCATTTGGTTGGGATCTTTTCGGAAGGAGTTAGGAGCTCTGCCGCGAGGTATTTCAGCGTATTTCTCGCCCTGTTGCTCCATCTTCTGCTCAGCGACACCATCTTGGGACAGATCTCATCTGCCCCCACCCAGGGAAATCGCGACTCGGTGGAAAACGCGTCGGAAAATCACGCTCTTCTGCTGGACTACCGGCGACGACAACACTGTCACCGTTCGCGTGACTTGACCCATCGAGTCCTCGATTGGCGTGATCCGACACGTCATCGAAACCTTCCGGTGCACCTTTATTTTCCCAACCACTCCCCTCTTCCCTGCCCGGTCGTTTTGCTCTCACACGGATTCGGAAGTTCTTCCGAGCGTTGCAGTTACCTAGGATGGCACTGGGCCGCGAACGGTTATGCGGCGATTTTGATCCATCACCCAGGGAGCGACGAATCGATCTGGAAAGGCAAGTTTTTTCCCATGCAATCACTCCGGGATCATTATCGGCATCAGCGATCCGGCCGACAGAGAGTCGATGACGTGCGCTTCGTCCTTGATCGCCTGGAGACATACGCGGAAGAATCACCGGAATTCGGGGAAAAGGTGAACTTAAGTTGCATTGCAGTCGCCGGCTATGACTTAGGGGCGCTCGGCAGCCTGATCCTGGCCGGGCAAACTCCCCCCGGTCGCCGAACCGCCGAGCCCGACCCGCGTATACGGGCCTTGATCGCCATGAGTCCCCCGGTTTTGCCTTCTCCCCATCCCTCTCAGGTTTATCCGATGGTATCGGTTCCCAGCCTTTTCATCCGTGGAACCGAAGATGACGGTATTGTCGGCGACACGAAAGCTTGGCAACGTCGTATTCCCTTCGATCACTGCTCATCGAAGGCGAAATATCTCCTGACCCTTTTCGGGGCCGACCACATGGTCTACGGGGGCCATTTTTTGGAATCGCGTTCGGAGAACGATCGTCGCTACCAATCTCTCATATGCCGGTTCTCGACCCTCTTTCTCGATGCCCATTTGAAAGATGATCCACTGGCACTGGGTCTACTGGAAACAGGCCAATGTCATTCGATGGTGCGGGGATGGGGACGGTTGGAAAGACACCTCCAAATCGAGACGCCGGGACGTTCTTTCTCCGAGAAGAAACCGTCGGTCACTCCCGAAACGGCCTCCCGGGAAGCCTCTTCCCCCGGCGTTTCACAATAATTCGATTCACTGCAACACGTCGTCCTTCTGCCGAAAATCGCTTTGCCCTCCCCGACTGGCGATCTCATCCGCACGACATATAATAAATCGTTCAGACGCTGTTCCGATCACACGCCGTCTCTTGTCGTCGGGATCATTTGCCGAATCCGCCCCTCGGCCCTGACGGCTCGAAGAAGCGGCTTCCTGAGTAGGCTGAATCGTTCCATATTCGTGAATTTCCGTGAAAGGAGACGGACGTGCAGGTACTGGTCACCGGAGGAGCGGGCTACATCGGCTCGCATGCAGTCCATCAACTCATTTCCGAGGGACATCGGGTCGTGGTGCTCGACAATCTTTGTCGAGGACACCGCGAAGCCGTGCCGGAGGAGGTCCCTTTTTTCCAGGTTGATCTGGCTGCGACCGAGAAGATCGCGGAAATTCTGAGCGAACACCGGATCGAATGCGTCATGCACTTCGCCGCGCTGACGTACGTGGGAGAATCCGTCCGAGAACCTCTGCGGTACTACCAAAACAATACCGCCGGGGCGATGAGCCTGCTTCAGGCGATGCAAAACGCGGACACGAAGCGATTCGTCTTCAGCTCCACCGCGGCGACGTACGGTGAACCCGAGGAGATGCCGATCCAAGAATCATTTCCTCAGGCACCTATCAATCCCTACGGCCGGTCGAAATGGTGTGTTGAACGGATTCTCGAGGACCTGGGCGCCGGCGATCCCGGTTTCGGCTTCGCGGCACTTCGGTATTTCAACGTGGCGGGTGCCGCTTCCGACGGAACGCTCGGCGAGGACCACGATCCGGAGACGCATCTAGTGCCGAATCTCCTCTTCGCGGCGATGGGACAACGGGAGAAGATCACGGTCTTCGGAACCGATTATCCCACGCCCGACGGCACCTGCATTCGGGATTATGTGCATGTCGAGGACCTGATTTCCGCCCATATTCTCACGATGGAATCGCTCTCCGACGGTGAAGGACGTTTTTACAATCTCGGCATCGGTCGTGGCCACTCCGTCAAGGAGGTGCTTCGCGCCGCCGAAATCGTGACCGGTCGCAAAATCCCGACCGAATATGGAGCGCGGCGGCCGGGCGATCCCGCGTCGCTTTACGCCAGTTCGGAGAAAATCCAGAAGGAATTGGGGTGGAAGCCCCGCTTCACCGAGATCGAGACGATCATGGAAAGTGCCTGGAAATGGCATCAGGCCCATCCCCATGGATATGAAAAAGGAGAATCCGCCGACTGAGGATCCCCCTAAACTCTCCGCTCTCGGTCACTTTTCTTCCATGATTCATCGATTCCCGAAGAGGCTTTTTCTCGGAAACGAAAACGAGCCAAAGCATTCTTTTTTTTTGCAAGGCGTTTGGATATGAACAAAGATTCCTCTTCTCGTCGACAACCTTTTGCCGGAAAAGTCGCTTTGGTGACCGGAAGCTCGGGCGGAATCGGTCGGGCGACGGCTCGAGCATTGCATCGGGGCGGGGCCACGGTCATGCTGCACGCCTACCGAAATGTCGATTTAGTCGGTGACCTCCAAACAGAGCTTGAAAAAGATGGCGGTCGGGCATGGTCGATCTCTGGAGATCTTCGAGAATCTTCCTTCCGCAAAACGCTGATCGAACAGTGTTGGAGGCAGCAAGGCCGGGTCGACATTCTGATTCACGCCGCCGGGGTCGACCTGATGTCGGAAAAGATGAAAAAACGCTCCTTCGATGAGAAACTCCAGGCCCTTTGGGAGCTCGACGTCCATGCGACGATCGACCTTTGCCGTCAATTCGGAGAGCGAATGCGTGGTCGGGCCGATTCGGTCATTCTTACACTGGGATGGGACGGCATCGAACGAGGCATGGCCGGCCAAACTGCTCAACTCTATGCCGCCGCGAAAGGAGCGGTGGTCGCTTTTTCCAGATCGCTGGCCCATTCACTATCCCCCGAAGTGAGGGTTAACTGCGTTTCTCCTGGGTGGATCAAAACCCGATGGGGCGAAAAAGCATCTCCCCGGATGCAAAAACGAGCGGAGAGGGATTCGCTGCTCAAACGGTGGGGGAAGCCGGAGGAGATCGCCGAAATCCTGGCCTTTTTGGCATCACCGCAAGGAAAATTCCTCAACGCACAGAACATCACCGCCAACGGAGGAGCTGCCAACCCAACTTTTTAGGTGACTTCGCCCCCTGGTCTCTCATGTGGCGGAAACGTCCAACCAGGATGAATGGTCTTTCCCGAGACATTCGTTTCCCTTTAGATCGGCGGGTTCTGAACCTCAAGGGCGACGGAAAGCACCCCCCCATGCCGCCCCCCTTCGCAGAGAGGATTCGCCACCGAGAACGCCCCTCCCTCCTTACGCCGACCTATTGTTTTCGTGAGCATCTCTGATATAATGTTCCTTGAACATACAACAGTTGTCCCCATGCCTGCTTAACTGTGGTGAACGTCCTCCAAACAATTCAGCAATGATCGAAAACAGCCTCCGAACCGCTTCCAGCGAGCTTGGCGAGGCCTTTGGGAAAGAGTTCTCTTTCGCTCGCTCGATAACAATACCCTAACATCGACGATGACGCCGTTCGTGTCCATTTCCCATATTTATCAACGCTGCTTTTGGAGAACATAGTATGATAGCCCGCGCCGGCGTTGCGGACATTGTAGATCTCCCGACGAAAGAACAGAAGAAGGTGAGTCGATGCAAATAGCGATAGGAAGCGATCACCGGGGTGTGACTCTCCGACAGGCGATCATCGATTATTTGGTATCTCAGAAGTACGATGTTCTCGATTTGGGAACTTCGAAGCCGGTAAGCATCGATTATCCCGAGGTGGCGTCGTCGGTCGCTCGCCTCGTTTCCCTCCGGAAGGTCGAAACGGCCATTCTCATCTGTGGGACCGGCATCGGCATGTGCATCACGGCGAATCGCTTTCCCGGCGTTCGCGCGGCTCCCTGCCATGACGACATGACGGTCGAATTGAGCCGGAGACATAACGACGCGAACATCCTATGCCTCTCCGGCGACATGCTCAGTGAACGCAACTCCGAGCATCTGGTTCAAAGATGGCTTGCCACCCCGTTTGATGGCGGGCGTCACGCGAAACGCCTGAGAATCCTTCAGGAAATCGAGCAGAATCGCCATCATCACAAGTGTCCCTGAATCGCTTTTTTCTGGAAATACACGGGAGATTCTTTGCCGGAGCTACGATTTCCGGTTTTCAAACCCCGGTACGATTTAGATACTTGAGTTCGCTCCAAAATCTGGTACACTTCTTTTTGATCATGGACATACGCGCCCGTGGCGCAACTGGATAGCGCATCGGTCTTCGGAACCGAGGGTTATAGGTTCGAATCCTATCGGGCGTGCTTTAATTCTTTTGATAGCAATCACTTACGGCGATTTGTTGACAAAAAATGGAGCTTCTGTAAAATCTATTTTCCGTAGCATACGGAGTAATGGATGATCTTACAGGAGTTCACATGCCAAAAAAGCACTCTCGT
>CAZWCE010000031.1:0-32369 GCA_964632505.1 uncultured Planctomycetaceae bacterium | reverse complement strand
GACGAAGTCCAGACCATTTCTTCAAAAACATCCCACCACCCCGTGAACGGTTACACAAGATGTTCCAGCGATGAACGAAACGGTTGCAAAAACCAATACCTACATATGTTTTGAGAATACAGACGACCTCATCATAATGCTTTGTCATGGCTCCCACGTGGTATGGCCCTTCTTTCGTAACCACGAGCATAAAGGGATTATTAAAGCCGTACTCCTTAACTTCGATAATGTCGCCTGGCAAGATCTCGTCATCATGGGAGTCGTGCGTGCCATATAATCGGCCACATTCGACCTTGAGGGTTGTTGTCCAGCACTCAGGTAGCAGACTACCCCGATAGAACAAGCGTGGTGTCATTGATTCGATCCTCCATAGAACCTCTGACAAAACTGACGATGCGAGCGCATTCCAACCACTTTGGATGATAAACGACCGGTCACAGCGAACGCGAATTCGCCTCAGTTCCTTGAATCAGCCGATCGTTTGCTCCACGATCCAACGCATCTTCCCAAGCCTACTGCCATGTTCCGTATATCTTTTCGCAATCGCCGGCAACTCCCACTGGCGAATCACATCGGGATGCGACTCGCTGCGACTCGCAGGCGTCGCCTCGATCGGCGGGAACGTCCTGTCAACGACAGCCCGAAATCAAGGCCCATCAGATGACTCGGCTACTCGATGTTTGATTCTGGGGCGGCCACCCAATGGACCGACCTCTTCCTCGGGCGGCAAGAACGGTTGGATCAATTCATAGAACGCTTCCGGCAAACATGCACTGCCCATGAGAAATCCTCCTTGCAAAAAAGTCGGTTTGAAGGATCACTGCACACATTCCATGCCAAAATGCAAGAGGTTCGAGATGGATTGTGTCAGCGGTTCTTAAACTTTTTAGCGACTTCATACACCGCCACGATATTCTCGACTGGAAGATCCGTCTGATAGATTTGGGTTGGAGCCAAAATGTATTTGCACCCTTTGTCGTGAAACGCCGTGATCACCGATTCGGCGTGTTGCGCTGCTTCCTCCGGGGACGCGGTACGAAGCGTGTGCTGGGTATCGATTCCTCCATGAAAAACGATTCTCCCTGAGAACTGTTCCGAGAGCGACGGAATCTCCATATCGACCGCCGTGGATTGCACCGGGTCCAGGATGTCTACTCCTGCCTCAATCAGACGATCGAGCAACGGTCGGATACTGCCACAAGAATGCATCATCACTTTCATGCCGAATCGATGTGCCAGGTCGGTCAATCGGGCGACATTTTCTGCAAAAAAAAGATCCCATAATTCCGGTCCGAACAAAAGTCCTTGCTGGGTCCCGAAATCGTTGCCGAAAAACCAGATATCGAGTTCTCCCTCCAATTGCGTAAACAGATGTTCGTTCAATTCGAGATACATCTCGGTCATGCGATCCACGAGGGCATGGATTACATCGGGACGGACCATCATGTCCATCAGGAATTGACTGAAACCGATCATGCGGTAACTGTCACCGAAAATTCCGGACCATAATCCTCCGATGCGCAAACGATTTCTATAATGTTCGGCTTCCTCGCGCATTCCGGAAAAGTCGAAGTCTTCAGCAACCGGCCATCGATAATCCAAAATATCCTGTACCGTCGTTTCCGAGTCGAATGGACTACCGATCGCCTCTTCGACATCGAATTTTCCGCATCCGGAAGGGCGTCGCTGCCATTGGATGCCGAGGGGACATTTACGTACCAGCGCCGTTTTTTCCAAGGCCGGTCCACGATAATAGGGTGAGCAGGTTTCGTTCTGACTGATATCACGTCCCGAAAGATAATAATAGTCCACCCCAAGTTCATCGAGCAATGCTTCTTCGGTTTCCACTCCCAGATATTGACGGATATGGTGGTCCGACTCGCGTGAGCAGAGATAATCAATGGAAAGATAAGGGATCGAGGGCACAGATTGTCCTTTCTGAAAGATAGGTGCGATTTCGACAAGCCCATCCCGCGACTACTGAAAGGGAAGAGTATCGATAAAAAAGGCGGGAGGGAGATCAGAGAACCTGATTCAGTGAAGCGATGCGGAAAACATAAATCACAACCGCATCCTTGCATGGATCAATCGTTTCTCGTCTTTCTTTACACGACTTGTCTCTCATGGAGATTCTGGGAGTAGATTTCAAAGGCCTTGTCGATCGTTTCCCTTCCGAAGCTGACATGCTCACGCATTTTCTTTTCCGCGAAGTCTGGATCTCCCATGGCGATGGCGTCGACCAGGTTCTGGTGCCAATCGGACGGTGTGGGAAGACACTGCGAGGAATTGATCCAGTTCAACTGTGATAGTTTATGGAACCAGACCCGGCGTAATTCCTCTTCCATGATGGGAGAACCACAATTGGCGGCTAAAAATTGATGAAAATGGACATGCCACATGAGCCCTTTTTCTCGTAGTTCCTCTTCTCCCCCGCAGTCATCGACCGCGTCTTGGGTGAAAAGATCGACCTTTTGGGCAATCTCGCGAAGTTGCTTGATGATACCCGAACCGATGTTCACGGCGCAGAGTCGGGCGACGTGACATTCCAGCGCTTCGCGCAGTTGACGGGAATTCTGGATACTCTCATACGTAAACGGTTTGACGCGACAGCCCACCATCGGTTTGTCTTCTACCAGCCCATCTAATTCCAGCTTGTGGAATGCTTGCGAAACGGGCATGGGACTCAAACCGAGCCGTTCCGCCTCCTTGCGACGAACCAGACGATATCCAGGGCGAAGCGTGCCGTTTAGTATTTCATAACGCAATACATGGTAAGCATGCTGCGTGAGCGACTCTGAGTTTTCGGGATCCTTATCTGGAACTTCGAAAAAATCGAGCATCATTGCATTTTCCTTTACGAAATGAAGGAAAGTATCCTATTGACTGCCGTATACGCAGTGAACCGAGGAGCGATTATCGGGAGGTCCTGCCCTCCGGATGGCGATGCAAAAACTTCGGAGCCACTACCTTTACGGAGCTGAAGAACCTATTGATGGTTGTATTTTCAACAAAAATTACGGAAATTGCTCCTCACTCATCAATCTTTTGTTATAACTTTTCCGCTCCACATTTTCAACTCGGCGTCCCATAATAGCATTGATCACATGGAGTCTTTAGTATGCGAGAAGCTTCAGTGTTATTTAAGAGGACTAAAAAAATGTGCGATATCTTTCTTCCCCACCCTTTTCTCCGGCAGATTCATCCGATAGATTATAAGATTCCGTAAATTCCCTATCGACCTCATCGGCTATTTCGTATTTCGGTTTCCAAATCCGAAAGGTCGTCCACCATATACCGACTGCGTGTTTCTGCCTAGTTTTTGGTTTGGGGGCTCCCTCATCGTCGATCCCCGTCCCTATGAATTGTCAAGAAAGAGGATTATGGGAAAAACAAAAAAAATCCTTCAGGAAAATCGCCCTGCCTACGGAGGCTGGGTCATGATCGCGCATCCGACGATCGTCGAGCTGTATGCAGGCGAACGTCTTGATTGGGTCTGTCTCGACATGGAACACACTTCCATCGACATTCGTACCATGCACGAATGCATACTAGCCTCGAAAGGCTCCAACGTCGATCTTTTGCTTCGTTTACCTTCCCACCATCCGGACCTCGCCAAACGCGCCCTTGATGCGGGAGTCCAGGGGCTTATCTTTCCGAATGTGCAAAATGGAAAAGAAGCCGAAGCGGTCGTGGCGATGACGAAATATCCGCCGGAAGGGAATCGTGGTGTTTCGCTTTCCCGCAGCACCGATTTCGGTCGAAAATTCGAATCCCATTTTCAACAACACAACCACGAAGTCCTTGTCATTATCATGATTGAACACGCCTCAGCGCTCCCGCAACTCGACAGCATCCTGGGGACGCCGGGCATCGATGCCGTTTTCATCGGTCCTTATGATCTTTCGGCATCCATGGGATTGGCCGGCCAACTCGATCATCCCGACGTTCTTGCCGCCCAGGACCAGATCCTGAAGGCTTGTCAACGGAATCAGGTCGCCCCGGGAATTCATGTGGTTCCCATCGATCGTCCTCAAGTTCGTCAGCGGGTGGAACAAGGCTTTCGTCTGATCGCATGTGGTCTTGATACCGAATTCATTCTTCACGGATGCCGAGCGATGCTCGAATAAATCTTACTGTTGTTTCTGTTGATGAATGGAAGGACACTTCATTGCTCCGCCTTCCAGGGGATGATGTCGACGCCTCGGCGCGGCAGGAGGGCTTTATCCCAGCCGACATCATGCTTATTGGGAGCCGACGGTCTTCTGGTTTTATGGCAACGAACGATAATTCGAAATCGCTTCGGTTACCCACAAATAACGGCGGTAAACTCGAAGGGACCGAACCGCTTCTCGAGCACCGGCGCCCAGGCGAATGGAATGGCAATCGCTCGACGGGCTCGGCATCATCGGAAGTCGGAAATCCCAGTCTCCGTCTATAGCATTGCGGCCTACGACCGCTTCATTGATCGTCGGCAGACCCGCGGCTGAACGCCAGCCGAAGTATCGGTGCTCACCGCCGTCACATACCTTTCCATCCACGACAAATAACATGACCTTTGGGTTCGCATCGACGATCGCCGTGACATGATGCGATTCGCCATCCGATAGAAGACCGGGATCGGTATCCCAGGTCATCGATCCATGGTCATTTTTCAAAGTCAATTGGAGCGTTTTGTCCTGCGCCACGTCGATCCACCAGCCGTTCCCCTCTTCATTCCGGGCATCGAAAAACAGTTCCCCCGCAATCAGCTTGGAAGAGTCCAAGATGAAGTCGAGCGTGAATCCTGCATCGGCGGTTTTTTGAAAAGACAAATCGCCCGTTTCCACCTTCCCGCGACGAATCGTTTCCTGATCGACCTCGGCGACCATCCCTTCTCGTGTGAGGGTGCTTTGCTCCGACTGGGTCCAGAGATCCTGCAAAAAAGAAGCCGGGACTTCATGAACTCGAGCGAAGTATTTTTGGGTTTCCACAAACCAGTATCGTCCATTTTCCTCGATCAAGTCGGGGTAGCTCATCCCATGGGTCGGGTTGTCCTCGTAAAGAAGAATTTCCGGCTCCGACCAATGGATCGTCCCATTCTTTTCGTGACCACCGATCAGCCAGACAGGGTTGCGTGTCTTATAATGGCGGTTGGAATGATTTTTGATCCAGAGCAAATATTTGCCATTTTCACATTTCCAAATCTGCGGACATGCTCTCGGCGTTTTGACGATCCTACCGTCCGGATGGTAACGGAGCTTCACAGGCTTGCTGAAAGTGTGTCCTCCATCATGACTGGTGGAAATACAGGCGAAACCTTTCATCGTCCGGTAGACGCAATAAATGGTACCGTCGTCCAAAATGACGATATTGTGCTCCTCCTGCACACTTCCATAGTCGGGATGTCGGATCCCGATGCCGTCGCCGTCGGGAAGCATTTCCCAGTGCAACTCGGAGACATCTCGAGTCCGCATCAGATTGTTGCTGTGAAACATCCAACCTTCGCCGTTGATGAGCAAATACTTCTGCAATTTCGTGAAGGTAAAGAAGACTTCGTCCCCATAAGACTGGGGTTTGCAAATGGTCCAGAAATGGATATGCTCCCCGCCCCATTCGTTTTCAAAATCGCACTTGGTTCTTCGCATCGGCAAGGTATAGCGATCTTGCGACCACGTTTCGCCGCCATCGTCGCTGTAACGATAGCACATGTCGCCGAGGACATCGGAACGATTGAGCTTCTTCCCGGGGATCTCTCGAACATTGTGGGTATTGAAATTGTAGAAGGCATAAATACGGCCGAAATCCGTCACGACCGGAACCGCATAGGCGGACACCCGTTCTCCGGAAGGCTCCACATCGATCAGATCGGACCAGGTCTCTCCATGGTCTTCGCTCCAGCAGGCAACGATATGCTGACCGGCGGCCCCTTCATGTCCCGGACCGGTTGTCATGATGCAGACCCAGCGACCGTCAGGCATCGTCACGACGTACGGCTGGTCGCAATAATTTTCATCCGGAAGCAGTTTCCCATTCTTCACATAACGCCAGTCTTTTGTTTTACTCGGAAGAAGGTTGGGACAAAAATCGCGGATCTCTTTTTCCGAGAGTATTTCATCATACATGCGCACCTCGTCGATCGCCCCCCGAAAGAATCGGCCGAATTCTTGTGGCTGTTCGGCTCCAATCAACTGCTTGTCGAGCAGAATTCCATCAAGCCCCTTGAACGAAGAACGATTGCAAAGCATCCCGTTATGATAAATGGCCAGATTCCCTTTCTCGGCATCGATCGTTAGAGCCAGATGATGCCACGTCTCTGGCACCAACGGATCGGAGGCGACCCGCGCGCGTGCGGTTTCCGTCCCTAAATGCAGAATCGCCTCGGCCCGTTGTTCGACCATGGCGAAATGAAGGACCCCCTTTTGCCAATCATCGGAAGTAACCAGGCCTTGAATGCTTTTACGGTCTCCCGATGCAATCGGAGCCGGCTTCACCCAAAATGAAATGGTGCATTGATTCCGTTTCCCGAAATCGCCGATCGGTAGGTATTGTTGACCCCCTTCGCCCTGAAAAAGGATCGCGTTACCGTGAAACCCCTTCGTGACGGAAAATGAAGGGCGAACCTCTTCAAAATCATTCGAATAGAATGGTTCGTTGGAAGCTCCACGCCCTGCAAAGATCCCTAAAAAGAGAAAAAACCACGTTGCGGCCCAAATAATCCTAAATGACTTGGTCATCTTTTCTCTCCAGCCGATAGAATTCTACTGCCAAAAGGACGTGAAAGAGGGAATGAGACGTCTTGCAGGATAATGAATCTGTGTAATATTTCCACCATCAGTGCCAACATGGCCTGCCATGGTATTCCACCAAACAGCTTAATCACTCCCAACGACCAAGTCAATCATCGAATGTTCAAGAGGAGAACCAAATGATCTCCATCCAGAAAGTTACGAAGTGTCTTCCGACGAGACCAGGAGATCCTCGTTCGTCATCAAAATCAGCGCTATTCGGAAAAAAACGAAGCATTGTAGGATTGGCAGGAAGGGGAAAAGCCCGGCTGGATAGTGAGAAATGGAGATAATCAAGATGCTGTATGGCCAAAAATGTATTCCAGGATTTTGCTTGACAACAAAATGGAGAAACTGTTAGGATGAAACTCAATGTTGGCATACCATGCCATTCCTGTTTTTTTTGAGTTAGCACCTATCGGAAGCACTTGGTACGATTTTCTTCATTCATGTTTAAGGAGACTAGGCTCATGTTATCCAACCCAACCCGAATAGGTAAAACCGCAAAAGGTTTTACGCTGGTGGAGTTATTGGTAGTGATTGCCATTATCGGTATTTTGATTGCCCTGTTGCTCCCTGCTGTCCAAGCAGCCCGTGAAGCCGCACGGCGCATGCAATGTACCAACAACCTCAAACAGATCTCGCTGGCGCTTCACAATTATCATGATTCGTTCAGCTCCATCCCGGTGCATACCTATTCGCCGGATGGAGGTGGCTACTCTCGCCCCGATTCGAACCTGACACTCAACTGGAATATCGCGATTCTTCCTTACATTGAAGCAGGGACGATCGCCGATGTCCTGCCCCATGGTGCCTTTTATTATCCGGGACGTAGTGCCGGCGATCCGAGTGCGGGAAGCTCCGGCGTCGATCGAAAAGCCCAGAGCGCGGAAGCTTGTTCGTATGTGATCGATACATTCGCGTGTCCGTCAAACGGTTTCCCCGGATCCGGTGGAAAATTGTCAGGCAACGATCACTTCCGTCCGGGAAATAATTATTGGTGGGGTGATGGGAACAACCCTTACGATCACACCGGGGGGACGGATTATGTAGGAATGCACGGCTATTCCCGGTGGGTGACCACCTCTCTTTCCCGCAATCGGGCGGGAGTCTTCTATTATGTCAGCCCCAATAACGCCGATTTCCGTGGGTTTGAAATCATCACCGACGGAACCTCGAACACGATCGCGTTTACCGAACGTCCCGCTTATGTCGGCCGTTATCAAGGATGGGCGCACCCGCAAGATACGCTTGCTTCGTGTGGCGATCCGAATTACCTCGTCTTTCCAATCCAGACATACGATCGTTGGGTCCATCGTCTTCATGTCGTCGACGGACAGAGTCTGGGGGACGCCCAATCAGGCGTGTGGGATCATTCCCGTTGGAGTGGTGCCCAATCATTCCATCCCGGTGGGGTGAACTGTGGTATGGCGGACGGAAGTGTGCACTTCATTTCCGAGACCGTGAACCTTGAAAACTATCGTCGCCTGGGTTGTATCGGCGACGCAGAACCGGTCGGCGAATTCTGATGCATCTTCCAGCTAGGTAGAAAACCCCAAACCGAGCGTGTGTGTGAGCGGAGCAGGACTTTGCGGTCCGGTGAAGGATCACTCGCGTCAGGTGAATGCTACATGCCGTCATTTGAGCCATCGTTGCCAAATATTCATGAATGAAACCGGCCGTATCCCTAGTGAACGGAACGCGATAATGTTTGGCGTTGCACTGAAGTCGAGTGGGGCCTACGGGAGCCTAGTACTTCGGATATATTGAGCGTCGCATCTATAGTGAACCCAGGGCGAACAGCGAGAGCTCAGCCTCACGGGCGTCACTGCATGAACCGAGGGGACACTATGGATGCGAACATGAATAAAACCCGGAAACGAGGCTCCAAAGGCTTCCACTCGCTCGGTAATGAATTATCATCCGGCCCTGTCTCAAGAACTCCCTTTCCTCAAAACTGTAATCCATCCGACAAGACATATCGTAAACCATCACTGCTCGATGTCCCGCCGCCTGGCGAGCTTCTCAGCGAATCCAACAGAGTACACTATTTTCCGAAAGGGTATTCAATGGATGAAAAAGATCAACATCGGCTGATTGACTGAATCAAGCCGTGTCGTTTCCTTTGAATGAACATGATTCACTTCCCATCAAGGGCGAAGCGATCGTTTCCTAATCGTCGGAACTTGCAACGCTTCGCAAATCCAAAGATTTTGGAAAAACAAGAGAGAGAAACGCAAAGAAAAGGTCGCAATAATGCAAAAAAAACATTTGATATGGAACGGTTTGGTTTCCTTGGCTTCCTTAGGTTTTGTTGTCACCATGATCGGATGTGGTCCCAAAAAGCCGGAGACTTATCCGGTAGAAGGTGTCGTGACGTTAAATGGCGAGCCGGTGGAAGTAGTACTTGAATTTTATTCACCAACCGGAACGCAACCGGCTTTTGCCCGCAGTGACCAGACGGGAGAATTTTCCGTCTCGACGTTCGGCAAAGGGGACGGCGCGATGCCGGGCGAATACCAAGTGGTTGTGACCACTTCCACCGATGCCGGGGCGGGAAAAGGTCCGGACACCACTGCTTTACCTGATGAAGATCCTGCCGAAAGTTCCCCCGAAGATTTGGAGGTCTCATCCGCGGACATTCCGAAGATCTATACTCAACGCAGCACGGCACCGATCACGGTGAATATCACCCCCGAAGGCGATAACAATCTCCAGATCGAACTGGAAAGTCAATAACATCGTTTTCCGTCATGTTTGGAGACGATCTCCCGCCCGATCTTCTTCCTTTCTGGCTCTTCACGGATTTTAATGGCTAGTGCCGAAGTGCAATGATATGCAAATCCAATTGTCATGCGTAAAAAGCGTTCGATTCGTCCCCTGCTTCGGCCGGAGCCATCTTCGCCTCGCACCCGCACGGCCGCAGGCCTCCAGGAGGCGGAGATGGTGGAGGTCGCAGCAGGGAACGCCCCCCTGCTTTGGTTGGTGAATCCGAGCCGAGCCAATCGATCTCGACGACAAGGACTCATCAATCAGCCACTAAAATGTCGGAAGAACCTCCTTTCTTGAATCCGTTCTCACGACGGTGTTGCTGAAAGGAAATGAACCGTTCATTTCTCTTTCACCCGGCACAGGTCAAGTTGGCAGGTGGCTTCTTCGAAAAAAGGCGAACCTGGAAGCTATCAACAAACATAAGAACCTCCAAAGGATGTATCATGAAAATACTCCCCCGCCTCGTTTTCTTCTTTCTCGGGATAACATTCGGTTGCAGCGCGGTGATGACGCACGCCGCTCAGTGGGAAGACCTTTATCGACAATCATTCGACCGATCGCTTCCGGACATCGACCAGGTCGACATCGAGCAAGCCGACGGTACTCAGGGCAAAGCGGCCGTCTTCTCCGGAACGCAATGCATTGATATCGGGGATTTGGGGACACATAGCGCGATCACTATTGAGTTCATGATGAAATCGCGCCAGATCGAGCGCGACGAGGAATGGCAAGGACTCGTCACCTGCGACCCTTGGTCCACCGGAGCGTTCCATTTGAGCACCAATGCGGGCCGAATCGAATTCTATCTCAATCAGGGCGGCTTGAATCGAGCTAGAATGTCGAGCCCCATTTTGCAGAACGGCCGATGGTACCGAGTGAAACTGGATCTGGACACTCGAACACATGAGGGTAAACTCCTCGTCGACGATCAAGTTGTTGATGAATGTGAGATCGCCTCCAGCATCGTGATGATCGACCTGGAACATGCGGTCATCGGGACGGAAGGCCGTGCCGAACAGCTCGACCGATATTTCCGAGGATGGATCGACGAAGTCTCCATTCGAGGCATCCCTTCAAAGGTGGTGCGTCTCAACGATCCGCGGAATGTCGACCGAGGAACCGTTCTCCCGAACAAGTCTTATTGCGACCAGCCCTACATTGTGATTCTCGATGATGGCACCTGGGTCTGCTGCATGACCACCGGTTCCGGACACGAAGGGGCGCATGGTCAGCATGTCATCGCCATCCGTAGCGAAGACCAAGGAAAAACGTGGTCGGACATCATCGATATCGAGCCTTCTACCATGCGCGATGCTTCCTGGGTCGTCCCCCTTTTAACCGATTACGGACGCATCTACGCCTTTTACACCTACAACACCGACAATATCCGAACTCTCAACGACAAACCGATCCGGGCCGACATGCTTGGTTATTATTGCTTCCGCTATAGTGATGACGGCGGCCGTACTTGGTCCGAGCGGCATGCGCTTCCCATGCGGATCACCCAATGCGATCGCACCAACGATTGGGAAGGCAAGGTATGCATCTTTTGGGGAATCTGCAAACCGCAAGTCGACGACAACGACGTCTTCTTTACTTTCACAAAACTCGGCCGCTATATGCTCGAACTTGGAGAAGGCTGGATGTTTCATTCCGACAACATCATGACCGAACGCGATGTTTCCAAAATCCATTGGAACATGCTTCCGGAAGGAGAAAAAGGAATTCGGCATCCCGAGTATGGATCCGTTCAAGAAGAACACAATATCGTGGTGCTCGACGACGGATCGATTTACTGCGTCTACCGCACGACAGAAGGCTTCCCTTGTTACTCGATCAGTACGGATCGAGGAAAAACCTTCGGTACTCCCAAGCCGATGGATTATGCTGATGGCTCCCGCATTTACAATCCAAGGGCCTGCCCGAAAATATGGAAAACGAAAAACGGAAAATATCTTTTCTGGTATCACAATCATAGCGGAAAATCGTTCGCGGATCGCAATCCGGCTTGGATCAGCGGGGGCATCGAACGCAACGGGAAGATCCTGTGGAGCCAACCCGAGATCCTACTTTACGACGACGATCCCAGCGTTCGGATGAGTTACCCCGACCTCGTCGAAATGGAAGGAAAATATTGGGTCACCGAAACCCAGAAAACGATCGCACGATTGCATGAAATCGACCCGACTCTCTTTGAAGGACTCTGGCATCAGCTCGAAGTAACGCAAGGCGAAAAACCGGCAGAGAAAATTGTCGAAGGCCTTTGTTTCGATTCCCGAAAATGCGAAAAGGAGAAAGAGGGTCCTTTTCCGGATCTCAATCTCCT
Source organism: uncultured Planctomycetaceae bacterium (assembly GCA_964632505.1). Classification (GTDB taxonomy): domain Bacteria; phylum Planctomycetota; class Planctomycetia; order Pirellulales; family Thermoguttaceae; genus CAZWCE01. The sequence continues at coordinate 20,507 of CAZWCE010000031.1, read as the reverse complement.
GGAAAGCCACGGGATGACGATTCATGTCGCATTCGATGCGACCGATATGAAACCCGGCGATGTGATTTGCACCAACCGAGATGCCCAAGGCAATGGGATCGAGTTGCGAATGGCCGAGAATCACACGATCATGTTGGACTTGTCCAATGGAGAAGACGTATTCACCTGGAGCTCCGATCTGGAAAGTGTTCCACCGGGAAAACATGAAGTCACCTTCATTGTCGATCTCGCTCCCGGCATTGTCTCCTGCCTGGTCGATGGACGACTCCAAGATGGAAAAGGAGTTCGGCAGTTCGGATGGGGACGCATCACCACTCCCCCCGCAGAAATCAATGGAAAAGGGAAAATCGCCTGGTCTGACGCGGTCGACCGCTTGCTTGTCTTTGATCGTTATTTGCGTACGAGTGAAGCGATTCAGCTTTTATCCCGTTACCACTCCGGTCCACAGAAAGCGAACACGGTCAAATAACGCATGCTAAGCGATGTATTGGCTTGGGCCGAGTTTCGCCCAACTGGAAAAATCGTCTCCAAGGAAACACTCAACCATCCGGGATTGATTGCCCGAGTGACGGGGCTCGATCCCTACTTGGACACCCCGAAAGCTTATGCACAGGCCTATGAAGCGCTGGGGATCGACCTGATCAATCGAGTGCCGACGGAAAATGCTCCCCCCTCGACACCTCCCGGCAAGATTCGTCCCATGCCCCATCATGAGGACTATCTCCTTTCGCACCTGGGCGTTTACGACTCAGCCATGCGAACCAAGTATCCTTGTAAAACTCACGAGGATATTTGGGAACTGGACCTTTCGACGTACGATGACCACGACCTGGTTGTTCCGGTTCCACATCCCAATAAAGCGAATGACATCCGAGCCCGACAGGAGGCCATCGGTGAAATCGGACTCTATTATCCGATGCTTTACACGACTCTTTTCATGTGGGCGGTGGAGATGCTCGGCTGGGAAGTTTTTCTCGTCGGAGCGGCGTTGGAGCCGGAACGCTTTTTCGAACACTTTTTGAAACCGTCTGCCGAAAAATCCAAAAAGATCATCCAGGAAATCATTGCGGCGAACTTCAGCCCTTTTCTGTTCGTGCATGACGACCTGGCGGATAGCAATGGCCCGATCTTCCGCCCGGACTGGTATGAATGTTACCTTTTTCCTCTTTATCGCGAAATACTCGAACCAGCTTTCCACGCAGACAAAAAAGTGATACTCGTAGCCGATGGGAATATGACCGCTTTTCTCCCCCGCCTTCGAGAGATAGGAATCATGGGCATCATGTACGAAAGCCCGGCCACCTCTGTCGAAGCAGTGCTCGAACATTTTTCCGACGGTTACCTTATCGGAGGAATCGATACCGGATTGTTGACGCGGGGAGAACCAGCTACAATTCATCGCCATGTACTCGAGCTTGCGGAGAAAACTGAAGATGTTCCCGGTTTTGCCATCAGTTCGTGTGGCGGTCTACACGGAAATATTCCTCTGACGAACCTGGAAGTTTACTTCGATACTCGCGTCGAAATAGGCGCAACACCGGAAGATTGGCGATCGTCCCATCACTTCTAACTCGATGTGATTCTGCAATTAGGCCGAAAGTAATGAAAAAAATGACAAACAGTAACACGCTTTCCCGACCTCATTGGAGTCAATGGGTAGGAGCCGTTTGCCTCTTGAGCATCCTTGCGGGATGCACCAACCGTTCTGCGGTCGCAACGAAGGAGAATCCAAAAATTGTTCGTGTCGCTTATGTTTCCGCTCCCTCGGAATTGGTGCATCGTGGCGCGGAGGAATTCGCAGAGCGACTTCGGAAAAGGTCGGACGGGAAACTCGAAGCGAGGCTATATCCGAGCGGGCAACTCGGCGATGACCGCGAACTGACCGAAGGGCTTCAACTGGGGAGCATCGATATCGTTCTGACCGGCAGTGCGATTGTAGGATGGTATACACCTGAATATGGCGTCATCGATGCGCCTTTCGTATGGCGTGATTACCAGCATGTAGATTCGGTGTGGAAAGGAGAAATCGGCGAAGAATTGCGACTGGCAATGAAAAAGAAAAATGGAGTGGACCTGCGACATCTCTGGTATCGAGGCCCCAGGTATCTGACCTCGACGAATCAAAAGATCCACCACCCGGATGATCTCGAAGGATTTAAACTACGGGTTCCGGAGTTGGAAGTCTACGTGAAATCCTGGCAGGCTTTCGGGGCCAATACCACTCCAATCCCCTTTACGGATATGTTCATGGCTTTGAAGCTCGGCGTTGTAGACGGCCAAGAGAATCCACTTGCGACGATCTACGGCAATAATCTTCATGAAGTTCAAAATTACATTATGGAAACAAAGCATTTGATCAGCTTCTATCTTTTTTGCGTGGGGCCTTATTTCCAGAAACGATTCACCCAGGAAGAGCAGGAAATCATCAATCAAACGGCTGAAGAGGCAACAGGGTGGCATAACGAGGAGGTGGAAAGCTCCGAAAAAAGATATCGACAATTACTGGAAGAGGCAGGCGTCGAGTTTGTGGGAGTAGATCGACCGGCCTTTCGCAAGCGAGCCGTCGAAACCATCCCGCCGAAATTCAGCGAAACCTGGTTGCCGGGACTATACGAACGCATCTTAAAATCCGATTGAATCCCCTTTCTTCCCTTTTCCTTTGAAAAAAAACACAAAGCACAAATAAACATCTCATGACTGATAAACCGATTGTTCTTGTTACTGATTTGGAGTATGCAAAAGCGAGAGAATACTTCGCCGCCGTCGAACCGTTCGATGTTCGACCGGCTCCCTCCGATGAAGCCGGCTTGGCAGAGATGGTGCTCGAAACAGGGGTGCGAGCTGTTATCGTCGGCGTCACTCCATATACGGGTGCCCTTTATGAGGCACTCCATGCGGTGCAGAAAAAAGAGAAGCAAACACGAGGAAGTCTGATTGCTCGATTCGGGGTAGGCACCGATGGCATCGATCGTCATAAGATTGAACAAATGAATATATCCTTGATGAATACCCCTGGTGTCCTGGAACAGAGCGTCGCGGAACATACTTTCTGGCTTGCCGGCGCACTAGCTCGGAATATCGCCTGGGGAGATCGATCGATCCGAAATGGGGACTTCCCTTCGAAGTCCGGCTTTGAGCTTTCTGGGAAATGCATTGCCATCGTCGGGCTGGGAACAATCGGTCAGCAGGTCGCTCGGATCGCTCAGAGGGGATTCGGCATGCGGGTGCTCGCGGTCGCGCGCCGTTCGCCCGACTCCATTGAGGGATGCGAAGATTTGAATCTCGAGGCATGTTCCCCGGAGATTGGGGATGTTTTGCCCCAAGCCGATATCGTTTCGCTACATCTGGCATCCACGCCTGAAACATATCATTTCATCAATGAAAAATCGCTCACCCTATTCCCTTCGCATGCGATTCTCATTAATACCGCACGCGGTCCACTGGTCGATGAAATAGCACTTTACCAGGCGATTCACGAAAAACGTCTCGCCGGAGCCGCTCTCGATGTTTTCGAAAAGGAACCTTATTCTCCCTTTTCCGAAGAGCATGATTTGCGATCCCTTCCCAATGTGGTCCTTACCCCGCATTTGGCTTCAAGTACTCAAGAAGCCAATCTCCGAATGGCCAAGGCGTCCATGTCGAATGTGCGCGCTTTTTATCATTGATCATGATACCCATCAATTCTGCCAGTTGACGAGAACCAGCGAGATCGAAGGAATATAAGCGATCACCAAAAGCATGATCACCAAGGCAACGTAAAAAGGCCATAAGTTGCGAAAGATGTCCTTCACGGAAACGTCACTGACTCCTGCCATCACAAAGAGCAGAATTCCAACGGGAGGAGTCAAGAGGCCGATCATGATGGCAATTTGGAAAACCACTCCGAAATGAATCGGATCCACCCCGTATGCATGGAGGACGGGAAGTAAAAGTGGCGTCAGTATAATCATGATACTGCCCCCCTCCATGACCATTCCTAAAAGAAGAATCGCCCCGATGATGACCAGCATGACCAACCATGAATGACCGGCAAAAGATTCAAAGAAATTCACAATGACACCGGCATCCATTTGCCGTGCAATCAAAAAACCGAAACAGGAGGCCGAAGCAATAATAAAGAGAATCGAGATCGATCGTTTTGCGGAAACCAGAATAATTGCGGGCAAATCTCGCAGCTTTAAACTGCGATAAACGAACAGACCGACGAGCACCCCATAAAACACCGCGAGAACGCCAGCCTCAGTGGGGGTCACCAAACCTCCAAAAATACCGCCCAGAATAATGACCGGCATAATCAGTCCGGGAATCGCGCCCAGGAAGCTTTGCCGTAGTTCATGAAAATCATGACTTTCCCCAACCGGATGATTTTGCCGACGGCCAATGGTCCAGCAAAGAACAAAAATCGCCAAAGCTATCAAGATTCCGGGAATCGTTCCCGCCAGGAACAATTTACCGACGGAGGTGCCGGAAACAGAAGCATAGATAATGAAACCGATGCTGGGTGGAATGACCGGCCCGATCGTCGCCGAAGTGGCATTGACTGCTGCGGCAAAATCTTTGGGATATCCTTTTTTCTTCATCATCGGAACGGTTGTCGACCCGACGGCTGCAGCGCTTGCGATGGCTGCCCCGGAAACCATCGCGACGAGGACATTTGCAACAATCACGACATAAGAAAGACCTCCTCGAACCGGACCGATCAAAGCGAGAGTGAATCGCGTCAAACGACCCGTAATCCCGGCTTCATTCATGATTTCCCCGGCCAGTAGAAAAAAAGGAAGTGCGAGCAAGACCATCGTATCGGCGCCGCCGGCAATTTGTTGCGCAATGATCATCGGGGAAATGTCGGTGCCGAGGAGCACAAACAGCAGTGAAGCGATTCCAATGGAATAGCCGATGGGAACGCCGGCAACAAAAAGAATCAACATGCTTAAAACAAGTATCAACATGAGCCATCCTTCTTAGTTGCGATCCTCTGGAGAGGAAGGAATATCTATTCGATTTTCAGCCTCTTTTGCATCGATTTTCACCGTACCCGATTCGAGTTCAGTGTAACTGCCTTCCTGGAAACGCTTCCAGGAAAAAAATAGTGTCATCGCGGCTGAAACCGGAATTGCTGCATAAAAGATTAAATTCAGTGGCATCTTCAAACTCGAAGTAAAAGAACCATGGGTACTAATCGTCCAAGCAATTCCGCTAAAAAAAAGAAAAATGTGAAATAGCACAATCAGGAAGAAGCCGGCAATCTCGCAGAAACGTTTGAGTTTTTTCGGAAACAGTTCCACGAAGTATTCAATCCGAATATGTCGTCGATCTCGAAAGACCAATGCCGACCCGATCAATATAAACCAAACAAAAAGATAACGGACGACTTCATCGCTCCATGAAAGAGAGTGATTCAGAACATACCGGAAAAACACCGCCACGAGTACAATTACTAAGATAAAAGAGATCAGTAAGATCACCGCAAGATCAATCCATGAAAAGACGCTTTGTTTATGATCGGTTGTGCATTTATCGTTGTCTGACATCGTAAAACAACTTTCAGAATAATAAAGATTCTTCTTTCCAGATCCCACCACATGATAGCGATTTGAGTTTCTGTCGGTTTGTTTTGTATGCTATCGAAATCCCAAGAGATTATAACAAAAAACATTCGATGAGAATATGATTCCAAGGTTGGAATCATATGAATGTGAAGAGCATTGATTTCGTGAACACCATGAATGCCTTCAACATAACATGCTCCCCGTCCCTAGTGCAAGAAAAAAGGTCGAGCAAGATGAAAAAAAGAATAATAAAACCGGTCCCGCAACGAGTGGAAGCATTTCAAGATTTCTATGATCGCCGAAATACTCGCCCTTTGTTCGGTTTTTTTATCGGTAGTGAGTACCCGTTACCACGCTATCCGGCTTCAAAAATGTTGCCGGACAATAAGCCGTTGGTCCCCGATGACTTTGTGGTGGAACAGTACCTTGCCGACTCTGAACGTCTCTTTGAGATTCATGAATCTGCAGGAGGAGATTTCCTTTGGAGTGCTTCTCCATTTTGGGGAATTCCCTGGTGCGAGGTGCTGCTGGATTGTCCCATTTTTTCCAGTCATAAAACCGGTTCTATCTCCGCACGTGCGCCGGAAGCATTTCGAGGACCGGACGACATCCCTCAGTTTGATCCTGATTCACCTTGGGCAATCAAAATGGAAGAGTTTTTCCTTAAGCTTTCCGAGGCTTCCGAGGGGCGATGGCCTTTAGGAACCACTCGGATGCGAGGAATCTCAGACTTGTTGAATATTTTGTATGGGACGGATCATCTCATTATCAAAATGCTCGAAGATCCCGATGAGGTCGAAGCCGCGGCTATTAAACTCAGTCATTTCATCACAGAACTCTCCACGTTTCAGATCGAACGTATCCCTGAATTTCACGGAGGGATTGGCTCGTTTTATTACTATATGTGGGCTCCTCCAAAAACCACGTGGTTGCAGGAGGACGCTGCCACCCTTCTTTCGCCCGATTGGTATTCGCGATTTATCCAGCCCAACACGCAAAAGATCGTCGAGGGTTTGGATCATGCCATTATGCATATGCACCCTAGTGGTTATCTCCCCTTGGAATATCATCTACAATTGAAATGTACCGCTTATGAGCTGCATATCGATGAAGGAGGGCCTTCCCCCTGGGAAATGGAGGATCGCTATCATAAGATCATGTCGCAATCGCCTTTACTGATCTGGGGGCAACTGGGGACGAAGGAACTCGATTGGATCTTCAATCATTTACCTGCCCAAGGCCTTGCTGTACAGGCGGCTGTGCCCTCCATTAGGGATGCTGTCAATTTATTGGATCATTACGAGCATATTGTAGCGAAAGCCCGGTACCCCTCAAACAAGCGGAAGGGGGGATGATCAATTCTACGTCGGTTTAGGCCTTCGTCGGAGGGGCTGGAATTCGAGCGACGGCAGGGACGTTATCAGGTTGGAGTGCCAAGCCTGAGTCTCGTTTATGTCGGGAAGGCTGCTTCACTTCTTCGAATAGAGAGGCGAGCCCGATTACCCTGGATCCGGTACATCGGCGACGGTATTCAGCACCAATCCCAACAGTACGGCGACTTTGCGGAAAAAGGAAGTGTTATGGCCAGTGCTCATGGCTCCATGATGCGTTGGACCCAGTGAAAACCATCGGTTCATCATTTCTGTCGGCCCGTGTGAGAAGGCGACGTGCGTCATCGTATTGCCGATGTTCAGAATCGGTCCATCGATCGCTTCGCCTTCATTCGAGACAAATTGCAATTTCCCATCTCCGGTTTGCGTGAGATTCAACATCGTCACCGGTCCGTTTCGGACCGTCGCCTCGACGCTCACTCCGTTCCCCCATTTGCCGTGATAGAGACTCATCCCTCGTAGAACCGGTTTCCCTTGTGCGATCGCGATATGAAAGGGTCCGTCATGACCGAGGAGGAGCGTCCCCCGTTCATAATCGCATGCCACCAGTTCGCTGTAGCTGCCCCCTACGCCTGCGGTGTCGCAAATTTTCATTGCGACGGCGGTTTTCATATCGCCTTCCCCGCTGCAGGGAATTCCCTGGGCCGTCAGGAGCGAGTGTCCCAGAATGAAGGCTTCCTGGAGTCGTTCGTACTCGTTTGCCTCGCGACCGCGATAGTAGTAAGTCAAGGCGTCGAGATCGAATTCACGAACCATCTTCTCCTGTGCCACGGCCACGCGACAGGCCGCATCCAATTGTTCCGGGCGTGGTTTCCTTGCCAGAGGATCGGCCGGTGAATCTTCACTGATGACGAACATCTGCTCGACTTGTTCGTGCTTTTCTCGCTTCTCCGATTCGGTGACGTCACGCACGATGGTGTCCAGATCGCACATTTCTAAAACTTCCACATGCATGCCGGTCTGTCCGGTGATCATGGTGAAATCACTGTACATGTCCAACATGCCGGGATAAGTATGGCCAAGGAAGCCCATGCGACCTTCCTGCAAGGTCCTGACCACGGCCGCTGCGCGAATCCATTCCTCGATCTGACGCCAGGCGGCGACGGCATCGTGATGATCCGCCGTATCTTCGACGGCGAGCGAAATCTCCGGGGTGTAATCCAAACCCAGCAGCCCGGAGATCAGATGGAATTTCACTCCGATGCGTTCCCAGGCGTTGGCGATTTCGGGAACGCAACATCCCACGCAGTGTGCCAACCATTCGCCGGTAGTGGAACGCTCGTAATTCATCTGAGGCGTCGGTTGGAGATTCAACACGATGATCGGTTTATGGCAATGCCTGGCAATGGCGATATGCGAAGCACTCATGGCATAGGTCGCGGCGTGACAGAAGATCAAATCCACGTTTGCCGCGTTGAATTCCTCGGCTGCTCGCCGGGCTTGTTCTTCGTGGTCGATCATACCGGCATTGCAAACATCTCCCCATGTCCCCATTCGGCGTGCGAGAAAAGCATTGTAGTCCATCAGTCGGTCGAGTAGCCCATCGAACTGATTCCAGTAATGGGAATGACCAATGGAATACAGGCCGATACGCGGACGCTTGGAAGGTTTGATCGGTTCGAAGATTTGTGACATGAGCGTTCCTCTATAACATGCCTGAGAGTTGTGATCGGATTATTTCGGGGTTCCAACGAGGCCTCGGTCCTTCTTCAAATCATCAACGGAAATTGATGATGGAATATCCCGCCACCGGAAATGAGGAGCCGCTCAGCCGCTTCCCAAGTAATTGCCGTAACCGATCACGAGAGTGGAGAGGATCAGCGTGATGATCCCTGCCCAAACAAGGCGTCGGGTATGGCGACTCGTCCCGCGCCACTCATGAAAGAAGATACCCCAGAGATTACTAAAAACGATGATAAAGGCCATATGGATCGACCAGCTTGAGAAATCATATTGTTCGCCGAGTTTCGTGGTTCCCATTCCGTAGAAAAAGAATTGGCCGAACCAAATAACGCCACCGGTCGCGGAAAGGAAATAGTTCATCATTAGTCGCGACGTCGGGCCGGTCACGTAGTCGGAAAAGCTGCGATTTCGAAAATTCAAGATGAAGCACCAGGTGGCATTGCTCGCGAATCCTCCTAATAAGATGACCACCAGCACCGCATTATTGGAAAGGACTTCGCGAGTTCCATACGCGACGGCCTGTTCGGCGATCGGCTTGCCCGCAGCAAGTCCGAAGGCGAAGCAAGCACTCAGCACTCCGGCCATCATGGCAAAGAGAAACCCTTTTCCTAAAGCAAATTCCGAAACGGCATCCTTTTTCTGCTGATCGGTCCATTCCGCTTCCTTGCGCATTCCAGCCTTTCCCGACAGGGAGATGCCGAGCAGGCAAACGACGATGCCCAGCAGTACGGTTCGTCCCGGCACGGTCGTGAAAATCGCCGTCAAATCGGCCCAATCTTCCTCGGTGCCGGTCAGACCGTGATAGATGGGAGGCACCAGAGTTCCGAACACCATGCAGAATCCGAGCGCCAGTGAGAACCCGAGTGCCATCCCCAAATACCGAACGGAGAGACCGAAGGTGAGGTTCCCCAATCCCCAGAGGATCCCGAAGAAGATGCAGTAGCTCCATACTTTTCCGGAGACGGATCCCAACACTTCCAGAAGATGGGGGGTGGTGATCCAGGCGACCAGCCACGGTGTGACCAACCAGGCGGCGAGCCCCATGACGAGCCAGAAGCTTTCCCAGGACCATTTTCGAACGCGATTGAGCGGAGCATAGAAGCTGCCCGCGGCAAATCCGCCGATCGCGTGCAACAACACTCCTAAAAGAGGATTAGGGGACATAAGTTCACTTCATTCTTCAATAATGATATGCTTTGTCGAGACAGAAGTCCTTTGTTTAGAAAACATCGTCACGTCGATCCTATCAATGCTTCGGAGGAGGCTACTTGCCGGAAATGGTGATGACGGTCAGCGGTCCCATCAGTCCTGAAGGAAGTGGTTCCCAGTCGTCGGTCACGCGGATATTGGTGCGGGTCCATCTCTCTTCCGGTGGCAGTTTTTGGTCTCCCACCAGGCGATTGCGCCACGTATTGGCCACCTCGATTTCCAAATCATTGTTTCCCTCCTTCAAGGCATCGGTTATCTCGATTTGAAAAGGCGGAGCCCACACAACGCCGAGATCTTTTCCGTTAAGTTGCACTCGTGCCATCTCGCGGACCGCGCCAAGATCCAGGTAGAACCGACTCCCCTTCTCGAAAAGCGCCGGAGAAATCGTGAAGGAATTTGAATAAGTTGCAATGCCGGAATAGTATCGGATCCCTTCCCGAGGGTCTTTCGTCCAATCGATCAATTGCTGAAAAACCACTTCTCCCGGATCTCCCGCCTTGGGGTCGAACCCGACCGACCACGGCCCTTTGACCGAGAGGATCTTCTTCATGCAGGGGTAGTTGCTTTCACCTTTTCCGTCGACTCCAACATCGATCCTTTTTCGGAAAACCACAAATGTCGAACCGTTCGGGGCCAGCTTCAGTGGAAGCACTGTCCGATTCTTTTCCTGGGAGAACTTGCGGCAGATGCGTCTCTTGCCGGAGACGGGATCCCAGAGTTCCGGTTGCCTGCCCACCACGCGGAATGATGCCGGAAACGCGATTTGCACGGGGGCGAGATTGGCCACGAAGTAGATTTCCCCTTCGTCGGTCGAACGATGGAGCCAATCGAGCTTCAGCTCTTTATCGGTTTCGGCGGAGAAATCAGCGGGAACACCGAGCAGGTCGCGGAGCACTTCTTTCGGAGATCGATCGTCGATCACGTGAGGGCCAGGGGAATCCCAAGCCGTCTCGGCCAACCTCCGAAACTCCCGTTCCCCCGCTTCCCCTCCTATTTTGCTGACCGCTTTGATCGGTCGCGGTCCTACGATCACCGCCCCTTGTTGCACGAGGTCGGCGACTTTTCGAATCGCGGAGAGTGACAGAACCTGATGATCAGGAAGCACCAGTAAGCGATAAGCCATTCCCGTCGGAAGGACGAGGAGTGTTTCTCCGGAAGCATTCTTTTGGACTTCCACACGTAAAAGGATTTCTTCGCTGAGCACGTCGTAATCATAATCGGGAAGCACGCCCGCCGGATCGTCTTCCTTGAGGCGTGCGATATTGGGGATGTGATCCCCGTAATAATAGCAGACGTCGGCGACGAAGATTCCCTCCTGGAGCAATGCCTGGCAGCGATTCAAATACCCGAGGAAGGCCCCCGCCATGGGCCACCAAGTGACGTTGGGATTGAAATGCGTACCCGCAAAATACTCTTGGCCGGGGATTCCCATCTCTTTCGGAGAGCAGGTGAAGGTGTGTAGAAAAGTGAGATTCAATCCCGCGCACGCTTCATGATCGAAACTGGGTTTCAAGTGTCGCCAGAGCGAATCGTCCCAGTGCGGACCGATCGAGGTGAATCCTTCGGCGCCGACGATCTTGATTCCATAGATATGAGCCGCCGAAGACGCCTGCTTGACGAAGAAACGGTTATGAGGTTCTGGTCGATGGGGAGAGGGACGCCAGAATTCGCTCATCGCCAGGCCGCTAAGCCCGAGATTCTTGATGCCGTCGAGTGGGCCGGCATGGGGACCGCCCGATTCCGGTTGGGTTTTCAAATCGTACTGGGCCGCGAGTTCCGACAGCAGCGCGTAATGATTGTCCGCCACGCAATCGGCGATCGTTTTGCGGAAGTCGGCGAGAAATGCATGGCTATCGTTCCGGCTCTCCACCACCGTTCCCGTGACCACCGCAAGCCAGGGGAGAATATCGTAGCCGTTCCGTCGTTGAAATTCTTCTTCGAAATCCTTCGTCCAGTTCATTCCCCCGCATTCCCAGGAATCGGTTTCCACGTATTTCAAGCTTTGGCCGCAGTGCGGTCGGATCTGCTCCAGCATGGGGGCAATATGTCGTCCCCAGTAGTTCTTCAAAGCCGACTTGCTCATGTAATCGATGACGGGACCTTGCCAATCGCCGCTGGAAGTCGATACATGGGCACGCGTGTTCGTGTATCCGATTCTCAGGATCGTCCACCGGCCTTTCTCGGGTTGCCAGCGTAATTCCCCGTCGGGGTCCATGCAGTCGGTCAGCCGGATTATATCCTCGACCGAAACCTCGGCTTCGTTGGAGACACCGGAACGAGGGAAGAGGAGGAAGCGGCAATCGGGGGCCGATCCTCCCAATTCGCGGAACATCGCCTTGAGCGATAGATCTTCAATGGGAGGGATTCTCTTGTGAGGACCTAGCGATCTCCCATCCGCGTTGAGGAAATGGAATTCCGAAATCTGGACATTGCGGGGTGAGTTCTTGTATCGATTGTCGTAAGCTTCGAGCAGCTCGAGACGAAACCGTTGCCCAACGGTAGGCTCGAAACGAACTTCCACCGATTGTCCATCGGGCACTGAGATCACATCGGTCAGCGCCACCTCTTCCCCGTCCTCGGGAGAGAGATAAAGGCGGCATTTTTTGGGGCCGTATCCCTTGCGACCCAGGAGATGCATTCCTGAAATGCGCACCGATCGGTCGGCTGTGATCTGAATGTTCACCGGATCATCCTCACTGGGTCCATCCCCCGGCCGATGCCCCGGAGAGACCCAATAGCTTTCCTGCGACCCGTCCATGGCCTGCCGAATCGGAAAGTCCTCCTGCGATTTCGCTTTCAGATGGAAATCTGGGTTTTCTTTCGACCGTTCTGCATCGTTTACTTGTTGCGGGTAAGCCAAGACCACGATATCGCGATAGAAACCGGCATGCCCTTCCGGTCGGGGTAATATGATCTTCTCTTCTTCTCCACCGTCGACCTCGATTCGGGTCCAGCAAAGCTGTTTGGCCGTCTCGTCGGGAGTGAGATCCGGACCGCCCAGATTCCAACCGCTTTGAATCGAAAAACCGAGCTCCAACCCCAATCGGTCGGCTTCCTCGACGGCATGGAAAAAGAGCTTTTGCCATGCGGGAGTGCCGAACATGGGACCGGCGGGAACCGGAGCATTGCCCCGTTGGCTGGAACCATCGGCATCAAAGAGCAAGGCTCCTCCCATGCCTTGATCTTTCATCTCCTCGAGATCCCGCGTGATCGCTTCTTGGGTCACATTGCTATTAAGCCACCACCAGAAGGCGCGGGTGCGGGCGTCGAGCGGGGGATCTTGCCAGACTTTTTCCAAACGGCTCTCCGAGGGAGATGACGATGCAGTCGGCAGGCCGTTGGTCTCTTCCGAGAAGGCTCCATTTCGAAAGCCGAACGCGAGGAAACTCGCGAGCACCATTACAAGCGAAAATAATTGCGTGAATTTATTCATGTGTTGAGCTCCCCAAATGAAAGATCTCTCGTACAAATCTTGTAAATCTTGTTTTGAACCGAGAAGCAATCCTTTTTTACTGATGGAAAGGTAGGAGAAAAAGGTTCTTTTGGCATCTCTTCGTTCAAGATATCATGGCCGGACGGGCAAACAACGATATTCACGCGTTGCCCAATGAAGTGACATTGGTATCCTCGAGCGTCTGCCCCACCGGGAGCACTTCCCTTCGGGACCAATGATCTTCAAGCTTGTTTTACCTTCTGTTCTTCTTGCGGTATTGGGAGGGCGAGAGGCCCGTCATCCTTTGAAACACCTTTGCCATTCGTTCCGGAGTCGAAAAACCGGCTGCCCAGGCCACGCGCTTGATCGGCATGCGGGTTCCTTCCAGCAAGCGTTGCGCGCGGACCAGCCGGCAATGTAAGATTTCATCCAAAATACTACATCCTCGAGCTTCCCGGAAGTAGCGTTCCAAGGTGCGTCGACTCAATCCAACCGCCGTGGCCACGTCGACCACGCTGAGCTCCCGGTAGCTCCAGCCCCAAATCACACGAAGTGCTTCCCGTATGAACGGGGACATTTCACTTCGCGACGGTTCGCATTCGGAATTTTGATTCTCCATGGCGACCAGCGCCAGGATTTCAAACGCAATGGCACTGAAGAGCATGGAATTGACCTGAGGCGACTCCTGGACGGAAGAAAGCAATCGCTCGAAAGACTGTGCGATTCGCCGCGAGTCGGAATGAAACTGAACGGCTTGCTTCGGATCGAACAGACCTCGACGACATAATTCATAGATATAACTGCCATTGAAGCTCATCCAATACTCATGCCATCCGATCGATTGTTCGGGGCGATACGTGTGCCAAATGTCTGGAAAGAGAAAGATAACGCTTCCCGAAGTGATATCGACCGTCCCCGTCGGTCCCGACCGGAACTCACCACGCCCTTCAGAAATATAAATAATCTGGTATTCCGGTAGCGTTCGCCCCTGGGTGAAATCGAAATCGTAAAGCTTCGGATGATCGCGAGGAGGGTAATCCGAGCCTGGAAGAAAGAGCCCTTTCCCGAGCCCCGTTACATACAATCCCCAAGTCAATTCAGCTTCGCAAACCGGAAGGTAATCGAAAAATCGATTCATGATTTTTCTGCTTTGCGCGAAAAAAATGTGCTTCTCGAATGGAGCAACCCCAATTATATGACTTCTTCACGGCCAACGTCAATGAAAAAAACATGTCTTTTTGCGACCAAGGTTCGGTTCTCGTTTTTTTCGGGGATTGTCTACATAAGTCATTGAAGGGCAATGTGTTGCATCTTGTTGTCGGGAGTTATTCCTGGTGATGGGCTTTTTCTGCTCAAGTGTATTTCTGCCGGAGTAGCACTCGAATACGCTTCTGGAATCGGAACAACGATTCCGGGACGAACCTCGCAACAAGATCGTTTTCGCAAATGGCACGGTTCTCGAATGTCGTGTGCGTAACGGATGGCGGAAATGAACTTTTCCGGTTTTTCCGCCGACGACAAAAAATCAACATACATGATCGAAAGGAACCGTGACGTCCGATTCTCCAAAGACCGAGGTTCGCCGGGAGCACAATGGATGCTCGCGTTCGCTTCGATGTCGAGCGGAGCCCCGTTGGAAATTGCAACCGGTCAGTGAGAGAAATCAACCGTCTTTTCGGTTTAATGTGTATATCTGAGCACAAGCGGGCGACTCTCTGAGGATGATTTCGGCAGCTCGTTTTCCCCAAACGAAATTCCGCCAAGATCGCTCTATTCGTTGCAGAAATCCATCTCCGAACATGAAATGCGGCCCAAACAGCAAGCAAGTTTGATTTTATTTCCTCAGTCTGATAGAAAAAACAGTATTCGCGATTTCCAAGAGCAAGGAATCTGAGTGATGTTGGATCGACTATGGACCGAAACCGCAACCGGGCAAGTCACGGTATTTTTCGGACGAAACGTGGCCGCGCGACTGGCGGATCTCGAACAAACTCGACCGGAAGCACCGTTTTCCCGGCTCCTGGTTGCTCGACGCTGGCCGCGCGTGCCCCCGCGAGAATGGATGATCGAGCAGACCACCACATTACTCGGACGAACCGCGCTCTCCTTCTGGCCGGATTGGTTTGACGATGATCGTGATTTGAAAAAAGACACGGTCGGCGAATCTCGTCTGGATCAAATTGCACGTCGAAAGCGAGCGGTCCTCATGCCGTGGTTCCATCGGGCGAAGCGATATTGCCGGCACGGGCGTCCGCCGTTGATGAAACGCCATCCTCCAGAACTCCAGTTGCGCCAACTCGCCCTGGCGATCGGCATGGAACGCCTCCTCCTGGTTCTGGCGCTCGATGCCGAGACACTTGAAAGAGGCGATGCGAAGTGTTTCGCCGATGTTTGTCTTTGGATTGCCCAAACGACTCAACTCCGAGTGGCTGTTCTCCTGGAAGATCATCTGATCGAGAGCCCGGGGCTGGAGACGCTCGCCTGCAATGCACTGTCCCTCAGCGGGGAGGAGAGGATCTCCACTTCAAACAGTGTCGTATCGTCTGTCCCGAAATCGCGGGATGTGGATCCGAAGCCTTTGGTGAAATCGGCTCCTCGTACTCAACGATCGGTGAAACATTTTGCCTGGCCCATTCTCGGACGCCCCCATCCGCTGAGTCCCGCCGAGCAGCGACTTGCCCGTTTTTTGAATGCCGATGCCTCCCTCGCAGGTCTTTTCCAATTCAATGTTCTGGTGGAAACTCATCGTGGAGACCGCTATATCGTTGACTTGTGCTGTCATCTTGCTAAACTGATCATTGAAGTCGATGGCTATTCGGCTCATTCCGGTCGAGCGATTTTTCAGTCCGATCGCAAACGCGATTTTGAATTGGCGATTGAAGGCTATACGGTCGTCCGATTGACTCACGCCGAGGTGATGCGAGATATCGCCGCGGTGATGGAAAAAATTCGTGCGATTTTAGAAACCCAGGATATCTGCTGAACTCCGAATCATTCAAGGGAATGGGAACATGTTGCTTGAACCGAACGCCACCCAATCGCAGGCGATTCTTCGTTTACTCTTCATTCCGGAGGAGCCGGCGATGAGCAAACTGAAGCCGAATCTTCCGGCGGCGAAACGAAAGGAACTCATCGATGCCGGAGTGATCGAGCTGGAAAAACGCGGCGCGGCCAAGCATCTGGTGCTCACGGATCGTGGTTGGGCCTGGGCGGCGGAAAACCTCGATAAACTTTGCCCCAGATCGATGCGTCAAGTGCATCCCGACATCACCCGTGCGATATTGGAGTCTTTTGCCAAGAATATGAGGTTTCGGGAACTTTCGCTCGCCGAGATAGTCCGCCCCGATTTATTCTGTGAATCCGCGAACGCCGACCACGACGAAACGACGATCATGCAGGCGATTCGCGATGTCTGTGGACGTAAAACCGAGGGGCGACCCGGCGATCGTCTCCGCCTGGTCGACTTGCGGCGGGAACTCCCCCATTTGCCGCGAAGCGAGGTCGACCAGGCGTTGTTCGAGATGCAATCCCAGGGGGAAATCGCGCTGACCCCTCTGGAACGGTTCGAAATCCGGCCCGAAGACGAACAGGCCTCCCTTCAGGTAGCGGGACTCCGACGCCATGTCCTTTATCTCAAATGAATCCGACTCGGGGATGAAATTCTGTATCTCTCCACCGCGAAGACTTCGGACATCGGAGGCAACTTCGAAATCTCGAGAACCGACTTCCGAATCACCAACCTCTATTTCCCTGAACATCAATCACATCCTGTAAATACCTCATGAATGAACTGCAATTTCTTCGACGTTTGAAATTCGATTGGGTCGTTCGCTCCGAATCCGTTTGGGAGAAGCCCAAGACCGATGTCTCCTCGATCCACGCCGACGCCCGCGAGGAATTGAACGAGTCGCTGGAAGAACTCCAGGAAATCGACACATCGGCATCACCGCTGGGAATCGTTCTCGTCGGACGCGGCGGCGTCGGGAAAACCCACCTGTTGCAATGGCTGAGGACCCGCGCTTTCCAAGAAGAAATGAACTTCCTCTTTGCCGACATGACGGGCGTGCGCGACTTCTGGGAGACGATGCAATTGCAAATCATCGCCGCAATCGACCAGGAAGCTCCCGACGGTCATCGCCAGTGCCAGCATGTGTTGGCGGGTCTGCTCAATTCGGTCGTCAAGACCCCGCAAAAAAAACCGATCGTCTTGGCCGATAAATTGGCAAAGTGGAATCTTCCACAAACATTCGATTATACACAGAAGCTGATTTCGCATCTCATCCGGCGGCATCGCGTCGAAATGATGCAGCACCAGGATGTGTTGCGCGCGCTGATCATGCTTAATTCCGACAACATCGAGCTGAACAACGCCGCCAACGCATGGCTGCACGGAACCGAGACCGACGAAGACCTCCTCCGCCGTTTTGCGTTCACCTCTTCGCAAAGGGCGCCGATCGATATCGTTCGGGGCATCTCCTGGCTCCTGAGCCTGCGGGGCCCGACCGTTCTTGCGATCGACCAACTCGATAACCTCGTGTCCCAGCAGATTTCCCGTTTTCAGAATGTCGACGCGGCAGAGTTGGAGGATATCATGCAGGATGACGATGAAGCCCGGCGACTCCAGGCGATCACCCAGAACGTGGCCGGAGGTCTCGCCGATCTGGTCCAGACCGTCATGAAGCGGACCCAGGTGGTCATCTCCTGCTACGATACCACCTGGCATCATCTCCTCCATCGGGCTCTGCGTTCTTCGACCGATCGATTCCAGAATACGATCGTTCTCTCCGAGTTGCCCCACCAGGAAGCGGCTCGCCAGATGATCGAGCAGCGGATCGACCTGGCCGCCGCGCGGGAAAACTTCAAACCGGCCAGGCCGTGGCTCATCGCCCCCGAGGCGTTCGAAGGGACGGCCGGTTGGTCGCCGCGTGAACTGCTCAAACGATGCGACGAGCATCGGCGTCGATGTCTGAAGAGGCAGCAGATCGAATTACTAACCACTTTCAATGAGGAAAAATCTCCGAAAGAACCCACCTCCTCCAGAGAAGATCGATCGGAAGAATCTCCGCTCGATCGAGTGTTTCTACGCCAAAAAGAGACCGCCGACACCGCCCCCTATTTAACAGAGGAAGATGATCGATGCTGGCCCGATTTGCTTGAATCGGCGTTGACCGCTTTGATTTATGAATCCCCCATCCCTTCAAATGTCGATATGCTCGTCGACAGCAATTTGGCAAGTGCAAAGTCGTATAAGTATTTGCATGCCCGACTGAAGATCGTCAATCACCAGCGTCAAGGGAAAGAGCAGCAATTCTGCTTCCGTGCCTTACTGCATACGAACGCGATCGCGTTCCAGAATCGGCTGAAGGCGGCCATCACCGACGCGGGAATCGATAATAAGCTGGGATTCCGCTCGCTGACGTTGATTCGCAATACCGCTTATCCCGGCGGCAAGAAGACCCGGCAATTGCTCCAACGCTACGATCAACTGCAGGGACATTGGGCCGGCATCGCCGACGAGGAACTCCGAACACTCATCGCGGTTCATCATATGTTGGCGTCCCATGACGTCGATATGCCACAATGGTTGCAAGTGAAGTGTCCCATGTCACGGATCGGTTTCATTCAGGAATCCGGTCTGCTGGATGCGATCCGAGAGCATGCAGAAGCGGGTGGCTCCACTCTCCGCGCGAATGATACGAAAGAGACATTCATAAGTCAAAGAGAAGAAAATTCCGACCAACGCGATTCCTCGCCGATGGCGAAGGAACTGAAAACGACTACCATTTCAGACGGACAGCTTCCTTTCGGGTACACCGAAACCGCCTCAGGCGATCTGGACGAACCGGTCGCCGTTGCATGGAAGGATCTCACGAGACACCTCCTCGTCGTCGCGGGTTCGGGTTCAGGCAAAACGAACCTACTCAAGCGCATCATCGAGGAAGCCACCATCGCCGGAATCCCGTCGATCGTCGTCGATTGCAACAACGACCTGATCGGGCTTGCCAAAGCGCGCTCTCCGGAAGCCTTTCCGCCGGAGTGGCGCGATGAGGATCATCGCAAGGAGTCGCTTTATCGTCGCGCTTGCCAAGTGGTGACCTGGACCCCCAACAGGCAGACCGGCAACCCGATCGTGCTTCCTCTCCTCCCCGACTTCCAGGCACTGGCCGACGACCCCGACGGCCTACAAAATCTGACCGTGGTCACCACGCAAGCCCTGGAGAAAGACGTGGCCTCGGGGCAATCCGTCAAAGCGAGAAAAATGAGAGGCGTCCTCAGCGAGTTGGTCAAACATTTCGCCGAAGAGGGCGGAGGTTCCATCGAAAAGCTGATCGAGATGATGCGGGAACCGTCTCCCGGCCTCGATAGCGGAATCACGGATCAGGAAAAATATGCTGAGGAAATGGCCGATTTGCTCCAGTCAAAACTTAACCAGAACCCCCTTTGGAACACCGAAGGGGTCGATCTTGACCCCGCCACGCTCTTCGGTCTCCATTCCAAAAAAATTCGCATCTCGATTCTCAGTATGATCGGTCTTCTTTCTCAAGAGATGCAGCAGGGCTTCCTTAATTCACTCGGCCATAACTTGTTCACGTGGATCAAGAGCAATCCCGCCCCAGAGGGAAAATTGCGTGGTCTTCTGGTCATCGACGAGGCGAAGGAGTTCGTCCCCTCGAGCCAGGCGTCGGCATGCAAAGAAACATTGGTCAGACTGACCTCCCAGGCGCGGAAATATGGCTTGGGAATCCTTTTCGCCACCCAGGCGCCCAAGGATATTGACCATCGCATTCTCAACAACTGCTTCACCCAACTCTATGGGCAAATCCATTCGCCCGCAGCCGTACAGGCGGCAAAAGAGCTGCTGAAGCAGAAAGGCGCTCCGCATCCCGAGAAGATCACGAACCTCAACAAGGGGCAGTTCTTCTTTCACAACGGGGAAGTCAATCCAACGCCCATCCGCATTCGCACTCCGCAATGCCTCTCCCATCATACCCAACCGATGACCGAGGACGAGGTTCTGGAGTTCGCCAGGAAAAGCCGCCGTCTGATCGAAAAGGAGAATTGAATTTCGTAATGAAAAAACGGATCCGCGCATCATAAAAGACCCTTATCCTGCGTATCAAGATACAGCCTAACAGATCTATTCCACATTATTGTCCAATTATTGTCATGGCTTCTCGACATTTTTTGGGTGTGCGTTCCGTTTGACGGGGGATTGGTTAAACTGCGCAAGGCAGGAGTTGG
>CAZWCE010000030.1:0-32638 GCA_964632505.1 uncultured Planctomycetaceae bacterium | reverse complement strand
GCTTTTTATGCATGACAATTGGATTCGCGTATCATTGCACTTCGGCACTAGCCATTATAATCCGTGAAGAGCCTTTTTGTGAGATGGTGAGATGCCAAAGACTGGTTTCGGGAAGTGTTTTTCGGTAGAATGAATCCGTTCGCGTTGAGATGAAATCGGAGAGAATCCCGTTTGGATCATTCAAGAGCAGCAAGGAGAACCGAGATGATGGGTATGAGACACTTTCGTGGTTTGGAATCGAAAGCGATCCTGATGATGGCGGCGTTGACGATCGCGTTGGCGTCGGTGGCGAAGGCCCAGGATGCGGAGCCCGCCCCCCCTGCTCCTCAGGAAAAAGCCGCTCCGGCCGCCCCGAAGGAAGCCGAGCCTGCGCCGCCCTCTCCGAAACCGGCTCCGCCGAAAGCAGAAGCGAAACCGGAGACCGATCCCCGAAAGAGCGACGCCTTTCGGAAGAAGTTCATCAGAGAGTTCGACCGCATCGGACTGAACACCACTTACGGCGATGCGATGATGTTGCGGATTCTCGTCGAGAGCAGCCGGGCGAAGCGTGGCGTGGAGGTCGGCTCGGCGACCGGATACGGGGCGATCCACATGGGCATCGGCTTCGAACGGACCGGAGGGCATTTGTACACGCTTGAGATCAGTCCCAGGATGGTCGAGATCTGTCGGAAGAACCTCGAGGCGGTCGCGCTGGAAGACACCGTCACGGTGGTCGAAGGGGATGCCTTGGAGACGCTTACCGAACTCGAAGGCGCGTTCGATTTCGTCTTCCTCGACGCGGTCAAGTCCGATTACATGGCCTACTTCAAGCTGCTCGAGCCGAAGCTGAAACCGGGGGCGGTGATCGTGGCCGACAACGTCATCCGGTCGAAGGATGCGATGCAGGACTTCCTCGATTACATGCACGAGAGTCCCGATTACGACGCCGTGGTGATTCGGGCTTCGATGGAAAAACGCGACGGCATGTTGATCGCCTACAAGCTTAGATAGATGGAAATGCTCTTGGGATTTCTTTTGGAGGAGAGGTGCGATGGCGATGAAGATTACCCGCCGGCAGTGGCTGGCGCTGGTGAGCGCGGCCGGGACGGCCGGGGTGGCGAGTCGGGGTCGACAACTACTGGCCGACATGGCCTCCCGGAGCGATGCCCCGGAAGGTGTGGAGGTCGACGGCAGCGAGGTTGAGCCGTGCACGCTGGTCGACGGTCAAGTGGTTCAGCCGAAGAAGGTGTTGCCGACGATCCACAAGACCGATGTGGTCGTGGTCGGCGCCGGACCGGCGGGGGTGACCGCGGCGATCGGGGCGGCCCGGGCCGGGGCGAAGGTGACTCTCGTCGAACGGTACGGCCATTTCGGCGGGCTCTCGACCGGGGGGCTGGTGCTCATCATTCTCGGCCATTGGGTCACCGGCAAGAAACAGGTCTGCCGGGGCATCGGCGAAGAGATGATGCAACGTCTGGAGAAAATGCCTTACGGGATCGTCGATCGTCGCGACGGCGTGAACCCGACCGTCGACGCCGAGGCGCTGAAATATCTCCAGGTGGAGATGATCACCGAAGAAGGCGTTGATGTCTTTTTGCACAGTTGGGCGGTGGATGCGATCATGGAGGACGACACCATTCGGGGAGTCGTCTTCGAAAGTAAGTCGGGGAAGCAGGCGATCCTGGCCGATCAGGTGATCGATACCACCGGCGACGGCGACATCTTCGCTTCGGCCGGAGCCCGGCACGAGCGGCGGATCTACCACCTCGGCCTGCCTTACCGCATCGGCGGGCTCGATCAGGTCGACCAGGAAAAAGCCTCGGGGGGTCGGCCGGTCCGTCATCGCGGAAACCACACGCCGATTCCCGGTGTGAATTGGGTGAACATGCACGGCCCCGATGCCGACGCGCTCGATGTGCGCGAGCTTTCGCGGTTGGAGCTGGAGCATCGCAAGCAGATCTGGAAGCAGGTCGAGCAGCTCCGCTCGACGCCGGGATACGAATCGGTTTATCTCCTTGAGACGGCCCCGCAGTTGGGGGTGCGGATCTCCCGGGTGATCGACGGCGTGGAGACGCTCACCATCGAAGGCGTCAAGCAGAATCGCACGTTCGACGATTGCGTCGCCATCGGTGGGGCCTGGTACGGCGACCATCAGCCGTGGCAGATTCCCCTGGGATCGATGCTCCCCAAGAACGTGGAAAATCTGCTCACCGCGGGACGTTCCCTCGCCGGCGAGCCGAAGATGTCGGACCTGATTCGCGTCATTCCCATCTGCTGGGTCAGTGGGCACGCGGCCGGATGCGCCGCGGCGATGGCCGCCGATCAAGGGTGCCGCGTGCGGGACGTCGAGATCCCCAAACTCCGGCAGCTCCTGAAAAACCAGGGAGCCTATCTGGGATGACCGATGCGGCCAATGCCTCTCTCTCGGAGAGACAAAAGGACCGATCCGATGTTGGAGTGCCGTCGTCGCGGCGCTCCCCGATACGGGGAACATTCGTGTTTCGGTGGGTCGCGCGACTGGCGTTTTTCGTGCTGGCGTTGATGCTGGTCGTGCCGCTTTTCCCCGGGGAGCGGACTCCCCTGCTCCTGCCTGCGATGAGCCCGTTTATAGCGATCGGAAGCGGCATCGCCCTGCGGACCCTCTCCTGGATTTCCCTGTTGGCGGTGCCGATCGTCCTATTGGCGATCGTCAAGAAACGTGGCTTCTGCCGATACCTCTGCCCTCTGGGAGTCCTCCACGATGCGATCGGACACTTTCCTTTCGGGCGACGTCTGCTCCGGAGGATTCCGAATCTCGCCGGCGTTCTGCTCTGGGCGACCCTGTTCCTCGCATTGCTCCGGTTCCCGATTCTATTGTGGCTCGATCCATTGGCCTTATTCACCGGACTCTATCGAGGACATGCCTTCTTCGTGTTGGCATTGGTGGGAATCGTCGTGCTGGGAACTTCCCTGTTGCTGCCCGGGGTTTGGTGTATGAAGATCTGTCCACTCGGTGCGATTCAGGACCTGCTGTATCGGCCGGGCCGCGCTTTTTCGAAACGGGAAACGCCTCCCTTTTCTGCCGGAGGGGAAGGTCCCGCAGCTTGTGAAACACGAGCCAAGCGGGGCGCCAGGCGGCGTTTCTTCCGGGAAGTCGCTCTGGGCGGCATGGTGGGGGGCGTCTTCTACGGAGCGGTCACCTGGTCGCGAGCGGCGGGCGGGAAACCTCGGCGACTTCGACCTCCGGGAGCGCGGCAGGAGCCCCTTTTTTCTTCGCTCTGTGTCCGATGCGGCAACTGCATGACCGTTTGCCCGACGCAGATCCTGGAGCCGGAAAAAAGTTCTCGGCGGTGGGAGAATTTCGCGGTCCCCCGAGTCGATTTCGGAATCGAGAAGATCTGTCGCGAAGACTGCCGCCAATGTACCCAGGTTTGTCCCAGCGGGGCGATCGAGTCGCTTTCCTTGGAGGAGAAGAACGAACGCAAGATCGGCATTGCCCGCGTCGAAATGGAGCTTTGCGTGCTGTACTACGACAAGGAATGCCGAATCTGCCGCCGGGAATGTCCCTGGGACGCGATCGATTACCGGTGGTCGGAGGAACTGTATTGCCAGGTTCCGGTGATCGACGAAACACAATGCAACGGTTGCGGAGCTTGCCGTCCGCGGTGTCCCGGGGAGAATACCTGGGAACGCGACGAAGATCCCTCGATTCCCCGTCGCAAGGCGATCGAGATCTTCCCGCTCGATTCTCGTGCATGAGAAGGCCGAGCGTTACTCCGCCGAGGAGGACGGCTTTCCCCACTTTTGGGAAAAAACGAACTCCGAGAGCGGCTTTCGCGTTCGTGGAGCCAGATCCCGTTCCTTGAACATGTCGGGGAGTTTTTCCGGGGAGTCGGCATAGCCGATCGCCATCGCCGTGAGCGGCCGAAACTCCTCCGGCACGTCGAACAATTCACGTACCATTTCCGGTCGGATTCCGATCATCTGGTGGACATGCAGCCTCCGGGCGGTCGCTTCGAAGGTGAGGCTTGCGGCGGCGAGCCCCAGGTCGTGAACGGCGGCAGGATTCGGTTTTCCGTTCATCGAGAAGGTGGTCCGCGTGCAGCAAAGCACCAGCACCGGCACCTTCGAGGCCCACGCCTGGTTCTGCTCGACCAGGCACGAAACCGCCTTCCGGAACGCAACCGGTTCTTCGGGCGTGGCGACCAGATAACTCCACGGCTGTTCATTATAAGATGAGGCCGCCCACCGCGCCGCTTCGAACAGCGATTGCAAGTCCTCCTTCGAAACCGGCCGGTCCTGAAAACTGTAGGGGCTCCAGCGCCGGACGAGGATTTCGTGGATCGGATGATCCGGTCGGGCGGAATGGTCCATCGTGAGGTCCTTTCTGAAATCGAGCTATTGCATATCCCGAGCACTTGTGGTCATTCTATCGATCCGGCGGCATGTGACAACCTCCCGCTTTTCCCGCTCCGGCCTATTGCCGTCGATGTCCTGCTGGCCAGAGACGATGCTTTGGTCTAAAATGGGGCGCGATACGGGGCGTTCCGCAGAAGTTCGAAGAGCCCCGGGGGAAGAACGATGCGAGCCTCTTTTCCCTTTTCTCAGCCAGCACCTCTCTCAGGAAGCGAGGAGAATAATGAGCGTATTCATCACCGACGATTTTCTGCTCCAGTCCGATGCGGCCAAGCGACTTTTCCACGACCACGCCTCCGACATGCCGATCATCGATTACCATTGCCATCTTCCTCCGCTGCAGGTGGCCTCCGATCACCAATTCGAAAACTTGACGCAGATCTGGCTGGCCGGGGATCATTACAAGTGGCGGGCGATGCGGACCGCCGGCATCGAGGAGCGTTTCATTACCGGTGATGCCTCCGATTGGGAAAAGTTCGAAAAATGGGCCCAGGTGGTGCCGATGACGCTTCGCAATCCGCTCTATCACTGGACGCACCTGGAACTCCGGCGTCCGTTTGGGATCGACAATCGTCTCCTCTCTCCCGAGACGGCGAAGGGAATCTGGGACGAGTGCAATGCGATGCTCTCCGAGAAAGATTTTTCCGCCCGGGGCATCATGAAGCAAATGAAGGTGCGGCTGGTCTGCACGACCGACGACCCGATCGACGATTTGGCCCACCACCGCGCGGTCGCCGACGACGCTTCGTTCGACATCCGGATGCTGCCGACGTTCCGTCCCGACAAGGCGATGGCCGCGGGCGTCCCCAAGACGTACAACGAGTATCTCGACAAACTGTCGGCGGCGGCGGACGTCGAGATCCGCAATTACGCCACG
This sequence comes from uncultured Planctomycetaceae bacterium, assembly GCA_964632505.1. Lineage (GTDB taxonomy): Bacteria > Planctomycetota > Planctomycetia > Pirellulales > Thermoguttaceae > CAZWCE01. Next base: position 27,387 of record CAZWCE010000030.1, on the reverse strand, counting down.
TTGCTCGAGGCGCTTCGGAAACGGCACGACTACTTCCACGAGATGGGGTGTCGGCTCTCCGACCACGGCCTGGAGCTCTTCGTTTTCAAGGAGTGGACCGAGAGCGAAGTGACGACCATTTTCGACAAGGTCCGCGGCGGCGATGTCCCGACGGAAGAGGAACTGGTTCTCCTGCAATCGTCGCTTCTGTATGAGATGGCCGTCATGGACGCGGAGCGCGGATGGACCCAGCAGTTCCACATCGGGGCGCTGCGAAACAACAATACCCGGATGTTCGAAAAAATCGGCCCCGATACCGGCTTCGATTCGATCGTCGACGGACCGTACGCCAAGCCGCTCTCACATTTTCTCGACCGGCTTGATCGCATCGAAAAATTGCCCAAGACGATCCTGTACAATCTGAATCCCACCGCGAATGAGATGCTCGCCAGCATGATCGGCAATTTCCAGGACGGTTCGACCCCCGGCAAGATCCAGTTCGGCAGCGGGTGGTGGTTCCTCGACCAAAAGGACGGCATGGAACGCCAGATGGAAGCGCTTTCCAACCTGGGACTCTTGAGCCTGTTCGTGGGGATGCTCACCGACAGCCGATCGTTCCTTTCCTACACCCGGCATGAGTACTTCCGTCGGATTTTGTGCAATCTCCTCGGCGGGGAGATGGAAAGCGGCATTCTCCCGAGCGATTTCGAGATGGTCGGACAAATGGTTCGGGATATCTGCTATCATAAGGCAGAACGCTATTTCGGCTTCGATTAATGCAGAACGCTATTTCGGCTTCGATCTTTGATCGGCCCGGTTGGGTTTGCGAAAAAAAAGAGCCGGCAGTCAGGCTACCGGCTCTACGACAAGTCACCAAATTTCAAGGTGCAGCTTTATTCAGAGATGTTCGTATTCGGTGCTTGTCGAGGAGGATTTCCCTTCGGTTGCGAATGGATTCGGAACTGAACGACGATCTCGTCTTTCAGTTTGGCCTTCGGATTTTCCGTCTCGGCAGGCGATGACGGGGGATCCGTCACTTCCGTTTCCTTTTCGGAGGGGAGATTCTGCTGCACGAGCAGTTCCACCGCGGGGGGGATCTCGACCTTCGTGAAGGCTTCCGGCTCCGCCGCGACCGCCTGGAGGACACGTACGAGAAGATCGGGCGAAATGTGGGTTTCCAAGATCGTCGTTCCGTCCTCAGGGTCGGATTTCTTGGTCCAGGAAACCATCTCCTTGGCAAGAATCTGGGCCATCTTCTTGCGACGAAACGCCGTGGCATCGAGGGTCAGGTCGATCTCGTAAACGACCACCTTTTCGGGTGGATTCATCAGATGGGGCGCCATCTTCTCCAAGTCCTCCGCCGAGGGGCCGACCTCCAGCGACATCGGAGGAGGAGTGACCGGATCATCCGGGACGTCATTCTTCGGAGTCGCAACCATATCGGGGGGCGTTAAGGTCTTTGGTGCGAACTGGGGGTTCTCTTGCGAATCCGAAGAAAGTTCGTTCACGGCCACGTTTCCGGTTCCGTTGAAAACGCCGAAATTGCCCTGCATGAGCATGAAAAGGAGTGCCACGCTCAAGGCCAAGCCCGGCCATAGGAGCGTTCGGGGTCGAGTGAATCGCCGGAACAGCGAACCGGTCGGCGACGAGGTGCTCTCGCTCCTCTGGAAGGTATCGCCCCATTGCGGGGTTTGCTCGCGAGCTCGGCGAGTCAGCTCTGATTTTCGCGATCGCGCCTTGGCCAGCACTTTCTCAGAGAAATCCTTCGGAAGGGATTCTCGGGGAAGTTGACGGAATGTCTCTCGTAGTGCCAGAAAATCGTCGTACTGATGCCTGGTGGCGGGATCCGATTCCATCCGTTTCCGCACCTCGAGTTCTTCGGCGGAGGTCAATTCCCCGTCGAGAAAGGCGCTGACGAATTCTTCTCGTTTTTCCTGGTTCATAGCAATCGTCACCAAAAAAAGGTCGGCGAATAAATAGCGAATAAAAAGGGACGTATAGCGTAAGATTATTGGTTTCGGAAAAGGGACTCTCGAAGTTGGCTTCGGGCCCGATGTAACCGGCTTCGAATCGTTCCCACCGGGACATCGAGAATCTCGGAAATATCTTCGTAGGAACAGTCTTCCAGCTCACGCAATACGATCACCATCCGATGTTCCTCATTCAGTTGATCAATCGCCGCCCGCAACAACGAAACCTGTTCCTCTCGCTCCGAGCTTTCTTCGGGTGTCATGTTGCGATCGACCGGCTCCGAACCGCTTTCCCGATAGAAATGTTCCACCGACAAAGTCGGCCGTCGCTTTCGGCGCATCCCCAATGCCACGTTGAAGGCGATGCGGTACAGCCATGTATAAAAACGACTGCTGCGCCGAAAGGTATCCAGCCGCAAGTAGGCTTGAATGAACGCTTCCTGAACGACGTCGTGCGCGTCCTCGGAATTCCCCACCACGTGGACCATCGTCGCATACAAGCGGTCTTGGTATTTTTCAACCAAGGTGCCGTAGGAGGCCGAATCGCCGGAAAGCGTATTGTTGATCAAAACTTCGTCTTTCACGTTTTCTTCCTTGCTTTAGATGCAACTTCCCCGTAAAGGGTTCCGAAAGAACCGGCAAAAAATTCGTTTTCAGTGTTTTTCGCAGGAGGAATGAAATAATTCATGATCAAGGATTGCAGGAACGCTTTTTGGGAGTTGTCTTTGCAAGTCTCGACGAAGAGCGGATAATCGACGAATACCATCCTCGACACCGCCGATTCGATGAATAAATACGATCAATGCAGAGTATGCGTAAAATATGGGGCTTTGTGTCGTGTTTCGATGGGAGTATGAGGCTCTCTCGTCGTTGAGAGAGAATCTCTCTAAATATATTCGATTTTCTTGCCTCCCGACAGTATTTCCGGCGAACTTTTGAGGATTCTTTCCTCTTTCAGAGAGCGAAGATCAGCCTCATTCGGAAGAAGGTGAGAAACATCGGCGGGCGAGAATGGGGGAGTGCAAACAAAAGAGGTTCTATACGCTATCATCGGGATGATTTTTAGGAGGGTTGCGTTCCTAATCTCTAATTATATATAGATTTACGTTTTTTTCCCAAGACGAATCGTTTTTCGATTCACAGATGATTGATTGAAAGAGGTGACGCAGTGGCTTCTCTTTTTCGAGAGGAAGGTGCCAACCCCATGTATATTCGAGGTTTTCAAGACCCCCCATAACGAATGGTGAGTCTTGGTTCTATAGAGGTATCCAACGTGTTTTTGCTGGTGGGGGGGGATTTTTACAGTTCCTTCTTAAATAATGAAAATGGTCTGAAAAAGCCTTTTCTTTGGTGGTTTCCTTCCGCGTTAAGATCAATTCTAACCTATTCTTGTTTTAAGGACTCCGTGCGAGAACATCCTGCAATTTCTTTCCATGGACCTTCTGATATTTTTTGTAACTCCTTATTTGTAAAAAACATACGATTAGATCGGTTCACTTGGATACCGGGAGCCCCCCGGGGATGATTGACGAAGTGTCATGAGTTTTTCACTGGTTCTCTTTTTTTTGATCATCACTCCCATTAATATCCTTCTGGGGTTGTACGTTGCGGTGCAACTGGGATACGGCCCTCCGAGGATGCGGGATATTCCTCCTCTCCTTCCGAAACTTGACTTTATTGCGGATGTTTTGAGTTCGATTCGTTTCAATTTCGAGTTCAAGCGATCGCCGAAGCCGGTGAGGGAAGCTGAGGAAGAAGTCGAATCGGAAACGATTTCAGAGGAAAAAGAGAGTAGTGACAATACCGAGATGATGGAGCAGATGCTCAACAGTCTGGCAGCCACGGACCTGAATGACCTGCTCGACGACGAATCGGATGAGATCGCGCAGGTTTCGCCGCTGGAAGAACTGTTCGACGACGATTTGGCCAGCTTGCTGATGTCCAAAGGGACGGAAGCGTGGCTAGCCAATGAGAAATACGTAGAAACATCGATCTTGAAGCTGAACTCCGTCATGATGAAAAGCGGCAAGCGCGCCGCCGAATTGGACGCCCAATTGCGGGGACTCCGTGGTCGTGCCGACGAGGCTTCGGTCAAGGCGGGCCTTCGTCAGCTCAAGGAGGATTGCGAGAATTACCTGGAAGGTCAGGCGGAAGTCACCGAGGAGATTCGCAAACGCGTCGACGAATTCGGCGAGCTGACGTACTTGGCCGACGATATCGAAATGGCCAATATGGAACAGGCCTCGGCCATCGAGACCACGATCAGCAACCTCGATCACATGGACTTCACCTCCGATCCCGAAAGCGGCCTCAACCGGTTGTTGGCCGAATTGGGGCACCTGCGGATTGCAAGACACCGATTGCGGGATCAGCAGGAGCGAGCATTCCTCACCGTGACGCGATATGAGGACCGATTCGACACGATCAACGAGCAGCTCTTCAACGACGAAATGACCGGACAGAGAAATCGTATCGGAGTGGAAACGGTCTTGTGGAACTGGTGGCAACAAAATCGGCACCAGGAACGTCAACTGGCGTTCGCCTTGCTCGACATCGCCAAGTGTGGGGAGTTGAACGACGAGTACGGCATCCTGGTTTGCGATAAACTACTCCGATACATCGGCCTGTACATCGAAAAACAGCTCAGCGCCCAAGATATGGTCGGCGTGTTGTATGGAAACTGTTATCTCGTGGCGACGGTGAACGTCGGGTTGCGGAAGACGACCACCGCCATCGAGAAAATCCGGCAAGATCTGGAACGGATGTCTTTCAATCACGATGGAGATGTGATCAAGACCAGTGTGACCTGTGCCGTGACCGAGGCATTGCCCAAGCACGAAGATACCGACGTTTACGAAATACTGAAAAAGACCATGGACGCCGCCAAATCCGCCGGGCGAAATCACACCTTCCTCTGTGATCCATCGACTTTGAATCCCGAACCGGAATTGGTGGAATCGCCGAATCTTGGAAGCGAATATGTCACCGTGGATTTGAAAGAAGCTTACCAAGAGGATGAAGTTCCCTCGGAGGCTTGACCCCCTGAATGCCCGGTCCTGAGGAAGACGGATATCGGACATAAAATGGCCGGGTGTTGACCGTTCCCCTGAAGCACGTTCGAGAAGCGAACCCTAGAGAAGACAAACTGAAGAATGATGCGTCTCGCAGAGAGGCATCCTTGATGTTTTCATGAGGTCAAGATATGTTTGACGAAAATGATATTCTGCGTCAAGGACTGGAATACATGAAAAAGAAAGACTACGATCAGGCGATCGAGGTCTTTCGACGGATTTTGGAGCTGAATCCAAAGTTCATCGAAGCGTATTTCAGTATCGGAAACACCTACGAAGCGCTGGGAAAATACGACCTGGCCATCGAGAACTACAATGCCGTTCTCAAGTTCTCTCCGAACGAGCCGGTCGCTTATTTCAATCGAGGTTGTGCCTACCGGAAGAAGAACGACCTGGATCGGGCAATCTCCGAGTTTTCCCGGGCGGTCGACTTGAAGCCCAATTACTCCAAGGCGTTCTACAATCGGGGGAGTGTTCTGTTCAAAATGGGCGAGGTGGATCGTTCCCTGCAGGATTTCGATTCTGCCATCGAGACGGATCCCAAAGATCCGGACGCCCTTGTCGCGCGCGGACTGGTTTACATCGTGAAAGGAGAGGTCGACAAAGCGATTGCCGATTACGATAAGGCCATCGAATTGAAGCCGAAACATCTCAAGGCGCATGGAAACCGGGGGAACGCCTACGAAATGAAAGGCGAACTGGAAGCGGCGATCGAGGAATACGGCAGGGTCATTTCTTTCAATTCCAGAGATGCCAAAGCCTATCTAAATCGGGGTTATGTTTTCTTCCGCATGGATAAGCTGGAGAAGGCCCTGGCCGATTATAGTCGCGCCATCGAGTTGAATCCGAAAAATGCCAAGGCCTATTGCAGCCGCGGCTCGGTCTACGCCAAAATGCATAGCAGCCAGAAGGCTTTGGAGGATTTCAATGAAGCCATCCGACTGGCGCCTCGAAATGCCGAAGCGTATATCAGCCGTGGTGTCGCGAAGCAGGCGCTCGGGGATCGGGTCGCCGCGATCGAGGATTTCAACGAGGCGATCAAGATGGAACCCGAGAACGTGAAGGCCTGGTACAACCGTGGTGTGACGCACGGAAAGATGGGCGCCATCGATGCCGCCATCGAGGATTACACGGAAGTCATCCGCCTCAAGCCCGACGATGCCGCCGCCTATTGTTACCGAGGGGTGATCTACACGAAAAAAGGCGATGTCGACCATGCGCTGGCCGATTATGAGCAAGCGATCGAGTACAATCCCGATTACGCCATCGCCTATTACAACCGGGGACTGGTCTATCGTTTGAAGGAGATGTACAAGGAATGCATCATGGACTTCACTCAGGCAATCCGTCTCAACCCCAATTATATTCCCGCCTATCAGAATCGGGCAATGGCACTGAACGCCCTGGGAGAAAAGGAGAAAGCTCAGAAGGATATCGAAATGGCGAAAAAGCTTAACGAGAAGAAAAAGTTGTCGCAAGAAAGAAAAACGCAGAAAGACCCCTTGGAAGTATGAACATGAACTCTTATAAATAGTACTGCAGATCAAGACTTTCATGGGAATGGATTTTCCATTCTCACCGTCATTCTCACCGTTAAGAATAAAAAAACGCCTGGAAAGGGTTCTCCTCCCAGGCGTTTGCTCTTTTTGGATCGAAGTGTCTTCTCTCAGGCGGTGACAAGCGGTATTTCGAAGAGGAATCCGCTTTCTTGGTGATCGACCACGATCTTCATGCCCGGTTCGAGATTGCGTTTGAGCAATTCGACGGCAAGCGGATTCTGGATCTCCTGCTGGATGACCCGCTTCAACGGACGAGCGCCGAAGGTGACGTCGTAACCTTGCTCGGCGATGGCATCGATCGCTGCTTCGCTCACTTCGATCGCGACGCCCTGCTTCGCCAGTTGCGTCCGCAGGTGTTTCAATTGCAGTTCCACGATTTTGCGGATCTCCTCACGTGTGAGTGGATGGAAGATGATGGTTTCATCGATCCGGTTGAGGAATTCCGGGAGGAAATGCAACCTGAGCTGTTCGAAAACCGCGTCTTTCACCGCTTCGTGAGAACCGTCTTGTGATCGAGACATGATCTCTTGGATCGTCTGGCTGCCGACATTCGAGGTCATCACGATGATGGTGTTCGTGAAATCCACCGTATGACCTTGGTTGTCGGAAAGGCGACCGTCGTCGAGAACCTGTAAGAGAATGTTGAAGACGTCGCGATGCGCCTTCTCGATTTCGTCGAACAGGATGACTGAATACGGTCTGCGTCGAACGGCTTCGGTCAACTTGCCGCCTTCTTCGTATCCGACATAGCCGGGAGGAGCGCCGATGAGGCGACTGACGGTATGCTTTTCCATAAACTCGCTCATGTCGATACGGACCATCGCATTCTCGTCGTCGAACATCACTTCCGCCAGGGCTTTGCAGAGCTCGGTTTTTCCCACACCGGTGGGTCCCAGGAAAATGAAGGAACCGATGGGACGATGCGGATCCTGCAAGCCTGATCGACTGCGGCGGACGGCGTTGGAGACCGCTTCGACCGCTTCGTCCTGACCGATGACTCGTTGGTGAAGACGTTCCTCGAGCACCAGAAGTTTGGCTCGTTCGGTTTCCATCATGCGATTGACCGGGATCCCCGTCCAAGCACAGACGATCTCGGCGATCTCTTCGGTTCCGACTTCTTCTCTCAGTAGTTTTCTTTTCGGTTCTTCCGTTTTGGTTTCCTGTTCCATGACGAGCAGTTGGGTTTGGAGGCGTTCTTTTTCCTGCATTAACTCGTACAGTTTTTGGTATTGGGATTCGCTCACAAGTCTGTCTTGGGATTGCTCTTCGTTGATGCGGGCCTCGAGTTGCTTGAAATCGTGTTGCACCGATTCCAATCTTGTCCGGATTTCGTGAACATCTCCCAGCCCATGCTTTTCCTTTTCCCACTGAGCGCGAAGCTCGGAGAGGTGCTCACGCGCCTCGGCCATTTCATGCTCGATGGCTTCCAGCCGCTCCTTGGCGTGCGCTTCTTTTTCTTCGGCCAGTTGTCTGGCGGCGAGTTCGAGTTGCACGAGGCGTCGCTGCACCTGGTCGATTTCCGCGGGAACGCTTTCCAGTTCCATCGCCAATCGGCTCATCGCTTCATCCATCAGATCGATCGCTTTGTCCGGGAGAAAACGGTCGGTGATATAACGGTTCGATAATTCGGCCGCCGCGACCAGCGCGGAATCTTTGATTTTGACCCCTTTATGATGAGATTCGTAGCGAGGCTTCAGTCCGCGAAGAATAGCGATGGTATTCTCCACCGATGGTTCACTGATATAAACTTGCTGGAAGCGTCGTTCCAAGGCGGCGTCCTTCTCGATGTGTTTGCGATATTCATCGAGCGTGGTAGCGCCGATGCATCTCAAATCGCCACGAGCCAGTGCAGGCTTCAGCAAATTGGCTGCATCGCTCCCTCCTTCCGCCTTCCCGGCACCGACCATCGTGTGAAGCTCATCGATGAAAAGAATGATCGAACCGGCAGCTTCCTCTACTTCTCGAAGGACCGCCTTAATGCGGTCTTCGAATTCCCCGCGATATTTTGCCCCGGCGACCAGGGCGCCTAAATCCAACGCCACGACCCGCTTGTTTTTCAAGCTTTCCGGAACATCACCGTCGACGATCCGCAAAGCCATTCCTTCAGCGATCGCCGTTTTGCCGACGCCCGGTTCACCAATGAGCACGGGATTGTTCTTGGTCCGACGAGAAAGGACTTGGATGACTCGGCGAATTTCGTTGTCGCGACCGATGACGGGATCCAACTTCCCTTGATGCGCTCGCTCCACGAGGTCGATCCCGTATTTATGAAGCGCTTGTAGTTTCGATTCCGGTTCGGGATCGGTGACGCGCATCGATCCCCGCATCTCTTGAACCGCCTTGCGTAGCGATGGTGCTTCGACGGCATGGAGATCCAGAAGACGCTTTGCTTTCGACTCGACCGCGGCCAGCGCCAAAAGCAAGTGCTCGGTGGAGATGTATTCATCATTCATGGCTTCCGCTTCTCGAGCGGAGGCATGAAACACTTGGGTCAATTCCCCACTGGGATGCACGGACGGGGTGCCTTCGATCTTGGGGAAATGCTCCAGCTCGGATTCAAGAACCTTCTTCAACTGCGATTGTGGGATGGCGATTTCCTCAAAGATGGAATCGATGTTGCCGTCCTTTTCGCGCATCAGTGCGGCAAGCAAATGGACGGGGGTGATTTCGGGATGCCCCCGTTCGGTCGCGATCGATTGCGCCAGTGCCACCGACTCTTGTGCCTTGACGGTCAATTTCTCAAATTGAAATGTCATACGTTTATCTCCTTCTCGGTAGAATAACTCCAATCATATGCGATAGAACCAAATCTACGTCGGATACGATCGTCGTCGATGCGATCCCGAAATGTGATGATGGAATCGTGACAGGCATAGAAAAAGGGTGTTTGAAGGTACTTGCCTTCTTGCGATGATCGATGTGGATCATCGCGGAAAAAGGGAAGCAACCGCCAAACACCCTGAAGATCGGATCCATGGATCCAACTGGAAAACCAGTTGTTATCTGATATGACCGATGTGACTCACTCCGTTATCAAAAGGTATCGACTTTTCTCATACCGGGTGTTGATCAGTCCTTCACCTCGAATTCGGCATCGATGGCGTCGTCTTCACCTTGCGATTCGTTTTGGTCGGCGTCGCCGCCGGGAGCCGAACCCGGTTGCTGTTGGGCTCCTTCGCCACCGGCGGTCGATTCATACAATGCCTTGCTCATGGCATGGGACGCCTGTTCCAGGTCGGAAAGCGCCGACTTGATCGCTTCGGTATCGTCGCCTTCGGCGGCTTTTCGAGTCTTCTCGATTGCGGAACTGATTGCTTCCTTATCTGCGTCTCCCAGTTTTTCATCGTGTTCTTTGAGCATCTTCTCGAGCTCGTTGCACATCGATTCGGCCTGGTTTTTCGTTTCGATCAATTCTCGCTGCTTACGGTCCTCTTCGGCGTGCGCTTCGGCGTCCTGACGCATCTTTTCGATGTCTTCTTCAGAAAGTCCCGCCGATTGCTCGATGCGGACCTTTTGCTCTTTCTGGGTGCCGAGGTCTTTCGCCGAAACGTTGAGAATCCCGTTGGCGTCGATGTCGAAGCAGACTTCGATTTGTGGGACGCCTCGCGGCGCGGGCGGAATTCCTTCCAAGTTGAACTGTCCGAGCAAGCGGTTGTGGCTTGCCATTTCGCGTTCTCCCTGGAAGACCTTGATCGTCACCGCGGACTGGTTGTCGTCGGCGGTACTGAACACCTGTTTCTTTTCGACCGGAATGGTGGTGTTCTTTTCCACGAGCTTGGTCATGATCCCGCCAAGGGTTTCAATGCCCAGCGAAAGCGGCGTCACATCGAGCAACAGCACGTCTTTCACATCTCCGCCGAGCACGCCTCCTTGGATCGCGGCGCCGACCGCGACCACTTCGTCCGGATTCACGCCCTTGTGCGGATCTTTGTTGAAAACGGAACGCACAAGCTCCTGGACCTTCGGGATACGCGTCGAACCGCCGACGAGAACCACTTCGTCGATGTCGGACGGTGAGAGGTCGGCATCCTTGAGCGCCTGCATCACAGGGCCTCGGCAACGTTCGACCAGGTGATCGGTGAGTTGCTCGAACTTCGCCCGAGTGATTTTGGATTGAAGATGCTTCGGTCCATTCGCGTCGGCGGTGATGAACGGCAGGTTGATATCGGTCGACTGAGCGCTGCTCAATTCGCGTTTCGCTTTTTCGCACGCCTCTTGTAGTCGTTGCAGCGCCATCGGGTCCTTTCGGAGGTCGATGCCCTGTTCCGACTGGAACTCATCGGCGACATGGTTGATGAGTTCTTCATCGAAATCGTCGCCGCCAAGGTGCGTGTCGCCATTGGTACTGATGACGCGGAAAACCCCTTCGGCGACCTCCAGGGCGGAAACATCGAAGGTGCCGCCACCGAGGTCGAAGACAATGATTTTCTGGTTGACATTCTTGTCGAGTCCGTAGGCAAGCGAGGCAGCTGTCGGTTCATTGATGATCCGCGCCACTTCCAGTCCCGCGATCTGCCCCGCATCCTTGGTGGCCTGACGCTGGGAGTCGTTGAAATATGCCGGGACGGTGATGACGGCCTTATTGACTTTGTGTCCTAAATAGGATTCCGCCGATTCCTTGAGCTTGCGCAACGTCATCGCGGAGATCTCGGGTGGGGTGTACTTTTTGCCATCGATTTCGACCTGTACGTAGTCCCCCGAATCGCCAATGACTTTGTACGGTACCATCTTCTCTTCATTCGAGACTTCCTGGTGACGTCGACCCATGAAACGCTTGATCGAAGAGACGGTCCGTTGCGGATTGGTGACCGCTTGGCGGCGCGCCGGCTCACCCACCAGGGTTTCGCCGCTGTCGGTGAAGGCGACGACACTGGGAGTCAGACGATTTCCTTGGGGGTTGGGGATGACTTTTGCATCTTTTCCTTCCATCACGGAAACCACGGAGTTGGTCGTTCCCAAATCGATTCCGATAATCTTTTCGCCTTGAGCCATGTCTGAATGCTCCTTTCTGCAAGTATATATTTGTATATGCAACTGGCTCTGCTGTTGATCGGTCGTGGCTCTCCATGCTGCCGAAGACGATGGTTTTGCGGAGAGCGGTACAGGCGGTTGCTTGATACTGTTTCTTCATGATGTTGAATGTGACCGGTTGCGATTTTTACCACATCCGGCATCCGGGCGGTCTTTTCAGGGGAAATAGTATGCAAATGGTGTGCCGATTAGCGTGCCGGATGTGGCTATGTTTCGTAAGTGATTCAGAGGCAAGGGTTTACGAAGTGTCATCCAATGGAATGAATGTGACGATGTCTGCGATGCAGAATAATTTGCATATTTTTCCAAAAAATGTCTGCCATTCTGGCAGTTCACCTTGATTCCCACCAGTACGCCTTTTAGGAGAGAATGGACGAAATGGTGCGAGAGTGCGCCGTAAGTCTTTGTTTTGTAATGGCTTATGTAAATATAACAACATAAACTGGAGAAAATTGCGTGCCACTACAGAGGGGTGGTAGTTACTAATTGCCCCCCCCTTTAGCACAACATGTTGTGGGTGTATTTTTTTCTGGCACAACATATCGTTTTTGCTTGCGTTACCAGCATTCTTTTCCTAAACTGACTCGTGACTTGCATGACCCAGCGGTGGTGACGCACCGACCCCACAACGGATTTCGCAGAAGGGAGACTGGAAAAGTTCATCCGCGACAACCATGTCGGACAACCGAGCATGTCGGACAACCGGGATGGAATCCCCCCCCCCGTTGAGAAAGTGATGATCCACTCGGGCGATTAAGAAATGAAAATGCTTCTCAGGCGCGATTTCGTTTCTTCATCTCCCAGGCGGTCGGAAATTTTCTTTTTTCGAGAATTGATCTTCTCGTTTCGTCCACGGGAGTGGTTCGGTTCCTTGCAAGACGTTCTTCGAGCCTCATCTCTTTCGCAGGTTCCAGACGTCCGGGTTTCGTTTTGAGAAGATTGCCTTGGCGATCGGCTCTTGAAACGGTGTTCGGTATTCATGGTTGGCTTCAGCGGGGTTTTCTGCAGAAGTGTGCGTCAGGGAAGGCAGGAAGCCTTCCAGTCCAAAAACGGGATTCGAACGCATTGGCCGCCGTTTGCTCTTTCGCAGAATTCTCCTGAATGACGTTTGCCGGTTGATCTCTTCTGTTTTCCAAGCGGTCCAGGTATTCAGGAGGAATGCAAGATGTCTAGCAAACCGATTGTGGCGCTGAACGCGGACTTTCGTGAGGCTCGCAAGGATGCCCCGGCTTTCACGTATGTGAGCTCCGGTTATTATGATGCACTGATTCAAGCCGGAACGATTCCGGTGATACTCCCCCCCTATTCCAGTCGCGAAGATTTACAAGATGTTCTTTCGATGGTCGATGCCGTCATGATGGTGGGCGGCGCCGATTTGGACCCGATGAACGACGGCTATATGCTCCACCCGTCGATGCGGACAATGGAAACACGCAGGGAATCCTTCGACCGCATGTTGATCGACGAAGTCTCCGACCGACGTCTTCCCTTTCTGGGAGTCGGAGCCGGCATGCAGCTTCTCAATATCTCCCAGGGTGGGAACCTCTTCTTCCATATTCCCGAGGATCTTCCCCGGGCTCTTCCCCACCGCGACAGCATGGATCCTCATCATCGCCATTCTCTGGTGGTCGAGGAAGGCTCGATCATGGAGCAGGTATACGGCGAAGGCGAGATTCGCGTGAACAGCATGCATCATATGTCGATCGACGATGTCGCCCCGGGGTTCTGGGTCACCGCACGATGTCCCGATGGCGTGGTCGAGGCGATCGAAAGCATCCGTGACGACTGGTTCGCGCTGGGAACGCAGTTTCATCCCGAAGCCACTTCGGCCACGGCGCTCGATCTGCGAATTTTCCATGAGTTTGTCCAGGGGGTTACCTGGATCCGCAACGCCAACCGCATGGTTGCGTGAGTGAATCCGTCAAGAGAGCCTTCGAAAAACAGGACGTTTTTCGGAAATCCCACGACGAACGATTGATCGGTGAGTACCAACCCCCTTGATCAGACATCGCATTCTTCGTGAAGCGAAGGTGACTGATGGAAGACGCGGTTCTCCGTACGTCATCACGGCATCAAGGGGGCGATTATGATTGCGAACATCCACACGATTCCAAGAAAAGGATGGATCCATGGCTTTTGCGTTTCGACGACACCAGCAACGGAATGCTTCTTGCGAAACGCGCTGGGTCGCCGGTTTGTTGATTACCTCCCGGTGTCGACGTATCGAGGCGGCTCTTTTGGGAATCGGAGGACGGGGAGCGGGAGCGCCGGTGGAGATTCGGCATCAGTTTCATTACGACTTGCCGAAGGAGATGACTTCCGATTATCGCAAACTCGCCGAGGCGCCGGGTGCGAATCGGACGGACCTCGCTTTGATGTCGCGGTTCATGGAAGAACTGGCGGAGATCGAGGCGGAAACACTCACCGATCTCTCGGTGGCCGGGCAAATCCCTCAGGAGGAGATTCTCGCGGTCGGGGTGCACGACCCGGGGCTCTGGAACACCGAGACGGAGATGGGAGAACGCCGGACCTATCTTTCGCTTTGCGACGCGGCGCGTCTGGCCGAACGGACCGGCATGAACGTGATCGATGCTTTTCCCGCGAGGGATCTGGTTTGTGGGGGCCGGGGAGGACCGTTGTTTCCCTTGCCGGGTTGGATTCTGATGAAATCGCCGCAGCATCCGCGTTTTCTCGTGGATCTCGGGACCACGACTCGGTTGACCTTCTTGCCGCCATCGTTCGAGAAAAACTCACGCGGAGGAATTCGTTCTTTTCAAATTTGCCCAGGCGGCGCGTTGATGGACGCGATCACTTCGCAGTTGACCGACGGCCGCCAGGCGATCGATCTTGGAGGCCGTCTTTCCGTGCAGGGTCGGCTGATTCCGGAGCTTCTGCAAAAGTGGCTCGATCAGTCGTCCGCGATCGATGGATTCGGGGAATGGATTCCCGGGGGTCCTTCGGTCGATCCGTTTCTGGAAGCGGTCTTCGAGCAAGGGATCCGGGAAGATGATTCGGCGCACGACATCCTTTGTACTGCCTCGCATTTCATCGCCGATTCGGTGGCAGGGACGCTCACCGAGATCTTCCCGGAGGAGATCAAAGAAGGGGAAATCGTGCTCAGCGGCGGGGGCTGTCGCAACGGCATGCTCCTGCGTCAGCTCGTTTCCCGCTTTCCGGAGACCGACATGATCAATCTCTCGGAGTTCGGCATCGTCCCGGAGACGTTCGGCGCCGCCTGTCTGGCGATGTTGACGCTGTTGCACCTGGATCAGATCCCCGGGAATCTCTCGCATTTGACCGGGGCCGACGTGGTCAGAACCCTCGGTCGCATGACCTACGGTTCCCCCCAGAGCATGCAGCGCGTGATTCAATCGATGTCGGAAGCCAAGCCGGTGATGCGGCCGCTTCGCAGCGCGATGTGAGGGGGCTCGTCGTTATATTATTCCGAATCAAGATGCGTGGGGCCAAATGTGTGACCGGGACTTGTTTTTTTCCAAATCATGCCGGGGAAAGACCAGTCGGAAGTTTATTACGATAAGAGGTTCAACGTAACCATCACGTAGCTGATGAGCCATAGAACTATTCCAATGCAGCTGACGATGATCGCCGCGAGGGCCTTTTCTTCGCCGGTGACACGGGGGTCGGATTGGATCTGCTTTCTCACCTTGAGACCTTTGATCAGGCTGAGAATGCATGGGAGCCCAGTGAAGAGAAATCCGATGATGGAAATCATCAGCGCGGAGTTCGCTTCGGGATGGTCTTGAACCTTGCCGCGCTGTTTTCCCCGTTTTTTGGCGGGCTTCGCTTTCTTGAGAAGATCGCCGATCCCCTTGACCTCGTATTTCTCTTCGGTCGCCCTTTCCGAACGCCGGCTCGATCGCACGATCAAAAAAATGGCCAGCACGGTGGTCAACATGATCAGGGCGTAGGAGAGGACCCATTCCGGTTCTTCGCTTCCTTCATCTTCGGCGGCCAACAGCGGAGTGGCGTGGAGGAAAACGGCTCCGCCGATCAGCATTTGGGAAAACCGGAGTTTCAATCGATGAGGTAGAATTGCAATCATGGGTTCTTCCGTTGTTTTCGTCGAGGAGACGAGCGATTGCGGGAAAGGGCGAATCGACGAAGATTGTCGCGGAGCCCTTCTCGCGAAGCTCGCTCGGGGAGCCGCGACGCTCCATTTTTCTAAAGCGCGATTTCGGTTCAACGAACGCAATAAGTATAGTATACACCAACATTGTACGTCAAAATAGACTCCCTGGAAAAGGAGGGGCAAACGAAGGTCTCCGGAGAATCTCTCGTACCCCTGTCCCCCTGAGTCCTGAAAACGGTCAGACCGGCGGAAGAGGGTGTTTCGAGGTCCAAAAAAACCCGTGAAAGCCCTTTTCGGCAGACCGCCGGCGAGATGGCAGAAGAAGCGTTTTCCCGGAAGTCGCGATCCTGTGGAACGGATGTCGATGGAGAGCGGTTTCGTTGAGGGGATCGGGTCCCACCATCATGGGGGTGAAAATGGAGTGCTCGAAAACGTAGGGTGTTTTCGCCATCCATTATTAATAAGATATTCCCGATATTTTTAAAAAGTCGTTCCAGCTTCTCGACTTCGTGAGCTAAGCTTCATTTTAGAAGAGATCATCCTCGAGTGCGGGGGATTGAGGGGGAGACCGTCTTTCGCATGCGAGACGTTCGATCTCTTTGTTTTGCGCCAACCAGTCGCCTGCCACACACCATGTATCAATCGTCGTTTTCTCCACCAGGAGAGATCGGCACCACGAGTGAATCAGAGGATTTTTGCGATGACTTCGGAAAAGCTTCACGAGTTGCAAGAGTTGTTGAAGAAAGCTCAGTTGCCGGCTTTGCCGCAAAGTGCGGCTCAGCTATTGGAGTTGTCGCGAAATCCCGAAAACGGCCCTCAGGAATACACCGTTCCGATTTGTGCCGACGTGGGGATGACCACGCAAGTGCTCCGTTTCGTGAATTCCGCCTATTTCGGGTTCAACAGCAAGATCACCAGTATTCCACAGGCGTTGGCGCTGGTCGGCGTTCGAACGATTAAGAACTACGTCATTTGGAACGCGGTGTTCACGCTGATGCCGAATCCCAAGTGCGGTCCCTTTCAGTTGAAAAAACTCTGGCAGGACTCGCTTCGGCGCGGCATCCTGGCGAAATGTCTGGCTCAGCACATTCGGACGGTCGATCCGGACGACATTTTCGTCTGCGCACTGCTGCAAGACATGGCGATTCCGCTTCTTGCGAAGATCAATCCGATGATTTATGCCCAATTGCTCGAGCGACGGGGGGAAGAGCAGATACGTCTTTCGCATCTGGAGCGGGAAGTCTTCGGTTGGGATCATGCCGAAGCGGGCGAACTGCTGGCGGAGAAATGGGGTTTTTCCGAATACTTCCGCGAAACGATTGGTCGACATGCGTCCATCTCGCCGGCCGATTTCGCCTGCCGGGAGATTCCCAAGAACGAATTGGTGGCGCTCACTTCCTATTTGCCCTCGGTGTTCGACGTTTCCTGGAGCGAGAAAGAGAAATTCCTGGAAGGTTATGAGAAGCTGCTGGGGCCCACGCCGCCGACGCCGGAGAAAATTTTCGAGGAAGTGGATGAAACCTTCTGCGATCTTTCCGCCATTACCCACTTGGGCAAAGTTTCGCGAACACTCAAGAGCGTCTTCCAGGAAAGCTTCCAGACGAGCGGCGCATGAATTTCCGTTTCGTGTGAGTGGTCCCGATCGCTAGCCGCCCTTCAGGCGATATCCTGTTTCAGGACGATTTTCCGGCTTCTTCCTTGCGTCGACGAGTCCCGATCGCTTTCGTCCGATGTTTCTTCCGAGGCCGGCTCTTCCGACGGTTGGTCTTCTTCGTCTTCTTCCTCCCAGTCCCCTTCCTCTTCATCGTATTCGTCGTACGCGTCGTCTTCGAATTCCTCCTCATCGTCCGAGGCATCTTCCTCCTGATCGTTTTCTTCCTCAGGGGAGTATTCCGCGTCTTCGATCTCGAACGGTTCGGGCAGGTTCTCTTCGGTGAGCATCTCTTCCGGCTCCTCGATCGGCTTCATGACGATCTTCTTGCCGCCATTGGCCGATTCCGAGGGGGTGGCTTGTTCGGCACTCCCGCATTTTTCCTGCCATTGCCGGAGAGTCATCGTCACTTCCCGCGCCTGGGAACCATTGTAGGGGCCGACGATGCCGTCCTCCGACATGAAGTCGATCATTCGGGCGGCGCGTCCGTAGCCGATGCTGAATTTCCGCTGCAATAGGGAGACGCTTCCCCGCCCTTCGGAGATGATGTACTCGACGGCGGCGGAGTAGAGTTCGTCACGATCCTTCAGCGACGAGGCGGCCGATTCCCCGTTTTCCGTCTTCAGTTCGACCAATTCCTCGACGAACTCCGGTTCCTCAGTCGCCACCGAAGCGATCACCTCGTTGATTTCTTCGTCGCTGACATACGTGCCTTGACCGCGAATGAGCGTGCTGGTGCCGGGACGCAAGAAGAGCATGTCGCCGTTGCCGAGGAGTTTGTCGGCGCCCATCTCATCGAGCACGACGCGGCTGTCGGTCCGGCTGGCGACCTCGAAACAGATGCGTGCCGGCAGATTCGATTTGATCAAGCCGGTGATGATGTCGACCGTCGGCTTCTGTGTGGCCAGGACGAGGTGGATCCCGACCGCCCGGCTTTTCTGGGCCAATCGGATGATGTGTGTCTCGACCTCCTTGGCCGACGTCATCATCAGATCGGCCATCTCGTCGGCGACGATGACGATGTACGGCATCTGCCGGGGAATGGTTTCCCATTCTTCGTCCGTCTCGGGTTTCACTCGGCGGTGCAGTTCCTCTTCGCTCAGGGCGTTGTACCCGCTCAAATGCCGCACGCCGGCCCGGGCGAGGTGCTGGTAGCGTTCCTCCATTTTGTCGACTGCCCACGCGAGGATCGCTTCCGCTTTGCGCATATCGGTCACGACGGGGTGCATCAGGTGGGGGATCGTCTTGTAGGGGCTCAGCTCCACCATCTTCGGGTCGATCAACAACATGCGGACCTCATCGGGGCGCCGCGTCATGAGAATCGAGACGATGAGTGAGTTCAAACATACGCTCTTTCCGGTGCCCGTGCGGCCGGCGATCAACAGGTGGGGCATCTTGGCCAGGTCGATCGTCATCGGACTGCCGGAAACATCCTTGCCCAGGTAGATGGGAATTTGGATGGAACTGTGCTGCGCGGCGGTTTCCTCCATCACTTCCCGCAAGCGGACCAACTGGCGATCGGCGTTGGGAATTTCGATGCCGACGGTATTCTTCCCTGGAATGGGCGCGACGATTCGGACGCTGGGGACCTTCAGCGCAATGGCCAAGTCGTCGGCGAGGCCCATGATACGGCTCAGGCGTAGTCCGCGTTCCAGTTGGATTTCGAACTGTGCGATGACCGGCCCGGTCTGGATTTCGACCACTCGGACGCTGAACCCGAAATCGGCGAACGTCTTTTCCAGAAGGCGTGCTTGCCGGCGGACCGTTTTCTCGTACTCCTCGAAACTGAACGGTTCGCTGGCGGTGAGCAATTCGATCGGCGGAAGTTCGTAATCGGCGTAGGGATCCTCGTCCTCGAGCGTTTCCATGGCGAAGTCCGTCTCTTCGACGGAGTCTTCCTCTTCCGGCTGCTGTTTTCCCAGGGTCAGCCACTTCCCCAGCAGACGCTTGCCTCGTCCCGTCCCGGGAGCGGATTCGGTGTCTTCCCGAGGGAGTTCTTTCCGTTTCTTTTTCCGTTTTTTTCCCGCGTCACGAGGTTCCGCCGTGGGCGTTCGAACGCGGAGTGCTTCGGCCGTTTCCGGCTCGGTGTGCTCCAGTTCCTTTTTCGGCGCCCACGCCTCCTTTTGGGATGATTGTCGGTCGTCCTTATTCTGCCGACGGAATCGCTTTCGCATTCGCTGGATGCTTTCCAATCCCACCGGTCGAATTCCGAACACCCAGAGGAGGATTCTCATCAGGGTGTAGTCGCAGGCGAGCAATGCTCCGGCGAGGGTGAGGCTTCCGAGGAGAATGTAGCTTCCGACTTTGGCGAAGTAGGAATCGAGATAGAACTTCAGCGTGGCGCCGAGAACTCCGCCGGGACCGAAAACCGTTCGGACCCCCAATGCCGCGCCGGTCAAGGAAAGGATGCCGCAGAGGCCGGTGAGGATCATCAGTAAGCCGAGCGACCGCAGGACCGGCTGATCGGGGGCCTTTCCTTTCCACAATCGCCAGGAGAGGAAGGCCATCGGTAGGAGCAAAAGGTGGGCTCCCAGGCCCAAGCCGTTCAGAAGCCGGGAAGCGCAAGCCGCGCCGATCGGCCCACAAAGATTGGTCGCCGAAGCGTTCTGGGGGTAAACGAGTCGATACGGCGGATCGGCCGGGTCGAAGTCGATTAAGCTGATCGCTAGAAAGATGGTGATCGCGGTGACCAGCAGCGCGAGCAGCCGTATCATCAGCGGGTGATTTTCGGAATGGGGGGACTCAGGCACGTTTTCCACGGCAATACTTTTCGCGTAAGTGGAAAGATTCGAAAAAGAATGCTTCCTTTTCGAAATCGACCAAAGGGGCTCCCCAACGTCAGGTTCGAAAAGTTCCGTACCATATGTTTACTTATTCGGAGAATCGCTATATATTGAGAAATTCGGTTTGTTCCGGTTTTGCGGAGCGATTTACCCCTCCTTGCCCTTCGGCGATCGGGTATTCGCCCGATCATTCCTCGAGACCTCGAGACAGGATGAGATCGATGACGAAAATAGGGATACTCGGCGCTACCGGCTATACCGCCGTGGAATTGATGAAACTGCTGCTTAGGCACCCGGAGACGGAGATCGTTGCATTGACCAGTCGCCGGGAAACCGCCCCGGTGGGTCAGGTTCACCCGTCGCTGGCGGGGCGATTGGATTTGTCGCTGGAAAATCTCTCCCCCCAAGAGTTGGCCGGGCGTTGCGAGTGCGTGTTCGGCTGCTTGCCGCATCGGGCCAGTGCCGAAGTGGTGCCCACGCTGTTGGAGGCGGGAGTCCGTGTGGTCGATTTCAGTGCCGATTACCGCCTGAGCAATGCCCAGGTCTTTTCGAAGTGGTACGGTGTCGAACATCCCGACCCCGAGCGACTCGGAAAGGTGCCCTATGGCCTTCCGGAGCTTTTCCGGGAAAAGATCCGCGATGCCGAGCTGGTGGCCAATCCCGGCTGTTATCCCACCTCCGCCATTTTGGGGCTTGCCCCCCTGCTCCGAGCCGGGTTGATCGAGAAGGAGGGAATCATCGTCGATGCGAAAAGCGGTGTTTCCGGTGCCGGGCGCAATCCGAAGCCGGTGACCCACTTTCCCGAGTGCAACGAGAGCATCGCCGCTTACGGAGTGGGCACCCACCGGCATACGCCGGAGATCGAGCAGATTCTCGCCACCTCCCTTCCGAAAGAGGAGGCTTTGAGAACGCTGGAAGTGCTGTTCACGCCCCATTTGACCCCGATGGATCGCGGCATTCTCTCGACCTGCTACGGCACCCCTTCCAAGGAAACGACCGATCAGGAACTACTCGAGGTTCTCCGAGCGGCCTATAGCGACGAGCCTTTCGTGAAAGTCGTCGACCGGTTTCCTGCGACCAAGGATGTGGCGATGACGAATTTCTGCCATGTGACCGCGCGTCGGGTTCGGGGGCGGGTGATGGTCCTCGCGGCGATCGACAACCTCATCAAAGGGGCCTCCGGGGCGGCGGTGCAGAACTACAATCTCATGTTCGGCTATCCGGAGACCACCGCCCTGCTCTGAGACACTCTGAAGCTTCGTTGGTTTGCCGGAACGTCGGAAACACCTCGAACGGGAACATCAAGGAGTTGCCGGCATGGCGGTCAGGGTGGGTCGATCCTGAACGAGGACGGCCCAGCCGGAATCGACCGCCGAAGCGTACCCCTGCACGCCGCCGCCGCGGTCCCGGAAATCGACCTTTACCTTCGAGGCGGCGATCGGCCGCGGGATGTTCGTCTCGGCGAGCGGATCGACGAAATCGGTGAAGATGATTTCCGACTCTTTTTGGATCATATCGACCAATTCCGGAGAAACGCGGTGAGGCTGCGTTCCCGGCTCCAGATCAGGATGTGCGACGATCACCCCCGTGTTGAGGGCCAAATCGCCCGCCAGGGTGTCGGGTCGGAGATTAACGAGAATACAGTGCTTTTCCCCCCATTCGCCCAGCACCGTGCGAAGCTGCTCCCCCAGGT
This sequence comes from uncultured Planctomycetaceae bacterium, assembly GCA_964632505.1. Taxonomy (GTDB): domain Bacteria; phylum Planctomycetota; class Planctomycetia; order Pirellulales; family Thermoguttaceae; genus CAZWCE01. The sequence continues at coordinate 5,560 of CAZWCE010000030.1, read as the reverse complement.
CGGCTCCCATGCCGAGCACGCCGATCGGCTCCTCGCCCGGGGCGCGGCGGATCGGGATGCTGAACACCACTTTGAGCTGCTTGGTTTCGGTGCCGACATACGGCGAGGAGAGGGTCGCCTCTTCGATGATGTCGACTTCGTCGTTCGGGACCTCCGGCGGCAAGTCGTACGGCTTCGATTGGAAGTAACTGCGGTAATGATACGGCTGGCCGATACTGCTCGATTTTTTGTGTCTGGCGAGCTGGATGCCGTCACGATTGCAGATGAACCACGACTCGGCCGCGGCGACGTCTTCGACCGGCTTGACCCAGTCCCAGGCATGGATCTCGATCCAATTCTGTAGGGCCGCCTGGGCCGATTCCTTCGCTTCCGGCGACTCCGCCTCTTGGTAGGCGACCATCAAGTCATAGAGTGTTCGGCCCTCGGAATCGACGTGTTGCATGGCTTCATAGAGTGCGTTCCAACGGAGGTCCAGGTCGTGCCCCAGCCCGCGCGCCGCGAATCGGGCGGCGTTTTGCAGGTTGGTCAGACGTGCTTCTTCGACCTGCTCACGGAGGAACGATTCCGCTCGAGCCTTGTCGGTGGCCAGTCGGGCCTTGTCGGCCAAGACGAATGTCAGCAGAATTCCGGTGAAGGCGACCACCAGCGAGGAGAGGAGAATGGTCAGTGCCCCGGTCCGATGCCGACGCGCGAAACGCATCGCATTTTCCATCGGCGAAGGTTTGCGCACCGAGACCGGCTCGTCGGCGAGCCAACGTTCCAGATCGTCGGCCATTTCCAGCGCCGAACTGTAACGGAGCGCCGGCTCGCTCGCCATCGCCTTCAGGCAGATCGCCTCCAGGTCGGGCGAGCACGACGATCTGATCACCCGCGGCGGCGGAAAGTCGCCCTGGCGAATCTTTTCCCAGACTTTTTCCCCCTGTTGAGGATGAAACGGGGCCGAATTGGTCAGAACACGGTACAGCGTCGCGCCGAAACTGTAGATGTCGGCCGCCGGACCGACTTCGCTGCTGAAGCCGGGCGTCTGCTCCGGGCTGAGATATCCGACCGTCCCCCCCGCACTGTTGCTCGAAAGATCGCTGTTGCGAAAAGCCGAAGGGAGGAGTGTCTTTTCTCCGCTCGCCTTCGCCTCCGCGTCGCGTTCGACGAAGTGGACCAAGCCCCAGTCGACGACCAGCGTTTCGCCGAATTTCCCGAGCATGATGTTTTCCGGCTTGACGTCGCGGTGCAGAACACCTCGATTGTGGGCATAGGCCACCGTCTTGCAGGCCGAAATCAGGTGCCGTATCAAGGTGTGCATCTCGATTTTGGCTTCCGCGGCGGTGAGGGAGCGTTCTTTTTGATGGTATTGGTCGATCGCCTTGCGGAACGTGGTTCCCTCGATGTACCGCATCGCATAATACGGGCGCCCGTCCTCCAGTCGCCCGAAAGCATAGACCGGAACCACGCCGGGGTGATCGAGTCGGCTGGTGACCTCGGTCTCCAGAAGGAAACGCTGGTTGGCCTCTTCATCCTTGGTGAAATCCTCGCGGATGAATTTGATCGCGACCCGGCGTTTCAGTCGTTCGTCGCGCGCGCTGAAGACTTGTCCGAGGCCTCCCTTGGCCAAAAATCGCAAGTGTGAGTAGCGATGGCGGCATTCCAGCGTTTCGGAAGGAGGCTGGGAGTAATCTCGGGCCGTTTTCGAGGCGAAATTGTGAGTGATGTTCTCCAGACTCTCGAAAACCTCTTCCACGATGGGCGACCGGTCGGGGAACCTCTTCAGGTAGGTGCTTCGTTCCGGACGCTTCCCGTTGGCGTGGAGATAGCTCAACTCGATCCACAGCAGTTCCCGAAGGAGCATGCCCCTTTGGTCGGGCTCCGATTGAGCGAGGTAGTCTTCGATCGCCGGTTTCCGGTTTTTCGCGAGTTCGGCTTCGAACGCGTCGCAAACGTCATCGAGAAACGTGTCGAACGGTTCGGAGAATCGCCCCGACTCCACGGGAAGACGATCGGAAGAAAAGGAGTTCGGGTTCGGCGAAGAAGGTGGCTCCGTCATGGGGTTTCTGCTGAAATCCGTTGGAGAAAGAGGGAAGAGTAATATAGGATTCTACGTTGGTGGGGGCCGGAACGGTTCGTCGGATGGGGTGGCCGGGAGGACGGCTCTCAAGAGGTACTCGTCGGATGATAGCCGGCCCGGGTCCATTTCAGGCGAATGCGTTCCTGTTTTCGGAGGACGGTTCGGGGAACGCACCCGAGTTTGTCGGCGATCTCCTGCTGGGAATAGCCTTCCAACGTCATGATCGCGACTTCACGCAATGTTTCATCTTCGAGCAAATCGAGCATCTCGTCGCACTGCTCCAGGAGCGATTCGGTCAATTCCGGCGTCGGTTCGTTTCCGAGGATCTCCTCGATCCCCCCCCTGGGGTCTTCATGAGCATTGCGATGGATGAAAATCGATTCTCCCTTCAGGCGTCCCCCTCCCCGTTTCAGGGCCAGCTCTCTCCGCCGTTGGGAGGTCGCTTTGCGCGCGGTGATCGTCAAGAGCAACTTCCAAAGGTCTTCGCGACTGGCCAGTTGATCGAACTGCCCTCGTTTCATACCCTGACAGAAACTGTGCAGCGCGCTCAGGGCGACGTCCTCTTCGTCCCTTTCCCGTTTGCGACAACCTTCCAGCCGACGTCGCGCATGCCGCACCAGCTTCTCGAAATATTCATGCCAGAGAAGTTCGCACGCCCGGGCGTCTCCTTCGCCGAGTTGCAACAACCATTCACCGACTGCGGTTCGCGATTCCATCGTCTTGCCTCCAAAGGGAAAGGAACCACTCTTCGAGTGGCCTCGGGGGGGATTCTCCCGGCCGACCCGATGGCGAGGTCCGCCGAAAGGTGCTTGCCCGAGAAGCGACCTTCCATGCGCGAAAACCATCCAAGTCGGTACCTGTATTGTAAAAATCCGGAGCGTTCGGGTCAATCAATTTCGGCAAGAGGGATTCCTGACCCTCCGGACGAAGGTTATGGAACCTCGTGATTTTCGCCGTCGTCTTGCGAGAGGATCGCCTCCGATTCCGGCTCGATGTGAATCAATACGTCCACGACCTCCCTCTCTTTTTCGATGATTTTCCACTTGAACGCCGTCGAGATGTCATGGGCCTCTCTGACCGTCGATTCCGAAGAGACCAAGGCGTGCAGGTCGATATGCAAGGTGCTTCCCAGGCGACGGGAACGAATCTTATGGATCGAATGAATCGACGGAAATGCTTCGGCATAACCCAAAATGCGTTTCTCCAGATCCTTCTCGGAATGGGTCTCCAGGAGCTCCAGCAGGCTGGGCCAAAGAATCGAAAAAGTGGCTTTCATCAAAAAGAGGCCGACCAGAAGCGCGGCAAGTTGATCCAGGTAGTGGAAATGAGGGGCCCATCGACTCCCGATGACCGCCAAGATGACCGGGGCCGAAGAAAGGGCGTCGGAGCGGTGATGCCACGCATTGGCGATCAGGGCCGTGGAATGGGCTCGTCGGCCCCACATGGCGGTCCAGCGGTAGAGAATCTCCTTGACGACGATCGATAACAATGCGACCCACATGACCGCCCAACTCGGCAGCGCTTCCGGGGGCGCATCCAACGCGATGATCGCATTCCAGACGATTTTCACCGCGACGGCGAAAATGATCCCTCCGATGAACAGATTGACCAGCGTCTCGACCCGGCCGTGCCCGTAGGGGTGGTTGTCATCGGGGGGGACGGTCCAGAGACGCACGCCGATGACCAAGGCCATGTCGGTCCATAAATCGGATAAGCTGTGGATGCCGTCGGCCACCAGCGACTGGCTGTGCCCGAACATCCCCACCGCGATTTTGATGGCCGCCAAAAGGACATTCGCCAAACCTCCCACCAGCGCGACCCACGTGATGGTCCTCACCAGAGATTCGTTGGATTGTGGGTTCCGGGAGACGGCGGCCATGATTCGGGGCATCCCTGAGGAAGTGATTGGAGGTGCGCATCGAGCGATGACGACTGAAATCCTTTCTACTATTCTACTATCATTTTTTTCGCCTCCAACCATGGGCAGTAGACGAAATATGATAACCGTACAAATAGGTGAAGCGAATGCGGCAGACGTATCGGGGGAAGGTCTCCTACGATGGGCTTACGACGGGAAACCGCTCCTTCCTCGTGGAGTGAGAGGGGAGGGAAGCCCCATTTTCGCAAAAGAACTCAAATTTTTCAAAAAAAAGATTTGTTCTAAATGCCCTTGACTAAAGAAGGTTAGGGAAAATTGACAAAAATGTTCCGTTTGACGTCCATTTTTTACTTGTCATGGGGGGGTGGCGCCCGCGTAGGTGCCCCGGACCCGCTCGGGCACCTGGGGGTGCGTGGCGGTGAAGCCCTTGACGTGCAGCTCGTAGATGGTGGTCTCGTCGGTGGGCACCCGCGGCGGGCGGTCCTCGGCCCAGTCGAACCACGGCGAGGTGACCACCGACCGGGCGACGAAGGGGGCCGAGTCGCGGTCGTCGCGCACGTCGGTCGACCCGCCGAGGGGGTGGTCGAACACGGCGGGATCCCAGCGGATCTCGCCCTCGACCGCGGTGGCGTAGGGGTCGAGGAGCAGCTTGGCGGGGTTGCAGCGCAAGCCCCGGCCGGGCTCCCACGGCCCGTGGACCCGGTAGCCGTAGCGCTGCCCCGGCCCGATGCCGGGGAGGTAGACGTGGTGGTGCAGCGCGGTGATCTCGCGCATCTCGACACGGGTCTCGACGCCGTCGTCGTCGAACAAGCAGAGCTCGACCGCGTCGGCCGCCTCCGAGAACACCGCGAAGTTCGTGCCGGTGCCGTCGTAGGTGGCCCCGAGAGGCTGGGCTGCGCCGGGCCAGTTCTCCACGCTGGGAGTGTAGGTGGCCACGCTGCGTTCCCGGTAGGGCTGTCTTCGGCCACTCTCGGAACGAGTAGGGTGACGAGCGCATGGTGGATCCATCGAGAGTGCTCTGCATGGTGCTCGCCGGGGGCGAGGGCAAGCGCCTGGCACCCCTCACCGCCGACCGGGCGAAGCCGGCGGTGCCCTACGGTGGTCACTACCGCCTCATCGACTTCGTGCTGTCGAACCTGGTGAACGCCGGCTACCGGCGCATCGTGGTGCTCACCCAGTACAAGAGCCACAGCCTCGACGTCCACGTGTCGCGCACCTGGCCGCTGTCGACGCTGCTCGGCAACTACGTCACCACGGTGCCGGCCCAGATGCGCCGGGGCCCGTTCTGGTTCGCCGGCTCGGCCGACGCCATCTTCCAGAACGTCAACATCATCAACGACGAGGAGCCCGACTACATCCTCGTGTTCGGCGCCGACCACATCTACCGGATGGACCCGCGCCAGATGGTCGACCAGCACGTGGCCAGCGGGGCCGGCGTCACCGTCGCCGCCCTGCGGGTGCCGGTCGAGCAGAGCTACCAGTTCGGCGTGCTCGAGATGGACGAGGGCACCCGGATCCGCAAGTTCCGCGAGAAGCCCACCGAGGTCGAGGGCCTCGACGACGATCCGTCGATGGTCCTCGGCTCTATGGGCAACTACGTGTTCAGCACCGAGACCCTGCTC
>CAZWCE010000029.1:0-34692 GCA_964632505.1 uncultured Planctomycetaceae bacterium | reverse complement strand
GACTTGCTTTTCGTGGTTACCGGTGTCAGAATATCACCTCGGTAGTATCGACTTCGAAATGAAGAAAGCCGACATCTTTTTCTCTTTTCTTTTTCGTCCTTCTTCGTGGAAAGAGAGAGCCAATGAGCGACTCTTTGACGATCTCGACCCGGGCATTGGGCCGCCGCAAACGTTTGCTGGACGACTGGTCCATTCCGTTTCCTCCGGAATTCGCCGACGGGGGAGAACCGTTGACGCTCCGGGATTTGATCACGCGAATCGTCTGCCGTGAGGTGGCGGAGTTCAAGGACCGTCAAGAGAAGCGGCGGATGGTCGAGGTTCTTTCGGCGCGGGCGATCGAAGAAGGAGCGGCCCGGGGAAAGATCGATTCCGGAGGACGGCGGCTCGATCAAAAGGTCGAGGAGGAAGAGGCGGTCGGCGTCGCGCTGCAGGCGTTCGAGGACGGCCTCTATTTGGTACTGATCGACGACCGGGAATACCGAAATCTCGATGCGGAGGTGTTCGTGCGTCCGGAGAGCCGGATCACGTTTCTGAAACTCATCATGTTGGCGGGAGGATGATGCGATGCTCAGTTCTGAAGTGGCCTCGGTACGACTCAAGGATTTTTTTAAGGAAGACGGTGCCCGGCGACGTCGCGATCGGGCGAAATCATTGCCGGAAAAACTGCGACCGATCGGCTTCGGACTGGCGGGGCATCAAGAGGACGGCAAGTCGGTCCGTCATGCATGGTCGAGAATCGAGAAGGCGGCGGAGCGGTTCGCCGACCTGTCCTTCTCCGACCAAGAGAAAGTGCTCCAGGCGATCGTTCCGGAGCTTGCGTCCCCCCTGATGGCCGGCTGGAAACTGCTCGAGAGAATGCCCTATCAGATGGATTGGTCGCGCAAGCCCTTTCGCGCGCCGAACTATCCCGAGGCGAGTCAGAACCGGCGCATCCGATGGTTGTGTACGCTCATCGACGATACCACCGGCTACGAGGAAGACATCCGCTGGCTGGCGGCCTGGGGGCCGTACTTGGGAGATTATGCCCCGCCGGCCGTTCCGTTGGGAGTCCTGTTCGCCGCGGCGATCGACCAGGGAGGCCCGGAGGGGGAAGCAGTCTTCGAAATCCTCTGCGATTCCGCCGGAGGCCAGCACGAGATCGGCAAGATGGGGCGGCACGTGACCACGGCGCTCTTGAGTTGCTCGAAACCGGAAGCGTGGGAGTTCGTCGAGAAGATGCTCCTGGCGGCGCAGCGGCAAGAGGGATTGCGGCAAGCGATTCTGGAATCGATCGACGAGGCCCATCCCGAAGCGTTCCGGCGGATGCTCCGATTGATCCTCGACGAGAACCTCATCCGCTTCAGTGCGACGGTTCGGGCGGTCGATGTCTGGCTCGGGCTCCAGTGGGATGCGGTCAGTACCGGCGTGGTGAAGAAGACGCTGGAGCAGTTGCTCACCTTCTTCGATGATGAAGCAGCGCGTCGGGCGGCGATCGAAGGAGACGACGCCGAGGCAGCCTATTACGCGATGTGGACGCTCGCCTTCGACGATGTCGAAGCGGCGATGCCGGTGGCGAAGAAAATGTTCGAACACCCCAACGTCGAACATCGCTTCGTGGGCTATCATCTTCTCCGACAGATCGGTTTGCTCGATTCGGTGCTGCCGATCCTCTCCCTTTTGGAAGATGAGGATCTCCGCATGGTCATGCTCGCGGTCTGCCAGATGGGATCCTACGAAAATTACTACGATGTGAAAGAGCTCAAGAGAAATCAGACACGTCGACCGGAGGATCTTTTCGAGCGGCTCGAGGCGGTGGTCGATCGTTTCCCGAAGAAGATGGAATCGCTCGAAGCGCTCGTCTGGCCTTGGTGGAAACTGACCGCCGGGCGCGAAGAGGTGGTCGACGCGCTTTGGGCGAATCGCGGCAAGCGGCCGCCTTCACGCATGATTCCCTATTTGCAGTATCTCGACACCTGGGGACGTTCCGCCGTCATCGGGGCGATGGCCCAAGAGAAGAAGTGGGACGCGGAAACGCGAAGGACGCTTTTCGCCATGGTGGGCGACCCGGCCACGATGGTCCGCGAAGCGGCACTGAAAGGCATCGAGAAGTGCCGAGTGGAAGAGCACGAAGTGCTGGACCTGGAGAAATTGCTCAAGCGGAAGTCGGCCGATCTGCGTCGGGGGGTGATCAAGCTGTTGGCGAAACGGAAGGACCAAGAGGCGTTGGCTTCCGCCGAACGATTGCTCCGGGGACCCGCTCCCCAACGGACCGCCGGTCTCGAAATCTTACGACTGATGACCGAAGAGGATCGTTCGGTCGAACAATGCCGGAAAATCGGCCGAGCGCATCGCGAGTCGCAGAAGCGCGTCACCAGCGACGAAGAAACGCTGCTCGATGCCGTCCTCGCGAAAAAGGAGGAGATCCCCACCCTCGACGATGCCCTGGGCCTCTGCGATCATTCCAACCGCACGAAGCCCGAGCGGCCGCGCAAGCACAAGATCAAGTTCGTCACCCCGGCGGCCGAGGCGTGCTTGCAATCGCTCGACGATCTCATCCACGCCTATCGGGAAACACCGGTGGAACTGAAGAACGGCTATTTTGGTGGGGAAGCTCAACTTCTGGGAAATATCCAGTGGGGCTTTCCACATCCGAATCGAGCCGAATCGCTCGAACAGGGAAAGAAACAACTTCCACTGGTGGAGGTCTGGGAGAAATGGTGCCGGGAGCGACCGAAAAAGTTGCGCGACCCCGACGGCTTCGAGCTGATTCGCGCTTTGGCGATCCTCCTGCGGGAAGGCATGAGCGGGAGTAAAGCAGCGATTCGCAAGCAAGAACTATTCGGAAAATTCGATACCGAAAAGCTTCGCTATAAAAGGCTTGTTATCATTCTCCTTCAATGGCTCATGTGGATGGATTCACCCCCAAAGGGCTATGATTTCCTTCTCCAAGCAGCGGAAACGGCCCTGGCGATGGTTCCCGAGAAAGAGCTGGGATCTATCTGGAAACAGCGATATATGGCTGAAGGCAATCTCCGGTGGCGTTGGAACGACTCCCCATACATGCGGTGGTTTGCGATGCTGGAGCATTTTGAAACGGTCTGCCGGATCGAGCGCACCTCGCGGCAAACGATCGCCTACTGGAAGCTCTGCCGGTGGATCGACGAGCCGGAGGTGAAAGAGCTTACCTACATGGGAAAGAAGAAAGAAGGCCTCACCCTACCGCGCCAGCGACCGGATTTTTCGGTCGTGGCCAAGGCCTATCGCGCCGGGGCGGCGACCGACGATGATGCGATCGACCATCTGCTCGGGCCGCGGGGCGTCACCTCCGACTGGTGGAGAGGCAGGGCATTCGATTCCCTGAGAGAATTGACCACTCCACGAAAGCCGAAGAAGTATGCCGAGGATCGGTGGCCCTGGCCGCTGGTCGATCGTGTGCGGGACCGGATCCTCGAGATCGAACTCGTACGGGGAGAGCTGCCTACCGCCGCGACAAGGGCGGCCAACGGTTTGCGATCCGTCTGGGGGACCGACAACGTCTTGCACATCCTCACCGCCCTGGGAAAGGGAACGCTGGTTCGAGGGTACAGCTACGATGGCGTTGAGAACCGGAACACCGTCTTCAGCCACCTCCTTCGCATCTGCCTTCCGACCAAGAAAGATACACCGACCGATTTCAAGAAAAAAGCGATCTCCGCCAAAATATCGGAACAACGTTTGCTCGATCTGGCGGTCTACGCGCCCCAGTGGTCCCGTTTTGTCGAGCATGCGATCGGCTGCGAAGGGCTCGAAGACGGTATTTGGTGGATCCACGCCCACACGAAGGATGCCGGTTGGTCGATCGACAACGAGATTCGCGAGTCCTGGGAGGCATCGGTCGCCGAGCGGACCCCGCTTTCGAGTCAGGACCTGCTCGATGGGGCCGTCGACGTCGAGTGGTTCCATCGGGTGTATGCCAAACTGAAAAAGAAACGGTGGGAAACCTTGCTCAAGTCGGCCAAGTATGCCGCCGGGGGAGGAGGGCACAAAAGGGCGGAACTCTTCGCTTCGGCCCTTCTGGGGCGCGAAAAGAAGACCGAGTTGGTCAAACGCATCAACGAGAAACGCAACCAAGATGCCGTTCGCGCTTTAGGATTGCTCCCCCTGACTCGCGGCAAATCGCGCGAGAAGGATCTCCTGAGCCGTTATCAACTCATGCAGGAGTTTGTGCGGCAGAGTCGGCAGTTCGGTTCCCAGCGTCAGGCGAGTGAAAAAAGGGCGGCGACCATCGGGCAGGAGAACCTCGCCCGGACCGCCGGCTACGCCGACCCGATCCGTCTGCAATGGGCGATGGAGTCCCACGCGGTGGCCGATTTGGCCGACGGTCCGCTCACGCTGAACGTCGACGATGTCACCGCGACCCTCTCGATCGAAGAGAGCGGCGGGATCGACTTCACCATCGAACGTGCCGGGAAGGTGCTCAAATCGGTGCCCGCGATCCTCAAGAAAAACAAGGCATTCAAAGAGTTGCGAGAGCGGCGGAACACCCTGAAACGACAGGTTTCCCGCACCCGGCCGACCCTGGAGCAGATGATGTGCCGGGGGACCCTCTTCACCGGCGAGGAGTTGCGGGAGCTTCTCGGCCACGCCATTCTGGGCCCCATGCTCTCCCGGCTGGTACTGGTCGGGCAAGGGAACATGGGGTATCCCGTGCGTGGGGGAAAAGCACTGGAAGACTGTCGTGGCGAGGTCACCGCGGTGAAGAAGACCGACCACCTTCGCATCGCCCATCCGATGGATCTCTTCGAGAGCGGCCGTTGGCACCAGTGGCAACGCGACTGCTTCGCCCGGGAACGCCTCCAGCCGTTCAAGCAGATCTTTCGCGAACTGTACCCAATCACCTCGGACGAGAAGAAACAGAAAACCATCTCTCTCCGGTATGCGGGGCACCAGGTGAACCCGAGCCAGGCGCTGGCGTTGCTGGGAAGCCGCGGTTGGGTGAATGTTCCCGAGGAAGGGGTCCGCCGGACCTTTCACGACGAAGGCTACTCCGCCGGACTGGAGTTTCTCGAAGGGTTCTTCACGCCGGCCGAGATTGAAGGACTCACGCTCGAGGGCGTCCAGTTCACTCGAAAGGATCAGTGGAAGCCGGTGCCGCTGAAGGAGATACCGTCTCGCCTCTTCAGCGAAGTGATGCGCGACCTCGACCTGGTCGTGAGCGTGGCGCACCGAGGTGGGGTCGATCCGGAGGCGAGTGCCTCGACCGTCGAGATGCGCACCGACCTGATGCGCGAAACCCTCGCGGTGCTGGGAATCGAGAACGTCGAGTTCAAAAAAGACCACGCCGTCATCCAGGGCGATCTCGGCAAGTACAGCGTCCATCTCGGCAGCGGGGTGGTTCATAAAATGCCCGGCGGGGCGATGCTCATCGTCCCGGTCCATTCTCAGCATCGAGGACGGATCTTCCTGCCGTTCGCCGACGACGATCCCAAGACGGCCGAAGTGCTCTCCAAAGTGTTGCTCCTGGCACGCGATCGCGAAATCCAGGACCCCAACATTCTCGAGCAGATCCAAATTCTCGGGAAAATCAAGTCGGAGCGAAAGCGGAAAAAACGCCCCACCGACCGGGCACTCTCCGAGGAGACCACCACCCGCTACTTCGAGAACGCGGAGGGAGCCGCCGGTCGTTTCTGGGAGATCACGCTCGACGGCAAGGAGGTGACGGTGCGATACGGCCGCGTCGGCGGCAAGGGACAGCAGCGAACGAAAACGTTCGAAAGCGCCGAAGCAGCGCAAAAGCACCTGGAAAAACAGATCGCCAAGAAAACCGAAAACGGCTATCGGGAGGCTGCCCCGAGCGAATGACCTCGGACGGAACATGCCGCGTCCTTGGAAATAACAGAACGAAAGGGGCGACATGAAACTCGAACACGATCGCTACTGGATGCACATGGCCCATCATTGGAATCCTGCGCATGTGGGGATCCGTACAAAACAGTACAAACTCATCTTCTACTATGGTTGCACCTACCAGGGGAAGAATCGGACTCCCCCGACGAGGGACGTTGCACTTGAATCAGGTGATCGTGTACGGAAAGTAAGTCCTTTGCCTACAGTAGGTTATGTCTCAGGGGCCCCTCTCCGGTGCGATGGAACAATCGCTGGAGATGGCGTCGCATCATCGGGATGATTCGTTCCTTGGATTTGGGGGAAGCACTGCGAAAAGAAAATTATCAATTTTTTCTGTAAAAAACGTTGGGGCCAGTGAGCTATCCTTTATAATAATGGCAAGGTGGGGGAAGATAGAGCCTTGGTGCCTTTGGTTGATTGTTTTACGAAAGGGCAATGATAATATGAAGAACATCCTTTTTGCGGCTGCTTTGATGTTGCTTGGTTTCATGACCGGCAATGCTTGGGCCGATGCGATTACCCTGCATTTCTTCGGTGATAGCGATCAAGGATCCGGTTCGGCGGTGATGGGGCTGCAAACCGTTGACAACGGGTTGACGGTCTCCTTGAAAAACACCTCTCCGATTCTGACCACGGACGGACATTCAAGCAATGCCCCCGGGATCAGTTGGTTTGGGTTCACTCTCCAAAAACCGATCGCCGCGATGCTCGATTCATGGCAACTTGAGGCCCAAATCGTCGACAATAACGGCGATTCAAGTCCTTACTCGTTCACCGGCGGATACGAATGGAGCCAAAAAGCTCCCGGTTCGAGGTTGCAGGGAGAGGGCCCTTTTGATTTCCTCTTCGAAGCCGAGAAGATCGGACCTCGGAAAAACTGGCTCTACAACCCGGCGGTGCTCGCCGACTCCGAAGCCGATCTGGCGGGGAAGGATCCCTATTACTTCACCGAAGCGATCCTCAATCTCTCTTTTTCGGAAGAGACGGACTTGACCGGAATCCTCCACAACGTCGACTCGCTCGTACGAATGCAGAACGTCGGCACCGGAGGGGAAGGCAGCCTGAAGTTGGCGGTCTCCCATACCGGAGCCCCCGAGCCGGGAACGTTGATCCTCTGGACGTTTTTTGGCGTGGGGATCTGTTCGGTATGGATGGTAGGCCGTCGACGCCGACACGCCCTATGAGGTTTTCGGGCTTTCCTCATCGAGATGCATTCGAGGCTTCCGGAATCAAGTCGGGGGCCTTTTTTTCTGCGCGCGGCGATTTCCGATGGAAAGAAAGCCGGAGCGAGAAGAGGCATGAGCGCCGAGATTAGGAGCAAGAAGGAAAGGAAGAGAAAAGTTCCCGAGAATGGGGAAAGTAGATAACGGCCATCCCTGGCCGTTGACCATGCAGGTCGTCACGTTCCATCTTGGCGTTTAAGCTAACACAATTCTCATTCAAGGTCAATGAAAAAGAAAAGACTTTCCGGATCTTTTGATCCTTTTTTCTTTTCTTTGCACAGGAATACTCCCTTTGGTCTCCGGGCGGACCCGGCCATGGAAGGGGGGTGTCTTCAGCTTGGGCTGACAATAATGTAATTAGAAAAAGACTGGAAATATAGGCACTTTCCGGGGGTTGGGTGCCGATCCGCTCCTTTCCCGACCTATGGGCGACCCCCTTTGGGTGAGGCGAAGATTCCAATTGGTTGGGCGTGGCAATAACATGTAAATACGTACATACATGTTTATATGCATACAAACCCCGTCGCTGTGTGTATTCCAAGTTCGCCTTCTCGGAAGGTCTATCTCTTCGATGATGCTTCGGGGAGGAGGAATCGGTCTAGAGGAAGGGGGACCGAAACCTCTTCCGAATGAACCCCAATGGGCCTCCCAACGGTCGGTTCGAGCGAATCGGCCCAATCTTCTCCTTTTTTGCTTCTTTTCGCTCATCGCCCCCTTTAGCCGAAAGTAAATTTGCGGTATCATAGGCTCAATTTGCACCCCATCGTCCTCCGTGACTATTGCACTCCCTTCGTTCTTCGTTGCGATCGGTATTCACGTCGAACGGTCGGACGGATCTGAATATCCGTATTTTAGTCGCCTTTCAGGGAGGAGATCATCCGGCAAGGAAGTTGCCGACAGATGGGATTTTTCTTGGACGAACCCGGGGTGATGCTTGGGTCGTTTTTTTTGCGCTGTGCACTCGAAGACAGGATGGATGGAAACATGCCCCGTCGCGAAGACCTTCACAAAATTCTCATTATCGGTTCCGGCCCCATCATCATCGGCCAGGCGTGCGAATTCGATTACTCGGGAACGCAGGCCTGCAAGGCGCTCCGGGAAGAAGGCTATGAAGTGGTGCTGGTGAATTCGAATCCGGCCACGATCATGACCGATCCCGAGATGGCCGACCGCACCTACATCGAACCGCTCCACTGGGAGACGGTTGAGAAGGTGATCGCGAAGGAACGCCCCGACGCGCTCTTGCCGACTCTCGGCGGGCAGACCGGCCTCAATTTGGCGATGGACCTCGATCGCCACGGCGTGCTGGACAAGTACGACGTCGAGATGATCGGCGCCAATGCCCGGGTCATCGCCAAGGCGGAAGAACGCGAGCAGTTCAAGGCGGCGATGCAGCGCATCGGGTTGGAGATCTGCAAGGGAGAGACGGTTCGCACGCTCGATGAAGCGCATCAGAAGATCGAGGAGATCGGCCTCCCCTGCGTGGTCCGCCCGAGTTTCACCATGGGCGGTACCGGATCCTCGGTCGCCTACAACCGGGAAGAGTTCGATGAATTGGTCCGCCGGGGGTTGAGCGAATCGCCGGTGAGCGAAGTGCTCTTGGAGGAGTCGGTTCACGGATGGAAAGAGTTTGAGATGGAGGTGATGCGCGATGTCGACGACAACGTTGTGATTATTTGCTCGATCGAGAACTTCGATCCGATGGGGGTGCATACCGGCGACTCGATCACCGTCGCTCCCGCCCAAACGCTCACCGACAAGGAATACCAACGGATGCGCGACGCTTCGCTGGCGGTGATCCGGGAAATCGGCGTGGAGACGGGCGGTTCGAACATCCAGTTCGCCATCGAACCCGATACCGGCCGGATGATCGTCATCGAAATGAATCCCCGCGTCAGCCGTTCCAGCGCGCTCGCCTCGAAGGCGACCGGCTTTCCCATCGCCAAGATCGCCGCGAAGCTGGCCGTGGGCTACCGCCTTCACGAGTTGGCCAACGACATCACGCGCGAAACCCGGGCCTGTTTCGAGCCGACGATCGATTACGTGGTGACGAAGATTCCCCGTTTCGCGTTCGAAAAATTTCTCGATGCCGACGATGAGCTCACCACGCAGATGAAAAGCGTCGGCGAGACGATGGCGATCGGGCGGACGTTCCGGGAGTCGTTCCAGAAAGCCCTTCGCGGCTTGGAGGTCGGCAGTTTCGGTTTCGGGTGCGACGGCAAGGACTTCTGGGGAACGCGAAAACAGCCCAGTGCCGACGATATCCGCGCGAAAATCTCCCGTCCCCATGCGTGGCGCCCCTGGTATCTGCGATACGCGATCAAAGAAGGTTTCCCGCTCGAGGAGATCTACGATCTGACGGGCATCGATCCCTGGTTTCTGGAAAACCTTTTCGATCTGGTGCGCACCGAGGAGGCGGTGGCCGCCGCCGGGTCGCTGACCCAACTCGACGACGCCCTGATGCTCCGCGCCAAGCGCGACGGTTTTTCCGATCGCCAACTTGCCAATCTGCTCCAATCGAGCGAGATGACTGTCCGGGAGGATCGCAAAAAGCGGGGGATCGTCGCCACGTTCAAAGCGGTCGATACCTGCGCGGCGGAATTCGAGGCCTACACCCCATATTATTACTCGACCTACGAAAAGGAAGACGAGCTCCCGCCCAAGGGCGAGAAAAAGCGAATCATGATCCTCGGCGGGGGACCGAACCGCATCGGTCAGGGCATCGAGTTCGATTACTGTTGCTGTCACGCCAGTTTCGCCCTGAAGGAACTCGGCATCGAGTCGATCATGGTGAACTCGAATCCTGAGACGGTCAGTACCGATTACGACACCAGCGACATCCTCTTTTTCGAACCGCTCACGCATGAAGATGTGCTGAACATCTGCGATCGGATTCAACCCGATGGACTCATCGTACAGTTCGGCGGCCAAACGCCGTTGAATTTGGCCCGGGGGCTCGAAAACGCCGGTGTGCCGATCATCGGAACGAGCGTCGACACGATCGACGAAGCGGAGGACCGGGAGCTTTTCGCGCAACTGCTTCAGAAGGTGGATCTCCGCCAGCCGGCCAATGCGATCGCGAAAAATCTGGTGCAGTCGCAGAAACTTGCCGAACAAGTGGGCTTTCCGGTCCTGGTGCGACCGAGTTTCGTGCTGGGCGGCCGCGCGATGGAAATCTGCTACGATCAACGTCAGTTCGACCGCTTCGTCATGGAGGCGTTCGTCGTGGCCGAAGGTCGGCCGGTGCTGATCGACCGGTTTCTCGAAGATGCCATCGAGGTCGACGTCGACGCGATCGGCGACGGACACGATGTGGTGGTGGCGGGAGTCATGGAGCACATCGAAGAGGCGGGGGTCCACTCCGGCGATTCCGCCTGTGCGATTCCACCGTACAGTCTGCCGGGCGTGGTCGTCGAGGAAATCAAGCAGGCGACCCGGTCGCTGGCCCGCGAACTCCAGGTGAAGGGGCTGATGAACATCCAATTCGCGGTGAAGGAGGAAGACGGCCGCCCGAATATCTACGTCATCGAGGTCAATCCCCGCGCCAGCCGGACGGTGCCGTTTGTCTCCAAAGCGGTCGGATTGCCGCTGGCGAAGATCGGGGCGAAGGTGATGGCCGGCGTCTCGCTCCGCGAGCAAGGAGTGCTGGACGATCCGGTGCCGGCACACGTGTCGGTAAAAGAGGCGGTCTTCCCGTTCGCCAAGTTTTCCGGGGTCGATACGATCCTCGGTCCGGAGATGAAGTCGACCGGCGAAGTGATGGGTGTGAGCGAGCGTTTTTCCATTGCGTTCGCCAAGAGCCAGCTCGCCGCCGGCAATCAGCTTCCCCGGCGAGGCAAAGTCTTCATCAGTATGGACGATCGGGCCAAGAGCGGCGTTCCGGCGATGGCGAAGCGTCTGGAGAAACTCGGCTACGAGATTCTGGCAACCGGCGGTACGGCGAAGGTGATTCGCGAGGCGGGCGTGAAGGTGACCCGGCTGAAGAAATTGAAGGAGGGGCACCCCAACGTGCTCGACAACATGCTCAACGGCGATTTGCAACTGATTCTCAACACGCCCAGCGGCAAGGGGGCTCGAACCGACGAGGGGCGGATCCGAGCCGCCGCGGTCACGCACAACGTCCCCTACCTGACCACCCTCCAGGCGGCCGAAGCGGCGACGGTCGCCATGGAAGCGATGCACCAGGAGGCGTTTTCGGTCGAGTCGGTGCAGGATCGATTCCCCCACTTGGTGAGGGATCGCGAATGAACCGCCGGTGCTTCAGTCGCCCCGGTCGTACGAGTCTCGATTGAACAAGAAAACGCCGGAAGGGAGCCTTTCCCATCCGGCGTTTCGCGTGCGCGGCAGGTGCATCGGACCGATTACTTTCCGAACATCGCTTGGTGGACGTCATCGAGTTCGACGTTGAGGATCTTCCGGGCGAGGAATTCGAGGGTGGTCTTATCGGCCTGGATGTGGAAGGTTTGGTGATGATGGGTCAGGGCTTCGTTGGTATCGAGTTCGCGGGCCGGGGAGAGGGTCTCCAGCTCGTAGAAGTCGCCGAGTCGGGAGCCGCCGGCCGACGGGCCGTCGTTGTAGGCGTTGACCACATCGCCCCGGTAGGGTTCCTCGGTCGGCGTTCCCCACATGTTGTTCATGTAACGGCAGTCTGAAGGATTTTCGGGCATGTTGAAATGCACGATCGTCAAGACGCCCGACTCGAAGTCGATGGAGCCGAGAAAAGGGAGGGCGCGCTTCTGGGGGATGCCGATCTTGGATCGATGCCGGGCGTCGGCCATCAGCAAAACGGCGGTCGGAAGCACTTTCAGACGATCGGGCGGGACCTGTCCGAAGTAATCGGCTTTGACCACGGGGCCGAGCTCTTCTTCGGAACCCGGTCGATAGGGAGCGATAACGACGGTTTTTGGGCTGGAGTTGTACATTCCCAGGATCCAGATCGAGACGAGTCCTCCCTCGAGCGTCATCGGCTTGCCCTCGTTGATGATCGAATTGATCGACTCGAAGGCGACCAGGGAGACGGCGTCTTGTCCCAGCGCTTCGCAGACGGCGGGGTCGAAAATATCCTCGAAGCTCTCTTCCTCCAACAAGCGGATCGTTCGTTGTACTTCGATTTTGAATTCGGTCCCGGCGGTATTGGTGAACTTCATGCCCTTGCGCATTTCGACCTCGGGGTCGAGTACCGTCGAGACGACGTCGAACGCTCCGTTGTTGAATGCCGGGGGAGTGTACCAATTCTCGAGTTTTTGCTCATCCCCGGGCGCGAACCAGAGGCTGAAATCGCCGCCCTCGGGCGAGAGCCAGAAACGATCCTCGCCGCCGAAGTTGTTGAAATGGGGATCGACCATTTCCCGTTCGATGTACTCCCGGTGCAGGAACCCGAAGCTCTGCCCCTCGCTTCCATCGCAACTGCTGGTCATGACGCGACCTTGCCATTCGGGGCATACGGCCAGTCGGCCTCCCTTCTCATTCGAGAGTTCCACGACATCGGTGTAGGATTTCAGAAACGCGACGGCCTGGCGATATGACATTTGAACCTCTCCGTTTCCAGCGCGATCTTCCGGACCCTTCTCTACGGCGAACGAATATCCGGCCAACAGCAGGCAAAATAAAATCGCCGACTTGAAGCAAAGACGTCGGGGGCGAACACTGCCGGCGGATCTCGGAGCAGGCAAATGCCGGTGAATCAAACGGCGTCGATCGTTCAGCAATGCGGTTCCCATCGTTCTGTCTCCTGAAAGCAAGATGACGAGCCGGGGGAGTGCGTCCCTCCGGAAGGCAAGTGAGACCGGATCCCCGTGGCAGTGATGCACTTTCCGGTAGTATATCCGATTCGGGGGGAGAAAGAAAAGGGTTGCGACGCAAAAAGTGGGGTCAATCGCCAGGATCGAGTTCGATCATCGGCTTCTCGACCATCTCCAGAGCCGCCTTTCGCCCGGTGGAACCGGGATGGAAGTCTTTCGGCATCGGCTCCCGGCGGGCCGTTTCCTCATCGCCTCCGGCCATGTGGATCGTCTGCGTGGGGAAGGCGAATGCCACGCCGACCTTTTCGGCCAAGCGAATGATATCGACCATCAGCCGCTCCCGTTCCCGGAGCTCGGCCGACCAATCGGGACACTCGAAAAAACAGTAGAGCATCACATCGAGTGAACTGGCGGAGAACTGATTCAGGTAGACGTGGAAATAATCCTTCCGGGTCATGGGATGGAGGCGAATCAGTTCGCGGACGCCTTCGACGAACGTGATGATTTTCCGAACGTCGGTCCCGTACTCCATCGACAGCGTCGAGGTGAACCGCCGGTACTTCCGCCGCCCCATGTTGTCGATGACCGCGTTGGTCAGCATGTTGTTCGGCACCGTAATGACGGAGTTGTAGAAGGTGCGGACTCGCGTACTCCGCATGCCGACCGATTCGACCGACCCTTCGACGCCTTCGACGATGATCCAATCGCCGATCTCGAACGGTTGGTCCATCAGGACGGTGATCGAGCCGAAAAGATTGGCGATGGCGTCTTTCGAAGCGAAGGCGATCGCCAATCCCCCGATTCCCATCCCGCTGATCAGCCCGGCCAGGGGCAGTTGCAGCATGTCGGCGAACGTGATGACGCCGATACAGATGACCAAGATCTTGAGCATTCGCGAAAGCAACGGCACGAGCAGGTCGTCGAGCTTGGTCCGGGTCCGGCGAACCTGCTTGGTGAGATAGGAAATGAACAGGTCGATGATGAGCAGCGCGGTCCAGACGCTGGCGATCACGGCAAACACTTTCACGGCTACCTGCAGAACCAACAGAACATGCGGCGGGAACTCGATGAGCATCGTCCCCGCGTACCAGACCAATGCCCGCACCAACAGCCCCATCGGCCGCCAGACCTTCGCTTCGATCTTCTGGTCGACCTTGACGTCCAAAAACCGCAGATAGGCGAGCGTCGCCAGATTGAGCAACATGCGGAAGACGAAGTCGAGCACGACGCCCGATACGGCGACCACGACCAGAAGAATCCATTGCCGCTTGGTCAGCAGGAACCAGGGTTCGTAGAACGAGGTCGGGAAGAGAGCATCGAGAGGACCATCGCGGACGACCGGTGCTTTTTTCTGTAGTCCCTGGTACAAACGGTCGATCTGCCGGACGGTTTCGGCGTCGAATCGCCAAAGATCGTCGCGGGAGTGGGTGATGCGGATCGCCGGAAGTTCCGCGTCCTCGGTGCTCAGCCGAAAAGCGGGGCCGTCGGGCCGGTCGCTGAGATTTTGCGGGTCGATCTCGGCCAGGCGGTCGAGCACGAATCGCAAACGATAGGCCAGATCCTCTCGCTTCGACTGGTCCGGTTCGGGCTCCACCAACGAAAAGTCGAGACACTCCCCCGCCTTCGCATAGTTCCGGGCGTCGGTCGCCTCCAGGAACGAACGCATGGTCTCCCGTGGCGTGGCACGCGGCACCGCCGGCTCATCTTGCTCCGACGATTCACTCGTCTCTTGCCCTTCCTGCGACGGCTCCTCCTGCTGCGCTTCCGGCGACATGAGGATGCCGTAATCCTGGGCGCTTGCCTCTCGGGCCCCGAGGGAGACGAGCAGCATCACGAGGATCGCCGACAGAAAACTCGCGCGAAAGGGATCGGATCGGAAGGGGAGACGGGCGGAAAGGGAAAGCATGTGCATCATCGTTCTTCAATCAAGGCCATGAGTTTCAGTGCATGAAAGAGCAGGAAAAAGACGGCGATGATGGCGATGATCGTCTTGATCTGGTTGGCGCGCCGGCTCGCTTCCGCCTCGCTGGTCTCTGCCGTTCCTTCCTCCAAGTTGCGGCGTTTACCGTACTTTTTCCGGCCTGAGGAGCTTTCGTATCCGTCTTCACCGGAACGGTACCCGCGATCATCGGAACTGCTGTAGCTGTAGCCGTAGTCGTCGTCTTCGTCGTCGTAAGATGGATCGTCGTAGGACGAGTCATCGGAGGACGAATCGTAGGACGAAGAGTAGGAGTCGTCCTCCTCGTCGTCCTGGTCACTGTAGTAGCTGCTGCCGTAGTAGTCGTAGTCGTCCTCGTCCTCGTCGTCGTAGCTGTCGTACCCGTAATCGTCGTCTTCGTCGCTCGAATCGTAGCGATTGCCGGAAGACCGCGAGGACGAGCGGTTGCGCCGAGAACTCCGGGACCGGCCGCTGTCGTAGGAGTCGTAGCTGGAACGGCCGTACTCTTCGTCCTCGTCCGAATCGTAGCTGTCGTATCCGTAGCTGTCGTATCCGTAGTCGTCGTCCTGGTCGTCGTAGCTGCTGTACCGGGAATCGTCGTCCTCGTTGTAGTCGTCATAGCTCGAGCGGTATCCCCCCTCCTCATCGTCCTCGTAACCGGAGCTGCCGTATCCGTAGTCGTCGTCCTCGTCGTCGTAACTGCTCCCGTAGGAACTGCCGTATGAGGAAGAAGACCGGTCGCGGCTGGAGGAACCACGGCTCCCGTAGTCGCTGCTGTAATAGGAGTCGTCCTCGTCATCGTAGCTGCTGCTACCGTAGCTCGAATCGCCGTAGTCGTCGTCGCTCTCGTACGAAGAGCTTCCGTAGGAGGATGAACTCTCGCCATAACGCGACTTGGAACGGTCCGAGGAATAGGAAGAATCTCCATAGGACGAATTGCTGTTCACCGAGTCGCCGTAGGAAGAGTCCTCTTCGTAGGAACTGCCGTAAGATGAACTGCCGCGGGAGGAGGAATAGGAATCGTTTTCATCGTAGCTGCCCCGCGAGGGCTCGCCGATGCGGGGTCCGGAGCGGGAAGTGTTGTCATAGGGATAGCGCGTATTTCCCACCCCCGGCGGACTGCTGCCGCCGTCGCTTCGCCGACCGTAGCTCGATGAAGAGCGATCGTTTTGATAGCGACTGCCGTAGGAGTCGCGGTCGTAGGACGAGCTCCCATAAGACGAACCGCCGTAGGAACTTTCGTCGGAAGTTCCGGCATCATAGGACGATCCATAGGAATCATCCCCGGAACTGCTGTAGGAAGAGGATTCTCGGGAAGCCCCCTCGGCACCGTACGACGAACGTTCGCCGTAGCCCTGGTCTCCATAAGACGAAGCGTGATCGTAGGATGACGAACTCCCGTAGGAGGAATGTCCGTTTTCCGACCGATAGGGGGTGGTCCCGCTCTGCCCGTAGGAAGCATTCGGTCGGCTGTTGTCGGGTCGACTCGTTCCTTGCGTGTACTGCGACTGGTACGCGGGGAGATTGGGAGCACTGCTGCCGTAGGGTGCTCGAGTGGGAGGCGGCTGGTTCTGATATGGTGGCGCAGGAGCCTGGCGGGGATAGGTGCCGTAAGCGGGATTCGGCCGATAAACGGGGCGCTTCGAGGAACGGCGCAAATCGGAACGGACGCCGAACGAGGAGGTCGAGGCGACCGCCAGAGGTTCCGGCCGGGAGTTCGCCGGGCCCTCGGCAGGAAGCGTCGGCGGCGGAGCGGTGGAAAGCGGTGCCGCGGTCAGGGGATCGGAAGGACCGTCGTCCAAGGAGGTCCTCGTCAGGTTGCGTGGAAGGCCCGGGCTTTGACCGAGAATGATCGGCGGGCGACGGTTCGCCAGCCGGGGAATGCGGTGGGAATCGAGGAATCGTGTGATCCGGTGACAGTAACTGCCGACCGTCGTGGCTCCGTCGGAACCGAACAGCACCCCGGCCAATTCGCCCCGGTCGTTGAAAATCGGTCCGCCGGAATCGCCTTGCCGAGCCGACGCCTGAAGCTCGACCATCTCATACGGCATCTCTCCCCGGGAAAAGAGCGAGGATTTCGCGGGAGCGACGTATTGGAGGCATCGCCCCGACGTCATTCGATAATCGCCGCTTCCGTAGCCGGCGATCCAGAGCCGTTCGCCCTGTCTCGGGGCCTCGACGGCCACCGGAACCGGATCGGCAGGGGGACGAGGAATCGACAATGCCGCCAAATCCCAATCGCGATCGGAGGCGACCACCGTGGCGACCGAAGAAAAACCGCCGGGAAAATAAACATTGATATCTTCAGGATTGTCCTGGATGACGTGCCAGTTGGTCAGCACCAGCCCGAAATCGTTCTGCGCATCGACCAACGTGCCGGAACCGAGAGAGGTCGACATCTCATCTTGGACCACGATGCGGGCCACGGCGGGGTGGAGCACTTGCCGGGGCGGTTGGCGAACGGAGACGGTGTACGAAGGCTCGATCGGCGAGTGCGCCGCCGAGAAAGGCCTTTTTTCGGAGGAGACGCCGAAGGGAGGCAATCCCCAACAAGGGGATGGGAGAAATCCGGTGGCGATGAATCCGAGGAAGATCGGTCCAAGAAACAGCATCACGACGGCGTTCCGGAGTCCGGAATTCCGTCGCAACATGGGCAGTTTTCGGCGCTTCCGGTCGGAACCGGTCCGGGAATGAAGCCCGGCTGAAACGCTCGACATCCGCATGTTGTCCTTCCGACTGATTGGGACATGCGTTTTGGCGCTCATAGGTCCGTCGCTTTGAAGGGGACGACAACGGCGATCTGGCCGATCTCCGATGCTCGCCGCCTCACTTGTTTTACATGACTTCCTTTCGATATTCCGCCATCGAATTCACAGTGGTCGAAGTCGCTCCTTGTAGCGAGGGATTCATGGAGATGGTTCGAACACTGCGCCGTTTCGACTCGATATTGATGATCTTACGGAGCAGTTTCCGTCGCATCTCCTTGATTTCCTCTGTCCGGAGCGTTTGCATCTCATTCGATTCCATGCCTGTTGCCCTGCTTTCCGAACAAGTTCGGACTTCCGTTGATGAGTGATTCCACGAAGGAGAGGGGGCAGCCTCCTGGCCAGGAAAATCGGCAGATCCGTCGCCGTATTCGTTTTTATGGTGTAGGTGATGTTTCAGCCGGAGAACGATCCGACGGTTCACTTCGCAAGTGAATATCGCTCGACGGACGAGAATGTCTCCAAAAATCCTCTCGAGCGTCACGCAACCGGTGATATCTTTTCAACAGTCGCAAGCGTTCCTTTTTAACATGGCGCAACAGTCACAATCGAAACAGACCGAACGGATCGGCGGTGCAACCCCCTTCAGGAAAAGGCAGTTGCGGTGAGATGCCGGTTGTCCGACCGAGCGATCGGCGAGAAAATCCGAAAAGAATTGCCGGAATTCTTTTTAAATAAATAAATCACTATTTGAGAATCGGAATAATTTGCCTATGCTGTTTGACCGACAATAAAGGAATGGAGAGGCGGTTCGTCTCATTGTTGTCATCTCCCTGTTCGGCGGGAGTGATCCGGCCGTCGCCCGAGTCGGCGACGAGTCTTCCTTTAGCCAGAAATGAGGAAGTCAGTGAATATTCATTCTCATGCGGTGGTCCATCCGGGGGCTTTCTTGGGGAAAGATGTCAAGATCGGTCCGTTTTGCGTGGTTGAGGACGATGTCGTCCTGGGCGATGGATGCGTATTGGAGTCGAACGTGGCGATCAAGTCGGGAACGACGCTCGGGCCGAACAACCACGTTTTCGAGGGGGCGGTCATCGGGGGGCTGCCCCAGCATGTCGATGTTCCGGAGATTCCCGGTCGCGTGACCGTCGGTTCGGGAAACACCATCCGCGAAAACGCCACGATTCATCGAGCACTCAAGGAAACCGACGAGACGAGCGTTGGCGACAATTGCATGCTGATGATCAATACCCATATTGCCCACGATTGCCGAATCGGGAACCATGTCATCGCGGCGAATAACACCATGCTCGCCGGCCATGTGACGGTGGGAGATCGGGCGAATTTTTCCGGCGCGGTCGCCGTACACCAATATTGCCGGATCGGTTCTTTGGCGATGGTGGGGGGGCAGGCCCATATCGTCAAGGATGTTCCGCCGTTCATGACCGTCGACGGATTGAGCAGTCTCGTGGTCGGGCTGAACCGAATCGGCCTGCGTCGGGCAGGTTTTTCCGCCGAAAGTCTCCATACCCTCAAGGAGGCGTACCGCATTCTCTACCGACGGCGTCTCTCTTGGCGAGAGATCTTGCAAATGCTCGAGGAAACCTTCACCGAGGGACCGGCCTTGGAAATGTCGCGCTTCCTCGCCACCACGACCCGCGGCATCACGAACGAACGCCGTCAGCCCGAGGGAGCGACCATCAAACTCCACGACGCCAAGCCGCTAAGCAGAGACGAAGGCCCCGCAAAACTGAAGGTCACCGCGAGTTGACGCTTCCGGTGTCGCCCTCTAAAATCGACCCTTCCCCGTGGAGGGCGCTCCAACAGGAGCGCCCCGTCGGGATTTGGCGTGTCCGAATCGCAAAGAGGAGGAGGGTTCGTGGCTCAGGTTCTGTTGGCCATGTCGGGTGGCGTCGATAGCAGTGTTGCGGCGCATCTGCTTCTGCAGCAAGGACATCGGGTGACCGGTGTCTTCATGCAACACCTCCCCGAAAGGCCGCCGGCCGAAACAGGGGGGGGAGATCCCCTCGGCTGTGGAAGCACCGCCGATGCCCGCGATGCCCTCTGTGTGGCCGAGAAACTGGGGATTCCGCTGGAGATCTACCACGCCGAAGAACCTTTCCAGGGATTGATCGATTTTTTCGTCGACGAGTATCTTCGCGGACGGACGCCGAATCCCTGCATTGTTTGCAATCGACGATTCAAATTCGGCGGCCTGTTCGATCTTGCCGATCGCCTCGGGGCCGAGTATCTCGCCACCGGTCACTACGTTCGCCGTGTCTCTTCTCGGCGTTGGCTGCAGAACGAGTCGAAGGATTGCCGGACCCCCCTCTTTGAAGCGTTCGAAGGAGAGGATGTGGCGCTCTGTCGGGGGGCCGACCCCACAAAAGATCAGTCCTATATGCTGATGCAAATCGAGCGAAATCGACTTCCGCGACTTCTTTTTCCCCTCGGAGAAATGACCAAGAAGGCGATCCGTAAGATCGCTGAATCAAAGGACTTACATATTGCGAAGAAAAAGGAGAGCCAGGAAATCTGCTTTGTGCCCGATCAGGATCACGCCGATTTCATCCGGCACCGACGGCCGAAAACCGACACCTCCGGCGAGATCATCACCACCACGGGGGAGGTGGTTGGACACCACGAGGGCTTGGAGCAATACACCATCGGACAGCGGAAAGGGCTGAGAATCGCCTTCGGAGAACGCAAGTTTGTCGTTCGGCTCGACGCCAAGACGCGGCGGGTTGTCGTCGGCGACCGGGAGGAGCTGGCGGTTCGGCAGGTGTTTGTCAGGGGCATGAATTGGCTGATTCCCTGCCCCCGGGATCGGTTCCGGTGTGAGGTGCAATTCCGCTACCGCACCCGATCAGTCCAGGCGACCGTCGTTCCTCGGAACGAATCGAACCTCGAAGTGCATTTCGACGAGCCGAATTACGGCATTGCCCCTGGTCAAGGGCTGGCTTGCTACGTGGGGGACCGTCTCCTCGGTGGAGGGTGGATGGATCGAATCCCCGCTGGGGCCCCGCCACGCTAAATCCATTTCAATATTCAGTTTGCGATGAATTTCAAGGAGCGATTGCGGCGAGTCTGTTCGAAAGAAACGCCACTTGCAAGCAGTTGGATATCTCCACGTTGGATTTGCCGTTTCCAGGCCGCTTTTTTGGGCAGGCCCTTTTGCTCGAAGAGGTTTCTGTTTATAATACGGTCTTTTCGTCATCAACAAGATAGCCCTCCCTTTCGTGTGGAAGCGGGAAATCCTCGATTTTTTGGGAGGGATTTCCGGATCCATCTCCGGTCGAACGAATGGGACATCCCCTGGTTTCTCGGGACGGTGAACCGAACTTGCAGACTTAAAGGTGAAAAGATGCCGAAACAGAAGACGCATAAAGGAACGAAAAAGCGCTTCCGGATCAGCGGTCGCGGGAAAGTGTTGCATCGTTGCAGCGGTACCGGACACTTGGCGGCTCGCATGAGCCAGAAACGAAAACGCAAGCTTCGCGGAACGACGACTCTTTCAAAAATCGATTCGAAGCGCATTCGCGAAGCGCTCAGCGATCACAGCTATTGAGCGACGAGATTCCGGAATCGACCGCCTTCTTACGAAATGATCAAAGCGGGGGGAGACGTGGCCCACGGTCAGGCTCCCGGTTTCCGGGATCATGAAAAAACCACTGTGTCGGGACGCAGCGGGCGAGAAACGTTGCCGGAACCGGAAGATCTCCCGAGAGATTTTTGCGTTCCCGGCGAGGCCTTGATTGCGTCGTCATATGAAGGAAAGAGAGAGGTATTATGCGCACGAAAAAAGGAGCTGCCCGACGTCGGGCCAAAAAGAGACTCTTCAAGCGAACCAAGGGGTTTCGCGGGGGCCGACGCAATCTTTTGCGTACGGCCAAGGAAACCGTCATTCGTAGCGACGCCTTCGCCACGAGGGACCGGAAACGTCGTAAACGCGATTTCCGACGACTCTGGATCACGCGGATCAACGCCGCCTGTCGTATGCGAGGCATCCGCTACAGCGTCTTCATCAACGGGCTCAAGAAGGCGAATGTCGAACTCGACCGGAAAATGCTCGCCGAGATGGCCGTTCGCGACGAGGCCGCCTTCGATGCCGTTGTCGAACTAGCAAAAAAAGCGTAGGTTTGTTCAAAACGCCAGCAGGAAATCATCTTCTCACCACACGGATCGGCACCTTTGACGAAAAGACGGATGAAGCTTCCCCACGGGAGCTCGTCCGTCTTTTTTTTATATTGTTCTTCCAGCTCGCTCCAAAGCCCCCTTCCGGCCCGAGGAAACTCCTCATTCATCAATCGCCCCTTTTCTTGACGGCCGGCCGAAAGGTAGCGGGATGCAATGGTTCCTCGTGCCGACCGTCCTCCAGTTCGATGAAGGCGCAGAAAGAGAGAAGATCGTCGGCCACTTTTTCAGGAGTCGGAAACGATCAGAAAAACCGCGAGGAGGATAATGAAAAGGGGATGTTTCATCGACGGAGTACGCCTGAATAATGATTTGGACCAACCATCGAAGTTTGCATCCTTATTGAGCGTCGCATAGATAGTGAACCCCGGGGGAACAGCGAGAGCCCGGCCTCACGGGCGTCACTGCATGAACCGAGGGGCCACGATTGATACGAACATGAATAAGCCCCCCTAACGGCCTGATGCACCGCAATTCTTTTTTCCCTGCATTCTCGCAAAGCAAGTCGTTTTTTGAGCTAGGGGATCCTTGAAATTCAAGCCCTCTTCAAATTCGCGCGATGCGGATATTTTTCCAGCGACATTGTTTCCCCGCCGGCCAGAAATCGCCTCCGTGGACTTGCAATCCGATGGAGCCGGAACGCCCCAAGAGGTCGTAAACGTGTTGCTTGCCGTAACCGGGAAGGGTACATGCTTCTCCGTCGAAGTGACATATTTTGACATCGTTGATCCAGGTAGTGATTTGGGGATATTTCCCGATGCAACGAATGCGGGCGGTGTTCCAGTCGTCGATACGCCATGCCTTTCGCCATTGATCTGGTGAACATGTGTATTCGTACACCCCTTCAGGCCATTGTTCTGCGCGTGGGTCGGTTCGTGTGGTGAAGTCGATGAGTTTGCCCCGGTCGTTGAATTTGCCGTCGATTTGGAACGGTTTGATGGCGAATGCTCCGGGCATTTCCCCACGGAGATGGCCGACATTCCCGCCGTCGTGATAGTCGACGTACATCTGAAATCCTGCACCCGTTTCGGTGCAGCGGAAGAAAATGCCGCTGTCGGGCCCCCAATCAGGCAGCATCTCGATGAGCAGATCGAAATCGCCGAACGGCTGGTTGGAAAGCAAGAGCCCACCATTGCCGGAGCCGGGAGGATCCTGCCGGCCGGTAATCGCTCCGTTTTCGACTCGCCAAAGACCTCCCGTGCCGTGGCCGATCCGCATGGAGTTCGTATGCCAGCCATCGAGAGAGACTCCGTCGAAAAGAGGCTGATAAGAGAGAGATCGGGATTCATCCGCGAAGAGTCGGGGAGCCAGAGCGGCATAACTCACCGTGGATGCCAGAGTTTTGAGGTAGTGGCGTCGATTGATTGTTTTCACGGAGCGGCAAGATGATTTCGACATGGCAAGACCCAGGGGGAATTGGTAATGAAATAAAAGGAAGCCTACACCGCAAACCTTGTGATTTCTTGGCAGAGACGTTTATCTATTATCATTTTATCCGAGTCGGAACAGGCGTTCAAGAATCTTGCCCACCTCGGGGGCGTCGTTTCTCCTTGAGGTGGTTGCGAGAAGAATCTCTCCTCGGGGCTCTCCCTGAATTGTACGGTCGTCCGATTTTGTCTAATATGAAGTCAGAGAGATTCCGAGATCGCCCCATGCCGGCGACAACCTTTTTTTTGTAGATGCATTGGAGAATGCCATGAAAAAGAACTTGGTGATGACCGTCTTGTTTTCATTCGTGTTGATTCTTGCCGGAACGGTTTCCGGCTCTGCCGACGATGCGGAGAAGGATATCCTGATCAACGATTTCGAATCAAAAGACTACGGCGATTGGAAAGTCGAAGGAGAGGCGTTCGGCGACGGACCGGCAAAGGGAACGCTTCCCGGGCAAATGCAGGTGTCGGGTTACGAAGGTGAGAGATTGGTCAATTCTTTTTTGGGTCGAGACAAGCCTACCGGCAAGCTGACCTCTCCGGAGTTTACCATCAAGCGGGACTACCTCCAATTCCTGATCGGAGGAGGTGGACACCAAGGCAAAACTTGCATGAACCTGCTGATCGACGGCGAGGTGGTGCGGAGCGCTACCGGCCCGAATCTCCAGCCCGGCGGCAGCGAATTTTTGAACTGGGAGAACTGGGAGGTCCAATCCTTGCGAGGCCAGCAGGCCGTTTTGGAGATCGTCGACCACGCCTCCGGAGGTTGGGGGCATATCAACGTCGATCAGATCATGCAAACCAACCGCCCGGCCGACACGAAGCCGGAACCGGAGGATTCCACCAGGCCTACCGGCGAGACCTTCGAGAAGACCATCTCGCCCTCGAAGAAGTACTTGCTCTTCCCGGTCAACGACCAGGGCCCTCGATCCCGCGTCATCCTCCGGCCCGAGGAAGGCGCGGAACTGCAATTCGAAATGGGCATGGGTGAGGAGGGGAATGTCGATTTCTGGGGACATGTCGCTCTCGACCGTTATGGCGACAAGCCGATCGATTTGAAGGTCGTCGGTGCCACGGAAGAAGGTTTTCAAAGCATTACCCAGGCCGACGCCGTCCCCTACGGATCGAATCTTTACGACGAGCCGCTTCGGCCCCAGTTCCACTTCTCGCAAAAAGTCGGATGGAACAACGACCCGAACGGCATGTGCTACCTCGACGGCGAATACCATCTGTTCTTCCAACATAATCCCTTCGGTTGGAAATGGGGTAATATGACTTGGGGCCACGCCGTGAGCACGGATTTGATCCATTGGAAACAACTGGAGAACGCGCTCTTGCCGGATCAGCACGGGACGATATTCTCCGGCACCGGCGCCGTCGATCGTCATAATACGGCCGGATTCAAAACCGGCGAAGACGATGTCATGATTCTGGCGTATACCTACGCCGGAAGATTCGGCTATCCGCCTCGGCCGTACACGCAGGCGATCGCCTACAGCAACGACCACGGTCGGTCCTTCGTGAAATACGAAGGGAATCCGGTGGTGCCGAACCTCAGCGGCGGTGGGGATCGGGATCCGAAAATCTTTTGGCATGAGCCCACGGAGCGATGGGTGATGGTGCTGTATTTGGCCGAGGGAAAGCGCTTCGGTTTATTCACTTCGAAAAACCTGAAAGAGTGGCGGAAGGTCAGCGAGATGAAGGGATTCCACGAGTGTCCCGAACTGTTCGAATTGCCGATCGATGGCGACGAAGACAATCGACGTTGGGTCATCTTCGGCGCCGATGCCCAGTATTACATCGGTCGCTTTGACGGCCGGGAATTCACGCCCGAGCACGAGCACAAGTACCGTGTTCATTACGGCCAGTATTACGCCTCGCAAACGTTCAACCAGACACCGGATGGTCGAAGGATCCAGATCGGTTGGGCACGGATCACGATGCCGGAGATGCCGTTCAACCAGACCTTCACCGTCCCTACCCGACTGACGCTTCGCACGACCGCGAAAGGTGTACGGATGTTTGCATCGCCGGTTGAAGAACTCGAGAAACTCCGCAAGCCCAATCCGGAGGAAGTCGTCGATAAGGAACTGACGCCCGAATCGCCGACGATCGCTTTCCATGTGGATGATCAGTTGTTCGACATCGAAGTGACCGTCAGACGGGGCACGGCCGACAAGGCGCTCCTCCGTTTCGGAGAGAATGTGACAACCTACGATTTCGAGGCTCGGAAGCTGGACGAAATGCCGATGGATGCCGAAGGCGGGAAGGTCACCTTTCGCGTTCTCGTCGATCGTCCGATGTACGAGGTCGTCGGCGATGAAGGGGCATGCTTCAAGACCAGCAGTCGTCGAGATATGGGCCGACCGATCGATACCATTTCATTGACTTCCGAGGGAGGAACGCTTCTGGTTGAATCGATGAAAGTACACCGAATGACTTCCATCTGGAAGCGGTAGCGCTCGTGCGAGGCTTTCCCGCACTGTTTCCCCGGGCATCTCTTATCGACGGAATGCCATGCCCTCGAACGTGTTTCGGAGTTGTCGCAGCGCATCAGCCTGAGCAGCCTTCGGAATTCGCTAAATATTTCTCACTCGCCGCGCCTGGGAGATTCTTACGATCGATCCCGGGCGTCTTTTTTTCTTGGGATCCTCGTTTTCCCGCAACCGGGAGGCATCTTCGGGTCACTCGCTACCATCGATCTTCGCGCCATCGGGTGCAATATTCGCGCAGCTTCTCAGAAGAATTACCGGAGTTGATCAACCAAGCTGAGCGGGTCAATCTCTTCACTTTTTCTACTATCAATGTTCGGATTTCACTGAGGTTGTGTGGTCTTGGTTAGGGGAGCATTATGTTTCCCGCAAACCATATTTTAGCTTATTGACGAATTCCATTTCCGGGAAATAATGCTGGTGTCTTGATTGAAAACGCTGCTTTGTCGCGATCATCGTGAAACAGCGAATCCGTTTTTACCAGACAGGACGTACCGGACAGGACGTCACGAAGACAACCCTTTCCGAAGCCAGGATCCCAACGCTTTGCCGGAGTCGATTCGGACGGCACTGGGTTCGCCGACACGAAACCCTCTTGAACCGGCGTGGCGGTCGTCGCACGAAATGATACTTCGATCCGTGCGATGGATCCGTATTCCTTGGTGATTCGCAAAGGCTCATGACCATATCCTCCACTTTCGAATCCGTATTCTTTTTAAGCGTGAACATTCAACCATTATTTATGGAACGAGGAGAAGCAATGGATACTAAAAAACAACGGAACTACGGTTTTACCCTGGTAGAACTTTTGGTGGTGATCGCCATCATCGGAATTCTGATCTCCCTCTTACTGCCGGCGGTCCAGGCGGCCCGTGAAGCGGCACGCCGCATGCAGTGCACGAACAACATGAAGCAGATCGGTCTCGCCCTGCACAACTATCACGATACGCACAAGCGACTTCCCCCTTCGCTTCTGGGCGGATACGACATGACCGGCGAGGGCGGCCCCGATTTGGATCGCTACGACGACCACGGTTTCGGGTGGCTCTGTTTCATCCTCCCCTTCGTCGAGCAGCAAACGCTCTATGAGCTGGTGAGTCCGAACGGCGACCAGACCGGCGTTTTCAAAAACTATGCCGAAGCCAATCCTTCGAACCCGGTTTGGCCGGGCGGCGATCAGATCGTCAGCTTCTACCTGTGCCCCTCCTCCGGTATGCCGGAGATTGTTCCGGAACGATGGGATGTGCCGGGGGATCGGAATCGGGCCCTTCCGCAAGATAAGGACTTCTACGTCGGCTACGCGACGACCAGCTACAAAGCCGCCGGCGGAAGTTGTCGCGGCGACAACGGCATGATGCAAAAGCTCGATGAAGTGCGTCCGACCCGACGATTTCGCGACGTGGCCGACGGTCTGAGCAATACGCTCATGGCCGGTGAATCGGCCTATGCGTACGACGATGACGATGAGGTCGACGACTGGCCCGTCTGGATCGGCGGACTCGCCTCCGACGAACAAACACGAATCAACGGCCGCACCAACCGCCCGATCAACTGCGGTTGCTCGCCCACCTCGATGGACATGGCCATGGGAGACGACTGCGCCTTCAGTTGGCACCCGGGCGGAGCGAACTTCACCCTGGGCGACGGCTCGGTCCACTTCATCAGCGAAAACATCGATATGCAAACCTACTGCGATCTGCACGGCATCAACGACGGCCAGCCGATCGGGCAGTTCTAAGTCCTTCAACGATGTTTGTATTGATGAAAGAAATGTGATTTGGTCGGCCCGGTCGTACGGGCCGGGTTCGGCCGAATTCTAAATCCGGAATTTTTGATAGAAGGAATACGTCTACGATGCGACAATTCATACTTGGTATTTGCACACTCTCTCTGATTTGCGTCCTCGGCTGCAACAAGGGGGATTTCCCCACCGCCGAAACCCGGGGCACCGTCACTTGCGAAGGCGAGCCGGTGGGCAATGTCTTCGTCTTCTTCGAGCCGCTCAAACAGGGCGAAACCGCTCTGGTCGGAAAACAGGGAATCGGGCGCGCCGATGAAAACGGCGAATTCGAAGTCTCGACCTACGGCAAGAACGACGGAGCGGTGGTCGGAAAACATCGCGTCCGCGTCGGTTGGATGGAAGGCAAGGCCGATCTCTCCTGCCCCTGCCTGGTCGACTCCGAAAACGACGTCATGGAAGTCGAAATCAAGGAGGGTGAAGAAAACGTGTTCGAAGTGAAACTTCCGAAAAAGACCGGTCGAAGGCAGTTAAGCCTCGATGAATTGGAGCAATTGGAAGAAGGCGAGGACGACTAGAAATCGACGCCTTCAAGCCGTTCGACCTGCTTGCAAATCCTCCATCGATCGCCGCGTCGCATCGGCGGAAGATCTTCCACCCGGCGGTCGAGGTCGTCAAGGACGACGTTTATCCTTCTCTCCACCATTGAAAGGAGATATCGACATGACCCAACACATCACTCACACTTCAGATCATCTCCGATCGGACGGGATCCTCTCGGGTCCCCGTGTTCGTCTCTCTGAATGGTTCGGACCGATCACTCTTTCCGTTTTCATGACGTTCGGAACCCTCTTCGCAACTCCCTCGATCGCTCAGGAATCGGAACCGCCTTCCGTTTCCTCCGAGCCGTGCCGTTTCCCCGACCGGATCGTCCTCACCTTGACGGAAGATCCGGCCCACTCTCTTTCGGTCAATTGGCGAACCTCCGCCGACGTGGGCGAAGCGATCGCCGAGATCACCCTCGCGACCGACGGCCCCGATTTCTCGGAAGAGGTTGCGGAAGTCGCAGCCGAAACGCAGAAGCTCGAAACCGAAGCCCATACGGCCCATTACCACGCCGTCACGTTCGGGAATCTCGAACCGGACACGGCTTATCTTTACCGCGTCGGCGACGGCGAGTATTGGAGCCCCTGGTTCCAGTACCGCACTCCCCCCGAAGAGATCGAATCCTTCTCGTTCCTCTATTTCGGCGATGCTCAAAACTCGATCCGCACGCACTGGTCGCGTCTCTTCCGCCAGTCGATCCTGGATCATCCGCAGGCCGATTTTCTCGTCCATGCGGGCGATCTGGTCAATCGGGGTGAAAACGATGTCCACTGGGAGGAATGGTTCCAAGCGGGCGACTGGGTGTTCTCCACCATTCCCAGCGTGCCGGTTCCCGGAAACCACGAGCATCCCAAGCGTGACGACGGTACGCGGTACATCGCCCCGCACTGGCGGGCCGTTTTCAATCTTCCCGAGCACGGCCCCGAAGGGCTGAAAGAGATGTGCTACACGCTTTGCTACGGCAACATGCGATTTGTCTGTCTTTCGAGCACCCAGCATCTCGAAGTTCAAACCGATTGGCTGGAGAAAGTGCTCGCCGAAAACGAGCATCCTTGGGTGGTTTGTGTTTTCCATCACCCGATCTTCTCTTCCGGCAAGGATCGCGACAACCCCGAACTTCGTAAGGCCTGGAAGCCGCTGTTCGAGAAGTACGGGGTCGATCTGGTCCTCCAGGGACACGATCACACCTATGCCCGGACGGGGCTCGAGACTCCCGCGTCGCATTATGAAATCTCGGATTTTGACGAAGATGGCGCCGAAGATATCGAAATGCGGACCGGGACGGTTTACGTGAACTCCGTCAGTGGTCCGAAGATGTACACCTTGAATCCCAAACCTTTCATGGTGTCGACCGCCGGAAACACGCAGCTTTACCAGGTGATTCGCGTGGAGGGAGACACGCTTCATTTCGAAGCGAAGACCGTCACCGGAAAACTCCACGATGCTTTCATGCTGAGAAAAGATGAATCCGGAGCCAAACAGCTCATCGAACGAGGCCGGTAGGCATCACCGCCTTCTCCCTTTGATGCAGCACCTTTGCAACCTCCCTTTCCGAACGGAAGGGGAGGTTTTTTGTTTCAGCCCGAATCTCGGGGATGATCATCCCAGGGATAGAGGTTCGAGAAAAAAGGTCGTGCAGGAAGGAACTCCCTGGTATCCGATGATTAGAAACAATACAATGGATGGAAGAGCCTTTGCTCTGTCATTTCATCGCTTTGAACGATTTCATCGGCTACCCAATAATATGGAAAGGTGAATCATGTCGCAGGATCCACGTCACATGAAGCGTCGTCATTTCATCAAGACTGTTCTCGCCACTTCGGCCGCCCCGCTGATCGTTCCCGGCACTTCGCTCGGATTGAACGGTACGACCGCGCCGAGCGAACGGATCACCATGGGGCTGATCGGTTGCGGCGGTCACGGCACCGGATGGAATCTCGATCGCATGTTCGCCAACGAAGATCAGCAGGTGGTCGCGGTCTGCGATGTCGATTCCAAACGTATGGCGAAAGCGGAGAAGAAGGTCAACGACCACTACTCCAAAAAGACGGGGCGGGATTTCCGTTGCGCGACCTTCGAAGACTTCCGCGATCTTGTGAATCAGAAAGATATCGACGCGGTCGATGTCGCCACCCCGGATCACTGGCACGTCATCCCCTCGCTCATGGCGCTGAAGGCGGGCAAGCACGTCATCTGCGAGAAACCGCTGACTCTGACACTCCGCGAAGGACGCATCCTCGCCGATGAGGCGAAAAAATCGGGGAAGGTCTTCCAAACCGCTTCGGAGAACCGATCGGTCGAGTCATATATCCGAATTGCCGAATTGATCCAAGCCGGAGTCTTCGGAAAAATCAAGCACGTGAAGATCCTTCTGCCCCCGAGCAATCGGATGGGCAACGAACTCGACACCACCATGGGAAAGGTT
Organism: uncultured Planctomycetaceae bacterium; assembly: GCA_964632505.1. Classification (GTDB taxonomy): domain Bacteria; phylum Planctomycetota; class Planctomycetia; order Pirellulales; family Thermoguttaceae; genus CAZWCE01. Next base: position 4,334 of record CAZWCE010000029.1, on the reverse strand, counting down.
CCGCCGGAGTTGAATTACGAGATGTGGCAAGGTCAGGCCCCGGAAATGCCGTACTGTGCTTCGCGCGTGCACTACAATTTCCGTTGGAATCTTGCCTATTCGGGCGGCGTCATCACCGATTGGGGCGCCCACATGATCGACCTGGCCCACTGGGCGACCGGCAACGAGGAAACCGGCCCGATCGAAATGGAAGGCGAGGGCGATTTTCCGCCCCGTGATGCAATCTGGAACACCGCCACGGAGTTCAAAATCCATTATAAATATCCTTCGGGACTCACCGCGGAACTATTCACAGACACGCCCGGTTTGAAATTCGAAGGCACCGACGGATGGCTCCTTTCCCGAGGATGGCGGGCCCCGGCGACCTCGAATCGACCGGAACTCTTGGAAACGAAATTGCCGCCGGAGAAGCGACTCCGTCGCCCGCGAACCGACGGACGCGGCGGCGAGCACATGGAGTTCACCGACGCCATCAAGGAAGGTCGCCGGCCTTACGCCCCGGCGGAGATCGGCCATCGCACCATCTCCGTGGCCCATGTCGGAAACATCGCCATGATGCTCGGCAGAAAACTTCGCTGGGATCCCGAAAAAGAAGAATTCCCGGGAGACGATCAAGCCAACGCCATGCTTCATCGGAAGCAGCGCGAACCGTGGACGATCGAAAATGTCGACTCCTGGCTGAACGTTGGCTGATCGGTCAAGCGATGGAGCTTCTTTCCCGCCAGTGGCCCGAAAAGCCCATCTTGACCGATGGGCTTTTTTCGAAATTGCTATCAGTGGTGCTGCTCTTTGGAGGGGGGATCGACGGAAAAAAGTGGTCATCTCTGGCAATGAAGACATTTTTCTTCTACAATCGGAACCCAATGATCAAGCATCGGGTTTGTGTTTATGTTGGCCTATCAAAGCGAGGCTCGACCGGAGTGGATTGTGAAATCCATATTCCCAGAAGGAGATGCTGTCGGCTCTTTGCGTTTTTCTCCTCAAAGCCGGGCTTTCGAAGGTGCCGGAAAGGGGATCGCTTTTGACCGAAGAAAAGGGGAAGTTCCAGATGACCAAGTTTCATTTTCTTCTAAAACTATTCTTGATCACGGGCACCCTTTACGGAATGGGCGTGGGGTTGGCGTTCTTCGCCTTCGGGCTCATTTATGAAGTTTCCCACTTACATACTCCCACCAATATAGGGGACGGAATCTTCTTGGCCTTGAGCGCCGCCCTTCTCGGTGGCTTCCTATTCGGGAGCCTCATGACGATCTCCTTGGGAACCATACATTTCCTTTTCGTTCCATGGGAATCGCGCAGATCCATGAATGCGTTTTGCCTCATGAACGCTTTTTTCATGGATGATTCCCTTGCAAGATCGGGACATCCCCCGGGAATTCACGAAAGCCAGCGATCCATGAGGAAGGACAACATTTGATCAACGTTTGAAATTGAGAAATCAGGATCCGCCATCCCAAGCCGATGCTGGTTGGGTTGAAGGGATGGCTTGGCTTGATCCCTCTCAAATTCACAATCCCTGAAATCCAACGAAAGCGAGAATATGATGGAATGCCCCGTTTGTAGTGGAACGATGGTAGAAAAAGATTTCGGCGGCGTCGCCGTCGATGTCTGCGAAAACGGCTGCAAGAGCATCTGGTTCGATCATCTTGAACTGGTGAAGCTCGATGAACCGGACGAAGGCCTCGGTGCAGCGCTTGAATCGGCACTGAAGCACCCGCGCGTCAACAATGAACTTCGTGGTGCGGTGAAATGTCCGAAATGCGGCATCCACATGCAAATCCACCAATACAAGAGGTCGAAGGAAGTGAACGTCGATGAATGCTACAGTTGTGGAGGTTTCCTTCTCGACTCGGGAGAACTCAAAGAAATCCGCGACACCTACATGAGCGATGCGGAGTGCGCCGACTATCAGAAGAAGCTGATTTCCTCGGTCCCTTCCTATGCCGCGCGTGAGAACAAAATCGAGTCGATGGAGAACCGTCACGAAGCAATTGCTGCTTTCACCGGGCTGCTGTCGAAAAAGTATTGGGGCTTTCCCTTCTAAAATAGAGACCTCCGGCAAGTATTCCAACCGGTGGGCTCCCGATCATGCTGTGCTCCAATGCGGGTTTGATTGCGATTGAATTGATTTCATCGTATTCATCATCCGTCGGTGATTCTGTATGCGTTTTTTGAAACGAATGGGTTTATTTGCTACGCAAGGCTGATGTACATATTTCCATGAAAGAGAATTGCCATGAAAAGAATGCCGATGGAATCGATCGACGTCGAAACTCATCTCCTGACCGCCGGCGAGGGAATCCCCAATAACCCCACTCTCCCGCTTGTGGTGTATCGTCAGGCGCTCGGGGAAGTCCATGAAGGAAACGCCGAGGAAGTGGAGCGGCTGATGATGGAAAACCAATGGACCGGCACCTGGCAAAACGGGGTATATCCCTTTCATCATTTCCACAGCAACGCCCATGAGACGTTGGTCGTCTGCGGTGGCGAGGCGCAAGTGCATTTCGGAGGACCCGACGGCCCGATCGTGGAAGTTCGTTCCGGCGATGTTGCCGTGCTTCCCGCTGGCACAGGACATAAGCGAATCGCCGCTTCGAATTTGTTCCTCGTGGTAGGCGGTTATCCGGAGGGACAGGAAGATTACGATCTGCTACGAGGAGACCCTTCGGAACAGGCCGAAGCGGAGAAGAACATCATCACGACGGAGCTTCCCGACTCCGATCCGATTTACGGAGCCGAAGGTCCTCTTCTGCAAGCCTGGAAGCCTTCTTCTTGAGCGTCGTCCATCGCAAACCGAGGGCGCCTTTCAGGAGAGGTGTCCCTTCGAGCGGAAGTGTAAATCCTCCTCTAGGCTGTTCCCCGTGAAATGACAACGCGATCGGTGATTCTTGCCCGATGATTCGATCGATGTCCATTGGTCGAAACTATCATGGTGTTCCCCGGAATCGAACGAAATGGCCATTTTCAGAAATCACTGGAAAACGATGCTTCTGATTGGATCCTGGCTATCTTTCTGCTGGCTGGCCATGCAAGCGGTTCACGAACTGGGGCACGTGCTGGCCGCTTGGGGAATGGGAGCTTCGGTGGAAAAGGTGGTCTTGCTCCCGTGGACGATTTCCCGAACCGATGTCTCGGATCCTCCCTGTCCGCAACGATATCATCTGTCGGGGCCGGTACTCGGGATGGTCATTCCGTTGATCCTTTGGGCCGTTGCGGAAATCATCAAGCTACCAGAAAGCTTTCTGCTGCGTTTTTTCGCCGGTTTCTGTCTTGTGGCCAATGGAGTCTACCTGGTCGCGGGGATCCTTTACCCGTTGACCGATAGCGGTCGATTCCTGCAAAGTGGTGGAAACGTTTGGATCCTTCCGACTCTTGCTACTCCTGCCATCTTGGGTGGATTGGCCCTTTGGAACCGTCAGGCAAAACACTTTCATCTCGGCACTGAAAAAGAAGAGATCTCATCACGGTCGATAGCAATTGCACTTATCGGGATGTCCGCTCTGATCGCCGTTGGGTTTCTTCTGACTTGAGAAATGATTGGAATTCTTGGGACGGAAATGCGAATTGAAATGGGGGACTCCAACGAATGAAGCCGGACGCCAAATAGCACTCTCGACTGAGGATCTTTTATCGGTTCTTCCGACATTTTAGTGGCTGATTGATGAGTCCTTGTCGTCGAGATCGATTGACTCGGCTCGGATTCACCAACCAAAGCAGGAGGGCGTTCCCTGCTGCGTCCTCCACCATCTCCGCCTCCTAGAGGCCTGCGGCCGTGCGGGTGCGAGGCGAAGATGGCTCGGCGCGGTGATCTGGTAGTACCGACGCTCCTCCGTGCGGCCGTGTCTCTGGTCGTACTCGACATATCGACTCACCGGACAGTCGGCGAAGTCGTCCTTCAGGTGACCACCCAGCAGCTCAATTTACCCAAAGTGTGCGCTGGGCCTGGGAGTCTTGGTGGCGACAGAAACAAAGACTACGGTGAGTTCATTCGTCCCATTCCTCAAGAAGTGTTCGCGGGTGCTCTCGAAAAATCTCGTTGATCCGAAGAACTATTGCTCGAACAACGATATTTGTCGGAGGAATCGGAGCAGGTGTTTGGTGGTTATGGAGATGTTTATTCTACTATGGAGGATGAGCACTAATCAAATGCCCGGACTTCATCATAGAATTCGCACCTTGTTTCCTTTGTCCTTTTTACCTGTGGTGAACCAAGATCACGCTTTTTCATCTTTCATCAGATATACTTCCATCTCATGCCCGTTACCTGCAATTTTTGCGGCCAAATATAATATACCGATCGCGAATAACTTTTTCCACTTTCGATCAGTCTTGAC
>CAZWCE010000028.1:0-38083 GCA_964632505.1 uncultured Planctomycetaceae bacterium | reverse complement strand
CCGCGATTTCTAAACCGACACCGACTTTTACCATCCCCCATTCGCTTGTTTGAGGACTAGTCATCCCTCCCTATCTATATACACCCTCTCCCCTGCTTGTTTCAATAAAAAAGCCCACCGGTTGGGCTCCCGATGGGCTAAAAACAAGAGCGCTGTGATAACTCTTATTCATTCGCGGATTCGATTTCCATTGTGCCTCGTTGCTTCGACGGCTTCTCGGCGAGTTGGGCTTCGCGAATCTGAATTTCCAGACTCTGCCGCGTCTTTCGGGCCCAGGCTTCCAGATTTACGCACCACTGCAAGGCTTTCTTGTCGTGCAAGACCAGTTCGAGGGTCTCTTCTTTTTTTGCCTCTTTCGACCAGAGCCGGACTTCGGCGGCCAAGTCGAATAATCGGAGAGCCAGTTGGTCGAGCTTTTCGGGGGGGTAAGGATGGAGAGTCATGCTTCGATTCTCCTCATGCAAAGGTGAAACCGGAATCGCTCCGGGAGGCAGGTTTTGCGGCTTGGACTCGGTTCCCGACATTCCCTACAACCCAGGCATGCGATCGCGGGTGAAATTGCGCTCTCTGTGAATAAATCGATATCGGCTTTCGGTCGGGGCGACACTCCGCAAAATGATGGTGAAACGTTTTTTTGGAATCCGTCCAGCCGGAATCTTCTGCCCGGGAACCCGGCATTTGCGAAGAGAGCTCGGGTGGTTTGAGGTTTTATTATGATCATTTTATTGCAATCATTGAATTGTATAATAAGTTATTTTATATAGTGTTCTTCCAATTTCAATTGCCCGGCCGATGGAAAAAATAATGAATATAATAGATTTTGCAATATTTCGGCCCGAGATTCCTTCGAGGCTCCATTTCCGGGGGGGTACGGGTTGGCCATCAGGGATGGTTTTTGGTTCGTCAACATACGATTTTTTTGTCCATAATTTTCAATGATTATATCTATTTTTGTGGGCTTCGCCATCCTTACTTCCGAGCGGTACGAGAAATGGTCCTCCCTGAGCGGATCGATCGACCCACTCTGGGCGTCGACGGCAAAAGGGGCCGAGACGAACTCAAAAGTGAGAGGCCTCTTTCTCGATCAGAAGAAAACTACTGAAGAAGATGTCGATCTTGCCGATTTCGCCCCGGGTTTTCCTCTATCCCAATGGGTTCCTTCGAGAATCAACCTCTCCGTGGTCCTTTGCGACGCAAATCCATGGATAACTGCCGCTGGTGCGCCGGTTGACTCAGTTCATCGACAGTGCGACGTCGAGATCATCCTACGCATCCGATTCCAATGTTCCAGGAGAAAGGAGATTCAAATGATCGCACCTGAAGTAATTAAGGAGATCAATCAGCTTCTCCAGGAGGGAGTGCTTTCCCAGAGAAAAATCGCGCGGAAGCTGGGAGTCAGCCGGGGCACGGTCCACGCGGTGGCGAAGGGCAAGCGCAGGCTGTCTTGCCGCAAGAAAGAAGAGGAGTCACCACCGTTTCGCCCCCCGACGGGGCCATATACGCGATGTCCGCTTTGCGGGGCTCGCGTCAAGATGCCTTGTCTTGCCTGTGCGATGCTCATTTCGCTTCCGGCGATGTCGTTGCAGAACACTTCTCTTCGTTCGTTTCCCGTGGGAACGCATGGCGGGGGGGCGGGAGAAGAGTCGAATTGGTCGTGGTCGAAAGAATAGGAAAAGGCCGCGAGAACACTCGGCCGACGAGAATCGTTCCGAGTGAGCCGGCGGCCCTTCTCTTGTGGTGCGGGATGGTGGGACGAAAGATCGGCCGATCATTCATCGATCAGAAGATCGTGGCATTGGATCAGCGGGACGGTCTGGTCGTCGACCTGGAAGACTTTTCCCCCGAAACCGACGGCGGAAACACCGTTTTCCTGCTTCTCCCAGTCGGTTCGACGTCCGAGTTTCAACTCGGGATCTTCCTGGTCCCATGTGTGCGAGTACAAGCTCGGCATGAAGACGGTTCCAGAGGAGCCACTACGAAGCTGCACGGTGCAGGCGTTCCAGAGGCGGTCTCTCAGATGGGGCGCCTCGTTCAAGTGGAGCGTTTCGACCTGTTCCAGCGGCAGCCAGAAATAATGCCCGGCCGCGGAGAAGACCTCGACGACCGTTTGCAACAAATCGTCGCTATCGCGAAGGTTCTCGAAGGGCTGGCCGTCGAGCCTGCCGGAGATCGGCGGTTGGCGATCGTTGGCCTGATCGATCAGGTCGCGAGCGGCATCGTTCCGTCCTTGGACCAATTCTTCCACCGCTTGAACCTGCAGCATCACGTACTGCGGCGGCGCCTGGAAAAAGTGCGGCCAAGCGTTCCCCGCGAAAACCTCGTGACGCATCGTTTCGGCGGTCAGCAAATTCCGGTAGGCGTGCAACTGATCGACCAGTTGCGGATCGGGATAGTTGATCTGTTCGATCTGGTGACTCGCACCGGTGAAATTGCCCGAGGCGGCAAGCAATTCAAACAACAAGAGACGGTCCTCGTTGTTTTCGGGATTCCGTTCCACCCGATGCCGTTGACAGCAGATGGCTTCTTCCAGTTTCCCTTCCTGTACTAGTCGTGTGGCATCCTGGTCGGTCGTGGCGGTCGAAACCGACGTATCCATCAGGTTGCTCGAATTCATGATGACCTCTTTGTTGGATTTTGGAAGACGAATAAAGGGTTTGAACAATCGACATCGCCCCAATGGTGAAAAGAGCCGGAAGCATCTTTTCCGACCCGGGCTGAAAAGGTCGTGCGGGAGATTCAAGCCCGTCGGCGAAATGTGTTGGCGTTTCGTCTAACGCTATCGGGCTATCGGGGACCCGCTAATACGTCGGAGGTGCTGAAAAACAGTGGTTCGGCCGATCGGAGCATACGTTTTTTTATCGGCCACGGCAAGAGAATCTGCAATAGAAAATATCATTTTTCAACAACATCGACATAATAAAAGATACGATCCCGATCATCCTTCAGGTCAAGCGGAACTGTGCGAACCGGGGAGCGTCAACGTCGGACTTTCGACCACTGCTTTTCCAGTCGGACGTTCGAGACTTTCAGCGAAGTGCCCAACTGCTGGGCAAAGAGCGAGACACGGTATTCTTCCAGCATCCATCGGAAGTGCATCAGCTCCGGGTCGAAGATACCGCTTGCCTCGTGTGACCGGCGAAGTTCTTCGTAATCGTCCCAGTAGCTGCGGATCTCCTCGATCATCTCTTGATCCTTCGCCTGAGATCCACTGCGGAGACGATCCAGCCGCACCTCAATCGCCTGGAAGAAACGGGGGTATTCCTTCAGCCATCGCCAGGGGGTTTGCAGCAAGAATCCGGGACGGGTCAGTTCCTTGATTTGCGTTTTGACATCGCGAATCGTCGGCGCATAACGGTCGGACGGCAGTTGTTCGATCGCCAGCCTGGCCCGGTGATGGTTTTCCAAAAGTGGGACGATCAGCTTCGTCACCTCCTGCACCGCCAGACCGATCCGCTCGCGGCACGCGCTCAATCGCGTTTGGAACTGCTCTTCGTCGCGTGGAATCGGAAGCTCGTCGACCTGCATCGCCCGGAGCGCGATCCACTCGGCTACCTGTTGCTTGAGCGAAAACTCGGGAAGTGATTGAGCGAAGGTCATCAATTGGTCGAACTTTGGCAGCCACTGTGCTTGCGTCCGAAGATCTCGGCGATACGCCAGATGTGCCAGGCGCATCAGTCCGAGCCGTGTTCGCATTTGCGCCCGGGCCGGGGTGTCGCTCAGTTGAAGCGCCACCGTCTCCCCCTCGTCGACCAGTGAAGGGTGGGCCGTGACCGGCATGCCGGCGCGGTCCAGCTCGATCGATTCCGGAAGTTCGCCGAAGTTCCATTCGGTCAGACCTTTTTGATTCCAGCGGGGATCGTCGATCGCCGTGACCGATTCGGCCGCCTTCACCCCAAGCTCTCGGCGCAGTGTTTCCAAATCGCGTCCCGTCGCCAGTTCCTCACCCTCGGCATCGAGCACGCGAATGTTCATCCGCAGATTTTCCGGCAATCGGGAGAGGTCGAAATCGTCGGGCGAAACGATCTGCCCGGCCAATTGACTCACCACCCGGGCCAATGCCGCCTCGAGACTGCCGTGGCCGAACGGGAGCATTTCGACGACTTTCTTCGCGGTATCGGGAATCGGCACGAGGTTCCGCCGGATCGGTTTCGGCAAAGTGCGGAGCATCGCGACGACCCGTTCCTGGAGTAGGCCGGGGACGAGCCAGCCGAGTTGGGCCGCATCGAGTTGGGGCAATCCTTCCAACGGCACGACGACCGAGAGGCCGTCGCGGACCTCGCCCGGTTCCATGCGGTACTCCAGGGGGATCTCGAGCCCCGAACCGGTTTGCATCTTATCGGGATAGAACTTTCGTACCTCGGGCGCCACCGCCTCCCGCGTCAGGTCGTCCAGTTGCAGTTCCAGCCCACGGCGATGCTCCGACGATGCTTTCTTGAGCCAATGGCGGAGTGAGGCGACGTCGATCACTTCTTCCGGCAAGCGCGATTCGTAAAATTCCTCGATGACCCAGTCGCCTAAGAGCAGATCGTGCCTTCGCAGTTTCGCCTGGAGACTTCTCGCCTCTTCGACCAAGTTCTGGTTGTGTTCGAGAAAATCGAACGAGGCGTCGATCTCTCCTTCGACCAACCCCTGCCGGATGAACAAGAGCCGGGCGGTGGTCGGGTCGATCGGTCCGAGCGTCTTGCGTCGTCGTGGAACGATGGGTAGCCCGAACAGCGTGACCTGTTCGTGGATCATCGCCGCGCCCTGCTTTTTGCTCCAGGTCGGATCGTGGTAGGTCCGCTTGACCAGGTGCTCGGCCAGCGGCTCGATCCATTCCGGTTCGATCCGGGCAACGGTGCGGAGATAGCGTTTCGAAGTTTCAACCCGTTCGGCGGCCAGCACCCAGGGGGCCTTGTTTTTGAAAAGCCCGCTGCCGGGCCAGAGGAAGAACTTGCCGCCTCCCTGCACGGTGAATTCGTAGCGCTCGGATCGCATCGAAACGCCCGAAAGCAGGCCGGTCAACAGCGCCCGATGGATGGCGCCGTAGTCGCCCGTTCGGTGGAGTTTCAGTCGGGACCTTCGTGGAGAGCCTTTGCGTTGGGGACCGTTTTCCCGAGATTTGGCATCTTCCAACAGCCGAGACTGCCGGATCAGCTCCAGCAGTTGCCGATGGATGTCGGACCATTCCCGCATGCGGTTGTAGGAGAGAAAGTTCTGTCGGCAGGCTTTGCGGAGCTGGTTCCGTGAGAGCTTCTCCTTGAGCTGATGGTAGAAATCCCAAAGCTTGAGGTAGCCGAGAAAATCGGATTGCTCGTCGACGAACGATTCGTGGGCCGTATCGGCCGCCTGTTGTTTTTCGAGGGGGCGCTCGCGGGGATCCTGGATTTCCAGCGCGGAGGCGATGATGAGCACCTCGGCCAGGCATCCCTCCTCATGTCCGGCGAGAATGATCCGTCCCAATCGGGGGTCGATCGGCATCTGGGCCAGTTGTTTTCCGATGGAGGTGAGGCGGTCCTTCTCGTCGAGTGCCCCGAGTTCGAAGAGGGTCTTGTACCCGTCGCGAATCGCGGCGCCGCGCGGCGGTTCGAGGAAGGGGAACTTCTCGATCGCCCCGAGCCGGAGGGACTTCGTCTGCAGGATGACCGAAGCGAGGTTCGTCCGCTGAATTTCCGGGGTGGTGTAGCGATCGCGGGCCTGGTAGTCGGCTTCGCTGTAGAGCCGAATGCAGATCCCCGGTCCCACGCGACCGCACCGCCCGGCCCGTTGATCGGCCGAGGCTCGGCTGACCCGTTCGATCGGCAATCGCTGGGTTTTCGATCGGGTCGAGTAGCGACTGATGCGTGCCGTGCCGGGGTCGATCACGTAGCGGATTCCCGGGACGGTCAGAGAGGATTCGGCGACGTTCGTGGCGATGACGATCCGACGATGACCGCTGGGCCGGAAAATTTTCTGCTGCTCGCCGGCCGGCAGTCTTGCGTAGAGCGGCAGAATTTGCGTTTCACGACCGGGAGAGTCGCCGGAGATGCGGTGTCCCCGAAGCGATTTCGCCGTCTCGTGGATGTCGCGCTCGGTCGGCATGAAGATGAGTATGTCGCCCCGATCGATCGCCGCGACCTCGTCGACCGCGCGGAGGATCGCCCGATCCCAGTCCGGGTCCTCCGACTCTTTCTCTTCTTCGCCGAGAGCCCGGTATCGGGTTTCGATCGGCCAGGTCCGGCCGGAAACTTCCAGTACGGGAGCGGGCTCTCCGTGACTGGAGAAATGATCGGCGAAACGCTTTGCGTCGATCGTCGCGGAAGTGATGATCAGCTTCAAATCGCGACGCTTTCGCAAGAGACGTTTCATCATGCCGAGCAGGAAATCGATGTTCAGCGAGCGTTCGTGCGCCTCGTCGATGATGATCGTGTCGTAAGCATCGAAGAAGCGATCGTTTTGCGATTCGGCAAGAAGGATGCCGTCGGTCATCAATTTGACCATCGTCTCGGGGCCGGTCTGATCGGAGAAGCGGACCTTGTAACCGACCAGTGCCCCCACCGACGTGTTCAGCTCCTCGGCGACCCGGCCGGCGACCGATCGAGCGGCGATCCGTCGGGGTTGCGTGTGCCCGATCAATCCCTGCACGCCGCGACCGATGTCGAGACAAATCTTTGGCAACTGAGTTGACTTTCCCGAGCCGGTCTCTCCGCAAATCACCACGACCTGATTCCGGCGGATCGTTTCCTCGATCTCTTCGCGGCGGGCGTTGATCGGAAGAGACGGGTCGAACGTGATCGGGCCGAGTGCTTCCCGCCGTCGGGCCACGGCGGCGAGGGAACGGTCGAGTTGGCGGCGGAGCTGATCGAGGCGGCCGTCGAGGTTTTCTCCCTTTTTCGCTTGGTGTTCCAGCGTGCGCAGCATTTGCCGCAATCGATGCCGATCGGCGGTCATCGCGTGGGCAATATCTCGGCGAAGTTGACCAAAGGAAGGAAGTGTCATGGGCAAGAGGAAGACGAGCAAGGCGTTCCCGGGGAAGCCAAGAAAGACAATAAGGGGCGGGAGATCCCCAACCCCTTACCGTGCTTCGAGTTTTGTGCGGGTCCACAGCGATGAAAACCGCCGCGGTCGCCGGATTCGCAACGATTCGAGTTTCCCGAACGGTTACGACGACCCGCGAGGCGGAGGGCAAGGGACTCGAACCCTCAACCGGTTGCCCGGCACCTGATTTCGAGTCAGGCTGCTAACCAATTCGCGTACCCTCCGTCGGCGAAACCGACTCAGTCATCAATTTATGCCCCGGAAGGGATTCTGGCAAGGTGAGAAAATCGCTCTCGATCGATTTTCCCGGTATTTTCCCGGCTCGACACGGCAAGAAAGTCGGTTTCGAGGGGATTCGGCCATCTACCCCCCAGGTTGGTTGTGGAGGAAGGAGCGGAGAGATCGCCCCCGACGAACAATTCGTCTGTTCCGGTTTTTTGCATGGAATCTGTTGTGATGAGACGGGAAAATTCGCTCGCTTTTTCTCCGCCTTCGGGTCGAAACTTACTTAAATCGACCATCGTGATTGTTTCCAGCCCGGACTCCGTCGCGAGATGATCGACAGCTCGCCGGAACGTGGCTTTCGGAGATGGCTACCTCAAGGAAGGAAAGGGGGGAGGTATGGATGCCGTGTTGACTCGCTGGCAACATATTCGAGGAAATGACTAAATGAAGAAAGACACCTATCGAGTAGTGACCCGAGGGACCAATGGCGAACTACGTATTCGAGATTACGAACACGAGGATGACTTGTTGAAGCGGCATTCCCAAATCGGGATCGACGACTGCAGCACCGACCTGAGCTTGCGCGGGCGGCCTGTCTTCCGCGGATTGATCGGCCCGATCCCCGAAGGGAAGAACGTCGTACGGTATGAATCGCCGGAGGTGTTCGAATCGCTGACCAAGGAGTGGGGCGCGGTGAAGAAGAAGCGACGCCGCAGCCGCTCGAAAATGGCTCCATGAACCATAAACACTCATTGCCGAAACGGCATCTCATTTCGCTGCCCCGGGCGATGTCGGTCTCAGGGAAGAGGCAAACGGCACGGCCCGCAAAATGAGAAAACATTCCAGGCACTGCCTTCACCAGGCAGTGCTTTTTTTTGTTTGCGGGGGAGGAAGCGAGAGTTTGTTCTTCAATCTTTCGGAGGGTCGAGCGGAAGGTTGCGGTAATGACGTGCCAGCGCCGACCGGACGATGTCGGTGATGTGCTGTCGGGAAACCGGCTTGGGCAGCACCGAAAACGCCGATTCTTCCCGGGCCTGACGGACGATCGTCTCATCGAGCTCGGCCGAGAGCAAAATGCACGGCAACTGCGGATGAATGCGGTGAATGCGGCGCAGTGTCTCGATCCCGGAAAGTCGGGGCATGTGCATATCGACCAGCAGCAGATGGACCAAATGGTTCTGCACGATCTGGCAGGCCCTTTCGCCATCTTCGGCGAGCAATGTCTGATATCCTTCCGGCTCGAACACTTCCTGCAAGGTTTCGCGGAAGGCCCGGTCGTCGTCGGTGATCAAAAGAGAAGGGGGATTGGCGAGCATGGCGTCAAACCTCCGCGGAAAGTCACGGGCAATGAGCCGTTACCGGAATGATTCGCAGGGAATGGTCTCGGAAGTGTCTCGGAAACGAATTCCCCGACCCGGCCGTCTCTGTAAAATGTCTGCTTCACTTTGCAATAATACGCAAATAACATGCCGTTTCTGATCCAATTGCAGTCTCTTCTCTTCAGGTGTTTCTACAACTCATTAGCCAATAATACCTTAGTCGGCTTTTGAATTCAAAGCGCATTCCCCAGAAACGTCGTTTTTAGTCAAAATAAGTGCATCTCTTTGGTGATAATAATGGCGGAGTCTGCCATTTTGGCATTTTCTTGATGCCTCGACGGCGGTCGGAAGTTTTTTTGGAGGGCATCCGTATCTTCGAATCTCCTCGACGCCCCCTTTTCATCCTGAGGTGGCTTCGATTTTTCGAAGACCTCTTTTCTCTCGACGACGTATGGGATAGCGGATTCCTCGCCCCCGAACCACCGCCGGAGGAAAGGGAGGCATGAGAAAAACGAGCGAAACATCCCACGACTCCCACGGCGGGAAAACTGAGCTTTTCTCGTTTTTCGAAAAAGGGTACATTACACGCATGTCGGGACGGGGCGCTGGAATGAACCGGGATCGTCGCCGACGGAATCGAAGAGGATAAGGTCTTCATCGATCTCCAAAGCGGGAGAACGAGGAAGACGGTCTCCTTCTCTTTCAAGTCTCTTCGGTCGGACCGCAGGAAGCGGCTTCCGATCGGAAACGCCGGAACCTTCGCGGGTAGGTGGAACCTAAGCCCGCCACATGGAAGTGGAGAAGAGCATGGACGCTCGCATTATCCGAGGGATCTCCCTCTTGGCGCTCCTATTCATCTCGATGGGAGCCGATTACCGCACCCCGAATTTCTTGATCCGCAATGCGCCGAGTGCGCCGTTGGCGAAGCAACTGGGAGAGACGGCGGAACGTCATCGTCGTGAGTTGGCGATTCTTTGGACCGGCGAGGAGATGCCGCGTTGGTCGGCGCCTTGCCCGGTGGTGGTGACGGTGGGCGAACACTTGGGTGCCGGGGGGTCGACGACATTCATTTTCGATGGCGGCGAGGTCTACGGCTGGCAGATGAATATCCAAGGATCGGCGCAACGGCTGCTCGATTCCGTGCTTCCCCATGAAATCACCCATATGGTCTTCGCCAGTCACTTCAGGCGACCGCTTCCCCGATGGCTCGACGAGGGCGGGGCCACTTCGGTAGAACACGTTTCCGAGAGGAACAACTACCACAGGATGCTCATTGAATTCTTGCACACCAACCGGGGATTGCCGTTCAACCGCATGTTCGCCTTGGCCGATTACCCCCCCGATGCGATGCCGCTTTACGCTCAGGGGCATTCGGTTTGCGATTACCTCATCCGTCAGGGAGGCCATCGTCATTTCGTGGCCTTCGCCGAAGCGGGGCTGGAGTCGGGCAAATGGGGGGAAGCGGTGAAAGAATACTACGATTATCCCAATCTTGGCCGGTTGCAGCTCGAGTGGGTCGCCTGGGTCGGGAACGGATGCCCGCGAATTCCTCAGCGGCATGACGGCACGCCGGAAGCGACGGGGCCGCGGATGGATTCGGAGGTGATTCCGGCTTCGCATGTGGCGGAGACCGTCTCCCAAGAGACGCTCGGCGACTTTCGCCCCGGGAGTACCGCACGAAGTTTCGAGGCGACTTCTCCCCGCGGAAAAGAGACGTTGGCCGTTTCCGAACCGGCGCCTTCACGATTGCCTGAAGATACCCGGACGGAGCCTTTACCGAGCGAGGCGACGGTGTATCCGGGAAAAACGGCAAGCGATTCCACCGTGGTGGATGAGACGCAAGGGCTGCGAACGATCGCCGGCGGTCGCATGGTGCCGGTGGAACAGTTGGGGACTCCGTCCGCCGAAGGGGAAGAAAATTCTGTGGTCGCCTCCAGCGTCGCTTCATCGCGGGAGCCGGTTGCCATCGCCGTGGGATCTTCCCCGTCGCGTCGTTCCACCAGTCGGGTCCAGCCGGTCGGCAAGCCGCGTCAACAGGTTCTGCTGGAGTGGAGCCGATTCTGATCACTCGATCGGTTTGGACTCGCCGCGTCGTTGTCGCCGAGCCTCATAGAAGAGAATCGAGGCCGCGACCGAGACGTTCAAGCTGTCGGCCACCCCGAGCATCGGCAAGTGCACCGGGTGGATCTTTTCTCCCGACCAGAGCGACGACAATCCTTCTGCCTCGCTTCCAAGAACGATCGCCGTCGGCCGGCGGTAATCAATATTGGTGTACAAATCAGAACCTTCTACCCGGGCGACGACGATCTGCATCTCTTGCTCCGCGAGGTAGTCGAGAATTTCTCTCGAAGCGGCGGCCGCGAACGGCAGCGCGAAGAGTGTGCCGCAACTGGCTCTGAGGGTATTCGGATTGAATAGGTCGGTTCCGGCGTGGGCGAGGAAAAGACCGTCGAGTCCGGCCCCATCGGCGCTGCGAAAAACCGCGCCGACGTTGCCCGGCTTTTCGACGCCTTCGAGAACGCCGACCAGGGGGTTCTGCTTACCGGAAACCGCTTCGTGGAACGTTTCGAGAGATTGCCGAGGTGCTTCGGCGACGACGACCATGCCTTCATCGCGGTCGCCGAACGATACTTTCGCGAACACGGCGTCGCGCAGAACGGCGAAGGAGGTGTGCTTCTTCGCGTCAGTGCTTGTTCGAATCTCCTCGATCAGTTGCACCACGCCCTGCAGTTCGACGGCCGATTCCCGAAGAAACACCTCTTCGAACTGAATTCCCGCATGCAGAGCCCGTCGGATTTCTCGGAGACCATCGATCAACAGCCGCCCCTGTTTGCGTCGGTGACGGCTGTTGCGAAGGCGGACGGCCCGCTTGACGCGGGGATTGTCCGGGCTGTGAATTTCCGAAAAAGGCGCCATGGGGGTGCTTCGTTTCTTGAGGGTCGGTCGCTGCTTTCGAAATCCTATTTGTCGGAACCCTTGGTGAACACCTTGATATTGCGATAGGCGACCGGGCCGTGATTCCCTTGGAACATGAGCGGACCGGTGGGTGCTTCCTCTCCGGTCACGCCGCCGGGGGTGGGGCCGGGCATCTCGACGTCGGCCTGCACCACCTTGCCGTTGAGCGTGATTTTCACGAACCGGGCATTGGAGATCTTCTTGCCGTTTTCATCGAACTTCGGTGCCTCGAATTCGATGACGAAGTGCTGCCATTTGCCGGGAGGGAGCGAGGCGTTTACCTTCGGCGGAGCGGCACCATACAAGGCGCCCACATCGGCGGGGCCCATCTCTTCTCGGCCGTAGCTATCGAGCACCTGAACTTCATATTCCCCCATGATGTAGATCCCCGAGTTGGAATCCTTGGAAACCATGAATTCCAGATCGACGGTGCAATCGCCGTATTGCTCCATACTGTACAAATCGACTCCACGGGGCGGCTGATGCCAGTCGCCCGATTTGGCGTTGACCAGCGCGCCTTTCTTGCCTTCGGGCACCGGTTGGACGATCAGGTTGATCGGTTCTTCTTCATCGATTGTGGGAATGCCGGCGGTCCAGAAGCACTTCGCGTCGGCATCGACCGGTTTCCACCCTTCGAGATTCTTTCCGTTGAAGGGGGTGGCCGGTTTCTCTTCGGCGAAGGCGAATCCGGTCGCCAGGGCAAAAAGCAAAATGGTCAAAAGGGTGCGTTTCATGGGTGTCTCCTTCTGTGTGGGGAAATATTGGGTGTTGGAATGGCCTGGGCCTCGTAACGTGGACTCATCCACCAAGCCACTCACGCATTCTACCGCATGTCGCCGGAGGGAAACAAGTTCGTCAGGCGAGGAGAACCGTCCATTTTTTGCCCTTTCCATCCTGTTCACAGACGCACCACCTTGTTGCTCTGGGTGCGGCGGATCAGTCGTCGGATTTCCAGAACGCTCAGAGTCGCCAGCACCTGGGAGGGAGTCAGGCCGCTTTCAGCGATGACATGATCGATCGGCGTTTCCACCGTCGCGATCTGTTGCAGGATGGCCCGTTCCTGTTCGTTCAGCTTCAGTTCGGCGACCTGGCGGACCGGTTCCTTTTGGTGCGGATGCCGCGCGGGCGAACTGAGCGGCCCGAGGCTTTCGATCACGTCCTCCGCCGAAGCGACCAGCGTTGCCCCGTCTCGCAGCAATTGGTGGCAACCGGTCGAAGCGTTTTGATCGACCGGACCGGGAACGGCGAAGACCTCACGGTTCTGCTCCGAGGCAAGTCGCGCGGTGATCAATGCGCCGCTTCGCTGGGGGGCCTCGACGATGATCGTGCCTAGAGAAAGCCCGCTGACGATGCGATTGCGCTGCGGAAACGTTCCGGCTCGCGGGGCCATTTCGGGAGGATATTCGCTCAACAGGGCTCCGTTTTCGATGATTTCCCGAGACATCGGACGATGTTCCGGGGGAGTGACGCACAATAACCCGCTGCCGAGGACCGCGATCGTCCGGCCTCCCTTGTCCAGCGCTCCCCGGTGGGCGGCGCCGTCGATTCCCCGGGCCAAACCGCTGACGACCGTGAACCCCGCTTGGGCCAATTCGCCGGCGATGCGCTCCGCCTGACGTTTTCCGTAGGAAGTCATCCGCCGGGTGCCGACCATCGCGACGGCGAAGCGATCTTCCGGAACGAGCGTGCCGCGGAGGAACAATATGGCGGGAGGATCGCATATCTCTTGGAGCGATTCGGGATAGCGCGGGTCGCTCCGGGTGAGAATGTCGATCCCCTCACGGCGACATTGTTCGATCAGGGGAACCGGATCGTGCACATCGCGGGCACGGACAATCCTCGCGGCCAACTTCGGGCCGACGTCTCCGACACGGAGAAGTTCCCGCTCCGATGCTTGGAGAATCGTCGCCGGATCGCCGAACGCATCGAGCAGTCGCCGACGGATCTTCGGGCCGACCCCTTCGATCATCGTCAGGATGATTTCTTCGTAGAGAAAGGAATCGTCTCGTTCGGAAGAGGGGGAGCCGGCATGAGGCTTGGAATCTTTGGTATGCGGCGTAGGATCGTCGGGGAATAGACTCATGGGGCAACTCGGAGCGTGCAATCATATAGAACGTTCGCTTTCGGGATCCTTCCGGCGTTTCTTCCTCGGGAAGTATTCTATCACAAATTCCATCGTTTTTGCATCTTTTGTGGCCAACTTTTTTTATGCGACGCCTCACCACAAACTCCAAATCCGAGGGATGGAGCCCACCATTTTTGGGGAGCCGACAAGATGCTTCTTATTCTCAATTTTCTTTTTATGTTTGTGAATATAAGATGCATGAGCAATATGGGGCGAGTGAAAGCTTGCGGATCAGGGAAAGCATAAACTGGGGATGCAATAATATCATCTTTTTGTTATGCTGGCTCCGAACAGTACGAAATGGAGGGTTGCGCCGAGACGGGCGTTTTTGCCTTTTCGTGTGGATCGGCGATTTCGCGCTGGGGATCGCCGGCGCATTTTCAACGGAAAATGAGGGATCGCAGGACAAGGAATGTCCGCATTTTTGGGGGAAGGGATTCCGATGAAAACGAGGAAACAGCCATTATTTTTCTTATTGGCTGCGGTGATGGTGCTCATCGCGGGGATGACCGTGCATAGCGGATGCAAAAGCTCGCGTGGGCGCATCAAGCACACGGCCGAGAACGATACCATCGGCAGCCACAAAGCCGGTTCGGCGGTCTTCAATCCGCTGATCAACAGTGCCGTGGCCCAATTGCTCGCGCGCGAGCAGGAGCAGATGGTCCAACCGGTGGTCTACCAGCAGCAGGAGATGCACGGCGGCGTGGAAGCGATTCCGCCGGGGTTGGGCTGCAAGCGGATCTGCTTCGTGGGCGTCGAAAACAAGAGCATCGAGGAGCTCGGCGACTTCAAGGATCACATCTATCAGACGATCGACTCGCAGATTCTGCAATCGGAAGCATTCCAGCCGGTGAGTTTCCGGGCGATCCAGGCCGGCCTCCGGGAAACGGGCCTCCGCGCCGATGACCTGTTTCTACCGAACCATCGGGCCCGGTTCGCCCAGGTGATGGGACAGATGGGCGAGTCGTTCGATTACCTACTCTTCGCCACGATCACCTCCGGAACGACGCGAGAAAACCGCGACATGCAGCGCGACTATCTCTTGACCCTCGAACTGGTCGACTTGCGATCCGGACGGAGCATCAAGGAAAGTGCGGAGCTTCGCAAGGAATACAACCGCTCGTTCATGGGCAAGTTGAAGACGATGATGCAATGATGGGACCTCTCATCGTCGGAAGATCCGAGTTCCATTTGGCCCTCTCTTCCCCGGGTCGTGGTGATCAAGAAGCATCATGATTTATGCACCGAAACGTCAACTCGATCTCCTGCTTCGAATCGGTCTTCTGGGACTGATCGTGCTGGGCGGCTGCGCGGGGCACGTCGACCGGGTGCGCGATATCCGGTTTTCCTTCTACGAAGGCGATCTTTCCGGGGCGCGCCAACAGGTCGAAACCCATCTTGAAAAGGGGAGTCGAAAAGAGGCCGACGTTCTCCAGCTCGACGGGGCGATGATCGATCTCTGTTCCGGCGATCTTCGGAAGGCGGAGCGGCGGCTGCTTGAGGTGCGCGATCACTTCGAGGATCATGAAAAGAAGAAGCTCCACCAGTCGGCCCTCTCAATGCTCACCGACGACACCGCGGTTTCCTATCCCGGAGAAGACTACGAAAAAGTGATGGTCCGCATCTTTCTGGCGCTGTCCGATCTGATGGACGACGGCGACGACGCGGCTGCCTACGCCCTTCAGGTGGTCGAAAAACAGGACCAGATCGTCCGCGAGTCGTTCGACGAAAACGGCGAGAGCCCGAAGCTCGATTACAAACGGGTCGCCTTCGCGCCCTACCTGCGGGGCGCGATCCGCGAAGAGACGCACGTCGACTACGACGATGCAGTACGTTCGTACACTCAAGTGGTCAACTGGGAGCCCGGATTCAAGCAAGCCAAAGAGGATTTGCATCGGGCGAAGTTCGGCCATCACAGTGACGCAGGGCACGGGGTGGTGTACGTATTTGCGCTAGTCGGCCGCGGCCCCTATAAAGAGCAGATCCATGCCGAAGCGACGCAGCTTTCGCTGCTCATCGCCGACCGGATTCTCTCCGCCACGAACAAGCATTCCCTACCGCCGACGGTCGCCCCGGTGCCGGTGCCGATGGTGGTCCGTTCTCCGTGTCGCCTTAGGTGCTTGGGGGTCATCGTCAACGGGGAACCCGGCGGTGTGACCGAAACGATCACGCATATCGGCCGGATGGCGGTCGACCAACACCGGGCGGTTTTTCCGCAAATCGTCGCTCGGGCGATCGTCCGCCGGGTCGTGAAAAAAGGGACGATCTACGGCATCAAGGAAGCGGTCCAAGTCGAGAATCCCTATGCGAATCTCGCTCTGGATGTGGCGGGGATCGTCTGGGAAGCAACCGAACGAGCCGATACCCGGTGTTGGGGGCTCTTGCCCGACCGCATCCAAGTCCTGCGTTTGGAGCTCCCGGAAGGAACGCATCGGTTGGGGCTGCAAGGGCTGGGACAAACCGGACACCCGATCAGTGATCCTTATTACCAGGAAGTTCGCGTCTTCAACGGTCGCAACACCTACTTGCTGGCGAATTTTCCCGATGACCGTCTCGTCGGCCGTATTCTGACCAATGAACCGACCTCGGAAGCGTCGCGAGTGGTGCCGGCGGGCTTTCAGGGCGATCCGGATTCGGTGACGCAAATGCGGTTTGTGGTGCCCAGCGAGGAGGTCCGCATCGAAACGGCGCAAAAGGAGTAGTTCACACACGCAAGCGACTCGTCGCCGGGGGAATCGACTTGAGCGTTCCTCCTTGAACACGCTCGTCCTACTGCTGGGCGCACACGTGATCGATCCGATGGGCTCCTTCGGGACTCACGAACGGGAACATCGGTGTCGCGATCATTCCCCGATGATTTTGATGAGAATGCGTTTCGGCCGACGGCCGTCGAATTCCCCGTAGAAAATACTCTCCCAGGGGCCGAAGTCGAGCTTGCCCTCGGTGATGGCGACGACCACCTCGCGGCCCATCACCTGGCGTTTGTGATGGGCATCGCCGTTGTCTTCGCCGGTCTTGTTGTGGTTGTACACTTGAGGGGAGGCGTCGAAGGGGGCGAGTTTTTCGAGCCAATTCTTGTAATCCTGGTGCAAGCCGGATTCGTTGTCGTTGATGAAGACCGAGGCGGTGATGTGCATGGCATTGACCAACACCAGCCCTTCGGCGACACCACTCTTGCGAACGGCGTTTTCAACTTCCGAAGTGATGTTGACGAAGTCCATCCGCGCCGGGACGTTCAGGGTGAGTGTTTCACGATGGGATTTCATGGTTTCTCCTCTCACTAGGTGTCGAAGTCCAATTTTCCCAATGTAACGCCTCGTCCGAAAAGCGACAATCCACCCGGGAGGAGAAAACCCGGTGGGAGAAAAAGCGTGGCGCAAAGAGTGAGACTCATCATTGTTTCGAAACGAAGATTTTCACCACCTCAATGCGTCACGGCGTAGACGAGCAGGTTGGCGCCGAGTTTCAAGGCCGACTCGTCCTTCAAGCCGTAGGCGTAGGCATGGGGGAACTGTTCCCAGCCGTTGCCGAGGTCGAACTTGCTGTAGACGACCACCGGCTTGCCGTCGAGGAGGATCGCCTCGAGCGGCGGCGTGTTGAAATCACCGAAATCCTCGCGCACGCGGGGAGTGTACTCGACCTGCCGGATGTTGAAGTGGCAGTGGTAGATCGGGTGATCGGTCGGCAGCGGTTCGAGGGAAGCATCGGGAAAGGCTTTACGCATGGCGGCGCGGAAGGAGGCATCGAAGCTGGTCCGCCCGCAACAGGCGTCGGCCAGGAGCATCCCGCCCGCTTCGAGGTAGCGGCGAAGCTGTTGCACTTCCTGGTCGGAGAGCTGGAATTCGCGATGACCGGTCATGTACCAGATGGGCCAGGTCGCCGCTTCGGGGTCGGTGATGTGGATGTTCTGTCGCTTGAATTTCACCTCCATCGTCGATTCATCCCGCACGAATTTCAGCAGGTGATGCACGGCCGAGGGATCGGGATCCCAGTCGCCTTCGTGAATGATTTGGGCGAAAACGAAATCGTCGCGTGTCGGCGCGCCGGCCTCGTGGTAGACCTTCGTCGTACTCAGGAATCGGCCGAGCTGGAAAGTCCCCAAGACGTAGGTGACAAGGTTGGCGCCTACCTGACGGGCCAAGTCGATCGTCATTCGAGTGCCGCGGTCGTGTTCGTGGCCGTCCCAGCCGCAAGTCATGTCGCGATGGGAAAAGATGACCGCGTCGCGGCAGCCGAACTGGATCGACTCGAGGCTCGGCTCGTCGTGGAACGTCTCTCCCTCTTTTTTGTACGTGAATTCGCCGAGCTTGTAGTAGGAGGAGAAGACGGGATTGTCGGGCAGCATTTTCAGAAGCGGCCGCTTCGGAAACATCTGCTCCATTTCCTTGCGGAAGGAGTCGGCGAAGTCGTTCCAGCCGCAACAAGCGTCGGCGAGAATGGTTCCGCCGTCGGCGACGAAGCGAGCGAGGTTCTCGCGGATCGGGTCGGTGAGCGAGAAGGAGTTGTGTCCCGCCATCAGCAGCACGGGGAGTTCTCGGGGGTCGTAGGAGAAAGTCGAAAGATCGGTCTCCACGGCTCGGTAGTGGATGCCGAGCTTCTTGTTGGTCCAGTCGAGCAGAGTCATCACATCGGCCGGATCGGTCATCCAGTCGCGGTACATGGTGCGTTTGCCGTCGCGGGTGATCCAACGAGGTGTACCCAGCGCCGCCTTGCCGATCAGCGCCGGGGGGCTGGGGGGGCGTTTCTTTTCACTTCGCCTCAAGGGGGTGACCGGAAGCGGCAGTGGGGCGAACGATTCCCCGCCGGTGCGATTCTGTGGTTTCGCCTTCGGAGGAGGACCGCAGTCGATGGGGCCGGAGTTCTCCTCGTCCTGAGCCAGGACGGAGGGTCCCCATCCAAGTAAGGTTCCGGTGCAAGCGAAGGTGCCGAGTCGGCCGATGCCTTCCAGAAAGCGACGACGGGAAGAAGTTTGTCTACTCGAAAAAGGCGCTCGATCTTCATTCGGCATGATGGCCTCCTTGGAAAAAGGAGCGAAAGAGAAGAAGTGGGCAGAGCATTACCCTATTTTCATTCTATCTGGAAATCGATCGCTTTTCGAGCTTTTTGGGGGGAATTTCCGGTTTTGCAGGAAAAGATCGTAGTGCCTTTTTGTTTTATCACCGATTTCCAGAGCAATCACGGTGCCAAGGGAAGGCCCGCCAATGGCCGCGTGGCCCACTCGCTCCCTATTCGGCGGAAGATTCCGAGGATGGTGTGCCGGAAGGGGGATCATTCACTTCAGCGAGACCCCAGGCAAGGAAGTAGGCGATGGCATAGCCGGTGGTCGCATCGGACCAGATCGTTTGAAAAAAGCAGCCGAAGATGAACACAATCACCAGCAATTCGGCGGTCCGTCGTCGATGAAGGCTATCCAGTTTCCTGGCGCGTCGCCAGAGGGCGCCGATCCACAGTAGAAAAATGACCAATCCGGTGAGCCCCGTTTGCAAGATGACTTGGAAATACTCCGAATGGGCGTTATCGGTCGGATAAAGAGTATGCTCTCGGTAGGCATGGCCGACGCTTCCGGTGCCGAATCCGAAAAGAGGGCGTTTGGCGGCCAGTTGGAGGGTATCCTGGTAGATCAAAAACCGAATCTTCGAGGAGCGGAGCTCATCGGAAGAACGATCGATCTCATCGAAATGTGCCAGTGTCGTGAAAAGCACCGAGAAACGGGAGTGGACCTTGGGAACGATCAAATACATCAATGAACCCAAGATGGCCGCACATATAAGACCTGAAATCAAACCTTTGAGAGAGAAGTATTGCCAAAGCAGCACCGGAATGAGCGCGATCATGGCGAGGTGACAGGATCGGGAGCCCGTCTTCCAGAAGAGAATGTAGAGGAGCCCCAGAATCACCCCCCACCGCAAGGCCGAAAGTCGGCGATTCGAAAGTGGCCGGTGGATCAACGTGACGATCCAAATCAGTACGAACAAGCCGAAGGTGTTGTAATTGCCCAAGAACTGTCCGTACGAGGCGAAGTCGGTGTTGCCGAGAAAAACCTCTCGATAAACGTTGTACAAAATCCGGATTCCCAGGGCGATCGAAAAAAGGCACATCGCTTGTTTGCGACGGTCGGCATTTTGAAAGAGGAAGGATACCACGAGAAACAGAATGGTATTCAGGTAGCTCAACCACATTCGGCCGGCTTCCTGAAAGGAGACGGTACTATAGAGAACGCCTATCCCCAGCAGACCGAAAAGAGCGAGATTCCACCATACCCAAGGGCTGTGACGGAGTTGATGCCAACGATGCCGGTAACGGTCGGCCATTACCCACGTGAATAACAGCCAGCAGCAGACGATGTTGACCGCCGTCAGGGAAATCGGGAGGACCAGCGCGAGCACCACCGCCGTTCGCTCGGCTGCCGTTTGGAAAAAACCGTTTGCCGAAGCTGGGAGGTTCCCGAAAAAGAGCTGATGCATGAAAGGCGAACCATGCGGGGGAACCGGGCGAAGGGGATCCATGAAGCACTCCAGGAGAGGAAAAGGCAACATCCGACAGCACCGGATGATTCTAATGAAGAGAGAGAGGGGAGTCAATTGCAGATAACCACTAGAGAGAGGGGGGGGCAAAGACAAAAAAAAGCGCTCCCGAGACTTGCTCGAAAGCGCCGTGACTTCGCCGCCGTCCCCGAAGGGAAGAGGAAACCCCCTCTTTTATTCCAGACCGGGGATTTCCAGCTTTTCCTCTTCGGCAACTTTACGAAGTTTCGAAAGGGCACGCGCTTCGATCTGGCGAATCCGCTCCTTCGTCACTCCGACTTCCACTCCCACTTCTCGGAGCGTACGGGGTTCGCGCTGTCGGTCGAGTCCGAAGCGGCTGACCAGAATCTGCTTCTCGCGCATGTCGAGTTCTTGCAGGAATTGCTTCACTTGAGATTCCCGTTCCATTTGATGCTTCTCTTCGAGCACCACATCGGAGCGTTCGTCGACCGCCGCGTCGAAGAACTCCGAATCGCTCGGCCGGAACCGTTCCAGCCGACGATGCTCATCGGGAATCGTTCGGGCAAAGTTTCGAATGATCGCCCAAGAGGCGTACGTGCTGAACTTGTTGCCCCGCGTGTAATCGAACTTCTCGACCGCCTGGATCAGCGAGAGATTACCGTCGCTGACCAGTTCGAAGAAGTTGTTCGTCGCACTGACGTGCCGCTTGGCGATGGAGACCACCAGCCGCAGGTTCGAGGAAACAATCTGATTCTTCGTTTCGACCGCCTCATCGTAAAGCCGTTCGATACGGCTCATCAAGTGGGCTTTCGGCCGGGCAGGATCGAGCTGGTCACGCAGCTTCGCCGCCTTGTACTTCAGGTAATTCATCTTGCGGAATAAATGAATCTCCTGGTCGCGCGTTAGGAGCGGCACTTCGTACAAACCCGCCAGGTAGGCCGGGAGATCGGCGGGAATCGCCGGTCGGCGGCCTCGACGCTTGATTGGCTTGCCGTCCTTGTCCTTATTCTTGGCAGGCGCGGGCAACGGCCCGACCACCTTCGATTCATCGCCCCCGGAACGAATCATGTCGAATTCCGGACTATCGATATAGTCCAGTGGGAGATCCATGATTCGCCTGGTACGCATCTGGCCGACGATGCGGTAGATGCTCCCTTTGGTGCGCTGGAAGCGCCGAGCCAGCGACTCGACCGACTCGTTGCGGAGGAATCCCTGGTGGATGCGACGTTTCGTCTCTTCGTTGAGGGGTTTGGAGCGATTAGGAAAAATAGGCATATCGGAATTTTCGTAGTCAAAACTTTGCAAGGTATAACGAATCGTTTCGACGCTACGTCCGGTGCGACGGGCAAGGCGTCGAGCGATCTCGGTCGGATTCCCGCCGGCATTGGCCAAACGCCTGGCGCGGCGGATGATCGTTTCTTTTTCGTTTTCGGTCAATTGACTGAATCGGGCTCCGCGCCGAATTCGGCTGGGATCTTTCTGGATGAATCGCTCCACAGAGCTGTCCAAAAAGCCGACTCGTTTTTTGCCGTCGAAGGAAAAACGCCGACTCAGAAGGCCACGCTTCCGCCAACGGGAAATCGTCTTGGTCGACACATTGAACCGTTCGCTGAGCTGTTCGATCGTCCATATCTTTTCTCCGATGGAAGCGGCGTCGATATCCGCCGAATCGGATAAATCCTCGATGAACAGCACCAGATCATGCCGAAGGTCCTTGCCGTCGAGCTTCAAATCGGGATACATTTCCGCTCGGAAGTCCGTGATCCGCTCGCAGATCGTTCGGTAAGGATACGCCTTCTTCGCTTCGATCTCATAGAAAAGCTTCTCCGCATTACGCAATTGCTGGAGCTTTTTCTCACGCGGCGCGAAATGGATCTGCTGGTCACGGAGTTGCCGCATAACCTGATTTCGATAATCCTGATGCATCGCGCGTCCTCACTTTCCGGCCACCGTGTCGTTTCGCGGTCCGGCGCCTCTCTATTTCTTTATTATGGGATGGGGGAAAAGGTCGCCCCCTTGACTGATTTCCAACGCCTAACTAAGAGAGTACCATAACAATAATTTCATTTCAAGCAGTTTTAACAGTAAATATAGTAAATAATCGGGCGTTGGAGGGCTCCCACTTTGAACTATTTTCCTAAGTCCATTTCAGAAAACACTTTATGAGACGTTCAATAATCAGGACTTATTCGCCGTTTCATCCGCTCTTTTTCCGGTTCTGAGGAAGAATTGCCCTTTTCGAGGCTCGAATCGTATAACTTATGAACGGCTTAAACGCCGTGAAGTTCCCATGAATCTTGCATTCTCAAAAAGTCCATCTCCGGCGAATTTCGAGAAAACGGCACGAAAATAGGGCCGGAGGGGAGAAGCACCGGGAGTCAAGCCCTCTCCCCACCTCTTCCCGGGTAAGTTGCCGGGCTGGACACTTTGTTGTCCGCTTTCTCGGCGGTTTTTCAGGATTATTCCGGTCGCGCGTTCTCGAAGGAGTTGCGGGAGAGAATCCGCCAATGAGCGAAGAAAGAGTCGGTAGGCGAAACGAGTGATTTCATCCCATCTTGTTCCCTTCGGAGCGATTCTGACGCATCTTCCTACTGCGAAAAGGTTTACTGAAGGGGAAACTCTCAGTCGTCGTATGCCGATCGTAGGCCCCTTCCCCTCCTCTTATACGTTGGGTGGGGCTGGGAAGGATGATTCACCCATCATAACCTTCGAAATATTCGGTTTTTCGAAAAGTTAACGGAGTGAAAATAGGAGGGAAATATGCCGGGACTATTCTTCATGGCTCAAGAGTTTCGAGAAAACTTCTTCAATTGACCTGGCGGAGAGTCGTTGAATTCGTCATGATCCGTCGTCGACCTTGAGTCATGAATGTCGATGTCCAGGGATTTCGCACCGAGCATACCGCTTAGACCAATTTTGGCACTCGATTCCCACGGTGCCGATGAAAAATCGTGAGGAGGCTGCGGTTTTTCTGAAAAACGCTCCGGAGGACGATCTAGAATTCAAGGGATCCCCATCCATTTCCAACATTGCAACTCCCGCCTATCGCCACTTCCTGCCAGACGAACCCACGGGCCGAGCCTGCCATGACGATTTCACGCTGCACCATTGAGATGTCCCGAAATCACTCTTTGCGGGTGCGCATTCCCTCGAAACCTTTTCGCGGGGTCCCGCTTCCCGAGGCCGTCTTCACCTTTCGCGTCGGTGATCCACAGTATGAATACTGGCGCCAACGTTACGAGAAAGCGCGACATCAACATTCCACGGAGGATGTGAAACGCGGTCAACCCGTGATTTCGGAGTTGGCCGGCGTCTAGCCGCCCGTCGGAAACGGATGGGAATGGTGAAACAAGATGGCTTTGCAGGCTGCTTGTTGCCGTTCTGAGGCAAGAGAGTCTTTCTTCCGCACGATCAGCTCCAGCCCGCCTTCGGTTGAGGAGAGACTTGCTTTTCCCCTTCTTCTTGGAGACCGCGGACGATTTCCGCCGCGCGCTGCACCTCCTCGCGACTGCGTTGCACTTCGAGCGTCATTTCGAACGATTGAGACGTCTTGGGCGGAAGCGTCACGATGCGACCGTTTTTTTCTTCGACTGACCGGGGATTGGGGAAGTTGATTCCCGGTTCCAGTCCGGCGACGTATCCATCACTATCGGCTTGGTGATTCTTCCAGAAAGTGAAGCAAGGGAACTGATTCCGGTTGTATGCCAAGGAGAGACCGCGGTCTTCCTTCGCGTTGGCCAGAACCGCCAGGGTATTGCCGTCGCGGTCGGCGGCCGGATCGAAGTAGAACGCCGCTTCGGTCGATCCTGGGTTTTCGGGGGCCATGGTTTCCCAGTTGTTCATTTGCTCCGCCGAGGCCTCATCGCGAGGCGCCATCGCCTGAAAAGGGAGTTGCATCGTAGCGCCCGGGGCCACCAGGGGGGGCCCGAGGTTGATGTGATAGAGCAGCTCGAAGGGAGCCGGTTCCGCCGAGAGATTGGTCACGGTATCGCGAATCGTCACGCCCGGCGAGTTCACGTAGGTCGTGTAGCTCACGTTCAGCTCCATCCGCTTGAAGAAGAGACGCGATTCCTCGACCGTTCCCGAGAGTGTGATTTCTCCTGTTTCGCCGTTGACCGTCAATTCCACCTTGCGCGCCGGAAGATTTGCGATGCGGCCGTGCAACGGATAGAGCAGCTTCCCGTTTTCGTCGAAATCCGGGGCTCCGTTGCTTTCCAGCCCGCAGCGGACGAGAAATTCGTCGAAACCTTCCAACCAACCCACGCCGGAAGGATCGAACAACGGGACCCAACTCGGATGGACCGGCCCCCGGGCGGGCGAATTCCACCGAAGTTCGACATCGCCGCAACCGGCTCTCCATAGTCCCATTCCCCTGGTGGGTAAAACCTGCATGCGAAACGCCCCGTTGTCGATCTCCACGAAATCGACGCCGTCGGAAACGCCGCCGGCCAACCGCCGTTTCACGATCAAGTAGCCTTCGGCGGAACCACCGATGTAGTCGGGAGTGACGTGCAGCGAATCGAGATAGATGCCGCGTCGGGTATCGAGCAGGGTCCAGGTTTTGTGCGTCATGGCGGAAAGCCTCCTTCGAGAGAAAAAGAATGATTCCGAATGATTTCGTGAAGATCGTAAGGATGATGGGATCGCCGCCGGGGGACAGCGTTCGCAACCCGACCGTTTTCTATCATAAACTTCCGGGGGAAAACAAGTCAACCGTCGCCTCGTCGTGATGCCCGGTAAGTCTCCGCCGCGCGATTTGCTTGACAGACCCGGTGCGCTTTTCCATAATGCGGCAAGGGCCCTCACTCCCTCGACCGGACGAAAATCCACCGGCGGTGCCTCTTTCCTTTCCTCCGAAATCCCAAGGAGTTCCCATGCTCACTACTGGACGAATCTACCGATGGTTATTGGTTCTTGCGATGTCGCTTATCCCGGCGACCGCTACATGGACCGTTGCCCAGACGCCGCCATGCCGCGTTCTCTCGGAAACTCCCCCCGGCTCCTTGGAACGTCTCGAAGAACTCAAAACACTCAACGACGACTTTCCCTTCGAAGTGCCTCCGACACCGGAAGCATGGGAAATGCGCCGCGAGAAGATTCGCCGGCAGTTGCTCGTGGCCAACGGACTCTGGCCGATGCCCCGGCTGGTTTCTCCCGGTTCGGCGGTGATTCACGGGAAGGTGGATCGACCGGGTTACACGGTCGAGAAGGTCTATCTCGAGAGTTATCCCGGCTTTTACGTGACGGGGAATCTCTATCGACCGAAAGATGTGAGTCGTTCTCAGAAGAACGGAAAGATTCCGGCGGTGCTGTGCCCCCACGGCCACTGGCAGAACGGCCGCTTTTACGAGGCTCCCGACTCGAAGTTCCGTCGGCAACTTTTCAACGGCGCGGAACGGTTCGATCCGAGCGGGCGCCATCCGATTCAGGCGCGATGTGCTCAACTCGCCCGGATGGGCTGCCTCGTCTTCCAGTACGACATGATCGGTTACGCCGACTCGAAGCAGCTCGAACACCGGCCGGGTTACCGGGAAGCGATGAACGGGCGAAAACGCGGCACCTGGGGCTTCTTCAGTCCGAAGGCGGAGCTGCATTTGCAAAACATGATGGGCCTGCAGACGGCCGATTCGATCGCCGCGTTGAATTGGCTCGCTTCCTTGCCGGAGGCGGATGCCGAGCGTCTGGCGATCACCGGCGCCAGTGGCGGAGGGACTCAGACAATGATCCTCACCGCGATTGATCCGAGGATCGACGTCTCCTTTCCCGCCGTGATGGTCTCGACCGCCATGCAGGGAGGATGCACCTGCGAGAACGCCTGCTATCTCCGCGTCGACTCGGGCAACATTGAGTTTGCCGCCCTCACCGCGCCCCGACCGCTCGGCATGACCTCCGCCGACGACTGGACCGTCGAACTGGCCACCAAGGGATTCCCCGAGCTGCAACAGCTCTACGAGATGATGGGCGCGAAGGATCGGGTGGAGGTCTTCCCGCTGACCCAGTTTCCACATAACTATAACTATGTATCTCGTGGTCGCATGTATCAATTTTTCAACCGGTATCTCGGTCTGGGATGGAAGGAGCCGGTGGTCGCCGACGATTTCGCTCCGCTCTCGATCGAAGAGATGACCGTCTGGAACGAGCGGCATCCCCGACCCGAGGGGGGCGAGGCGTTCGAGCGCCGCCTGTTGGAACAAATGACCAAGAGCGACCGCGAGCAGATCGAATCGCACTTGCCGCGCGATGCCGACTCGATGGACCGGTTCCGCGACGTGGTCGGTGGGGCGCTGGAGGTGCTCTTGACCCGGCCGCTGCCGAAAGAGGGAGAAGTAGTCGGCGAGCGTGTCAAAGAGTTTGCTCTGGCCGAGTCTCCGCCGTATCGCGTCCGCCATTGGCTTGCACGGAACCGCAAGCATGAAGAGGTCGTCCCGGCGGTGACGCTCGTGAAGCGGGGCGTCGATTCGCCGGAAGCTTGCGTGTTGTGGCTTCACCCCGAGGGGAAGCGGGCGATGTTCGACCGAAACGGTAAGCCGGTCGCCGCGATTGCGAAGCTACTCGAACGCGACCTCGCCGTCACGGGCATCGATCTGGTCGGCCAGGGAGAGACGTCGCCGGAGGACGGTCCGATCACCCGGCAGAAGCTCAACGATTACCGCCCCGACATTTCGAAGGTGTATGCCGGCTACACGTTCGGGTACAATCCGCCGCTTTTCAGCAAGCGGGTGCACGACGTGTTGACGACATGCCGCGTATTGAAGAACGAATCGCCGGGAGGACCGCTGGTCCTGGTGGGCGCCGAAGGGGCGGGGCACTGGGCCGCCGCCGCGCTGCCACAGGCCAAGGAGATCCTCGACGCCGCCGTGCTCGAGACCAACGACTTTCGGTTCGGCGACGTACCGACCATCGACGATGCCGACTTCCTGCCCGGCGCGGAGAAGTATCTCGATCTGCCGGCGATGGTCGCGCTGGCCGCGCCGCTACCGGTCTGCTGGATTGAAACATCCAAGGACGACCACGCCGTGGCGCGAACCGGCTACCGTGCCGTAGGTCGCAGCGATGCCCTGGTGATCCTCCCTCCCGGGGAAGGGATCGAACGGAAAGCGATCGACGCCATCGAGTCCCGGCTTGCGCGATGACGGGGGCAAAGCATAACGCTTTCCAGCAACTATCGGAACGAAATGCTTTAAGAAATCTTCCCTCTTGGGGGACGCCGCCGATGGACGCTTATCGCCGGCGGCTTCCCTCTGAGACCGGGCCCGCCCCCTTCAAGCCGTTGCATCGCTTTCGGAACGCGTCGATAAATCGGTTCACCTCTTCCGGGGATTTCCCTTCGTGGGAAACGAGGACCGATCCCGGAATACCCCCTCTGGGCTGGAGGATGGTGATCCGTTTGCGATGAATCACGTCGTGGAACCGGTCGTAGTCAATCACCAACTCATAACCGGAGGGCCTTAGAATCGCGATGCCGTCGTCTCTCAGTTCGAGCGTTTGGTCGCCCGAATAGGTTCTAATCCCCTTGCGCGCGTAGCGCTTGGCGCTCCTTTTTTGGTGCTCGTTCCCGCGCCACGAGAGCCGGAACAACAGCGCAGTGCCCCATAGTACTATCGGGAAGAAAATGAGGGGGTAATCAGAAGCGATGATCGTCTTCTTTTCCTCGCCGACATCCATATGATGCTCGACCGTCTGGCCGAACCAGAACACCAGGGGAACCAGGAGCCATCCCAGGATCACCAGAGCACGGCCGTATCTCCGCAGATCGAGTATGAACAACCAACGAAGAAATGGGGTTGCCGAGTTCGCCCATAAATAGAAATCGGTCAGATCCTCTTTGTCGAGAGGATTCTTGATCCGCATTGAATCTTCCCTCATTGGGGCTTTTCGCTCCCCATCTTCCATCGGCTCGGCTTCGAGGACCTCCTCAACGGCCGAGCGGCGGGCAGCGACCCAGTTCTGTATTTCCGTCCACTTCTCCGTATCAAAGTGATCTCTCGGTTGGATGATTTTTTCGAATTGTCGTTTGGCCCCCTCGCGGAAGCGCAGGAAAACGGCATTTTGCGTTTCGGCGATCTCTTCGATGCAGTCGATCGCGGCGATACGGCGATAACCGAGAAACTTCCGCTCCACGCGGTCCGGGTGAAGCACGACCGATTGCTCATCGCCATACGGTTGGTGCAGTTCCTTAAAGGCTTGGCCGGCCGCTTGCCGGAGGAGGTGTTCCTCGAACTTCTTGCGTCTTCGGAAAATCAACCAGACGGCGAATCCCAGGAAAACGAAAGAAAGGGGAGCAGCCCAATGGACCCTGCTGACGACCGTGGCGGACGTTTCGGTCTTCTCGGTGATCAGCTGAATGAGCACCCCCTGGTCGACGGCGTACGCGCCCGAGAGCGCGGCGACGATCAGATAAAAAGTGGTCCACCGAAACAGATACCAGCTTCGTCTTCGGCGAAGCGTCTCGACCGGATGGGTCCATCGGTAGTAGTAATACTCGGCGAGCGTGGCACGATCGAGATAGTAATCCAATGCGATCATCGCATCTCCTCGAAAAGGCTGGCGAACGGTGCTCGAACCATGATGGATCGGGAAAAACAAACAGGCGGGCGTCCACTTGCATGCCACACGGAACGACTGACGGCACCATTCTTTTATACATGATTCTTTGTAGATTGAAAGGCCTCTTCTGATCGGGCGGAGCTTTTCCGGAATGACCACCTTTTGCCTTCGGCGAGGAAAAAGGGTATGATACGGAAAATAGGCGGCCGGTGCACGGTCGCGACCATTGTACGATTCCATCGAACCCGAAAGGGAAGGAGAAACGATTCATGACGAAGATGAAGACAGCCGTGGTGGCCGTATCGGCGATCGCCCTGGGCATGGGCGTGATGGCGTTTGCCAAGGAGTATCTCAGCGGCATCGAGTGGAGCGAGCCGAAGGTGGTCGATCCCGGCGGACCGAATGAGCCGCCCGAGGACGCGGTGGTGTTGTTCGACGGCAAGGACAAATCGCAGTGGCAAGGTGCCGAGCAGTGGAAGATCGAGGACGGCGCGCTGGTGGCCGGCCCCGGCGCCATCACTTGCAAGCCGGAGTTCGGCGATTGCCAGCTCCACCTGGAATGGGCCTCTCCGGAAGAGGTGACCGGCAGTGGTCAAGGACGCGGCAACAGCGGCGTCTTTCTGATGAACCGGTACGAGGTGCAGATCCTCGATTCCTACGAGAACGAGACCTATTACGACGGCCAGTGCGGAGCGATCTACAAGCAGCATCCCCCGCTGGTGAATACATGTCTACCACCCGGGAAGTGGCAGACGTACGACATCCTCTGGACCGCCCCCCGCTTCGACGACAACGGCAATCTCGAAAGCCCCGCCTACATCACGGTGCTGCACAACGGTGTGGTCATCCAGAACCATTTCGAACTCGAAGGCGACACGCCCTACAATCGCCCTCCGGAATACAAATCGCATCCGCCGAAGGGGCCGATCCGTTTGCAGTATCACGGCAACCCGGTGAAGTTCCGAAACATATGGGTTCGACCGATCAAAGAGCTGGAGCACAAGCGCGTTTCGGAGCCGCATCTCCGCTGATTCGGCGAGCTTGAAATCCCGATCCCAAAACGCCGCCCCGGAGTGGAATTTCCCCCGGAGCGGCTTTTTTTATGGAGCGATACGATTTACTCGTTCGGATTTTCCATGAAGTAGAACCGGCCGTCTTCGGCGCCGATGACCAAATCGGGAATGCCGTTTCGGTCGAAGTCGACGGTCGTGGGGCTGGTCGTGTGACCGGCCAGTTTCCGTTCCGCTACCGGCCCTTGGTTGGCCAGGATGATCTTGCCGTCCTTCTCTCCCATGTTTTTGAAGAAGTCGGCATTCTTGGAATTCGCCAGCAGATCGATTTTCCCGTCGCGATCGAAGTCGACCAGGCAGAGCTTTCGTCGCCCGCTTTTTCCTGCCTCTCGGGGATTCAGTCGCAGAGGATGGCCCTCGGCATCGACGAAGATGCGCTTGCCCGGCAGGAGAATGCGCTTGCCCGCTTTTTCGATACGCTCGAAGAAGGCGAGATAGCCCTCGTGATCGAGCATGATCAGATCGCAGAGACCGTCTTCGTTCCAATCGGTCGCCACGGGGGTGGTCCGCCACTGGGTCGCCAGTTCGTTTGGGGCGGGATCCCACCAGTTCCACTCCGGCTTGGGAGGAATGCCGTTCCAATCGACCCGGACGGGGCGGGCCGCTTCGAATCGCGGCTTGTTCCGCGTGCCGAGGTTACGGTACCAGACGACCTTTCCCCAGATGGAATTGACGACCAAGTCGGGCAGTTGATCGCCATCCCAGTCGGCGATGCTCAGCGTCGTGTATCCCCATTTTGCCTCGCAGGGCCCTTGAATGGAACCGCGCGGACCGGCCTGGATGCGGAGAATCTCGCCGCCCGCCTTCAGCAATCGTGGCGGCTCCCAGCGAGGTGGGTTGCCCCCGAGGTTCTCCAACCAGGCGATGTGCCCGGCGGTGTTGCCGCAGACCAAATCATCGTCCCCGTCGTCGTCCCAGTCGAAACCGACCGGCGTGACCAGCGCGCCGAATTTTAGATCCGCGGCCTCTTGCTGGAAGTAGTTCGGCGGCAAGAAGAGCGGCAGCCGATTGGCGATCTTCCCGGTGTTTTCGACCAGAGCCACCCGGCCGTCCTCATCGCCCACGACCAGGTCGACATCGCCGTCGCGGTCCCAATCAAGTGC
Organism: uncultured Planctomycetaceae bacterium; assembly: GCA_964632505.1. Classification (GTDB taxonomy): domain Bacteria; phylum Planctomycetota; class Planctomycetia; order Pirellulales; family Thermoguttaceae; genus CAZWCE01. The sequence goes on along the minus strand of CAZWCE010000028.1, from coordinate 7,258 downwards.
GGTGGGAGTGATCATTTGAACATTCATCGTGATCGGCTCCCCGTCACAGAGCAGACGGACCCCCGCGGCATATTCCGGCTCGCTCCGGGTTCCCTCATTCCGAAAGTAAGTGAAACCGTCTAGGAATTCACCGCAGATCAGATCGAGATCGCCGTCGCCGTCGAAGTCGGCGAAATTGGGCGAAGGCATGCCGTAGACATCGATCGGCTCGCCGCCGGCGGTGACCGGGACGTGGTCGGCGTACTCGGGATTTTTCGACGTTCCCACATTTTCGATGAGATAGACGTAACCGTGCAACGGTCCTCGGGTCCAATTCCCTTGATCATCGAAGGCATCGTCCCAGCCGTAATCGCCCCAGTAGCCGACGCCGAAAATCAGATCGAGATCTCCGTCTCCCTCGTAGTCGACATATTTCCACTGCTTGGCCCGAGTCCGGCCGCTGCCGATTTTCCAAGGCTTCGCCCCGATGGGTTGCGTCTTCTCGAAGGAGTCGCCGAGGAAGTCGACATACTCTCCCGCGGGTGTCAGGACGCGCGGTCGTCCGTCGACGTAGGAGACCTGGCAGTTCCGCAGCGCCGGCCCCAAACGCTTGGGGGCTCGGAAGACCGGCATCTTTTCCTCCCCGCCGGGGTTTTCGAACAGGTAGATGCCGTTGTACGGCACGTCGGGACACGAAACGACCAAGTCGAGGTCGCCGTCGGAATCGAAATCCATCGGCATCGGCCAGGCCCAGAGCCCCACGCCGAGATCGACCGCCAAGTCGGCCCGGTGGTATTGGAGTCGCTTCAGATCATCCTCGTCGGCGGAAATCGATGAGGATAACATGAATGCTCCAGCGAGTAATGTACATGCAATCCGATTTATTCGAAAACCTTGCATTTTGGTGTATCCTTTCGTTCAAGAGATTTCTTCCGAAGGGGGTTCGTTTCGTTCGCGTCGCCCGAAGCGACTGATCAAGAGGCCGACCAGTAGAATCGTCAGGCAACCGACGACCGGAATCATGAAGGCATCGAGGGGGCTGAGCCACGACAGCAACGACCGATGCCACGTCTCCCCCAAACGATGCACGCCGCTCGATTCGGGGAATTGAGTCATCTTTTCGATCATAAACGGCATCGTCAGCCAGCCGACCGCCGCCAGCCCGAGCAGCACCCCGGTCACCGCAGCGGCGTTTTTCGCCCGGCGGCTGATCATGCCTAGAAGGAATAGACCGGTGATCCCTCCGCCGAAGATGCCGGCGAGTTTCCACCAGATATCCAGGGCGCTTTCGGTCACGCGGACCAGCAGCAGGGCCAGACCGGTGCCGAGAACACCCCAGGCGATCGTCGCGAGGTAGAGCACCGCCATCGAGGCCTTCTCACTCGCAGTGGGGTGAATGAAACGACGATAGTAATCGCTCATCACCAGCGTGGCCGATGAGTTCAGGCTCGTGGAGATGGTGCTCATCGCGGCAGCGAACACGGCGGCAACCAGTAGCCCGGTGAATCCCGGCGGCAAATGAGCGGCGATGAAATGTGGAAAGACGCGATCGCCGATCCTCTCGAGCGAGAGGTCTCGGGCGACCTCTCTTTGCCGAGACGCGAATTCCGGCGACTCCGGCGCGAGCCCCTGTTGCAGTAACCGCTGCCGGGCAACGGTCATGCGGACCTGCCGGAGGTCGGTCATCTCTTCGTAGGCGACCGTTGTCTCGGCATCGACGCTCGTCGCGGTCGGCTGGGCGGTCACGTAGTAGGCGTAGAGCGTCGTCCCGATGAGGAAGAAAAGGGCGCTGACCGGCACGTAAAGCAGTCCTCCGAGCCAGAGGCTCCGACGTGCCTCCCGGTCGCTCTTCGAAGCTATGTATCTTTGTACATAGCTTTGGTCGATGCCGAAATTCTGCAGATTGATGACCGTCCCGTAAAGCAGCACCACCAGCACGGTCGCGGCGGTGAAGTCGAGCGAGACGACACCTCCCTCGAAGGAGACTCCCGGTGGGCCGAGGCTGAACTTCCCCTCCTCGGCGGCGATGCCGAACGCCTCGATCGGCGAGATGGGCATCGTCGCGAGCATGAGAATCAGACAGATCACCGCCCCGGCCATGAGGACGATCGCCTGGATCGCATCGGTCCAAATGACCGCCAGAATACCGCCGACGAAAGAGTAGAAGGTGACGAAGATGCCCGTGACGATCAGGATCGTGTAGATGTTCCATCCGAAGATGACCTGCATCGGCAGCGCCATCAAGTACATGACCATGCCGATCCGCGCGATCTGCGTGAGGAGGTAGAAGATACTCGCGTAGATGCGGGCCCACAGCCCGAAGCGGTTCTCCAGGGCGGCGTAGGCGGAAACTTCACCGCGATTGCGGTAGTACGGAAGGAAGTATCGCACGGCCACCCACGTGACCAGTGGAAGCGTGAGTGAGAACACGAACGGGTTCCAGTTGTCGGCGAACGACTTGCCGGGCAATGCCAGATAGCTGATGCTGCTGAGGAACGTGGCGAAGATCGACAGCCCGCAGACCCAACCGGGCAGAGAGCGGTTGGCGGCGGTGTATCCTTCCGGCGTTCGGGTCTTGCGATAGAAATAGAAGCCGATCGAGAGCGTCACGGCGAAATAGGCCGAAAGGACGATCCAGTCGAGCAAAGTGAAATGGCTGGGAGCTTGCATCAGTCAGAATTCCTCCGTTTTCAAGGGGCGCCGGACATCGGCGTGCTGGAGGAGAGTATACCGTCTTGGGGAAACGGAATGCAAGTCTCGCCTGAGGCGATGGAAGACGAGAGAAGAGAATCACATTGGAAAGGTAAAGAGGGAACAAAAAAAGGACCCGGCCGAGACCGGGTCCGTTTAAGTGATCGGAACTCCGACGCCGCTTGTTCAGTCTTCCAGAGTGAAGTCGATGGTGTTTTCGCCGGCCTGGACGGTGGCTTTCAGGTCCGTGGATAGCGGATCAGCGTATTTTTCAGGAAGCAGATGCGTCGTCGTCACCTTCGGGGTGCTTCCGGGATCCCCGTACGCGGGATCATCTTCGGAGACATGTTCTCCTTCGGACGTTGTTTCGGTTTTCGAGATGGTCACGACGTACTCGCCCGGTTTGCAGCCCGAGGCGGTGCCGTCGGAGAGAGTGTACACCCCCTCGGCATCGGTTCCCCCGGCGGCGGTGTAGGAGAAGTCGTCTGTTTGGAAAAGGACCGTCGCATTTTCGACGGGCTGGCCGTTGTAGGTGACTTTTCCGGTCACGGTCGCCTCGTTTTGAGGCTTCTCGGGACCGCACCCGGCGAGGAGATTTGCCAGCATCAGGAGAGCGAAACAGGAAACGATCGTCTTATTCATACCCGGAACTCCTTCGATTCAGAATGATAAACACCCATCCAATTTGCACGTGGAAACGAAAAAGGCCGCGGGAACGGAAGGCCCCACGGCCAAGTCGACCATTCACGAGTCATGAGAAAAGTCGCGGGCGATGTCGACTCCGATTGATTTTTGGGAGTGATCATCGCCGCGCGGATTCGAGGAACCGCACAGTGGCGGATCAGTACGCTTCACTTCCGTTTTTGCTGCCGAGGGCACCCCAAACGCCGTAGGGGCTCGGGCCGGAAGAGACCGTCGAGGCACCGAGATTGCCGGTGTTGATCGTCTCGCTGACGAAATGCACCGATCCGTCGGCCCGGAGACCGTTGACCCCGCCGGGGTGATTGCTGGTGGGAGGCATCAGCGTGTTCGTCCCATCGCCATTGGGATTGTCGCTCTCGATGCAAGACGGACCATTGGGCGGGATGATGGTGGTGAATCCGACTTTTCCTATCTGACCATCTTTCCAATCGTGGCCTCGTCTTCCCTTGACAACATTACTGTTGATATAGTATTGACCGGAGACTTGACCGAGGCACACAGCCGGTACGGCGACGAGCCGACCACTTCCCAGCCGCGTCGCTGTTCCTGATTCGACGGGGATCTGCTGATTCCCACGAGATCCGAGGCCAAAATCCGTGATCAGGTGCTCGCTCATCGCGATCGTGTTGCTGGTTCCATCGGTGATGTCGCCCATCTTGGTGCCGACGATGTTGGCGAACATGCCGCGTACCTGACGCGCATCACGATTATTATCCACGGTATCGCCGACGGAGAAGTTATAGTTGGTCACGTCTCGCCGATTACCGGCGTAATCTCCGGAGGGACAGAGAATGCTGGCGGGCGCCTCTTCCCAAGCTGGCCATCCACCGTACCAAGGAGCAGGACCCCAGGGAGGGATCGGAGGACTGTGGTTCGGCGCACCTTCTTTGATCGTCTGGTACAAAGCCGTTTGTTCGAAGAACGGCAAAAGGGCGATGAACGCACTGGCTCGCCCATAGTTATGGTCGACGCGGGGGTGTCTTCCCGGGCCATTGGTCCCCTGCTTGCGCGGCGGGAAGGTATTGTGGGTGTCGTGGTAATTGTGCAGCGCGAGCCCCAATTGCTTGAGATGATTGGTACACTGCATGCGACGGGCCGCCTCGCGAGCTGCCTGGACGGCTGGAAGAAGCAAAGCGATGAGAATGCCGATGATGGCGATCACCACCAGCAATTCCACCAGCGTAAAACCGGATTGCTTAAAACGTTTCATGTGATAGGCTCCCTGAACTGATTCAAAGTGAAAAAAGCTGGATTTGAATTCGTATGCCGAAGCTTCGATCCACACGGCACCTAACGGATCACTGAAAAGCGACGCAGAAAAAACCTGCGATACATCCTCCGAAGGAAAAGGGCTTCGTGTCCATCAAGACGTGCAAGGGGGTCACGGTGGAATTCCTGCGCACGTTTCCACGACAAAAGGTGAGGTGACCCGATTTGCTGGAAAAACGACAGCAACATTCAAGTCTGTCGATAGCAATAATGAAGGGCTCGACACTCCACATTCCTACGCCGATACGCCGAAAAAGTATAACCAAACCATCTAATTATGGATTTTACCTAGTGCGAAAACAATTTGCAAACAATAATTTAGAGAAATCGAAAAAGGAAAAGCAGATATGTCAATATATTTCGAGGAACCAATATTTTTGTTTGTTGGTGGAGATTACGGTCGGAATCCTTTTTTGCGGTTGTGCAATCATTGCATCCGAGTCGATTTTCCCGAACCCCCCCTTTGGATTGCTGGAATTAATAAATACTTAAGTGTTTTTGCATCAAGAGTTTGCGGCTTTTTGCAAGCGTCGTTGCTTGATCGCATCTTTTGCCGGCATGGTGGCGAAGCTCAGCCGAATCCATCGTGTTTTGGAGGACTATCGAATCCCGCTGATATGGTCCCACGAAGGGGAATCGGCAGAGTCCGACATTTCCCGATGGGTGGTGCAGAGTCCCAGGAGTTGTTCGGCCAGTTCCTGGATGCGTGTCAATTGCGTGATGATGGCTGCTTCCAACTCGGGGGTTTCGCGATCGAGACGATGTTCCAGGGCCTGCAGATCGCTTGCGAGCAATTTGATTTTCTCTTGGAGATTCGCCTGGTATTGGGCTTCGGCGTGCTCGGGGTTCGCGATCTTCTTGTTCGTGCCGGAGAGAGCCAGCCAACGGTTTCTCAGCCAGCGAAGCAGCGAATTCCGGCTGATCATGCCCAGCGGACGCGATTTTTCCACGATGACGACCTGCCGAATCGAGACCCGACCGAGAAATTCCGTGATCGCCCGAATCGGCGTGTCGGCCGTGTAGCTGATGACGTTGACGGTGACCAGATCGTGGACCGGCTGGTTCCACCGATGTTCCTGGCCCACCATGCCCAGGAAGTTCCGTTCCGAGACGATTCCGAAGAGCGTGCCGTCGTCGTCGACCACCGGTAGGGAACCGACGCGGGTCTGGAGGAAGAAGTCGACGACCGAGGCGACCGGTTCATCCTTGTGGATGCAGTGAAAGATCGGGGACATCACCTCGCCGGCGGTGATGTTGTCGAAGAGCTGCTCCTCCAGTTTCATGCCGTTTTCCAGGTGATGGTCCTCGGCGATCGTTTCCGTGTAGCTGACCGTCCGATTGCGTCCAAGCTCCTTGGCGGCCAGCAGCGCTTGGTCGGCCTGTTCGACCAACTGGTCGATCTCCATCAGCTCGTCGGTTTTCTGAGCAACGCCGAAACTGGCGGTCACCTGGAGTTCGACCGCGTCGGAGATATAGATTTTTTGCTCGGCGATCTTCTTTCGGATGCGCTCGGCCCAGTGACCGGCGTCTTCTTCGGTGGTTTTGGGGAGTAAAACGCAGAACTCTTCTCCCCCGTATCGACAGAGGATATCTCGGTCGCGGCAGGAATCACGCACCATCGCGGCCAGTTCTTCGAGCACGACATCGCCTGCGGCATGACCGTGCAGGTCGTTCACCCGCTTGAAGAAATCGCAGTCGAACATCGCCAGGGAGAGGGGATGGCCGAACCGCTCCGACCGTTCCCATTCCATCGTGGCCATATCGAAGAAGGTCGCCCGATTGAACAGTCCGGTCAGTGCATCGGCCCGGGCTGCTTTTTCGAGATCCCGTTCGAGCGAACGTGTTCGGATGGCCGCTTTCAGCCGCGCACTCAGTTCAATGCGCATCTCCCGGAGATCGGCCGACTTGGTCACGAAATCGTCGGCACCCGATTCCAGCCCCTTGATCAGCCGGTCTTTGCCGGTATGTGCGGTCAGCAGGAGAATGTAGACATAATGAGGCAGGGCTTTTCGGTCGTGGAATTGACGAATGGTCTTGCTCAGTTCGAGTCCATCCATTTTCGGCATTTCCCAGTCGCTGATCACCACATCGGGGCAGTCGCGGAGGATGCGCTCCAGTGCTTCCTCGCCATCGCGGGCGGTTCGAACGAAGTAGTCGTCCTCCTTCAAGAGATGGGAAAGCAACCTCAATACGGCGGGATCGTCGTCGACGATCAAAATGTTCGACGATTTCGGCTCCGCGAGCATTTCCATCCCGAATGAATCTTGCAACATGGTTCCCCTGCCGATTGAAAAGATGGAGTGGATCAAAAAAAGAAGAATGTACTTTCTTACAATATAGGATTTTTCCCGGCGAGCGGCGTGAAAAAAAGCGGGATTTTCGGTCCCTCAAGGCCGAACGGCTTCTCTGGCGTTCCACCTCCTGAAAACACCGGCCGTTTCCACCGGCCGGGACGATTTGCAGCCGGGGAACATTCGTCGTTATAATCGGTACGGTCGACGCGATCCTTCCGGTAGTCGGCCGTGCGGAAATGAAAGCTCCCCCCAGGGCCAGCGCACACTAAGTCCTCAAACAAGCGAATGGGGGATGGTAAAAGTCGGTGTCGGTTTAGAAATCG
>CAZWCE010000027.1:0-40560 GCA_964632505.1 uncultured Planctomycetaceae bacterium | reverse complement strand
ATACGAGGTGAAGACCGAGGCGCGGAGGAAGCGCGACCGCGTCAAGGCCGCCGTGTTCTTCTTCTCCAGGAATCGTTCGATGTCGCGATAGGTTTCCCTCGCCGCCACTTCGCCTTGCACCTTACGTAAACGCCTGAACAGTTGTCTGAGTTCGCCCCAATGACGCTTCGACAACGGTGAAGCGTTTGCTCGCTGATCTCCAAAGTCTGCACAACCTGCGAAATCGTCTTATTCGCTACAAGCATCGTATCCGCTTCCCGAAGCTTCTTGATGATCTGCTCCGGCGTATGCTGTTTCTTCCGTCGTGGCATGCTGAAAGTCTCCTCGCTAAAAAAAGCTGATCGACTCTCATAGCATATGGATCAAGATCTGGGAAGCAGGTCAACCGTCGTCTGGCTGCCGGGCGACTGCTTCTCGCGGACCAAAAGAACATCGACGTGGTTCGAGCACTCGGCGCCCCCGTGCGGAGTTGGTGGTTTGGCAACCGTGCCTCGACCAAGCGGACCGAGCACACGGCCAATACGATCCAGGACCGGCAACACCGCATCGCCGCAGCTTGCAAGAGCCACACCCAGTCGGGCAGACTGCTGCGACCATACGCCGCGTCGCCGAAGACGACCTTGAGCCGACGGAACTTGTTATGCAGTATTTCAAGGACTCCCCACGCCCCATCCTGGTCTTGCTGATCCGCCTGATGCACGACGATCGCTGTTCGGAGACGATGCGGCGATTTGTTGTCGTGTGGCCGATGGAGGAAAACGAGATCGTGGAAAACACCATGTGTCGTGTTCCCCCCTGTCTGTCTCAGGACAAGTCAAGCCATCGTCCGCTGGACACGGCATTGACACCGAGATAGAATATCCATGGTGGCATCGTCGTGGATTTCTTAGCGTCCCACAATTGATCAATGATGTCCGGAGGTCCGCTCGCATCGACTTCGCTCGATCCTCCGCCGACGCATGAATGCAAGGTCTCCCTATGGGGTTCCTTTTCCCGCTTCCGCCCTCCGATTTCTCATGAACGTCGTCCCCGTGAAGAAGGAGAAAAAAGATGATTCAGAAGATGATGGCAAGTTTTTTTTCGATTCTGTTTTTCTGTAGCCTGGTGGCGGGTGCCGATTCGATCCGGGCGGGATCGAGCAAGATGGAGATCACCCCCTCCGAACCGATGGATCTCTACGGATACAAGGCACGGAAGGAATCTTTCACCGATATTCTCGACCGCCTCTATTGCCGGACGGTCGTATTCGACGACGGTACCTCCCAGGCGGCGATCGTTTCCTATGATCTCGGCACCCCTCCCAAAGGTCGATGGCTGGAAAATCTCCACCGGCGTCTCGAAACCGAATCGGGGATCGACGCCGTTTTCCTTACGGCGACGCATTCTCATGCGGCCCCCACCATGGGCAAGCACGACCAGCCGATCCCTTGGAACGAAACCGTCGTGGAGAAAACCATCAAAGCGGTGGAACAAGCCCTCGAGAACCTGCAACCGGTCTCCTTCAAGAGCGGCGTTTGTGAGGTCGATATCACGTACGACCGCCGTAAGAAAAATGAGGACGGCAGCATCACCATGTTCTGGCAGAATCACGACCGCGAATTCACCCATCCGGTCGACCAGCGGGTCAAGATCCTTCGCATCGAAAACGACCAACACGAACCGGTCGCCACGTTGGTCCATTTCGCTTGCCATCCGGTGATCAGTTCGAGCAGAAGCCTGGGCGTCTCCGGCGATGTGCCGGGGGTCGTCAGTCGATTCGTCGAGAAAGAAACGGGTGGAGAATGTCTTTTCCTCCAGGGAGCATGCGGCGAGATCAATCCCTATCTGGCCGGCTATCTCGGCGATGATGTTTCTCGTTACCCGAAACTTGTCGAAGAAGGGGAAAAGGTTGGGCGTGCCGTGGTCGGGGCGTTCGACCAATGCGCCCCCGTCGAGCAGGAAGATTGGACGATTCGCTGGGCCTCGCCGAGCGTCACGTTCGGCCTGCGACATCCGATCGAAGATGATCGTATGGACAGTATGCTCCGCGGTTTCCTCAGCGAAGAAGGCTACAAGAGTTTCCTCGATTCCGATCGCACCTTCCAGGCTCCGCTCTCGGTCCTAATGTTGGGCGACAAGATCGCCTGGTGCGGATTTCCCGGAGAGTTCTTCGACGACTTCCAGGTGGAACTCGATCGACGATCGCCCGTGGAACACACCTTCTTCGTCGGCTACTGCAACGGCATGTACTCCTACTTTCCGACCATCGAAGCGGCCGCCGAGGGGGGGTACGGGGCGTCCTACGGATTGATCGCCGAACCCGGTACCGGAGAACGCATGCTCGATGAAGTGATCCTCGAACTATATCGCCTCACCGGCAAGCTCTCACGACCCTGATCCTCACAACCCGATTCTCGATGGACCGTGATGCGACCGATTCGGACATTTCGCCGGAGCGGTTCGCCCTCGTGTCGACCGTGGTCGTCGCTTGTCGGCAAATGCTCAAGAGAGACCGCGATCGGGTATTTCCCGGCTCTGCGCCTCTTCTTGGCGAATCTCCTGCTGCCGCTTGTTGCCGTAGACGATGGAAAGCGGCAATAGAATGCTGAACGGAATCCACACAAACCAGCGGTAGGGGGTTGGTAGCACGAATATCAACCCAAGTATCAACAAAAAGGTCCCCCACATGGCCGCCGCGGCGCGGATCATGAACGCCCGCTCTCTGGGACCATCGGTGTTCTTGATGCTGAAATACGTTCCGACCAATCCGCCGGCGAGACCTGCAAGAGAGCCCACCAATCCGCCAATGAGACCGGGATGCATGAGAATGCTCCTTTTCGAGATACATGATGGAGAATCGAACCCGCGGCCAAGCCCCATTTCAAGTATATGACAAGAAAAGGGGGTTACTCATGGCGGTGTCTTCTTTTCGCGTTTCCATCATGATCGTCCCGTTCGGAATCATCGTCGCAACCGTCTCCGGGAGTCAAGCTTTCATAGAGCCGATCAGCTTTTTTCCGGGGATCGTTTCCGTCACCCGTTCAGAAGAGATTCTTCCTTGAGACGACGGAGAAGGAGCACTCCTTCGACGATCATCCAGGCTTCCAAAAGCAGTGACGCGATGCCGATCCCGGCGAGCAAATAATCGCCTTCACCGAGCCAATCGATCACGAAGCCGGTCATTGCCCAGGCGGGCAAAATCAGCAAGAGAAGCAGGGGGACAATGACGAATTTCACGTTCCATCCCTTGCGCATCAAATAGCAGAGGATCACCAGGAAAGAGAGCCCGGCGAGCAACTGGTTGATCGAGCCGAAAAGCGGCCAGATGATCAGACCGCCGGTTCCGGGAACGCCTCCCGATCCGGGCAGAATGGCGATCGCACCGGCGGTCACTACGGCGAGCGTCGTGGCGAAGTACTTGTTTTTCAGCGGAGTGAGGAGACCGTGGGTACTGCCGATCTCCTGGAGAACGTAGCGTTGCAACCGGGTCGAGGTGTCGAGCGTGGTCGCCGCGAACGAAGCGACGAGAACGGCCATGATGCCGATCGCCCAAGGCAACGGCAAGCCGAGGGCGGAGAGGAAGTTCGCGCCGCCATCGACGAAGACCCCCACTTTTTGGCCGAGCGTGAAATCGTTCCAGCCGCCGCTGTACCGGCTTTTCCAAGCGTCGCTGCCGGTCAGTCGGACGGTTCCCTCCTTCGACGTTACGGTCTGCGGTTCGGCATTAGGCGTTTCCCCGTCTCCGGGCGTCATTTCGACTTCGATCGGAGGGGCTTCCTTCGAGAGATCATCTTCCGGGGAAATTCCCGCTTCGGCGGAGAGTCCCGGCACCTTCGCCAGTTCGGCGATCTTGACATCGGTTCCCATCCCGATTCCGGCGCAACAGGCCAAAATGACCATCGTCGCGAGCACCCCCTCCATCAACATCCCGCCGTAGCCGATCGCACGGGCATCGCTTTCCTTGAGCACTTGTTTGCTCGTGGTCCCGGTCGCCACAAGGCAGTGAAACCCGCTGATCGCCCCGCAGGCGATCGTGATGAAAAGGATCGGAAAGATCGGGGGGAGATCATCGCGATGCACCAGGGCCGGAGCGTTCCGGACCAGATCGGCTTCCGGGTAATAGATTCCGGCGATAAAGATCCCGACCATCAGCAGAAAGAGAGCGACGATCAGTTGGTGGCTGTTGATGTAATCGCGTGGTTGCAAGAGACACCAGACCGGCAGCACGGAAGCGATGAAACAGTAGACCAGTAAGATGACCGTCCAAACAACCACCGGATTGGTATACGCCGCAACCGACTCGGGAAGCTGCCCGCCCAGCAGTTGGTCGGGGAGTTGAATCGGCAGCCAATAGGCGCCGATGCCGATGAAGACGTACAGCAATACCAGAACCATCAGGGAAGGAGCCAAGAGCCCCGCGCCGTGGCGGCGATGGTAATAGAACCCGATGACGACAGCGCAGGGGAGTGCCATCCAGACGGGAAATACCGATTGGGGGTAGATCTTGAACAGCGAGGCGATGACCAGCCCGAACACCGCGATGACGATGCACAGGGCAAAGGAAAGGATCAACAGGAACAGGATTCTCGCTCGCGGCGAGACGATCTCTCCGGCGACGTCGCCGATCGATTTGCCCTTGTGTCGCAGAGAGATGACCAGGGTGGAGAAATCGTGCACGGCCCCGATGAAAATGCATCCGAAAAAGACCCAGAGCAAGGCCGGCAGCCATCCCCATATGACGGCGATGGCCGGCCCGACGATCGGACCGGTGCCCGCGATACTGGTGAAATGGTGTCCGAACACGACGCTTTTCGGCGTGGGGACGTAATCGACGTCGTCCTGGAATTCTTGGCTCGGCACCAATGCATCCGGGTCGAGACGGAAGATCTTCCTCGCCAGCCATCGGCCGTAGGTGAAGTAGGCGACCAGATACCCCACAAAAGCAAGAAGTGCAATGATAATCGTACTCATTTTCGGTCCGGACCATTCTTTCGTCAAGAGGAATCATCACCGGTTATCGCGGGAAGGAGGACTCCTTTGGCGAGAAACCCCACCGCAACGAATATCGCTTATTATGTCCCATCAAGCATACATCACGCAAGAACGGTTCCTGAAGAAGCCGCACTTTTTTCAAGGAATCGCCGGCTTCCGTCACGGCTGTTGAGTCAAACGCTGAAAGATCGTACGCATCAACTCCGGCTCGCGATACAAGCGGTGCATCGCGGAGTTCTCTTCTTCATCGCTTGAGAAGCTCAGTTTCTCTCGGGGGGCCGCCGAGCCGTCGAACTTGCCCTCCGGAGTGATCGCGAGCCAGTCTCCCCGTGGGGAGCAGTAAAGCCGGAACAGGAGCTTGAGTGTTTGGGGATGCCAGAATCGAACCGTCCCGTCCCGAGAAGCGCTGAGCAGAAAGTGCCCCCGCCCCCGGGGATGAAACGCCAAATGGGTGATGGCATGCTCATGCCCCATCAATTCACCGAGATAGTCGCGATCTTCCAGCGAATAAAGCGCCGCATTTTCGCCCGTGGCCACAAGCGTCCGCTTGCCATCCGGCGAAAGAGTCATGCAACGGATCGGACCGGCGACGGTCAACAGGGTTTCGAACTCCTCTTCGCCGGGCGACCACCGCAAAAGAGCATTGCCGGAGGCCAGAAGCAACCTCCCTTTCGGATCCACTTGCAGCGATGGAACGACGGGTTCTTCCAGGGCGAACTCTTTCAGGATCGTGATGGGAGGAACCAGGCGCAAGGAAGTGAGTCCCCGGGCATGGCCGAGGTGCGCCTTCTCCGAATCGGGAAAATGATAGCCCAACACTTTCCCTTCCACCGTAGGCAACGTGTGGATCTTCGAGCCGATCCGGGTATCCCATAAATGAAGATTTCCTCCCGCATCTCCGGAAAGCAGTCGTGAGGAATCGCCCGAAACGAACGCCAGCAGGGAGACCGTTTCCTGATGTCGCTGGAAAGTTCGAAGCTTCTGTCGCGAGCGGAGATCCCAGAAAATGATCGGCGTCGAGACGGAGCGGTCTTTATCCAGCAGGCGACGCTTGTCGGCGCCGAACCGAGCCCCGGTCGCCAGTTCCGTCCCGTCGGGCGAAAAAGAGATCGCGGTGACCGCCTCGTCGTGTTCCAGAAGACGGAAATCAAGGGAGCCGGTCGTGAGATCCCAAAAGCAGATCGACGAATCCTCCAGTCCGAGCGCGAGGAGGCGTCCCTCCGGCCCGATCGTCAACGCCGTGACCTTCGAGTAACTTCCCCAACCCAATTCGATCGCCGGAGGCAGCGTCACTTCCAGTTCCGTCGCCTCGTCCGGCTGGACCCGGACATATTGCTGGACCAACCGGCGAAATTGAGGTGATTTGCCCATCACGTCGCTGGAATAACGGGGCCACGCGGGATCGTCGTGGAAGACGGTGACCAAATAGCGACCTTGAGGAAGCGAGAATCGGGCGATGCCGCTTCGCGGAAAATCCATCCAGTAGTCATCCGGATCGACATCCTCGCCGGCCGGTGAAACCATCACCCGAGCCGAGGCGCTGTCGACCTGAACCAGGAGCTCCGTTTCCGGGACCTCGCCGCCGGGAGTTGCTTCAACGATCTCTTCCTCCTCGGGAAGCGGCTGGAGAGAAATCTCCAGCTCTTTCCGGGAATCCAGAAAAAGAAATTCTTCCCTCTCCCAAGGGAGAAAACCGGGGGCAACCGCTTCGATGCGATAATATCCCGGCGGAGCGGGAACGGTCAATTGGTCTCCCGACATCTCGCGCCGAGCGATCTGTTCCTCCGATTCCAGGCTCGTGACCGTCACGGTCATCGCTTCGGGGGGAGCGGATCCCTCGACAGGATCCGTTTTCTCCGCGTGCAAACGAAACGATTGGGAATAGTTCATGCCCACCGGCAGCGTGACCGTTTCGCCGGTTGGCAAAAACAGGGCCGGGGAATCCTCAGACGCCTTGCCGACGAGAATCTTCCGCGTGAAGTCCTGAAAAGGGTGCTTTTTGAACGTCAACGTGTACTCTCCGACGGGCAAGCGTACCACGGCGTCACGTTCGCGCAACAGGGCAGGGCGTTCCTTTCCGCGGGCATTCCGGACGGGAATCGACTCTCCGTCGCTGTCGTGGATCTCCAGCACCGTGCCGGGAACATTCGAGCGGATCTCCACCAATCCGGCGTTCATCTGCCGGGGCCAGTAGTACCACGTCGCATAGCCGGTCCCCCCGAGGACGGCGAGAAACAGCATCCAGCGAACCACTTTTTTCGCGCGGCGGCGCAAGCCCGATTGAGACTGGATGAAATCGCGGAGGCTCAATCGGAGTTCTTGGGATCCCTCAACGATCGGATTCCAGAACGCCTGCCACAACGCGATCAGCGCCGTGACGAGCAGGGAGAAGGCAGCTCCGATTCGCCGGCGACGCTCCGGCGGGGAATTTCCCGCCACCGCAGCATCTCGGCGATGGAGATCGATCACCACCGGCGGAGGTTCCAGCGGTCGATATTCCGGATTCGGCCGGAGCATCTCCAATACTTGTTCCAACTCCTGGGAGACCTGCTGCATCGAGGAAGGGCGATCTTCCGGCTTCTTGGCCATCATCTTCTGAAAGACCGTCTCGAGCGGCACCGGCACGTCGTCGCGGGCAGCCCGGAGCGAAGGCAGGGGGGCCTTCCGATGCGCCTCGACCTTCTCGAGAAAATCACCGCCGGGATAGGGAACTTCGCCGACCAACAAGAAGTAAAGGGTGCAACCGAGGGCGTAGATGTCGGTCCGATGATCGCCTTCACGACGGGGATGCGTCAGTTCCGGCGCCAAATAGTCGAGGGTCCCGACGATATTCCCCTGCGTCGGCCGGGGAACTTCTTCGGAGAAGTCCATCCCCAGCTCCAGTTCCCAACTCATGCAGGCGAGGCCCATATCGAGAAGCTTCGCTTCACCGGCCGGAGTCACCAGGATATTGTGCGGTTTGACGTCGCGATGGACGATTCCCTCGGCATGCGCGTATTCCAGTCCGCCGGCGGCCTGAATGACGTACTCGAGGGCTTCGGTCACCGAAAGCGGTCCCCGGCTTTTCACCCGTCGGTCCAGATTCTCCCCGTCGACGTACTCCATGATCAACACGGGAAGTCCCTCGACCTCGATCGAACCGAGCCCCCGCACCAGATTCGGATGGGAGAGTCCCTTCATCATGTCGATCTCGTGCATCAACTTCGAACGACTCGATTTCAGGTGACGCGCGAATGAAGTGAGCATCTTCAGCGCCACCACTTCGCCGCCGGATTGGGGGCGGGCCTTGTAAACGACGCCCATTCCTCCTTCTCCGAGTTTGTCGAGGATGATGTACTCGTCGAGCTGGAGTCGCTTCCCCTGACCTTTCAAGAGCGAATTTGCCTGAAACGGCGTCAGGACCCCGATATCGCAAAGATAGCGGGCCAACTCCCGGGCCGTGGTGGGATAGATCCGCTTCGGAATGATCGCCAAATGGTCCTGCATTTCCTGTTCGCTGACGATGCCGGCCTCGGCCGTCGCTCGGATCAATTCGTCGATATTATGAAAAACGGTCGCCCGGGTATCGAATCGACGCTGGGCTTTGCGGAGCTTCCGCTTCAATTCGAAACGGTCGATGCCATGGAAGCGGTCCAGAAAATCTTCCAGGGCAATCTCTTCGCCGGCCGCGAGCGCCTGTTCGAACTGGTCAATGATTTCCTGAAAGCGATTCGAGGACATTCGTGACGTCAATGGGATGGGAAGGAGCGATGAAAAGGAAAAAAACCGGATCCGTCCATCGTGACGGATCATCGCGCGACGCTGCCCTATTCTCAGAGATGAAAAGAGATTCGGCCGGGCCCTCCAAGAAGAACCGGAAAGAGCGCAGCGGTCGGAAACGACCTTTCCGGCACCATGCTTAGATCTCCTATTTTCTGTAAATCTATTATAGGTGATCTTGGGGGTGGGATCTACTAAAAAATCGGCCGCGAAACCTGCTTCCCGCCAAGAAACAAGAAGCCTGGAACCTTTTTCCCAGATCGGGGCGCAGGGAGACAAGCAGTCTTTCTGGTCCAAGGAGCCGTGAAGAGCGCGCCGAGAGAAGCGCAGAAAAAAAGCCGCCGAAAGGTATCGAGGCGACTTTTTGCGGGATGTGGTTTTTTTACGGATTCATCGCATTCGAGAGGCGATCGACCGTGACGGACCACATGTTGGCGTGATCGGCGCCGAACATCGTGATGCCCGTGATGGCGGCCATGAGAATCAGAGCGAGCAGCACGCTGTATTCAACGGCGGTCGCGCCTTCTTGATCGATCAGGAATTTTTGAGCGGCATCGGGAAAGAACATAGCGGGCCTCGTCAATGATAAAAAAAGAAAATAACATGTCTCGGGAATCCTTCGTATGATCGAGAAAAGCAATGAAGCGGTTTTCCCTATGGGAGTTCTCTGGGAACCCCTATTCAAACCTACGTTACGCAGGGACAAAGTCAACTGAGATTCCACCTTCCGCTGAGGATTTCCAGAAGATTCGATTCCGTCCTCTGCGGTGTCCTTTCCCTGATGCGAGCCGCCTCTCCCGGCGGGGGATGGGGATGAAAACTCCTCTCCAACCCTTTCCCCCGGCCTGCTGAATCGTTACACTACGTACACTTGAGAATCGGCACCAGAACCCCGATTCTCTCTCTGTTCCCGTTTATTGATCACCGATCACCTTATTTTGAGAAGTACCATCTTCAGAAAAGGGATCCCCATGCCGTCATACGATCGCTTCCCCGGCCTCAAGCGAGGTCGCTTCTTGTTGCCTACTTTATTGCTGTGTTTGATTTTCACGTCTTCGGCCACCGCTCAAGAAAAGATGCCTCCGGAGTGGGAGAATCCGAAGATCACCGGCATTCACCGACTCGAGCCCCATGCCTCCTCGACCAGTTTTCCCGACCGGGATTCCGCCTTGGCGGCGGTGATCGGCGAAGACGTCGACCTGCCCGATTATCTCTCCTTGAACGGCGATTGGAAATTTCGTTGGTCCCCGAAACCGGCCGCTCGACCAGTCGATTTCTACAAGACCGACTTTTCCGATGCCGATTGGAGAACGATTCCCGTTCCCTCGAACTGGCAACTGGAAGGCCACGGCGTGCCGATCTACACCAACATCAAGTACCCGTTCAGCCCTTCGGTGCCGCCGAAGGTGCCCCACGACGACAACCCCGTCGGAAGTTACCGCCGGACTTTCACCCTTCCCACGGCGATGCAGGGCAAGCCGATCATCCTGCATTTCGGGGGCGTCGACTCGGCGTTCTATCTCTGGGTCAACGGCAAGAAGGTCGGCTTCAGTAAAGGCAGCCGCACCCCGGCGGAATTCGACATCACCAAGTACGTGACCCCGGGCGAGAACCTTCTGGCGGTCGAGGTCTATCGATGGTCCGACGGCTCCTACCTCGAAGATCAGGACTTCTGGCGGCTCAGCGGCATTTTCCGGAATGTCTATCTCTATGCCCGGGAAAATCTTTCCGTGGTCGACTACTTCGTGGTCACCGAACTGGACGACCGATACCGAAACGCCACGCTCAAAGTCACCGCCGAGGTGGCGAGTGACCGTCCGAAACCGGGCCACGGAACCTTGACCCTCGAGTTGCTCGACGAGGAAGGCAAGGCCGTCTTCCCGCCGAAGCAGGCGTCGGTCGAACTTCCGGCTGCCGGCAAGGAACAGGTCCGCTTCGAGGTGCCGGTCGAGAATCCGCGGAAGTGGTCCGCCGAAACCCCGAATTTGTACACCATGCTGTTGACGGTCCGACAGGGCGAGAACGTCGTGGAAGCGATCCCCACCAAGATCGGTTTCCGCAGTTGCGAAGTGAAGGACGGCCAGCTTCTGGTCAACGGCAAGCCGGTCCTCCTGAAGGGAGCGAATCGCCACGAGCATCATCCCGAAACGGGGCACACCGTCTCGGTCGAGTCGATGATCGAGGACATCCGCTTGATGAAGCAGCACAATCTCAACGCCGTGCGGACCTCCCACTACCCCAACGACCCGATCTGGTACGACCTCTGCGACCAGTACGGGCTGTACGTGGTCGACGAAGCCAACATCGAATCGCACGGAATGGGCTACGGCGAGAAGTCTCTTGCGAAGGACCCGCTCTGGATGGCGGCCCACCTCGATCGCACCCGGCGCATGGTCCAGCGCGACAAGAATCATCCCTCGGTGATCATCTGGTCGCTCGGCAACGAGGCGGGCAACGGCGTGAACACCCAAGCCACTTACGATTGGATCAAAGAAAACGATCCGACTCGGCCGGTCCAGTACGAACGTGCCGGCCTCGAGGCGAATACCGATATCTACTGTCCCATGTATTCTCGACCGCAGCAGTGCATCGATTACGCCTCGAAGAAGCGGGATCGACCGCTGATCCTCTGCGAATACGCCCACGCGATGGGCAACAGTTGCGGCAATCTCTGGCTCTATTGGGATCCGATCTATCGAATGAAACACCTCCAGGGCGGTTTCGTCTGGGATTGGGTCGACCAGGGATTGACCAAACCGCCCCCGGGGCCGATCGAAATCAACGATCGCGGCAGTTGCCGACTTCCCGTGACGGCCGTCGGCGAGTTGATGAAAGTCAAAGGCCATACCGGGCTGCGCGGCTACGCGGCACTCCCGGAACAGGCCGATTGCCTCGATCTCTCCGGGGAAGCGATCACGGTCGAAGGAATCGTTTTCTCCTGGCCGGGGAAGAGTGGAGAAGGCCCCATTCTCTCCAAGGGCGATTACCAATACGGTCTCAAAAAGGCCGACGGCAACTTGCAGTTCTATGTCTATACCGGACGACGCGGCGCCGACGGCAAATGGATGACCGTGTCGGCGAAACTCCCCCAAGACTGGCTCGCCAACCGCTGGCATCACGTGGCCGGCGTCTACGACGGCAAAACACTCGGCCTGTTCCTCAATGGCGAGATGATCGCCACCGAAAAGGCGGGCGGACCGATCGCTTCTTCCGAGGAACCCGTCGAATGCGGCAGGAACTCCTATTATACCAATCGCCGGCTTCCCGCACTCATCGGCAAGGTAAGGCTCTACCATCGACCTCTTTCGCTCGAGGAACTCCGAAAGCCGGACCGCCCGATCGATTCGAGTTGCCTGCTGGCGATCGATTTCGATGAAGCGACTCAGCCGATTCAATCGGAGAAACACTACTTCGGCTACGGCGGCGACTTCGGTCCCCCCGACGTGCCGAGCGACCAGAACTTCTGCATGAATGGTCTGGTCACCGCCGATCGCGTCCCGCACCCGAGCCTCGTGCAGCTCAAGAAGGTTTACCAGTCGATCTTCACCGCTCCGGCTTCCAACGAGCGCAACCAACTGAAGGTGACCAACGGCTACTTCTTTCAAGATCTCGGAGACGTCGAAATGGTCTGGGAAATCCGGGCCGACGGCAAAACCCTCCAGCACGGAACGATCGCCGACTTGGACATCGCCCCCGGCGAGTCGAAGGTCTTCCCGATCGAATACGAAACGATCCAGCCCGCTGCCGGTACCGAGTACTGGCTGCGGGTCTCCTATCGCCTCAAGAATGCCACCCGCTGGGCTCCGGCCGGGCATGTGGTCGCCTGGGATCAGTTCTTGCTGCCTGAAATGCTGCCCAAACGTCCCCTGGTGGCGGCCAAGGGCAAAGACCTGGAGGTGAACGAACGGCCTCCCTACGTCAACGTGATCGGGGAAGACTTCGTTCTCACCTTCGACGCGACCGCCGGCACCCTTTCCTCCTGGAAATTTCGCGATACTCAACTCATCGAGCGGGGACCTCTGCCCGACTTCTGGCGTGCGCCGACCGACAACGACCGCGGCAACAACATGGCCCGGCGGCTCGGCGTTTTGCGGAACGTCGTGAGGGAGTGGAAGATAGAGGATTTCCAAGTGAAGAAACTCGGTTCCGGCGATGTCGAAGTCCACATCGCGGCGGTGCTTCCGACAATCGGCGATTCGCCGGTGACCATCACGTACACGATCCGACCGACGGGCGATGTCCGTGTTCGTCAATCGTTCGATAAAAAGGCGAAAAATCTCCAGGAGATCGTCCGGTTCGGCATGCAGATGCACCTGCCGAAATCGTTCGATCGAGTCACCTGGTACGGCCGCGGACCGCATGAGAATTACCAGGATCGCAATTCCGGAGCCGGCGTCGACCTGCACGAAAGGACAGTCGATGGGCTTTTCGTCCGCTATTCCGAACCCCAGGAGAACGGTTACCGGACCGATACCCGATGGATGACGATCCGCAACGAAAAAGGAACCGGGCTCTTGGCGGTCGGCATGCCGCTTCTCAGCTTCGGGGCGTCGCACCTTTTGCATCGGGATCAGGAAAGCGTCCGCCACGATTGGATGATCCCCCGCCGCGATTTCGTCGTCTTGAACCTCGATCTTGAGCAAATGGGCGTCGGCGGCGACAATAGTTGGGGAGCCCGGGTCCATCCCCAGTTCACCCTGACCGACGATCATTATGAGTACGCGTATCGCTTGCGTCCGCTCGCCCCCGGCGACGATCCGATCGGGCTCTCCAAACAGTCGGTCTTCGGGGAATAGAACAAATGCACGGTCGCCGAGCGAGGCTTCCCCCGCTTCGCTTCGGGGCCTTCTTGATCGAAGGCGCTTCATGCACAACGGAAGGTGACGGCAACATGAGTGAGGATCTCGCGGCGGAACTCCTCCGCCAATTGGTCAGGATACCGAGCTTGAACCGCATGGGCAGAGACCTTTCGGGCGAGTCGTTCGGCGAAAGCCGTTTGACCGATCGATTGGAAGCGTGGTTTCGCGAGTGGGAAGTTCCGTTTGCCCGATATGAAGTCCATCCCGGTCGGGAGAACATCGTCGCGCGGTTCGACGGCAATCTTCCCCTTTCGACTCCCGGAAGCCTGCTTCTTCTCGAGGCGCATCAGGACACCGTCCCGGTCGACGGGATGACGATCGCTCCGTTCGAGGCGGCGATCGAAAACGGGCGGCTCTATGGCCGCGGAGCCTGCGATGTCAAAGGGACGATGGCCGCCATGCTCGCGGCGGCCAAGCTTCGGCTCGACCGACAACGCACGACTTCGCCGTCGACGGAAGACGTTCCCATGCCGACGGTTTTGGTGGCGCTGACGGTCAACGAGGAGTTCGGGTTCACCGGCGCGCAGGATCTTGCCCGACGGTTCCAAGAAGAACGGTTCGACGAGATTCTCCCCCGCCTCCCCGACGGGGCGGTCGTCGGGGAACCGACCGATCTTCGGATCGTCGTCGCGCACAAGGGGGTCACCCGGTGGCGGTGCCGAACTCACGGCAAGGCGGCCCACGGCAGCAATCCGGCCGAAGGCGAGAACGCCATCTACCATATGGCCCGACTGATCCTCGCCATCGAGCGCTTCGCCGAAGAGGTCCTCTCCCACAGCACGGATCATCCCTATTGCGGACGACCTTCGCTGAACGTCGGTCTGCTCGCCGGCGGAAGCGCCCCGAACATCGTTCCCGATCAGTGCGAACTGAACGTCGATCGCCGCTTTGTGCCGGGGGAGACGTCCGAAGGAGTCCACCGGGAGATGGTCGATTATCTTGTGGCTCAAGCGTTCGACTTCGAATACTCGGTCCTTCCGCCGTACATGTCGGCAGGCGCCCTCTCGGAATCGGCAGGCGGCCCCATTGCCGATCGGCTCGCCGAGGCGCTCACATGCCGGAAGATCGAGCCCTCGCGCATCGGAGTCGATTACGCGACCGACGCTCCTTTTTTCGCGGGGTGTGGTATTCCGACCGTCGTCTTCGGGCCCGGCTCGATTGAACAAGCGCACACCATCGATGAATGGATCGCCCTCGATGCCCTCACGCAGGCGACCGGCGTTTTGATGCAGCTTCTCGGTGCCTCCGTGCAGGAAGAAAAGTGAGAAGTGGGGAATTTTTCCCCAATATTCGACCCGTGGGAGCGAATGGATGCTCGATGGACGGCACATTTGCCGGTCCGAATCTCCTTCGGGAGATCATTACCCGGAACAGCATATCGTGTACCATCACCGCCCGGCGTTTCTCAGCCGGGTTCGCCTCTGGGCGATTCCAAGCAGTTCCCTTTTTGTGACCAAGGTATACAAAAAGGGGCGTTTTCGTTTTTTTTTGCGAGCAAACCTTGCTTTTCCGATCAGCTTATGCGGATAATGGGGCTCATAGGGGGGATTCGCCTAATTGATTCTCCGGAAAGGGAAATGCCGTGTCTACCATTTTTTTGTTCTGTGCCATTTTTGGTAGTGTGATCATCGTGGTCCAGGTGCTGCTGGCGATGATGGGGTTCGACAGCGATTCGGATGCCGGCGATATTTCCGACGCCGAACTCTCCAGTGACCTAGACTTGGATAGCGCCGACGCCGATCCGGAGATGGCCACCGACGACGAGTCGGGATCGGCGTTTCGGGTCATTTCGCTACGGACGATGGTCGCCGCGGTCGCCTTTTTCGGACTCGGGGGGCTGGCGGCGCAAGCGGCGGGCGTGAACGACTTCTTCGCCTTCGCCATCGCCATCGTCTCCGGTTTGATCGCGATGTACCTGATCTACCTCCTGTTCCGGTCGATCTACACCCTCCGGAGCGACGGAACCGTGCAAATGAAAGACCTGCCAGGTTCCTTCGGAAGCGTGTATCTGACCGTTCCGGAAAAAGGAAATGGGTCAGGAAAGGTCTTGGTCGACTGTCGGGGACGCACCCTCGAACTGCTCGCCACGAGCAACGGAGCCGCTCTCCCCTCGGGGGCGAACATCGTCGTGGTCCGCCCGATCAACTCCAATACCGTCGAAGTGCGAAGCTCCGATGCCAAGTAGCTCCGCGGCCCTCCAGGGGATCGCACCGGATGGTCGTGATGATTTCCCACCCGACGTAAGCACTCGAACTTTCCAAAAAAAAGGAAGTATCTTTCAAAAAACGGGGACTACGGAAGACGGAGATTTCCAAGGTCCCGAAACAGAATAAAGGAATGTTTCGATGAACCTGCTCCTTTTCAGTGCCGCCTTCGACGATGCCAACGAAGGATTGGAAAACCCCATTTTCTGGATGATCGTCGCCACCGCCGCGGTCTTGATCGGTCTGCTGTTGATCAGCACGCTCATCTTGCTGGTGAAGCGATTCAAACGCTGCCCGAGCAATAAGGTGCTGGTCATTTATGGAAAATCGAAAAAAGGCCAATCGGCCGACTGCATCCACGGTGGTGCTCGATTCGTGTATCCTCTGTTCCAGGATTACGCGTACCTCTCCCTGGAGCCGATGCAGATCGAGATCCCATTGCGGGGGGCCCTCTCGATCGAGAACATCCGCGTGAACGTGCCGAGCGTGTTCACCGTCGCGGTGGGAACCACCCCGGAGTTGATGCAGAACGCCGCCATCCGCCTCTTGGGACTCACCAACACCGAAGTGCAAAAACAGGCCGAAGACATCATTCTGGGACAACTCCGCCAGGTGATCGCCTCCATGCGCATCGAGGAGATCAACCGCGACCGCGAGGCGTTTCTGACGAACATCCAGACCTCGCTCGATCCCGAACTCCGGAAGATCGGGCTCGTCTTGATCAACGTGAACATCACCGATATCACCGATGAGTCGGGTTACATCGAAGCGATCGGGCAGAAGGCCTCCTCCGAAGCGATCCAAAAAGCGCGCGGCGATGTCGCCGACAACGAGAAGATGGGCGAAATCCGAGTCGCCGAGGCGGAACGGGAAAAGGCGATCCAGGTCGCCAACGCCAACAAGGTCCGCATGATCGGCACACGGGACGCCGAGCGCGAGCAGGCAGTGCGCATCGCCGAGTTGGACAAGGATCAGGTGATCGGCGAACAGACCGCCCAGTTCCAGCGCGATACCCAGGTGAAGGACGCCGAACGGGACATGCGGATCAAGATCGCCCAAATGAACCGCGACCAGCAGGTCGGCGAGGAAACGGCCGCCTACGAGCGGCAGGCCCAGGTGAAGCTGGCCGAGCGCGACATGCGGATCCAACTGGCCGAAGCCGATGCGGAAGCCATCGAGGGCGAAAACCTCTCCAAGGCGGAGATCGCCGCATCGGAAGCGACCCTTCAGGTGAAGGAGGCCGAGGCGTTCGAATTGGGTGAAACCCGCAAACGCGAGGCCGAGGCGGCCGTTCTCGAAGCGGAACACCGAGCCCAAGCGAAAGCGGCCCTGGCCGAAGCGGAGAGGATCGAGGCAAGTCGTCGCGCCGAACTCGAAGCTCCCGCCAAGGCGGAAAAGGCACGCATCCTCGTCGAATCGGAGGCGGAAGCGGAACGCCAACGCATCGAGGCCGAAGGTGAAGCGAAAGCGATCTACGCCAAACTCGAAGCCGAAGCCCGCGGCCAGTACGAAATTCTCGCCAAAAAGGGAGATGGTCTCCGGCAAATTGTCGAGGCCTGCGGTGGCTCGAAGGAGGCTTTCCAGTTGCTCATGCTCGAACATTTCGACAATCTGGTGGATGCCTCGGCCCGGGCGATTTCGAACATCAAGTTCGACAAGGTCGTCGTATGGGAAGGGGGACAGAAGAATGGCCAGAGCGCCACCGGCAACTGGCTCCAGAACATGGCACGCACCCTCCCCCCGATGATGCAGGTGATGAAGGACATCGGCGGCGTCGAGTTCCCTGAAACCTTCACCCGATTCGACGGCAACGATTCCGAAAGCGAGTCCCGGTCCTCCTCCGACGACGAGATACCGCCGAAAAAAGAGGAAACCGAATCCCCCCACGAAGCATCCAATGCCGAAACGGTTCAAGCGGAACCTCGGGAAGAATAGGAATCCTGAGCGATTCTCCCGTCCAACAGGAAAGGAAGTGTTCTGATGAACCCCTTTTTGGAAAACAACTTGCGTCCATTTCCCGAAAGTGATCGCCGACGGAGTTCGACGAGGCCGCCGCGAAAGGTGCAGGCCTTTTCCCTTCTGCTGGTTCTCGCCGTTCTCCCGGCGTTTTTCACCTCTCCAGCCGAAAGCGACGAACCTTCTCGCCCCGTTTTTCGAGCAACCTTCCTTGATGGCGAAATGGAAAAGGGGCACCTCGTCGCCCTCGATGCCGAGAATTTCTCCTTGGAAGCGGACGGCGCCGAGGAGACGTTTTCCATGGAACGGCTGATGCAGCTTCGCCCGACCTCCCCGCCGGAAGAGATGCCAGCCGAGGAAGACGGAAAGCGTTTGGTGGTGACCTTGATCGACGGCAGCCGAATGGTTGCTCGAGAAGTGACCACCGACGAAAGCGGCGCGGAGGTCGTGATGACGGACGACCGGAAGCGAGACATGGCGACCGATCAAATCCGATCCATTCGATTTCGCTTGGAGGAGGAATCTCCCATCGTCTGGAATGAGATCCTCGATCGCAACCATCCCGGCGATCTTCTGGTCGTCGGCGAGCTTCCCTCGCTCGATTATCACGAAGGCATCCTCGGCAAGATGACGCCGAAGACCGTCGAGTTCCGGATTGAGGAAGAAACCCTCCCCGTCCCTCGTGAAAAATTGTTCGGAGTCGTGTATTTTCAAAGCGACGACGAAAAGCTGCCTTCGACCGTCGCGAAACTGATCGACACCGCGGGCAACCGACTCATGCTCCAGTCGGTCTTCCTCGAAGACCAATCACTCCGGTGGAAGACGCCTTGCGGGCTTTCCGGAACCACCCCGCTGGAGGAGGTTCGACGCCTCGATTTTTCCCAGGGAAAGATGATCTTTCTGAGCCGAATGGTGCCGACCGATTATCGATGGACTCCGTTTTTCACCTTTCGCCGAGATCATGCTCCCGCCGAGAGGGTCCGGGATCGGCTTTCGGCATTCTTCGGGCCCAACTTCGACGCAGGCTGGCCGGAAGGGCGACTGATGCTCGACGGGGAAGTCTATGAAAAAGGCTTGGCTCTTCAGAGCCGAACCGAATTGCGATACGACTTGGAAGGCAAATACCGTCGTCTCGAAGCGTTGGTCGGTATCGACGATCGCATCCGCCCATTGGGGAACGTCAAATTGACCATCCGCGGCGACGGAAATGTCCTCCTGGAGGAGACGTTCGCGGGCACGGAACCAGCCCGAGCTGTCGACCTCGACTTGGAAGGGGTCGATCGGCTGGAAATCCTCGTTGATTTCGGTCGCGACATGGGCAAGGGCGATCACCTGATACTGGCCAATGCCCGACTCATGGAATAGAATAAAATGAATGCCGCCAAACCGATTTTCTCGGTGTCGAGGTGTTTTTGCATTTTGCCCGTCCCATCCGACTTCTCGAAATATACCGAAAATGATGAATCGAAGCCGATCGACTGTTTCCTTACGTTGGATTTTCTCGCTGCCTTTGGCCGTGGGACTGGGACTGCTGATGTGCGTGTCCGAAGGAAGGACCGCCGAAACCTCGCCCGCCGCCGCTTCGCTTCATCGATTGAAAGAAGTGGAATCGGCGCGGTTGGCCGCCATCGAAAAGGCGTTGCCGAGCGTTCTGGCGATCTATTCGGCCATCGCGGGCCCTCAGGGCATCGGCGGGGGATCCGGAGTGGTCATTTCGCCCGATGGCTACGCTTTGACCAACTTCCACGTCGTCCAACCATGCGGACCTCATCTGAAATGTGGAATGCCCGACGGCAAACTCTATGATGCCGTACTGGTCGGGGTCGATCCCACCGGCGACATCGCCCTGATCAAGCTGCTCGGTCGCGACGATTTTCCCTATGCCGTTTTCGGAGACAGCGATCGGGTTCAGGTAGGCGATCCGGCCTACGTGATGGGCAATCCCTTCATGCTCAGCCAGGATTTCTCTCCTACCATCACCGCCGGCATCATCTCCGGCGTGCATCGGTACCAGTATCCTGCGGGCACGATCCTTGAATACGCCGACTGTTTGCAGACCGACGCTTCGATCAACCCCGGCAATTCCGGGGGGCCCCTGTTCGATGGAAAGGGAAACCTGATCGGCATCAACGGACGCGGTTCCTTCGAGAAGCGCGGTCGCGTGAATGTCGGTATCGGCTGGGCCGTTTCGAGCAACCAGGTCCGCAATTTCCTCGGGCATTTGAAAAGCGGCCGGATCGTCGATCATGCCACTCTGGGGGCCGTGGTGGCCACCGGGGAAAACGGGGAGGTTTCGGTGGTCGACATCCTGGAAACCTCCGATGCTTATCGTCGCGGTCTTCGGTACGACGACGAAATCGTCGAGTTCGCCGGCTATCAGGTCGATTCGGCCAATACGCTGAAAAACCTGCTGGGCATCTTTCCCCGACGCTGGCGTGTGCCCATGGTCGTCCGCAAGGAAGAAGGAGGAAAACTCCAGGAAATGCTGGTTCGCCTTGAGGGAGTCCATGACGAGAGCGAACTACGGGAAATGACGGAGCGGCTGATCGCCCCGCCCGATCCGATTCCTCTGCCGGAAGCCCCTTCGGACGAGCCTTCCGACGACGAACCGGAGAAATCGCAAAAACCACCCGAGGAAGACGATGCCGAGACTCCCCGCGCTCCCATCGCTCCGGCCGAGGAACCGCTTCCCGTGCACATTCGCCGCGTCTATCAGTCCCGTCCCGGGTTGGCCAACTACCATTTCAATCGCGCGGAACGGGACCGGGTGCTGAAGCGATGGCGAGATGTCTCATTCCCGGCGGGCACCGAAGACAACGCCTCCTGGGAAATCGAAGGGACCACCGGTGGAGGCGATTCATTCCGATGGACGCTCTCCGGAAATCGCCTTGAGTATGAGATGCCTCGGGGCGAAGGGACCTGGCTTCCGCCGCAAATGGCCGAGAACGATCAGGCCGACGATCGACTCCTGTGGACGTCGCCGAACGGCAGTGGAGGGATGTATCCGGCACTGGTACTCTGGCGACTCCTCGCCGAGCGGCGAGAGCTCGATTTCGGAGAAGTCCTCTATCTCGGTACCGCGCCGATCGAGGGAAATTTGAAACGACTTTGCGATGTGATCCAGGTCGAGTGGCAAGGGCTCGAGGCATGGTTCTATTTCGCCCCCGAAGATGGACGCCTCGCCCTGCTCGAACTCTACACCAAACGGAACGAAGACCCGTGCGAGGTCTTTTTCCGCGACCATCGCCGCGTTCAGGACCGCTTGTCGCCCACTCGATTGGAAGTCCGTTGGGGCGACTATCCGTTCGGTTCTTTTCAGCTTCTCCATTTTTCGCCCCATTTCGACCGGCTGGGGACGGATCTTCCACCGGCGACATTGCCCTCGGGTGCTGAGTCGCTTTCGACTTTCTCCGAGGACGAAGATTCCAGCGATGTTCCGACTCGATTCGATCGCGGGACGATTGCCCGAACCCAGCAGCGGATGGTCAAGATCTACGGCGCAGGGGGATTCCGCCGCATGGAGGCCTACCAGAGCGGTTTTCTGATCTCGCCGGAGGGGCTCATCGCGACGGCCTACAGTTACGTGCTGGAAGCGAATCCGCTGACGGCCGTCCTCTTCGACGGCAGTCGCTATGAAGCGGAGTTGGTGGGAGCGGACCCAAGGACCGAGATCGCGGTCCTGAAGATCGAAGCCGGCGGGCTCCCCTTCTTTGACCTCCGTTCCGAAGAAAAGACGCCTGCTCTTGCGGCGGGGATGCCGGTCTTGGCATTCTCGAACCCGTTTAATATCTCGACCGGAGCGGAGGGGGTGAGCGTCCAACAAGGGGTGTTGTCCTTGAAAGGGGAAATGGATACGCGGCGAGGAGCTTTTCGAACTCCTTATCGTGGAGAAGTTTATGTCACCGACGCCGTCACCAGCAACCCCGGCAGCGCGGGCGGAGTCCTAGTGACCGACGACGGATCGCTGATCGGAATGATCGGTAAAGAACTCCGCAACGCCCGAAATCATACGTGGCTCAATTATGCGTTGCCGCGGGAAGCGATCCGGCAAACGCTCCAGCGTATCCTCGACCCCGACCGGTCGGTGAACGACGAAATCTCGCTCGAAGAACGACGCGATTTGAACGTGGAGCAGGGCTTACGACGGTTACGCGCATGGGGGATTCGCCTGGTGCCCGATGTCGGCCCCCGGACCCCGCCGTTCGTCGATGCGGTCCGACCGAAGAGCCTCGCCGATCAGGCCGGCATTCGGCCCGATGACTTGATCGTCATGATCAACGGACGAGTCACCTACTCCTGCCGACGTGTGGTCGAGGCGGTGGCCGATCTCCCCGAAGAGGCCCCCATCGAGTGGACGCTCGAACGGGAGTGGGAATTGCTTGATGTCTCCCTGCAACCCTGAGGATCTACCCCATGAACGGTGTGATGGTTCGAATCGTTCTCCTGCTCTGCTTGATGCTGTCCGGAGGGCGCGCCGGCGCGTCGACATTCCGGTCCCCGGAGGAAGGAGGCCACGAAAACGCCTACCTTCAGGCTGTCGAGAAAGTCCGCTCGAAAGTGGTGCGGATCGATACGATCGGCGGCAAGGAACGGGTCGGACGCGATTTGGCCGGTGGGCCTGCGACCGGGCTGCTGCTCGACGCCGAAGGGTATCTTCTCACTTCCGGCTTTCATTTGCGGCATGAACCGAGCGCGATTTCCGTCCGACTCCCCGACGGCAAGCACGCCGCGGCCCGAGTCGTGGCGGTCGACCATTCCGATAACTTCGTGCTCCTGAAAATCGAACGTCCCTTCGACTTCGAACCGATGGAGACCGGGGGAGTGGGAGAGCTGCGCGTGGGCCAGTGGGTCGTCGCGGTGGGGCAGGCACTTTCCCCCGAAAGGCCGAACCTCGCGGTGGGCATTCTCAGCGCGAAAAACCGCGTCTGGGGCAAGGCGATTCAGACCGATGCCGCCGTGGGACCGAATAACTATGGCGGTCCGCTGATCGATCTCCAAGGCCGTGTGCTGGGGATCCTCACCCCGCTTTCTCCCATGGCCGAAGGCGATTCCGCCGGATTCGAGTGGTACGATTCCGGCATCGGCATGGCGGTTCCCATCGAGCGGGCGTTCGAGGCGGCCGACCGAATGCGGTCGGGGGATGATCTGCACGAGGGGCGGGCCGGCCTGAAGCTGCCGGTGAAGGAAATGTTTATCCAAGAAGCGGTTGTTCTCGGCGTCCTCCCCCGATCTCCCGCCGAGAATGCCGGAATTCAAAAGGGCGACCGCATTACCTCGATCGATGGCAAACCGGTTCAGCTTGCCGTGGATGCCCTGGTGGGTGTGCGAAGTCGTTACGCCGGAGACAGTCTCTCGATCACCCTCCAACGCGACGGCAAGCCGATCCAGGTGAAGATCGTCCTCGAGCGACCTTCCCGAAAATCGGGGACGGGCCCCCCGAAGGCGGAGGAAAACGGAGCGACTTCGAAAAAGTGAATCGACTTTTCCCCCTCTTCCGAGTATACTGGTCCCCATGTCCGATTCCGCGAAACGACACGTCCTCGGCGTGATCGCGTTGGTCTTCACCGCCATCGCACTCTACTTCTATCTTTCTCCGCCCGAGAGACCTTTTTTCATCAACCTCCACGCGGCCTCTGCCCGGGTCGGGGTTTTTTGCGTGGCCCTCTGGCTGGCTTGGCCGGAACTATTACGGCTGCCCCGGTGGATCTTTCAGGTGATCCCCCTGCTGGCGATTCTCCTTGCCTGGAAACCGCGGCTTTTCCTTTTGGCCATCCCTATCGTTGTCGTTGTGATTATTCTACGTCCCAGAAAACGTGAATAGCTCCGTTTTTGCCGGAATGATTGGTCAAAAACATCGCGACACATTTCTTTCCGCGGCAACTCTTCATGTTGGGGGGGCCTCCATGGAGTTCGAGAGGTTTTCCCGGCTTTTCGTGGCAAAATATCGTGACAGCATGGAGGACACGGATATAATGATGGTAGGGATGATCGCGATGGAAACACTTCATGGTGGACTTTTTCTCCATTTCCGAAGGCGAATCCCCTCCCTGCCGACCGAAATGTCGAATAATCGGCTTCCGCTCCTTCGGAAGTCCTTTTTTTCAAGGAACTTTCTCTCTTTTCCGGGGTTTGATGATGAGCCCCTTATGTCGGTTTGCCGATAATTTCCGTGACGTTCCATGCTTCACGAATGATTCGAAGCAGCATCAGGAAAGGTGTTCGATGTCTTTTTCTCCATTCCCGATTTTTTCCCGGACGACCGACATGCAGCATGGTCTTTCGCGAAGTGTCCCCGATCACGGCCTTCTCGGCCGCCGGTCCGGTTCGGCAGCTCGCGTGATCGTGATTTCTCTCTTGGTCCTGGCTCTGGTGGGAGGAGTCGGTTGGTACAGTTGGAGCAAGTTCGGCGGAAATCTCCAGGAGGAAGCTCCGCTGATGGAGACGGTCCAGCGGGATCGGTTCGTTCACGACATCACCGAACGCGGAAGCGTCGAAAGCGGCAGCAACGTCGATATTCGTTGCGAGGTGGAAAGTTCCGGCGGCACGACGATCATCTGGATCATTCCCGAGGGAACGAACGTTCAGAAAGGCGATCTTCTCTGCGAGCTCGATTCCTCGAACCTGGAGGAGAAGGTGACGCAGCAACAGATCGTTTGCAACACGAGCAAGGCCCAGGTGACCCAGGCGGAGGTGGATCTTCGCACGGCGGAGCTGGAGTACGATGAATACGTCAAGGGAAAGTTCATCCAGGAGCTTCGCACGATCAAGAACAAGATCTTCGACGCCGAGGAAACGAAGCGGCGCGAGGCGGAGAATTTGCGGTTCACGCGCGATCTCCAGTCTCGGGGTTACGTGACCGACATGCAAGTCGACGCAGCGGAATTCGCTTATGAACAGGCACTGAATGCGCTGGCCGCCGCACAACTCGAACAGGAAGTGCTCATCAATTACACCAAGGAGAAGATGGTCAAGCAACTCAACGCGAGTATCGAAACCGCCAAGGCGAACCTCGCCTCGGAGGAGCACAGCTACGAACTCGATCAGGAGCGGTTGGCGCATTACCAAGAACAGTTCGAGAACTGCAAGATCTTCGCCCCTGAAGCGGGCCAGGTGGTGTACGCGAACGAGACGAACCGATGGGGACGCAACGAGACGATCATCGAGGAAGGAACCCAGGTCCGCGAGCGACAAATCATCATCAAGCTGCCCGACCCGAGCCAGATGCAAGTGGAAGCGACGATCAACGAGGCGAGCATCTCGCTGGTGGAAGTCGGCATGGAAAGTTCCGTGCGGCTGGAGGCGTTTTCCGATGAGGTTTTTCAGGGCGTCGTCAAGGATGTCAACGAATATCCGGAACCGACCGGCCACTTCGGATCGGCCTCGAAGGAATACGAAACGACCATCGCCATCGTGGATCCGCCCAAGGGCATCCGGCCCGGCTTGACCGCGGAAGTGAAAATCCGCGTTCGTGAACTGCCCGACGTGCTGCTCTTGCCGGTCCAGTGCATTTTCGAGCATGGGGGCAAAACCTATTGCCTGACCTACCGGGAAGGCGTATGGGACAAGCGTAAGGTCGAAGTCGGACCGACCAACGACAAGGTGGTGGTGATCGAATCCGGTTTGGAGGAAGGGGAGGCGGTCGTCATGGGAGCCTGGCAATATCGAGGCAAAGTTGATTTGCCGGAGCTGGGCAAAGGCCAAACCTCGCGTCCGCTGGTCGGCTCGTCGAAGAAAAAGAAAAACACCTCTGAGAAAGAAGACGGGGAAAAACAAGGGGCTTCCGGTTCCGGCTCAAGGTTCTCCCAACTCGACAAGAACAGCGACGGTAGTTTGACCAAGGAGGAGCTGCCGGGACCGATGCAGTCGAGGTTTGAACAGATCGATGCCGACTCCGACGGCAAAGTGTCCGAGAAGGAGATCTCGGCGGCGATCCAGAAAATGCAGGCTGCCCGTCCGAACAGCGGGGGACCTCCCGGAGAAGGCGGGACTTCCGGCGGAGACGATCGAAAGCCGGGAACCGGTTCCGGCGGCGGACGGCCCCAGGGCAATCCCGGTGGCGGACGGGAAGGGGGCGCCCGCTGATGTTCGCCGCCAAAACCGAGGAAGTCGTCAAGGAGTACGTCCTCAAAGGAGAGACGGTTCGGGCATTGCAGGGAGTTTCCCTGGAAATTCCCGAAGGAGATTACGTCGCCGTGATGGGCGCCTCCGGTTCGGGCAAGAGCACCCTACTGAATTTATTGGGCTGTCTCGACCGACCCAGCACCGGAACCATCATGCTGGGAAACGACAACGTCTCCCAGCTCGATGACGACAGCCTCTCGACGATTCGTGCGACCCGCATCGGATTCGTCTTCCAGGCGTATAACCTGATTCCTCAGCTCACCGTGCTCGAAAACATCGAGGTTCCCCTATTTTATCAGGGATCCATCAACCGGCAATCGCGAAAGCGATGCCATGAATTGGCTCAATTGGTGGGGCTGGGCGATCGGCTGGATCACCGACCAACGCAACTTTCCGGGGGACAACAGCAACGAGTGGCGATCGCCAGGAGCTTGATCAACAACCCCTACTTCATCCTGGCCGACGAACCGACCGGAAACCTCGATTCGGTCACCACCAACGAAATCCTCGATTTGCTCGATCAGTTGAACGAAGAAGGAAGAACGATCATCATGGTCACCCATGAGGACGATGTGGGCGCCCGGAGCAAACGTATCATCCGGCTCAAGGACGGTTGGGTGGAATCGGATCGCCGAAACGGCCACTGACCCTTTGACCGGAATCTCTCCCGGCGAGATTCACGCCCGGGAGAAAGGCCACGGCCGCGTTTTTGATGTGTCGCAACATCGTGTCGCGAGGACGCCCCTCGGAAGACAATGCTTTCCAAGCGGCTATGCCGGAACCGAGGGCCCCGACGGATGCGACCATGAATCCTTCCCTTCCATTCCTACCTAAATGATTTCCGAACGACGCGAAGCACTATGTTCACACTCTGGATTCGTACCTGGCAACTTGGCGTGAAGAGTCTCCTATTGCATCCGCTGCGCTCGCTGTTGACGGTGTTGGGCATTTTCATCGGCGTGGCGAGCGTCATTTGGCTGTTGGCGATCGGAGAAGGCATCAGCGCGAAGGCGCAGGAACAGATTGCCAGTCTTGGGGCCGATAACATCATCGTCCGTACCATCAAGCCCTCGCAAGAGGTCACCGGGTCGACACGGGGGCTCGTCCCCTACGGAATCACCCGGGCCGATTACGAGCGTCTCTCGGAAACGATCCCGACCATCAAACGCGCCATTCCGGTTCGAGAAATCCGTCAGACATTCGGCTATGCCGGCCGCGAGATCGACGGCACATTGGTCGGTTGTTCACCGGAATACGCAAACATCACAAATCTGGAGATCGATCGAGGCCATTTCCTGACCGATCTCGAGGAGCGGAATAAGCTCAATCACTGCGTTCTCAGCGCGGGCGTGGCGGAGCGGCTTTTTCCGTTCGAAAACCCGATCGGCCGTTCCATCCGCGTGGAGCAATATTATTACGTGGTGGTCGGAGTGCTCAAGCCTCGGGCTCCGTCGGCCGGGATCGGCGGTTCGCTGGCGGCGAAGGATTTCTCGAAGGACGTCTACATCCCCATCAGTACCCTTTGGTCGCGGATCGGCGACCAGATCGTTCAGTTCGGAAGTGGTTCGATTCAGGGGGAGATTGTCGAACTTTCGCAAATCACGCTCCGCATCGACGATGTCGACAACGTCATGGAGACCTCGGAACTGATCAAGATGACACTCGAGAAACATCACCGTTTGGAAGATTACGGCGTGACCGTGCCGCTGGAACTCCTGGAACAGGCGAAAACCACCCGGATGATGTTCATTATTTTCATGGGGCTCATCGCGGCGATTTCACTCGTCGTGGGAGGCATCGGCATCATGAACATCATGCTGGCAACGGTCACCGAGCGGACGCGCGAAATCGGCATCCGGCGGGCCCTTGGAGCCAAGCGAAGCGACATCATCCGCCAGTTTTTGGTCGAAACGATCGTCCTCTCGGTCGTCGGCGGACTGACCGGCGTCCTGATCGGGTTGACTTGCCGTCCCGTCACGGGGATGGCGATGCAAATGATCGAGCAATCGATGCCTGAGGTCGTTGCTCAACTCCCCCCGGTCGTCCAGGATATCAAGCCGATCATCGTTCCCGCCTCGATTCCGCTGGCGTTCGGCATTTCCGTGATGATCGGAGTCATCTTCGGCATCTATCCGGCGATGCGCGCCGCGAAGATGGATCCGATCGAAGCGCTCCGACACGAATAGCGGGACCGCGCGCCTCTGGTGATTCCTTCGATTGAACATCGCAAAGTAGTGTAGCGAGGTCGCTGTCCGAGAGGTGGCCTCCCTGCCCGAATGCCGGAACCGAGGCGTCACGACCTCCGCGACCGTGAATCCTTTTCCCTCCTTGGTGCCACATCGACCGCCATCGCCCCACACCAAGATCTCTCCCACCATTTTCTGAAAAAAGGTCCAAACGTCCCGGATTGCTCTGGATCTTGCTGAGCGATTGGAGTAAGCTCCTCGACGAGAAGTTGTTTTTGGCGGGAATTCAGAAGAATCCGCTCAGTCCGGAAAGGGTGAGTACCGTCGCGACGATACCCAGAAGCGCCAAGAGAACCCACCACATCGGACGCCGATTCCACGGATACCCCCGGGTGGAAAAGGTGACGTAATCGCCGCAGTAGGGACATCGGACGGCATCTTCGTAGATATCCTCGCCGCAGGAAGGACAGGTTTCCGTCAAGTTTTCCTCGTCGAATGCTTCATCGAGATACTCTTCCGGGTAGATGTCGTAATCGTCATGGGCATCGGGCATCGGAAAACCTGATCAAAAACGGGTGAAATTCTCGGAAAACACAGTGCCATTGCAAACGCGCAATATCACGGGGTTCCGGTTTCGAACAATCGCCGCCGGGAGAGATCCAGTATAATGCGTCTTGCCGAACGTGGAAACGAGGGCCTGGAATGGCCGGTGTGTTTCCGAGCGGCGAAACATGAAACGGAGTGGGAAACAGCGGAAGATTTCCATCCGAAATGAGCCTCGATGATCGCCTCTTTGGGGCGATTTTTGGGGACCAGCAAGATACCGAGTGTGAAAAAATGACTTGTCATGGAGGACGGTCATGAAGGCTATGAAGGGGATTCTGGTGGTCGTGGTCCTGGCGTTCGCCGGCTACGGCGCGTACACCATCATTTGTGGGGAAGTCGGCAAAGAAGAGGCCTTTCCCGATTCGCTGCGCCGCGAACTCGAGGAATCGGGAATGAATCTCGGCGGACCGGGCAGCGATACGCCGTCCGGGGCGCTGTTCACCGAATCCGGAGAACTGGCTCCATTGAACGACATCTCGCTGGGCGAGGCGAGTTCCACGCCCCCGGGATCGCTTGCCGGTTCGTCTGCCTCAGGTTCCTCGAGCGTCCCTCCGATGTTCGCCTCCGACAGCCTCCCCGATGCGCAAGAGGCCGCCGAAGTATCTTCCGCCACACATTCCTCTCTCGCTGAAGGTTCCTTCCCGGAAACCACCGGAGGACCGGACTCCGTCTCGACGCAAGTGCCTTTCGAGAATGTTCCCGGTGCCATGTCGCGTTCGGTCCCCTCGGCGGAACTGGAGGAGACGATGCCCCCGGTGGAAGCATCGGCGGCGGCCGCATCGTATGGCTCCAGCCCTGAACCCGTCGCCGGAGAAGCCCCACCGTTCTCGGCTCCCGCCGTCGGCGGAGAGGGAACGTCCTCCCCCGAGGCCTCCAGCGCACTTCCGTTTGAGGATCATTCGGGAAATCCCGATGCCGCAAGCCTGGACAACGAAATCCCCTACGCTCCCCCGGCTGCGCCGCCTACAACAGCATCGGCTCCACGAGATGATTTCGATTCCATCCCGGCTTCCGAGTCGTCGAGTGGGCCATCAGAAAGTGAAATCGCCGGACCGCCTGGAATCGGAGGCTTGGCCCCACGCCATGAGCAGATGGCCCGAGGAGATTCCAGTCCTTCGATCGGGGGCGCCCCTTCGATTTCCGGTCAAACCTCCGGCCTCCAGGGACCACGCATCGGCCGAAAACAAGAGGAACCGCTGCCCGGAAATCCCCCATCCGCTACAGAGGGTTCCAATCCTGAAATCAACGCCAAAGCTCCGTCGGAATCTCCACCTCCCGGCATGCCGCCTCTCGGGGCCTTGCCCGACACCACTCCGGCGGTCTCTCCCAGGATGGCGGAAGATTCATCGACCGGCACTCCCAACGCTTCACCGCCAGACGAACCGGACACGGGAATGACTTCGAATGATCCCAGCGAGGCCGGGTTCGCTTCGGCATCGTCGAATACCAACTCCTTGGATGCGGGAAATTGGAATCAGTTCGCCGACGATTCGGTGCCGGCCGCTTCCGGGGATGCGCCGCTGGATCCTCTGTCCGAAAACGATTCCGTCTACGGCTCCCCCGGACCTCCTTCGGAACCTACCGTGGAAATGCCGCAGGAAAAATCACTTGCTCCTCCCGAAGGTGAAATGCCGATTCCCCGACAAGCACCGAACCATCAGGCGAGCAATAGGGGGATCCCCCCCGAAACGTCGGAGTTGATGAATCCACTCGAGCAGGAGGCGCCCGCGAATCCGCCGGTGGCCTCTTCCGCCGGAGCACCGCAACCTCCTCCGATGCACTTCACCGGAGGCGAAGTCCGCAAGCAGGTCGTCGATTTTCTCCAAGCGATGCAGGAGCTCTGCAACTCTGGTGAACACGGCAAAGCCCTTGAGCGATTGAGTCCCCATTACGACTTGGCGGGACTGAACGCCGAAGAACGCCGTGCCATCACCCAGATGCTCGATTATTTGGCCGGTGTGGTGATCTATTCCCGACAACCGGTGCTGGAGCCGGCTCACCAGGTTTCCGCTGGAGAAACCTTGAAGGAGATCGCCGCAAAATACAACGTCACCTCGGAGCTTCTCCGGAAGATCAACGGCCTTCCACCTCACGGCTCGCTTTCCGAAGGGCAGACCTTGAAAGTCGTTCGCGGTCCTTTTCATGCCCGCGTCGATCTCGATGCCCATGAACTGCTTCTCACCTTGGGAGAGCGGGGCTATTACGCCGGACGGTTCCGAATCGGCGTCGGCCGGAACCAGGTCGGGCTCGAAGGGGAATACACCGTCCAGGAGAAGAGGGTGAATCCGCCGTTCATCGGACCGGAAGGCCGTATCGATGCCGATGATCCGAACAATCCGCTGGGCGAACGTTGGATCGGACTGAATCACGAGAT
Organism: uncultured Planctomycetaceae bacterium; assembly: GCA_964632505.1. Classification (GTDB taxonomy): domain Bacteria; phylum Planctomycetota; class Planctomycetia; order Pirellulales; family Thermoguttaceae; genus CAZWCE01. The sequence goes on along the minus strand of CAZWCE010000027.1, from coordinate 9,524 downwards.
CGGTATCCACGGGACCCACGATCCTTCTTGCATCGGCAACTCCAACGCCAAAGGCATGATCTGTCTGGGCGACCGGGACGCGGAAGATGTGTTCGACATTCTCACCATAGGCTCCCGGGTCACCATCGTGCGGTAACTCTTTTCGGTGAATTCTTCTTTGCGATGCGGCCAGTCCCCACCGAGCTGCTTTCCGCGGCGTTTTTGCGCTCGCCGCTCCTTGTCGGAAAGCGATTTCTCTCGTAAAATCTTGGCCGTGTGGCCTGCGGGTGTCTTCGCACCCGGTCCGGTCCCTGCCTGGAAACTACTTGCCGAAGCAGCCTCTTGCCCCCTGGGAGAGAAATGGTGTACGAGAAAGAGAAACTGGTGTCCTTGATCCGCGAAAAATCCCTCAAATTCGGTGACTTCACGCTCGCTTCCGGGAAGAAAGCAAGCTATTACCTCGACGGGAAGCAGGTGACGCTCGACGCCGAGGGAGCCCGACTGATCGGGGAAGGGATCCTCGCGCTGCTGGAAGAGGGCGAGCCTTGGCCGGATGCGGTCGGGGGGATGTCGATCGGGGCGGACCCCATCACCGCCGCGGTGATCACCATGTCGGCGGTCGAGGGCAAGCGTCCCCTTCGCGGATTCATGGTCCGCAAAGAGAGCAAGGGGCACGGGACCGATCAATACATCGAGGGCCCGGTCTCTGAAGGCGATCGGGTGGTGATCGTCGAGGACGTGGTCACCACGGGGGGATCTTCCCTGAAGGCGATCGAGCGGGTGGAAGCGGCCGGCATGAAAGTCGAGCAGGTGATCGCCATCATCGATCGTATGGAAGGAGGCCGGGAAGCGTTCGAGAAAAAAGGCTACTCCCTGGCCTCGCTACTGACGATTCGTGATTTCGGAATCGACCCTCCCGCCGCTTGAAGAAGCCCGTTAGGCTTGCCAAGGAAAAAGATGCCGCCGTAGGCGAAAAACGCCGTTCGGCGACATCGGCGATTCTCACGGACCATGATCCATATTGGCGGAAGGTTCGGGAGCTTCCAGATCCCCGGGAACTTCGAAGTCCTCGGTGGTTTCTTCCTGCGGCAGATCGATTTCGATCTCATAGTCGGAAAACAGCGGCTTTCCTTCCGGGAAGAACTCGTCGTCGCCGGCTCCGCTCAGACCGGTGATGACCACGCGATGCGTCCCGCCGACATGTCCGGTTCCGTCGGATCCGGTGTCGTAGGACCCGTCCTCGATAATCGCGGTACCGGCGGGTCCTTGGTTGCCGCCACTGGGAATGAACGTGATCGAACCGGCGGGAATCGGCTGTCCCCCGTACGTCACCTTGCCGGAAATGTCGTAGCGTTTCGGTCCTTTTTCGCCACAACCGACCAACAACACCAGGCCAAGAGCAAGAAGAAGGGAAACGGAACCGAGCCGAAATATGCCGTCAGAAAGCCGTCGTTTCATGAATCGAACCTTGCATGGATAGAGGGATCCCGGGGAAGCGTATTGGAAAAGCAACGCCGGGGAAGAAGTGGAAACAACTCCCGATCCCTCTTCGGAAAAAGGGATCGGGAAGCAAAAAACCGCAAAAAGGTGTCTGACTATTCGCCGAGCGTGGCGACTTCATCGCCGTCGCGACTTCCCAAGGCGAGATAGTTCTCGAAATTGATCGTGTCCGAAACGAAATGGACCGACCCGTCGGCATTGACGAAGTTCGCCCCGGCAGGGTGGTTGCTGCCGAAGGCGACGCTGTTCCACTTCGATTCGTTTTCCGAATTGATCGGGTATTCCAGGCTCTTCGAAAGAATATAAAGCGTACCACGGTCGTCGCCGAACTTGGCGCGGTGCCAGGCCCGATATTTCGACATCTTCTTCCAAGAGATTTCGCCGATCATGAGCGTATTGGAAGTTCCATCGGTGATATCGCGCAGCTTGCAGCCGAACTGCCAAAAAATGCCTTGTTCGGCATAGCCGCCGAAAGGTTCGCTCCGACCGCCTTCCTCGTAACGTTCCCCTTCGACCGGGTTGACGCCGATCGGACCCAAAATGCCGTAATAATGGGAGGTGTAAAGACGTTCGCCTTCCCATTCCTCTCCGGAGTATTTGCTCTTCTCGTCTTCACTGGTCGCACTGGGGCAGAGGTAGGTATCGATCCGCGTAGCAGCAGGCTCCGCCTTGCCGGGATCCATATGGCTGCCGGCGCTGTAGTCCATTTTGTCGGCGATCGTGCTGTATTCGATCTGCGGTAGAATCGAAACGGTCCAGCCCAGCTTGTTGGCGATCATGCCCGGCAGGGGAAAGTGATTGTGTGTGTCATGATAATTGTGCAGCGCCAAACCGATCTGCTTCAGGTGGTTGGTGCACTGCATCCGGCGAGCCGCCTCCCGGGCCGCCTGCACCGCCGGAAGCAAAAGCGCGATCAAAATACCAATGATGGCGATCACCACCAACAATTCTACCAGGGTAAAACCACGGTGTTCCTTCTGATTTCGCATGACGTTCTCCTGTTTTTCGATGGGAACCGATAGGAAAGATGAGAATAATGAATCGAAATTCAAAAAGCTCTCAAGGACCGAGACGTTGAGCTCCGAAGAGGGGCAGGCCGACCAAACAAAACTAAAATCATGTCGTTTCATAACTTGTGGCCGTACAACAAGCTACAACGAAACATTTTATTTATATTATAAAGAATTCTGAAAGGGGTTTCAAAGATTTTTCCGGTTTTGAGGTTCTTTTCGTCGAAATAATTCATTAGGATTCTTCGGCCGAAAACGAGCGATCGGGCCAATAGAGCCAATAGAAGAAGCGGTCGGCGGTAAGGTATCCGGAGACACAATGGAAAGCGAACTGCACCGACAACTCAAGGAGCTGTATGCCGGAAAGGATTGCGCCACGGAAGTGCGGATGGGGAGCTATCGGATCGACGCCGTCCGCGATGGACGCTTGATCGAAATCCAGCACGGCTCCCTCTCGGCCATCTCCCGCAAAGTCCGGCGATTGCTCGAAGATCACCGCCTGCTGGTGGTGAAGCCTTTGGTGGTGAAAAAACGCCTGCTCAAGCGAAATCGAAAAGGCGGAAAGATCGTGGAATCGCGGTGGAGTCCCAAGCGGCGCACCATTCTCGACATCTTCGAGGAGCTGGTCTACTTCACCCGGACGTTTCCCCATCCGCGTCTGACGCTCGACGTCCCGCTGATCGAGATCGATGAAATCCGATACCCCGGCCATGGTCGCCGTCGTCGGCGCCGGGAGAGCGATTTCGTGGTGGAATGCCAGACGCTGACTGAAATCTGTTCGGTTTACCGATTGCGTCACGCCGGCGATTTGCGGAAACTCCTCTCCTGTCCCCACATCCCGGAACCGTTCGACACCGGAGATTTGGCCCGGGAACTCTCGATCCGACGATGGGAAGCCCAAAAAATCGCCTACTGCCTGCGGCATATGCAATCGACCAAGATCGTCGGCAAGCGCGGCAATGCTTGGCTTTACCGATTCGCCCGACCGATCACCCGGCGCGAGCTGATCATCCCGCTCCAGCGGATCGATCAGGCCGGTTGAGGCTTTTTCTTGTTCGGCGTGATTGTGCGTGCACGGTCACTTCTTTTCCCGAGGCACAAGGGGTTTGGCATCTTCGATGAATCCGGGCTTGCGGCAGTTCTCTCCGGGAATCTCCTTGCCGTCGCCGAGATCCTTGCGACAGGATTCGGCCAATCGCATCAGTGACTTCTGCGCCGCGACGATTTCCGGGGTTTCGGCAAGATAGGTTTCCAGCAGGTTCCTGCTTTCGCCGGGGTCGTCTCTCAGATCGTAAAGCTGCATCGGCATGGTCTTCTTGCCCTGTTTTCTCGGCAGGATCAGCTTATACCGCTCGTTGCGGACCGCTTGGAGTCGGTCGCGGAAGTAATAGAAGAACGATTCACGCGGCGAAGGCGGACATGGTTGTTCGAAAAGCAGCGCGGTGGCGTCGACGCCGTCGATGATGCGGTCTTGCGGGACTTGAGCCCCGATCAAATGGGCAAAGGTCGGGAGGAGATCGAGCGTCGACATCAACTGGTCGCAAGAGGTGTCGGCGGGGATCTGTCCCGGCCACCACATGACGCACGGCTCCCGCATGCCGCCCTCCCAGGTGCTTCCTTTGAATCCGCGAAGCGGCCCGTTGTTGCCTCCCCATCGCGAAGCGGCGCCGTTATCGGAGGTGAAGATCACGAGGGTCTTTTCGGCCAGTGAGTGACGCTCGAGCCGATCGAGCAGTTCCCCGACCGACCAATCGATCTCCTCCACGCAGTCGCCGTACAGATTGTTGGCCGATTTGCCCTTGAAACGTTCCGACGCATGCACCGGGTTATGGGGAAAGGTATGGGCGAAGTAGAGAAAGAAAGGCCGATCCTTGTTGGCGTCGAGGAACTCGAGCGCTTCGGCGGTGTAGCGCGGTGTCAGTTGCGATTGATCGCAGTTGGTCTCGACGACCTTTTCATCGCGCAACAGCGGCATCGGGGGATAGTGTTCCCGGCCTGGAAGAAAAGGCCCCATGTCGTTGGAATAGGGGATGCCGAAATACTGATCGAAGCCTTGCCGGGTGGGGAGAAACTCCGGCTGATCGCCCAAGTGCCACTTACCGATCATGGCGGTGGCGTAACCTTTGGATTTGAAAATCTCCGCGATGGTGATTTCCGAGGGATGCAGGCCTTCCTTGTTGCCCGGAAAAAGAACCCAGGCGCCGGTTTCGTTCTGATCGAGTCCGACCCGTTTCGGATAACAACCGGTCATCAAGGAACTCCGTGAGGGAGTGCAGACACCGCTGGTGACGTAGAAACTGGTGAAGCGGCGTCCTTGCTTTGCCATGCGGTCCAGATTCGGAGTCCGGTGGTGTCGGCAACCGAAGGGGCCGATGTCGCCGTAACCGAGATCGTCGCAGAAGATCAGGACGACGTTCGGTTTTGACGGTCGCCGGGCCGCCAAGACGTCGGGGACAGCTACCAGGGTTGCAATCGCGAGAAACGCCGAAATCATCAGCAGCGCAATAAGTCGTGCAGCCGGTATCTTGTGAAGAGGCATTGGCGAATTCCTTTCTGATATGGTCTTTCGAAGCGGGGGAGCCTGATTGAATAATCTATATTACGGTTACAGGGAACACAAGTCTCTGAGACTCTCTTTCTTGGTTCGCGCCCATGGGGCCGCTGCGAAAAAGGGAATCTCTCACGCAGCATCCTTTCCACCGTCGATCGGTGAGTCTCACTGGAAAGCGGTGCGCCTCAGTACCTCCCAGGCAGTTTATGGATACCCGAAGTCTACAACTGGAAACCGAGATTCACGGAGCCACATGGGAACTGTTTCATCGTGGTTTCTTCGGATCGACCGAAGCGGTGCGTCCATTTCTCGAGAGGATTCTTTCCAAGGTGCACACCGGTTCTCCCGATGTCATTGCCGATCTCGGAGGGGGGACGGGATTCTTGCTGCATCGACTGAAAGAATGCCTCGACTGCTCCCGGTTGCGACTGATGAACGTCGACATTTCCAAAACACAATTGGCGGAAAATGCCGACGCTCATGTGAAAAACCTTTGCCGCACGATCATCGAATTGGAACGCGAGGATCTGGTCGCCCACGAAGAAGATACGCTCATGCTCTTGATGCGTTCGGTGTTTCATTATTTTCCGGAGTACGAATTCGATCTGCTGTTGGATCGCATTCGCGAATTGATGAAACCCGGCGAGTGCTTCATCCACCAGACCGTTTGTCATGAAGACGAACTGGTGATCGAGTGCGTGAATGAGCTCTACAAGCTGATGGGCATCAAGAAGTGGTTTCCCCGTACCGATAAGTTGGTCGATCGTTTGAATCAGGCGAGGATGGTCACCTGTTCGATCATGCCGACGATCCCGCTTCCACTCTACCTCGAGGACCTCACGACGCGCTATCACTTGGACAATCCCGAAGAAGTCGTCGAGTCGCTCCGAGAAACATTCGGTCCTATCCGCGGGGTACTCCATTTCGATCCCGAACACCGACTAACGGCCTATCTTCCTTACCGCATTCTCGTGTCTCGGGCGGTCGTCTGATACGGCGTCCCTCCATGCGGAGAATCTTCCCCGCAAGCACAGATCGCCTTTTTCTCGTGCAATTCGTTGGATTCGTGGTCTATCATGATGCTCGTTCGGTTCTTGATCGATGCCGCACTCAAAGCATGACTATCTTCCGTGGCCGAATGGATGCTCCGATTCGAGCGAGGCCATTCGATCATCGCATAGGGCGATCATCTTCTCCAGGGAAAACGCACGATGCGCTGACGTGGAAATGATTTTGGAAATCCTGCCGAGATCGACTCCCTCTTCTTTCTCAAGGGCGATGGTGTCGTTCCGTTTTGCTTTGGCCATCGCAGCGATCCTCTCGGCGAGCGTTTCCGGGGAGCCGTCGAAAAGAAGCCGTCGCTGGAGATCTTCCTCCAACTCCATTCTCGTCAACAATTCCGGATAGGAAAGTCGATCGGGAAGCAAGGGCACCACACCCGCCGACATCGCCTCGACCGTCGCGATGCCGAAAAACTCGTGCCGTGCGGTCGAAACGAAAACATCGGCCCGGCGGACCACGTCGGTATAATCGTTCCGAGACTGTTGAAATCCCCAGTGAAGAACCCGATCCCCGAGCCATTCGAGGCTATTGGAGAAAACCTCGGGAACTTCTCGAAACCGCTCGCCGAGAACACTCACCCGAAAGTCCAATCCTCGGTCCACCAGCAGCTTCAACGCGGCGAAAAACGCTTCGGGATTTTTGTCGTGTTCCCAGCGCGCGGACCACAGCAGATGAAGCGGCTTGTTTTTATCCTTCTCTTCCAACGGCGACAGAAGCGAAACCGGCGGTGGAACGACCCGCGACTTACGGTGAATCGCCTCCACCGGCTCGCCGAGTTCGGCGGGAGGCATCGTCTTGAGAATCTCACTCAACCTCGACAAGAAGGCCTCGAGGTGAAACGACGAGTTGAACCAGACCTCTTGCGCAGCCAGACAAGCGTTCATTTGAGTCAGACCGAAATGAACATCGCGGGGCTCTTCGCGACGCACCGGATAGGTGAGTTGATTTTCGTGGAAATAGACGATCGCGGGAAGCCTCGCGATATCGGCGGACGCCAGCCCTCGAAACGTCGCCAAATCCAGCATCGAACTACAGAAAATAAGATCGAAGTCGTCCGAGGCACCTTGACTTTGCCCAAGCGATGCCGCGAAGGTGATCGCCGCATGCCGCATCCGCCATTTCCAATGATAAGGGGGCAGTGTCCGAAGAACCCAGCGATGCCGACTCGTGCGGCACCACCGATCGAGACAGGATCGGTGGCTTCCTCCATAATAGGGCTCTAGTGCAAAAATGTTCATTTATAGGCCCCTTCCCGATCGCCTGATCCTGCATTTCATCGATCTGTCTTGCGTTTCGCTGAAGAACTGCGTAAGCTAAGCATACAGGGATTTTCTGTCTGATCAAGCCTTTCGTTCCCTTCAGGCCATGCCTTCAAAGAAAGGGTGTCGATGTCGTCTTCCCATCGCCGTACCCAACTCCTTTCGCTCCTTGGTGAACTTCCGTCGCGCGAGCGGCCGCTCCATGCGGAGATCGTCTCCCAAACCGAGCATGAATCCTATTTATCGGAAACGCTCCTATTGGACCTCAACGGCATAGAGCCGGTGCCGGCTTATTTCCTCAAGCCCCGATCCGGACGACCTCCATTTCCCTGCGTGCTCTATCACCATGCTCATGGCGGCGATTACACCATCGGCAAAGAAGAGGTACACCTCGGACGCGAATTTCTGACCGATCCGCCTTATGGGCCTGAACTTGTCCCCAAAGGCTATGCCGTGCTCTGTCTGGATATGTGGGGCTTTGGAGAACGTCGGGGCAAAACCGAATCGGAACTCTTCAAGGAGATGCTCTGGAAAGGGCAAGTACTCTGGGGGATGATGGTCTTCGATGCTCTCCGCTCGGTCGATTATCTCGTAACACGCCCGGACGTCGATCCCGAACGCATTGCGGCGGTCGGCATGTCGATGGGCAGCACGTTGAGCTGGTGGCTCGCGGCTTTGGACACCCGAATCGCCGCATGCGTCGACATTTGCTGTCTGACCGACTTCCAGGCCCTTCTCGAAAACCGGGGCCTCGGCGAACACGGGATCTACTACTACATCCCCAGGCTGCTCAAGCATTTCTCCACCGCACAAATCAACGCTTTGATCGCTCCACGCCCGCATCTTTCATTGGCCGGCAATCACGACCCACTCACTCCCCCCGCCGGACTGGACCGAATCGATCAAGAGCTGAAAAAGATCTATTCCTACCAAGAGGCTCCGGAAGCGTGGCAGTTACATCGTTATGAGGTGGGTCACCAAGAAACCGCTGAGATGAGAAGGCGCGTCCTCCTCTTCCTCAAGCATTGGCTGAAGGGGGAAAAGTCTCTCTGAAGCGTCTTCATTTCCAGATGTGCCGACGTGGGGATCGGAGAACCGACCACTTCTCAGAGGGGATTCTCGCCGTCGATGGAAGAAAAATCGATTTGCCCCCTTGTCATACGAAGGCAATATCTTAAAATATCGGTTTCATGTCGAATGGGAGTGTTCGTTGGGAGTGTTCGTAGATGAACGCAAACCCGATACATGAGTAGATTCATGTAGTTCGACAGGCACCCCTAGCTCAACTGGATAGAGCATCGGTCTACGGAACCGAAGGTTACAGGTTCGAATCCTGTGGGGTGTACTCTTTCCGGAAAATAGAAACGCCGTAACGCTTTGTCAGATAAAGACTTAGCGCTGCGGCGTTTTTCGTTTCTTGACCTCCCTCTCCCGAGCGGGTGATGCGAGCATCAAAATAGTGCCGGAATCAATGCCAAGAAACCATGAATATTTGATGCTTTTGGGCAGCCCTTCGCCGGTTCTGGAGAGGCGACATCTTTCGGGTGACTTCAATTACACTTGAAATCTTGCAGTATGACTTACATTTCGATGTCGTCTAAGGGGCTCAATGCTTGTGTTTTCAAATCCTTAACCACATGTGTATAAATCATCGTTGTTTCAAGGCTTTTATGCCCAAGCAGCTCCTGAATCTCACGGATGTCCGTCCCTTTGAGCAGTAAATGAGTCGCGAAGCTGTGGCGTAAAGTGTGGGCCGTCGCATGCTTTGGAATACCTGCCTTTAAAACGGCTCGGCGAATAGCTGATTGTAGGGCTTTTTCATGCAGATGATAACGCCTCGTCTTGCCGTCTGACGGATCGTAAGCGATTTTATTTGCTGGAAAAACGTATTGCCAACCCCATTCACGACCGGCGTTTGGATATTTCCTCACCAAGGCGTTCGGTAACAGTGCCTCGCCATATCCTTTCGCTAAATCGGCTTTGTGCAGCTTTCGAACCGCATCAAGGTGTTTCTGAATATCCTGTTTAATAGTCTGAGGCATAAGCGTCGTTCGATCTTTATCCCCTTTGCCGCTGCGTACGATGACAAGCCCAGCGTCGAAGTCCAGATCCTTGACCCGTAGTCGGATGAGTTCACCCAAACGCAAACCTCCACCGTATAAA
>CAZWCE010000026.1:0-43784 GCA_964632505.1 uncultured Planctomycetaceae bacterium | reverse complement strand
AATCATAAGCCAGTGATTATGTGTCCACTATGCGGACTTCAAAATCGAATCCGCGTAGTAATACGCGATCTTCTGTAATTTCACCAACCGGTTGTAGCATATGGCATAAGTTGGTTCACTCGCCTTTTGCGACACTTTCCGTTCCCGATGGTAGGAAGGAATACGCTCGCTTCTCCTCTCACGGGGTCGATTCGGTGAGTATTTTCTGGAGGTTCTTCCAGCGATGTTGTCGGGCCGGCTCGGGAGGCGATTGCTTTTCAACGAATTTCAGGGCCTCTGGCCCGGCGGCGATGAGGATTTGTGCCGCACGCTGAGCGGCTACCGGCGGCCCCTTGAGGGCATTCCAGCAATCTTGCAATTGTTTCTTGGAGAACTCGGGCCGCTTTGCAACAGCCTGCACTCGAACATTGTCGAGGCCCCAGCCTTCTTGGTGACTCGGATCCAAACAGTTCGCCACAAAGTACCATTCTCCCATCGTCGCGGAGAAAGTGAGCTTCGCCGTATCGCGGCGATGGGGAATGACCACTTCGATCGGATAGACCATGTCGAACCCGAGAGGTTTATCGGTCTCGCTCGAATCAGAACCTCCGAAGAGCGACTGCCGTACCCGGTAGGATGGAGAATCGTGATCTTCCATTCCTTGACCATAACCGAGCGAATCGACCTCAGTCGCGCCCGTGAACTTCGGATGCATCAATTCATTTTGCTGCACGAAGAGGATCAAGTCTTTCACTCGATTCGGTTTTTCCGGGAGTGAATCCGGCCAGAGCTGATCGCGATCTTCCCTCTCCATGAGGTGGCTGCTGAAAAAACTCGTTTCAATGACCGGCAATCGTTCGTCGACCTGAAGTTTCCATCTGTCGTAAGGCAACCCTTCCCAAAATTGAAAGAGCATCAGATCGAAGCGGACCACGAGCAGTTCGTGGGTGGGTAAATCTTTCAACGTCAAATCGACCTGGTTCTCCGGAGAGATTCCGCTGAACTGCCCGAGGAATGTTCTTCCTTCCACGGGGGTGATCTCCCGGCGGTCAAGCGACCACTCCCGCCCCACCGGTTTCTCGAAGTCGTGAGCATAGATTTCCTTGCCTGTCGGAAGTTCGGGAAGCCCGGAGAGCGATTCCGCGCGTTTCTTCGTCCACACGTGCACTCTCCGGTCGGCCGTTTTCGGAGAATCGGCGTTCTTTTTTTCGAGAAACATCGTATTTTCGCGCCGATAGCAGGCCAAATCGAAATCTTCCGGTAAGGCATCCACGGATGTCTCGAGCCGGTCGAGCCATTCGGACAAATCGAGCCGTCGGAACGAGTCGATCGGTTCATCGGCGAAGTAACGGAGTACGGGGATCGCCTCTTCCGGCTTCTCGGAAGCCAAGGCCTGCTCCACCGCCTCGGAAAGTTTCTGATCGATTCGGAATCGGAGGTGGTCGGGGTAAATGCGCTCTTTGAAAACCCGTTTCCAATAGAGACGGTAATAATCGGCCATCGTCGCCGCCAAAGCGAGGTCGTTCTGCTTGATGGCATGATGCACCAGTCGCGGCAAAACGGGGCGCATGTAATTGGGCAACTGCTCCTTGCCGTTTTTGAGCGAGGCCTCTAAGGCGGGAACGATCAGCGGAAGCACCGGCGCGATCTTATCCATATCATCATGGACGGGAGCCAACGCCAACAGTGCCCGGTGGCCGAGATGAACCTGCTTCTTCACCTCCACTTCGTCGAACAAGGTCAAGAATAGATCGACACATTCCCGAGCTTTCTCTTCACGGCCGGTTTCCAGCGCGAGGATCATCTTCATGGTCGCCAGTATTCCAGGTTGTTCTTCGTTGGCCTCTCTCGTCGCGATACGTTCTTCGAGCTGGGAAAGTTTACCGGTTCTCCGGGCCAGCCTCACCAAGAGCAGGGGCAGGGTGTCGGAGCGGCTGGCGAGTCGTCCCTCGGTATCGTATGCTCCGAAGAAGATACTGGTCGGTGAATTTTCCGGAAGCACTAGATTTTCAAGGAACGCATAAAAATCCTCGAGATTATCATTATTCTCCACGGCTGCCTCGTTCGCCGCATAGAGGAGGGCCACCATCAGGCGGCGCTGTTTCGAGGACGGCTTCTTTTCGCCGACCGGAGATTTCGGCCAGTAACCGTCGGGAAAGGACTCATCGAGTGCCGCCACCACTTGGGGGAAGTATCCCCGGGAAATGAGCCGGGGCACCCATTCGAGGATGATTCTCCAATCCTCCGATTCATGTCTTATGAAGACGCCTTTCTCGTCCACCAGAAACCCCTTGACGGTATCGTAAACGAACTGCTTCATCGCTGCTTCGGAAGCCAAGTTTTCGCGAAATCGCTCGTTCTGTCGCAGACGGCATAAGAAGGACCATTTCAGTTGTTGCTGCTGAACCGAATGATGGTAAGCGCCTGGGTAGGCACGTATCTGATCGCAGCTCTCGAGGCTGCGTTCGGCCAATCGGACAAGGTCCGCTTCCAGGCAAGGTTCCATCGGAAGATCGTTCTCCAGAAAATACCGGACGGGAACCCAGAAGGCGAGTTGCCATTGGTGCTTTCTCGCTTCCATCATCCTGAAACGATAAGGAATATGTGGAGCCATTTTTTGGTCGTTCGTTTTCACCGGATGCGATTCGATCCATTCAACGCATCGGGCGATCGCCTCCCGGCGCTCTGCTTCCTCTGCGAAGTAGCACGCGAAGATCGTCTCGGTCAGAAGCAGAGAAAGATCCTCCGGATCGTCCTGGCGGAGTTGAGCGATCAGGCGTCGATACAACGCGATCTCTTCGGTACGTTCTTCACGCTCGAGAAATTCGCAAAGGTTCACCCCCAGACAATCCATCTGGATCCGGTTTTGTTCATCTTGCCAGACTTCGAGCAACAACGATGCGTCGTTCCATGGAGAGGGAAAGACCTTCCACTCAGTCTCCTCTTCCGCCCTGACCACCGGCAGCAGCCACTCGGGGTGCTCGGCCCATTGTGCAGGGGAAACGGTCGTCAACACTCTTTCAACGGCATTGAAATACTGGTCGATTTCATGAGAGTAGGACTGATTGCCACGATCTTCGATTTTACGGAAAAACGGGCGCGCGATTCGCAGGAACCCCGCGTTGATCTCCAGAAAGATTTCCGGCTGATCCTCCTTCAGCATCAAATTCGCCATCTGTGAAAAAAGTATGAAATAGGAGGAGAGACGACGAAAATGCTTATGGTCTCCTTCGTGTTCGAAGAGCTTGTGCCATCGCTCGAAGCGATCCAAGGCATCGGAGACAAGTTGTTGGAGCTTCTCCAACTCGCCTGCCTCAATGTAGATCGTCATCAACTGCTCGATCGCCTGTTGCCGCCAATGGGAATGCATGTTCGAATTGTCCGATAATTGGGAAATCAACTCTAAACATTCCCTGGACTCCTTCTCGAATCCCGGGCATTGGTAAAGCATCAATCCGCTCATATAGAAGGGCTGGATGTCTATCGGTTCCTCGAGAGACTTTTCCAGATTGGCATGCATCTCCTCCCATACTTTCCTGGCCTCCTTTTGCTTTTTCGCCTTCAGAAGCAATGTCAGAAGCATGTAACGACTGTAGGCGGATTCAATGGCCGTATCCTCCTCCTGCTGATTTTCCGACACTAGAAGGGAGCCGTGGGAACTCGAGTAAACCCTTAGGGCCGTACGCCCCGTCGGTGGCTGTTTTTCCGCCGATTCCTCTTCCTCCCGAGATGCTCTTTTCAGGCGGGCACGCAAAAGCTTCTCCAGTTCCTTCTCCTTCGCCGGGTCCTCGAGATGCATCAACCACTTCGTCCATTCGTTCTCGAAATAGTAGATTCCGTTTTCCGACGAAGTGGAATCGATGGAGCATACCCATTCGACGCTCTTGTCTTCCTTCAGACCGATTTGCATCATTTTCCAAATCTTATCCAGGAAAACCGGCTGGATTTTTTCTGGAAGACGAGCGAACCTCATATTCGAAAGGAACTGAGTGCGTTGTTGGTATTTTCGATCCTCGAGATGGTCGAAGCATTGCCATAGGTGGATCCATGCTTTTTTGATGATTTCTTCGTCGACTTGATGCGTCCAACTGTCATTGAAATACTCGCTCCAGCGGGAGCTGTTTTGCATAATCGCCGGGTATTTTTCGGGATCGCATTTCAAGATCTGAGAGAAGATCCAGTCTTTCTGGTCGGTCTCGCTAAAAGCTCTCCGATAGGACCAAGAAATATTTCCGGTCAGAATGAGCGAGGGATCTTCGTACAACTGCGATTTGATCAGAAAGACCGCTCTTTGGTAATCATCCAATTCGATCAAGAGTCCGATCGTCTCCTCGATTTTCTCCGGGTCATCGGGCAGATCTTGCAAATATTGCCGGATCACTCCTTCCGCCTTTGCCGTTTCTCCTTCCTTGTGATAGGCTATTACGAGCGATTTCATGATCTCATGCGACCCCGGAGCGGCCTTCCATTGGGCTTCGAGTTTTTCGATCTGGTTTTCCAAGAGACCGAGTTTTTCGAGTTCCGTGTAGGCCATTTTTTTCAGATAATGGCTATTGGGCGTCGAGGCGGGAAGGCGGAGGATTCGTTGGGCGATCATCACCAGTTCTTCCTCGTGACCACTCTCGGACAGTTTCTGGAGACACCACAGGAGAGAATGCGCGTTGCGACTAACACGCACGAGTCGACTGAGCAGCGTATCGGCCAGGGAATCCATCTCCAAGATCCTCAAAGACTGGATCAGCCGCTTTTGCTGCTCTTCGTTGAGCCGGAATCCGTAGAGTCGCTGGGCCGCCTGCCGGGCACGGTCCTTCCATTTCGAGTCATCCGACAGCAAGCAGCAGTTCAAAATCAACTGTTCTTTCTTCTTAAGAACCTCTCCACTGGTGGTCTCCAACGATTCCAGTATACCGATCACCTCGGTGAATTCGTCCTCTTTCAGTAGTAGATCGATCATAAAGAAGCGCATCTTCTCGGAAGGCTCCTCCAGCGACTGAAACTTCTGGAGCAACGTGGCAAACTGCTCTTCTTGATCCTCGGTCAGAAACTCCAGGTAGGCCAACACCTTTTGGGCAATCTCCTTTTCCCGTCCCTTGCGGTTGGCGATCTGTTCTTCCAGATAATCGAAGAACAGTTGACGATATTGCATTCTTTCCTCGCGGAGCTTCTCTTGGAGGTCAACCGGCATGTCGGGGTATTGGATGCTCCCATGGGGAAGGAAAATCTCGTGGGAGAAGAGATTTCTGGTCGTGGTGGTCAGGTCGAAGAAATCGGAATAGCACTCTTGAAAATCAGAATGACTCCGTACGGGAGACATGCCGAAACGGCTGCCCCCGAAAGAGCTGGTCGAATAGGAACCGCGATGTGAGGAGCGCGATTCGAGCGCGTTGGACGTCTGCCGGACCCAATTATCGAGATAAGAGGTGTAATTTCTCGAAGGATTCCGCCATGGAGCCACCATGCTTGCATCGACGTTCTCGAAGGGGGAATTCTCTTGGCGCAAAAGCGGTTCGAGCCGGAAGAGATGGAATTGCAATTGCGGTTTGAGTTTGGTTTCGAAGACTTCCTCGGGAGTCAGGGAGTCGGCTTCCTCCTCGTCTCGGGATTCTTCCTGCGGCGCAATTTGTGGATGATGAGGAATGAATCCCGCCGACGGAGGAGAATACTGGACGATGGATACATCGGGAAGCTCGGGAATCTTCAGGGCCGTCGGTAAATGCCCGATCAATTCCGGATTCTTCTGGAGTAATTCCAACATGTGATCATAATCGTCCTTCATGAAACTCCCCATCAATTCTTCGAGACGGGCATGCTGCGCAGGGACCACCTCTTCGACTTTTTCCTGGATGCGATCCCTGAGCGCGAGATATTCCTTCCCCACGCCGACCTTCTCCATTTCCTTCTTCAGCAAGGCTTGGAATTCGGAGTCCCCATGAAGATATCCCCTCCCGAAAGGGAGAATCTCCGCCAATCTCGCATTCTCGGCCATTTCTCGAAGCAACTCGAAACAAAGAAGATGGTGATGCCTTTGGATCTCAGGGAGCTTCTCCTCCGGTCCTCCCGGAGCGTTCGGCGGAGCGGGGGCCTTGGAGTCGGAAGCTTGTGCGATTTGTTTCCGACGAACCATCTCCGTGAAAATGGAAAAATACTGTTGTAGAAATGGATTCCGCCAACGATCGGGGGCGTCTTGGGCGAGAACCGTGAGGACATCCCACTTCCACTGGCGATCGAACATTTTTTGATGCTTTTCCGAAAGTATCCTTCGGAAATTGTGATGATCTATCGAAGACATCAAGATATAATGGTCGAAGAGTCGACGGGGATCTTCGCAGCCCGAATCGTACTCTTGCTTCATCTTCTCAATTAATTTGAGAAGCTCCTCCGACTCAAATGCTTCCCGGATTCGCCAGTGTGCCAGGAAGAGATGTGCTTGCAGGCCATCTTTGGGAACCGGCAAAGCCGAAAAAGGGGTGCCGTGCCAGTTGGCACGTATTCCCTGGAGCTGGTAATGTTTGCGTCGTAGAACCGGGTCGAGGATCTTGTTGAAGGCATCCGAGATTTGGGAAGGGATGGATTGTTGGTTCCGAGCGGACATTTGTGCCATCATGAGCTGATGGGTTGGAGGAAGCTGGTGAGACGCCGGCTTGGCGACGGTGGGCTTCTTCCCGCGGCTGCTCGGTGCCGTCGCGTTCCAGGGAATCTCTCGTTTTCGGAAATCCTCGAGCTTCTGCCGGAACGCTTCCTTTTCTTTCTTCGTCGCCAGGACGATGATTTCGAAGTAATCCCATTCCCAGTTTCTGGGATCTTTTTTCTTCAATAACTCAATGGCTTCTATCGCCAGGTCGTACTCCCCGGCCGTGAACAGCTCCTTCAAAAGGCTGATCTGCTTCGCCGGTTCTTCCAGCTCTTCCAGTCGCACTTGGAGCAAATCCGAGGCCTGGGGGCGTTGCTGATTCTTTAAGTAGAGTTCGAACAGACGCTGCCGATGTTGTGGCTGCCCGCTCAGCTTGCAAATCCGCTTTTGGTAACGGATCGCTCCCGGAAGATCGGCCATCTCCTCCGCCAGTGACGAGAGATCTTGCAGGAGGAAGATATCCTCCTGATTTTCAGGGAGGATCTCCTCCAAATGGCTCCTTGCCTGGGCAACGTCCTCCACGGATCGGTAGGCCATCGCCAGACTGAATGCATGGAGGCGAGATTGGGCCCGAGTTTGCGGGATCGCTCGCTTCAATCGGGCGATCAGGTGGTCGAAGCGGTTCATCGACAGGTACAGTTTGCTCAATCGTGAGATCAATTCCATTTTTTGCTGGAAGTCGTCTTCCTTCTCATAGACCGACCAGACCAATTCGATCGCCTCGGCGGGACGACCGGCATGATCGAGCAATTGCGAAAGCTGGAGGATCAGGTACTTCTCTCCGGGGTTGGCTTGAATCGCCTGCTGCAATGAATCGATGGCCTTCTCGAGTTTGCCGTATTCCAGGCATAGATTCGAATAGAACTTAAAACTTTCCGGATTGGCGACGCCGGTGGCCAACACCTGCTTGGCCGTGCCGATCGCCTCGTCGAAGTGTCCGATCTTCGACTGCAACCGAGCAATCTTCTTGAGGTGCTCCGAACGCAAGGCCGGCTCCTTTTCGATCATTTGCCGATAGACCTCGATCGCCATCGTTTCCTTCCCCTGTTTTTCATAGTGAGAAGCCAAAGACTCGGCGAAAAGGGAAGAGTCGGGATCTTTCTTCCGGGCCGTCGCGAAAGACGATTCCACTTGATCATAATCGGCCAAGGCCAACGCAACCTTTCCGGCCAACCAGTGACCGATTCCCGGTGTTTTTTCGGAATAGGGCTTCTTCTTCACTTGTGCGGAAAGCTCTTCGCGAAACTCCTCCAACGACTCCTCGTGACATTTCAGGAGCGACTCGGCGTATCGTTCCCATTGATGATCGGTTTCCACCTCTTTTCGAATCGTTTGCAGCATTTTCGATGCTTGGTCGTTCTGCTCGTCCAAGAGAAGCAGTTCGATCTTCTGAAAATGGTAATCGAGCTCCTCGGGAGCATAATCGCATGCCTTTTCGGCCACCTCGATCGCTTCCTCGAGGTAATCGTAGCGCGAGAGGATTTCCAGCAGCAGGGAATAGGCCTCTTTGCTTTCCGATCCTCCTTCGATCATCTTTCTCCAACTCGCAAGGGCCTTTTCCCGGTTCTCTTGACGATAATAGAAGTTGCCCAAATACTCGTGGTACTGCAATGCATTGGGAGAAAGGTCGACCGCCTTTCGGTACAATGCCTCGGCCTTTTGGAACATTTCCGCCTGATCGAACAGATCGGCCACAAAGACGATCGTGGAGGGATCTTCGGGAGCGCTCTGGAGAATGCGACGCCAGATTTTTTCCGCCGTCGCCTTCCGTTCCTGGAGAGGTTTGTCCGACTTTTCCAGGACGAGCAGTCCCCACTGTTCGAGATAATCGCGATGGTTCGGGTGGATCTCGATCAGAGCTTCGTATTGCTCGGCCGCTTCCAAGAACCGCTTTTGATAAACGAGGATATCGATCAGTTCCAGCCGGAGTTCTTCGTTCGAAGGTGCCAGCGACAGTGCCCTTTCGAGTGTCTCTTGAGCACGATTCACCCTGCCCACGCGTAGCAGAGCTTGTCCCAGCCGCCGCATGCTCACTAATTCCTGAGGGTGCTTCTCGAGGCGAGTTTCGTAGTATTCGACCAGTCCGGACCAGTCGTACTGCCTCGCAAAGACATTATCGATACGATCGCGGACCATCTCCGCCAGCCAACTCTCGGGGGCGAGTCGGTCGAGGAGTTGCTCGAATTGTTCAATGGATTCTTCGGTCTTCCCTTGGGCGACTTTGATATCGCCGATCTCGATCACATAGCGGACTCGATCGTACGAAGCCTCCGGGGTTCGAGAGGCCAGATGCTGGTATTGGTGCAGGGCATCGTTCCACTTCTCTTCGCGGAGATAGGTCTCCGCGATAATTTCCACGACCTCCAAATTGTCGGGGAAGGCATCCTTCAGACGTTTCCAGGTCGCATTCGCTTTTTCCCTTTCCCCCAGGCGGAGATAAGTGCGTCCCAGATGTTGCAGGATCTCCTGAAGCTCCTTCGGTGAGGGATTCCGACGGGATGCCGATTCCAGCACTTCGGCCGCTTTTTCCATCTGGCCGAGCCGCAGAAGCATCTCCCCCCAGTAATAAGCGGCCACCGCGCTCTTTGGGTCGCTCTTCGCGGATTGTTCGAACGATTCGCAAGATGGTTTTTCCTCTCCACGACGGGACTGAACCATGCCGAGCAAAAGCGCCGCCTTGCCGTTCTCGGGATTCTCCTCCAATTGGTTGTGAAGCCGTTCGACCCAGCGGTCGATATTCCCTGTTTCGACATAGTACTGAAAAACCTTGTCGAATGAGGTGCCCCGACGAGGGTTTTTCTCAAGGATGGCCAAAAAGCGTGCGGTCGTCGCCGGCATCTTGTGATCCTTCTCTTCGGCAGAGGCCGACATGCAAAGCAGGGTCGAGAAGGCAAGGTTCAGACCGAAAGTGCCGAGGATTCCTATGCTGAAAAGGCGAAACATGATATCTCCTCCGAAAGGGGCTTGTTTTCGACTGTGAGTTCCAAAGGTCGTTGTTTGGAATGTGAGGCGGCTGCATTGTCGCCGAGCTGTTTCACTGCTGCAAATGGCATGGTTCCCGCCGGAAGTGCGGCGTGAAACGGGGCATTGAGCATGTAAGCTGCAAATGAGGACGAGGTGCGGGGTTCGGGTTTACTCTTCGGCCTGCTGTGGCCGGATCCTTTCAAAATAGCGTCGAATCGTCTGGCGATGACTCAGGGGAATCGGCTCGTTTTCCAGTACCGCTTCGGCTTGTTTCTGATACTCCTGGTAGACTTCGCGATAATTGCGTTGCATCGTTGCCGAACCGCTCTCGGTACGGAGGGTTTGCTTATGACTAGGACCGTCACCCATTCGACCGGAGAGTTGTTCCTGCTCTCGTGTCGCATCCAACGGCGAAGTGGGATCCCCCAACGGATCGGCCGAGCCCTTTCCCCATCTCTCCGACGGGCGGTTGGCTAGATGGTTGCTTGTGCCGCCGTCTTGATTGCATGCTTTGCTGCCGCGACACTTATTCTTGCACAAGCGAAGTCGATCGATCTGAGAATTCATCATCTGGCATATTCCCTTGCGAATCGCATGCTTGCGACACATCTGGGCAAGTTGGTTGGCCGCTTGGCGACATTTTCCCGGCTCCTGTTCTTCCAGGGAATCGGCAAACTTGTCGGTACATTCAGACATCTTGGCATGGGACATCTCGTCGGCAGCCTGGCGAAGCTGAGCCGCTGCCTGCTTCGACTGAGATTTCGTCATTTTCGAGGCATCAGCCGATTCCAATTCTTTCGCCGCCTCTTTGAAATCGCCCTTTTTCATTTGATCGGAGGCTTCCCGATAAACCTCGACGTTCTCCAGTCCCTGTGCCGTTTTGGAAAGCGAGGATTCCATCGCTTCGAGCTGAAAGGCTTCGATCGCCTCCTGCAGGGCCGCCTGTATTTCGGAGAGATTCGCCAGCGACTGCTTCCGGTCGACGAGGTTCTGCTGAAATTCTTCGGTGAGCACCTCGATCGTTTCCGCGAGTTCTTTGATCTCCGGCACGTCCGGATGCTCCTTGGCCGTTTCTTCGAGCTGACGAAGCATCTCCTTTTCGAGAATCTCCGAAACCTCGACGATCGAAGGATTGGGTTCTTCTCGGGCAGCGATCGCCGTCTGCTTCGTTTGAGGGAAGAGGAGGATCGCCGCGAGTAACAACGCAGGGAAAAGCGAGAAGAGGAAGGAACGGAATTTCCGAAGCGAAACGACCTGACGTGGATCGGATCCGATCAGCTGTTTGCGAGCATCGTCCTGTTGGAGAAGGTGGACCGCCCCCGACGGCTCATCGCGGGCGATCAGCCAAGCGGTCAGGACGCGATTTTTCAGCTGGAAATGCCGATCGATCCGGTGGGCGGCGACCGTGGCCGGAGTCGGCCAGAGGTATCCGATCATCGCGGCGACTCCGGAAAACAGCAGCGGTGTGGCGATCAGCATCGTCCAAAAGATCTCCCATGGAATGAGTGGTTCCCAGCGGCCGAGGACGGCAACCAGACAGCTCCCTATTCCGCCCAAAAAGAGGCCGAAGGCCGCGTATTGGATTGCGCGGGCCAATCGTTGGCGTCGTCGGACCGTGCGGACCCAATGTCGAATCATCGAATCGTTCATCTTCTCTTACCTCCTGCAAAAGGACACGAAGGCGGGGGAACGGGAACTAAAGAATTGGGGGCCATTCGAACACACATCGGGTCACGCGGCTCCTTTCCGGCGGATTTTTGTGGAAATCTTCTCGGCGTGCGAGGCTCCAGGAAGCATTTCGAGACGCCGCAGGGCGACATCGAAGAGGAAGAGCAGCAGCGCGGCCACGAGAAGATGGGGCCACAGCGGAAGACTGCGATGAGCAAAGCGGCCATCTTCCACAAAAAGCTCCGCTGGAGTGGGGTTGATCCTGCCCCCGCTGACCGTGGCGATCTCTTCAAGCAAGGTTTCGTTGGCAGGGCGCAGACGCAGCTCTTCCGGATAACCGACGACCATCCCCCGGCTACCGGAAAGAAGGGGCCGCCCTTTGCGGGAGAACTGATAATGGACATGATACGCCCCCTGACGGTCGGTCGGAAAGGTCGCACGATACCGCCCCGGCGCCACCTCCTCGCACGGAACGACTTCCTTCTCAAGGCCGGGAGGGATGACCGTCATCTTGGTTTGGCATCCATGGATGAAGTTTCCCTGATGATCCACCGCGTCGATGAGGATTTCGGATTGCTGATCGCGGGGGTGCATCATGACCCGGGTAAGTTCCTGATCCGACGAACGCATAAGATGTCGCACCACTTGGGCCCAAAGGATCGAGAAATCACTCCATCCGAGCCATTCGGCGGACCAGCGTGATTTCACATCGGAGGTGAACGCGGCGGAGTGGCCCAGGCCGTAACGCCACCAGGCGAGCAAGGGATCGCCGGAATCGGTGGCCAGAATGAACTGTGAGGTCGGCTTGACGCGGGTTTTCACGTATCCCAAAAGGGGAGGGGCGGCATCGAAGGCAATGCTTCCTGTGACCGGCGATGGCGTGATGACTTGCGGGAGAAACGGTACCTCCTTGATCGTCGACTGATTCGCCTCCATCGTCTCCTTGGCGAACACCTGAGGGATCATCTGTGGATCTTCGCATCGATAGGACCGACCCGAGCCGGTCTGAGCTAAGTTCTGCAAGAGGGCATAATCGGCGCCGCCTCCGATTCCCACGGTCGAGAGCGTGATCTGCATGCTGGACATCCGCTGGGCGATCGCTAAAAAATCGCCCGGCTGCGAATGGCCGTCGGTCAACAAGATCACATGTTTGAGTTTGGCGCTGGTCGAGACGAGTTGATCGTAAGCCTGCTTTAGGGCGGGGTAGATGTTCGTTCCCCCTCCCGCTTGTAGAGAAGCGATGGCGTTCTCAACCGTGCCGCCCAGCATGGCACCGTGGATGGGGCACAGGACGGTGGCTTCGCCGTCGAAGGCGATCAACGAAATCATATCTCGCGGGTTGAGCAGCTCGACAGCCGCTTTCGCGGCATCTTTTGCCATTTCCATTTTCATCCCCTGCATCGAGCCCGACTTGTCGATCACCAGCGCCATTGCCAGGGAAGGAGAGTCTTTCTCCTTTTCGAAATCGCATCGGACCGGCAGGATTTCTTCGATGGGCGTCTTATAATATCCTCCCAGTCCAAACGACGATTTTCCCCCGAGCATCAACAGCCCGCCTCCCAAATCTCGAACGTAGGTCCGCATCGTTTCCATTTGCTGTCGGGTGAGCCTTGTCGCCGGAACATCGGAAAGGATCACCAGATCGTGATTCTGCAAATCACTCAAGGAGTCGGGAATCCCTTCCGGAGGACGGACCTCGATCTCCAGGTTCTGTTGCTGCATCGCCCAGCGAAATTGCCGAACGCTTCCCGGATCTTCCTCGATCAGGAGCACTCTCGGTTTTCCGGCGACGGAAACCAGGCCTGCGCTGCGATTGTTGTCAAGAAATGTATCATCGGGGGCGGAAACCTGGGCGGAGAATTCGGCGAGCCGCTGGTCTTCAACCGATTGCCGGTATCGGAATCGGTTGGACCCGGCTTTCAATTCCTTTTTCTCTTCGACGAGAGAAAAGGAGCCGCGGAAGAGCGAAATCGTCGCCGTGGTCGCTCGTGTGGCGTGGACCTCGATCTCGAGATAAAACGGCTCTCCTTCTCGAACCTGGGGCGGCAGAGCAAGGTCGGCCATTTGCACCTCCGGTTCCTCTCGGACCGGCAAGACCACGGTGCTCACGGGAACTCCGACATCGACGGCGGCGAACAGCCCCTCCTGGTGGGTCTCGTTGCCATCGGTCAAAAGGACCAGTTCCGGAATATGGTCAGGCAAAAGGGAAGCGGCTCCCTGGCGAATCGCGGCCGTGAAATTGGTGCCCAAGTCAGGATCGTTCCGAGGAGACATTCTCGGAGGGGACTCTTTTCCCATGGACGGCGTTTTCTTCGAATCGGCATGATCACTCTGCGGAGAAGGCTCTTCAGGACGGCCGGGGGCTTCGGCGAACCATTGTTCCGGATGCATTTCTCCTTGTTCCTCTTTGGGATGAAGGGCGAAAGGCAAGAAAGAGATGCGATGGTCGCCGGACTCTCCTTGCGCATCTTCGAGAAATGAAACGATGCTCTCTCGCGCCTTCTCACCGATACTGCGGCTGGTATCGATGAGAAATAAGACCTGCTTCTGCTGAGTTGGCGAAAGAAGCGTCAAGCCGGCCAGGGCAAGGATCAAGAAAAGCACGATTACCGATCGGGTGGCCAGCGAAACGATCATCTGTCGCTGGGGAAAGGCGGCAAGGCTCCGCCGATATCCCCACCAGAAAAGTGGGAGGATCAGCAGCATCGTTAGAAATGTAGGCCGTGTTAATTCAAAGGACCAGTTCATGGAATCTTCCGTTTTATTCGACCCATCGCCTGTGGTAAAGGAACCATTCGCTCAGGCTGAAGAAGATCGCCAGGGTGATGACGAAAAACCAGATCGGTCGGCTCAATAGGCCGGCGATCGATCGCGACGATTCATGTTCCGCGGAGGGAGGGACGGCACGAAGGTCGCTCTCCTGCCGATCGACCAAATTGCAGGCGATGTTCATCTGCCGATCGAGTTCCTCCGGTGCCTTTCCTTGGCGGGAAGTCGTTTTTGGCGATTGGGGGGAGGGTTCCAGCTTCCAGAGGCCGCATTTTGCAAGCTGCCCCAGGACGACGCGGTCTTCCTCGACCAGGATCGGCCGGGGCTTCCCCGTCGGAGAACGAAGCGTGAGCTTATCCTGTTGGGTTTCCAGCGGAACGGTGACCGGATCGGCAGTCGAGAAGGCTCTGGTGAACTCGCCTTGCGAGCCCCGGAACCAATTCATTGCCGAAGCAATCATGATTGGAAAAGCGGTTCGGAGCGGGAGTTCGCTTCTTTCGAGGTCGGCGGTGAGCAGGAGCACCTTCCCCCGAGGCGATTCCCAACAAAGATACAAAGGGGCATGGTCGAACGAGCTTAGGAGCACCTCCGGTTCCGGGGATTCCTCGGCGAGGTCGATTTGCCGTGCTCCCTGCAGGAGTACGTCCTCGAGCTTCACTTGATGCATCAACGAACGGTGCTCTTGCTGTTCGGTCACCAGGGGATCGGAGAGTACCTCGCCCACCTTGAAACGCTCACAAGAGAATCGTGGATCGATCAAGAGCACGTTGCCCTCCGGGAGTGGATCGGGAACCTCTCGATGGCAGACGAGCACCTGAGGATCGGAGAGGTTCGCCGGCGATTCTTCCAGCGTACGGATCTCAACATGAGGAAGCGAAAGGAGTACATTTTGGAGGAAAAAACCTTCCGGTCCGAAATAGAGGATCTCCTGCGGAGGACAGTTCGGCAAAACCGCCAGGGCATGGTTGTCGCACTGCAGCGCGTCGTCGTGAGGGAGTTCGGCGCGGAGCACACCTCCTTCGGTCGCCATGTTGGTCAAGACTCGTCGGTGGATCTCGCCGGGCTCGAGCTTCAGGGGCAGCACATCGAGTGGCGATCCGTTCAGTTCCAGCTCCAATCGTGTTTCGACGGGTGCCTTTTCGAAATTCGACACTTCCACCAGCAACTCGTAGGTCATCGCGTCGCCGAGCGAGCGGCGGGTCTGGAAACGTGTGATCGCGACGTTTCCCGCCTCGCTTCCGAAAGGGAGGATCTGCAAGGTCTCTCGATCGCGTCTGGAGAGATCGGTGTTGACGTCCGCCGCGCCCGCGGCATCGGTCAGCAGGACAATCCGCCCCTCGCCTTTGCCGGCCAATAGATGCCGGGCCAGGGACAACGCCTCCGCCAACGGGGTCGGACCGTCGGTCGGGGAAAGCGCCCGGATCTTCTTTTTCAACGTCCGCTGATGATCGGTGAAGCCGCAGACCACCCCGGGGGTCGGACTGGTCGCAATCACGCAAGACCGATCTCCCATGCGCATCCGACCGATCTTCGCCAGGGCATGGTTCCGGGCCTTTTCCAGCCGCGTCGCTTCGGCTTCGACGGCGTTCATACTCGCCGAATTATCGATCACCAGCACGGTCGTTCGCTCGGAACGCAACCAAGGGAACACCGGATCGGCCAGGGCCAAGACGAGAAGAAAGAGAAAGAGGAGTTGCAACAGCAGGGAAGTGAGGTGGCGAAACCGTTGCCACCACCGACGCGTTCGTCGTTGCTCGAAGACACGGTCCCAGAAGAGCGTCGTGGAGACCGGTTGCCGACGAAGCTTCACTTTCAAAAGGTAGAGCGCGATGACGGCAAAGGCGAGCAAGCCCCACCAAAAAGCCAGTGGATTGAGAAAGTGCATGCTTCAGCTCCCCGGGCCTATTGCCCTTCTGGTTTCTCAAAGGACATTGCCCGAGGCCCGCATCATTCGAAGGATCAACTGATCGAAAGGGATGTCGGTCGAGGTGCGAGTGCAGCCGACGCCGTAGTTGAGGCAATAACGCTGGATCGATTCCAGGAATGCCTGGAAAACTTCCCGGTAGCGCCGGAGCATGCCCTCGGTCACCGTCACATTGCGTTGGCTCCGGCTTTCCATATCGATCAATTCCAGATCGCCCAGCAATTCCGGCCGTGCCTCCCGGGGGTCGTGTATCTGGATCAGGTGCGGTTCGAAGCGATGGTGGCGCAATCGATCGATTCCCTTTTCGAACCCTTGTGGATCGAAAAAGTCGCTCACCACTAGAGCGAGTCCCCGTCGATGGCGCCGGTGCAGGAAATCGGAAATCGCCCGGGCCAGATCGGTTTGACTTGCTTGCGGTTGTTGCCGCTCGAGGAATCGCAGCAGCATGAGAATGCATTGTTTGCCTCGGGTCAGCGGGAAGGTGTCCACAATGCCGTCGGCGATAGCGACCAAGGAAACGCGATCCAGATCGGCCAGAGCAATGTAGGCCAAGGCGGCAGTCACCTGGCAGGCGTATTGAAACTTCTGCGGCTCGCCGAATGCCATACTCCCCGAACAGTCGAGAAAGAAATAGACGTGCAGATCTTCTTCCTCCTCGAATCGTTTGATCAATTCGCTGCCGAGTCGCGCATAGACGTTCCAGTCGAGGTATCGCAAGTCGTCACCGAGGTAACAGTTGCGATGTTCGGCGAACTCCACACCGCTGCCGAGCTGCTTCGTATGACGTTGCGCCAGCAGACGCCCGCGAAACACCCGACGGGATACCAGCGACAGGTACTCCAGCTTTTTTAGAAACGTCGAATCAAACACCATGCCTCCCTTCATCGATACGACCTCTTGGAGAGGATTGCTCGGTCAATACAATTTCAAACAGGCGAAAGTTCGACTCCCGCGAAGACGTCGCCGATGATTTGATCGAGGGAGATATCTTCGGCTTGTCCTTCGAAATTCAGAATGAGCCGATGACGCATCACCATCGGCGCCACCTCGGCCAGGTCCTCCTCGCTCACATGAAATCGGGCATCGAGCACGGCGTTGATTTTCGCGGCGAGCATCAGTGACTGCGCCCCTCTCGGACTGGAACCGAATCGAACAAACTGCCGCACCGATGCCGGCGCTTCCTCATGGTCCGGGTGCGTTGCCATAACAAGGCGAACACAATATCGGGTCATGGCGTCGGAGACCGGAATCTGCCTCGCAAGTTGCGACATTTCTCGAATCACTTCCGCCGGGACCTGCTTTTCCACCTTCGGCCGGTCATCGGCGGTGGTCCGTTCGAGAATCGATACCATCTCTTCCTGCCGCGGATAAGGAACCACTACCTTGCAGAAGAAGCGGTCGAGCTGCGCCTCAGGCAAGGGATAGGTTCCTTCCATTTCCAGAGGGTTTTGCGTCGCCAATACGAAGAACGGCTCTTGCAGCGTGTGGGTGGTGCCCACGACCGTCACGCAATGCTCTTGCATCGCCTCCAAAAGGGCCGCCTGGGTCTTGGGGGTGGCCCGGTTGATCTCGTCGGCCAGCACGATATTGGCGAACAGGGGGCCGGGCTGGAACTGAAAACGTCGTCCTCCGGTGGAGTCCTCCATCAAAATATTCGTGCCCGTCAGGTCGGCCGGCATCAAATCCGGTGTAAACTGAATTCGGGCGAATTCGCAATCGAGCACCTCTGAAATGGTTCGGACCAAAAGTGTTTTCCCCAAGCCGGGAACGCCCTCAAGCAAGACATGTCCACCGGCGATCATTGCAATCAAGGTTCCGCGAATCACCGACCGCTGCCCGACGATGACGCGCGAAATCTCGTTTTCCAGCGTGGCAACATCCTCGCGAAATTGTTCGAAACGCTGTCGGAGAACTTCTTTTTCGTTTGAGTCGTTCATGTAATTATCCTCATCACGGCACTGGGAATCGTGGTCCTTTTTCGGGGCATGCGATTATGGACGGTCCCGTCCGGCTCGATTCGGTCCCCTCGCTGCCGAAACCTCGCGAGTCATCGCAAAGATCGGGAGCGAAGAAATGTACTCTTCTTAATATATGGAGATATATTTTCGATTGCAAGACTTTTCCCAAAATATCTAATCAGATTTTGTTTGTATTTCCTTCGTGTTTCATTATTGAGCGTCGCATCGATAGTGAACCCCGGCGAACAGCGAGTGCCCGGCCCTACAGGGGTCATGGCATGAACCGAGGGGCCACTCTTTCTGCGAACATGAATCAATATCAACTCTCATCGTGATCAGGGATAATGGGGTTCTTCCGATATTTTAGTGGCTGATTTATGAGTCCTTGTCGTCGAGATCGATTGGCTCGGCTCGGATTCACCAACCAAAGCAGGGGGGCGTTCCCTGCTGCGACCTCCACCATCTCCGCCTCCTGGAGGCCTACGGCCGTGCGGCTGCGAGGCGAAGATGGCTCGGCGCGGTGATCTGGTAGTACCGACGTTCCTCGGCCGGAACTCCGGCCTCCACACCCTCACCACAGTAGCCTAACAGTAGCCCAATAGTTGCCTAACCGAAATTCCAGAGAATGGAAAGCAAAATCTGCGGAAGAGATTTCGGCAAGGGAGTTGGAATAGAAAAAGTCGTGAGTATCCGCGGCAGAAATTTGCATTGCGTGAGGAAATCGTCTATGATGGAGTCTTCCTAGAAAAGCGCGCGAAAAAAGGAGGATTGATTTTTGTGGCAGGGGGGGCGCCCCCTCTCAGTGCCTGTCCTTTTCTTGTTCTACATGCCCCATCTCATACGATAAAGGAGAACAAATGAAGCTTGCATCACATCGAAATGGCTTCGCGTTGGGAGCCGCCATGATTCTTGCGTTCGGCTTGGTCGTGACCACCGGATGCGGTGATGACGGTTTGGAGGGGGTCACGGGCGTCGTCACCATGGACGGTGAACCTCTTGAAGGCGCTGCCATTGAGTTTGTTCCGACCGGGACGGAAGGCTCGCCTTCTTACGGAAAAACGGATTCCAGCGGCAATTTCAAAATGGAATTTTCCAGTTCCGCCACGGGAGTCGTGCCGGGTGAGTACCAAGTCAGCATTTCGACATTTGACGTCGCCGACCCGGATAACGATATCCCAGGCAAGAAGGAGCGGGTGCCTTCGAAGTACCGCGGGGAGAATTCGGAATTGATCGTGACGGTCAAGGAAGGGGAACAAAACCATTTCGAATTCGATATCGAAAGCGAAGGCGAAGTGGAACAGCCTGAAGTAGATCCAGATAGCTAATTGATTTATGTCTATTTATGGAATGTTTCTTCCCTAGCGTGAAGAGGCTTTTTTTGTTTTTTTATGGAGGTAGCATTATGTCAACCAGATCAAAGCAAGGCTTCACACTGGTCGAGCTACTGGTCGTGATCGCAATCATTGGAATTCTTATTGCCTTGCTTCTGCCGGCCGTTCAAGCAGCCCGCGAAGCGGCACGTCGCATGAGTTGCAGCAACAATCTGCACAACATCGCCATTGCACAACACAACTACCACGACACATTCAAGACCTTTCCTTCTGGTCAAATCTTCAGTGGTAGTAGTGGTTATCTACCGGGATGGAGTTGGGCCGCTCAGTCGTTGCCATTCATTGAGCAGTCCACCATTAGTGATCAACTTGACTACTCGCTCGAGATGAATACCCCGAATAACAGAAATCTGATCGCTGTGCCGATCGAGGTATTCTCGTGTCCCTCCAGTACAAAGGACGATACGAAGACGAAGAGCAATGTGACCTGGGCGACCTCGAGCTACGTCGGTTGTAGCGGTGCTTTCAATGCTAGCATGAGAACGCCAAACCAACTTAATAGCAACTGGTCCACGGATAAGGTGCTCAACGGCATGTTTGCCCGTAATTCCAGGGTCACCATGAGTAAAATCACGGACGGGACGTCTAATACCATTATGATAGGCGAAATCAAGTGGTATGCGTTCACCTGGGATGGGCTCTGGGCCGGCAGTGCGAAGAATCGCGGTGGCTACTTCGGTGCGGATTCCACGCTGGCTTCTCTAAGGAGTGCACGCCGCAAAATCAATGTGCCTGATACGGCAAACAATGTAGCTCGTCGAGAAGGCTTCCACAGCGAGCATCCGGGCGGAGCGCAATTCGCCCTGGCCGATGGCTCGGCCACATTCGTCTCCGAAACGATCAACCACAATAATTGCTACGCCGGTCAGTGGAACGACGGCAATAAAACACTCGGCGTCTGGCAGCGTGCTTGCGCACGCAACGACGGCCTTGTCTACACGTTCGAATGATGGTCGACTTGTGCTCCACGTCGTGGTGATTCTCCAATGACGTGGTGGCTCGAAAGCTTCAAACCGGCCGTGGAAGTGTCTCTAGCTTCTACGGTCGATTTCTCTGTTGCGCGACGCCGAACTTCTCTTTTTGCAACTTTGACTCAGCTTAAGCGTTATGCTAAGCTCGTCGGAATGAGCCCCACTGGAGAGTCAACAAGTCTCCTCATATGGGGAACGTCAGATAAGTAGATTGAATCCAGGATGAGGCTTCATCCCAACGAGGAGGTCATAAGATGAATTCCGTGGTAAAATCGGTCCTTGCAATTTTGACCCTCATCTGTCTGGCCGGCGCGACTTCCGTATCCGCCGCCGAAAACCCCAACGTAATCCTCGTCATGTGCGATGACCTCGGTTGGGGCGACGTGGGGTTCAACGGGTCGGAGACCGCCAAAACCCCCTGCCTCGACAAGATGGCCGCCTCGAGTCTGAAGTTCAATCGCTTCTACTCGGCCGCACCCGTTTGCTCTCCGACGCGAGGAAGCGCCATCACCGGGCGGCACCCTTTCCGCTACGGCATCTACTTCGCCAACACGGGGCACATGCGCGACGATGAATGCACGCTTGCCGAGGCCCTCAAGACACAAGGCTACGCGACCGGGCATTTCGGAAAGTGGCATCTCGGCACGCTCACCAAGCTCACCGAGGACGCCAATCGCGGCGGGCCCAAAGGCGTTGCTCATTACTCGACCCCCGCCATGAATGGCTTCGATGTTTACTTCTCGACCGAGTCGAAGGTGCCGACCTACGACCCGATGCTCAAGCCGAAACGGTTCGGCGACGGCGAGAGTCTGAGATACGGCTGGGCCGCGATCGAAGATGAGTCTCAGGCACAGCCTTACGGCACCTGCTACTGGGACGGTGAGGAGAGTAGGGTCACCGAAAACCTGGGTGGCGACGACTCACGGGTGATCATGGATCGTGCGATTCCGTTCATTGAGAAGACTTCTGAGGACGAGACGCCGTTCTTTGCCGTCATCTGGTTCCATACGCCGCATCTTCCCGTCGTCGCCGACAAACCACATCGCGATCTCTACGTCGATCGCTCGCACAAGGAGCAGTTGTATTATGGTTGCATCTCCGCAATGGACGATCAAGTCGGCCGTCTCCGCGCAAAACTCCGGGAGTTGGGCATTGCCGAAAACACGATCGTCTTCTTTGCGAGCGATAACGGTCCCGAGAACGGAACGCCGGGCAGTCCGGGTCCGTTTCGAGGTCGTAAGCGGAGTTTGTACGAAGGCGGCGTCCGCGTGCCGGGCTTGCTTGAATGGCCCGCCATGATTCCTGAAGCGAGGGAAACCGACATTCCGGCCGTCACGAGCGACTACTTCCCCACCGTCCTCGACATCCTCGGCTTCACGATGCCCGACGCGCCCGAGCCGATCGACGGGGTGAGCCTGCTGCCGCTGATCCGTGGTGAGATGAAGGAGCGTCCCCGACCGATCGGATTCCAATCGCGGGGGGTGGCGACCCTGAACGACAATCGCTACAAACTCGTCATTCAAGGCAAGAAGTCGCCGGAACTCTACGACCTGATCGACGACCCGAGCGAAACGAACGATATCGCCGATAAACATCCGGACATGGTCGAGAAGATGGCTTCGGAACTTGCCCAGTGGCAAGAGTCATGCAAGCGAAGCGACGCCGGTGAGGATTATTGATTCTCGCCCCAAGGGAAGAGCCGGTTGCAACCGATTGCAACAATGCAAATCGGGTTTTCCGTGCGCAATTCGATGCAAACTGTAGGGGCCGAGGTTAGGCACCTTGGCCTCGCTGAAAAATCTCATCCCTTGCTTGTCACACTTACTTGGGCAGGACATAGTGGCAATAATCATTGCAGAAATGCCCGATACGACTCCACACTTCCAGGCCACTCGGATCAACTTGCCAGAGGGGGCCGTTACCCTCGTGTCTATACAGATTCACATCATCGGCCGAAAAGCCGATGGGATCGGTGGAGATCCATTTGGCGATATAAGCGTCGTACCAGCGGTGGAGGTTGTTCTGCAGTTCGGCGACCAGGTCGAGGTACTTGCCTGTGTAGGCCAGGTTCCACTCCAAGGAAGGCGCACTGCCAGAGCTGTTTAGATGAAACTACCCAGCCCACTGGAGTGGGGAGACATATCGCAGAAACAACAAGACTGCCAAAAGGACTGGGACATCTTGGTGGAAATGTTTGATTTGTAGTCTAGGCCTACCCAAGTACTTTTGTTTAAGCCTAACGAACACTCTTCCCTCGTCATCACAAACGAGCCATCTTGCGTAAGAATTGCAAAGGGGATGGTCCAGAACCCCCTTCTTTCTTTGATGAATGGTATAATTACATCCTTGATTGGTGCAGACTTGGATGGCTCCAGCGCACTGCCCAAACTTGTGATAATTCTCAGATAATTTTGCAATCGGTCGATCACGCGCCGACCAGACGTGGGGCTCATGCTGTGGGTTAAATGAAGGCGAAGAAGTGATCAGAAATCTCTTCCAGGAACTCAGGGCCCGCCATTGTCGCGGGCTATACTCACCCATCATCATCGTGCAGCGAAAAGCATGCCCCACAAATGAGTAGGGACCATAGTAATGCCATTTCGTGTGGATTCGCATGCGTAGCAAATAACCCGAACAACGAGGGGATTCAAAGGAGAGTTCCCGTGAACGTTCTCGTATCAAGAGATCGGTTTCAAGATAATTGCGCCAATCAAGCACTGGCTGTTTGCTGTGGAACATGATTAATTACTAATCCTCAAACAAGCGAAAGGATTTTGTTGAATTTATCAAAAAGCTCGAAACCCTCTGTGTTTTCAGGCATCTAAGGGGTATGAACCCGACCCTTTGGCCTGGAACAAGGAGGATTTCGAGTGAAGCCCAATATAAAGAATCGACTGGCGAAAAGCAAGCAGCGGATCGAACGAAGATTGGACGGTGCCCGGCATGATCGGGGCGTTCCGATGCTCGGCGCGCGCGGCATCCGCGTGGAGATGTCCGACCGCATTCAGGCGATCGCGACGAAATCGTCGGCGCCGCAGATGACCGCGCAGATGGCGATCGTCACGATATTGATCAACGGATGCGTTACCTTGCGCGTTCTCGGATCGGTCAGGTCGGAGAAGTGTTCCTTGATAGTGGCGGACTTATAATTGGACATGGGCGAACCTCCTGTTCATCGCGGTCCAGCTGCCGGAGACATTCCAACAGGAAACCGAATCGCGTTGCCCAGTTATACCATATCCCCAGTATGGCGCAATCGCTTTGCCAACACCCCATGCCTTTCTCGATCGAGACAAAACTGTCCATACGATGACCTCGATATTTTATTCCAAAAAAAAGAGGAGCAATCATGAAAGACAAGAATCACGTCTCGTCCTCCGATCCGTCTGCTCGAAAGCTTCCTCAGATGTCGAGCGAGTCGCCGTTCGATTCCGGTGAGGTGAAGGTCTCACAGGGCGCAGGAAAGATGCTCCTGAGATTGTTGGGGCTTGTAGGAGGGAGCGTTTTGGTGGGAATCTTCATCATCGCCGTAGGATATTTCCTCCTCAATATTGAGCTGATTTCCGATATCGTGCAAACGGCTTCCGGCACCACCCCTACTAATGAGAAGGAACCTGAAGAGTACATTCCCGACTTCCCTCTAGCCGAGTATGAAACGGACCAATACAAACACACGCGTCCTGAACGGGAAGGTGAGAATGTCGCTACGATGCCCGAGAATCAAGCGATCGACGCTGGAAATTACCGAATCACCAAAGAGGAGTATCGCGTTGCATCAATCGATTCGACGGAGATGGAGTGGTCCGATTTCGTCGAGACGGATATTTCACTTGACCTGATGAACGGCTCGGAATCGCTTATCAAGCTCCCGATCGCAATGGCTCCGCATAAACGACGGTCTCCGCCGTATCCTGCTTGGATGAAATATGCTCCCCGCTATCGAAAATCGCATTTGACAGCACATGATCTCTCCTGGAAGCCGCAAGCCGCCTTTTCGAAAGATAATAAGCGGCTCTATCTCATCGATTTCTCCAATACGCTTCATGTTTATGATCTGGAGGTCATGCACGAAATCGGAACACTGGATCTTCCGGGCGATTGCACCTCCATGGTGCACCTTGAAGATAGTCTTTTGATCGCCGACTCGCTCGGCCAGACTCTTTTCCTCGTCGACGCTCTCACATTCGATTTAAGGAAGAGTATTCAGATCTCCGGCCCGGTGAAGCATCTGGTTGTCACGCCCGGCGGGGAACGCGCCTTCCTCGAAGGAGAGAATCACTTCACGGTGTTCGATCTCGAAACCTTCCGACCGGTCTATTCCATCGATACCGACGACGAGGACACTCCCGAAGAGATTCGCTTTGCACTGTCGGAACTCACGTCGATGTGCATCTCTCCGAAAGGAGATTTTCTCTATACGCTGAATGAACGCATCCATAAGATCCGCATCGACGAGTCAGACCTCATTCATCAAAAATCGTCTCCTCAAATCGTAGCCTCGATGCTGGGTTTCGAAAGCCCCATCTCCGTCAGTGAAGATGGGAAATGGATCGGGGTGGTCGATTTGGCCCACGACCCGCGGGTGGCGCCCGATGCCGTTTCCTTTGCCGATAACGAAGATACCGGCCTATTCTTCACGGTCTACCGCACGGATGACCTTTCGGAACGAAAAAACATGACGCGCAATGATCGGTACTCTCTGGGCCCAAATCGGAACAAAAGCCCTTTATTGGAAGCACGATTCACGACGAAGAATGGCCGGAATTCTATCCGTCTCGTTTCGCTCGGAGGGTTGGTCTCCCAAAATACTTGGGACAAACTCTATAATCGATGGAGGGGGAAATCCCTGACCCGGTCGCATTTTTCCACCAAAAAAATCCTTCCGGTTCGAAAATTCGTCATCAGTCCGGATGAGCAAATGGCCGTTACATGTACGAAAGATCACGTATTTTTTCGATATTGGAATTCTAAAGACTTGACGGACCTTCTGAGCCGTCGATCGGAAGGCACTTCTTACGTTTCACCCATTGAGAAACATCACCGAGTTCTCGATGAGATGCTCGAGAAGGACGAAGGTTGGGTCGACCTGCCGCATACGAAATTCGCATGCATTTTTCGCGGAAATATGCAACATGTGACCCGATTCGAAAATGTCGATGTTCGGGGCACGACTCCTTCTCGGGATCGATCGTCGATCTATTTCCATGACGGAGAAGTCACAGGGATCGAATTCAATATGAAGCCCGAAGTCATCGACCGGTTCCAGCTTCCGAAGACTTTCTGGACCGCCGATCACAGCTTTATCTATACGGGGAATTTCAATCGGGATCCCGGCGACGATTTCTTTTATTTCAGTCGTTGGGATGGAAGAAAACGCGTCGTCGGCTTCAGCAAAAACGGCAAACTCGCCATCTCGACCGAACACGAGCAAGGCAAGCCCATTCTCAATGCGTTGCGGGGAGCCGGAAGGCCCTATGTGTTCGATCTCGAAGGCGACGGGCTCGATGAGATAGGAATCCTCTTTCAATATACCGAACGGTCCGGCGACAAGAAATACTGCAAAGGACGTTTCGTTTTGTTGAACCATCGCGGTCATGTGCAACCATCGGCTGAGATCGTCTTTTCTTTACCTGATTTCAAGTACGGCGATACGGACGGCGATGGGAGACCGAATCTGTATATTGCCGAATTCGGGAATTCGAAAGGATTGCGTCAGAGGCTCGATAAACTGACCGAAATCAATGCGAAAGGGGAACGGATCCGCGAGCTGCATCCGCTCGAAACCGAGTTGTACAATTTCGAAATGGCATACTCCCCGAAAAGAAATAAGTCGGTATTCGTCGGAGCCAGTCATTCATCGACAAGCGTTAATCTGCGGGAGATCCATTTGACGATCGCGAATGAACATGGCGAACCGATCATGAAAACGAGCTATACGGGCGATGCCGTAAGATGGATCAGTGCCGATTCGAGATCCCCCTATTTCTGCATCAACGGCACGGAAGGCCGTCACCGGATCCATCATGTCGATCACGAGGAAGTCGTTGCGGAAATCTTTGCGTATTCCTCCAGTGGGTCCGCCGATTATCTTTATGATCCCGAGGAAGACGCCCATTACCTGCTTTTCAGCACCGGGGGGTATGCAGATCTTTACCGCATGGTCCCGCCGGATGACCCGCCGCCATCTCGAAGCGAGGGGGCCCCTCTTATCATTGACGTCGCGGAACCAACCCCCATGAGCGAGGAAAACTCTGGGTGAGCCGAAACGTCAGAACGGATACCAACGGTAGCCCGATCGGTGTGATGGTCGCAGGAGCCAACCGACATCTCGTCCTACTTACGGCCTCAACGCTCGAGAGAATTCCGATCGATCGGCCGGGGCCTAGCCGTCACCCGATTCCCTTGTGTCCCGACGCATGCCGAAGCTGAAACCGAATGTATCATTCCCCATTTGTTTGAGGGCATAGGCAGGTCCTTGGAGGCCGACTTTTATCAATCTTCTTCCGCCGGGTCCAGTGTGCCGTTGAGGTTCATTTTGAGGTCTTCCTGGCTAAACGTGTTTGAGAAGAATTGCGAGCATCCGCTGGAGAGAGCGGCGTTCATGCCGCCGCGGTGGGGGCTGGCCATCGATCTTTTGGAATTCGCCGAGGGAGAAGCGGAGGCGGCATACGCTTTATTGAGGCCAAAGCGATAAGCGGTCTTGGCGTCGATGGCGGTCTCCGGCGACATCCAATTTCCCGACGTGCGCGATTCGACGATGAGGATCGCATTGGTATAGAACGGCCCGATCGATTTGAGCTTTC
The DNA here is from genome assembly GCA_964632505.1 of uncultured Planctomycetaceae bacterium. Classification (GTDB taxonomy): domain Bacteria; phylum Planctomycetota; class Planctomycetia; order Pirellulales; family Thermoguttaceae; genus CAZWCE01. The sequence continues at coordinate 16,726 of CAZWCE010000026.1, read as the reverse complement.
GGCCTTCCGCTCCGGTGAAGGCGGTTTCCGGTCCGACGACCACCGCGTAATTCGTTTCCCCGGCCTTCAATTTTGCGCTGGGGCATTGGTAAAAAGGAATCGCCGCCTCGTGGAACCGCCGGTTGGGTTCGCTGTCCCAGGGTTCCTCAAGACGTATCTTTTGGTACAGTTCTTCCTGCCCGAGATAAGGCAAGAGAAGAACCCGCCAGGAGTGCAGTCGGTTGCCCTCGTCGTCCTCGGTCCAGGCGGGCGGCAGCGTGCCGTGCTCGCGCTCGTAGAGCAGCATCGCCAGGGCGATCTGGTGGAAGTTGTCGGAGCACTCACTTCTCCGAAACGCTTCCTTCGCCGCCCCGAAGGCGGGAATGGAGAAGTTGCTGAGCATGTCGGCGAACAGTTCCGAACGTGCATGGGGGGTGAGCCAATCGGGGGAGAAGGGATTTGGATCAGGAGTCGCACCGGTGCGGATTGCCGTATCGCAATTCTCGTTCAGCCGCTTCATGACGAGGTTCCAGTCAAAGCCGATTCCGGAAGTAAGTTTGTCGATCCACGTCGCGTTGGAGCCCATAATCCTGCTTAGGGTGACCCGATTCCATGCCAGCGCCTGGCCGCTATCGAGGACCAGATATCGCTCGCTTTCTATGCATTTTTCGAAATCTTGGCGGGGTGGGGCGTTGTTCCACCCGTCGCGGAGGCGGCGGAGCTGTTCGGCGGTGGGTGGGTGTTCCGGCGAGGAAGCAATGCCGATCGAAGCCGCCCTCCCCTCATTGGCGATGCCGATTACGCTGGATAAGAAAAATCCTTGGCGGCCTCCTTTGCGTCCGAGCCGTTGGAGGGTGAGGATATCGTCGATCGCACCGTCGATATCGCCGGTACCGATACGGTAATGAGCCCTGGCGGTGAGGGCTCGGGCAGAAGAACGCAGCGTCTGCACATGAGGCAGGAGGACCTCGACCAACAGTTCATCCTCGTCCTCTCGGACGAAAGGAATGGCAAATGCCGGTTTTTGGACCGCCTCGCCGAGCAGATCGAGAAACGGACCATTCTCTTCGAGCCAGGGCTCCATCATCGGCATCTCTTCGAGCGTCCAGGGACGTTCAAGACGGGCTCGCATTTCGTCGATTCTCTCATCCTCGAGACCCTCCTTCTTCGTATACACCTCGAAGAAACCCTCTGGACTTTGGAAGGTCATCGTCGGTTCGAAATGGGTCGGCAACCAGAGCTTGCGGTAGGTGTCGCGCTGAGCTTTCAGAAAGCCTCCCCCTTCCAGCGCACCGGGGCCGAGGGCGCGGACGATCATGCGGTAGCCGTTCCGGTCGGTCTGCATTTCGGGCGGGTAGTAACGCTCTTCGAGGGCCTTGAAGTAGTCGACCCGTTTGCCGTCCGCCGTTTTCGGCTCGGTGATGTAGGTCGTTTCCTCGGAGATCTGCAAGGGGCGGTCCCGAAACAGCATGAACCAGACAAAAATGAAGAACAGCACGAAAAGAATCACCCCGATGACCAGGCAGTTGCGCAAACAACCACCTTGGTTCTCTTCTTCTTGAATGTCGCTGGGCTTCATTGTATCGGGGTTCGTAGACGTGGACATGGCGAATCTCCTCTCGATCGATTCGTCGGGGAAATGGGGACCCGAAACGCATCGGCTACTGAAATGTGTATCATATAATAATAAATTCGCCACCGGGATACCAGTATTTCAAGCGGTTCTCGACTTCAAGGATCCTTTCTCTGAGCGCACACCACTCATTGGGCCATCCACTGAATCGTTGGCCCCTGCACCGGGGGGTGATGCTTGGAGATGTACCATTCCAGCATGATTTACTGAATCTCTCCCGAACGATGATTGCTTTTTTTCGCCTTTTCTTCCATAATCATTGGTTCAGGTGAAATATTTTCCCGCGAAAACGAAATGCCTTATGTCCTTTGAACTTATTCATGTTTGCATCAGTAGTGAGCCCTTGGTTTGTGCATTGCGTCCCGCAGAGCGCACATCCCGATGATCGCCTTCGGTTCACGATTGATGCGACGCTCGAGAAGTTCGTTCTTCTACTCACACAGAAAGGAAATCGTTATGAAACGACGAAACGATCATTACGCAGGCGGTCTTTTGATCGCCATCGCCCTGTTGGGACTCCTGGTCACAGGCTGTGGAACCGGCGGCGGAGCCAAGGTCCAAGGCGACTCTCCGCAGGATGTCTTCGACACGATGAAGCAAAGCATGCAAGACCAGGACTTCGAAACGTTTGCCCATTGCCTCACTCCCAATTCGCAGAAGAAAATGGCCGCCACCCTGGTGGTTGCCGGGGGAATGATCATTGCCTTCTCCCAGATGGGACAACAAATGGGCGACGAAGGCGAAGCGGAACCCGATAACTCCGCCATGGAGAAATTCCAGAATATTCTCAAAGATCACGGTATCGACGAAAAAACGATGCAGCAACCGCCCCCCAACGCGGAGAATATGAGCCAGAATGAAGTCATTATGGCGATGGGCGAAAAAATCGAAGATCGCCCCGGCTTCATCGCCGAAGTCATGCAGTTGATGACCGAAATCTCTGAAAAGGAAGACGGAAGCGTCTCCAATAATATGGCGCTCTCGGCCGACGCGACGCTCGGCGACCTTGAGGTCGACGACGACACCGCCAGCGGGACCCTCACGTATCCCATGAATGGCGAAGAAAAGACGGAGCCGATTGAGTTCAAAAAGATCGACGGTCAGTGGCGCATCGAATTGCCCGATCAACAAGCTTCAGGTCCCGCCCCCGGCCCTCCTCCGGGAATGAACAACGAAGTGGAGATGGACCTCGACGTCGGAGGTGGCGAGATGGACATCCAAGTCGACCCGAATTCCCAACAGGGCCCCGGCGTGGACTTCGAGATAGAAACCGACACAGGCAACGGAAACGGTAAAACGGAGACGGAAGGATTCCAGTTGGAAGTCGAAACCGGAGCCGACGACAACGGTTCGTAAAAAAAACCCGAGGCCATCTCGTGGTGTTTTCTTTCTCCTCCCCGGGATCAACCGCCCCGGTGGAGGAGAAGTTTCTTTTCCAAAGGATAAGAACCATAGCCAAGCGTTCATGCACGTCTTCGACATTGCGGCCATGGGCGTCGCTTCCCGGAATCGTGGGATCGTTCCGCTCTTTTCGCCTCGCCCCCGACCGAGCCTCGCGCGAAAGGGGAAGAAAACATGTTCTTCTGGGCTTTTTTACCACTGGATGAGTGGATCGGAGCTGTTCTTTATCTTTCCATTCCGGGGTTGATGATCATACCATTGGTCGCTTTCTACTACTACCTTCGACCGAATATCGAGAACTACACGCCGCACCAATTTTTTCAGCTTCATCAACAATACGGCATTCCCGCCAACCGGTGGCGTGCTTTAGCCAAGTCTCCCGTTCGTGGTGTCGTGTGGGACCATCCAAGCTGGAGACGGGACCGATGCAAGCTGGCGTTCACCCCCGACGGGCTGCTCCTGAGAGTCAGGGATATCAGTCTCTCTGCTCCCCCCAAGATGCTGTTGCGTTTGCCGGTCAAAATACTCGAGCCCGGCGAAGCCTCCTCCTGTTTTGGGTTCTTCGATGCCTACCAGTTCGGGATTGATCCCGAAAAAATATACAGAAAATGGTCCGTCGAAAACAGTCTGTTGACCTTTTATCTTCCGGAGGATAGCGATACCAATCGGCGATTGCTCGCCGCCATCGAACATGGAGAAAATCGAGATGCGTAAGCGATTCTCACGTAGGGGGCTCTATTGGAGTTATCATTTGAACAACTCGCGGCTCGCTGCTTTCTGTTTCGTGGCGCCGTGGCACGGTAAGGCAAGCGTGTTCACCATCTCGCTCGCTTTCATCGTGCTCTATCTTCTGATAGCCGCCTTCGTGTTCTACCCGATTGCCCTTTCCTTCGCCGGGTGGCATGAAGAAACCCACGGCAGCCGGGATCGTTCCTTTATGATGGGGGTGCTGCTGAGCTTCGTGATTTGGTCGAGCCTCCTCCTGACAGGCGCTGCATTGTCATGGACGATGGTTCTGAACGAAAAACACCTCCGCTTGTATACCGAGCGATTCCAGAAAATCAGACGGAGCATCATCCGTCCGGAAGTTATCCCTTACCGGAAAATGCTCGACGACTACCCGATCCACATGGTGGTTTATTACTACCTTCCCTTGATCGTCTTTATATGTGTATTCTGTTCCAGCTTCCTCGATCTTTTATTCGTGTCGTTGATCTTCCTTCTGAACGCCTGTGTCTTATACGGGCTGACGCGCGTCCAGGCCCATTTCCTGTTGGAGCATGTTCCCGAACTCCCCGCCGACGAAGTGCCCCCCGATACAGCTCTCGAACACGGAGAGAAAGAGTCATGACGCTGGAAGGCCGTGAGGAGCATCAATGTGGACCGATTCCCATATTCGGCCCCGGGGGAAATCCTGAAAAAAACACCGGGGACACGGGGCCTCAATCCTTGCGGATCTCGAAGCGGTGCCATGCGGTCCTACCCTGCCCGAGGGCATGAATCAAAGCTCGTCGATGCTCCGCAATTCGACCGATTCGTCCGTGTTTTCGAGGTTGGCGATGATCTCGCGAAGTTGTTCGATTTGCGATGCCAACCCCTTGGCCTCACGATGGGCGAGCAGATCCTTTTCCAGTTGCCGCAATTCGGGCAAGATCGATTCGGCCGCCCCGCCGTATTGGTCGATCGCTTTCAGGCAGCGGTCGATCCGATTGCGTTTGCCCCATCGATCGATTTCCATGACTTCCAAACACAAGGGAATGCCTTCCTTGATCCGGTTGTCGGCAAGCAGTTTCAAGCCCGCCAGGCGAATGCCGTCGGCGAACATGATGCCGCTGGGGGCCGGTTCGACGACGGCCCGGTGGATCGATGGAAGCAACGGACGGATCTCCTCGAACGTCAGATGATCGTACACCGTCCCGAGACTGCCGCGGGCACGGCCGTCCTGGTTGCGCAAACCGGCGCGGACCGCCTCGTAGAGCGCTTCGCGATCGACGCCTTCGAGCGAACGGCCCAGCATGCCGCCTCGCCGGTTGAACAGCGTGAAGCAAAGATAACGCTGCTCCATCCCGCGCGGATCCTCTTCGGTCGGTCCCACCGCGAGCCGGGTGAGCAGCTTCGGCACCGTCGGCATCGCCTCGTCTCCGATCGCCCCCAGCGCTTCGGCCGCCTTGACGCGGAGCCAAAGGTCGTCGTGATCGAGCGATTCGGATAACAGCGGAATCGCGGGGGAGGCCTTCCCTTTGAATTGGATCAGCGCCTGGCAGGCACCGTAACGCGTTTCGATGCGCCCGGCCTGAAGCATCTCCATGAGCGTCGCGATCGGTGCCTCGGTGTCGCGTCGCCCCAACGCCATCGCGGCACGCTCGCGCACCACCGGCGACCAACTCTCCAAGCGAGCGAGAAGCTGCGATTCACTCAAGCTGTCGTAGAAACTGTTGCGATCGATATTGCTCCAACCTTGGCCGTCTCGAATCAACGCTTTTGCCTCACCGGAATCGAGTCGCGGCGCGACCGACGGCCGTTTGCCCGTCAGGTAGATCTGTTTCCGCGGCATCGCATACGCCAAGAGATACGTACCGGCACCGTCCCAACCCTGGTACTTGTCGTTCCGCGGTTGGGGCGGTCCCTGGTGGAGGAAGGTGCCGTCCCAGCGACGCGCGAGGTCGAAATACCAGGCGCCGAACGCTTGCATCCAGGCGCCGGTGGCTTGCGGTCCCGATTTCATCACGCCGGGCGTGGCCCAAAGAATGTTGAAGAAGTTTCCGGTGTGCCCGGTGTCGCGTTCCGAGCCATGTGAAGCGACGCTCATTCGCGAGAAGAACTCCGCCCCGTCCGGTTCGTCCATCAGGTCGAACATCACCGCCGCCATGCCGCACTTGCCGTTGTCTTCGTGGGTTTGGATCCACGGATGATGATCGCCGTAGGGAACCGCTCCTTTGCCGATGTAGAAACGCAGAAGCCGCGCGCTCTTTTCGATCGCCTCGGCCACTTCCGGATCGTCGACACCCGCTTCGCGCGCCAAAATCAACGAGATGGTCAGCGGCAAACCGGGAGCGTTCATCATGCCGTAGCCCTGCAGCCGTCCATCCGGTCCGGCGAACTTGTGTCCCCAGGAACCGACGATGCTCTGCCCCTCGGCCGATTCCATCGCCAAACGCCGCATGCCCGGCGCGAAGGAATCGTCGCCGGTCGCCATCTGATACTCCGCCAAAAGCGCGATCACGTAGCCGTAATGCCAGGTCTGGAAGCTGTCGGCGGAAAACTCCGATGCCCACTGCGCCTCCCGGCGGACCAGCGGGAGATACTCCGGATTGCCACTGGCCAACAGGGCCAGCGCGTTCAGCGATCGGGTGATCGGGTTCTGGCGATACGACGGATCGGCGACGCGCTCGGCCAAGACCTCGCAGCCCCAATCGAGAATGCGTTCCGACTTCGGGCAATCGTACGGCGCGGTCGCGCTGTAGGAACCGAGCACCGGCAACTTCACGACGACCGATTGCGCCTTTCCGTCCCGCCAGCGAAGGAGCGGGAGATGACCACCGCCGACCTCCGACTCGGCTCGGCTGAGCGCTTTGCCGAACGCCGTGCGGGCGTCACTCGAGAACGACTCGTTCCCGACGCCGAGCACGACATCGCCCACTTCGAGAATCCCATCGGCCGGCGAGCCTTCCGCCACCTCGGTGATGTAGATCTGCCGGGCATCGCGGGTCGTCAATTTCTCGCAGTGCATCCATCCCCGGGCGCCCGTCGCCCCGAGATTCCAGTCGTGAACGGCCCCTTCGGGGATCGCATCGCCCCCGGTGAAATCGGGTGGCGCCGCGACGGCGATGCCGCCGAAAAAGGAAAGAACCAGAAAGAAACCCAAACCGAATGAAATTTTTTGGAGCATTGCGTCCTCGAAGGAATTCTTGAAGGATGAGGTGAATATGATTCCCTTGTCACCGTGAATTGTGAACGGTCATTTAAGGAGGGAAGCGAGACATACTTGAACGTCTCGTGAACCAAAACACAGAAAAAAGGTTTGCTATTTGTTCGAAAAAGCAGAGCTTTCATTATACCAGAACAAGATATGGGAGGAAATGATACCATCACGACCGTGAAATAAGTGGGGAAGTTGACTAGCTTGTGTGAGAAAGGTATAAACGATTCCCTCGATAAGACGATTTCGTTTCCTCAAATAATTCTAAATTCCAGCGACGGAGAAGAGTCTACCATGATGATTCACAGATTTCGTATGACAGCAGCGGCCTGCTTCGCCGTTCTTCTCACAACCGCGGGCAGTGTCCTTGCGGCTGAAGAACCGCAGAATGTGCTGTTCATCAATATCGATGATATGCGCGACGTCGCGCTATACGATCCCAGCGTGAAAACGCCGAATCTCGATCGCCTCTCCAAGATGGGGATGCGTTTCAAACGGGCTTATGTGCAGGCGACCTTCTGCAACCCCAGCCGGACATCGTTTTTGACCGGTCTGCGTCCCGAACAGACAGGAGTGCTCGACAATCGGACGCACTTTCGCGATCATTTGCCCGAGGTGGTGACCCTCCCGCAGCTCTTCCGCCGGAATGGCTATCATGCCTATCGCCTTGGAAAGATCTATCATGGTGCCGAGAGCATGGACGATCCGGTGTCGTGGGATCGAGCCGAATACCCCAAAATCACTCCGACCGGTCTTGAAGGGGAACGCTGGTATCCTCCGAATCGAGAGCCGAAGTGGTGCTGGTCGCTTGCCGCCGAGGGAGACGAGGAAGACCAGCCCGACGGACGGATCGCCTCGCGTGCGGTGGAGTTCCTTCGCGCCGAGCATGACCGCCCTTTCTTTCTGGCCGTCGGATTTCACAAACCCCACGATCCGTTCATCGCGCCGAAACAGTATTTCGACCTCTATCCGAAAAACGAGCTGAAGCTCCACACGACGCCCGACGATGCCTCGCCGACCCCGCGGGGGCATATCGGCGGTTCGTGGAAAGCGGCATTCGATCGCTTCTCGGACGACGACCGCCGTTCATTCCTTCAGGCATACTACGCAGCGACGACATTCATGGATGCTCAACTCGGTCGAGTACTCGATGCTCTCGAAGAAGAGGGACTTGTCGACCGGACGATCATCGTCGCGTTGAGCGACCACGGCTATCATCTCGGAGAGCGCGATTGGTGGAACAAGTCGACCCTTTACGAATACTCGGCGCGTGCGCCACTCTGGATCTATGCGCCGGGAATGAAAGGTGCCGGAACGCCCTGCACGCGGCCGGTCGAGTTCATCGACATCTATCCGACTCTGGTGGACCTTGCCGGTTTGGAAGCTCCGGACCATTTGGCGGGAACCAGTCGTGCAGCATTCCTCGATCAACCTGCCCACAACGGTTCGTCGGCCGCGTACACCACGCTTCGCCGGGGGAAGAGATTGATCCGAAGCGTTCGCACCGACCGCTGGCGTTACAGCGAGTTGCTGGACGGAACTCGCGAACTGTTCGACCACGAGAACGACCCCGGCGAGTGGCACAATCTGGTCGGTCGACCGGAGCATGAAGAGACGGCCCGTCGTCTCCATCAATGGTTACACGAAAAGCAAGAGGATTGATGCCGTAGAGACGATCTCGCTTTGACGATCATTACCTTTGCCATGAAATCGGCTACCTTCTCCTTAAAAGCATAATTGGGTGGCCGATTCTTACGGGATCCGGAAATGGGAAACCGGACGTGCCGGGTTCCCCGTGTGACCTACCAATAATGCCAACGGCATCACGGTGAGACGGGACGATGACCACCGAGGGGGGGGTCGTCTCCGTGATTTCAAGGTACGAATGATGATCGTCGAAGTATCGTGTCTTTCTTGAAATCGGCGCCGAAACGCCGAGCCATCCCTCATGGATGTCGTCGCACCACGGTGGACGTCGGGACGACACATTCTCCGAGTTCCGGTGTTCTGTCGGAAAAACCGCCCTCGGTTATAGTGAATCGCTTTTCGATGGAGTGGATTCCATTTATCTTCTGTTTGCATTAGGATTTACGGAATTCCGTCATCGTCCCGCAGGAGCAGAGAGGGGAAAGGAACATCGACAGGACTTTGCGAACAGGGATGCTCCCTGCACCTATTGGCATGACAATTGCAATTACTACACCTATCCGCCCACTTTTTGATGATTCTCTTGAAAGAAACAAAGCATACCAGAGAGTCAATCAAGTAGGAAGCTTGCGGTAAGTAAGGAGAAATCGGGCTCTCGGAATTCGTGGTGGAAAACGATCCGTCCCTCATATTTCTTATAGGATTAGGAGAAAAAGTCATGCCGGAAAAAACTTCCAACACGAAGATGAAGAATCGTTGCCCTCACTGTTCGGAGGTGGTCGAAGTCGACACGGGAATGGTTGGCGAAATGACTACGTGTCCCAATGAGGATTGCCAAAAAGTGTTTCGCATTTCCATCCCACACGGGAAGGCCGTCCAGCAAGATCCCGACCCCCAGGACACCCACTCCCTGACGGAGGACGATAATACGGCAAGTTTGGTCTCGGACGAAGAGTTGCTGTTGCAGGTCCATCCTGCGTTTCTTCGTCGTCGCCCCTTGAAAAGTCTCGTGGTTTTTGCGATGGGGATCTTAGGTTTGTACCTGTTGGCTTTGTGGGCCGGTCTGCCGCTTGGTTGGGCTTCCTCCGAATTGGCTTCGGAAAACATCTCCGAGCAATGGAAGCTGTGGATCGGTGGAGGATTGGTGATCCTATCCCTTCTGATCTTCTTCAGTTGGTGGCTCGCTGCACTCTTCACCACGATGAGGGTGACCAACAAACGAACCACCTTCCGGAAAGGCATCATTTCGCGAGAGACGTCGGAAGTGCTTCACGAAGATGTTCGCAATCTACAAATCGATCAGAATATTCTCGAAAGAATCTTTTTCATCGGAGATATCGCCCTGTCGAGCTCAGGGCAGGATGATCTGGAAATCGAAGCGATCGCCATTCCCTCTCCGGAACGCATCGCCACAACGATTCGGCAATACCAGTGAGATTTCAGGAAGAGTCCATCACGGGGCGTGTTTCGAATGTTGTTCGCCATTGATGGAAGGTGAGAAGGCTCTACTGAATCGAGTGATCCATTGAAGTGAATTCACGGTGGAAAAAACTAGGAACTTGCAGTGAAGAAAACAGGTTTGATTCAACGATTCCAAATATTGTGGAACATCAAGTCGGGCAGTGCCGAGAAACGGCAAGAGATTCTCGAGGAGGTTGAATCGCTGCATTCCGATGAGGTCGAGGTGGAGCATTACTTCCCCAGCTCGGCTCATGAGGCGATCGAATGGACGAAGGAAGCTCCCGAAGACACCGTGATTGTAGCCGCCGGCGGAGATGGAACGGTTCATGCAGTCGCACAAGGGGTCATCGAGCGGCAAGCAGAAAAGCACGATCGGGCAGAGCATTCCGATGGGAAACATTCGAAATCGAATCTTGATCGCGATCGATCATCGAAAGGGCCTGCCTTGGGTGTCTTGCCGCTGGGAACCGCGAATGATTTCGTGCGATCGCTCGGTATTCCGGTGAATCCTTCTCTTGCTTTAGCGGCCTTGTTAAGAGGAGAGCGACGTTATCTTGACGTGGTTCGATTCTCCGTCGATGGCCGTGAAGATGAGTGGATGATCAACGTGGCGGCGGGAGGCAACGCAGCGGAGGTAAGTCGCCGTCTGAATCCCGAACAAAAAAATCGGTGGGGTCCTTGGAGCTACGTTGGCGGCGTCGTCGATGTTGCCGGCGAGATGCAGGTCTATCCTGTGGCACTCCATCTGGACGATGATCCCCCGAGAGAACTGAACAGCCTGAATCTTGTTTTCGCCAACGGGCGGACCGCGGCCACTCTGGAAGTGGCCAGCCAGGCAAATCTCGAAGACGGTCGACTCGATGTCGTGATCGTCAAGGAGGGAAATTTCATGGAAACGGCGCAATTGGCTGCCGATTTCTTCGCCTCCGACTATCTGCAAAGCGATCAAGTCTTCTTCCGCCGGGCACGAAAAGTGCATCTGGAAAGCGAACGGAGGATCTGCTTTTCCATCGATGGAGAGCTTCACTGGGGCAATACTTTCACCTATGAAATTTGGCCCTCCCTCTTGCCGGCGATCGTGGGGAGCGATTACCCCGCGAAGAACTCCCGGGAGATTCCGTAGGATTGATGAATCGTGTCGCCCAAGTGGCAAACGGATTCATCAACATTCGCAACCCCCCAATCGGTGGATTCTGAGGCCGAAAAACAAGGGGCTTGCTCGAAACGAGGTCTTCAAACGGTCCCTCACTTTCCATTTCGGTACCCCCCCCAATCCGTATCGACTGTCCATTGATGATCCTCCTTCCTTCTCCCGGCGAGGCGATCGGCGAAAATCCTCGCAGCTTCTAACTCCATCAGGTGAAGGCCATCGAGGCGAGTCGATCATTCAGCCGGCGATCGTGTGGCTGACTCGTTATTGAGAGTCGCATCAATAGTGAACCCAGGGCGAACATCGAGAGCCCGGCCCTGCGGCTGTCAATGCGTGAACCAAGGCGTCACTGCTTATGCGAACATGAATAATACTTCAAAACGGGAAGAATAACCTTTCTTTTTAGGTTTCCTTCCGGGTATAATAACACAACGAATCGTCGAACGACGAAGCATTCGAGATATTTACGTCATTTTAATCGAGAGGAGTTCAATCATGAAAGGGACGTACTTATGGTTCAGAACATTTGCATGACTCGTCCACCGAAGCGGACACTGTCCGCGGTTCGGAGTGTCTCCGGATTCCGCCTAAGAAAACAAATCGTTCAACCGTCTTGTGAATGGTCGCGCCCGTGTGGATTCACTCTGGTCGAACTGCTCGTTGTGATTGCGATCATCGGCATTTTGATTTCGCTGCTTTTGCCCGCCGTGCAGGCGGCACGCGAAGCCGCAAGACGCATTGAATGCACCAATCGTTTGAAACAAATTTCACTGGCTGCCCATAACTATCACGACACGGCCGGTTGTTTTCCACCCTCCTTTCTCTCGGGTTGGAATTTCACGACCCCGAAAGAGCGCAAGCGTGGCTTCAGCTTGTTCATCCATCTGTTGCCTTATATCGAGATGAACAATCTCTACGAGCGATGGGATTTCAGCGATCCCGATCTTGCTTTCGTGGGCGACATGGATTCATTGGCGGCAAACGGTCCCGATTTGCTTTGCCCGTCGGAGCCGTCGAGCGAAAACCCTCTGAATTACGGCTCGAAACACATTCAGGGCGTTCAAATGCCGCCGCGTCACATGAAAGTGACCAATTACTGCGGCAATGCCGGGACTCGCTCCTATCATCCCGATTCCGGTTTCTTCCGAGCGGATGGTATCTTCATCATGGCGGGCCCCGATTCTCAACCGGTCCCCCATCAGCAGCCGATCCGCATGGCGGACATTACCGACGGGACCACCAATACTCTCTTTTTCGGCGAACGGAATCGGACGGATCCCAATTACGACACGTTCGCCGCACAGGGCTGGGACTGGGAATTCCGGTTCTACGGAAACTGGTGCGGCGCCAGTCGACTCGTCGTGTCTCACAACACCCTGAGCAGTTACGCGCCCATCAACTATACGATGCCGTTCAATTACCAGAATCGGTCCGGCGCGAATCCTCCCTGTAATAGCGCGGAAGATTTCAAGTATTATATCGACATGCGGACCTGCGCTTTCGGCAGCAATCACCCCGGTGGCGCGAACATTTCGATGGCCGACGGTTCCGTGCGGTTCTTCTCCGAGACGATCCCTTTGGTGGTCCTCAGGGCGCTAAGCACCCGAGCAGGTGGAGAAGCGGAGGCGATGCCATGAATAGGGCGTTGAATTCGCAGCTCGCCTGTTTGATGATCGCTTCGTGTTTCCTTTCCGGCTGTGGCCCGAAGGAGCTTCCCGCCACCGTCGAGGGGACGCTTCGCATGGAAGGGCAACCTCTGGACAGATGCCTCATCACGTTTCTCCCGGAACCGGGACAAAACGACGAAATGGCGACAGCCTCGGGAATGACCGACGCGGAAGGACGCTACCGCCTGCAAAGCGAAGATCAGCGTGACGGAGCCGCAACAGGCAATTACCGAGTGACGATTCAGGACATGGCTGTCTCGACCGGTGTGCGGCGTCGCGATCATGGAACCGCTGATCTCCAGCGGGAGGAGGGTTCGTCTCCACCCAAGGTACGCCGCTCTCGCATTCCCAAGGCTTACTCCTCCGCCTCCACGACACCATGGAGGAAGGAGATCGAACCGGGGCACCAAGTCGTTGACTTGGAAATCCCGTGATTCGCGGGGGCGTCGGCCCGATGTCATGCCGATCCTTGAAACCCGCTTTTTTGAACGGCGCTTCTTTTTGGGAAAACGAATGATGTCCAAAAGTGCTATTTTTGTTTTGGGATTATTTCTTCTGCTGATCTTTTCAAACGGTTGCCGGAAGAAGGAAAATTCCGAAGGTTCCCCCATCACGCTCCGAGTGGGGCACGTCGGACATGATCACCATCTAGCGCTGTACGTCGCCTTGGATCACTTCCAGGAGTTGACGGACGATACAGAGGTGACCGTCAGGCCGGTTCGCGATCAGTCCCTCTACAAGCTGTACGACGGGGAGCGCAAGGTGGCCGACCTCGAGATCGTCAGAGTGGGGGGAGGAGCGAAAATGCCGACAGCCCTTTCCCAGGGCATCATCGATGTCGGCTTCGGCGGAGTCGCCCCGGTCCTGGCTTCCTGTGACCGCGGCGCTCCCGTGAAGCTGATTGCCCCATTGCACACGAAGGGAAATCTGCTTGTCGTTCATCCCGATCAGCCAATAGATACTTGGGACGAGTTCTTGAAAAAGGTCGAGAAATCGGATGTCTCTTTTCGAATGGGTTATAAAAGCCCCATGGCCGTTGCCAAAATGATCTTCGAAGATGCACTCCGTCACGAGGGAGTCGCCTTCAGTGGAGATGCCGGAAGGACCGAGGTGCAAGTCCACATGATCAATCTCAAAAAAGGAGGGAATCTCAATACTTCGCTCTCGCAAGGCTTGGTCGATGGTTACGTTGGCAATAATCCCTTTCCGTCGATTGCAATGGAAAAGGGAATTGGAAAGATCGTATGCGATCTGGAGAATCTTCCACCCGAACGATTTCGAGATCATCCCTGTTGCTGTCTTGCCGCGAACCCACAGACATTGCAAGGAAAACGAAAAGCCGTCACCGATCTGCTCGTTTTGTTGATCCTCGCGAATGAGAGGATCCATCAAGATCCCGACGCCGCGGTGGCCAGCGCCTGCCGATGGATCGGCACCAGTGAAGAGGTCGAGCGCGCGAGCATTCCCACCAGTGGGTATTCACTCCAAGCCGACGAGGGTTGGCACGATCGTATGGGCGAATGGTTCAAAACGATGAACGATCTGGAAACTTTTCAGGGCAGATTAAAAGGTCTTCAAGAATCGGAAGCAGCGGGCATCGTTTATGATCTCGGGATGTTGCAACGCGCGGAAAAGCGAATCGAACGAGAAAATGAACAGGATTGATCGACGTTGGAGGTGGGCAAAAGCGTGCGGCTGGACCGTGGTCCCAGCGAGCCTCTTGCTTTTGTGGTATGCTGCCGCTATGAGAATCGGCCAACCTTGGCTGCTTCCCTCGCCTGCGCTCGTGGGAGAGCAACTGTTGCATCCCTTTCGAGATCATTTCGGCCTCGGATCGCTGATGAGAAATACCCTGGTGAGTCTTTGTCGGGTGGGCATCGGGTTTTTCGCGGCGGTGGTCGTGGCGATCCCGTTGGGGCTTCTGCTGGGCAGCATACGCGCCTTGCGTACACTTTTCGATCCGGTCGTGGAAATCCTGCGCCCACTGTGCCCCATCGCCTGGTTTCCTTTTGCGATTGCCGTGTTCAAGCTGAAAACATTCCCCCAACTTTTCGGCCTTTCGTATACGCATACGATTCTCGACCAAGTGCAGCTCGGCATGGTGTTCATCCTGTTTTGGGGAGCCTTTTTCCCGATCTTCACCAACACCCTCGACGGAGTTTCGGGAGTCCGGCGTCATTATATCAATCTAGCTCAAATGCTGGGCGCCGGTCGAATCCAGTCGTACCTCCGCGTGCGTCTTCCCGCGGCGATGCCGTCGATTACCACGGGCCTCCGACAGGGAATCGGAACCTGTTGGTTCGTCATCATCGCCGCCGAAATGCTCCCCGGCAGCGACAGCGGAATAGGCTATCTGTTGATCTACGCCGCCGATCTTTCTGCGATGGATGTCGTCATCGCCATCATGGTGATCATCGGCGTGACGGGAGCTCTCCTGAATTTCACCATGACCTTCACCATGCGCACATTTCTCCGGTGGCATGGAAGAGAATAAGCAAACCAATCGGCGAGCATCATAGCGCATGTACACTAACAACAATAATACGGTACTGACCGTCCAACGACTCACCAAGTCTTTCCTCTCCCATTCCGGAGAGCGGATCGTCGCATTGTCGGACATGAGCCTAACCGCCGCCTTTGGTGAATTCGTCGTCCTGATCGGCCCGACCGGATGCGGAAAAACGACCCTTTTGAATATAATCGCAGGGCTTGATGTTCCCGACCAGGGGCAAGTCTATTTTCATGCGGCCCATCAACAGAAGAGCCGAATCGCCTACGTCTTCCAGCATTATACTCTCTTCCCTTGGAGAACGCTTCGGGAGAACGTCGCGTTCGGGCCACAGATGAGAGGTTCGCGGCGCAAGGATCGAATCGAACGCGCGCAAGCTCTTCTCGAACAGGTCGGCTTGCATGGGTTCGAAAAGGCTTATCCCCATGAAACTTCAGGCGGAATGCGTCAGCGAGCCGCCATCGCCCAGGCATTGGCCATTCGACCGGAGATCCTCTTGATGGACGAGCCGTTCGGCTCGTTGGATGATTTCACGAGGAAAGACCTGCAACAACTGCTCGTCTCCTTGTCCCATCAAGAAGCGATGACCATCCTCTTCGTCACCCATAACATCGAGGAGGCCGTGATCTTGGGCGACCGCATCCTCGCCTTTTCGCCGCGACCGGGACGCATTGAGGAGGAGATCCGGGTTCCCCTCGATCAACCCCGAAATCCGCAGAACGATGCTTTCGTGGATTGTTACTTGAAGGTCTATCGAGCCGTTCATACGCAAACATTGCAACATACGAAGACGCACAAGCATCAATCCATTGATGATTGACCCCCACCCCGGTCCACTGCTGGATGTCCGGCCATGTGACCTGCCCTACGAATGGTGGACCCAGAGCATGTGAGAAATCGTGTGCTGTTTAACTCTACCAAGGAGCGTGTTCATTATGGCGAAACAGAAGCGTTATACGAAAGATTTCAAGCTCAAGGCGGCGGAGGATAGTGAAGTGGGGTCGGCGAGTCTTTTCCGTACACCCGACTGATCTTCCCGGCCCGTGACATCGAGTTGCCAATGCAGACGATTCTCGAACGATCAATGGCCTCACAAGCCCCCGGCGAACTCCTTCGCCGAAAGCTTGCGGCTCATGATGTCATAAAGGGTATGTTTTAGGGGGAGGGATGGAAAAGTGAGCGAGGGAACGCTTTTTTGGTAGGGGCCTGTGGCTCTCTCGTGCCTCTCCAACAAAGGCGTGGCGGTGCCTTCGTCTTGCCGGCTTCGGTCGCCGGCGGGGGGTGAGCGACCGAAGGCCGGCTCCGACGAAGGCACCGAATTTCCCAGCGAAAGAACGCGAAAAAATCCTCCTTCCCTTGA
>CAZWCE010000025.1:0-49338 GCA_964632505.1 uncultured Planctomycetaceae bacterium | reverse complement strand
GTCGCCCCACCTTCTCTTGGGGGTGACAAAAAAGCGTTCCCAGTTGGCTCGATCGCGAGTCATCGCTGATGAGGAAGAGCCTGGCACCGCCATATCCTAAAGGGACGCGCACTTTTCAGGGCTGAGCTGCCTTCCAAAAAGCGATGAAAAGTCTTGGAAATAACCGACCACCAGCCACTATTATTTCATTTTTTGTTTTTATCAAACATTGACTTTCTATCTACTATTTTGTAGATTCATAATTGTTAAAAAGGGCATGTGGATGGGCCGGTATATTTTTCTCTTCAGCTTCAATTCCAGACCATGTTCTGGAACCCTCCGGTTTCCATTTTTCAACACCCTGAGAAAGGGACTTTTCCATGGCTTGCCCGAACTGTTTTAGCCACGATTGCCGTTACAGCAGCAAAAACTTTTCTTCCTGGCAACTGTTTCTTTTGCCCTTTGTCACGATTGAACGTTGCGAGGATTGCGGAAAGAGTTGGTGTCGACCGACTTTATTCGCATTATGTGCACGCCTGATTCATTTATTTCGCGTTCAACAACGATCTTCCACCTGAGATTTGTTTTTCTTTTCTGCGACCGGGAGTTCGCTTCGAGTGACGAAATCAGCGAGCGCTGATTGATCGCCTTGGTGATTTCTTCGATCCTAGGCATCAAAATGACTGCGAGATTCCCGGGCTTTCGGAACATGCTCCCCATTCATCTTCCGGCCATCGATCAATCGGTCCAGAGTGGTCACATGACCAGATGACACAAGTAATGTGATCTTGGGGAGTATGTTTCAGTCTAAGATCGTCAACTCTAAGATGGTTTGATTGACGATCGTCTCTCGTCTCTCATGGAATGAGATTCGCCTAACGGATTATTGGTGGGGGAGCAATCCGATCGTCGTGGTCTCCGAAGCTCTGCTGCAATCCAACCTCACCGCCCATCTCCCATTTCTAATAGATTTGTCTGATACGAGGGAAATTTTACGAACACTATACATCGGTTAAAAAGGTGGTAGAGATTGTAGCACTATGACGGATTTGTTTCCGGCATACCGGGCGGCTCCGTATTTCAGGAGGATCCGTATTTGAGTTGACGGGGCTGCGGAGGTTGATATAATGGGTGAGCGTCGTTTCTAATGGTCGATCTCTTCCTTTCGGAGAGAGCGCGAACGGGCGATGATTGGATATTGGATATCAAACAATCTTATGAGGGAAAATACATATTTTTCCTGCGCCCTTCAGGTACCTGGAGCGATGGCAATGGGGGAGATCGTTCGATCGTCTCGGAGAAATCTTCGAAAGATTCTTCGAAAAGAAAGACATCCATCATTCTTCCCGCCATTTTGGCGACTAGAGGGAGCTTCTCCTGGATGGACGGTTTCAAAAATGAACGATCATCGCCTGGTCAGTGAGCACTGGCGGTTCCGTTTCTAATGCGACGGACGCAGCCAAGTTGGTGCCGGAAAGCACTCAGGAAGTCACATTCCCTATGCTAAGCTCAAAAGGGAGGGTCATTTGAATCCAATTATCATTCAAGGCGGTATGGGCGTCGCGGTTTCCTCATGGCCGTTAGCGAAAGCGGTTTCGAGTGCGGGCCAGTTGGGAGTCGTTTCGGGGACGGGTTTAGATACCGTGCTGGTGCGGCGATTGCAGTTGGGAGATCGTGACGAAAGCTTGCGTCATGCCCTGAGCGCCTTTCCTGATTCTGCGATGGCGGACAGGATCTGGGACCGGTACTTTATCCCCGGTGGCAAACTCCCTGAAGCTCCTTTCTGTGCGACGCCTCCCATGGCGGCCGAGCTGTCCCGTGAGGTCATGGAACTGCTGATCGTTGCCAATTTTGCCGAAATCTATCTCGCGAAGCAAGGACATCAAGGCCCCGTTGGAATCAATTATCTTGAAGCGATCCAATTGCCGTTATTGCCTTCCTTATTCGGGGCGATGCTTGCGGGGGTGGACTACGTGCTCATGGGAGCAGGAATACCTCGTACGATTCCCGAGGTCATAGAAAGAATATGTCAAGGACAGGTCGTCGAGTTGCCGTTGCGTGTTCACGGAGCGACTTCTCAAGACCGGTTCGTCACCCGTTTCGATCCCGCTACCGCCCTTGCCGGTGGAATTCCCTGGCTTGAGCGTCCAAAATTCCTGGCGATTGTCTCTTCCGCCACCTTGGCCAACTCCTTGCTCCGCAAAGGTCGAGGAAACTTCGATGGATTCGTGGTCGAAGGGCCGACCGCCGGCGGCCACAATGCGCCTCCGCGAGGCACCGTCAAGTACAATGAACGTGGTGAACCCACCTATGGCCCCCGCGACGAACCGGTATTGGACGCCTTTCGGAAACTGAAACGACCCTTTTGGCTCGCCGGCGAGTACGGGGCTCCCTCAAGAATTGCCGAGGCCCTGGAAGCGGGGGCGGCCGGGGTCCAAGTGGGAACGCCTTTCGCCTTTTGCGATGAGTCGGGAATCACCCCTTCGATCAAGCGCCGTGTCCTGGCGATGGTCCGTCGAGGGCAGATCGATGTCATGACCGATCCTCTCGCCTCCCCAACCGGATTCCCCTTCAAGGTGCTCCAGTTGCTCGGAACGCTCTCGCAAAAGGAGATTGCCCCAACGTCACGCGCACGGTGTTGCGACTTGGGCTATCTCCGACAGGCATACAAACGTCAAGACGGTACCCTGGGATGGCGATGCCCGGCGGAAGATCCACGCTTCTATTTGAAAAAAGGCGGAAAAACGGATGAGACCACCGGGCGAAAATGTCTGTGCAATGCTTTGATGGCCAACGTCGGGCTTGGGCAAGTCCGTCACACGACCGGGAGAGAAAAAGAACTCCTGACGGTCGGGGACGACGTTCGAAATCTCGACCGATTTTTCCCTTCAGACCAAGCAACGTCTTTTTCCGCAAGTGATGTGATCAAGAAGCTGCTGGCCGTCTCCCCCAAGGGGGCCCCCTCGCCGGCGACCCTCTGAGTGACGCAATGCTTCAAGCGAGCCGCCGTCGAAAAGGGGGAAAAATTGAAGGGGATTTGCCATCTTACGTCATGATCAGGTCGCACTCGATCGATTCGCAGGCCGAAAGAGAGCCTAGGCAATCTTCCACATCGCTGAAACCTTGTTGCAAGAGATAGGAGGCGGCCACCATCGCCCGCTGTCCACTTCCGCAGAAAGTGGTCACTTTCTTCTCCTGGGAAATCTCCCCCATTTTGCTGGGGAGCTCACCAAGATAGATATTCACCGCGCCCGGCAGATGTCCCGATTCAAACTCCTCCTCGCTCCGGACATCGAGAAGAGTGAATTCTTCTTTCTCTTCGATCCGACGACCAAGCTCTCGGATATCCACCACGCCGACTTTCTCCAGCGGCAGCCCACTGGTTTCCCAGCCATGTAATCCGTCGGCCAGGAAGGCTTCGACACGATCATACCCGATTCTCGAAAGGTACTTCTGGGCCCTGGCTACTTGATCGCTGTCCTCGACGACCAGCCCGATCGGGCGATCGTACTCGAGAAACATTCCACCGAAGGCGGGCAGCATTGCCAGCGGCAGAGAAAAACTTTTGGCGATGTGGGTCCCGGCGAACGCTTCGGGCGACCGGACATCGACGATCTGCATTCCCTTCTCACGCGCTTCGTGAAATCGTTCGGCGGAAAAGGCTTTCGGCCACGGAAGATCTTTCATCGGCGGAGCCCCCTGGAGATTATATTCTTCCATCTTTTTGAAATAAGGGGGTTTGAAATGGATCTCGCTTGTTTTATAAGAGATAAACTCATCTCGATCGCGTTTCCGCAAAACGGGATTGTTCTCGCGTTCATAGCCGAGCGTCGAAAAATTTCGGTCCGCCATGCCGGATCCGCATACCGAGCCCGCTCCATGGGAAGGCCAGAGAAGTACCTGATCTCCTAGAGGCAGCAGTTTCTCGAAGATACTATCATACAACATTCCCGCGACTTCTTCCTTCCGATCGGGATAGAAATCGGTCCGTCCCACGTCGCCGATAAACAGAGCGTCACCGGTAAAGACTCCCAACGGCTGCTGACTGAATTCCATATCGCGATATACCAGGGAGATGCTTTCCAGCGTGTGCCCGGGCGTATGCAGCACTTGGAGTTTCACATTACCGAGCGTGAATTCTTCCCCCTCACTTACGGGATTGCCGTACTGAAAATCCAATTCTTTTCCATGATAGATTTCAGCACCGGTTTTTTCCGCGAGCTCCTGAGAACCGATCACATAATCTTCGTTGCGATGCGTTTCGAAGATATGGGTGATCACCACTTCTTCCTTCCTCGCGATTTCGAGGTAGAGTTCGACATCGCGACGAGGGTCGATCACCGCCGCTTGTCCTCCATCACCGATGATGTAAGAAAGATGAGCGATTCCAGGTGTATAAATCGTTTCCTTAAACATAGCCAACTCCTTGTTCGTTGAGATGATTTTGGGGTTATTCTTCGCGATGAAAAATGAAACGTAAACAGCCGATCACCATTCATCGCTTTTTCGTACTTCCGTCTTCGAGATATTATTAGGTATCGTGCCCCACCGTGCATCGAAGAGATCTCCAGGGTGTCCATGCCGTAACCAAGCATTCGGGACACGGATCAAACGCGTCGTCGCATTTCCCATGATTGATTAGAATCGGATGTAGGCATAACCGCGTTGCTGGAGATCGATGACGCGGGGATAAGCACCGGAAACAACATCGATACCAGGGCGAATATCTTCACCGCTCCATCCATGATTGCGCATCGTCGAAGCGCAGATTTCAAGATGGACTCCCTTTTGGAGAAGAGCCTCGACGGCTTCTCCATTCGGGTTTTTCATTTCATTCGATCGTTCTTTCCGGTAAGCGGAGTCTTTCAAGAGCATGTAGGCAGCTTGGCCTTGAAAAACTCCATGGATTCGGCGCTGGTGCTTGGATACTCCACGCTGTTCATAGAATACTGCTAATTTGTCGAGATAGTGAAAAGGCGCGCCGATCTCATTTTTCCACACGTCCTTTTTGAACTGATAAACGACGCGGATATCTTTTTTCTTTTCAATGGCGATGGGGTGTTCAAAGGTTCCCCTTTTATTAAGATTGGTCGAAGTCGCTTTCAGTGTTATCCCGGTTCCCACGACAACGACCAATGCGAGGATGACGTAGGATTGAATCATTTTGAAACACCGCATTCGAATGGATCCTCTTTCAAGTTTGACGATTCTTGGCCTTGGGAGATTCATCAGGCATTTGTGGTCCGTCGGACGACATATGTGTTCCCTTATTTCTATCGCTAGGTGCTATCGAGTTCTGCGCTATAGAAAAAGCGAACAACTCAATTTCATGTGCATTGCAAGAACAAGCAAAGCGCTAAGAACAGTGAGCACGGAACAATACGCACCAATATTGAGCAAATTGAATGCCAAAGCCTTGATATCCACCGCCGCAGGGCGGGGAAGACTCTCCCGGCGTGTCGTGAGGAACGAAGAATGGAGTCCCGAAATGGCATATTCTCTTCGCGGCTTTTTTCGGAGAGAGTTTATAAGTCGTTTCATGCCCTCATTTTTCGTCTTATTGCCTCGTGAGCTGGCGAGTCCGGTCATTTCTTCGTGGGAATTCGATCGATGCTCAAGAGAAGTCCGAGGTGTGAGAAGAAAACCTTTCGCTTTTGGGAGGTCTGATCAAAAAAAATGGAGATGAAGGAATAAAAGAGTGGTTGGCAGGCTTCCGAATTGGTGAGAAATCAATCAATTTCCGCACGAAACGCGCACCCGACAGCGGGAGCGATCCCACTTCTCATGTTTTCTTCAGGACAAATTTGTGCTGAGAGGACCTGTTTTCGCGGCGGGGAGTGCATAATTCACACTCTTTTTTCGGGTAATGGACTCAATTGGCCCCCCATATGCTCAGTTTTACCAAAAGGTTTCTTTTTCGATATCCAATACGAACGCGAGAAGGAAAGTGAGATGATGCAGTATTTCCAAGTGATCTTGATGATTCCCTTCGGAGCATTTCCCGAAGGGATCCCGGCGATTCCCGTTTTGGCACAGAGTTCCGCCGGCGTCGACCCCGGCACAACTCCCGCGGCTTGGTCACCATATCTCGTGGGCGCGTTGATCGGCATTTTGTCGATGGTGACGCTCTATTTTTCTCACCATCCCATTGGAGCGTCGACCGCGTATGCCCGCGCGGCGGGGTTGATCGGGAATCTTATCAACCGGAAGCATACCGAATCACTGGCTTTTTATCAGAAGAAGGCCCCGAAGATCGATTGGGAATTCATGCTCGTTGCGGGAGTGGTGTTCGGAGCCTTTTTGGCCGCTTGGACCGGAAATGAGATCACCGGGCGTTGGCTGCCGCCGTTTTGGGTAGAGCGGTTCGGCGATCTTGTTTGGTTGCGTCTGGTGGTCGCTTTTTGCGGCGGTGCACTTATGGCTTTCGGCGCTCGACTCGCCGGAGGGTGCACCAGCGGACACGGAATCAGCGGGGCCCTCCAGCTCTCGGTGGGATCCTGGGTCGCGTTGATCGGCTTTTTTATCGGCGGTGTTGCTACGGCGTTCGCTCTCTTTTACTTATGATCGAATCGCGTCAAAAGATTGGTCGAAGCTCCGTCCATGCCGTGCCGGATGGGAAAGTGCATCCCAAAAAAGCCAACTTACCCAACGGCTTTTTGAAAGTGCTCCCTCGTTATTTCAGAAATATTCATCATTCAAAAAGAGAATGGGTCATGTCGAAACCTGAAGAAAAAACTTCGAAACCATCGGAAAACACCACAAATGCCGCATCTTTCGAGGGTGAATCTCATCCGCTCCCGAAGCCGCCGGAATCGCGGGTCTCGCAATTATGGCTGGGGCTGCTTTTCGGCGTTCTCTTCGGATTTCTCCTTCAAAAGGGAGGAGTGGCGAAGTATGAGATTCTCATCGGTATGCTGCTTCTGAAGGATTTTACGGTGATCAAAGTCATTTTGTCGGCCGTGGTCGTCGGAATGATCGGCGTTTCCGCCTTACATCGAATGCGGTTGGTGGAACTCAAAGTAAAACCAACCCAGTACGCCGCGAATATGATCGGCGGTCTCGTTTTCGGCGTCGGCTTCGCGTTGAGCGCCTATTGCCCGGGGACCGGGGCGGCGGCATTGGGACAAGGCAACTTCGACGCGATCGCCGTGATCGTAGGATTGATCGCCGGTTCCTATCTTTATGCGGAAGCTTCCGGCTGGCTCGGTCGCACATTGAAAACATGGGGCGATCGGGGAAAGCTCACGCTTCCGGAACTCGTCGGCGTGAAAAAATGGCCGTTTATCGTCATCTTCGCCATTCTTCTGGTCCTGCTCTTGTCGATTCTCGAGTTCGCCCTATAAAAGCGAATCGGCACGGCTCGAATCGCTCCAACTCGTTCCGCTTGTGGTGACATTGACACCGAGTTGGGGCTTCTTTCAATTTGACAAGCTTCTTCCAGTGCGGGATAATGGCGCCATTGGGTCTCCATGGACAAAAATAAGCCGTATGATTGCATCGGGAGAAGTAGATGACCACCCTATCGAAAAGTATGTTCTATTGCGGAGTCTTCTTGCTGAGTTGGGGCGCCACCTTATCGGCGGATCCGCCGTTCCAGTACAAGGATCTGTTCAATGGGCAAGATCTGAGTGGCTGGGTCGATGTCAATACGAGCGAAGAGACGTGGCGCGTGGAGGACGGCCTCCTCATCTGTTCGGGGCATCCGATCGGAGTGATGCGTTCTGAAAAACAGTATGAGAACTTTCTGCTTCATGTGGAATGGCGGCATATGGAGCCGGGTGGAAATTCCGGAATTTTCGCGTGGAGTGAGGGAACGGTCCCGGAAGGAAAGCGTTTGCCCAAGGGGCTGGAAATCCAAATGTTGGAGCTGGATTGGCCGAAATTGCATCCCTACGAGGACGGCTCGCTCCCACCGGTCGCCTACGTCCATGGCGAACTGTTCGGAGCGAACGGTTTGACCGCCAAGCCCGACAATCCACGAGGCAATCGAAGTAAGTCGTTGGAGAACCGGTGCAAACCTCGCGGAGAATGGAACACCTATGACGTGGTCTGCGTCGATGGCGTCGTCAAACTGTCGGTCAACGGCAAGTTCGTCAACGGTGTAAGCCATTCCTCGGTGAAAAAAGGATACCTCTGTCTAGAGTCGGAAGGGGCCGAGATCCATTTCCGCAAGATCCAAATCATGGAGCTTCCACCAGGTATCATCACCGAAGAAGAAACAGCACCGGTGGTGAAATGACGGATTTCTTGTCACGATTTGTTGTGATCCGCCCTCTTCTTGATCCCAATACTTCGGGCAATGTCCTCTTACCGACCCGGGGTTTTCGAGAAAGTGAACCAAGGAATCCATTGACTTCAAATTCATGCATGCATAGGAGCCAACGATGCGTTCTACGATTTCTCAATTTCTAGCCGTGACGGTTCTGTGTGTGGCCGCCTTTGCGACCACTCGGGGCTTTTCCCAATCGGAGAAAGCCGATAAGCCGCCGAAGCAGTATCTCTCTGACAAACGGCTCGGTCAGAAGCAGCTTCGCTTGATCGATTCCGGCCAATGGGAAGAGGCGATCGCTTTTTGCCGGGAATGTCTGAAATACGAGCCGGACTATCCCGAGTCGCACTTCCACTTGGCCGTCGCCCTCGGGCTTCAAGGGAAGATGAAGGAAGCTCGCCGAGCGGTACGCGAAGCGGTGGCGTCGGATGTCCCGCCGGGACGTTTCCTCGCCGGCCCAAGAAATCTGACGGAACCGCTGGCTCGCGATGAGAAGATCCGCGCATTTCTCCTCGAGGAGGGGGGACCGCTGCTGCACGGTCCGATGCTGGGATCGATGACCGACAGGAGCTGCCGGATCTGGGTAAGAACCTCGGAGCCGATGGAGGTGACGATTGAAGCATCTCCCAAGGCAGCGGAGGGCGAGAAGATCGAGTGCTCGCTGAACACTTCCGCCGCGGAGGACTTCACCGGCATCGGCACCCTCCGGGAATTGGCTCCCGACATGGCCTATCGATACGACATTCTTCAAGAGGGCCGGTCGCTCTTGGATGATCGGAAGCCGTCTTTCCGCACGTTTCCCTCGACCGGAGACCCGGCGGCCTTCACGGTTGCCTTCGGCGGTGGGGCGGGCTACGTTCCCCATCATGAACGGATGTGGAACACCCTCCTCGCCCACGATCTACGGGCTTTTCTGTTTCTAGGCGACAATGTTTACATCGACGCACCCGATTCTCCGGCGATGCAGCTTTACACCTATTACCGTCGCCAGTCGCGCCCGGAATATCGAAGGTTCGTCGCCACCACTCCCGTCTTCGCGATTTGGGACGATCATGATTTCTGCACCAACGACCAGCGCGGCGGACCGCTTCGCGACGAGCCGAAGTGGAAAATTCCGGTGTGGAATGTCTTTCAGCAGAATTGGTTGAATCCATCCTACGGCGGTGGAATCGAGGCGCCGGGGTGCTGGTTCCATTTCCGAATCGCCGACGTCGATTTCATCATGCTCGATGGCCGATACTGGAGGGAGAATCCGAAAAAAGACTCTCCGAGCATGCTGGGCCCCATTCAGAAACAATGGCTTCTGGAAACATTGGA
Organism: uncultured Planctomycetaceae bacterium; assembly: GCA_964632505.1. Taxonomy (GTDB): domain Bacteria; phylum Planctomycetota; class Planctomycetia; order Pirellulales; family Thermoguttaceae; genus CAZWCE01. Next base: position 39,773 of record CAZWCE010000025.1, on the reverse strand, counting down.
GGAAGCCGAAGGGACCTTCAAGGTGCTCGCCTCGCCCGTTCCATGGGTCTTGGAGGCCAAGGGCACCAGCCTCGACACCTGGCGAGGCTACGAAAAAGAGCGGGAAGAGATCTTCTCCTTCATCGAGGAACATGAGATCGAGGGGGTCGTTTTGATTTCGGCCGACCGACATCGCTCCGACCACTGGACGATCCAACGTCCCAACGGCTATACCTTTCATGAGTTCGAGAGTTCGAAGTTGACCAACGAACACACGCACGGCACCATCCCCAAGGCGGAGTTCGGGTACAACGAGAAGTGCTCCTTCGGGCAACTCCATTTCGACACCACCCTCGAAGATCCCACGGTAACGTACGAGATCTTCTCGATCGATGACGAACCGATCTATCAGTTCACGCTCAGGCGGAGCCGACTGGCAAAAGAGAAATGAAGCCCCAAGCTCCTTTGCCTCTCCGGCAGGATCGCGGACAGGTTGGTGCGATGTCCCTTCATTTTCGAGCCACCAACCCCGTGCGCTCGGGGGCGGTATCATTCCACGCCGCTTCCCTGCGCATGCTGATCGCCGAACGGTCGAAACATATCACGCCCCTTATTCATGTTCGCATCAATAGTGGCCCGTCGGTTCATGCAGCGACACCCGTGAGGCAGGGCTCTCGCTGTTCGACCGGGGTTCATTATATATCCGACGCTCAATAAGATTGTCCTTGTCAGGGTCCCTTGGTAGACAAGTGCCGGGGTGATTCTATTTCCCTGGTCCTGTGCCCGTGATATTTGCTTCACGTGAGATATCGTGATAAACTAACCGATGTGAAAAGGTTGGTGTTCCACTCATGACCAATGGAATCATTTGTGGGAGCGATCCGTTCGGGAGTGATTCTTTTTGCTCAACCAAAGGGTGCACGGCCCCTGCATTTTCTGCCGGCAGGGAACATCTTTGGAGGGGCTCCCACGAAGGACGACTGATGTGACACTTACTCGAAAAGGTTGGAAACATGAATTGGATTCATTGGATGGAAACCGGCGTTCGATGTGCCGGCATAACGCGGGATTGGTCGGGCCTGGTTGCTGGTCTATTGCTGTCCGTCAGCGTATTCTGCGTGCCGGCCCACGGGGAACCGACGGCGAAGCAGATCTTGAACGCGGCCGATATCCGAGGAGGCCTGATCGTTCACATCGGTTGCGGCGACGGGAAAGTTACCGCAGCGCTGCACGCTGATGAGAGCTGCGTCGTGCAGGGCCTCGATGCCGACGTGACAGAGGCCCGACAGACCATCCGATCACTCGGCCTTTACGGCAAGGTGACCGCTCAACCGTGGACGGGAGAACGCCTGCCTTACGTGGATCAACTGGTGAACCTGATCGTGGCGGACGACTTCGGACGATTGCCGAAGAAGGAAGTGCTGAGGGTGCTGGCGCCCGGGGGGGTGGCACTGATCGGCGGGGAAAAAATCGTCAAACCACGACCGAAGGAGATGGATGATTGGCAACAGCACTATCATGACGCGGACAACAATGCGGTGGCCCGGGATGAACTGGTCGGTCCCCCTCGGCATTTCCAGTGGATTGCCGCCCCAGACTGGAGCCGGGCCCACCTGTCTTTGCCTTCGATGAACAGCCTGGTGTCGTCGGGAGGCCGCCTGCTGAGCATTGAGGACCATGCCTCGGCCGAGCATCCGGCGTTGCCGGGCAAGTTTGCCTTGATCTGCCGCGACGCCTTCAACGGCATCGAACTCTGGCGGCACCCGTTTCCCGATTGGCAACCGGTGGATATCTACATCAAGTATACCCCGACCCAACTGCAGCGGCAGTTGGTCGCCCTGCCGGATAAGGTGTTTTGCACGCCGGGCCTCGATGCGCCGATCACCGTGTTCGACGCCCGAACCGGCGACGTTCTCAAAAGCTATTCCGGAACCGAACCCACCCAGGAGTTTGTCTACCACGAAGGCGTTCTATTCATCGTCATGGGCGATCCGTTCGACACCGCCGGCATCGGCCTTCAAAGCGGAACCATCGGCTCCACCGCTTTTTCCCGCGACGCCTACGGCCCGATCATTCCGAAGCTGGAGAATCCGCGGAGCAGCATCGTGGCGATTGACGCGGAAACGGGGCGCCGGCTCTGGCACAAAGAGGGCGACGACACGCGGGCATATCAGGGCGCCTCGTTGGCCGTGCACGGCATGAACGTGGTGTATTGCGCCGACGATTCCTTGATCTGCCTCGACCGCGCGACCGGCGCCCTGCGATGGCGGGTGCCGTGCGAGACATCGCTTCAAGGCAGAACGAATACCGGCAAGCCGGTCAAGTTGATCCCGGGGACGACGATTTCCCTCGTGGTGGGCAACGATGCCGTCTACGTGGCCGACACCCACGGCCTGACCGCTTTCGCGATGGAGGACGGCGCCAAGCTTTGGACGGCCAAGACCCGCATGAATCATTATAAGGCTCCGGACTTGTTTCTGACTGACGGCGCCGTGTGGACCGCCAACGATCGGGCCTACGACCCGCGGACCGGCGAGGCGGTCAAGAGGCTTTCTCAGAAGATGAAAGGCCCGATGGGACACGATCGATGTTATCGGAACCGTATCACGAATCGCTGGTACATCAACTCCGTCACGGGTGGAACCGACTTCCTGGCGCTCGACGGCTCCGGCGAGTTCCCGAACCCCTGGGTCCGCAGCACCTGCGGCATCGGCTTTCTGCCCTGCAACGGACTACTGTACGTAGGACCACCTGCATGTTCTTGCGCGAACAAGGTTCAGCTCACCGCGATGAACGCGCTGTCTCCCGAACCGGGTTTGAAATCGTCCGGCCGCCCCATCAAGGTCGATGTGACTCCGCTTCTCGAAAAAGGCCCGGCCTCCCCCGACCCCGTGGGACTCGAATCCACGTTGACCGAAGCCGACTGGCCCACCTATCGGCAGGATGCGAGTCGGAGTGGCCATTCGACGACCGCCGTCTCCGCCTTCCTCGAACCCAAGTGGAAGACGAAGCTTGCCACTTCGGCCAGCCCGCCCGTGATCGTCGGGGAGCAAGTGTTCGTCGCCGCGGAGGACGCGCATTCGGTATGCGCCCTGAATGCCGCCGACGGCAAGATCCGGTGGACCTATACCACCGGCGGGCGCGTCGATTCCCCCCCTACCTTTCATCGAGGACGATTGCTGTTCGGTTCCCACGATGGCTGGGTGTATTGCCTGCGGGCAGCCGACGGCGCCCTGCTCTGGCGATTCAAAGGCTTGCCCGACCGGTTGATATGCGCCTACGGACAAGTCGAATCCGCCTGGCCGGTTTGCGGCAGTATCCTCCTCTACAACGACGTCGCCTACTTCGTGGCCGGCCGAAACTCGTTCCTGGATGGCGGGCTGTTTCTTTTCGGTCTCGATCCGAAAACGGGCCGGGTCCTTCATCAGCAGCACCTTTACGGGCCTTATGGTCCCGACGGTTTTCCGATCATCAGTGAGGTGACGGCGTTGGGAGCAACCGGGGCAGGAGGTATCGAAGGAAACAAGAGCGACATTCTTTTGGCGGAAAAGGGGCATCTATTTCTTCGCCATCAGGCGTTCACGCCCGACCTCGAGTCGGTGAGCCCCGATCAGCCGATCCCACCGCATCTGATCACATCGCACGGATTTATCGATCCGATCCCCCATCACCGAAGTTGGTGGACGATCGACACCACGCTCCGCTACGACATCGCCACCGGACGGGGTGCGGTCCATGGCGACATCCTGGTCCGCAACGGCACCCGGTTCTACGAGGTCCGCGGCTATCGGCCGAGCCGGACGGCCACGTTCGATCCGCGTTTGAACGGCTACACACTTCACGCCGGCGACCTCGCGAAGATCGACGTGGAGCCCGGTGAGAGCACAAGAAGGGCGGTGCCGCGCCGGATCGCGCTGAAACGCTGGAATACTCCGATCCCCCTCACCGGTAAGGCGATGGCGCTGGCGGACGAGGTCTTATTCGTCGCGGGAACGCCCGTGACGTTTCCAAAGGATGACTTGGCGAAAGGATACGAAGGACGACTCGGCGGTATTCTCTGGGCCGTCTCCGCCTCGTCCGGCGAGAAACTCGCCGAGTACAAGCTCGACGCCGCCCCGGTCTGGGACAGCATCGCCGTGGCTCGGGGACGTTTATTCATCGCCACGCAAGACGGCAATCTTCATTGTTTCGGGGAAAAAAGATGACTACTACCCAAAACTAACTCCGAGGGGAGCATGGCGCCCCTAAAAAGAGTCGTGTCCGAATCAGCGAGATGATCACAACATGGCTGGCAAGAAGGAATTCTTCCAATTATAATATATTCCATTACGCCGATGGATTCATTCTCGAACTCATTCCAGAATATCCAGCCGGAGCTCATAAGACTCTGGCTTCAAGAGAGAGAAGTAGGTCCCCGGGAACACCCTTTATGCAAACATGAATAACACGGAGGGCAAGGGGGGCTCGGTTGATTCTCTTCGAGCTCCATGCGGCCAAGCTTTACCGGATTCAGAAGAGGCAGACACAGCAAATTCAATCGAAGGAAAACACCATGGCAAGCCAAAAAACCACCCGGCGACAAATGCTGCGTCAACTGGCGAGTACGACCTTTGTATTGCCGACCGTGTTATCGTGCTCGAATCGATCTTTGGAGCATCGCAAATCGAAAGATGGTTTGGCCCCCTCCCCTGAGGAAGAGAAACAGGCCCGAAGTCCTAACGAGCAGATCGGGGTCGGCATCATCGGTTGCGGCCGACGAAACGGACAACTGGTCATTGGAAAAGGCGGCCAGGGAACGCCGCCTGCACATGCACGGATCGTTGCCGTGGCCGACTACAACTTGAAACGAGCGGATCGGTGGGGAAGAGTGCACGGCACCAGAAAGATCTACCAGGATTATCGTGAGCTGCTGGATCAGAAAGAGGTGGATGTGGTCATCTACGCGACGCCGGAGCATCAACACTACCTGCCCTGCATCCATGCTTGCCAGGCGGGTAAAGACATTTACGGTGAGCAGCCACTGACCCACACGATCGCAGAGGGTCGAAAGATGGTGGAAGCCGTTCGTAAATATGGTCGCGTCTTTCAAACCGGCGAGCAACAGCGATCTCACCCGGCGACGAGAAAAGCCGTGGAACTCATCCGGAACGGGCGGATCGGAAAAATCAAGCAGGTTATCGGATACAATTATCCCAGCGCGTTCGAGTGTAATTTTCCCGCGAGACCGATTCCGGAATGGCTCGATTGGGACGCATGGTGTGGACCGAACGAAGTCGTGCCCTATCATACCGATCTCTATCTCTCGCGGGTTCCTTATGAGCCGGAAGACTGTTACTATAAATACCCGGCGGAGCAGTACGCGGTGGGACCGGGCTGGATGTCGTTCCGGCCCTACTCCGGAGGCGAATTACCGAACTGGGGATGCCATGGCCTGAGCATGGTCCACTGGGCCCTCGACATGGACGAGTCCGGTCCTGTGGAGATTTGGGTCGATCCCGCCGAGAAAATGGAAACGGTGACTTACCACAAGCCGGAGGGACCCTCCCGCGGTGACGCTCTTTGCTCGAAGACTTTCATTCATTATCGCTATCCCAACGATGTCGTCCTCTCCCTGACGAGCCGAGACAAAAAATTGGGAGGAGGCGCGACATTCATTGGCGAGAAGGGAAAAATCACCATCTTCCGCGAAGGCTACGAGTGCGACCCGATCGGACTGGATGAGGAGCCGCTGCCGCCGGACGCCGTGCGTGTCTACGAGAGCGACAACCACATGCAGAACTTTTTCGATTGCGTCGTCTCTCGCAAAGATCCCATCATGAAGGTCGAGGCAGGACACAGCGTAGCGACCCTGTGCCACCTGGGCAATATTGCCCGGCGATTGGGACGCCGCTTGAAATGGGATCCGGAGAGAGATCTCTTCCCAGAGGATGAGGAAGCAAACACCTACCTGGATTTTGAACGCCGCAAGGGCTATGAAATTCCCGGCGAGGTTTAGACCATCTCTGTCGGCGAGTACGATGATCAGGACGGAAGATGGGACCGACGGCGTCCTAGGGCACATTTGGAATGGCGTTCGAATGGACGTCAGCTACTTCCTGCAAACGAAAGAGAAACATACCGATGACTTGGCAACCGATTGCAACTCTGACACTGGTTTTTTGCTTTGCCTTCCCTGCGATCTGCTCGGCACAAACGCCGGAAGCAACGGAAGCACCGATCCGCTACGTGTCGCTAGAGGAGACCGTGGACGCTCCAGCAGGCATGTTCAAATCGGCCGTGATGGTCGACAGAATGCCACTTGTGCATACACGCCAAATTTTTCCCTTCGACGCCGACGGAGAGCTCGTTGGTGGAGACTCCGACGATAAGCAGGTCGAACAGGTGTTGACCAACCTCCGTTCCGTGCTGGAAGATTCCGGTTCCGACATGAGCAAGCTCATTCGAGTGAATGTGTATGCTCTCTCGACATCGCTGGTAGAAAAGTTCTACCAGCAACTGGGTGAGGAACTTGCTGAGAATATCCGCCCCGCCGTCACTTCGGTCCTGACGCCGTTTCCCCAGCGAGGGGTCGTGATTGCTGTCGATGCGGTGGCCGGGACTTCCGACCAGGGCGAGGCGATCGTTCTGAAACGCTGCTCGGCCATCTCCGGCGACGACCGTTGCGCCGATGCCGCGGTATTACCGGCAGGGGACATCGCTTATTTATCCGGTCATCCTGAAGGTTTCAGCCTGACCCAATTGCCGGCGACCCAATCGATGGAACGACTCATGAAGACGCTGAACCAGTTGAATCTGGGCCCCGAACACGTCGTTCAGGTGAAGGTCTTTCTGAATCCCATCACGGCGTCCGAAGATGTTCTTCGCGAAGTGCGGTCTTTCTTTCCCGATCAGCTCACACCGCCGATCGTTTTCGTCGAGTGGTTGGCGTCGCTTCCGATAGAGATCGAGATGATCGCCCAGTTGCCGCCATCGGACGGCACGCAAAAGTCACTCGAATACTTCGATCCCCCCGAATTCCGCCCGAGCAATACCTTCAGTCGTGTGGCTCTGATGCGGGCCCATCGCCAGATCTATATTCCTGGCCTCTATGCGAAGGAACCCAGCCGCGGTCAGCCGCAGGCGGACTTGCTCTTCGGTCAATTGGAAGAAATCCTCGAGCGAACCGGCAGCGACATGCGGCATCTCGTGAAAGCCACTTACTACGTGAGCGATGATGATGCGGCACGTTGGGTCGACAGAACACGTCCCAAAATTTTTGATCCTCGGCGTCCCCCAGCCGCGTCGAAAGTAATGGTGCACGGCGTCGGCCATTCCAGACGCACCATGACCGTCGACATGATCGCCGTTGAAGCGGAATAGCTGAATTCGTGCGGAGGTCGTGACCGCAATACCTTCTGGTTGATGCCAATTGCAAGGATCGGTTGGCATCGTGCCGACGGAGAGGAAGAGATAGAGACGCCCATCGGCGACGCCGATGCTGTCCCGGACGTTCTCCGCAGGGAACTCGTATTCAGCGAGGATCTCCGGATCGCAGAAAAGCACCATGTTCCGGGCGACGATGCAGACCGAGGGCCTAACGGATCATCGAGTTTCTCAATGGATAAACTCACCTGGGATCATCATGGAGTGACTCGTTCCGGACGATAGGTGTAGTCGGGCCAGAGAGGACAGTTCAAATCGATCCAGGCTTTGATCGCTCGCCTTTCGGGGGTCTGCATGGAAATCTCTTCATGATGTCGATCGGCGAGCACTTTCCAGAGGCGGCTTTTGATGGAACCGAACGAGAGAGGTTCCGCCTTCAAATGCCGCATGCCGTAGGTGTAGTCGAAAAAGTCGACCCAGCCGCCTTCGATCAGCGCTCGATAGGATGTGGGCACACGTTCACTATCGAGTGTGCCGCGCAAGTCGATCCTTTCCGGTTCGCCGCCATCGTGACATTGCACGCAATGGCGGTCGAGCACGGGCTGCACCACCTGTTGATAATCAAAAGGTTCCGTTCCCCAAGGAGGCGGTTCCAGGTAACGGGGCGGTTGAAGGAGGGCCTCGCCCAACTCGGGCGGCGGGGCGGTCCGCCGGTTCTCATGGCATCCGACGCAGCTTCGGCGTTCGCCGGGCTGAAGCTGCACAACACTCCGCATTCGCTGCAACTCATCGAAATTCTCATCGAGCAATTGGAAGTAAAGCACTTTTCCGGCGGGCGCCAAAAAACGGGCCGAACCGTCGGAGGCGATGGGGACCGTTCCCAGGGAAGCCTTCGCCACATAACTGGGCCAACCTCCCTCTTCCCGCACGGTGAAAAGGCCCGGTCCCGATTCCGTGACCAGACGGTTCCAGTCGTGGTTCGTCCGGAGTGGACCGGCCAAGGCGTTAAGGGTGCGTGTGAGATACGTTCGAGGCGGCCCCTGAATCATGCGGATGGGGGTCGCATAAAAATCGGTAAACGGTGGATGATCCGCTCGATACTGTCCTGAAGGAAGCTGCTCCAGCGGAGCGGTTACTTCCTCGGCAACCCGGAGGTACTTCGCTCGCGGCGGCCGAATCGCCGACCCCAGCCCCCGGTAAACGTCGGCGAGAAAAAATTGCCCCAAACCCTGCTGAGCAAGTTCCGGATCGATCGCCCCCGCAATCACCGGCGGTCGCGGTCTCGGTTGCAAGGGGGTCGGATGCATGCTGCTGATCTGGGGATCGACGTACAGCAACTCGCGATTACCGTAGCGATCGATCACAAAAAGTCCCCAATTGTGTTTGTCGTCGGGAGTGTGCGCCACCAAAAAATGATCCCGAGAAATCGGATAGGGATCCCGGAATGTCCGGTAATGGGAACGACTCATCTGGTATTGAGGGCGGACATCGGGAGTGATGTTCGTGATCGCTTCGACCGAAAATGGTCCCCGGCTGCGATCGATCAAGGCGATCGGGCCACTGTGATCGCCATGCGACATGAGCGTGCAAACCAATTCCCGCGTGCCGGGAACTTCATGGGCCTGGCTGTAGCAGTTGGGCGTATTGTTGCCGAAAACCAGTTCGGGATGGGTTCCATCGGGATGGATCGCCCAAAGCGTGTGGCCGAAGTCCGCTCCCTTATCCAGATATTCCGAACGGGTCCACAAAATGCGACCGCTCTGCATGACCGAAGGTTTCCATTCGCTCAGATTGGCATGAGAAAGGCGCCGAATCTTGGTCCCGTCGGCTTCCATCCGATAGAGCACATAGGACTGCGGCCGCCAGCAGAGGAATCGCGACTTGCATCGCGTACTCATAAAAGCCACCCCGCCGTCGGGAAGACAAACTGCATCGAAATCGTGAAACGGGCCTTCGGTCAACTGGCGAACGTTCGAGCCGTCGGTCTGCATGACGAAAAGGTGCCAGTAGGGATCCCACCCCTCGACTTCTGAACGATCCGGGCGATACGCGAAGTAGATCTTTTCGGCATCGTAGTCGGCAACCGGTTCCCGGACCACCCCTCCGCTTCCGTCGAACAAGAGCTCGATGGTCGCTTGGTCCGGCCGAAAGCGATTTTCGTCATCGCGCGGCAGATGCAGCACGAAGACCCCGCCGCCGGGTTCGAGAACCCCATCGAGGTGTTCACTGTAATTGTGCGATTCCCAGTATGGATGTCGCTTCACGAACAACAACCGTTCGAGGGGAGCGAGCGCCGGATCTCGAAAAAACAAGCGTCGTTTCGCCCGACGCACTTTGAGAAAGAGTTCCTCGGAATCGGGTGAGACTGCCGCTTCCCGATAGAATTGGGCCGCTTGGTTTCGTTCCTGCGTCACATCGATCTTCTTTTTGGAAAGCCTCTCAATGAGCTGCTCGAATAGAAAGAGAACCCGTTGAAGCGACTCCATCCGAGCCAGTTGACCCCAGTACATTTTCCCCCGGGGGATCGCGGGCCGATCGATGCGCATCGGGGAAAGGTGATCGTCTTTCGGGAGTTGGCTCCAGCTTGCGCGCTCCCGGAGGAAAAGATACCGCATATATCCACGCCAACTCGATTCGGAAAGCCGTTGCAGGGGGATATGAGGAAAATGCCGACTCCGGTCCGAGGTGACCGCTTCTTGCTCGGCGACGACTTCCCAGTGACGTCCGTCGAGTGAAACGAGCACCTCGAACTTTTCCGGAATGCGGTCGCGATAGACTCCGGTACGATCCCGTGTCACTACCACCTGGGATACGGTTCTCGTTTCCGAAAAAGCGATCTGAGCCCACGCCTTTTCGGGGGTCGCGGCGATCCAACTATGATCGTTGCCGTATCGCCCATCGTTCAAATGCTCGATCCGGTGAATGGCATATCCCGGCAACAGCGAAGAAGCGGTCGCTACCGCACCGTGACGAGGCAAAGCCAGGTTCTCCTCGCTTTCGGGTCCGAAAATCTCGAGTTCATCGATGCCCGGCTGGTTTTGCCCACTGGTTTGGTGGATGCTCACGCGAACGAAACGAGCCTGGACGGAAGGAAAATGAATCGCATGCGGCTTGGGAAGATTCGAAATCCTCGAAAGCGATTCTTCAAACTCCTCTGCGACTTCTCGAGGTTCCGGCTCCCAGGAAAACAACTCGATCGAGGTCACTCCCATGAGCAACCCCATGACAATCAAATAAGAAATCGACCGTTTCACCTTAGATTTCTCCCGCGAAAAAAACAAAAAAATGGCCCAACACTCGAAATGCGACATCCCGTTTTCAGCATCGCATCTCTTATTATATCCTATCACAGATGGAGCGTCGCCTAAATAGTGAACCCCTGGCGACGATCGGCCAAGAAACACTTCGGGAGTCGGTGCATGAACCGGAAAGGCACTCCTATTGCGATCATGAATCATCCCGTTGTTTCGTCCGACGGTTCGGGAAACAGCATTTCATTCAGCAGGGAGGGGGTAGCTTCTCATGATAATTGTAGAAACTCTGGTTCGTTTCACGGCGCCTCTTCCCAAATCTGTTTGATCGTTTCTTCCTGATTGAAACCTTGCGGGGTGACATCGCTTTTGGTCTTGGCGAAGTACCATGACCGGTCGCCGACGGGGGCGTGCAAAATGCGACTTCCCGGCATTTGGAGGTAGCCATTGGGATCGTGTTTTCGGACCCAATCCCAAGCATAGTGGAGCCACTCGTTGCGATAGGCTTCCTCTTGATGAGCAAACCAGGAGATCTCGTCGTACCCCCAGATCCAGCAACCTCCGGCGTGCGGCTTGCCGGGTTGTCCGCTCACCCCCCAGTTGTCGATTTCGACCAAATAGGGAAGATGCTCACACCTCCAGCCGGCGGGGGCAATGCCTCCTTTGCTGCGTCCATAAATACTGTCGAACGCTCCCATCTTCAAAATGCCGTGTTGTGGTTCTTCCGCGACTTCCACAATGCGAAGCGGAAAAGAGTGGAAGTCGAAGAGCAGATGCTCGCCGTAACGCATGCCACCGCCGGGGACATGGGCATCGCAGAGCACCCAGTTCCGTCGGGCGTGCCCGCGCGCGTATCGGCGAACCTTTTGGAGCAGTGTCCACCAGTGATTGCTATCGGGGTCGTTTTCGTCCATGATCTCGGCTTGCCCGAAGTGGATCGCTTCGCAGCCGACTCGCATGTAGGAGACCGCCAGGTAGTAGAACCAGAGTTTGGTTTCCCGGCGGCTGATATCGGGAATCGAAGCGCCCTTCCACCAATGATCATGACCCCGACCGCTTGGATAGAGCATGTCCGGATACCGAAAGTGGCGTTTTGTCGGAGTGAGATCGAACGCCTCGAAAACCCACTCGGGAATCGGCAGGCTTTCGACCTCGGTCGTGACGATTTCGAAAGCACAAGCCTGTAAGAGCATTTCGGGATCGGTCTTGCGCACCTTGGGGACAATGCGGCGGGCAATCTCCAGCTTCTCGGGCAAAGTGGATTCGTGTCCCCAGAGGTAGATCGTCCTCCCGATGAATTTCGCACCGGTATTCTCGAGCATGCGGAGATGATCGTCGGTGTTTCCACGACCGGTGAGCAGATCGAGCATGGTGATGGATCGTGAGAGATATTTCTCCAGAACCTCACGCTCGATCGGGCCTTCGAAGTCGTACTCGCCGGCCTGGAGCAATGATGGAAAACACAAAAAGGTCGACAAACAACCGCACCACAGGAGACGAATCATGAAAACACCTTTTCTTCTTCAGGTTTCAGCATGACCGAGACGGCGGTGTGGGTGGAATGGAGCTGAATCGGCTGCCGTCCTCGGCGACCACCTCTTCGTTTTTGTTGTCGAATCGGCCTGCACATTTCCGGCGTCTACTCGAGCTTCGGTATGACGATTTCTCCGGCCCGTTGCCGTTCGCATGCGTCGTAGGCGCCGTAGAAATCGCTGTTGCAGTCGAGCCAAAGCGTGAGGCGTTCCATTTCTTCGGAGGGAAGATCGACGCCATAATGGTCGTCCCGAAGGATCTGATAGAGCTTCGACGCCGAGGCACCGAATCGGCCGGGATACGTTTTCGGCTCCGTCCACGACGCATTGTCGTAGAAGAATGCGTCGTTGCGCAGATTTTCGTACGACTTGAAGAAATGCCGGTCTTTATTGCCGACCGCGAGGTCCATCGCCTTCGCTTCCTTCGCGTGGCACTCGACACAGTGGCGGTCCAAAACCGGCTGCACGAGCCGAGGATAGCTGAACGGATTCGAATCGTCGGGACCCGTATCGACGACCAGTAGCAATTGCTGCTCGCCGACCTCATCGTCCAACGCCACAAGGGCGACAAAACGCACAGCCTTGCCGTCGAGTTTCACGGCGATATGCCCTGGAGGATGCGTTCCGACCCCCCGGGCATATTCGACACCGCCGGCGCGCAGCGGATTACCACCGACCGACCGCTTCGCTCGGGTTTCGTTCCATCCACATTTCGATTTCGTCAGATCGAGCTCATCAAGAAAAACGGATTCGGCCCAGGCGAGCGGACCCGGCAGTAAAACGGACAGAACGAGGACAGCGAAACAGCATCGCTTCGCAATACATCGATAGGGCATGAGACGCTCCCGGAGCAAAGAAAAAGACCATGGGCAGGTAGGTGGTGCAAGAAACGCTATTCCTCAAGTATATCGCGGGGCCACCTCTTGCGTCAACTCGAAATAGAGAGACAGCACTTTGAGGATCGCCGGTGTTTTGATCCTGCTATCGTCCTCCCAAATGGCTGGAAAAACTACGATCGCGCAATCAAGTAGGGAATCCAAGCTCTGGCATTGGACGAGGTAACTTTCTTTGTTGTTCGGTGATGCGTGTGGAATCCAACCTTTCGAACACAACCTGCGATGTCCTTTCAATCTTTTTTGCGGACTTCAAAATCGAATCCGCGATGCGACTCTCAATATTGTCGCCCTCTTGTTCCCCCGTCCTGTCGCATGAATGGTAAAAATTGACTTTGCATAAGCGAAATGGTAAAATCGTATAAGAATCTAACGCTCTGGTAAGATGGCGTCCTACTCAAAAAAACATGGATTTGCTGCTGACAATCCTGCTCGCTTATTTTGGGAGCCTGCTGGACGTCCACGAAATACGAGAAAACGAACTCTCCCTATTTTAGCAGATCGCGCGGCCATTCGGGCAACTGATTGTTGGGGGAACATTGCATTATTTGATAATGAACATTTGCCCTTATCATAAGAGGGATCGACGTATTCGAAAGCATTGATGTCGAACATGTGCCGTCCTTTCCTTCATAGGTTCTGTCTTATGAACGTTGTACTTGCTTCTCCTGCATGCAACCCTCGGAAAAATCACACTTCCTCACCAAAGGTTACTTGCGATAACGGAAGAAATCATGAAACCTACCGAAAGACCAGACAGGCGGGACTTTCTTCAACACTCAATTTATGGCCTCGCGGGTGGAGGTCTGGCAATCGCTTCGACGCAGAACATCGTGGTCGGCAAACCGGCTGAAGAGACGAAAGAATCGACCGCTGCTGAAGAGATCGAGCATGAAGTGGACGTGCTTGTCGTCGGAGGCGGCACGGCCGGCACGATCGCGGCCATTCAAGCTGGTCGAGCCGGCGCCAAGACCCTGCTCATAGAGCGCAACAGCCAACTCGGCGGCACGATGACCACAGGTGGTGTCGCGTTCCCCGGATTATTCGATGCCTGGGGCGAGCAAGTGATCGCGGGAATCGGATGGGAATTGGTCCGAGAAAGCGTAAAACTGGATGGGGGAAGCCTCCCCGACTTTTCGAAAATTCCCAAGCGGCACTGGCAGAATCAAGTCTATACAAACCAGTTCCTCTACGCGATCCTTGCCGAAGAAAAGTGCGAACATGCCGACGTTCGGATCGCCTACTATGAGTTTCCGCACCAAGTCCGAAATACCGACAAAGGCTGGCAGGTCGACTGTGTGGGATTCGGCACGCGGCGGCGAGTCGCTTGCCGACAGATCGTCGACTGTACGGGTGGGGCTGAGGTGGTCGGTCTCTTGAAGTTGCCGCGACTACGTGGGGAAGAGCGTCAGCCCGGTTCCATGCTCTTCAAGATCGGCTCGGAACATCAACCGGGACGCGAGCAGATTCATCGGCTTTATGTGCACGGAGCCGATTCCTCGAATTCCCGTACGGTGACTGCCGCCAACATGACCGGCCGTCGGGCGGTTCTTGAGAAAGTCCGCCAGGAGAAAAAACGGCTCATGCACCTTCAGCCCGAGGCCGGCTTCCGCGAAAGCTACCGCATCGTCGGAGAAACGATGATCACCGTGGACGACTACACCTCGGGAAGAGTCTTTGACGACGCGATCTCCTATGCCTTCTATCCTGTCGATCTCCATACGAAAAGCGGTGTTCGTCCCGCTCCACTCAGCCCCGGCACGGTCCCGACGATTCCGCTTCGTGCACTCATTCCCAAGAATAGTCGCAACATCATCGTTGCCGGCCGCTCCATCTCGAGTGACCGCTTGGCGAATTCGGGATTGCGGGTGCAAGCCCCCTGCATGGCGATGGGACAGGCGGCCGGAGGTAGCGCGGCACTGGCGGCAAAGCACGGCATCTCTCCTCTGGAAGTACCGCTCGAGGAGATTCATGAACTTCTTCGCCACCATGGAGCGATCATTCCAAAAAAGAGACATTCTTGACACCGCCTCGCATATGAATGGCGACCTCAATGTTCTTGACAGGCAATACGTGTTTCTCGGCGGAAACGAACCATGGATCGACCGCAAGGACGGCGATTCCGCGCTCTGCCGGGTTCGTCCCAAAGAAAAGGGATGCATCTTCTACGGTTCAGCTATTGCCCCGAACGATGGTGGAATCCGACTTCGGTTCGCTTCCATCTTGATGCCGGGCAGTTCGCCACCGGTGATCTCGAAGCTCTTATCAAGCCGAGACAGAGATGAACTCTCACAAACAATGGACCGGATTCATCGCATTTCATCACCGAACCGATTGCCGGAAAAGGTTGCGGTGATTTCATGAAGCGCCGTGATCCAACGGAGCAGACACGCCTCGAATTCCGACGGCTTGATCGCGGCAAGTACTGCATTGAAGCGGTCGTGCGAAGGGACCAGCACCCGATCCTCGCGCCGCCGCGAGGTTACCCTCGAAGAACTTCAAAACGGCACAGCGCCCGGCATGAATCGCATGCCCAGGTGACGTTTCCGCACCGTGCCGCTGGATCCGAATGTGGGATCAACCGGGCGCCCCATTTCCCTGGTCTTGTGAGGGCGATTTCAACGGTCTACGCCTGCCGCCTGTCGAAGCTCTTGGGCAACGGTTCGGTAATAGTTGCGTCCAATGCCGGAAAGGACATGCTTTGAGATGGCGTCAAGCGCGTCCGCTTTGAGACGCATCGCTTCCTTGTCATTCGGGTCGAGTGCCAACAGATGGTCACAGAGTTGAGCCGACCATTGGGGATCATTCTCATTCATCGCCTCCTTTGCCGCAAGTAGGAGCGCTTCTTCGCCGCCGGCCAGTTTTGAGACCCTTTCAGCCTCTTCGCGAGGGGTTAAGGGAAAGAGATTCGAAGGATTGCCGTCGAACCAGCCCAGGTGAGCCGCGAAAATCTCACGGACGGCCCATTTCGGGTTGCCGTAGTACGGGCGCAGGTGATCCTTGCCCTGGAAGCGTTCAGGAAACCGAACATAATCGACCAGTTCGTCCGGTGTGAGTCCTTTGTTCATACCCTCAATCGTCTTGTGGAAGACAAAGCGAATTGCGTCACGATAGTCCGTTAAGACTTGGGAGATTTTCTTTTTGCCGATGATCGGTCGGGTATGCCCCGGTACCAGAAATTCCGGTCCCTCCTGAAGCATCGTGTCCACGGCGTCCGCCCATGCGAGGATGTCGCGATAAGGAGTTCCGCGAATGGGATAGAGATTAGGCCACGACTTGTAATAGTTGTCGCCCGAGAAAAGCACTCGCTTCGCGGGGAACCAGACGTAAAGGTGATCGTAGGTTTCGCCGGTGACCGCCACGAGGTCCAGTTCGATTCCGGCGATCGAGATTCGTCGTCGCGGCCCTATAACCTCATGCGTCGGCTTAATCTCTTTCTTGCTGCCGAATACGTCCCCACCGCGCTTCGGCCAATACGCCTGGGCAACACCATTATTGATTCGCTTTTCCGGCGGAAGCTTGAAACCACCTTGTCGAGCACCGCGAACCTTTTGGATCGTCAAGCCGACCGAATTCAGGGTATCCATTTCAGCCCCGAAGTTGTCGCGTGCCCAAACTTGAGGGGCACCTTCCCGAGTGAAAACGGGCAAGCCGCCGGTGTGGTCGCCGTGACTGTGCGTTAAGATGACGGCCGCGATCGGCTTGTCGCTGATCTTCCGAAAATCGGCAAGCACTTGTTCCGCCGAGGGCGTGTCCATGCCCGTATCGACAATGATTAATCCGTCGTCGCCGACGATCATGGTTACCGTCGAAACCGAATAGCCGACAGCCGTATAAACCCCGTCCGTAACACGAATCACTTCTCGTTCAAACTCGGCGGAGCGTTGCTTGAGGAGTCGTGTGGCCTCGGTTTCCGTGGATTGTGCCGACACGTTTAGCGTCGTGGCCAAGCACGAGAGTAAGGCCGAAATCAAAACAACCGTATAGACAAATGGACGATTTCGCATGGCGGTTCTCCTGTAGTGGGAGGCATGGTTCGTGGGCGAACCATTTCGGTAAAAAAACATGGCTGATATCACTCGACGGACTCCAAGTTCCGCCGAATCTGAGCAAGCCTCTCGGCGAGTGCCTCGCGATCAGAGCGGGGCATTTTTCCGTAAAGCTTCTCTTGGAGGATCTTCGAGATCTCTTCGAAGTCGGGCTGGAGAGCCAACCCTTTCTTGGTCAATTCAACATCGATCACACGGGCGTCTTCCCGGCTGGGAGTCTTTCGAACGTATCCGTGCCGTTCCAGCGTATTGATCATCCCGGTCACCGTCGATTTCACGCGACCGACATGCTCAACGATCTCCTTGATCGACACCGGTTTCGCCTGGCGAAAAAGGAACGCAAAGACCGATCCATGGGCGGGCTGCAACCCGTGAATGCCACGCGCTTCCAACTCCGCTTCGATCAGCAGGTTGCTGAGTTCGCGTATCCGCGCAATCTGCCCCACGAGACCATCTGGATTTGCCTTCATCACAATCTCCTCTTTTACACACGATCGATGGTGCTTGCGTTCATTTTAGTTCGTGGCCGAACTAATGTCAAGGGGGTTAATTCCTTGATGAATGGCAAAAGTGTGAGTCGGCTCGACTCGCTCCATCAACGAATTCTTGCTTGGAGTTCTGGAACGAAGACTTGGAGGTATAAATCACAACGAAGCCATCGTGATGCTCGCACGCATGATAGACCTAACAGACAATGCAATGCTGACCCGGTAAGCGGTACGAGATTGCCGGCATGCCGGAAGGGTGCGGTCCCCGTGGGGGGGGCGGAGGTGAAAAGGGAATTCCGCAGCGCCATCGCGGAATTGTCCGTGCCACGGTTTGCGTTTCCATGTCTGGCGAAAAGTCTTCCATTCTCGCACCACGAAACCGCTGGAATCGCTGGAATGATAGGCCGAGGTCGGCGAGTTATCATCACCTCCTTTTTCCCTTTTCTCACTTGACAACTTTCACGAGAGTCACGAAAATGGAAAACACGCTCTGCGACTCCGGCGAAATGCGGAAAATAAAGAGCCTGGGGCTCTCCGGCGCCATCGGCTTGTGGTCAACGATTTGAGTCAACGACTTGTAAGAGGCGAACGATCACCAATCGCTTGGGCACTGCAGGCGGATTTGTGGTCATCGAAGGCATAGAGATCGTCGCGGAAGTCATTCTTCAAAGTAGAGGAAACACAAATGGGTTGTTGTCGTTTTTTGATAATTGCTGTGCTGCTCCTTTCTCTCAACACGACTGCTTGGAGCAAAACCGGATCCGAAGCGATGGCTCGTGGGAAGACGCTCTTGGAAGAAGGTGATTTTCGCGGGGCGCTCGCCGAATACGCCGATGCCGTTCGATCCGATCGCCAGAATCGTGAGTACATGCAACATTATCTGGCGTTGCGCCAGATTGTCGATGTCCGGGCACGACTCGAGCGTGAAACGAACCTGAAACGGTGGGAACAGTATGCTCGAATGCTCCACCTCTATTATTCGAGGGAGGCGCTTTCCGAGCATCTGCTCGCCCTCGACCGCCGTATTCATGATAAACTTCAAAACGCGACCAGTGCCACGATGCTTGCCGAAACATTGCTGGAGCAAGGTGAGGCGGAAGAGATGCTCGAGGTTTTGCAGGACTTGCCGGAAGACCAGCGGAATGAAACGATCCTCGCCCTGGAAGGGATTGCGCTGGCGCATACCGGTCAAAATGAGAGCGCGAAAAAGATCGCCGAGAAGATTTCTATCGAGAAGAACGACAATCCAGTGCATATTTATCGTCTTGCCCGATTGCAGGGCGCGGTCGGCAACGAAGCCGAAGCGACGAACCTTCTGGTACGGTGTTTTGAGTCGACGCCCCCGAGCATGTCCCAATCCTTCAAATCGCATGCAAAGGAATCCTCGGCCTTTACTGCGATGGTCGAGAAGGAATCGTTTCGGGAAGCGCTGGCGACCGAGTCGAAAGTCTCCGAGTCGGAATGCAGCGGCGGAACCAGTTGCTCCACCTGTCCGATGCGCGGTAAATGCCAGGGACATTGATCCCCGGTTCTTTCCTGGGGAATTCTAAAACGTGTGGGGGGCGGTTCCGCGGAACACGGAGTCGGCTCCCTTTTCTCTATGCCTTCACTGAAGTCGGTTCTCCCAGTGGCACGCAGGAACCTCCGCCTGTAGGAAAAAAACCACGATGAAGACACGCTCCATTGTACAGTTATCCTTTCTCTTGCTGATTCTAGTGGGAGTTTTCGTCTGGGAAGCGAATTGCGAGATCTGGTGTCCCTTCGGAGGCATCGAATCCGCCTACACCTATCTGACCGATGGGAATATGACCTGTTCGTTGGGGACCTCGAATTTCTTCATCCTCGGATCTTGTCTCTTGATGACGCTCCTTGCCCGTCGTGTCTTTTGCGGGTATGCCTGTCCGATCGGAACGATCTCGGAATGGACGCATCGATTGGGGCGAGCCATCGCATTGCCGAAAATACGAGTCCCGTCCCTGGTGGATCGTTTCCTTTCACCGTTGCGATACGTCGTCCTCGTGCTGATTCTCTTCCTTACCTGGAGGGCGGGAGAACTTCTCTTTCGAAAGGTCGATCCCGTCTATGCCCTGATCAGTCGCCATGGCGAGGATATCACCGTGTGGGCCTATGTGGTCTTGGGGGGGATCGTGCTTCTTTCCTTGTTGATTACGCTTCCCTTTTGTCGTTGGTTCTGTCCTTTTGCGGCGGTGCTGGCTCCCCTTTCTCGATTGGCCCCGAATCGAATCGTTCGTGATCGGAATTCATGCATCGATTGCGGTCTATGCTCCGAACGTTGCCCGATGGAGATTCCGGTTGCCTCTCGAAATCGTGTCGTCGACAACAACTGCACCCTCTGCATGGAATGCATCGATAGTTGTCCTAAAAAAGGTGAACGCGCGCTGGCATGGAAAATCCCTTTTTTCAATGACGTTCGAGGCTACCATTTCTTGCCGGTGCTCGTTCTCCTTTTTAGTCTCTCGGTAGGAGTGTTCGCCAGTTATGCTTTTCCTTTGCCTTCCTTTTTCGTGCGAAGAGATGTTCCTCGTCCGGAGAAGGTCGAGTCGGTCGATCTTCAGGTCTCCGGACTCACCTGTCGGGGAACGGCGAACCGCCTTTGGGGAATATTTCTCGACCGTAACGACCTCTATGCCATCAAGGGATACCTGCAGATGGAAGCTTGGTTCGGCTCGAAGTACAGCAAGCTGCGAGTCACTTACGATCCTCGAAAGACGAATGTCGAAGAGATCAAGCGGGCCGTCACCGAGCCGTATTTCAATCTTTTCGAAGATATGCAGAACAGCAAGGTCGAGGAATCGCCCTTCGGAATCAAGGGATACGACCCCCTGCAAGCGTTGGAATTTCCCGATGATTCCGTGGAGGAAGGTCTCTAGGAATCCATAGGGATGGAAGAGCAGAGGTGGATCCCGGCGATCGATTCAGCTTCTCCGTCCCGGCGTCGACCGACGGAAGACCGAAGTCCTCATACTTGTGTGCAATTCGATTTGTTTCTTGGAAAGTGCTCCCCCCGATGGACAACCCGCTCCCTGCGCGGTTACAATGCTGCCTGTTTTCATGAGATCCTCATCTACACTCCCTATAGAAAATGTCGCAACAGAGCACTCTTCCCAAGTCGGTCGCGTACCATAAACCCTGTGTGATTTGTCGTATTTCCCAAAGGGGGGAAGTGCTTGATCGACGCAAATGACGATGCCCCCGCCTTCCCTCGAGGTCTGCCGGGAAGTATCCATCGATCAGCAGGAAAAGAATGAGAATCACGATTGCCTACAATCTTCGTACCGACGACGCTGAAGCCACCGCCGAACTTCTTTCGAATGAAGACATCCGACGGATCGAAACAGCGATCACCAGCCTCCAGCACCAAGTCACCGTAGTGGAAGTTTCCGGAAAACCGAACCAGGTGGTGGATCGACTCCTCGAAAGCGAGCCCGATTTAGTGTTCAATCTGGCCGAGGGAACCATCGGCAGCTCCCGTGAAGCTTTTTATCCCGGCCTTTATGAACAGATGGGGCTCCCCTTCACAGGCGGAAACGCTTCCCTTTTGCACTTGAATCTCGATAAGCATTTGGCGAAAACGGTGCTGGCTTCGCGTGGCATTCGGGTTCCCAAAGGAGTGCTGGTCACGCAGAAGAACTCCGCGATTCCGGAAGATCTCCAATATCCGCTGATGATCAAGCCGAACTCCGAAGGCTCGAGCAAAGGCATCACCCAGGATTCGGTGGTTGAAAATCGGGACGAGGCGAAACGATGGATCCATCGTCTTCTGGGAGATTATCCGGCGGGATTGGTCGTGGAAGAGTTCATTGGAGGGAAAGAGCTGAGTGTTCCGTTCATCGAGAGTTTTCCCGGCAAGCTGCTCGATGTGGTGGAGCATACGTTCGATCTTTCCGAGATCGGGGGAAAGTACAACATCTACGACTACGACATGAAACAGGGAGGAGAAGCGGCCAAAGCGGTCAATGTGGTGTGTCCGGCCGCCATTTCCCATTCTGAAGAAAAGTCGGTCACGGACATGGCCCGAGAAGTGTTCGAGATCATGACTTGCCCCGATATCGGACGGGTCGACATCCGTTTGCACACCAATGGCGATCCGTATTTTATCGAACTCAATCCGCTGCCGAGTTTACATCCGGAGGCATCGTTGATGACCGCGGCTCGATCGCGGGGACTGGCTTTTCGGGACGTGATACGGCTGATCATTCGTAGCGCCGCACGTCGCTACGGGCTCGCTCTGCGACCGACGCGCAAGACCTCACGGCGCGAAGAAACGACTTCTCAGGAGCCCCGGCCGACCGCGCGGGAAGTCGGGATCACGATCGGGCGTTTCCGGCCCGGCATCCAAAACGCCATCACCGACGTCAAGGGAGTCCGGGTCGGGCACCACACCCGCATCGAGGACCAAGTCCCGATTCCCGGCGGCTCGGAAGTGACCAGTGTCCGTGCGGGAGTGACCGCGATCCTGCCGGCCGGGCAGGCCTATTCGAATCGGCTCGCTGCCGGCGGCTTCGTGCTCAACGGTATCGGCGAAATGTCCGGCCTGACCCAGGTCATGGGCATGGGATGGCTCGAGACCCCCATTCTGCTGACCAACTCGCACTCGGTAGGTCGGGTGCACTCGGGGGTGATCAATCACATGATCAAGAAGTACCCCCGACTTGGAACGGAAACCGATGTGGTGCTCCCGGTGGTGGGAGAAGCGGACGATTCGTTCCTTAACGATGTTCGCGTCGGAAGCTGTACCTCGCAGGATGCGGTCAAAGCAATCGCTTCGGCCAAAAGCGAAGACGTCGTTCAGGGCTCGATCGGTGCCGGAGTCGGCATGACCACCTTCGATTTCGCCGGCGGCATCGGGACTTCCTCCCGGGCACTCGATTTTCCCGACGGGCATGCGTTTAACCTCGGCGTACTCGTGCTCTCCAACTTCGGCAAGATGCACAATCTCACTGTCGACGGTGGGGTGGTCGGAAGGCAACTGGATCAAGAGTTCGAGCAGACAGGGCGTCGCGTCTCTTCGGAAGGCTCGATCATCGTCGTGGTCGCGACCGACATTCCTTTGATCAGCAGCCAACTCGACCTGGTGTCGAAACGTGCCGCGTTGGGTCTCGGACGCACCGGCTCCTACGCCGCAACCACCAGCGGAGAAATCATCATCGCCTTCAGCACCGGCAATCGCAAGCCCCGCGCCACGCGCTCTGGCGATCACTTGATCACGCTCAAATGTATTTCGGAGCATCAACTCAATTTAGTCTACGAAGCGGTCGTCGAAGCCACCGAAGAGGCCGTCCTGAACGCCATCTTCTGTTCCAACGGAATGAGCGGTCGTCTGCAACGATGGTGCCCGCCGGTGCCGCACCAGAGAGTCATCGAGCTTTTGAACCAAGGTCGAACCATCCATGAAAGTCATTGAAAAATACAACGACGGTCTGCACAATCCCTATTGGAAATATCAATTGGGGCCGAATGCCTACGAGGTGAAGGATACGCCGGTCCGCGTGGAGTGCATTAAAAAAACGCTACTTGAAGACGGGCGTTTCGTTTTCCAAACCGCCCACTCCTTCCCCGAACGATTCCTCACCCGCCTTCATCCTTACCACGACTACATCCGACGCACCTGTGAACATCTGGCCACGGATACCGAGGAGTTCTATCCGGATCTCTTTCCCGGGGAAGGAGCGCGTCTGCCTCAGAAGGTCGATTCGGCCCTATGGGGGGGAATCTGGTGCACCGACGCGGTCACGCCGATCAAAAAACGCACCTATGAAGTGGCTCGGGCTTCCGCCGAAACGGCACTGACCGGCGCGTCGATGCTCCTCGAACAAAAAGAGCGGACCGTCTATGCCCTATGTCGGCCTTCGGGACATCATGCCGGACCGCGCGTGTTCGGTGGATACTGTTATTTCAATAATGTGGCGACGGCCGCGGAGTATTTGCTGCCCGCGGGGAAAGTGGCGATCGTCGACATCGACTACCATCACGGAAACGGCACCCAGGAATTTTTCGAAGGCAAAAAGTCGGTGTTTACCAGTTCGATTCACGGCGATCCCAACATGGAATATCCTTATTTCTGGGGATACTCGGAAGAGGTGGGAAAGGGCCAGGCCCGCGGAACCAATCACAACGAACCTCTTGCCCAGGGTACGCAAAGAGAGGCCTATTGTGAAGCGATGGAACGGATCTTCATGAAAATCCGCGCCTTCCAGCCCACCTTTTTGATCATCGCCGCCGGGTTCGATACGCATCGCCGGGATCCGATCGGGGGTTTTCATCTCGAAACCGAAGATTACGAGGAAGTCGGACAACGTTTCGGGACGCTGCAACTGCCGACATTGATATGCCAGGAAGGCGGATACAATACCGAAGTCCTCGGCGAATGTGTGAAACGCTTTCTGCTCGGTGTGCTTTCCGCCAAAACGGACTGATCCTCTACCGCGATCGAGAGCAAATTTTTCCCGCAACAAAAGTTGTGTTTATTTTCTTGGATTGGTCGATCAAAAAGGAGGATAAGGAAAACAACAAAAAGAGAGATGCGGCGAGAAGGTAGGGGAGTGGAGAAACTTTGCCGCCGGAGCATTTCGCTTTGATTGAGCGTCGCATCTATAGTGAACCCCGGGCAAACAGCGAGAGCCCGGCCCTCCGGGCGTCACTGCATGAACCGAGGGACCACGATTGATGCGAACATGAATCATTCTACCCATGGGGCAATCAGGAACCGCAAAAGCACGTGTCGTAACGGTCTCGGATATTTCATCGCCGGGAACAAAAGAGCGGAACCATAACGGCGAATCTCTTGGGAATCCGTCGATCCCCTGAAGCATTCCACAGGATCGAGAGGTTCGCAGAGGTCTCATTCGAGGTGCTTGATTCGTAAATTCCGGAACTGCACTTTCATCGGCGGACCGGGATGCATTTGCAACGCGATGATCCCCTTCGCTCGGGAGAACTCCTCGTCGCGATCGATCACCTCGCACATCAGTTGTCCATTGATTTTCAGGATGATCTTATCGCCCTTGGCGATGATTTCATAATCATTCCAGTCTTCCGGCTTGATGATTTCCTGGAGTTCCTCGCTCGTGGCGAACGATGTTTCTTCACGTGTTCCGTCTTTTGCAATCACGGCCTTTTTGCCTCGCATGACCACACCGCCACGCTGGTGTTGGAATAAGCAACCGGTCCATTTGGGACCCGCTTCAAAATCCGCTTGATAGCCCCAAGCATCCCAGTTGGGGCGCGTCTCACTGCGAAACTGAACCCCGGAATTACCCCCCCATATTTTGTATTGAAAACGCAGCACGAAATCCGCCGGTTCTCCGCCCTTCCAGTAAAGGTAGTGGTGTTTTTTGCAAGGATTCTCCTTCGTACTCTGGGCAGTGATCGCGCCATCTTCTACCCACCAACCGTCCGGCTTGCCTTCCCAGCCGTCGAGGTCCTTGCCGTTGAACATGGAAATGAATCCCTCTTCTTCGGCGCCGAAAACATCAGCACCGAAGACGGCGAACATCATAAGAAAAGATGCGCAGATGGGCTTGACTCTCATTGGATCATCCTCCTGTATTGCTTGATTCGGTTTGCATGGTTCCGTCGTCGAGGTTTTTTCGAGAAGTCAGCCGCAACAACCTCTGTGCGATTTCGGCGTCGACGGCAAACGCCGTTCCATGGCGCATCCCCTCCGGGTGCGTCATCGGTGTTTCCAGCGGCTTCCAGGATTCGAAATCGCGTGTTTGCATCGCCCGATAGTGTCCCCGGGTGTACTCGTCGAAGTAGACGAGCCATCGATCACCGACTCTGAGCACGGCAGGACCTTCGACCCAGTCGGGAGAGAACGGTTCCGCGATCTGCTCGAAGGGGCCGCTCGCGGAATCGGCGTCGGCGACGAACAGGTTCTTCTCCGGCTCGGGATTCTTCGTTTCGTCCTTCGTCACGAGGATGTATCGTTTTCCGTCGCGAACCAGGAATGAATCGATGACCGCGAAACCGGGATCGAAGAACAACCTCGTCTTGGAGTAGTTCTGGAAGTCCTTGGTCGTGACGTAGTACATACGGTGGTTGAGACCATTGTCGCAAGAATTGGCCGTCTCGGGGAAGCGATCCTCGATGGTCGACGCCCAAAAGATGAAGTACTGCGCGGTCGCATCGTCGTAGAAGATCTCCGGCGCCCAGCAGTTGCGGCAGCCCGGCTTGTGATCCATCACCCCGATTCGTGTTTGCGGAGACCATTCGATCAGATCCTCCGAATGCGCCACGCCGATTCCCTGGTCGTGCCAACCGGTCGTCCACACCATGTGGAAGACACCGTCCGGGCCTTGCACGATCGACGGATCACGCATCAGACGATCCTTGCCGACGGCCGGTTTCAAAAACGACTGGCCGCGATGCAACGCCTTCCAGTGGATTCCATCGGTCGAGTGCGCCAGGTGCAAACCATCCTCACCGTTTCCCTTGAAATAGCTGAACAGGTAATGTTCCTCGGCGACGGTTGGGACAGTGATCGAGGTGAGCAAAATGACGACGATGGTTGTCATGAACGGTCTTGCGATCATCCTGGGGCCTTGTTCCTTGAAGGAAGGAAATGAAATCTCTTTCGACGGTTGCATGGCGAAAGAGGGCGCTGCACGGCGACGTGTTTCGCGAAACCGAAGGTGCCTGACAGCACCGGTTCTTCATTCTGTATGACATTATCGTCGATGCGCGGCGCATCCGCAAGACGGCCGCCGGAACTTGGGAGGACTGGCCGCGGCATCCCGAAGCATCATCTCGGGCAGTCGACGGTTTCTATGCCCCCCTCAAGGCCCCCTCAAGAGAGCGTCGGAAGCTCCCAAGGAGATCGCGCTCGGGTTCCGTGAAACACAGCGTTTTCTTTTCGAGTCGGCAGGGACTTGCAATTTCTCTCTCTATGCAGACTCAGTCGGTGGTGTGTCCTGTCGTAAGCATTCAGCCACTTGAGTGGTTTGAACTTGGGTAGGGCCGGAGGTTTCCCGGTGTAGAGGCCACCGTTCTGGGAGGCGAGGATGGCTCAGCTCAGGGGGGGCGATCATTGAGAGGGACGGTATTTGTCCATCAGGGTGACTTGGCAGCCACCCCCCTGTTGGCTCCACTTGCCATTTCCCTCAAAAATCATAATAAGTGAATCTTCTTTCAGTTTCAGTATCATATGGATCGAAGAAAGCGTGGCCCTGGAATGAGGTCAATGGTCATCAACTTGACGGTGCGAGAATGCGATGATAAACTCAACCACGGCAAGAGTTTGGAAATGCCGGCACTCAATTCGGATAATAAAACCCGGTTATAAATCACGATTGACCTGTTGGAATCGGAAGAAACCCCCACCTCGCACAAGAAAGCGAAAAGATAACGATGAATCCTCGGAAAGCTCTTTGTCTCGTCTTGGGATTGGCATTAGGTTTTGTGTCAACCACAATCGCCGACGATTTTCATTGCATCAAGAAGGATGTTTCTCTCGTCGATCCTCATGCCCTCACGATCGACGGAAATTTCGGTCAATCGATCAACGGCCTCTCGTTTCAACAAGATGCCGTCGTCACCCACGAGAAATTCCAATACGTGGGCTATTACGACGGAGACCGGCGCGTATGTATCGGCAGACGCGAGCTTCCAAGCGGTTCTTGGGAAGTCGTTCGCTTTGCGGATTACGATTTCCGGAGCAACGATGCCCATAATACGATCTCGATCGGGGTTTGTCCGGCGGACGGCACGATTCATATGGCGTTCGACCATCACGGTCATCCGTTGCACTATCGCGTTTCCAGACAAGGGGCTGCCTCCCGACCGAAGGAGATCGCGTGGGATGCATCGCTTTTCGGGCCGATTGCCGATCACCTCGAAGAAGACCGACCGATCAGACTTACCTATCCCCGCTTTCTCCAAACTCCCGACGGTGGGCTGCAATTCTTTTATCGTCGAGGCGGCTCGGGCAACGGGGATCGAATGATGGTCGATTACAATCCCGAATCGGCGAGTTGGTCCGACACGCGGCAGATCGATTCCGGCAAAGGACACTACGAGGATCGGTACGGAAAGAGTGGCTCACGTTGTTCTTATCCGAACGGTTACGACTACGGACCCGACGGCAAGTTGCACATGACCTGGGTCTGGCGGGAAAACGCACAAGGGGCCAATCATGATCTGATGTACGCTTACAGCGAAAACGGCGGTGTGGTTTGGAAGACGAACGACGGACGCGTTCTTCCGTCGCCCGCTGCGGTGGATTCACCCGAGGTCACGGTGGTGGAAATCGATCGCGGCTATGGTCTGATGAACACGCATGGTCAGACGGTGGATTCCAAGGGACGGGTTCACGTCGCGATGTGGCATTGCACCGATTCGTCGCTTCAAGCGGCGGGCAGCCACCCCGGCGAAACACGTTGGGGGCCGGGCGAGGCCCATCGGAATCACCATTACTGGCGCGACCTGGAAGGAGGATGGCATCATACCGTTTTGCCAGGCGTGGCGGGAACGCGACCGAAGATCTTCACCGATGAAAACGACAACGCCTACATCATCTACACCGACGCCTGGAAGCGAAGTGTATTCGGGCGTGAAGGCACCGTGATCCTTCTCGCCGCGACCGCCGACTCCCGATGGGAGGACTGGCGAGTCATCCACGTTGAACGAGGGCCGTTCGGCAACGAAATGCAGATCGATCGCCATCGCTGGAAAAACGAAGGCATCCTCTCCGTTCTCGTTCAGGAGACGCCCAACGAGAAGCATCAACCGACGGCTCTGAAGATCATGGACTTCATGATCGAACGACGGTAGTGGTGTTTTTCACAAACCCGAACTCCTCCAGCAATCACGCAACCGCCTCGATGGCGCGACGTTCAGGCGAGGGTTCTGATCGCGCGGTTGGACTCGTCGGGCGACGCGCTTGCGAGGGCCGATTATCCCCTTATCGTCAACAGCGCATGCCTTCCACGTATAGCCGGCATCCGCCCACGGAATCTTGCAGTCTGCGCTGATTCATGTTCGCATCAATAGTGGCCCCTCGGTTCATGCAGTGACGCTCAATAAGAGGGACACTGCTTGTGCGAAAATGGATATTTGCTTCGCTTCCGTTCGCCGGAGTCCGGAGGTGTGTTACTCTCACTGGTTTTGATCATCAATGATGCGTATGCATGGAACTATTTCCCCATCAGCGCGTGAGTCGGGGATTCCCATCTTCTATACTTCTCTATACCTTCGTTCTCGCCGAATTCGTCCTCCGGTCGCGAGGCTGTCGGCTGGGAAACAAACGGTGCGCGGCGCCATCGTTCACCTTCAGCCGAGGAGCTTCCCTACCAGTCCACGCCGTCGTCGGTGATATCGAGATATTCCCGTAATTCTTCCTCCAGTGTCGTTTCGGACAGTAAAAACGCCCTGCCGTCGGTGAAGGCTGCGTCCATGCCGCCGGGGTGTTCACTGCCGAGGGTCCGCTTCGGTTGGATCCCCTTTTCCTTCCACTCAGTCGGCACGACATGATTTTGCATCCTGTTGATTCCGAGCATCGCATCCTCCATGGAGATATCGGCCTCGGGATCCATCCAGCATGCGCCCGACTCCGTTTCCACCACGAGCACCTTGTTCATACGCAACGCACGAAAATCCTCCAACCGCGTTCCCTCGGGCCCTCGGAAGGCGGTCTGTTGGCCGACGACGACGGCGTAGGTCGTCTCGCCGGGATCGAGTTCCGCACTGGGACAACGATAGAAGGGAATCGCTGCCCCGTGGAACTGCCGATTATGCTCGCTGTCCCAAGGTTCGTCGAGCCGGATCTTTTTGTACAGTTCTTCCTCACCGAGCTGCGGAAGCAACAATACCCGCCAGCTATGCAGTCGATTTCCCCCATCGTCTTCGGTCCAGGCGGGCGGGAAACGGCCGTGTTCCCGCTCGTAGAGGAGCATCGCCAGGGCAATGCGCCGCATATTTCGGCAACAATATTGCCGCCGCGTCGCCTCCAACTGAGGAGCGAACCCGCTGAAGATTTCGCTGAGAAGCCCAGCGAAAAATTCGGATCGCTTGGCGCGACTCCCCCAAAAGATGGTAGGCAAAAGAACGAGACGCTGAAGAGGAAACTCATTCCGAATCGTTTCGTCGACGATGTGGTTGATCTCCTCCAAAACGACATTCCAGTCGTACGCCAGGTAATGGAGCTGTGGCTGCTCCTTGAGCCAGTCCGGCGTGTGATCCTTATCGTAGAGTGCGTCGAACCACATCTCTTCGTGCGCGAACGCCTGGGCCGCATCGAGCACGAAAAGTCGTTTGTAGTTCACCAAGGGAACAAAACGCTCCTTGACCGGGGGATTCGCAAGTTCCCGGAACAATCGCTCGAGCTGCTCTTGATCGGGTTGCTTCTCTTTGGTCGGGGCGACGGCGATCATATCAACGGTGCACTGAAGGGCGATGCTCACGATCAAATCGAGCATGACGGGTTCTTCGGCCATCGCCGATGCCAACCGTTCGATGTTGAGGATGTCGTCGATTGCGGCATCGAAGTCCCCTTTTCCGAGAGCGTAGTTCGCCCGAGCCGCAAATCCGCGCGCATAAGAACGAAATTCGGAGAGATAAGGAGTCTTTAAAGACCAAAACGCAATCTCATCCGGATCATCGCGAATCAGAGGTGTGATAAAAACCGGTTTCCGCAGCGCCTCGGCCACCAGATCGAGGGCCGGCCCGTTTTCCTCGAGCCAAGTGACCATCATCGGTAAATCTTCCTCCAGCCAGGGATCATTCAATAACTTATAGATTTCATAAGCGGAACGGTTTTCTTCTTCTTGGTCTTCCACCCAAGCGTCGAGATAATCGTAGGGCGATTCGTAATGCAGAGTCGGTTCATGGCGAGGATCGAGTCCCAGTTTTCCCATGAATTGCTGAAGATAATCCCGCCGGCTGATTTTGATCTCCCCGGTGAAGAAGTTTCTTAACTTTTCGTGATCCGGCGGGCCGAGTTTCTCGACGATCAGACGGTAGCCGTTCGCTTCGGTCGCCATTTCCGGCCGGTACCGTTTCTTTTCGATCGCGGCGAAATAGTCGATCCTCTTGCCGTCGGGCGTGGTCGGCTCGGTCAGGTAGGTCGTCTCCGGAGAGATGCGCAGCTTCGCTTCCCGAAAGAGCAAGGCCCAGGTGACGACAAGAAAGAGCAAACACCCGCTGAAGGCGATGATCAACACCCACTGGAAACAGCCTAGCTTTTTGGCGCTAGGTTTCTTAGAGTCGCTTTTTTCGTGTGGTTTCGAATTATGGCCGTTCGGTTGTTGTTCTTCAGGCATCGATACTTTCCGGCTTCTGGAGAGGAAAAGGTAAGAATCCGCAAGATACTATTGTAACAGAGAAGCCGATCTAATTCATCCTTTATTGAGTGGTTTTTGGAGAGAATGTGATCGACCGGCGCATCACGCAAGGCACGCGCGGCGATGCCTGGCAGTGAACTGGCTATCTGGTCCGATACGCAACCTTGACCGACGAGGCCGGTTCGTCTCCGAAGACCCGATCGGCTTCGCCGCCCTGGACACCAACCTTTACCGCTACACCGGAACAACCGGGTGAATTGCTTCAACGACTCGCGCCCGTATCCGACAGTAGATCGAGATATTTTCGACGCAGTTCGAGCAATTGCTTTTCCTGCTCGAGGCTGAATGAACCGACTTTGTGAGCATAGGTATCCATCCACGTCACGAGACGTCGCATCTCTTCCGCATCGAGTTGGACGCCCGCATGTCCCGGTTCGTCTGTGAGGAGCTGATAGAGCCGGCTATTCCGTGCAGTGGTTTCGCCGGGAATCGATCGGTCGCGTTCAAACGCCTTTCGATGAAGATCGTTTTCGTCGAAGCTCATCAGCGTATCATAAGATTTGTCGGGCGTGAGTGGCAGTGCGGCGGCGAGACGATCCTCCGAATCCCCGCGATGACACGAGACGCATTTCTCGTCGAGCACCGGTTGAACGAGTCGATCGAAACGTAGCGGCCACGTACCTTCCGGAGCCGGTGTGATGGTCGACGGCTCGCGGCGTGCGGCCAGCGGCAGCGATTTCCGCATCGGCGCCACCTCGCGCGACTCGTGACAGCCGATACACCCGACGGTCTCTCCCGGTTGGACGTAGGTCATCGATCGCATCGTCTGGACGGCCAATCCCTCTTCGTCGAGCACTTGGAAGAAGTACGGCACGCCTGAGGGAACGCGGAAAAAGGCGGACCCATCTTCTTCGATCGGAACGGTTCCGAGAATGAATTTTCCCGGTTCCTCGCGCGAGACACCGAGCATCGGCTGGTTCATTTCCGGCTGGACCTTCGGGGTGCCGCCGATGATCCGCAACCGCTTCAGCGAGCCCGGCTCGACGTTTGGCAATCCTTCATGGACATCCTGGAGCAGATAGCCGCCTTCCTGCGGACCTTGCCAATCCACCCGTTGCGGGAGAGGCTTCGGGAGGGGACGCGATCGCAAAGGAATCGGATTCATGCACGAGATCGTCGGATCGCGATGCAGAAACGTCAGGTTGCCGAATCGATCGTAGAGATAGAGTCCGATGCTGTTGGATGGGTTGCCTTTCTCGGAATCGATGTAATGGTGTGCCGGAAGCTTGGCGTCACTCCAGGCCACGAGATAGTGGTCTTCGGAAAGCGGATACGGATTCAAATAGTAATGGTCGACGTTTTTCTCCGTTTCCGGAAAGGGCACCTCGGGCGTGATCCATTCGAGTGGCTTCTCGAATTCCGTCCCTCGGGTGCGATCGAACAGCACCAACGAGCCGCCGACGTTCGAGTGGTGTGCCGAGGCGGTGAAGATCACTTGCTTCGAACCGGGAATCGCCCGCGCTTCGAAGACGCATTGCGGTTTCTTCGTGTAGTTGCCGTAGAGCAGTTGCGCCGAGGTCCCGTCGGGCCGGGTCGCCCAAAGGCTGATGAATGGGCCGTTGAAACGATCGACGTAGTCCCAGCGTGCGTAGAGCACGCGACCGTCGTTCATGATCGACGGGGTCCATTCGAAGCTTTCGAACGCCGAGATCTGGCGCAGATTCGAACCGTCGCCGTCCATTGCATGCAGGGTATAAACCGCGACCGGTCGACTCCGTCCCCCACCGCAACGGACGTAACTATCGGGCCGGGTTGCTTTCAGGGTCGAGGCGGCGCTGTGTTGGCCGGTCTGCAAGAATGTGCCCTTGCGCGTGGAGAGAAATACAATGTCGCCGTCGGGCAGATATCGGGCGTCGAAATCATCGTATCTTCCGTGGGTCAGTTGCCGGCACCGGCGCGACCGAAGATCCATCTCGAAGATATGAAAGAACGCATCCTCGGGGATTTCCTCTTTCGCGGTCTTATCGGCCTTGTGCTGGAGTTCGGGATAGAATCGGGCCCAGGCGAACAGGATGCGCTGCCCGTCGTACGATAAATCGGGGCGGAGAAACGTGCCGTCGGGCCAGTCGGACGTGAGGTTCACCTCGATCGGATCGGTCTTGAAATTCTTCAAAAGACAGAGACTCCCACCGCCACGTTGCCACCAGCAATAGAACTGGTCGGACATGTGCGGGAAGAGCGACGGGGCATGCTTCACGAACACGATCGATTTGAAGTCGAGCAGCGGGTTCCGCATCGCCAACCGGCGTGTGATCGATCGAGCCTTGAAGTACAAGCGGCGCAATCGGTCTTCGGCCCCGGATTCATCGAGTGCCAAATCGGACAGCGATTCGTCGACCGCATCAAAATCATCCTGTGTTTGGGCGACATCGACGCCTTGCTGCTGGAGATGGTCGGCCAGCAGGCGACCACGTCGCAGGCTCTCGTGGATCACCTCGGGAGTGATTTCGAACCGAGGAGAACCGACCCGCGAATGCTTTACCGACCACCGGCTCACGCTCGACTGCGTGCAGGAGCGCCCGAGCGCAAGGTTTTCCGGGGAATTGGTCGAGTGGTTCTCTTTCGGCGCGTAGATTTGCACTTCATCGAGGTGGAAATAATCCTTCGTGGGAAGTTGCAGGCGGACAAAGCGCGCCGTGAGATCGTCGAATGTGACTTCAAGCGGGGGATCATCGGCGGAAGCGTTGAACGCCGTGCCGTCGTTCTGCCAGACCTGCCGCCACGATTCAGTGTCGTTCGAGATGAGCATCCGCATGCGGCCGTTACGCGCGGCAAGTGGCCCGTAGCGGTTGTAGATGACCATGCGACCGATTTTCCGCGGCTCTCCGAGATCGACTTGCCACCAGGGCTTCTCTTCATTCTCTGTATGGAAGCCCCATTCACCGGTGATCTTCCCATCGACCGCGCCCAACGCATCTTCTTCGGGGGTGACGCCGGAGGGAGCGGCTTCGTTCATCGGATCGGCGCCGCTGAGCCGGAGTTCCGCCTGGCGGATCCAATCACACTCGAGCGCAATCGATCGCTCGGCATCTTGAGATCGGCCGGCCGTGGCAAAACAAACAGCCAACGGTGTCATCAAACAAAAAGCAATCCACTGAGTGGCGTCGCGATGAGAATGAATGGAAACCATGGGTAAATATCCATCAAGAGAATAGGATGCAGGGAATACCTTCGATGACCTATTATCGTAGTCCTCGGGATGATATTTTGCAAGATGAAAGGAGGTCCACTCGACGTGGTGCTCACCTTCACCGCCCTCGATGCGTTCCTCTATCTCAATGCTCCTCCGATGGCTGAAATCCCTCCCGGTTCCGGCGATCTGCTTCCTATGGTCTTGCTCATACATACACATACGACGCTACTATTCAACAGGTTCATTACTTATGCGAGGCTTAATAAGTCGGATAAGATTCGGACGAATCGAGGTCGATTCCTGGAGATGTGACACAGCGTATCCTCTCGACATTTCGGCTTATCACGACTTTGTGAGTATCTATGCTCTCACTACTCTTTCATTTTTCCATGCTTTTATTGCTATTCTTCTCGGATTTTGTTATCCTGCGCATGTCGTGTTACCCGTCTCCGGCGAAAGGGAGCCGTTGAATAACAAGTCCGCGGGTGCAAATATGAATGATAGAAAGCCCGGCAACACATGGAGATTTTTCGTTTCACTGCCGCTGATGGCGACTTTTTTTCTGCTCGGGTACCTTCTTGAAAAAGCGGGGCATGAATCGTTTGGTCGAGCGGTATGCTTTGGAGCAATGGCATTCCCTTTTCTTGGGGGGATCGCTGCACAGTTGAGTACGGGATATTCGTGGAAAAACCTTGCACCTGGAAATCGAGGAGTGGCTAAAACCGAGAACCCAACGCTGTTTTGGTTGTCCATCGCAGTGGATGGCGCTGTATCCCTACTTATAATAGCCGTTGCCTTGTGGAGTCTAGTGAAATAGCAAAACCGAACCAATAGAGGCACTCAATGAGTATACGAGGTAACACTAAGTGGCTCGCCGACGGCGCAATGTCTTATCACAGAGGTCCCGAGGTTCTCAGGGATAGGAGACGTCGCCATCATAAAGGATTCCCAACAAGTCGATACAGCCGGACGGAGTTTTTCTCCGCCGCTGATTATCGACGTTCGCATCAGAAAAAAAGAAAAGGAGAAGAGAATGAACGCAAAGGGGATTGTTGTATGCGTGGTGATCGGAACGCTTCTTGTGTCGGCCAATCTTCATGGCGACGATGAATTGGAATTCGTTCCGATGTTTAACGGCAAAGATCTGACCGATTGGAATACAACCGGGAACTGGATTGTGGAGGAAGATAACACCGTTGCGCTGAAACCGAGACCAGGGGAACATGGCTGGACCCGCTATAAGGACTATCTTACTACCGACCGTCAGTACGGAAACTTCATTCTGGATCTTGAGTTCAAGTTCAACAAGGACGGCAATTCAGGTGTTTTTATGCGTATCGGAGATCTTGAGGATCACGTAAAAAGTGGTTTTGAAGTTCAGATCCTCGATACCCACGGGAAGAAAAAAGTAGGGCCGCACGACTGCGGCGGGGTCATCGGGACAGCCGCTCCATCGAAAAACATGGTGAAGCCTGCCGGTCAGTGGAATCGATACACAATCACCTTGATTGACGATAGCTTAAAAGTCGTCCTCAATGGAGAACAGATCATCGACCTGGATATGAGCAAATCGGCAATCAAGGACAGACCGGCAAAGGGTTATATCAGCTTTCAAGATGAAGGCAAACCCATCTGGTACCGAAATGTTCGCATCAAAGAGCTGGAGTAAATACGAACAAGAGGTCAGGACCAGCGCACACTAAGTTCCTTTTCCGGTAAGGACTTGCATCAGGAAGTCGACGCTCCAGCCCGCCATGCGGCGTTTCATGATATTGCTGTGTTTGCCGGGGTGTTGCTTGATGGCGACATATCTTGATCACCAATTGAGCGCAAAGCGAGCTTCACGACAGAGAAAGGCCCCCGGCCAATACTATCAGAGACGGTTTTTTGGTTCACGTTTGAACGGTTTCCAACGTCTCTGGCAGTCTTGAGCGAGGGCCTCGGATATTTCCGAAACCGTTCCGGCGATTGTTGACCGATTATCACGGCTGAGGCTTCACGACGATGGTTTTCTTCTCGGGCATTTGCCAGAGTCGGAGGGCGAAATCGATCCCCGGCTCCACGCCGCGGTTCGGGGTGTACCGTCCTCCGCCGCCGGAAAGGGCCTTGCGTCCATCCGGTGAGAAGGCCACGCCGAAGATCCAACCTCGATGCCCTGGATAGGTTTCGATCAGCTCCCCCTCGACGGCGTCCCACAGGCGGACGGTCATGTCATAGCCACCGGTGAGAATTCGCCTGCCGTCGGGAGAAAACGTCGCGCACGTCGTGTTGTCGGGCTGTTGGAGTTGGTGAATCGGATTCGAGGTTTCGAGATCCCAAACCGTGACGATTTTGCCCGCCACCGAAACTGCGCGCGAGCCGTCCGGCGAAAACTCAACGTTCCAAACCCAACCGCTATGGTCCATTTCGGAAAGTTGTTCCACGCTCTCCAAATCCCACAAACGCATCTTGTGATCGTATCCCCCCAAGAGTGCTCGTTTGCCGTCGGGAGAAAAAGCGACGCTTCGTATCCACGCCGGGCTGCTCTGGATGCAAAGGAGTTCTTCGCCGGTATTGATATCCCAGAGCCTTGCCGTCGCATCGCGGCCGCCGCTGAGCAATTGATTGCCATCGGGGGAGACGGCCAAATCATAGACACTTCCGGTATGTCCCTCGAATTGGCGGACCCATTCGCCGCTATCCACCTCCCATAGGCCGATCGCCCCGCCGGTGATCCCGGCCAAGGCATGCTTGCCATCGGGCGTGAATGACACGCTCATGACCATGCGGGGAGCTTCGCGCGGTCCCGCATATTCCACATTTGGAGGCAAGACCGACAGCTCGAACTGCCGGATCTCCTTGCCGGTTGCGATCTCCCAGAGCCGCAACGTTCGGTCACCATTGGGCCAACCGCTTCCGGAAAGCGCCAACTTGCGGTCGGAGGAGATGGCCAAGTCGGCCACGGGGCCGGTGTGACCTTCGAACTTGCGGATCAGATGCGGCGACTGGATCTCCGGAAGCTGATCTTTCTGCAATTGGATCGACTCCCGCATCAGTCCATCGGGGGTCACGATCTGAATCCTCTTCGGCGGCTCGACCAAAGGAGGTACGCTCGGCGATGCGGCGATTTCGGTTTCCTCTTCCGATGGAGTATTTGCCGGAACGGTCGGAGCGTTCTCCTCCTTCGCCTCGGGGGCGGCCTTGCCATCATCGGGAGACGCCCTTCCCACCGCTGCCGCAATGGCCGGGACGAAGCGCGAGATGCCCGAAACCTCGCTTGCGATCAGGGCGATCGCCATCATCAGAGAGGCGGCCACGGCCAATCCGGCCAATTGCCCGAATTTCCGCTTGGCCACTCGGCCCGCCGACGCGGAGGTCCGACCGGAGACAGCCCCTGCGGCCGATTCATATCAATGTGACACAGCGCCTGTGCGACCTCGCCCGCACTATCGAAACGATCGTCCGGATCTTTCTGCATCAACCGCTCGATCACTTCCAGCAATCCCACGGGAATATCTGGACGCGATCGGTTGATCGGCGTCGGCATCTCTTCACGGGTCCGGCGCAACACACCGAGGGGAGTCTTCGCGGTAAAGGGAGGCGTTCCGACGCACATGTTGTAAAGTACGGTTCCCAAACTGAACAGATCGGCACGGTGGTCGATCTTCTCTCCTTCCGCCTGCTCCGGTGCCATGAACTCCGGGGTGCCGACGACATAACCTGTTTGGGTCAGCCCGGCTTCGTCGAATGTCCGAGCCAGGCCGAAATCGGTGATTTTGACACGGCCGGTATCTTTCTCCAAAAGGATATTCGGCGGTTTGATATCGCGATGCACCAATCCAGCGTGATGCGCCGCTTGGAGCCCTTCGGCAATCTCGGCGCCGAGCCACGCGATTTCGCTCCACGAGAGGGCATCCTTTTCTGCCAGGCGATCGTGAAGCGAACTCCCTTCGACATACTCCATCACCAAAAATGGAACCCGGGCGGTGTCCTCGACGGCGTGGATGGCGACGATGTGGTCGCTCCGTACCGAAGCGGCGGCTCGGGCCTCGCGGCGGAATCGTTCCCTGGCTCTCCTATTTTGGGCCGGTGCGGCAAGGAGTGCCTTCAGGGCGACCGTTCGATCCAGCGAGCGATCATAGGCTTTGAAAACGCAACCCATGCCGCCTTGCCCCAGAAGCTCGATCACTTCGTAGTTTCCGAGTCGACCGAGAAGACCCGGTGTCTCGGCAGGTTCGAGGAAATCGAACGAGTCGATCTCCCATGATTCCGGCGTACAAGAGAGCGAGGGGATTTGCTCCTTCGTCTCGTATTGATAAGAACGCAACGTCGCGGTCACGCGTTCCAGCTCCGGCGACGGGGCGGGTGGCGACCTCTTCAAACTCGATCCGACCACGTTCCAAAGATGAGCATCCCCGGAGATGTCCTCCAGGCGATGTCGGCATTCCGGACATTCGTCGAGATGCACGATCAACGCCGATTGATCTTCGTCGGACAATCCTTCCTCGAGAAGACACCGGAGTTGTTCTTCCGTGGGACAGTCACTCCCAAACACCACGGGAGGCTGCCGATGAGGTGATTCTACCATTGCTATTCTCCTTCGATTTGGTCCACTTCTTTTCGCAAACGATTCAAGACACGGCTTTTCGACACATAAACCGCTCCCACACTGATTCCCAGCGCATGGGCGGCCGCTTCACCGCTCTTGCCTTCCACGGCAGTCAGCTTGAATGCTTCCCAAGTGGTTTTGCCGACACACTGCCGGACACGCTCGGCGGCCCAGGCATAAACGTGCTGCTCGTATTGCCGCTCCCACAGAGCCGCCTCCTCTGCCGGAGCCGGAATCCTGTCGAGCCGGTCGCCGGCGGAGGCGTCGCCATAGATCTCCGGGTGCCGCCGACGAGAGTCGAGCCAATCGTAATGCCGGTTCTGGGCGATCGTGAGGAGCCAATTGCGGAATTTTCCGCGTGCCCGGTCGTAAGACGAACCAGCCGAACCGACCGCAATCGATTCCAGCACTTGCTGAGTCAGATCGGCCGCATCCGCGTCCTGGAGACCGCGCTTCCGATAGAAACCATGGAGCACAGGCGCGTAGAGATCGACAAATTGCCCCCATGCTTCGGCATCTTTGAGATCGCGGAGGCGAACCAACAGACTGTGTCGCGTCGTAGGTAAGGTCGACATTCAAAACTTCCTCCCTCTACAGGGGATACGCCGATCCGACTTGAACCTTACACGAAATTTGAGAAAAAAGCGCACATCGAAACCGTTCGGAAGGCATGGAGATGCACCTCAATCGTCGTTTTACGAGAAGAGACACTATTGTGGCAAACGCATCCAGAATGTGCAAGCAATCGAAAACAAGACGCAGGCCCACAGAACGTGCTTTGAACGCATTTTTCGCACCCGCTGGCAGCCCAACATTGAATTGCAAAACACGTTCTTACTTCAGCGATCTAAAGGGCATCGCATGAGGGCGGAAATCGGGAAGCCGGTTATCGGCCCATCGCCTTGGCAACTCAGACCGCTTATTGCCGGCTCTGCAGCCGGAGCAACACCTTGGCAAGCGTTTAGCTGCAAGGTCTGTTACTCTGTTACGGAGCTGATCGGCCATTGAGCATGGATGGATACGCGTGCTCCGAAAAACCAATCCACATGAAGCTCACCGTCGCTTTGAAGCGTTGTTTTCACGCTGTTTTCCCTCAAAGCACCTTGAGTACCACACGTCGGTAATCGAACATGCCGATTT
>CAZWCE010000024.1:0-52883 GCA_964632505.1 uncultured Planctomycetaceae bacterium | reverse complement strand
CTTGCAGGCTCTCCTAAATTGCGCAACCTAACGCGATCCGGAGGTTGCAACCGAATGTATTCATCTTCGCATCAGTCGTGAGCCCTTGGTTTGCGCAATGATGCCCGCAGGTCCGGGCTTCCGATGTTCGCCCTAGGTTCACTATTTATGCTGCTCCCAATAATGATATTTATGATCGCAAAAGCCCTTGGTTCCACGTTTTTTTCATTGATGGGCCGAATGCCGCATCGTTCGCCCTTGGTTCCGTCTGGATGCGATTTCTCTTGAGAAGGATGTTTATTTCGCGGAAGACGCCACCATCGATTCCAAGAACTTTCGCGTCCTGGCGGCTTCTTTCCGCAGGAAGGGCAAGTCGCCGGGGGTGAGGCATTCGACGATCAACGGTCCGGAATCGAATTCTCCCTTGAATAGCCGCTCGAAGAGTTCCTGAAAATCAACACGTCCCTCTCCCGGCGTCAAGGCGACATTGCGTTTTCGCTCATCTCCCTCGCCGGTCATTTCGAAATCTTTCACGCACATGCCGCGAACCAGCGGGGCCACGGAAACCACATCTTCGACCGGGTCGATTTCACCAAAGGAGTAGTGGTAGATATTGCCAGGGTCGTACCAGAGCACCATGTTCTTGTGCCCGACATATTCGATGGCATCGCGGCATTCCGGTCCGGTGGAATTGGTGCCCCCGTGCGGTTTCAAGGCGAAGGCGACCCCCCGCTCCATGGCGTAATCGCATACCGCGGAGACGCAATCGTAATAAGGCTTATACTGCTCTTGTGATCCCACGCCGCCGAGCAATAGGGAATCGGAGCCGACCGCCTCGCAGCAATCGACCAGGTGACGCAATCCGGCGATTCCCGTTTCCTTGGAACGGTGGCTCCCGAAACCGCCTCCCCAGACCGATTTGACGGTGAGTCCCCTCCGGCGGACTTCTTCTCCCACACGCTGGGCCTCTTCGATCGGTGTATCGACGGAGATGATCAAACGGTCATCCCCTCGCGTCTGCGTCATCAGGCCCACGTAACGATAGCCCGCCTCGGCGATTTCATCCAGCGCGACTCGGTACTCGAACTTCTGCCAGGGGCGCGTATAGCAACCGATGGGAAAATGGGGGCTTTCCTTTTCTTCCGCACGGGTGAGGGAGGAGGTAGCAAGGGACGCGGCGCAGAACGCGATGCCGGCGCCGGCCGAACGCCGCAGAAAATCTCGCCGTTCCATGTGAGGGGTTCGATCGCTCATGAGGTTCTCCAATCAATTCATTATTTATGTTCGCATCAGCAGTGACCCCTTGGTTCATGCATTGATCGCCGCAGGTCCGGGCTTCCGATGTTCGCCCTAGGTTCACTATTTATGCGAGGCTTAATAGAATGTAAGACGCAACGGCTCAAGAGATGGCGGTCTATCTTGGAATGGGAAATATGCAATGGATTCCGATGCAGCTATTGTACTTTCTTCCGGAATGGTATTCAATGGAAACTCTTGGATTGCGTGGATTGCCCTGTCGGAACGGCAAAGTCGTACGATCATGCCTTTTTCGACGGAAAGAAATAGAAGACCGCATCCTCTGCCGAAAAGAAGGAGATATCATGACGGATCACTTCCCTCGTCCAGGAAGATCATCGATCGGGTTCCGGTGGTTCTCGGCCTCTGCCGAAGCACAAGCAACAAAAGCGAGGATTCGTGAGACGGTGCCGCTGTGGATCGTCTGTTTTTCTCTCGTTCTCTGCCATCCGTTCCCGATGGTCGCGCAGGAGGGGGAGAAGAAAGCCGCCGAGTCTTCCCCCGAACGGCTGCCGCGGGAGAACCTGCTGGTGTATCGCGGCGAAGATGGAAAGGTGCATCCGGTGCGAACGGTCGCGAAATGGCGTCAACGTCGAGAGGAGATCGTCGGTGCGATGGAGCAAGTGATGGGATCCTTGCCCGATCGTTCCGAATGCGAACCGCTCGACGTTCGAATCGAAGAAGAGATCGACCGGAGAAGTTATCTGCTTCGATCGATCTCCTACGTTTCAGAGAAGGGTGGGCGGGTTCCGGCATATTTGACCATTCCCAAAAAGGCGCTCACCCAGAATGCCGCCCCCGTGCCGGCGGTGCTTTGCCTGCATCCGACCGATCACCGGATCGGACGTGGAGTGGTCGTCGGATTGGGAGGACTGGCGAATCGTCAATACGCTCAGGAATTGGCGGAACGCGGCTACGTTACGCTCGCCCCCAATTATCCGCACCTGGCCGATTACCGACCTCCCTTGAAGGAACGGGGATGGGAAAGCGGAACGCTCAAGGCCGTCTGGGACAACATTCGCGGTCTGGACCTTCTCGAGTCGTTGCCGTATGTGCGAAAGGATGGCTTCGGAGTGATCGGGCATTCACTGGGAGGACATAATGCCGTCTTCACCGCCGTTTTCGATCGACGTCTGGTGGCGGTCGTCTCCAGTTGCGGACTCGATTCCTTTCTCGATTATTACGACGGCGATCCCGAGGTCTGGCAAGCCGGTCGCGGATGGACGCAGGAACGTTACATGCCGAAACTGGCGGAATATCGGGGACAATTGGAGGCGATTCCCTTCGACTTCCACGAGATCCTCGGCGCACTGGCTCCCCGGTCGGTGCTGGTGATCGCTCCGAAAGAAGACCATAATTTTCGTGCAAAAAGTGTCGATCGGATTGCCGCCGCCGCGGTCGAGGTTTACGAACTATTTGATCGCCCCGAGGCGCTTCGGGTCGTCCATCCCGCCGGGGGACATGATTTTCCGGCCCCGATGCGGCGCCTCGCCTACTCGCTTTTCGATCGCGTACTGCGCAACGCACCTTCCGAAGAGGAATCGCCGTCGATGACGGGAGCTCCCTGACGATGCCGACGGGCATTCCCCCGGCGAACGGCTCCGAATTCCCGGTCCTTCGTCGAAATGAGCCCAAATCCGATGGATGCCCGCGACGAAGAAAAAGATGAAATGGAAAAAAATCCTGTTGCCGAGCAGCTTCAGACGGTTGGGTATTCGATCGGGCTCCCCCGACCGGAGCTCAGAACTCAGAAAGAGACTAATTCGGGTTCGCCCGAAGGGATCCGCCTTCCGATGGTTGAACTCAGTTCGTCATGGAATCGAAGCGCAAGGAGAAGCGAACTCGAATGGAAACGCCTTCGGTCGAGACATGTTTCCGGGCCTGAAACGGTTCCCCGGAGGTGGATTGCAGCACGGGCATTCCATTCAGGATCGTGGCGACGGATGACCGGCTTCTTTTCATCATCGACGTGTTATGATCCCGAAACCTCCTGTTTGGAGAGGGAGGATTCCGGTTTCGGCTTTTTCGTCCCCACCTGCTGGAAGATCGTCTTGGAGGGGCATTTCTGGGTGACCGTCTCGATCGCTTCCTTGACGGTATCCGGATCATATTCCTGGTAATCGATCTTGGCGATATTGCCATCCATTTTCACCAGTCCGTCGGACAGTTTTTGGCAGATCGTGCATCCTCGGCATCCTTGATCACAAACCGCCTTGACTTCCTTACCTTTTTCTTCGTTTCGGCAGGCGATGACGAACATGCTTTCGGTCTTGAACGGGATCATGGAAATAATATTTCTGGGGCAGGCTTTCTCGCAGGCGCCGCAGCCGACGCACTTTTCGTAGTCGATTTCCACCTTGCCGTCGACCATATGCATGGCGTCGAATTGGCACGCCTCGATGCAATCGCCCAAACTCAAACAACCGTAGGCACATCCCTGGACGCCGGCCACCAGATTCGCACTCGCACAAGTCGGCTCGCCCCGGTATTCATGGGTTCCGAGCTTCTGATCGCATCGAGCCATGCAATGAACCACGGGCCGCATCGGGACGCTGTCGTCCAATTCGATGCCGACGATTTCCGCCACCTGAGCCGCGACATCTTCTCCCCCGACGGGGCAGAGATTCGGCGGAATCCCCTCGTTGACCACCGCTTCGGCGTATTCGCCGCACCCCACATAACCGCATCCGCCGCAGTTCGCCCCCGGCAACACTTCATTGACCTTCTCGATTTTGGGGTCGACTTGGACATGCAGGGCTTGGTTCGCCCAACCGAGGATGAAGGTCATGAAGACGGCCAGGATCAGCATGACCACGGCGGCAAGTATAATTAACCAGAGTGTCAT
Source organism: uncultured Planctomycetaceae bacterium (assembly GCA_964632505.1). Taxonomy (GTDB): domain Bacteria; phylum Planctomycetota; class Planctomycetia; order Pirellulales; family Thermoguttaceae; genus CAZWCE01. Next base: position 48,763 of record CAZWCE010000024.1, on the reverse strand, counting down.
TTTTGTTCCTCAGGGAGTATAACCTTCAGTTTTTCGGATACATCCATTGTCCCGGAGAGATCATGTTTTCGCGTTCGGTGTTTTCGCTCGCCGATAAGGATTCGCTAAAGGAAACCTTCGCCGACGATTCGCTTGTTTCCGCTTCCGATTCGGGGGTGCCGATCATGAGTTGTTCCAGGCCGTGGTTCACGCCAGAGAAACCCATGAACGCCATGGCGAGAATTCCGGCGATGATGAAGGTGATGCCCGCGCCCTGCAGGGGCGCCGGGACGTCGCACAGATCGAGCTCTTCGCGCATGCCGGCCATGATGACGATCGCGATCGTAAAACCGACGCCGCCGAACACGGCCAGCGTCAAGCTCTGCAGCAGATCGTCCTCCACTCCGGCGTTGATGTTCGAGAGGATTTTCAAACAAGCGAAAAGGATCGCACAATTGGTGGTGATCAGCGGCAAAAACACGCCGAAGCTCTTGTAGAGCGGTGGAAAAAACTTCCGAACGTACATCTCGACCAACTGGACACTTGATGCGATGACGAAAATGTAAACGATGTAATTCAGCACGCTCAGGTCGCTGACGACCTCGGCATTGCCGGTGATCGCCCGAAATACGGCCGTCGACCAGGGTGCGCCCGGCTGGAGAAAATAATAGGTGAAAAACCAGCTCAGCAGTCCGGCGACGGTGATGACGAACGTCACGGCACAGCCCATACCGAAGGCCATGTCGACCCGGCGGGAAACCCCGATGAAGGGGCAAATGCCGACGAAGTTGATCAGCACGAAATTGTTGATCACGGCCGCCCCGATGGCGATCAGGACCAATCCGGCTAAGTAATCCATGGAACGGGTTCCTCACAATAATTATAGACGACGGTGTCAAATGGTCACGCCGATTTTGATGGTTTCCCGCCACAAGAGCGGCGGACTATTTCTCCTTGGCGACGTACTTGTCATTAAGCCAATTGAACAACCCCATCAGGACGCCGAGAGTGAAGAACGCCCCCGGAGCAAGGCCCATCAGGGCCCAGCGGTATTTTTCGCCTTCCCCCTGCATGAACCAGAAAACAGGAATGCCGAACCAGGTGCCGGCGGCCAGCAGTTCGCGGACGGTCGCCATCGACACCAAGGCCAGCGCAAAGCCAAGGCTTTGCCCCACCGCGTCCATGACGGCGATGGGCAAACTCTGCTTCGAGGCGCACACCTCGCAGCGGCAAATGATCAAGCAGTTGACGATGATCAGCGGGATGTAGGGGCCAAGCTGTTCCGACATGTCGGGCAGAAAGGCGGCCAGAAACCGGTCGGCGATCGTCACGAACGTCGCGATGGTGAGCGTAAACACGAGGATCCGAAGGTGCGGTTTCAATAGCCCTCGGATCAGGCTGACCAACACGTTCGCGCAGATCAACACGAACGCGACCGAGCCGGCCATCGTGACGGCCGTACCGATCGTAGCGGTGACGGCCAGGACGGGACACAGCCCGAGCAGTTGCCGATACACAGGGTTTTCCGGAAGAATGCCGCTGATGAACCGCTCGCTGGCGGTGGGGCCGGTATCAAGCGTGGCCATGATCTCTTCTCTCTCCTGGTGGATTCATTGCCGAAAAAAAATGGGGGTCTAATCTTCGCTCGCGTCCGAATCTTCTGCGGCGGTCCAGTTCAATGAGGAAAGTTCGTCAGTGAATTGGGAAACGGTCTCATTGACGATCGTCGTCACCGCACGCGAGCTGATCGTGGCGCCGGAAATCGCGTCGATGCGCTGATTGTCCGGTGTGGCCGTGTCGTTCTTGACGACCTCCAATTCCGGCTCGACCGATTTTCCGGCGAACTGTTTCGCCCAAGGGCCGGTGATCTTGTCGCCCAACCCGGGCGTCTCCATCTGCTGGATCACCGAGACGCCGGTGATCGTCGTCAAATCGTCCGACAATCCGATCAAGGCCACGATCCGATCCGCATAGCCGCCGCCGGAGCCTTGGACGACGTAGCCGAGCAGGTTCTCGCCATCGAACACGCGATAGGCGGTGACGGGGCTTTCTTCGCTCGTTTCCTCCACGCGCAGCGTCTCGGACACCTGATCGCCCTGAAGCACTTCGACGGTCGCTCCCTCGGAAACGATGGTCGTTCCCTCGGTCGCTTCTTCGCCGAGCATCAACTTCGGAATGAGACGATAGGTCTTGTCCTTTTGATTCTTGGCAATGATCGGTCCGAGCGTCGACTGTACGGCCGTCAGGCCCGATCCGAATGCCAAGGCCAGCACCAGAATCAGCCAGCCGTCCTTCAAATATTTCATCGCCAGAATCCTTTTTTCTCTCTTTATCGCATCACCAAATGTACAGCACTTTGAAGAAATGCGTGGGTTACTTCTTCGCCGCGACCGCTCCGCCGAACGGTTTCGGGATCGTCCACCGATTGATCAACGGGACCAGTGCGTTGACCATGAGAATGGAGAACATCACCCCCTCGGGGTAGTTGCTGAGCATTCGAAGCAGCATGACCAACAGCCCGAAGAGAATACCGAAGATCCAGCGGCCGGACCGCGTCACCGGGCTGGTCACCGGGTCGGTCGCGATGAAGAACGCTCCGAGCAGGAAAGCCCCGCCGAAAAGGTGATACAGGATGCCGAACGCTTCTCCGCCTGAGGCGAGTTGGTTCCATCCCGCAACCGCGACGACCGCCGCGATCGCGCCGGCGGGAATCTCCCAGGCGATCGTCCCACGGATCAAGAGAAAGACAGCGCCGATCAGGACAAAGATGCCCCGCTCGCCCAGCGAAGAGTAGACGCTCGAGACCAGCACGCTGCCCAGGGGAATCGATTCACCGTTCTCCTTGAAAGCCGTCAGGGGGGTCGCTCGAGAAAGGACATCGACCGCTTCTTGGTCGGCCAATTGCTCGTTGATCGAAACGATCGCCTCTTGACTTGGGTTGGACTCGGCATCGGCCACGTAGGCGGGCGCTGCGACTGCTCCCGCGAAGGAGAGCATCACGAAGGCCCGTCCGACCATGGCCGGATTGAAAAGGTTCATCCCCAGTCCGCCGAAGATCATCTTCCCGACCGCGATCGCCACGGCCGAACCGATGATGCTCACATACCAGGGAGTATTCCAGGGCAGCGAAAGGGCGAGGATGACGCCGGTGACCACCGCCGAGAGATCCCATAGGGCGATTTCGTGGCCGCGTGCTCGGGCAAAGATCGCCTCGGTCGCCAGACAGGTGACGACGCAGAGAAACAGCTCAAGCAGTGCCCATTGGCGATAGAAGTACAACGACGCGAGCATCGCCGGGGTGAGTCCGATGAGTACATCGATCATCATGTAGCGGGTGGTCCAGCGTACATCTTTCAAATGAGGGCTGGGGGCGACATGAACGGTCGGGGGGTGGGCCGGCTCGGCCTGTTCGGGTTCAGTCATAAGAGGCTCTATGAATAACGGTGGTTCGAAAAAAGGTGAAAAGGGGGGAAATCTTCCGGTCCGCCACAAAGACGAAGCACGCGGCCGCGTGCGTTATTTCGGCATTTGCATTTTTCCGGTACGGATCAACTGGACGATCGGCAAGCCGGCCGGGCACTGGAAGGCACAAGAGCCGCATTCACAGCAAGAGAGCACATGATGCCGCTTGGCCATCTCCCAGTCCTTCGCGCGGCAGGCCAGGGCGATGCGTGTGGGCAGCAAGCCCAAGGGGCAGGCGTCGACGCATTTGCCGCAACGGATGCACTGAGTCGAGGGAACCGGCTCCGTGTCCTCGCCCGTGAGCACCGTGATTCCGCTGGTTCCCTTGGTGATCGGCGTCGAGAGATCGCCGATGGCGAAGCCCATCATCGGCCCCCCGGAGATGACACGCGTCGCCTTTTCGTTCAAGCCGCCGCAAAAATCCAGTAGGGCGCTGACCGGAGCCCCGACGGGAGCCAAGATATTCTTGGGAGTCGTGATTCCTTCGCCCGTGACGGTCACCACCCGATGGGTCAGCGGTTTGTCGCGGGTCACCGCGCGGGCGATCGCGGCGGTCGTTCCGACATTGATGACCACCACCCCGACATCCAAGGGAAGCCCCCCGCTGGGAATTTCACGGTCCAGCGATGCCTTGACCGTCTGCTTTTCGCCCCCTTGGGGATATTTCGTTTCCAGAACGGCGATCTGAAGCCCCGTTCCCGAGGCCGCTTTTCGAATTGCCTTGATCGCCTCCGGCTTATTATCTTCGATCGCGATGATCACTTCCTTGGCCCCGGTTGCCCGGCCGGCCAATAAGGCGCCGCAAACCGCCGCCTTGGGAGCTTCGATCATCAATCGATCGTCGGCCGTCAGGTAGGGTTCGCATTCGCAGCCATTGACCAGAATGGTATCGATCGGCTTTTCGTCGTTCTTGAGCAATTTGACGAACGTCGGGAACGCAGCGCCTCCCAGACCGACCAGCCCCGCCGCCTTGACCGCTTCGACAATTTGTTCGGGACTGTATTTTTCCAGGCCTTCGACCGGCCAATCGCCTCCGAGAATGTCTTCGTAGAGGGCTTGGTTCACCAAGGGTTGCTCCGGATCGGCCTTCACCGGCAACGCCTCCACCCGTCGCCCGTTGGGCAGGCTGACCGGACCGATCATCCCCACCTTCCCATGAACCGAGCTGTGGATCGTCGCGCAGATGAAGGCGTCGGCCGTCGCCACGACCTGGCCGACCTCGACCATTTCCCCGCGCTTGACCGAAGGAACCGCGGGAGCGCCGATGTGCTGCAAAAAAGGTATTTTTACCTCACCGGGTGTCGGCAGCGTCTCGATCGCCGAATCGGCGGAGAGGGCCTTTCGCTCCGGCGGATGAACTCCCCCGGTAAAGGTTCCTTTGCTTGCGAACGATGTTCGACTCATGGTTCCTCCTGTCTCGAGTAAACGATCGAAGACGGATGACCGCACTCGTGTGATCGATTGAAAAGCTCTGAAATTGCCTACGACCGAACCGTCGATTCAAAACAAAGCCGTTTCCATGAATTTCCTTCAAGGACGGTCGCTTGCTTCGCCCTTTTCGGCAGTGGGTAGCCGGCGGGATTCGCGACAGAGATAACGGTTCACGCCCCAGGCGAGAATCACTCCGACCGCCAATCCCCCCAATACTCCCAGGGCGCAAAGCGTGGGGTCGTTCCGTCCCAGAAAACCGCCGACGAACGCCAATAGCGGCGGAAGAAGAAATGCCACGACGCTGGCTGCGGAAAATCGAATCCCTCGCAAGGGGGCGTCGGGAGGATTCGGGGAGAAATCGCAATGCGGGCAATCTCCTTCGCATCCGGATTGCTTGTGATTTTCCTCCGCGGGACATCGTTCCCGGCTTTCCATTTTCAGCCCTCTTCATGGTTGATGATTTCAGCAAACGAGATCGGAAACGACAACGAAAACCGTTGGGAAGCTCGGAAAAGTCACCTGCAGACGGTCTCGGGCGGCATAAAACCTGGAATCCTGCCTACCACTCGAAGCGTTCCATATGAATCCGTTTGCTCGAGAAGTGAGCTCACCCGGCCGCGAGGACAATGCCCTTAACTGGTCATCTTTTGGCGAAGCAACGATCATTGCCAATTATAGCGTAATGCGATATCTTGACAAAGAGAGGTGGGTGCAGTGGGCAGAAATATTCCGTGTTTTTTTCCCGACTTTTTCGCCTATCACCACTTATGGGGGCCGGGGCGGGAACATTTCGGAACGGTTTGTTATTAAGAAAGGAACGATGAAAATGGCTCGATCGAAGTGTTTTCCGGCATTCTTGGCGATCATCGGACTCGTCGGCTTGTTCACCCGCGTATCGGAGGGCGAGGAAAAGAGCAAGATGATACTCGAAAAACAAGACCTCTTCGAAGACGTTCGGATTCCGAAGATCGTCGTCGCTCCCGATGGTTCGATCCTCGCCTTCGCCGGGGGATGCCGTTACCTGCGGCGGAGCGAGGACCGAGGGAAAACCTGGTCGCCGATGGAGAAGATCAACCCGGAAGGGGGCGGCAACGCGATCGTCGATGCCCTCCACGACGAGGTGCTCATCGTCTTGCCGGGGGAGTTGTCTCTTTTGCGCAGCAAGGATTACGGAAAAACGTGGACCCGCGAGCCGATCGAACTGAAGCCGAATGCGATCGGAGACGGGACGCCGAAGAAAAATCCGATCGGGGTGGGGGCCTCGGAATCGGGAATCACCTTGCTCCACGGGAAGCACAAGGGGCGACTCCTGATGCCCGGCCGCATTCAGCCTCCCGAAGGCAATAACGCCCAGGAGTTCTGGCCGTATAACTACAACACTTCGCTCTACAGTGATGACCGAGGCAAGACTTGGCAGGTGAGCGAGCCTTGTCAAAGCGGCACCGGAGAAGGCACTCTCGCCGAACTCTCCGACGGACGCATCTATTACAATTCGCGATGTCACATGGCGGTCGATCATCGTCGTCGGATCGCCTGGAGTCACGATGGCGGCCATCGCTGGGTCGATTGGCGGGTCAGCGAGGATCTGTTCGAGGTCGGCGGCCCGTTCTACTACAAATACGGCAGCAAACCCAGTTACGGCTGCAATGCGGGACTGGTGAGAATCCCTTCGGAGGTGACCGGTTCCCGGGATGTGTTGGTCTACAGCGCACCCGACAATCCCGGCGCGGTCGAACCGCACAACGGCCGGGTACGCATGACCGTTTGGGCAAGCACCGACGGGGCGAAGAGCTGGGACCGTCGTCGCCTCGTGCATGAGGGGATCGGCATCTACTCTTCACTCGCCGCCGACAAGGAAGGCTACGTGTACCTCCTTTATGAAAGTGGAGAGGAGAAGCTGTACGAGAAGATCACCGTAGCCCGTTTCCCCCTCGATTGGCTCTTGCAGGAGTAAATAATCACGAACGAAATCGCACCGCCCGAGCAGGCGAGTGCGTGGCAAGTGCTCGATAGCAGACGTCACGGTTTCTTGTCGGCGGGAGTCCAAAACTCCATGAGGATCTTCGAAAGGATTTGCTCTCCCATGGCGTTGGCGTGGACCCGATCACGATAGAAACGATGTGGGTGGACGCCGGTCGAGCGAATGTACTCCGCCCAGGGCGTCGTCATGTCGAGGTAAGCGCAGTTCTCCTCTTCGGCGAGTGCCTTCAAAGCCTTCCCGTATTCTCCCGCTCCGGAGTGTTTGGCCTCACGGACCGACTCGGGCGAACGGGGGTCGACCCGGCCGAACGTGCCGGTGAAGAGCAAGATCTCCACCTCCGGCATCGCTTCACGGAGTTGGTGAATCGCCTCTCGGATGCACGCGATGTCCTGCTGGCTGATCCCGCCGATCATCACCAGATCGGGACGTTGCGGTACGACATGTTTCGCGATGCGGTCCTCCTCAATGTAATGCTGGCATCCCCCGCCGCCACGAACATACACGATCGCTTCGATGTCGGCTTTCGGATAGGCCTCGCGGAGTTTCGCGACCCAACCGGAGCGCATCGTGTCGTTGACGATGCTGTCGCCCATCGCTAGAATCCGAAGCTTTCCGCCTTCGGTCAAAGTCTTCATCGTTTGCTGCAAGTGTTCGTGGTCTTTCGGCGGAGAACTGAACGATCCCTCCGGCATTTCAGCACGGATCGCCTCGATCTGCTGCAGCGAACGTTGCGGCGAACCGAACAGGTAATATCCCTCCTCGGGTTTCGACCGATTCTCGGAACGGGCGTCGGGAGGATGTTTCGAAGGCAAGGCTCCCTTTTCGGGAAACGTGACCGGCGAATCGGCCATCATCGTGGCGTCGTCGGCGATCGCGGAAAAACCATGGGAACCGACGATCATGAATGTCAAGAAAAAGAAAATCCGATGCATGCGAAAGGCTCCTTTTTTCCGTGTTCGAATTGAAGGAATGCTCGTCCCTCACGCCGGAATCCTCTTCCTGCCGTCAGGCTTCAAAGGACGCGCTCCGGCAAATGGCGAAAACATTCTTGGTGCAACTTGTCATTCGGGGCTCGGTTTGATATCCTCGAAACGGAACTTCAGGCCCCCTGCTTGAGGCCATGTGATCTTTCGAGGAACAGCATTTTGGACACACTGATTCGCCAGTTCGTCATTTTTTGGACCGTAATCGATCCGATCGGCACGATTCCCATTTTTCTCGCCGTCACGGCACCCCTGGCCAGCGCGGCACGCGCCCGTTCGGTCGCACTTCAAGCAACGGCGATCTCGGCGGTGGTGCTGATTTTCTTCGTCATCGCCGGGGAGATTCTCCTGGAAGCGATGGCGATTCCCCTGGCGGCGTTCCAGGTGGCCGGCGGGATCGTGCTGTTCTTGTTTGCCCTGTCGATGATCTTCGGAAGCAGCAAGCCGGAAGAGGAATTACTGCTTGTCGAAAAAGGGGCCCACGACGCGGTCTACCCGCTGGCGATTCCCTCGATCGCTTCGCCGGGGGCGATGATGGCCGCGGTGCTGTTGACCGACAATCATCGTTTTTCGATCGTCGACCAAGCCCTCACCACGTTGACGATGCTTCTGGTTCTTGCCATCACCCTGGTACTGATGTGCTTGGCGACACGGATCCAAAAAGTTCTCGGTCAATCGGGAGCGAGCGTCATCAGCCGTATCATGGGCCTGATTCTCGCTTCGGTGGCGGTCGATCACGTCCTTACCGGCCTTCTGACCTATTTCGAACGAGGGTGACGAGCTTGCCCAGCGGTTCTCTGCTCCTCGGTCATGTGAGGTTCAATGCACCCCAGTGTGCGGATGGTCGGAAACGACTTCCCACACCGTTTCCTGCAGGGCGCGAATCAATTCGGCGTCCTCTTTTGGATCGAACATCTCATACGGTTCGGTGGTCAACCCGACGGGGTTCTCTCCGGTCAATACGGCATACATCGTGAGCGCCGCGCAGTAGGAGCCGATGGTTCCCGAATCCTTGCCGTTGTGCGGCTGGTCGTTCATGTGGACTCCATCGGCATAGAAATTCAGCACCCCGGTTTCGGGGCGAAAGGTCTTTGGGTTGTAAGGTGCTTTCGGGCCACGTGCTTTTCGATAATAGTTCTGATTTCGCTGGAAGAACGATTCGATTCCCGGCAGCCGGTCGCGGCGTATCTTCTGATCCAGTCGGCAAAGGACCTCTCCGGCCGGGATCATGCGAACCGGAATTTCCAGGTCTTCGTGACGCTCGTTCAGCCGGTCGACCAGACGGGAGAAGAATTCACGGCAAGTATGCACTTCACCGTCATAGGGTTTGGTCCAGTAATTCTCGTACGTTTTTTCGCCTTCCTGTTCGAGGATTTCCTCGACTTTCGGCCAAGTCGCATAGATGTAGAATCGCTCGGTGGCGAGGTGGTCGGTATTGGGGTGCCGGCGATCCCAGCGTTCTTCGCCCGGATCGGTTCTCCCGAGGGCGTAGTCGATCAACGCGCTCGATGCCTGCCGTGCCCCGGCCTCGAAAAACGGCCATCGGGAATGTGTTTTCGGCACGACATCGAGCTTTTCCTGATAGGGCTGGAGAATCAATGCATCGAATCGGTGATTCTTCAGCGCCTCATCGTATTCGCCGTAGGGGCTTCGGGTATTATATTTCCCGCTGCCGGGCGGTCCCGAGTGACTCCGTTTCACCAAATGCTGGCTCAACCGCATGCCGCCTCCCAATTGCATGCCGTACTCGTATTCACCGCCGACGGAATCGAACAGGGCTTGGAGGCGTTCCAGGGGGACGTTTCGTGTCAAACTGTTGCCGATGTGATACACTTGGAGCTGCTTCCCGGGCGGGGGAGCGGGAGATTCGGACTGTGCCGGGGCGACAAAGAGGGCCACGGCCAGCAGGGAAATCATCGATTGCCAACGGCTTGGGTAGGGCATGTCTTGTTCCTTGTTTCCATTCATCGCCTAGGGATGGGGGCGGGTAATGTTCGGTGTGGTGACGGGACGAGGGACGATCGGGAGAGAAAGCCTCCCCTCGGAGTCCCGTTCTGGCAAACGACGGACTTCTTCCATCCCCCAGTACGTGCCACGCGATAAGATCGGGGGCAATTCGATGATTTCTCGAGAGGCTTGGGGGAGATTTCATTTCACTTCCGCCAAGGAAATACTCTCGGCGTAGACCAGCTTGCCGGTGTAGGCATCGTGAAATCGGATGACCGCTTGCGGCGCATCGTAGGCGATCCACTGGTAACCCTCCTCATGGCGTCGCGGGCAGCCGAGGATGTTATTCACCTGAACAATACAATAAAAGGCATTGTGATTTTGCCAATAGGGAACCTCGTTGGGAGAGGGAGCCGCCCATCGAACGAGGACATCCCGTCCGAGGCTATTCCACTTCCCGCCGGTGGGCATCCCCCCGCACGTACCGATGGGGTGGCGGGCGGAATTGAGCGGACCGGCGAGGATCTCCCAAATGTTGTCGGTCACGCGAAGGGACATGGCGTTATGTACGTCGCCGGTGATGATGATGATCGGCTTGCCGACGGCATCCAGGGCGTCGAGCAGTTTCTCACGCTGATGGAGAAATGAACTGAAGCCGTCTCCTTTCGGACGACGGTATTTCTCCGGCGGGTCGTCGAGCAACTCCGGGGAATGGAGCGCCAACATGTGCAATGCCGTGTGATGAACCATCCAGGGATCGGGAGAAACGATGAACACGAAATCGCACTCGGTTCGGCGCACGCCCGAGAGCAGCCATTCGGTCTGCTGTTGCCCGAGAATGAAATGATCCGGTCCGTTGCCCGGTTTGCTCCGTTCGCCTCGGGTGTCGAGAGCGAAAAAGTGACAATTCCCGACCTTCCAATCGTACCAATGATGGGTTCCGATACTGTATTCGACTTCATCCTCGACGCTGGAAACCGGCGGTGCGATGCGAAGACGGTGTTCATCGATCACTTCGACCAATTCGTAAACTCCGGCATTGGGCGAAGCCGTCGCCGGTCCCCCCCGGCAAGAAGGACCGAGGTGAATCGTCGAGACGGTCGCGGGATCGAGCGAAGAGAAATCGGCGTCCGGATCGACGAGGATGTCCCGCTTCTTCGAGAAATGTGCCTTCCCGAAACGAAGAGGGGCATACGCCGGGTTGGGGTAATTGGCCCAGCCGCAATACTCCCGGTAGACGCGCAGAGCCGGATCGCGATAGAGATGTGGCCCTTTGCCCATCCCGGGGGCCCCGCTTCCGTGGATGTCGTTGCCGATGTCGTGGTCGTCGAAAGTGAAAAGCATCGGCACATTTCTCATCAGTCGGGAAAGACCTCTGCCTCGCTGCCAATACGTCTTGTAATTCTCACGAATTCCTCCGAGCGTTCCATCTCTACATTCCTCGTAGATGATATCGCCATTGATCAGCATGAACTGGATCTCGTCGCGATGCTCCCGGAAAATCGTATGATAGGCAGGGGGATCGGGATATTCCTCGCCTCGGGCCGATCCCTGATCGGCGCAATGACCGATGGCGAAGACGACATTGAATTTCCCGTCGGGATTGACCCGAGGATCCCGAAAGGTTTCTTTGTCGGGCAAGGTCCGAAACGACGGCCAGCGATCGTTGAGATTCATTCGGATATCGGCCAAGCGGCCGTCGATCTCGATTCCGTAAAAATAACGGGTATTCGGCTCAAGGGAAGTGAGCAGGACATCGCCGGTATGGTCGCGGGAAGCGGGCGTTTCTCCTTCCGCGACGGCATCTTCGGATTTCAAGGGGAGGGAGGTATCTACAAGAACGCGAAACGATTTGGGTTCTCGGGTGCGGATCCAAATGCGAGCCTGAGTCGGTGTCACCTGACCGACGACGGGACCGTGCGTCAATCCGACGACCCGACAGGTGGTCACTTGGTTGGCCACCAAATCGGGCCATTGGGGACGTTGCGCCGTGCACCAGGGGGGCGAGAGGTTCAGAATCAAGAGCAAGGAAGCAAGGATGCCGGGAACTCTATTCATGCTTTTTCTCCATTTTTGAAACTCCCCAGGATGGTCTAGGTGGGGCGGTTTTCGTCGTCGCGGAACGGGGGATCGGCTCGAATACGGCAGTCGGGAAACGACCGATCGTTCATCTTCAAATAATGCTAGCAATTTCCTTCCTCTGATGCAATGGAATCGGCAGAGCGTTCTCGGAGTCTCGCCGTCTTGAAGAAAAAAACTCGGGAACCGACCTTCCTTTCCTTTTGCACGGCCGCTGCGAAGCAAGATCTCCGCCCCGGCTGAGTGTGGGCAGGGGAGCCGTCGTCACGCCGAGAAGGGGGCGCGAGCGTCAGAGGTTTCGTAAAGTCTTCTGTTGGAACAACTTAGGGATGACATGCTCTAGGAAATGCTTGGTGAACGCCGCCTTTTTCGGGACCGATTCAGAAGATTTGAGTAGAGCAGGAAGAAAAAACAAAAGCGCCTTGAGAAAAATCATTAAAAATTTATAATTTTTTCTAAAAAACTTTTTCTCACTGAACTCCATCCCAATTATAATAGAGCCCGTGAGTTCATCACGGAGTGGATCCATCGTTGGACGTAGCGAGTTGGATGTCCGGCAGTGATGCTGGTTTACCTATTTGGCGATTCTCCAGAACCGTACTCCTCCCGTTTCTTGTTTGTTTGGCGACGACATCACCGACAAAACCGATCTTGCCTGTTCCTTTTCCATCGATGCGGAGGAGCCGCGCCCTTTTATTTATCACATGGGGTGGATCGACGAGGGGAGGGAACGAGGGAAGGGGACTCCTCGCAAGAGACTCTCTTCATTATTGTAACCTCAGAACATCTTTGGAATGAACTTCTATGATTTTTGATTCTCGAAAACGTGATTGGCTGGGAAAAGTGCTGTCCAAGAATCGCACGCGAGAGAGTTTTTCTTCGGACGGGGTGCGGCGACGATGCCGGCTGGAGCCGCTGGAGGATCGTGTCGTCTTGAACGCGGCGCCGACACTGGCCGGCCTTCCGACCGAAATCACGATGCTTTCCGGCGGGTCGCTCCATCTCGCGCTGGATGGTTCCGATGCCGATTCCGATCCGCTGACCTACACCACCACCAGCGGAAGTTCGGAGCTGACCAGTGATATTCCCACGGGAAACGACTCGATCAAAATCCTCATTCGGCAAGACGTCGACGACGATGACGACGGCGATGTCGACTCTGTCAACTGGCTGGGTTCCATCGTCATTGAGCTTTTCGAGAATCGGGCGCCGGAAACCACGAGCCGAATCAAGGAATTGGCCCGCGACCAGGACCCCGACGACCCCGATGTCAACAGCTTTTACGAAGGACTTACTTTTCATCGGATCATCGAGGGATTCATGATTCAAGGGGGCGATCCTTCCGGGACCGGCTCCGGAGGCACGGGATCGACCTTCGACGATGAGTTTCATCCCGATTTGCGGCATACCAGTGAGGGCATCGTTTCGATGGCCAATAGTGGGCCGAACACCAACGACAGTCAGTTTTTCATCACCGACGCCGCAACCACGTGGCTCGACGACAAGCATTCGGTCTTCGGCTTCGTGACCGAAGGAGACCATGTTCGGGAATCGGTGAACGCCCTGGCGACCGACGAGTTCGATCGTCCGCTTCACCCGGTCGTCATGGACACCGTCGAGGTCTTCGAGGATACCGAAAACGGCGTACTCAATCTGAAGGCCGACGAAGGATTTACCGGCCAGACGACCGTGACGGTCATGGTTTCCGATGGGGTGAATGATCCGGTCGAGCACGAAATCACGGTCAACGTGGTGGACCCCCCCGAATCTTGGGAAACGGCGGATCCGGTAGCCATGAAAGGGGGCCAGACCACGACGATCGACCTTCCGGAACTCGATTTCCCGGCCGAGGTGATCTATGAGGCAGGTCCGCACAGTTCGGCGCATCCGGATGTCGCCGTCACCTCCAACGGAGGTCGCTCCTTCACGATCGACACCACCAAGGAAGTGGCGGGGGTGCAATGGCTCCAGCTTTCCGCGAAGGCGCTGGATCAGTGGGTCTACGAAGGTCAATATATGCAGGTGGTCGTCACGCCGACCGCCCCCACTCTCTCCCTGGTGCCTGAATCCGATACCGGTTTGGCCGGCGACGGACGCACCATGCTCAACAACGCCGAAGACGCCTCGCTGCATTTTGTGATCAACGACGTTTTGCCCGGCACCGAGTTGAGCCTCTATCGCAACGGTGAAGAAGTCGAAATGACACTGGTCAGCAGTGATAACCAAAGCGAAGAGTCGGAACTGCTCGAGTTACTGGTCGAAACGGTCAACGACGACGGTTGGGAAGACGGCACCAGTGTTTTCACCGTCGTGCAAACGATGACTTTGCCGGAGGATTATGGTTACGATCCGCTGGTGAGCGATGCTTCGAACGAGGTGGAGCTGGTCATCGATACGGAGGCCCCGCAATTCACCACGCCGGACGACGGCGACCAGATCGATGCGCCGGTCGATTCACCTCTGGATCTGAATCTTCAAACGCACGAGGAAGGAACCGGCAATGTCGTGTATGCTTTCGTCGACCAGAACGCGGTGCCGTCCGGTTTGACGTTGAATGACGAAACGGGCCAAATCTCTTGGACGCCGACCTATGAACAAACCGGCAGTTATCCTTTGGAGATCAAAGCGACCGACGGTGCCGGAAACGAAAGTACGATCGCTTTCACGCTGGTCGTCGAAAACGGTCCTGAGTTCGAGGTAACCGGTCCGGCGACTGTCGATGAGCTGGAAACACTCACGCTCGATATGGAAGTGACCGACGAGACCGTCACCGGCGATGTCACGTTCATCCTCCTGGAAAGCGACCTTCCCGAAGGGGCGGTCACCGGGATGACCTCGACCGGATCCCAGTCGGCGCAATTCACGCTGGAAACTTCCGAGATCGAGGGGCCCGGCACCTACGAATTGACGTTTCAAAGCACCGACGATCAGGGCAACACGCGACATAAGACCGTCACGGTGACCGTAAACGAAGTCAATCGACTGCCGGTATTGACCAACTTGAACGGAACGGCGATCAACGAGCTTTCACAGATCGTGCTCGACGAAGGCGACCTATACGAGGGGCTTTTCGCCGTCAGCGATCCCGATCAACCGCAGCAGGATCTCTATTTTTCGATCGTCGGCGATGCCCCCGACGGTCTGGCGATCGGCGGCAGCACCGGACGGTTGTTGTGGCAACCGAACGAGGAGCAGGGGGGACAGAACTTTTCGGTGAAAGTCAGTGTGACCGACGCTTACGGTGGGACCGATGACTGCACGCTCCAGTTCCAGGTGAACGAAGTCGACCGTCCCCCCGTCTTCGCGGACCATTCGATGCCGAGCGTGACCGAGGGCAGCGATCTGGACGAGAAGATCCTCGCGACCGATCCGGACATCCCCACTCGGGACGTTACTTACTCCTTGGAAGGCGACGTGCCCCAGGGGATGACCATCGACCCGCAGACGGGCCGGTTGCACTGGAAGATTCCTGAGAATTACCTTGCCGATAATGTCCTCTCCGACAAGGTGCAGGTTCAGGTTCGGGCCACCGAGATGGTTCCCGAGGGACAAACGCCGCTGAGCAGCATCAAGACGGTGCAGATCGAAATCACCGGCAATCTGATCGAAATGTTCGCCGCCGCGAATCCTCTGGAAAGCACGCTTCCCACTTCCCAAGGCGGTTCACCGAACGCTTCCACGCTGGGGAAGTTTGTCGATCCGATCGACGATCTGCTGCTTTTCCAAACAGCGGGAGGCTCCCCCGCGACCGGGGCCGGGAGCAGCTCGGATCTTCTCTCCTTCGATGTCGACAGCAGCATGCGGAGCATGTTCGGTCATTTTTTCGATGTGAGTTTCAGCGGGGGACTGACGCCGAACCAAATCCTGGAACGGCTTCAGTTGGAGAATCGTCCCGAAGGGCAAGAGACGCCTTCGAACTCGTTGCAGATGCCGCCGATGGAAGAGCATGATGCGAATGGTGAGGAAAGGAAGATCGCCGACGCCACTGCCAACGAAGACGCTCCCGATGCCATCCACGTTGCCGCCGATTACGCGATATCCGAGTACGAGGATTCGCAAGAAGAGGAGTCGTCGGAAGAGAATCGAGCGGATGCCGAAAAATCGGAACTGACCGAGCGGGAATGGGCTCTGATTCGTGCGTTGGAACAATGGATCGAGGAGCAGGAAACGGCAAGCGAATCGCACGCGGTTCCCGCCGATCACACGGCCGCCGGCAGCATGACGTCGCGGTAACGCGACAACGCCCGACCGACGGCGTCCTCTGGATCCAAGAGCAGAACAACCGGCCGATGCTCAGGAAGCGGCTCGCTCCGGTTGCAAGAGTTCACCCTTTTGGGTGGCGATCCAGAGCAATCGCTCTCGCCGATTGACTTCTTCGAACGTTTCGGCAGCCAGCGAAACCAAGTTGTTCTCTTCGGAGAGGTGGGCCAGGCAGACCCATTTGAGTTTCTTTCCCGATCGGGCGACCAATTCGGCCGCTTCGCGATTCGAGATATGCCCGCCACGTCCGCGAATCCTGCGTTTGAGTTGCTCCGGATAGGGGCCGTTTTGCAACATGTGTTCGTCGTGATTGCTTTCGAGGACGACGCCGTCGAGTGATTGCAGCGCCGGAAGAAGATCGCCGAACACGTGTCCCAGATCGGTCAGCACCCCGATGCGGTGCTTGCCGTCGTCGACGATGAAGCTGACACCATCGACTCCGTCGTGAGGGGTGGGAATCGTTTCCAGCGACAACGTCCCGAGCGAAAAACGATCGCCCGGCGAAAAAAAAGAAGGCGTGAGGACGTCTCCCAAACGGTGGCGGTGGGTCGCTTTTTCCAGTGTCTTCGGCGTGATATAGACCGGAAGGTTGAACTTGCGGTGATACACTCCCGCCGATTTCACATGATCGGCATGATCGTGCGAAATGAGAACGGCATCCACATCCTGCATCGATCTCCCGTGTCGGGCCAGTCGCTCGGCGGCCATCTTGCCGGAGATTCCCGCGTCGATGAGGATACTCGTTTCCTTCGATTCCAGATAGATGGAATTTCCTTTGCTTCCCGAGGCCAGCACAAAAACCTTCATGGATTCCTTTCCCGTATGCCTCCCGTATGCCTTTGAATCATCGATGCTCTTCGATAGATCATTGAATTATAACGAGTTGGGGCCCCACGAGCAAGAAGGGAAGCTCCTTTCTCGACGCGGAGTTGCGCCGTGGGATTCTTCTCTCCCGGACATTTTTCTGAGCGGCGTTGGCGGCGGTGGTGTTCTCGCGATTAATCGAGGAAACGGGAGGCGATTTCGGGGTCGGGAACAGAGCACTCCGATTTTTTCCCGAACCACCGATGACGGTTTCCGGCGACAAAACGATAGATTCCGTTTCGGAGAACGCGCGGAACGAGTTTGAATCCGTAAAACCACTTCCAGGGGGCCTCGAGTTGCCGCATGATTTCCAATGCCGCATCGCTTTCCGTTTGGACCCGATCTCCTTGCAACAGAACGACCGTTCGCGTGACCAATTCCGAGAGCCCTTTCTCCTCGATGAGTCGTTTTCCGGTTTCCGATTGCGAGGGGGCGAAGAGAAATCGCCCCTGGGGGTCATGACGAATCACGAAGAGCACCCAACGTGTGCACAGGTTGCAGACGCCGTCGTAGAGAATGATCTCACCGCCATCGTTCGGAGACTCTCGGGGCATGTTGGGTTCGATTCTCCTCTCTACATCGATCGGTCATGCGGTTGCTGTTGGAGGGGGCTCTCGAATCCGACCGGGATTCTGTCGGAGGAGAGGTGGATCGCCGCGTTCGATTATAAGGAATTCTCCCGACGAAACAATCAATCCTTTCCTTTTTTCCATTTTTCCATCGATTGGCAAAAAGAGGGAACCTCGACCCCTTATTCTGGGGCGCATCCGTCGTGAAGCCTTCGACATCGTTTTTTCGCATACCGGTGGATTGTAGGAAATCCACGACTGCGCTTAGAATGGGAGGCGGACCTTTCGACGGAGACTCGACCAGGAAACAGGAAGTTGCCATGACCCACTTATCCGAGATTTACGGAACCTCCCTCGCTCTGTTGACCGATTTGTATCAACTCACGATGGCCTACGGCTATTGGAAGGTCGGTCATCATCAGCAGCATGCCGTTTTTCATCATTTTTTTCGGAGACATCCTTTTCAAGGCGGATTCACCTTGACCGCCGGTTTGCAGCAGGCGCTGGAATTCCTGGAAGATTTCAGATTCAGCAATGAGGATCTCGATTACCTTGCCGGGCTGCCGGGCAACGACGGAGAACCCATTTTCGAGTCGGATTTTCTGGAGTACCTTTCCGATTTGCGATTGACCGTCGACATCGACGCCGTGCCGGAGGGAACGATTGTTTTTCCCAAAGAGCCGTTGGTTCGTGTGCGTGGTCCATTGCTTCAGTGCCAATTGTTGGAAACCCCTCTTTTGAATCTGATCAATTTCCCGACATTGATCGCCACGAAGGCAGCACGGGTTTTTCGGGCGGCCGAGGGCGACGGTGTGCTCGAATTCGGTCTCCGGCGTGCGCAAGGAGTGGACGGCGGCTTGACGGCCAGTCGAGCTGCCTACATCGGCGGGTGCACGGCCACGTCGAATGTGCTGACCGGGAAACTTTTCGGTATTCCCGTCAAGGGGACCCATGCCCATAGTTGGGTGATGTCGTTTCCCTCCGAGTTCGAAGCGTTCGAGAAATACGCCGAGGCGATGCCGAACAACGGCATCTTTCTGGTCGACACGTACGACAGCCTCGAGGGGACGCGACGCGCGTGTCGGATCGCCGAAAAGTTGCGTGCGCAAGGGCACGAGATGATCGGCATTCGGCTCGATTCGGGAGATCTGGCTTACTTGAGTATTCAGTCGCGACGGATCCTCGACGAAGCCGGTTTTCCCGATGCCAAAATCCTCGCCAGCGGTGATCTCGATGAGTATCTGATCCAGAGTTTGAAGCAACAGGGCGCGAAAATCGATCTCTGGGGAGTCGGGACGAAGCTGGCCACGGCGGCCGAGGATCCTTCTCTCGGCGGGGTTTACAAATTGGCGGCGATGCGCGATGAAAATGGAAATTGGGAGCCTCGTCTGAAACTTTCCGAGGAGTTCGGAAAAATCACGGTGCCCGGCATGCTCCAGGTGCGTCGCTTTTACAACGAAGAGGGCGCCGTGGGCGATATGATCTTCAGCGAACATCGCTCGAAAACGCCGGAGCCGACGATCGTCGACCCGGTGCATCCGATTCGTCAGACCCGGCTGACCTCCGATCTCGAGGCGGAAGATCTTCTGGTTCCCGTCGTCCGTCGGGGAGAGGTTTGCTATCGCAGTCCGGAAATCGCACAGGTGCGGCAGCACGCTCAAGATCAATTATCACGATTTCATCCCGGCATATTGCGTTTTGAGAATCCGCATCGGTATCCGGTGGGATTGGAGAAATCGCTTCACGAACTGCGCGATCGCATGATTCAGCAGATGCGGGGAACCGGTGAGATTTGAACGAAACGATTCTCGTTTTCCAAGGTGACGCTATGAAATGTCTTATGATCGCCGATTTACAGAATGATTTTCTTCCGGGGGGGACGCTTGCCGTTCCTCGCGGAGATGAAGTGGTTCCGGTCGCCAATGAATGGATGGTGAAGATGCCGCTGGTGGTGGCCACTCAGGATTGGCATCCCCCGGATCACATCAGTTTCGCGAGCCGGCACCCGGATCGAGATGTCGGGGAGACGATCGAAATCGACGGGATCTCCCAACGGCTCTGGCCGGACCATTGCGTGGCCGACACCCACGGAGCGGCCCTTTCCTCAAAGCTCGACGTGGACCGTATCGATCATCTCATTCGAAAAGGGACCGATCCACGACTCGACAGCTACAGCGCGTTTTTCGCCAACGGCAGAAAAAAAGCGACAGGGCTTCACCATCTCTTGCAGGAGAAAGACGTCGACGAGATCTATCTGATGGGGCTCGCGACCGATTATTGCGTGAAGTTCACGGCACTCGACGCCCTCGAACTCGGTTACCGGACGTACCTGATCCGGCGGGGCTGCCGAGGAATCGACCAGCCTGAAGGGAGCATCGAACAATCCCTCGAAGAAATGCGCCGGGCCGGAGCGGAAATGATCGAATCTTGACTGGTCCGAGCGTGCTCGGTGAGGTGCGATCGCCCGAGTTCAGTCCTCGAGCAAGTCGCGGTAGTGCTCGCGCAGTGCCTTGGCGGCAGGCTCCAGAGCGAATTGCGTTTCCATCCTGCTTCGCGCGGCGCGCCCCATCGCTCGGCGTTCCTTTTCGGAGGAGAAGAGTTCTTCGATCGCGCAGGTCAACTTTGCGACATCGTCTTTGGGAATCAGTCTCGCCGCCGGTGAGTTTGAGGTATTAGAAGGATCCTGGAAGATCTCCTTTGTGCCTCCGACATCGGTCGCGATGATCGGCAGTGCGGTCGCCGCCGCTTCCAGAAGCACCCTTCCGAGAGGCTCTTGTCTGGCCGTGTGCACCAGTAGCGAACTCGCCTGGAGAAGACGCGGAATGTCGTTCCGGGTGCCGAGAAAATGGATTCTGTCGGGGAGAGGATGACGGGCCGCCAATCGGTGAAGCTCCCTTTCGTAGGCTCGCGACTCTTCTTTCTCGCTCCAACGACTCCCCACGATGAGATAATGAATCTCCGGATGCTTGATTTTCTGCGCGGCTTGCAGGAGGACCTCGGTCCCCTTGCGAAGCCCGAGCTGACCGATGGAGATGATCAGAAAAGGGGATTTCCTCCAAGGCTCAATCTTGTGATTGCCGTGAAGTTTCCGGAGAAGTTCTGAGGCGATGCTTTCTTTGGCGGCATGATTCTTGGGTGGATGAAACCGGGCGAGGTCGACGCCGTTGTAGAGGACCGAGCAGCGGGCGGCTTCGAGCCCCTGCGCAAGGTGGTGATCGCGCGTTGCCCGGGAAACGGCCAGTAACCGATCCTGGCAATTCAAATCCCGAATCGCCCGGCGGCTCAGCTTGATGATATCGCGAAGGTGCGCGATGCCGGTTGCCTTCGACTCCTTCACGACCGGGCCGGAAAGCCGCCCCATGGAAAGGCTGTTGGCATGAAGAAGGTCGACCTTCCGAGACGTGAATACTCCCGCCAACTTTTCACGGATGCGCGATCGCCGGGAGGTCGCTTCGGAAGAAGCGGAGCTTGAAGATCGTCGGGTATCGAACGGGATCACTTCGATGCCCAAGGCGTGGAAGCTTTCGGCGAGCGGTCCCTTTTCGGGGACAAACGCGAGGAATTCGAATTCGCCGCCGGCAAGAGGAGCCGTGCCGAGCATGCTCAAGAGGGAGTTTTCCCCGCCGCTGAGTGTGGGATACTCGCACAACAGAGCAATGCGTTTTCGGGCGAAGGTCCGCAAAAGCCGTTCCTCATTTGCACCAAATTCTTCCCAGCTCCACGAGGATGTTCGCGGAGAGCACCATCTCTTCGAGACAGACCCATTCCAGCGGGCTGTGGGGAAGGTGTTGTCCGTTTCCAAGATTCGGCGTCGGCAACCCCAAGGCGGTGAGCTGAGAGCCATCGGTTCCGCCACGGACGATGTTCCGTTTCGGAGTGAGTCCGACCCGCTGAATCGCTTCTTCGGCAAACTCGACCACGCCGGGGGCGACCAGCAATCCCTCACGCATATTTCGATACTGGGAGTGAAAGGATAATTTCAGCTTGGCTCCAGGAAATTCACCACCGACTTCCTCGACCGCATTTTCCAGAAGCGTTTCCAGGAGTTCCAGCCCCGCATTCTCGAAATCCCGCACCAGAAGGCTGATCTTCACTCCGGCGACATTTCCGGCCATTTCGAACGGGTGAAGAAAACCTTGACGATGTTCGGTGGTCTCGGGACTTTTCTCGGAGGAGGGAAGGTGGTCGATCAGGCGGGAAGCGACGCGGATGGCGTTGACCATCTTCCCTTTGGCTTCCCCCGGATGGATATTGACGCCTTCGATTTCGACCGTGGCCAAGTCGGCGGAGAACGTCTCGACATCGATCCCTCCACAACCGGAACTATCGACCGTGTAGCAAGCCGCTGCGGAAAGGTCTTCGAGATCCAAGTGATCGACGCCGCGGCCGATCTCCTCATCGCAGGTGAAACAAAGGCGAATCGGGCCATGTTCGACCTCAGGATGTTCCCGAAGGAAGGCCACGGTTTCCATGATGACGGCGATACCGGCCTTGTCGTCCCCGCCGAGCAACGTAGTGCCGTCGCTGGTGATGAGCGTCTTACCGACATAATTGGATAGTTCCGGGTACTCGGCTGGATCGAGCACGATTTCGGGGTGACCGGGGAAATGGATGGGCTTCCCGTCATAGGATGACAGGATTCGAGGTTTGACGGCCGCACCGCTGGTTTCCGGGGAGGTATCGAGATGAGCGCAGAATGCAATCGTTTCGGTCGCGGATTTCGTCGTCGCGGGCAACGTGGCGTAGACGATGCCGTATTCGTTTTGCCGGACGTCCTCCAACCGCATTTCCTCGAGTTGCTGCACAAGCAGTTTGCCCAGTTCGAGTTGACCGGGCGTGGAAGGGACGGTATCGGAGGTGTCGTTCGACTGTGTGTCGATTCGTGCATATTGCAGGAAACGTTCGAGTAGCCGTTGCGTGTTCATGAAAAAGGCTTTCGATCGATCATTCCGGACGGGGGAAGAAGCGAGGGGCTTATTATTGAGCGCCGCATCTATAGTGAACCCCGGGCGAGCAGCGAGAGTCCGGCCACACGGGCGTCACTGCATGAACCGAGGAGCCACTATTTATGCGAACATGAATATATCATTTTTGGGGAGGAACGAGCAGGATTCCCCCCGTCCAGCCGGGCTGAGGGAGGTCGACGGTCTCTCCTTTTTGCAGTTCGTTCGACCAGATGCTCATCTCGGTTTTGTTCGCATCGGTGTAGTGGAATCGGGAGTCCTGGATTCGCTCCCACGTCGGGGGAACCAGTCCGCCGGCCTTGGCACTCGCGGCGAAATAGATCGTCGTCGGCTCCTTGGTTTTCACCTCGATTTGCGGACGGACCCCTCCGTTGGTTCTCACGAATTTCCACCCTTCGAATTCCTCGGGTACCTCCTGCCAGGTGTATTGTCGATTGCCGTAAGCGAGAGCGCCGTTTTCCAAGGTGCCGATGGTTTCAGGAGTCCCGTAGGTTTCGATGAGCAGGTTCGGAGTTTCATGGGTTTTCGGCCTGGGGGGCTCCCCCAACCATTCGCGGGAATCGTCTTGATCGAGCAGGCGAAAATTCTCCAGGCGGTGGAAGGTCATGTAGTTGGCGTCGTGGTAATGATGGGAGCCTTCCCAAGCGGTCCGGCTCACGAAGAGGATGTCGTTTCCCTCGAATACCCAGTCGATGTACTGCCAGGCGTGAAATTGGCGATCGTGATGGCGGAAAACGATCGTACGAACTTCCCAGTGTTTGAGGTCTTTGGAGCGGGTCAACACCAGCACATTCCGCGTCGCTTTCGGATCCTTCTGTTTGCTTGCGAGCGTCCAGTAATCACCGGAAACCGGATCCCAGCGAATGGTGAACTTCACCGCGCCTCCGGGGAAGTCGATCAGGTCCTGTTTCGGGTTGAAGGTCAGTTTTTTACCGTCATCGGAAACGTGCACGATGGCGGCCTTATCGCCCCCTTCTTCCGCGACGCGCAATAGATCCACCACTTCCCCTTCGGGAGTGATGACGATGTTGCCTTCGAGCCATCCGTTGCCCGGCAAGTTGGCGTGATCGTAGGCAAGCGGTTCCGAGGCGATCCAGTTCTCCGCCCTCAGAAGATCCGCATCGACAGGTGCCGAAAGGACGACGGCACGGAAGTGTTTTCCCCATCCGCCGGGCGCCATCGCGTCTTCGACGGCCCGCCAAATTCGGCCGTTGTGAATTTTCACGGGGCATGGGGCCGTGTGGTACCGGGCATCGGCACGGAGGAGTCCCGAATCGGCATCTTTCGGTTCGGTCCAGGTTCGGCCGCCATCGGTCGAACGACGGATCGCAAGATGCCCATAGCGACTAGTGGTGCCCATGATGTACAAGTCCCCACTATGGACAAAGAGATTGGACCACCACTGATTTCGGATTTCTGTTTGTCGTTCCCACGTTTTTCCCTTGTCAAAGGATACCAGGATCGCCGTGGTATTGTAATCGGTGCCCGGTCCGAACCAGTCATGGGAAGCCACGTAGGTTCCGTTTTTCAAGACCGCAATGCTCGGCGACCCGATGTAGACTTTTTGAAAGTCGGGACTCACGTCGACGATCGTTCCCGGTGGAAGCGAAGTTTCCGCTTCCTGATTTTGCTGTGCATCGGTGTTTCTGCAAACGATCACTGCGACCAGCAGGATGAACAGTGAACCAAAAAGCCGCATGAGAAAATCCTTTCATCGAAGATGTTCCGGGAAATCGACCCGGGAAAGCGAACCATCAGGCTCCTTCAAGAAATCGATCCATGGCATCGAGTTCCCGAAGATATTCGAGCGTCTCTTTCAAATCGCCCACCTGCATTCCTTGCCTGCGTCCTTCCGCATCGCACTTGGCCAGCAGTTGCAATTCCTCGAAGCTTTCGGAAGCTTCCAGGCGTCGTCGCATACGAAAGCCGATTCTTCCTTTGATCAAATCCAATCCCAAGACGTGGTTTTCGATCAACCAGAGGCATCGGGGGGTGACCCATTCATCGAGGGCGTCGACGGCCGCTCCGACATGATCGCGGGGATCGATGCCTTTGCCGACATCGTGCAGTAGGGCCGCCAGAAGAAATTCTTCGTCGTAAGGGAGGTGTTCCCTTGCGAGCTGAAACACTTGCAGGCTGTGATACAGCACATCCCCCTCAGGATGCTTCACGGGCGATTCCCGAATCTCCTCGAGCGGCTCCAGAAGCAGTTGGTACGCGCGAAAACGATCGTGGGGCGGTGCACCGCGATCTTCGGCTCCATGGTTCGACGAACCGTTCTCTTGATCATGATTCCATTGGATTTGCTGCAGATGCTTGGTCACATCGCTTTCCTGGGGAAGCTGATACGGTTTCAACGGACCAGTCCCCAACCGTCGACAAACCGAAGTCATCGCCCGGAAGACGCTCGTTTCTTCTCTTCGATGGAGCGTCCGGGCCGTTTCGAGGGCGATTCGATTCTTCAAATGGCGATTCTTTTTGCTTTTTTTCATGATTGGAACAAGACAAGAAAAGAGGAATAGGTGAGCCAAGGGGAATTTGTGCTTTTGATCGTGTTTTTTCTGGAGAATGATTAGAATAGAAAGCCTGTCGATCATCCGAACTCCGACACGCCTTGTCCGACCGAACGGTAAGTATTATAATCTTCATCCGAGCCGGCGTTAAGCCCAGCTTGGCTTGATCTTACCACAGTGATATGCTTTCCGTCAAAGATCATCTCTAGGTTCCTGAAAAACTCGGTGGAAGTGCTCCCATGTCGGATCTTGTTCATTTGGAACGATCGAGCGAAGCGATCGCCATGATAACGTTGAATCGCCCGTCGGTAGGCAATGCGCTATCGGGAAAGCTGCTTTTCGACTTTCTGGCGTTGCTGGAGGAACTCGAATCCTCGAATACGATTCGAATATTGATTCTTCGTGGGTCAGGAAAACATTTCTGTGCGGGGCTCGATTTGAAGGAAGCCGCGAAAAACTCGAGCCCTTACGACGCCAAGACGATGGCTTCCATGGTGGCTCGCGTTCTGGTGCATCTTCGAACTTCGCGGCTGATCACCATCGCGGCGGCTCAGGGAAGCGCGATCGGCGGCGGGGGTGGAATCGTAGCGGCTTGCGATCTGGCGCTGGGAAATGAAGCGTTTCGCATCGGATTTCCGGAGGTGCGTCGTGGATTGGAGCCCGCTCTTCTGCTTCCTTTGCTGAAAAGGAGGCTCAACGGTTCCCACGTGCGCGAACTGCTGTTGACGGGACTCCCTTTTGATGCCCCCAAAGCGAAGGAGGCGGGATTGATTCAGGAGATCGTTTCCGAAAAGGAGTTGCTCGGAAGCGCCCAACGGTTGGCGACCGAAATCGCACATGGCGAAGCTCAAGCCGTGAAAGGTGCGAAAAAGCGGATTCTTCAGCATGACGACGAATCCTTCGCCGAAGAGATGTCCACCGCGGTTGAGGAACACGCCCGATCGTGGGACTCCGAGCAGGCCTCCGAAGGCATTCGTGCGTTTCGCGAAAAACGACCTCCCCGCTGGCATTGGGAAAAATCCTGATTTTTTAGCGGACGAGAAGCTGCCGGCGATCGTCGTTTCATGGACGCCATGCGGGAACTCACGCGGTCGCTTCTTCACATTCGACGTTGTTTTCATCGGTAGAAAATGTTTCTATTCCCTTGAAAGGTGCATTAGGGACGATCCTTTTCCCGATCTGTTATGGACGGAATGTCGGGGATTCCGCGTTATTTGCGAAAGCGAGCCGTCTCACGCCCCCATCCGCTCTTCGACAGAGAATTCTAAAAAAAATCTCCCGTCGAAATCTAGGTTTTTTTTCAGGGGGATGTTAGAATGATGTAAGCCCGTTCTTTAGGGGACCAACGTATTCTTCGATGCTGTCGAGAGGGTTTTTTTCATCGGAAGGGATCCTTCTATTTCCATGAACTTCCTGTTGAAGATGATCTGATTTCAGGTGCTTGGCGAAGGCGTTGCGGAAGAAAAGAAATGTTCCCGATTTATCTTGCGCTTCAGTAAACAGCGAAATATCATGGATTGTGTGCCTCCGATCGATCTTCAAGAGTGTCAGAAGCGGCTGGGATATCGCTTTGCGAATGAATTGCTGTTGCAAGAGGCTCTGACCCATTCCTCAAGTGCCGATAATCGCCTGTCTTCGAACGAGCGCCTCGAATTTCTGGGCGATGCCGTCCTCGGCTACATCATCTGCGATATTCTATTTCATCGATACACTGAAAGCCTCGAAGGGGACTTGACGAAATTCAAGTCGGCCCTGGTGAGTCGCTCGACGTGCAAGAAGATCAGTGAAAAGTTGGGCATGGAGGAGTTCCTGATTCTCGGAAAAGGAATCCAGCGGAACCAGTTTTTACCTTCTTCGTTGCTGTCGAATGTCGTCGAATCGTTGATCGCTGCGATCTATCTCGACGGTGGGATGGAGGCCGCCAGAGATTTCATCGAAACTCACTTCCGTCAGGAGATCGAGTCCCGGGAAAATGGGGGAAGCGGCGACAACTTCAAATCGGAGTTGCAGCAGCTCGCACAGCGGGACTTCGCCATGACGCCTTACTATCATTTGCTTGATGAAAAAGGGCCCGACCACAGCAAATGTTTCAAAATATGTGCCCAACTCGGCGAGCGTCGCTTCGAGGCCGCTTGGGGAAACAGCAAGAAAGAAGCGGAACAAAGGGCGGCCGAAAATGCCGTGGCCCAGCTTCACGAACGACGCCCTCCGTGGTTCGGAGGCTGATGACCCCGGGTTCGCGTGAATTGTGAACCCGGAGTGACCTTCGGAGCCCAGCCATTTCTTGCTTCTTCTTGCTTCGCTTTTTCAGTTTCCATTCAATGGATGCGCTTTCGGACTCTCGTAATTTTCAGGGGCCCGGTTGATGATCCAAGATGAACGAACCTTTTCAGGGCGAAAAGGTCGCGTTGTACGGCATTTCTTCCTTATCGAAACAGGCGACCGCCTGGAGAACGGCTTGTGGATTCAACATGGTGATCGGGTCCTTGGAAACATAGTTTCGCATCCGCGCGCCGAAGAGAGAAATGGTTAGCTTCCGGTCTCCACGGACGAGCATATAATCCCAGGACTGATTTTCCGGGACGGTGGTGACCGCGCCGTTGGCACCGGAGAAACATTCGACATTCGAGATCGCCGTGTGCCCCTGGCCTTCGATGATGATCGGATGAATCCCTTCGACCGGCTCACCGCAATTTGCGATGATCGACCCTTGGGCGATCTGCCAATTGCGATTCTTCGTGCCGGCGCCTTTCTTGTGAATCCCGACGGCCACACAATCGAAATTGAAATTCGTCAATTGGCCGTAGGACTCGTCGTCGAGGAGAATTCCTCCGTAAGTGCCGAAGGTGAATACGTCCATCAATTGGGCGTTATCGGTATGCTGGATCTGGTAGGCGAATGTTTTCCGATCGATGACGGCATCAATCACCGGACGACGGTAACCGCCTTTGATGAACCGCTGGACCGATGGATTGACATGACAATGCAAAATCCGTGGAACATCATAACAGTGTTCGATGCGGATGAACTCCCCGCTGAGCGGATAACCGTAGCAGTGTTCGAAAACCATCAACTCGCAGGCGTTCTTTCGGGAGGCCTGAAAGTCCATGGCCAGATATTCTCCATAGAACGTCAAACACGAAAGATAGACTCCCTGAGTTCGACGGTCTTGGGAAACCTGGATCGTCGCAGGGTAAGGCACGATGGAGTCGGGGTCCTTGAGAGTTTGTTCCGGATACCAGAACTGAATGCCCCGAACTTGCGTTGCTGATTCGATGATGAGAAAGACACGTCGTCGGTCTCGAATCTCCAGCACACTCCCCACCGGCTGGTCTTTTTCCGGATGCGAAGTCCCCCGGGCCGTAGGACCATGAACGCCGATCAAAGAGACGTTCTTTCTCAAGATCAGACCGCCCTCGAGAGGATAGGGGGTTTCCGAAGGTTCCACGAACAGCGCCGCTCCCCGAGGCGAAGCCCAGTCGATCGCCTCTTGAAGATGTTTCGTGTTGACCTCGGCCGAGTTGGATGGTGTCACACCAAACTGTCGGATACCAACTCTTTCAGACGCCGGAAGGATGACGTACGTCATGAAAACGAGGATAAGAGAGAGCAAAGAACGCAAAAACATCGCAAGTCCTTTTGGAATTTCATGAGGGGCGTGACCGAGGGCACCGATTTCCCATTGCGAGAAACGCGCGGCAACTGCTGGATGGGTAACCGGGATGCCCCGCGAGTGACTCTTCTTCAATACATGAAGAATACAATAACGGCGCAACTGGATACGGCCCGAAATTCGAACTTTGATTCCCGGAAAATATGGGGTTCTTTCCGTCGAACTCGGGCCGCCGATGTAAATGCGAACTCAAAAAAAGCTGTGAGGAATGAAAAAAAGAGGGTCTGTCGAAAAACACTACCCTTCGATTTCGTATCCTTTGCGGCTTTCTCGAGAGAGAAATCCGTTCGCTTCGGCATCGCCGATGATTTCCCGTTTTTCGGGATCCCACTTCAGTTCACGGCCCAAACGCATCGCGATATTCGAGAGGTGACAGATCTCGAGCATGCGATTATGCGTCCAGACGTCGGAAATAGGCTGGTTTCGAGTTTTCATGCACTCGATGAAGTTGGCGCTGTGGTTGGCGGGGATTTTTCCTCCGTACACCTCCTCGATCGCTCCTTCAGGCAGCGGATCATCCTGGAGATCCTCGACGGGTTTGCCGACGATCTTTCCGCGGTTGACGAAAAATCGCCCTTTGGTCCCCTCGAACAGAATGCCATTGTCGCCTTCACTGGTAATGATCATTTCGATGTCGTTCGGCATCGCGGCGCGGATGTTGAATTTGGTCGCCACATTATAGCGATCGGCGACCACGGGGAATCCATCTTGATATTCGCATGCCAACGTGAAGTCGAGCGGAGCTACTTGATTGGGTCCGGAATCGTCGGCACCGATCGCCCAGCAGGCGATGTCGACGTGATGGGCTCCCCAGTCGGTCAATTTTCCACCGGAATATTCGTGCCAGTTGCGGAAAGAATAATGGCCATTGCTATACAGAGGAACACCACCTCCGTATCCTTTTCGCATTTCCGGCAGGGCACGGTACGGAACTTTCGGAGCCGGTCCGAGCCAGAATTCCCAGTCGAGTTCATCCGGGGCGGGAACAACCGGAATCTCTGGCGAGTTTGACATCCCACCGATTCCACAGGTCACTTTCTTCACATCGCCGATGCGACCTTGCTGCACCAGTGCCACCGCTTGCAGGAAACGTTGACGACACTCGGAACGCTGCATGGTGCCGACTTGGAAAACACATCCCGTTTCCTCGACGACTTTTTCGATCAGCTTGCCTTCGTCGATTGTCAAAGTAAGGGGTTTTTCGCAATATACGTCTTTTCCGGCCCGCATCGCTTCGACGGCGATTTTCGTATGCCAGTGGTCTGGGGTGGCGATCATGACCGCGTCGATATCATCGCGCTCGAGAATCTTCCGATAATCCTTGTAGGCATCGGGCTTTTTCCCCTGCCGTTTTTCCGTTTTTTGGACATTATCGGCCAAGACCTTCGAATCGACATCGGCCAACGCGGCGAAGTCGGCGAATGAGAAGGTTTTGTTGGTAATCGCCCAACCCTGATTTCGCAAGCCGATGGTTCCAAAAACAGGACGCTCATTCGAAGACTGGTAGCCGAAGGCTCGAGGGACGGAAGAGAGGAAGACACTCCCGGCACCGACGGCGACCGTGTTCTTGAGAAAATGACGACGTGTGGTTTGACGTGGTTTTGACATGCGTGGATACCCTTGATGAAGAACAGAAATTTCGTGTTTGGATTCGTTGAACAAAAGAAATGGCCGGCGCGAAGACACTTCTTTCAAAGGCGGCGGGAACGTTCGATTCTACCGATGAGATAAATCAGGGGGCGCGATGCAAGAAGCTT
Source organism: uncultured Planctomycetaceae bacterium (assembly GCA_964632505.1). Lineage (GTDB taxonomy): Bacteria > Planctomycetota > Planctomycetia > Pirellulales > Thermoguttaceae > CAZWCE01. The sequence goes on along the minus strand of CAZWCE010000024.1, from coordinate 18,301 downwards.
GCTACGTGAAACCGGTTTGGCCTATGGAGGGAGGCCGACGGAAAATCGGCGAATCGAAAATGCAGGCACTAACTCTAATATAATAGGGATCATCAGGTAAATAAAGAGCCTACGGACGATTTTTTTGGGATCGGCTTCCGTGCGAACCTCGGGCTGAAGGGACAGGGGGGAGTGATTCCCCCTGGAGGTCCTGCATTTCGATTTCCCAAAAACTTGTCGCGCTTTTCACGGAAAGGTGCATCTCTCTTTCTTTGGAATTCTCTCGAATTCGAAGCAAGCACCTTTTCTCATCCGATGGGAGCACTGGTGGATCATTCGGAGGGACGAATCACTCTGCTCATAAACAGAATGAGATCGTGCTGTGCCTCCATAATAAAATAATGGTTCTTCCGGGAATTTAATGGCTAGTGCCGAAGTGCAATGATACGCGAATCCAATTGTCATGCATAAAAAGCGTTCGATTCGCCCCCTGCTTTGGTTGGTGAATTCGAGCCGAGCTAATCGATCTCGACGACAAGGACTCATCAATCAGCCACTAAAATGTCGGAAGAACCATATTTTATTCAGACCGCACTCGTAGAAGGATTTTTCGGCCGCTTTCCAGTTTCACGGGCAAGCCTTCATGAAGGTTTTCTCCGGAATGGGAGGAAGTGGAACCGCTTTCGACATCCTCAACGACATACTCGGCTTCCGGCTCAACGACGAACCACTCCGGAATCGTGTTCATGCGGGGCCAATCCTTAGTGAATCCCATGTAAATACGGTGTCGCGGTATGTCGAACACGAGTTCGCCTTCATAAGGTTTTTCCGCCGAGAAGACAAGGGCCAAACCGTCCTTCGTTTCTTGAGCGCCGAGTTTGAGGTCCTGTCGCCACGGTCGGGCGATCACTCCGCGTGTGTGCATCAATGCATGGATGATCGCCGTTCGAACGCCGTTCGACTGGAGCTTCATCGTCCCCCAGAGCTTATCCTCCTGATCTGCGTAAACGATATTCCTTGCCGTTTCACCGTCGGCCCAAGCGATGGCTTCCGGAACCGGCAATCGATTGATCACATAAAGCCCGCCTTCGACGGAATCGGCGAAACCGTCGATCGAATCACCTTCCCAAGGATAGTTGTGATAGACCGGCTTTGATAGATTTCTCAACATCTTTTTGATGCGTTCTTCGTACACCGGCTTGCCCACGACCATGTCATAACAGAGATAAGCTACATAGTTGTATCCCCATCCATCACTCAAACGGCCTTCGCTACCGAGCGTGTTGTACATGATGCCGTCCTCGTTGGTTCCTTCTTCGAGGATCGTATCGAGCATTTTCTTCATCGGCGGGAGATATTCCTTCGCCTTCTCCGGTTGATGGGCCGACTCTACGCCGAGGAGCAGTCCGAGTCCTCCAATGATTTCACATCCATGATCACGGAGCCGGGTGGGGACGAAATCACCTTGAAGAAGATAGTCATCGGCGATTCTTTCGGCCCAAGTTCGATACTTCTGCTCTTCCGTCATGGTATACAGACGTACCAAAGCCTGGATCTGTTCACCGTTGACTTCAATATTCGTTGAGGGGATTTTGCCGTAGGGGGTGTCGACGGTCGGATTCGACCAGATATCATCCTCGATCGTCTTCATGCGGTCGAACCATTCATCTTTGCCCGTCACTTCGACAATGGCGATCAAACCATCTTTGACATATTCGCTGCCCCCGAAAGTGTTTTTCGGATCGGAGAAGAATCCCTCCTCGCAATGTTCGATTTCCGCATGCAAGGCTCCGCGGACCGGCCCTTCCAGGGCATCACGATCCGTCAGCCAAGCCGCCCAGACGAGGAAGGGGTAGCAATCCGCCCAGGCATCGCGATAGTTGAAATTGCCCTCGGGGTGGTAGAGGCCCGTGTCCGGTTCGATTCTTTTCAATGCAACGTCGTGAAGCCATCGCTGGACCTTGCTGATGGTCAAGCCGGCGATCTCCGCCGACTCTTCAGCTTGTTCGAACGTGACGGCATTCCCGTCATCTTTGGAATCGGCGGATGACTTCGTCTTCTCTGTCGGTGCCTCGAGAGAATAAGCTTTTGAAGGGCCCTGAAGCAAGAAAAGCGAGAACGCTAAGAATAGGATGCACTGTCGACCGACACTCGTTCGAAAGATTATCATGAAAGACTCCTTCTACTGTTTGAGGAAAAGAGCAAACCAGGCGGAACCAGCTTTCGAATAACGGTATGTTAACATAACGCCGTCACGCATGTCCATTCTGTGAAAAAAAGTTTCTCTTTGAAAGTCCGTGTCTTCTCTGATCGATGACGTTTGACTTGAGTGGTGAATATGCCGCTGGACGGAGACACGATCGCCTCACACCCTTTTTACGCAGAATCGCCTGTCTCGGTCGCCGGGAACACATCCCAGGAAGACTTCCATTTCCTCGACCGGTAGAACGTTTGCCCGGACCCGATGGGGCAATCCTCCCCATCCCCGGGAGGCATCGATCAGATAGCAGGGCATCCGCACGACCGTGCGATCGAGCGCCGCTCCGGTGGGCGTTCCTTCTTCTTGCTCGGCTCGTGAAGCAGGAGGTTGACATAGTCTATGGCGTCCGTTCCCACTCGATGCGACGTTGCGATGTCGTTGGAAGAGGCCCCCTCCCCCAAGCGCCACGGGGCCTCGCCCGGCAATCGGAGAGAAGATGATGGGGAAGATCCGGCAAAAGAGGCTGTCGCTCATGTGACGCTGAAGAATCACCTCTCTCGAAGACACATCACTTCGCCATTTTTCAAGCTGAGGTAGAGGCGGTGATCGGCCGCGATGAGACCATCGAAGACGGGAATCGATTCCAGGTCCATCTCCATGACCTTCATTCCGTCCCCTTTGTTCACGGCATAGAGAATTCCCCCGTTCTTGCCCGTTATGGTATCCTCGATTTCCTTGAAGGTTGGAGCGGCATGATAGCGGTCGACAATCTGGCGGTGAAGCAATTCGTAGGATTTCTTCCGATCGACCTTCGGCGAGCCTGCCAAGAAAAGCGTATCGCCCGCCAGCACCATTCCCTCGGCACAGAGCGGCACGTCGGTCTGCCATTGTCTTTTCGAGGAAGGAGGTGAGGATTTGGCATCGCTCCCCTTCGTCATGCTTTCGGCGTTTTTATTCCAAGCCTTCAACAGCGGCACTTTGATCGATTCGTAGCCGTCTTGATATCCATAGACCCGATCCGTATCGCAGACCATGATTCGGCCGGTGGGATATTTTCTCACTGCTTCGGTCACACCTCGACGTCCGCCGAACATGTGCTTGCCGTAGACCCAATAGGTCAGCTCCCACCAGCTGTCGTCAAGGAATCCCGCCGAACAGAAAAGATGGTTGGAAAAAGTGTCGCGGATTTCCAGATCTTCGTCAAAATTCACTCCCCGCATCCATATTGTATCGTCCGAGCAAGACATCACGTCCGGCAGCACGCCGGGCATCTCCGCCCACCCCAGTCTTCGGGGAGCCGGAAAGGGCTTGAACAATTTGCGGGATTCGCCGGTTTCCGGATCACGGCTATAGAATGTCTTCGAGGTGAGCGGACGACCGCTCGATAGTTCGAGTTTTCCCATGCGTATTCCGCCATCGACATAAGAGGAGCGTCCGGCGGCGTAATAGATGGCCGAATCTTGGACCAAGACACTCCCATGAACGGGCCAAACGGACTCGAGTCGATCGGAGACCATATGCATTTTTTGGTCTGGAGCGGCTCGGTATTTCCAGACCGGTTTGCCGTCGGTGGCCCTCAATGCGTAAATCCAGCCGTCTCTGCATCCGAAGACGGCCAATCCGCCCGCGATGGTGGGAGGGGAGTCGATTCGGCTGCCGGCGACGTATTGCCACAACGGCTTCCCCGTTCGACTTTCAAAGGCATGAAGCGTATTGGTATCGATCGAAGAGACAAACAACCGTCCGTCGGCGACGACGGGTTGCGTCAAACGCCCACCGATGTTTACTTTCCACGCTGCCTCGAGATCCGTAGGCACCACCGTCGTCGCTTCGCCGCTTCGGGCATGATCGCCCCGAAAGGTCGGCCAATCTCCCATGGTCGTCCTTTTCTTCTCGACCATCGATGTCTCGCTCCGGATGAGCGGATGTTCATCGGGGCGTTCGAGTTGCTTTTCTCTTTTCGGGGCCAAAGCGTGGAATCCGGTCAATTTGCTTTCGATGTAGCATCCACATTGTTCCGGAGGAAGATAGAGCATGCCGTTGGCGGGCATCACACCGTATTTGCAAGAGCCGCGAATCCAATGATGGGTTGTCAGCTTTCCCGTCTCCAAAGAGATGAACTCGACTCCGGTTCGTCCGGAAAGGATGTAGTGAGGCGTCGCCTTGTCTCGATAGCATCGGTGATGATGCCAGGTCGGCCATTGATCGAACGGGGGATAGGATCTGACGACTTCGCCGGTTTGCAGGTCATACACTTTCGTGTAGTCGATTTTTCTCTCCAACGATTCCCCTATCCAGAGATTGCCGTCTACGCTGAAGACATCGGTCGGAGCGCGGCAACCTTCGGCGCATTTGTTGGACCAAATCTTCTGACCGGTCATTGTGTCGAATGCGATGATATTGCCGGTGCTGAAGCCGCCGGCCGCATATTGATCTTTTCCCACTCTCTGGCCGGGACCGCTCTGGCGATCGGCCGAAAGAACAATCTCATCGAGCGCCACCAGGGTGGGCGAGGACCAACCGGGTCTGAAATATTCCGAAGGTCTTGGAGCTCGCCAAATCACTTCCCCCGTCGATTTCTCCAAGCAAACGATGTGTTTCGCATTCTGGAAGAAAAGCCGGTCGCCCTTCACCGCAAGCGTCATCGGCATCAACTCCTGCGTATCCTTTCCTTCTTTTTCCCAGAGTCTTCGACCACTGGCGGCTTCGATCGCCACCATCCGTTTCTGGCGCGGCTCGGTGTGTCGATAGGCCATCTGGAGTCGATTGATCTGGTCGGTTTCTCCCGTATTGATGGTGAGGTAAAGAACGCCATCCGCAAAGATGATGTCTTCAGTCTTCTCGGTGCGGTCGTACGTCCGCAGCAGCTCGCCGGTGGCTGCGTCCATCGCGGAAACGGGGCCGTGGATGGTAAGTGTGGCGAACACCGTATCTCCAACCGCAACCAGCCGACGGTGGAGGTCCGCCGGATAGCTGTTGCGATCCTTCACGAAATAAGGTTGCCAAACCGGTAACGGCTTGCGCCAAAGTACGACGCCGTTATACGCGTCTCTCGCCACCAATGCCCAACGTCCCGGTAAGAGGTCCGGCAATTTGTTCGGGCTTTCATCGATAATATAAAAAAGTTGCTTCCCATTGGTCACCATGACGTTCATCGAAGTCAGATGTGCATGGCTTCGCGCGTGCATGGGGTTCCCGACCCACTGGATGTGAAAAGGTGGTGCGACCCATTCGTCTTTCGACATCACGTGCCCGTCGGGCCCATGGAGGAAGTGTGTCCAGGCATCCATTTCCGGCGGGATGGGAGTTCTGAACATCACGTATCCGTCCAATATCGGTGTTTTTTCCCGCGCCACGCTGGAAAGCCAATCCTCGTTTTCGCTTGATGCGACCATCGCGATTCCGTTCGGACAAAGCACACGCTCGACTTCCTCCGGCGCGACGGGAACCGCACCGGTGGCGACGAGAAGGTTGACCGAATGGTCGACGTACGGTAATCTCCGCCCCTGGAATGCATCGAACGCGATGGGACCCGAAATGCCACGATCGATGACATATTCCCTCGCCGAGGCGAGAGCGTCCGGCGAATCGGCCAGCCCGTGGACGACGATGGAATCATTTGTCCGCAGCGCCGAGGTGAATCTTCCGTCTTCCACCCCGAGATGCACGACAAGGCCACCCTCCATCTTCGCGGCATCTATTACCGCGCCCGCTTGGCCCGGCGTTTCGGCACCAGTAGAAATCTGGGAGAAGTGCAGCGCGACAGAAAGAGATAGAAGGGATGGAAGAATTGCTTTGATCATACTATTCGGCTCCATGTTTCTTTTCTGCCGAAAATCGTGGCCGATATTCGGACATTGCATCTCGCGAAAATAGGATCACGCATGTCGTTAGGATCCATGAATCCTGCGGCACACCATCGTCAGGGGGCAAGCTCGATGAGAGCGACCCATTGCCCCTTTTCGGGAGTTTTCAAAGTCGCCGTTTTCTTCGTCGCGAGATCCTGTTTCCGGCTCCAACGGCTCGCATCGATATCGAGCCACCGCAGAGACCAGGAGTGGTCGCCGGCGGGAAGTCGAAGGCCGACCTCTCCGCCATCAATGAAGTAGACGGCGTACTGTTTTCCCTCGATTCGCGTGAGATAGGCCTCGTTCTCTTCACGCTCCGAGAGCATTCGATGGTTTGCGTCGGGCCTGGCATGGAAAACATCGAATTCATCCAGAAAGAGCCGGGCGCTCCGTAACTCTGTTTTGGCAAGTTCGCTGATCCCGATGCCCGAGGTGGGGCGATGGAATCGCGCCGAAGCCGCTCCGGCGAAAATGAGACGCCACATTTTTTCGACCGCGTCGCGATCGTCGCCTCCGTGCTTCCCTCCATCGGCACCGTAAATCTTCACGTTGTTGAGAGGACGCGGCTGATCTTCGATGTAATTCCGTACCCAAAGGAAATTCTTCCAATGCGTCTCTCCGCGCTGGTGATTGTTCTGGGAGACATCGACGAAATCGTAGCGATTGGGATGATCCAGCGTGCGGCGGTGTTGATCCGCGCGAAGATCCCAAGCGTCCCACATTTCCGTCAGATTGACCGGCACGCCCTCCCTATTCGCCCGTTGCCGCACGAACTCGGCCCAGTAAACGGCCCAGGCCTCTTGGCCGGAGGTTTCGTTATCCATGCAGTAGAGAACATTCGGATAATCGAGGGAATGATCGAGCAGTTTCTCCACGAATCGCTGCTGGTATTTCAAAACAGTACGATTATTTTGCTGCTTCGGTGTGGTGAAAAAGAAAGGCTGCTCATTGGTTCCCGGATGATTGGGGTATTCGGGAGCGAATCTCGATTCCTCGTATGTGTAATTGACGTTGTTTTTGGGGTTGTAGGGATGGGGAGGCCAGTGGTCGCATGAGTAGTCGAAGCGGTCCCAGATCTCGATTTGCACGATGATTTCCCGTTCCGAACTCCAACGCAACAGATTTTCGAATCGTTGCCAGTATTCCGCGTTCCACTGGTCGAGATCGTACTTGCCGCTTTTCAGCCGTTTGAAGGGATAGATTTCGAAACCTTGGTCCTTGCGGCTGCTCATCGTATTGCGAACGTAGTTGCCTCCCGCTTCGGAGATCTCTTTCAGATGTGATTCCAAATCCGGCATAAGAAAGATGTTGTCGTCTTTCGAGCCCCCCAGGAGCAACACCGGTTTGCCGTCGTATTGCCAGTAATAAGGGTGTTTCATGCAAGGCTCGATGCGATCAGACTCTTCTGCCGCCGGGAGGCCGCCCACAAGGCCCAGAAAAACTACCGACAAGATCATCGTGCAAGATTGTTTTCGCATGCCGTATTATCCTTTTTCCGTACATTTTTTCGATAGGAACGGAGAACCGGTGGATCACCCCAACCCACGCGATTGTCGGGCCACCTGGAGCATTGCATGGAGGTTTTCCGGTGGAGTCTCCAGCGCCAAGGTGCATCCGCTGCTGAGGACGAAACGACGATGACCGCTTCGGCGGACTTGTTCGATCGCTCGGGTCGCCGCCTCACGGACCTGTTCGGGGCCGGACTGGGCAAGCAGTCCTACCGGATCGAGATTTCCCCAGACGGCCGTTTCGCCGGCGGTGATCTCGAGAGCCTCGTCCAGGTCGACATAATGATCCAGTTCGAGCACATCGGCTCCGGTCGCTTTCATCAGCGGGAGATACGGCGTCGCCTTGCCGCATACGTGCAGCGAAACGGGCAAATCGCAATGCTCTTTGATGCGTTCGATCAGCCGGCACTGCCATGGAAAGGCGATCGCTTGGTAATGGTCCGGGCCCAAAAGTCCCGCGGGAGAATCGCCCCCGCTCAGCAGATCGGCTCCCTCCTCGGCGAGTGCCAGGGCATAGGCGGCTGCGAAATCGAGGGCCTTGTCCATCACTCTTCGGACCAGGTCGAGCTGTTTCGGATCTCCGACCGCGAGCATCACTCTTTCGGCTCCCATGAGCGCGCAGGCCAGTGAAAAGGGATATTGATCGAAACAGGGAACCAGAAAGACCTCATCGCCGAGAGACGGTCGGATTCGCCGGAACGCCTCGAGCATGAGGGGAAAACGTCCCCGATGGTGCGGGTCGGGATCCGGAATCCGGTCGAGGTCCTCCTCCGAACGAATCAACGGTCCGCCGATCGATCCCATCGGTTGACGCTCGTCGACGAATCCGACCCGGGCCCCCATCGATCCGGCGGTCACCCAAGTATCGGCGGAGAGCCAGACGGCGTCGGGTTGGAACTCGTCGTAGTAGTGGAGGATCGAATCGGCCATTTTTTCCGCCGAGGAAGTATATTCCTTGAGCGAGATCCCTTTGCGGTGAGCGCAAAAGTGTACCGCAAGAGGCCCCGAAGCGACGCGAGGGGTTGGAAGCCCTCGAATCGCTCGGGAAACGATTTCCTTGGAGGTCATTTCCCCCATTCCCATGCTTCCTTTCTTGATTGGGCCAGATGCTGTCGCCGGATGTTATCCCTTTAGATATTCCATCGGAAACTTCCAAGGATTCCGGTATTCGGGAATCGCCGCCTTGGCCGCTTCCGGATCGCCCACGATCTCCAGTTTCTTCGGGTCGAACGTGATCGAACGATTCAACCGATAGGAAAGATTGCCCAATACCAGCGGGATGTCGATCTTGCAGTGATACTCGGGATTGCAGGAAGGAGCCTTGCGCGACTTGATGCAATCGAGCCACTCGCGTTCATGCCCCGGCGAGGAGGGAATCTTCTCCTTCGGCTGGATCGATTCGTCGAAGTATTTCCCCTCGGGAACCGTTTCGTGATTGCCGTAGTTGCTCCGCAACGTTCCGCGGCTTCCATGGAAGTAGATGCCCAGACGCCTGGCCGGCTTGCCGCTGCCGAAGTCGAAGCCGTAGCTGTTGATCATCGACATTATCCAATGGATGGTGAGGTTCGGATACTGAAAAATCATCTCCTGGGTATCGGGGGCGTCGCCATCGTCTTCGATGATGTAGCGTCCGCCGGCGCAGGACACGGTCGTCGGATAGCCGACCTCGAGGGCCCAGACCGGCAGGTCGACGATGTGCGGGGCCATGCCGGGAGTCCAGCCCCCGCTATAGTCCATGAAAGAGCAGTGGAAATAGCTGCTGGTGAAAAGCGTCGCGTTGAAGGATCGCTCCGGTCCCGGGCCAAGCCACATGTCCCAATCCAGTCCTTCGGGGACGGTCGTGTTCTCGACGCGGCCGATCCCGTCGGGGCCCTGGTTCAATACGTTGAACGTTCGGGCGACGCTGACTTGTCCGATCGTTCCCGCCTGGATCTTCTCGACCACCCGGCGATAATTCTCCTGGGCATGGATCTGTGTTCCGATCTGACAGACCACGTCGTGACGACGCACGGCGTTCTTCACCGCCAAACTTTCGCCGAGGTGGAGTGTCATCGGTTTCTGAAGATAGATGTCCTTACCCGCCTTCGCCGCCTCGACCGCCATGAGGCAATGCCAATGGGGGGGCGTGGCGATGATGACCGCGTCGACGGCGTCGTTGGCCAGAAGCTCCCGGAAGTCGTTGTATCCTTTCGCTCCGGGGTGTTGCTTCAGCACGGCATCGCGGCGGGATTTCATCACCTCGCAGACGGCGACGACTTCCACATCGTCATATTCGGCACAATTGGCCAGGTTGCTCCGCCCCATGCCGTTGCAACCGATGATGCCGAGTTGAATCTTTTCATTGGGAGAGACCTTCTGGTCCTGGGCTGCCGCCGGGCGGGGGAGCACCCAGGGGGAGGCGACGGCGGCCGTGGTACCGACCATTCCGGTCTGTCGGAAGAAGTGGCGTCTGGTGAATTGGGAAGGATTCATTATCGACTACCCTTTCAGAAAATAAGGAAGGCTTGAATGAGCTGAGGAAAAACCGAAAAGGCCGGTTGACGCTGCATCATCGTGTTGTTTTGGAGAATGATCACTGTCGACGGACCTCGAATCGGTAATCCCCCGAATCGAGATCGTAGAGGCGATAGCCCGTCTCTTGTCCTGCGGGGCGGACCCCCTCGGCTTCGGCGACGGGAACGATCGTCTCGGGATGGTTCCCTTCGAATATCTCATCGTTTTCACGCGCGGGGAGCCAGAGTCGGGCGGTCGTATTGGGCGGCAACATGACGTGAAACTGCCCGAGTTCGTTTTTTTGGTTCCAGTGTAAACGGATCGGCCCGTACGGTGAAATGTGGCAAGCTTTCACCCAGTCGAGCCCTTCCGTGAGTTGAGGACGGAGAATGACATGTTTGAAACCGGGGTGCTCGGGATCGACTCGAATGCCGGCCAGGCATCGCATCATCCAGAAGGCGATGTCGCCGTACATGATGTGGTTCAGCGAACTGTGTCCGTCCCAGTGTTCCCAGAGAGTCGTGGCGTCGCGACGGACCCAATCGCCGTAGCTGGGCGGGGTGGTTTGCGTGGCGACGCGATAGGCGAGCTCGTGTTGACTGTGATCGCTCAGAGTATGGAAGAGATACTTCGCGCCGAGGATGCCGACATCGAGGTGATCGTCGCGCTGGTGGACCGCCTGCACGAGTTGATCGACGATCGCCTTCTCTTGCGAGGGATCGGCGAGTCCCTGGAACAGGGCGCAACTGAGCGCCGTCTGGCTGCCGTTGGCGTAGAGCCCCTCGCCGTGATGGAACTTCTCTTGAAACGCCTTGCGGATTTTGTTCGCCAGCGCGCGATAATACTTCGCATCGTCGTCGCGACCGAGAATTTTCGCCGTCTGAGCAACGATGATGGTATCGACATGGAAATAGCCGGTTGAGGTGACCTCGCGCGGGGTCTCGGTATCGGCCGGTGCCCAGTCCCCCAGACCGAAGTCGGCGATTCCTTCGGGGGAGCGCCGATCGACGTAGTCGACGTATCGTTTCATCGTCTCGTAATGGTTTTCCAGAATCCCGCGGTCGCCCCGGTAGAGGTAGACATACCAGGGGATGAGCACGTAGGCGGAATCCCAGGCCGGGCCGTTGCCCCAGGCGTAACCCCAACCGGAAGTCGGAATGATCGCTGCGATTTCCCCGGTGTCTCTCTGTTCATCTTGGATGTCGTCCATCCATTTTCTGTAGGCGGTGGCGGAATTCCAGAAGGTGAGGCCCTGCTCGGCGGCGAGATGGGCGTCGCCGGTCCATCCGTTCTTCTCACGCTGGGGACAATCCGTCGGATAACCGTGGAAATTGCCCCGAAAACTCCAGGAGGTCAGTTCCTGAATGCGATTGAGCAGCGGTGCGGAACACTCGAAGGATCCGGCGCGTTCGAAATCGGTATGCACGACGCGCCCCTGAAGATCGTCCAGCGTCGGCTCGCCCGGGTACCCACGAACTTCCACGTAGCGGAAGCCGTGGTAAACAAACGACGGTTCCCAAGTCTCCCGACCTTGTCCCTTGAGGATGTAGGTGTCCTGCTGGAAAGGGCCGGCGAAGAGGAATTTGCTGATTTCCATGCGGTCGAGAGTGCCGTCGTATCGCAAGCGTTCGCTGTAACGGAGCGTGACTTCGGTGCCCTCGGGGCCTTCGACCGAAAGTCGTGCCCAACCGGCGATGTTTTGCCCTAAATCGTACACGAACACACCGGGCCGGGTCTCCTGTACGGAAATGGGACGAATCGTTTCGGTCACGCGCATCGGCGGCATCAACTCGGAGGAGAGTTTCCCGTCGGGGGCGGAGGCGACGGTCGCGGCCGACCAATCGGAATCATCGAAGCCGGGCTGATCCCAACCCGGCATTTCCAAGCGGGCATCGTACACTTCTCCGGCGCGAATGCTGTCGAGGTAGAGCGGGCCGGTGGTGGCTTTCCAGCTCTCGTCGCTGACGATCGTTCGGACCGAACCGTCGGTCATTTCAAGACGTAGATGCAACAGCATGCGAGGTTCGGCCCGCCATGGAGATTGATCGAAATCCCAGGTGGCGCGCGTATGCATGTTGTACCAACCGTTTCCCAGACGGACGCCGAGCACGTTTTCTCCCTGCCGGATACGATCGGTCACGTCGAACGTGTTGTACAGCACGCGTCGGTCATATCGTGAAAACGCCGGCGGCAACTCGTGATCGCCGACCTTCTTTCCACCCAATCGCAATTCGTAATACCCGAGTCCGGCCACCGAGACGGTCGCACGTTGGATCGGCCGGTCGACGGAGAACGCCTTCCGGAAGATCGGACTGGGGGCGGTTTGCAACCATCCGGTAGCGTATCCGGTTTTCGGAACTCCCCACGGATCGTCGCCGACGGTGCGCAATATTCGAGGGGCCGGCCAGTTGGTGTCGTCGAATTCCGTCTTTTGCCAGTTGCGCTCCCCGCGGAGAGAAGCCTTCCAATCCTTGCCGATCGGAAAAACCTTTACTTCGCCGTTGTCGAGCTTCACGACCAGTTTGCCCGCCAGTCCGGCCGGGCCTACCTCGCGATTGGCGACCTGGACCGCGAGTAAATTGCGTTCGGATCGAAGATGTTCGTCGAGTGAAACCTCGTATCCTTGTGTCCAGGCGTTCGGTTCATCGCGACTGATGGAGATGCGTTTCCCGTTGACGTACAGCCAGTAGCGGTCGTCGGCGGCGATGAGGAGGTAGGCCCAATCGACGAAGCGACCTTCGGGAATGACGATTTCCTTGCGGAAAAACCGATTGCCCGCCGGCAGGGCCTCGAGCGGTTCCTCGTCGGGAGACCAGATCCAGTGGCATCCCTCGAAATTTAGGAGCTTTTCCGGTCCTTTCTTTTCTAAAAGAGGGAACGATTTTGGAGTGTGTCGCAACCATTTCGCTTTCCAATCCGCGGCATCGAGGATACCCATCGTCCACCGGGAGGGAGACGACCACGCCGAAGGGTTGCCGTCTTTGTCCCATACGCGGACCTTCCACCAGCAGACGTCGTGCGAACGGAGGGATTTCCCGGCGTAGGGGACAAGGATCGATCGGTCGGAGTCGACGCGACCGCTGTCCCATAAATCGCCCCGGTCGTTGGCCAATTTCTCTTTCGAGGTAGCGACGAGGATCCGGTAGGCGGTTTGCCTCTGTCCACGGTCGCCGTTGGGATCGACCAGACGATCGGTACTATCGATCAATCGCCAACTGAGATGCGGGGGCGTCCGATCGATGCCCTCCGGTTTTTCGAGTGATTCACATGTCAGTTTCCCCGGAACAACATCACTCCGACACGGGAATCCGAAAACCAGGAGAAATCCGGTGGCGAGCAAAGCCGATTTCAGGACGAATGAGTAAGACATGGATGGGATTTCCGTCTTCGAAAGGTCAAATCAGAATGAACGCACGTCAACGCATTATAGCAATAGGCGGGTTCCCAAACAACATTTTTCGAGAGGATTCCGCTTTCGATTTTCCGGGCGATAGAACAACGCTTTGGTGCTCTTTTTATTTCATGTGTCGGATCCGTTCACCTTCGTGATTCCGCCAGGACCGCTTCGTCATAATGATCGGATTCCGACGATCTCCAGCGGCCAATGGACGAAAGTGGTCGGTGCCCTTGATGGATCGTCGAGTCAATGGTGAACCGATGGGAACCATTGGGATTCAGGGGACGGGGACGTCAATGCTTGAGCCGCGTGGGGATGACTTATGCGTCTGCGGACTGGGCTTCAGACCGAACCTGAAGGAAGATCGTGGAGCCGTCTTGCCAGGTAACCCAAGTCCTCGGCAAGGATGTCCAGCATGACGTCTTGATGATCGATCATCAAGCCAAGGCTATAGACTTCCAGCTCGAAATGCAGAACTCCCATCTTCAGAGCGTGTTGCAACAGATCAGCGGAGACCTGCGTCGTCGTGGTTCCCAGCCCCTCGGGCGGTTGCCAGGTCAAAGGCACGTGGAAATGTGTTCGGAGTTGGAACGCATGTGCACTATCTCTAAGAAAAGAAATAGCCTCGGGGAGATCGGCGAATCGCTTGGGCTTCCGTCCAGCCAGGATGAGTTTGGTCTGGTGCAGGTAGACTTCGTCGCGGAACGCCTCTAAAAGGACCTCGGGTGAGTTGGAGTTATCAGAGAATAATTCCGGAACGGCGGATATCTGCATTTTGACGACGGGGATGTTTTCCTTTTCCAATCGCATCAGCACTTCTTGCGGGTCTTCGAAGAGCGTCGCCACATGGGCCAAATCGAGGCATATTCCAAGGGAATCGACCAGGCTCGGTTGTCGCCGAACGGCGGAGTGATCCCGCAACCTGCGCCAGAAATCGATCACGCTGTCGCAGTCGTCGAGCAGGCAATCGGGCTCCGGCTCCAAGAGAAGCCAAATCATCTTGCCGGTTTCCTGGTGAATCGCTCTCAGAGTTTCGAGCGTGTGCAGAAGGTTTTCGACCGCCTTCTCCCAACGAGCGTTGTCGCACCAGGCTCGGTAAGTGATGGGGACGGTACTAATGCTGCCGGGGGTCTGATCCGGAAGCAGGCGGCTCAAATGACGGGCGAGGCGAATGGTGTAATCGCGCCGTGGAATTTCGCTCCAATCGGGGCGATATACGTTTTCCTTGATACGTTCGCCATGAAATACTCCGTAGGGAAATCCATTGAGCGTGAAGACATAGCAGTCTCGTTCGGCCAATTCCCGGCGGAGGGTTTCGATTCTTCCCGTCTCCTCCAGCTCCAGGGCGACGTCGGCATTCAGCCACATTCCCAGACCGGAGGGACCTTGCCGAACGGGTGTTTTCGGAATCTCGAGAAAACGGTCCCAGACGACCTTCGCCGAAGTCACGGCACGGTCGAGCTCCGCGACGGTACGGCTGCTGTGAACATTCATGCAATAGGTGAGATGCCGGTTGTCGGTTCCGGGAATGAGCATGTCGGGTGCTTTCCGGTTCGCAGGGTGCACTATGAATGGCGGGAGAAAGCCTTCAAGAATGAGATTGCCGCTTTTACGTCGTCGGCCGACATTTCATGAAACTCGACCGCCTCTCCGATTCGGAGAGGAAGAGGGATGGAAAGCTCGCCGCCGAGGTGTTCTCGAAAATCATTCAAACCGCCGAGTACTTCCAAAACGCCCGAATCGTCTTCTTTTTCCATCAAGGGATGATACACCGGAAGGTGCAACTTTTCAAACAACGAGAGGACCCGATCGCGTTCCTGTTCAGCCAGCATTCCCTGGATTTGGGCGTAGACCGTATCCAGGGCGATGCCCAGCGCGACTCCCTCGCCGTGGCGGATCGAGTAGCCGGACATCTTTTCCAAGCGATGGCCAGCCCAGTGTCCGAAGTCGAGTGGTCGGGCCGAGCCTCGTTCAAAAGGGTCGCCGCTGGTCGCGATGTGACGATAATGAATCTCGCCGCTTTGGCGAATGATCGATTCGATAACGGGCCAGTTTCGCTCTTCGATTTCGAGGGCCTGCTGCTCGATCTCATGGAAAAAGGAAGCATTTTTGATCATCGCCACTTTGATCGCTTCGGCGAGACCGTCGGCCAGGAGTCCACCATCAAGTGTTTGCAGGAACGTCAAATCGCAGAGGACGCCATGGGGCGGGGCGAAGACGCCGAGAAAGTTCTTCTCTTCGGCGAAGTTGATGCCGTTTTTCACTCCGATGCCGGAATCACCCTGCGAGACCGCCGTGGTCGGTAATCGTAACAATCGAATCCCACGATGGACCAAGGAAGCGGCAAATCCCGCGACATCGAGCATCGCTCCCCCGCCGAGGGCGACCACGAGACTTTGTCGGCAGAGTCCCGATTCCTGGAATGTTTTCACCAGACGGTCGACGACGCGAAAACCGTTTTTTGAAGCTTCCCCGCCCGGGGTGAGGAACGGCTCTCCGGAGAAGGATAAATGATGCCTAAGAAAATAACCTTTCGCCTGTTGCAGCAGATGGGGATAATGAGGCATCAATCCGTCATCCACAAGAAAAACCAATTTCCCCGACGGGGCGACGATTTCTCGGATCATCTCCGCGAGAATCGGATTCTCCGAGTCGAACACGTCGTGCGCATACACCAGGTTCCATTGAAATTCCATCTGCAAGGGAAAGGAGAGGATTGTCGTTTCAGGCAGGTTCATCGGGTTTCCTTCCCATCGGGAAAAACACAAACGGGCCGTATCGATTCATCCTCGGATGGAGAACACAATGCCGCCTTTCGCAAAATACTTGGGCTCACAGGAAAGGAAAACACGCTGGAGGCGCATTTTCCAACGAGAAGGCATTGAGCGAACCGCTTTTGGTAATATCTCAGATTACCATGATTGCGTTGAAATATCAATTGTTTCGAGTGGCGATTCCTTTGAGTACTCCCTGGGTTCTCTTTTCTCCTTGAGACGCCTTCCACCGAGACGATTCCATCCTTATTTGACCGACCAATGCGGACTTCAACCAGATCGGGTTCATTCCAATGAGGCATTGACGGGTGGGGACTTCTCTTCTTTTTGCGAGGATTCAGTGGATGGGGGGGAATGGTGTGGCGAAGGTCTGATTTCTGCTTCCGTTGCTAAACGCTCTCGATTGCTCCGGATGACCGGAGACATCCCCACGGTCAATCATCGAGCTGTCGCGCCCATCATCTTCCGGCTTTTTGTCTGGCTGACTCGTGGAGGACCATCGTTCTCAGATTTTGGATGGCGTGCCCTCCGGATATGTGACTGATATTGTCAACGAAGTGCGATAGAACACAACCTCTCTGATGGGCAATGCGAAAACGGGGTAGGATACAGACTCCTCATGCAATATTTGCGATTGTGTCTCTTGCAGAAAAGAGAAAAAGTGGTAAGGTAATCGGTGAAATTCATGCCCTCGTAGCTCAGGGGATAGAGCACCGGTTTCCTAAACCGGTGGTCGCAGGTTCGAATCCTGCCGGGGGTATCTCGAAGTCCTTTATTGATAAGTACTTACGAAGAAAGTTGGCAACAAATTTGAGCTTCTGTAAAATCTAATTTCCGTAGTATACGGAGTAATGGATGATCTTACAGGAGTTCACATGCCAAAAAAGAACTCTCGTCGCATCCCGAAATATTGTCTCCACAAGGCGATCGGACAGGCGGTCGTCCGACTGAATGGACGCGATATCTATCTCGGGAAATATGACACGCCCAAGAGCCGACAGGAATACGATCGGCAAATCTCACTCCGGCTGGCGCGCGGACGTGCCCAAGCCCCCAAGACGACCGAAGGGGCGGAAAAACTGGGATGACCCGCCTCCCGCGATCTGGTAGGATGCTTGTAAGATAAGCAGTGATTTTCCCGATACTTGAATATTCTCACACGGGAACGATCTTCCGAAAGATGCCTTCGATCCACCACGCATGAGACGTTCGACACAGATAGGGAGTCCATCATGAAAAGTCTTTTCTTGCTCCTGCCGGGGCTTTGGCTGTTGAGTTGCTTTCCTGCTCAGGCGGAACCGACGCCACTGCGAGTTCTCAGTTACAACATCCATCACGGCGAAGGTGTCGATGGAAAGCTTGATCTTCCGCGGATTGCGAAAGTCATTCGGTCCGTGGACCCCGACTTGGTGGCGCTGCAGGAAGTGGACCAAAATGTGGAACGGAGCGGCGGGGTCGATCAACCGTCGGAACTGGCTCGGTTGACCGGAATGAACGTCGCATTTGGAGCCAACATTTCGCTTCAAGGGGGACATTACGGCAACGCTGTTCTGTCGCGGTTTCCGATCCAAAGATACAAGAATCATCTGTTGCCGAACGTCGACGCCGGAGAGCAGCGAGGCGTTCTCGCTGTCGAGATCCACCCCCCGAAAGTCGATTGTCCCGTGCTGCTGTTGGCGACACACTTCGATCATCGCTCGAATGACGAAGAACGCATCCAGTCCGCCATGGCCGTCAACGCTTTGGTGAAGGACGACTTCCGCCCCGCCTTATTGGCAGGGGATCTGAATGACGTTGTCGGCAGTGAGACGTTGAATCGGCTCGAAGCTCAGTGGAAACGCAGCAACGAGGTGCTGCTTCCGACGATTCCGGTCGGCGAGCCGAAACGGCAGATCGATTTCATTCTGTACCGACCGGCTCCTCGATGGAAAGTCATGGAAACGCGCGTGCTCGATGAAGCGGTCGCCTCCGATCATCGAGCCGTTTTCTGTGTGCTGGAACTTCTGCCGGAGTGAGGCCGCAACGTCATTTCCAAACGATCGCCGCCGCCTAAGAACGTGTTTTGAAATTGCGTCATTGAAGAAAAAATGCTACGACTCCAC
>CAZWCE010000023.1:0-53644 GCA_964632505.1 uncultured Planctomycetaceae bacterium | reverse complement strand
TTCACCGTCGCCTGACAGACGCCAAAAAACGCAACCGAATATTAGCCACACCCCCATGGTGGGGCAAAGTCCATTTCAAAAAGGGAGAGGCGAAGGAACTCGATTGGATCTGGAGATCGAACGGAAGTCAAGGCGCAAGAGGGAAGGCCTTGACTCATGAGAATGAGACTCATGAGAATGAGAAAAGTCGGGGCGAAAGGATTCGAACCTTCGACCCCCTGCTCCCAAAGCAGGTGCGCTAGCCAGACTGCGCCACGCCCCGATGTGTTCCGAAAGAGCTCTCGCCCCCGGGAAGAAGGAAAAACTGAAGGACCGGGGCAAACGGAGAATCACGAATAGGTTGACGAATCCATCGACGCCGGTATTCTATCGCAAACCGAGCGATCTGACAACGGCCGGCGAGGTTTTTTCATTGCATTTCCGCGGTGAAGGATTCGGAATGGAATCGCGTCAGCCGGCATCGCGTGAAACGAGATCCTGCCGGCAAAGGGTTTGGAAGATCCGTTCGAATTCTTCATTGTTTTTGAAGTGGACGACCAGTTTTCCTTTTCCGCGGGGATTCGCGGTGAGCTTGACTTTCGTTCCCAGGACCGAACGGATCTCCTGCTCGAGCGATTCAAGGTGTTCGCTGCGGTTGTCGGCTTTGGGCTGCCCGTCGCGGCCGATCACGCCCCAGGAAGGAGACGAAGGTTCCCCATCATGGAGAATCTCCTGAACCATCGTCTCGGTCTGGCGAACACTCCAACCTTCTTGGAGGATCCGCTCGCAGAATTCGAGCTGCTCGATCGCCTCTCCCAGCGGCAAAAGCGCCCTGGCATGTCCCTGCGATATCTTGCCGTCTTGCACCGCCCGGCGTATTTCATCGGGGAGTTCCAGCAGTCGGAGGAGATTGGTGACGGTCGAGCGGTCGATGTCGAGCCGCCCGGCCAGTTCGACGTGGGTCCCGCCGTATTCTTCGAGATATTGCTGGAAGGCGATCGCTTTTTCGATCGGGTTCAGATCCTTCCGTTGGAGGTTTTCGGTCAAAGCCAGTTCGGCCACCTGGCGGTCGTCGACGTGGACCACCTGCACCGGCACTTCTTTCCAGCCGGCCTTCATCGCCGCTCGGAGTCGCCGTTCGCCGGCGATGAGTTGATACCGTTCTCCCACCGGCCGAACGACGATCGGCTGAAGCAGCCCGTGTTGCTGGAGGCTTTCGCTGAGCGCCTTCAGTTCTCCCGGATCGAATGTTTTTCGCGGCTGGAAGGGGTTGCGGTCGATCATCCCGATGTCGATCCCCCGCGTGCCGGGTCCGATCATGATCTGTTCCATCATTTCATCGGGGGCGTGGTCTTCGCCGGGAGTGGCGCCGGCGGTCTGCATATTTCCAGCGGTTTCCTCGCCCTGCATCTCCGCGGTGGCGACCTTGCCCAAGAGCGCTTCGAGTCCTCGTCCCAACCGTTTTTGATTAGACACGTTCCAATACCTCCATGCATAGTTCGACATAAGCCCGGGCACCACGCGACCGAGGTGCGTAATCGAGGACGGAGCGTCCATGACTGGGGGCTTCGCTGACCGAGACGTCGCGGGGGATGACCGTTTGGAAGACGATTTCCCCGAAGAACTCGCGGACTTCCCGATCGACTTCGTGGGTCAATTCGAGTTGGTGTTCGTACATCGTCAGGACGATACCGCCGAATTGGAGTCGTCCCGGCTGCATCTCCATGACCGAGCGGATCGTCTCGATCATTTGGACCAAACCTTCCATCGCGAAAAACTCGCACTGGATCGGCATCAACACCTCGGTCGAGCCGGCCAGGGCGGTTTGGGTCAACTGGCCCAGCGAGGGCGGGCAATCGATCAGTACGAAGTCGTATCCCCGCAGGCCCTGGGTCAGGTGTTCCCGCATCCGTCGCACTTGGGGAGGATCGTCGCGGGTCATCGCCTCGACGTCCTTGAAACTCCGGCTTCCCGGGAGCAGTTCCAATCCCGCGACTTCCGTCCCGCAGATCGCGCGGCTCAGCGGATGTCCCGAGACGAGCGGGTGGCGCTCGGTGGGCGTATGTCCCAACCCCGAGGTGGCGTTGCACTGGGGATCCAGGTCGACCACCAGCGTGTAAGCGCCGGCGCGCGCCAATCCGTCCGCCAGCGAAATCGCGGTGGTCGTCTTCCCGACCCCTCCCTTCTGATTCGCGATGCAAAGTACCCGACTCAAATGAGCCCCCCGGTCGATGTTCGATCCGCGAGTCTTTTCCAATCAATCCAGACACGCCCATTTCGGCGACGATGGTTCGTCCTTTTCCGGGCCGTTCGAACCCGCGGCGCGGTCAAGGCAGGGGATTATAATGAAAAACGGCGGTTCGGGGGAATGCCATTTTCCGGTTTTTCGGAGAAGAAGGATTTGCTTCCCGGAATCGAAGGAGTGCGAAGCGCGGAAGCCGGATGGCGAACGGCGTTCACCGTGTGAATAGCTGATCGAAGGGGCGGCGCCAGGAAGGCGTTTCCGGCGAGCGGACCGGAACGGGTGGGGCCGCTTGCGAAGCGATCGCGTCGGTCCGGACCTCACGGATCGAGATGTCGTCGAGCCACACTTCGCCCATGCCCGAGAGGGCGAAAGTGAGGGCGAGCCGGCCATCGGAAGGGGCGTAACGGTACATGGCGAACTCTTGCCAGCCGTCGGTTTTCTCGGTGAATCGCAGCGCCAAGGGGGTTCCGCCGATCGAATCGAGGATCATCAGTCCGTCGATCGAGCCGGTCAGTTTTTCCGGCAAGTGGATCCAACCGTGAAGACAGTAGATCTTCTCCGCTTCGACGTCGACCGGCGGAGTCGCCAGCCAGACGGGCGCCGTTTCGAGTTGGAGGATCGGATTTTCGGTATCCTTGCTGAACACGGCCATCCGGATGCCGCGCTCTCCTTGGTGGGCCGACGATTGCGAGAGTGTCGCCACCGAGCCGATCTTTTCCAGCGGATGCTGGTAATGCTTCCATCCGTTTTCGCCCCCCCACGCCTCGATCGTTTCGCAGTCGCCCCCGGGGAGAAGATTTTCTCCGAGCGAGGCGGTGGCGATCTTCCCGTACATTTCCAGGAAGGAAGGGAGCGTGGAGAAATTGACGGAAACCGGGGTGGTCACGGGGCTGTGAACCGCCCGAGTGGCATCCTGCCACATCGCCCGTTCGGTGATGCGCAGTGCCCGGGTTGCCCGTTCCGCCTGGAGATACGCCGAGGAATAGTCTTTCGAACCGATCAGGGCATCGCATGTGCCCAATGCTTGCCGGGTGCCGGCGAGCAGGGTTTGCTGTTCGGTCAATCCGAGCAACGGAGTATTGCCCTGGAGTACCGGCAGCATTCCGCGGGTCCGCTTTTTCTGGATGCGTTCCAGGGTATCTTCGACCGCCTGCAGACGCATCGAAGCCAACGTACGGCTGAGTGTGGCCGCCCTCTCACCGGCCTTCCGGGCACGCTTCGCCATGACCGTGTAGACCGTTTCCGCCTGGGTCAGGAGAATCAAGGAGTTGGTGCTGGCTTCCTCGAGTTGCAGGTACATCCCTCCGGCGCGCCGCTCGGGATAGAGCGGCCGCATACCGCCGGGCAGGAGCAGATAGGCGTTGTAGGTCTCGGGAATCCCCGGCAGAATGAACGAAACGTTGTTTCTCGCGGCCTGCCCCACGCAGTATTGCGATTGCCGACCGCACCAGAGCGGGAGGAAGAGTCGAGCATAGTCGGTCTGCAAGATCGCCGCGGAGATAGGCAACTCCTGGGCATCGACGATCGTTTCGACCTTCCCACCGGCGAGCCAAGAATGGATCAGCGCCAGTTCGAGATTGATCAGCTCCAATGAGTCAGCACGGTATTTGGTGCGGGAGTCCTGCGCGGTCAGTGGCGAGGAGGAGGTGAACATCAATCCACGACTCCCGCCGGCGATCGCCAGGTGCGCGAGCATGCGCATCTGTTCGAAGGAGATCGGCGCCATTCGTCTCGCCGAAGGAGCGATCATCTCCCACTGACGGAGTGTTTCTCTCGCCGGCTCCGTCTGGACCGTGCTCCAGATGGGCGTTCCCGGACGAGCCAAACGGGGATAGAGCAGCAGCCAGCGACCGTAATCGCAAAGCTCGGTCGAGGTCAACAGCGGCTGACGGTCGATCAGCAGTAAGTCGGCGAGGCGGCTGTATTCAAGGATGCCGCTGTCGACCGTGCAGAGAACGGGACGCTTCTGGACTCGATCGGCCGTGCGCACGACTTCGGCCCAATCGCGGATTTCCGGGAAGTCGCTCTTGACGCAATGTCTTCCTAAGTCCCAGGCCAGCACGATGTCGTACCGAGAACCGATCGGGCTGATATTGGTCGAGGCCCAATCCTCGGAATCACCGGATCCCGCCTGCAATGCGTCTCGAGAAGGTGGGGGAGCGATCAGCCAAATGCCGACCCGACGCGCCTCCGAGAGCAGTGCCTCGTCCGGTCGATCTCGCAGCCAGACGGCGTTGAAACCGAGTCGCTTGAGGAAATCGAGAGGTTCTCCCTGGTACTCGATGGCTCGAATCGACGTCCGACGGTTGTTGATGGTGAGCATGGGCCCGACCATCCGGATTTTACTGGCGGAACTGGGAAACCGCGGCACATTCGAAACGGGTCCCGTTGACGCCGCATTCTCTCCGGACGATGCGGCGGGATGCCACGGCCCGACCTTCTCCGCCGAGAAAGCAATGGGGCCGTCCGGTTTTTCGAAGGCAGACGACGAAAAGGAATCCTTCCCCGACGATTTTTCAAACCGGTCGAAATTCGCGGGACGGAAAACCGGGTTGTTTTCGTCGCGCGGCAGATCTTGGTCCGACACCGCGGCATGCCCTTGCGCGCTCAGATCGTCGATCCACAGGTCGACCACTTGATCGCGGCTTCCGCGAACGATCAGCACCACCCGGCGGATGTACGCCCCGCTCAGTTCGAGCGACATGCCCATCGTCTCCTGAAGCTCTCCGGCCTGACGAGATAATCGAATCGGCAGGTTCTCCAGAGTGATGCGGGTCCACTGCCCTTTGGGGATCGCGCCGGTGGCCGGCACCAGCAGGGAAAGCGGACGGCCGGTCATCGGGTTGTTCGAATGGGGCAGCACCACTTCGGCCGCGAACACGAGGTCGCCTCGGGTCGTTTTGAGAAAGGCGGAGATACGCAAATCTTCGATCACATACGGGAAACCGATCCGGTGGCCCAACACCACGAGCTCGTCGGAGAGGAAGGTCATCCTCAAATGTTCGCTGCGTCGGCCGGCCCGAAAGTCCCCCGTCACCCGGGAATGTTCGAGGATTTGCTCGGAACCGCCCGCCACGAGAACCTTCCAACTGGTCGTCGAGGGCGATTCGAAATCTTCCCGCCAACCTGGTTGGGCCAATAGAAAGGAGGCGAAGAAGAGCAGGAACACCGGGCTCGACATCGCCGACCAGACTCTTCCGAAGCCAAGGCCGGTTCTCCTTCTTTTTTTGCCGTTTTTTGCCCACACGAAAAATCCCCGATCCTTTTCCTCGGTTGCGGCATTGTTTTTTTGATCAAGCAACTGGAGGTTTCTTGCCGGAAGCTGCCGAATGCCCGAGAAAATGTTTCTTTTTTCAGGATTTTTGTATATACTGGAATTCATGTTGAAGATTGCCCGAGAGGCGTTTTTCGAAAGGCGGTAGGTTCCAGCCTGCTTGCCCGTTCTAGGAGAGCGACGCCCACCATCGCTTTCGCTGGCGGGGCTTTTCCCCTAGGCGTTTGATGCACGGCATTCCGAGACGAATGGTGTCATTCGGTTTGAATTAATCGGATTGCACGGAAAATGCCTGTTTTTTGTTTCGTCCGTTTGCGCGGAGGAGTTCGTAATAATTGGTGTGGCCAAAATACAACATTTCTTCAGATGAAGCAACATCGACGTAACACCTTTTTAGACAATTACTTACGTTTTTTCCTGTTTTTTTTCGGAACGTATGTTTCGTTTTTGCCCACATGGAGGTCGGCAAATTAAAAAGTCGAAAGGGATTTTGGCGATTTATAAATTCTTACTATTCCAGAACTTACATTCTTTTTGCTCTTTCGAATTGCATTCTGGCACAACAAATGCAACTTGGTCTCTGTCAGTCAGAAACAATCGCCGCGAGGAGCAACGAAGAGGAGCACACATGACTCATCCCCACAAATCCCACGACAAAGCCATCCACGACGAAAAGCAGCCCGCCGAACTGAGCGAATTGACCGACCTGGTCGCCTCGCTTCCTCCGGAATACAAGGCGCGATTCCAGCCTGCTTTGGAACGAGCGGTCGAGAACATCGCACGCCGTCGTCGGATCCTCAGCTTCATCCAGGAAGCGCTCTCCCAGTTGCGACTCGATATGAAATATCTCATGTTCGACCTGGAAGCCACGCGACGCGAACGCGACGACTACCGACGTAAGCTCGAAGAGACTTCCTGAACCTGTGCACGGGATATTTCCGGCCGATTGATCTCCCCCCCCCCTCCTGCGGAACCATGGCTGCTCTCTCCTCCCGCGGTCGTGGTCCGCAACCCATCCTCCCCCGATCGATCCACTGCATGAGCCCCTCTGTTGGAAACGGCCTCATGCAGCCGCATCGATACATCCTGCCTGATCCTCCTACTTGACAAAAAGGTCGCCTTCCCATGACAATACCCGGGTAGGCGATCTTTTTGCTTTTCTTGATCGCCTCGCTTTGAGAAAGTCTCAAACCGCATTTTTGGGGCAAGAATGCCCGAGTGTGGAAGGGGGTGAAAAATGGGGGGTTTCGTTGACCGTATTCCCCCAATGGGCTATAGTTCCATAGCCTTGGGGAGTTCTGGTTTCGCCGAAGCGACCTCTCCCCCGTTGAAAACCGGTTCGTTTGAAAAACAGGCTGATTTCCCCATATGTCTCTATCTGCGGGAACCATCGAGCGTTTCCGCCCGGGGAGATGAGTGCATCGAGGAAAATGAAGACTCAGAAGACTCAAGAGAGGAGAAACACAGTGAGAACGATCAAGAGGTTTACCAAAGCAGGGCTGTTTCTGGCGGCCCTGGCCTGTGTCTTGCCGCTTTCGCAAGCCCGGGCCCAGGACAACATGCAGCCGGTGGTGACGATTTCCATTTCCAGCTTCGATGACGTGATGAGCAGGAGCGAGGCGATCGCCCAAAAGGTGGGACAGCCGGACGCCATGGCGATGCCGAAGATGATGCTCGGTGCCGAGGGCCCCAAGGGAGTCGATACCACGAAACCGCTCGGGGCGGTGCTCCAGACCGATGGGACCAGCTTCGTTCCGTTGATCTTTTTGCCGGTGACCGATGTCGAGGCCTTCCTCCAGAATCCCTGGATGCAGGATCAGGCGGAGATGATCGGCGAGCCCGACGCCGACGGAATCTACACGCTTCAGGCCCAACAGCCCTTCTACATGCTGCCCAAAAACGGCTGGGTCTTCATCACGAACAAGCAGAGCCTCTTGGAGAAGACTCCGGAGAATCCGGTCACGCTTTTGTCGGGATTGAACGAAAAATATCTGCTGGGCATCCACGGGGACCTGACGCCCTTCACGCCCGAGATGATCAACGGTCTTTTGATGCCGCTCCAGATGATGGCCGCCACCAATAACGATCCCGCTTTCCAGGAGAACTTCCAGCGTTCGATGAACCAGATCAAGAAGGTGGCGAACGAGCTCAAGACGATGACCCTGGGCATCGCGGTCGATCCTTCGACGGTCGATCTCACGATCGAAACGATCGCCGTCGCCAAGCCCAATACCGACATCGGGATTCAGTACACGGCCAATGCCGATCTCACCACCGACAAGAGCGGCTTCTACCAGCCCGAGGAATCCATCCTCGCTATCATCGGCGCGGCGACGCTCATGCAGTCGCAGATCGAACAGGTCAAGTTGCAGGTCCAGCAGGGATTCAATGGGGCCCTGCAAAATTTGCAGACCGAGGATCTGACCGACGAGGAACGGAAGCTGGCCGAGGGAATCCTCAAGAGTTTCCACGAGGTGGTGGATGCGACGATCGAGTCGGGCGATATCGACATGGGAGTGTCGGTGCTCCCGGCGGGAGAAGTGCTCGCCGGCAGCAAGATCGCCCAGGGCGACAAGCTCGCCGAGACTCTGAAAAAGTTGCTCGAAATCGCCGCCGAGGAGAATCCGGAATTGAAGGAAGGTCTCGAGATCGAGGCGGAAACCTACAAGGGGTACACCTTCACGAAATGGAGCATGCCGCTATCGGAAGCTCCCGAGGCGGACAACTTGCCTGAGCATTTGCGTGATCGTTCGGCAACCGTCTGCTTGGGAACCAAGAGCGACGGTGTTTGTTTGATCGCCGGCCTGAGCGATGACCCCGTCGCGACGCTGAAGAAGGCGATCGACGATTCCCAGGCCAATACCGGAGCGCCTCTGCCGGAAACGGTGGGGCGAGTCTCCTTCGAAAACCTCGGAAAATTCATGGAGCCGTTCGAGGAGGAAGGAACACCTCCGCTGGCCCAAACACTCCTGGAGCAGGGACAGGGAGCGGAAATCCTGGTGCAATCCAGCTATCAGGAAAACGGGGCCCAGAGCCGGGTGATCATCACCGGTGAGGTCCTCGCCTTGATTCCGCCGGTGCTCAAGCCGATCATGGCCGGAGTAGAGGCCGGACGAGAGGCCGGACGCCAGCTTCAACTTGAGATTGAAGCCGAAGATATCGAAGAAATCGAAATCGAAGCTCCGTGATCTCCTTTCGGAGACGAGATCATCCCGAAGCCCCGGCGATTCCGCCGGGGCTTTTCTTTGCGTGAACCGGCTGTTAGTCGGTCCACCAGTAGCGGAAAATGCACCAGAGCGCTTGGAATGCGTCTTTGAGACCGATCTTCTTGCCTTCCTCGTAGGTCCGCCCGTGGTACGTGATCCCGATTTCATAGATGCGGTATTTCCGCCGGGCCACCTTGGCGGTCATCTCCGGCTCGATGCCGAACCGGTTCTGCTTGAGCGTCGAGACGATGTCGTCGACCACTTCCCTCCGGAACACCTTGTAACAGGTTTCCATGTCGGTCAGGTTCAAATCGGTGAACATGTTCGAGATCGTCGTGAGCATGCGGTTGGCGACCGAATGCCAGAAATAGAGCACCCGATGCGGTCCGTCGGTGAGGAAACGGGAGCCGTAGACGACGTCGGCCTCGCCGGTGAGAATCGGACGGATCAGTTCGGGATAATGCACCGGATCGTATTCGAGATCGGCGTCCTGGATCAGCACGATATTCCCCGAGACGTTCTGGAAACCGGTCCGGACCGCCGCCCCCTTGCCTCGGTTCTTCTCGTGCAAGAGGATCTTCAGGTCGTCGCCTTCGAGCTTCTCGAGCAGCTCGCGGGTCCCGTCGGTGCTGCCGTCGTCGATTAGAAGAATCTCTTTGCGAATGGGGACGGCCCGAATCTGCGCGAGGATGTTTTCCAGCGTGCTCACTTCGTTATACACCGGCACCACGACCGACAGGAGCGTTCCTTCCGGCACGGCGAAAATCCCCAGTCGCCGCGCGATCTCCTTCGACCAGAATTCCCGGCCGGCGCCCGAATCGAGTTCCGGTTTCTGTTCGCTCCACCACCGGCACATCGGGCAGGTTGGATCGGAAGCACGTTCCTGGGAGTCCATGTTGGTTTCCTTGTTCGTCGGAGAAAAGAGGGAAATGGTCGCGATTCGGGGACACCAAGACGCTTTCGCACGATGGGAAGCACCATCGGCACGGCCGCGAAAAGAAGGGAGAGGCGAGTGGTCGACCGTCGCATTTTCAACGAGCCGATTCAATTCAGCAAACTCCGAAAGACACCGACGGATTTGCCGAGCAGAAAGCCACGAAATCGGTTCATTCACGATGGATCGAAACCTCGAATCTTCCACGAGAACGATACCTGCGATTCTAGTCGATCTGTCGGCGTCCGTAAAGACCGCCGAATCCCGGAGAGAGCCTCCGGGGACCGCGTGCCGGCACATGACT
Source organism: uncultured Planctomycetaceae bacterium (assembly GCA_964632505.1). Classification (GTDB taxonomy): domain Bacteria; phylum Planctomycetota; class Planctomycetia; order Pirellulales; family Thermoguttaceae; genus CAZWCE01. The sequence continues at coordinate 43,702 of CAZWCE010000023.1, read as the reverse complement.
GCGAAACATGGTCCCCAGAATGATCAGGGAAGATCGTTTCGGAAGATCTGCTGTTCCCGAAAGGGTTGAGCGTCGGCGGCGGAGATCTTCGGAAGCGTGGCGTAGTGAGAAGGTCCCATTCCCTGAATCGTCGGGAGGAAAGAGTCCTCGTCGTCGGGATCGAGTTTCCAGGTCTGCATGCCGCGAATCCTCAATTCCGGCAGCAAGGATTCGGGAATCAGTTGGTGGCCGGCGGCGATTTCGCGATGCAAACGAAGAAGAAAATATTCCCGTTCCGTTTTATTCGCTTGCAAAAGCACGCGCCATCGATGCGGGGCGACGCGAAAGAGGAGATCGTTCTGCCGCAATAGATTTTCCAGGAACGAATGCACCTCGTCTCCCTGCGCGTTTCGTGTGGGGATGGGAGTCTCCAGGATCAGCGATGAGATCGAAAACGCCTCTTCGCCTCGATCGCGAAGATAGATGGGATAACGACGAGTGACCGTCTCTTCTTCCATCACCGGAAGCGAGAACGAGAAAGAACATCCCCGCGGAGCACGGTCCTGGACCTTCAGGCATCCCAAATTCAGGGCGATCAGATCCCGGGCCACCTCCAGGCCAAGGGTTCTGGTGGTCGCGGACCGCGGGCTAGGTTGCTCGGCCGATGGCGAAGCATCATTTTGGGCCGGTTCGGTTTCGGGGAGTTTCTCGGATTCGTGATCGAGGGAGATTTCGAAGAGGACCTCTCCGCGTCCTCGTGGAACGCTGACCGTCACGGTCGCATCGATTTCGGCGGAATCTTCGTCCCGCGAGGACGCCAGAATGCGGTTCAAGGCTTGACGAATATGATCGGGATCGCAGAACACATGAGGGCAGTTTTGCGGGATCTGGACGTTCAGCCGGAGTGATCCTTCCGGAAATCGCCGGGGAAAATGGTCTTGAAGCCTGCTCATCAGTTGTGTCGGCGACACTTCCCGGCGACGGGGAACCATCAATCCTCCTTCCATTTTCCGCGTATCGATCAGATCGTCGACCATCGACTTCAGCTCGAGGCATTTGCGCTCGATCGACTCGGCTTGTTTCATGGAGTTCGGGGCGACATGGCCCACGTCATTCGACAGGATCGCCCCGGCCGCTTTTCGAATTTCCTCCAAAGGCTCGTGGAAATCCTGAGAGAAACTGTCCATCGAGTGATGGATCACCGCGTAGAGACGGGCCAACCTCTTGTTCTTCTTTTCCAGTTCCCGCTTCTTTTCCCGCAACGATTGCGTCAACTGTTTGTTTTCGAGCAACTGCTCCTGCCGGGCGATGGCATGCTGGATGCTCTGCTTGAGCAGATCGAGGTGGTAGTAATCCTTGAGGATATAGTCCTGGGCTCCCCGATCGATCGCCTCCAGGGAGAGCTGTTCCGAATCGAGTGCGGTCAGAATGATGATCGGCGTCGTCGGAACGAGCCGTTTCAGCCGCATCAATCCTGCCAGACCGCGGCTGTCGGGGAGGGTCAAATCGAGTAGGACGATGTCGAACTCCTCCTTTTCCAAACGCCGCATCCCCCCCCTGAGGGTCATCTGATGATCGAGAATGAAATGGTCGGGCATTTTTGCAAGAGCCCGTTCCACCAAACGCGCGAATGTGGAATTGTCTTCGATCAAGAGGATTCGGATGCCGGTGGAGTGCTGTTGATGTGAATCCATCATGTTTCGAGGTCCTTTCGTTCACGGAACCGGGGCAAAGGCCTTCCATCCGGAGTCTCGCACCTTGGCGATGCCGAGGCGTACCAGTGGTTCCCGGCCATTGCCATGTCATCGAAGAGGCCGGATTCACGCCCATGGATTCCGGACGACGACGGAGGGAAAGCGAGACTCCACGAAAACAGTGGACGAATGTTATCCTCGGCCGGCCTCTTCTACGGGGATATTGCGGTTCCTTTCAGAAACTCTACCGGGTTTCAAAGGGGGGAGGCATCAAGGAGGAAGGAATGGCGCCTGAAAAAAATCGCGATTTCTCGATCATTCGGTGAAGATGGTACTATCGAGTCGGCCAATCCAGTAATATCATTGCTTACAGATAAAGAGATATCAAGAGAACCGCCGAATTATTATTAAAAAAATGATGTATTCTTTGGCGGCCTGTTCAAAACGCCCTATCGTCTCCTTGTCAGTCACCATGAATCGGGCTACTTTCCTGGTCCGACCGGAGGCGATTGTATTAATGGCATGCAAGACAAGTATTTACGACGATGCTCCCGGGGAGTCGCCGGGAGGGGCGCCCCGAGCCGTCGCCGGCCTTGTCGTCCCTTCGGTCGATGGCAAGACGCGAATCCTGAGTTCGGCTCGGCGAGAACGCGGGAGACAGCCGGAGCGAGGATACCTCGCTGGATTTCGGTTTTTCCCCACATTTGTAGGTGAATGACGACATCAAAGTCGCCATCCAGAGGGGCGATTTCGGGCACGGGGAGCCTCGAAAAAAATCCGTGAAAAAATGTTGGCCAAAAGAATCGAGTGCGCCGAAAGTGGCAATTTTATCAGCCTTTTCTATAAAAAACGTCGCTCCCATATTGGCCGACGATTTCTCCAAAAAAACACTTGCCGGAATCGTGGCCAACGGAATAATGGAAAATGGAAAGAAAAAGGGTTCTTCCGGGAATTTAATGGCTAATGCCGAAGTGCAATGATACGCAAATCCAATTGTCATGCGTAAAAAGCGTTCGATTCGTCCCCTGCTTTGGTTGGTGAATCCGAGCCGAGCCAATCGATGTCGACGACAAGGACTCATCAATCAGCCACTAAAATGTCGGAAGAACCAGAAAAAGGTGCCGTTCATGGGCAGAGAGATCGACCAGGAAGAGTCAGGAAGCGAAGTCATGTTAGGCGAAGATGTAGTGATCCTCATTGCGGAGGATGAAAAAGGGCACGCCCTGCTGATCGAGCGCAACCTGAGACGCTCCGGAATCGAAAACTCCGTCGTTCGATTTCGAGATGGTCAGGAAGTGCTCGATTTCTTTTTTGAAGAGGAATCGTCGTTCGATCCCGGCAGAGGATATCTTCTGCTCTTGGATATCCGCATGCCGAAAATCAAGGGAACGCAGGTTCTGCAACGCATCAAGGAGCATGCGGAACTGAGGATCATTCCTGTCATTATGATCACGACCAATGACGACATGGAAGAAGTGCATCACTGCTACCAACTCGGGTGCAACGGATTCATCACCAAGCCCATCATTTACGATCGATTCATCGACACGATCCGTCAACTGGGATGGTTTTTGAAGACTTTGCAGATTCCGAGGGTGCGCGACGATCCGCGAGGTGCTTCCCCAAGGATCGCCTCTTCGGGCACGATGGTCCGCCTGGAGCGCGCTTCGAAAGTGGAACCTCGGTCCGGCGGGGGCAACGCGGAGCGGTGTTCATCGTCGAAGGAATTTTTCTCTTGAGTCAGACGGCGGGAATCGTTTCATGGATTTCCCCCGGCAGACGTCCCGGTGGGAATGGCTCGATTTTTCGGAAACCGCAAAGCCGGGAGATGGAAGCAATCGGAGAAGTCCGGTATAATGCGACGCAATCATCTGTTCACCGGATGTGATCCTGCATTCTCGAATTTTTTTCGAGAACACAACTTCTGTTTTTCTTTCCATGGCCGGGGAGGACCGGGCCTCATCGTCGATTCAAAGGAATGAGCCAATGCATCACCACGACGCCCAGAACGTCATGACGGAAATCCCGCAACTGGTGGTCGGCATCGGAGCATCGGCCGGAGGGTTGGATCCCCTGGAGGATTTCTTCGACAAGATGCCCGACGATTCGGGGATCGCCTTCGTCATCGTGCAGCATCTGTCGCCCGATTACAAGAGCTACATGCCGGAACTTCTGGCTCGCCGCACGAACATGCCGGTGAAACAGGCCGCCGACGGCGAACGGATCGAGGCGAACCATGTCTATCTGATCCCGACGGGAAAAACGCTGCAAATGCAAAGCGGTTGCTTTCGGGTCACCGACCGCGACAGCGACACGCTGGTGAATCTGCCGATCGATACCTTTTTCGAATCGCTTGCCAAGGATGTCCAAGAGCGCGCGGTGGGGATCATCCTTTCCGGAACGGGAACCGACGGCTGCAACGGCATCGGCGCGGTGGCGCAAGCGGGCGGATTGATCATCGCCCAGAATCCCGAGAGTTCCGCCTTCGACGGGATGCCCAGAGCGGCCGTGGGAACCGACCTGGTCGATTACATCGCCGATACGGGCGAAATGCCCGATATTCTCTGCGAACATCTCCGCAAACCCGGCGAAGAACGCAAGAAGGTGGTCGCACGGAAAATGGGGACCGAGCAGCTCGAGGGCCCCTTCGGGGAAGTCTTTCGATTGCTGCGCGACAGTCACAGCATCGATTTCAATTTCTACAAGCCCTCGACCATCGAACGTCGCATCGAACGCCGCATGAATATGCTCGATTACAATACCGTCGATGAATACGCCCAGCGGCTTTCCACCGACAGCGAGGAACTGGAAATTCTCTACCGCGATCTGCTGATCGGGGTGACCGAGTTCATGCGCGATCCGGCCGCCTTCGAGATCTTGCGGAAACGGGTGGTCCCCCAAATCGTCGACACTTTCACCGGCACGGAGATCCGCATCTGGTCGTGCGGCTGCGCGACCGGCGAGGAGGCCTATTCCCTGGGCATTCTCTTCAACGAGGCGATCCGTCAGCGGCAGTCGAACTTGAAGCTGAAGATCTTCGCCACCGACATGCACAAGCTTTCACTCGAGACCGCCAGTCAGGGACTCTATTCCCGCGAAGCGCTCGAACATGTCCCCGCGGAACTACGCAAAAACTATTTCACGGCGGAAAAGGGGTTGTTTCGCGTCAATAACGAACTGAGGAAAATGGTCATTTTCTCCGAACACAACGTCCTGAAGGCCCCTCCTTTCACGCGATTGAATCTCATCTCCTGCCGCAACCTGCTCATCTACTTCAATAATGTCGCGCAGCGAAAAGTGCTCAGCATGTTCCATTATTCGCTTTTGCCCAAGGGGTGTCTCTTCCTGGGCAAGAGCGAGAACCTCAGCTCGCTGAGCGACGAGTTCGAGACGATCGATCGCACCTGGCGCTTTTTCCGGAAAAAGCGCGACATTCGTCTGCCGGTCGATTCGCGATTTCTTTTGGGAAGCGACGCCGGGATTCCCAAGGGCGCCGCGAAATCTCCTCCTCCCCTGAGGAAAAGGAACGGGGACCACAATCTGATCAAGGCGTACGACGTCATCCTGGATAAATTCGCCCCGCCGAGCATACTGGTCGATGAAAGCCATCAAGTGATGCATGTCTTCGGCAAGGCGGGAAAATATTTCCGCACCCTCACCGGACGCATCCATCAAGATGTCTTCGAATTCTTCGAGGGCAATCTCAAGATGGCACTGACCGGAGCCTTGCAGAAAGCGGGCAAGGAATCGGAGACGGTCACCTATCGGGGAATTCCCACCACCGAGGAAAAGAACGCGGAGCGCGTCAACCTGCGTGTCGAGCCGGTCCGAATCAAAGGCGATCACTTCACCTATTTCCTGATCGTCCTGGAACCCTGCATGATTCCCGCCGAGCCCGCGGCCGAAACGGATTCCACCGAGGACAAACCTTTCGACGCGGACGATGTTTCCCGAGATCGCATCCAACAACTCGAACAGGAACTCCACTATTCCCGCGAACATTTGCAATCGACCATCGAGGAGTTGGAAACCAGCAACGAAGAGCTTCAGGCGACCAACGAGGAACTGCTCGCCTCGAACGAGGAGCTTCAGAGCACCAACGAAGAACTGCACTCGGTGAATGAAGAGTTGTACACCGTCAATGCCGAATTCGAGCGGAAGAACAAAGAGCTCGAAGACATGGGCAACGACATGCAGAATCTGCTCCGGGCGACGAACATCGGCACCGTCTTCATCGACCGGCAGATGCGCATCCGCAGTTTCACGCCCGCCATTGAGGAGATGTTCCACCTCCTGCCGCACGATACCGGACGCCCCATTGAGCACATCGCATATCGCATTCAGGGAGAGAATACGCTTTTTGAGGACATCAAGCAGGTGATCGAGACGGGGGAAACGATCGAGAAAGAGGTCCGGAACACCGATGACAACTGGTTCCTGCTCCGCGTCCTTCCCTATTTCGACGGCAAGAAGAATACCCTCGGCGCGGTGGTCACGTTTGTCGACATCAACATCATCAAGCGATACGAGAAGGAACTTCGGGAACTGAACGAGGAACTGGAAGAGCGGGTGAAGCAGCGCTCCCGGCAGATCGTCGAAAGCGAGCAGCGACTCTCACTGGCTCTCGAGGCGGCGAACGCCGGGGTATACGAACATACCGTTCCCATCGCCGAGGGCGACGCCTTCTGGAGCAACCAATGGGCTCGATTGCTGGGGTTTTCCGTCGACGAACTTCCTCCGCCGGAGCTTTTTTCGGAGTGGTTCGAGTCACGCATCCACCCGCAGGATCTCCACGAACGGAACCGGCTCCTCAAGAAGTTCTTCGCCGGGCAGATCGAACACTACCGCTTGGCCAAGCGCATCAAGCACAAGGACGGTCGGTGGATTCACGTCGAAATGCTCGCCATGGCCTCCGAACTCGATCGAACCGGAAAACCGCTGCGCGTCGTCGGTATCATGCAGGACATCACCGAGAGGATCCACATCGAGGAGGCGATGCAGGAGAGCGAATTGCTCAATCGCACACTGGTCGAGAACGTCCCCCAGCGAATGTTCCTGAAGGATATTTTCGGCAATTACGTCACCTGCAACTCCCTCTATGCCAACGATCTGGGAATCGAGCAGAAAGACATCCTTGATAAAAACGACTACGATTTCTTCCCCCAAGAACTGGCCGATCAGTTGAACGAGGACGACAATGAAGTCCTCGAAACGCAGGAAACCCTGAACAAAGTGATGCAGTTTCCCGTCGACGGCGAGTTGCGCTGGGTCAACATGATCAAAACGCCGCTTCACGATGAAAGTCATCGCGCCACCGGGTTGCTCGGACTCTTCTGGGACATCACCGACAGCAAATCGCTCGAGGATCAGTTGTCGATGGAGCGCTCGCGATTGAAACTCGCCCTGCAGGCGGCCAAGATCCGCTCCTGGGACGTCGACATCGAAGGGGGCGAAATCCGCTGGAGCGATAAGATGTTCGATCTGTTCGAAATCTCCGCTTCCCAGAGGGCCTCTTGCGCGAATTGGTTGGAAATGCTTGCGGAAGAAGACCGACGGCAGATGCGGGAGGCCCTCGACCGGGTCGTCGAGGAGAGAATCCCACAGATGCAGGAGTGCCGTGTGGCGATCGCCCCCGACGAGTCTCGCTATTACCTGATCGCGATGGAGCCGGTCCTCGATCAGAATGCCGAGGTCCGCAAGCTGGTCGGGGTGAACATCGATTTGACCAAAATCCGAACATCCGAACACCAGCTTCGTGAACGGACCCTGGAACTGGAACATATGAACAAGGAACTGGAACAGATCCTCTACGCCGCCTCCCACGATCTCCGTTCTCCGCTGGTGAACATCCAGGGCTTCTCCCAGGAATTGCAGGAGAGCCTCGAAACGATGAAAGAGCTGGTCTCGCTGCAGGCATTGCCGCAGGAAGTCGGCCGAAAAATGGAGGAAATCCTCAAGCACGATGTGCCGGAGTTCATGCAGTTCATTCACTCTTCGATCACGAAAATGGATTCCTTGATCAACGGACTCCTGAAAATCTCCCGCGTGGGACAGGCGGTGCTCGATCTTCGCCGAGTCGACATGAAGAAGCTGATCGCGGAAGTCGCCGATACGTTCGAGTATGAAATGAAGGAGATCGATGCCGAGATCGAGATCGCGAACCTGCCTCCCTGCCGGGGCGACGCCAACCTGCTCAGCCAGGTGTTCACGAATCTCATCGGCAACGCCATCAAGTACCGCCATCCGGAACGGTCGCTGAAAATCCGGCTGACCGCGATCGAGGAGGAATCGGAGGTGGTCTATTGCGTGGCCGATAACGGCATCGGCATCGCGCCCGAGTACCAGCAGAGTGTCTTCGACCTCTATCATCAGCTCGAACCGGAGTCGGGGAACGGCGAAGGACTGGGGCTCTCGATTGTCCGTTCGATCATCGAGAAGCACGGTGGTCGGGTCTGGATCGATTCCGAAGAGGGCATCGGCAGCCGTTTCCTGGTCGCTTTGCCGAAGGAGTGATCCACCGATCGTGCAGGCATTCGCTGCGCACACGATTCTGGCGGAGAGACGCTCCGGTCATTCCTCGTTTCGCAAAAAGACGATCCCCAGCGGCGGAAGCGTCAGCTTCATGGAGTAGGGACGCATGTGCGAAGCACGATCCAGAGCGGTCACCCCGCCGGCATTGCCCCATCCACTCCCGCCGTAGGCTTCGGAGTCGCTGTTGAGGATCTCTTTCCAAAAGCCTCCTTTGGGAACGCCGATGGTATGCTCCGGTCGCGGAACGGGCGTGAAGTTGCAAGAGACGAGGACATCGGGCACTCCCGGCTTGCCCTTGCGGAGAAAGGAGAGAGTGCTCTGCTCGCTGTCGTGGCTGTCGATCCATTCGAATCCATGGAAATCGCAATCGTACTGGTGCAGCGCCCCCTCGCGGCGGTAGGCTTCGTTCAAATCGCGGATCCAGCGAAGAACGCCCTCGTGATTCGGAAACTCCAGCAGATTCCAATCGAGCGGCGCTTCGTGGTTCCACTCACGCCATTGACCGAACTCACCGCCCATGAAGAGCAGTTTCTTCCCCGTCTGGGCCCACATGTACCCGAGCAACATGCGGAAATTCGCGAATTTTCGCCAAAGATCGCCGGGCATTTTATCCAAGAGGGATCGCTTCCCGTGGACGACTTCGTCGTGAGAAAGCGGCAAGACGTAATTTTCCGTGTTGGCGTAGATCGCCCGGAAGGTCAGTTGATTGTGGTGATACTTCCGATGGATCGGGTCCTGCGCCATATACTCCAAGGTATCGTGCATCCAGCCCATGTCCCATTTGGCCCCGAAACCGAGCCCGCCGACGTAGAGCGGCCTGGAGACCATCGGCCAAGCGGTCGATTCCTCGGCGACGGTAATGATGTCGGGATGCTTTTCATAGACCAGAGCGTTCATTTCCCGGAGAAAGCCGATCGCTTCGAGGTTCTCCCGCCCTCCGTACTGGTTGGGGATCCACTCCCCCTCTTTGCGAGAGTAGTCGAGATAGAGCATCGAGGCGACCGCGTCGACGCGGAGACCGTCGATGTGAAACTCCTCGAGCCAGAACAGCGCGCTGTTCAGCAGGAACTGCCGGACCTCGTTGCGTCCGTAATTGAAGACGTAACTTCCCCAATCGGGGTGCCATCCTTGCCGACGATCGGCGTGTTCATAGAGGTGGGTGCCGTCGAAAAACCCTAATCCGTGTTCATCGGTGGTGAAATGGGAGGGAACCCAATCGAGAATGACGCCGATGTCGTTCTGGTGGAGCACATCGATCAGGTATTTGAGATCCTGGGGCGATCCGTAACGGCTGGTCGCGGCGAAATAACCGGTCGACTGGTATCCCCAAGAGCCGTAAAACGGATGTTCCATCACCGGGAGGAATTCGACATGGGTGAAGCCGGTCTGTTGAATATGTTCCACCAGCGGCTCGGCCAGGTCTCGGTAATTGGGGAGCTCCTCCCCGTCGGGGGCAAAACGCTTCCAAGAACCGAGGTGCATTTCATAGATGGAGATGGGGGCGTCGAGTTGGTGATGCCGCCCCCGATTCTCCATCCAGTTATCATCGTTCCAACCATAATCGAGATCCCAGACGACCGAGGCGGTCATCGGCGGGATTTCGGCATGGAAGGCGAACGGATCGGTCTTGTCGACCTTGTAGCCGCCGAAACGCGACTCGATATAGTACTTGTAACGGGAACCGTGATGAGCCTCGGGTATGAAAGCCTCCCAAATGCCGGATTGGGCGCGCGGGGTCATCACATCACGGGTCTTCGACCAGTCGTTGAAGTCGCCCATCACATGAACCGAGGCCGCATTCGGGGCCCAAACGGAGAAATGAATTCCCGTCACGCCGTCCCGCTCGACGGGGTGGGCCCCCATTTTCCGGTAGAGTTGTCGGTGAGTCCCTTCGTTGAAGAGGAACAGGTCGTCGTCGGTGAGGAGACTTTGAATCGAAGGGGGCATCGGATGATTGCTTTCCAGTAAGTAGCATTCGCGTAAGGCGTTACCCTAACGGAAGTTAGGTCGTAATTCCTGTCCGGAATTCGCCGCCGGAAGATATTGCTCAAATTCTATATTCTTGCGATTTTATTATACCTTTCATTACTGGGGCCGTCAATCATGGGGCTTGCGGTGCCTCCGATGTCGCCTTCATTTCGGTCCCCCCCGTCGAACGGGTTGATGAACAAACATCAAAGCAGGTACAATGAAGCGGCCAAAGGAGCAATTTCCGTTCCTGTGATCCAAATATATTTGCCATCATTCACTTACCCGCCGAGAGAGGCGAGGCGGCCGAATGAACAGATCGTTTTTTGAAAGAGGGGCGTGATGAGCGACATTTTTGAGCGATTGACTTCCTACGGCATCATTCCGGTGATCGCCGCCGAATTGCCGGAACACGCCTTGCCGTTGGCCGACGCATTGTTGGAGGGGGGGTTGCCGGTGGCGGAAATCACCTTCCGGACCGCCGCGGCCGGCTATGTGATCGAAAAAATGGTGACCAAGCGTCCCGAGATGATCGTCGGGGCCGGAACGGTGCTCACCGAAGGGAACGTCAAGGCGGCGGTCGATTGCGGGGCACGTTTCGCGGTCGCCCCGGGGTTGAATCCGCTGATCGTCGAGACCGCCAAAAACGCGAAGCTGCCCTTCGCCCCCGGGGTGGCGACGCCCAGCGATATCGAATGCGCTTTGGGGCTCGGTTGTCGCACGCTGAAATTCTTCCCCGCGGGCGCCCTGGGCGGATTCAAAATGCTCAAAGCCCTTTCCGGACCCTATCAACATACCGGCATTCGCTTTCTCCCCACCGGGGGCGTCAATACCGCGAATCTCGACGAGTATCTTTCTTTCCCGCTGGTCGCGGCCGTCGGCGGGACATGGCTCGCCACCCGCGAAGACATCGATCAACAACGCTGGTCGACCATTGCACAACGGGTCCGCGTCGCCGTCGATCGGATCGCATCGCTTCGGGCATCCGAAGAGGACGATTCCTGACTCCCTTTCCGCGGAATTCCTCGCCCGTGGAGACGAAAAGATCCTTCCTTTCGGACTCTCTTCGGTTTATAATGGCGCGGTGGTTCCTACCCGGCCCAGGCCGTCGGGTCGGCCACCTTTTGTTCGATCCATCGTCCGTTCCTGCAGTCGAACTGCGTTTTCACGACACATCTTTTTTTTTCCATCTCCAGATCAACCCGGGTCGACCCCGTTCCGCCGCGCGTCGATGCTCCCATCGCGTTGTCGCGGATAATCGTCTTCCCGCTTCCCCGTCGAAGCCACCGGAGTTTTGAGGATCATGAAAGTAGCGCTAGGTAGCGATCATCACGGCGTTCTCATTCGCATGAAGCTGAACGAGCTTCTCAAGAATTTGGGACATGAGACGTTCGACCACGGCCCGACCGAGCCGGAAGCGGATCCGGTCGATTATCCCGAGGTGGCCCAACAGGTCGCCGATCGAGTCAGCTCGGGCGAAGTGGACCGTGGGGTGTTGATTTGCGGCACGGGGATCGGCATGTGCATCACGGCGAACAAATTTCCCCATGTTCGCGCGGCGCCGGTGGTCGATGAAATCACGGCCGAAGTCGCCCGGCGGCACAATAATCTGAACGTCCTCTGCCTCTCGGGCGACATGCTCACCGAGAAGGTGATCGACAAGGTCGTCGAAACTTGGATGAACACGCCCTTCGAGGGGGGCCGACACGAGCGTCGTCTCGGGAAAATCGAAACCATCGAAAAAGAGATCTGGTGCGATCCGGAAATTCGAGAGAAGTATCCTCGAGACTGACTCTCTCGGGAGGGGATCGTCCAAGGAGTGCCTTTCGGAGGTGCCGATTCTGCGGATGGTGCGGGTGGGGCTCCCCGTCGTTGCATCGCGACCTTTGGGTGGGGCATCGGTTTCGAGGCCCTCGGGTCCGAGCATGGAAGAATTTCGGGGTGTCGAAACCGGCGGCTCGACTCGACTCTCTCCGAACCACAAAAAATATTCCAGTTCTAACGCTTCTTCGGAGGGCCGTTCTCGATCTCTTGCTTTCTTACCCCAAAATATTCTTGAACCAAGATCGATTTTTGTTAAAGTCGAAGGAAGGAGATGCGGTGTTGTTGCCGCATGTGATTCCGGTGCGTGGGAATCCCTGCAATGGAAGCAGGGATGGGTTCCTCGTGACTGGCCTGTTCCAGTGAAAGCAACCGAAAATTGTGAAGTAAGGAATTTCTTCGATGGGAGAGCCGCGGTTTACCCCCTCTAATGATGTCGACGAGCTGCTGCGAAACGCGGAATTGAGAAACGAGCTGGAACCCTACTACGATGAATCGATCAGTCGGGTGAATGTGCAGCATGTCTCCCTTCGTTTCGAGAACGAGTATCTGGCTTCGATGCTTGCTTGGGAGACGGCACCCGTGTTGCCGATCTATCGCTGGTTCGAGCCTGAATTGAGACTCCCGCGCCCCGACATGCTCGAGGAAGACAACTTGAAGAGCATCCTCTATCAAACGATCGAAAAACTCTACGAAAAGCGCATCGTTCTCGATTTTACCGATCACCTTTCCGACCGCCAGCTCTACACGCTCATCTATTGCGACATTCTCCCCTCCCGAGAAAAGAAACTCGATTTGGGCAACAATTATCTCCATTGGGATTGTTCGCATGCCGGGGGGGACCCGGAAGTCTGGCTTCGCTATTACGCCACCGAAGACGAACGTGCCGGTTGGGCCGAGACCTACCGCCAGCCGTTGCCCGATCGCGACGTCCCCGCCCATCCCCGAAAACTCCCACGTGATCCTTCCTAATGCTTCCGGAACCGAACCTGGTGGCACGGGAACGGCGGTTCGTTATAATGGGAAGGGAAAGATTTGCAGCTTTCGCCGAAGGCGGGAGAAGTCAAACGCGCATCCCCACCGTCGGCATCCTTGGTGTCGCTTTATCTTTTTGAGCGTCGCATCGATAGTGACCCCCGGGCGAACAGCGAGAGCCCGGCCCAACGGGCGTCACTGCATGAACCGAGGGGCCACGTTTATGCGAACATGAATAAAAGGGGCTTATCCTTCGCGCGATGCGTTGGATTTCGGGAGCCATGGTTTATGATCGATTCCTTTCGTTTTGCCATCGCCTTCGGGCCGGTGGCGATCTATTTTTTCGTACTGGCGGCTTTGAACCGGAGTCCGCATCCTCAGGTGGTGACCGGTCCGCAAGACGGTCTCGCGCTGGCCTTGGCGCTGTTCGGACTCGTCGTGGTCGGACCGATGGAGCTCTTCTTTCCGGTCGCGGCCTCAATGCTCTGGGGAGGCTATGTCTGGCTGATGCTCGGGTTGCTCTATGCCTTGGTGGTACTCTTTCTGCTGATCACCCTTTCGCCCCGGTTGATCATCTATAATGTCACCTACCAGCGATTGCGGCCGCTTTTGGCGGAGCTGGCCCCCTCTCTGGACGCCGAGGCCCGCTGGGCCGGCAACAGTCTTTCCCTGCCCGGTTTGGGAGTCCAGTTCTATATCGATGAAGTTCCGAGAATGAGCAACGTCTCGCTGATCGCCACCGGCGGAGGACAGGATCCGCAAGGTTGGCATCGCCTGAGTGAAGCATTGCAGGAGCGGCTCGGTGAGGTCGAAGCCCCACGACGCAAAACCTGGGTGCATTTGACGATCATCGCCGTCGTGCTGAGTCTGGTCGTCTTCGGAGCGGTGCTCTGGCATCCCGAATCGGCCATACGACACATGTGGGAGATGTTCAATATCTGAGAAACACCGAGCGGATGAGTGACCGAATCGGCGCCTTGCCGAGCCGAGGGTTCGGTCCCCGTTACGTCGGATCCTCTTCCGCACGCTTCTTGCGGGCCGCCTTTTCGGCCCGGATCCGCTGCTGTTGCCGTTCGTCGAGGACGGTGAATCGGACTCGAAACGCCTGGTAATCGGTCGAGGCTTTCTCCTGGTAGATCGCCTCCAACTCGCGTCGCAGGGTCGCCGCGTTTTCGAAGCCGTCGCGTCGGGCATCTTCTTCGGTCAGTTCCTCGATCGCTACCGGTTCGACCGTGTCGATGGTGATGTATCCCACTCCCGGGATGTAACTTCGCTGGCCGGGGCGGTATCGACGGTATTTCCAGAGGCGAACCGTCTGGGTCTTGGTGCCCCGGCGAATGGCATCGAGATATTTCTTCTTGAAAAGGAGCACGCTTAAGATTCCGGAAAAGCGGGAAGCGGAAAAGAGTGGTGCAAAACGTCGGATGCACGGCAGATGCCGGATCAGAGCCCCTCGAAAAGGTCATCCAGGTCGTTTTTGGAGAGATCGTCCTTTTTTCTTGGTTCGGCATCCGGAGGCGGTGGTGGAGAAGCGTCGTCCGCCGCCTCGGCTTCGTCGATCGGTTCCGCCTCGATGATCAGATCGTCATCTTCGACGATATCGTCGTCGGTCAAGAGGATCACGCTGCTATCTTGACCGAAGGGATCGTTGTCGCCGTCGGTCGACTCCGGCGGAGGGGGAGGAGGCGTCGGCGGCGGATTCTCGGCGTTTTCCGGCGCGAGGACGGCTTCCCCGGAGTGCGGGGGAGGGACGTCTTCGACCGGCTCGACCAAACCGTTGCCGTCGGGGGCGTTCCGTCGTTGGGGATCGTCGTCGACCGGAGGCGGTGAGGTAGGTTGCCGGCGGTCGGATAGGATTTCGACCTGAAACTGGACACCGCCGATGCTGAAGGCCGCCTCGGGGGGCAGCTCGCTCTCGCCGATCATTTCCCCCCGGTAATAGGTGCCGTTCAGGGAGCCGAGATCGCGGAGCATCAGCGTGCCGTCTTCCTCGTAGAGCTGGCAGTGTTTGCGGCTGAACATTGGATGTCCGATCGTCAAATCGGCGTCGCGGCTGCGGCCGATCACGCACGGTAATCGCACGCGACGGGTCGCCTTAACGGCATCATCCAGCCGGACAGTGATCGATAACTGCATGCGGGAAAGCCCTCTTTTGTGCCCAAAAATGCGGCGAATAAACGCTCATCGGAAAGGAATGATGAAGCGGGGAGAAAACGGATCCCTTTTTTTACCATAATACGAATTGTAGCTTCTGGCAATATAAATTCATCGAGGGGCCGGAAAACGACCGTTTTCCTCTTCCATTCCGAGAAAAACCGTCCTGAATTCGGCAGGAAAAAACGAATTCGCCTCCTTGCATTTCCCCGCAACGGACTTATAATGTTACGAAATCATGAAGGCGGTCGCCTTCTTCCGATTTCGGCGATCCCCCTCCATCATCAAGCGGGTGTAGCTCAGCTGGCAGAGCACAACGTTGCCAACGTTGTTGTCGTGGGTTCGAATCCCATCACCCGCTCTTCATTCATTAATAAATGTATTGACAGAGATGGTCCGAACCGGGTGATCGATCCCAGCAGCCCTGCCGAAAAGTTCCTTCCCCCGAATGGATCGATCGTCGTCCTTTCCCAAAGGCGCGGAGAAAATTCCGCGGCCTTTTGTTCTTTCTGGCCTGCTTTGTACCTCGGCCATGTGGCGGCCGCCGATCCGCCCGGGAGGCGGAATGACCGCGTTTGCCGGGAGATGACATCTTGTTTTCACGGGCAGTCCCGTTAACGGAAGTCGGACTGCCATGCTCCCTTTTCCCTTTGAGAACGGCGAAATTATGGTGGTTCCTGAAAATTCCCAAGAGAATGTCGATCTGGATACGCTTGAGGAGACCCCCCTCGAGGAGAAGCTGGACCTAAAGGTCGAGATCGACGAGGTCAGTGCCTGCCAGCGACACGTTACCGTGACGATCGATGAGAAGTCCATTGAGCAGTACTTCGACAAGGAGTACGACGATTTGGTGCCGCAGGCCCAAGTGCCGGGATTTCGTCCGGGCCGCGCCCCGCGCAAGCTGGTCGAAAAGCGGTTCCGTAAGGATGTCGGCGAACGCGTCAAAAGCAATTTGGTCCTCGACGCGCTGACCCAGGTGAATGAAGAGAACGAGCTGACCCCCATCAGCGAACCCGATTTCGACTTCGATTCGATCGTTCTTCCCGAAGACGGCCCGCTCATCTTCGAGTTCGACCTGGAGGTTCGCCCCGAGTTCGAACTGCCGGACTGGGAAGGGCTGAAGATCGAAAAGCCGACGCATGAATTCACCGACGAAGAGGTCGATCGCGCGGTCGAACGCGTTCTGGCGAATCACGGGCAGCTCGCCCCCAGCGATGAGCCGGCCGAGCCCGGCGATTACGTCGTCACGCGGTTGACGTTCAAGGATGGCGAACAGGTCATCTCCAGTGCCGAGGAAGAGACGATCCGCATCCGCCCGCTACTGAGCTTCCACGACGGCGTGATCGAGAATTTCGATGAACTCATGAAAGGCGCCAAACCGGGAGACGTCGTCAAGACGAACGTCCCTCTCTCCGAGGATGCCCCCAATGTCGCCCTTCGCGGGAAGACGGTCGACGCCATCTTCGAGATCCAAGAGATCAAGCGGCTCGACTTGCCCGAACTCGATGAGGAATTCCTCCAACAACTCGGCGGTTTCGAGTCGGAAGCCGACCTCCGTGATGCCGTGCAGGACAATCTCCGCCGCCAGCTCGAACACGAGCAGCGCCAGCGGGCACGCCGCCAGGTGACCGAGGCGTTGACCGAATCGGCCGATTGGGAACTCCCCCCCGCCTTGCTCGAAAAGCAGTCGCGTCGGGAATTGCAACGGGCGATTCTCGAACTGCGTCGCAGCGGGTATCCCGAGGACCAGATCCTTTCGCATATGAACACTCTCCGCCGCAGTAGTCAGGCCTCGACCGCCCAGGCACTCAAGGAGCACTTCATCCTCGAAAAGATCGCCGAAGAGGAGAACATCGAGGACGAGCCGATGGATTACGACATGGAAATCGCATTGATCGCCTCCCAAAGCGGAGCGACCCCGCGTCGTGTCCGCGCTCAATTGGAAAAGTCGGGCGAGATGGATATCCTCCGCAATCAGATTATCGAACGGAAAGTGATCGATCGGATTCTCGAGAAGGCGAAGTTCCAGGAAGTGCCGTTCGAAATGCCGGGCATCACCGACGAGGCGATGGATCGGGCGGTCACCACCGAGCAAGAGAGCGACGAAAGCGACATCGCCGAGGTCAGCGAGGAAGACGCCAAGGCCGCCGCCCGAGAAGAAGCCGAAGGCGAGCATTCCTGAACCACGGATCCCCGGCTACGCATCTCCGAAGAAAGCTCTGAGGACGCCCCTGGACGGCGTCCTTTTTTTTTGTGCTCCTTTGCCATTTCACCCCACTTCCGATTTTCGGTACGTAAAAATCCCCCACTCGGGGAAAGGTACACTTGTCAAATCGGGCTGTTCTGGTAACATCGAAGCCATGCGAAGCGGAGAGCAGCCAAAGAATTTTCCTCCGAATCCACCACTTTTTGTCGAAATCGACCTTGAACATTTTTCTGCAAACGGCCAGAATACCGCTCGCTCGGAGACCCTCCCGCGAGAGGGGCTCTCGCGAAGCCACCCGGTGACGGCCGGTTTCGCCGCACGCGAATCCAACCATTTTCCCTTTCGAATAAATAGGTACGGACGATGATGCCCGATGAACCGCAAGTCCCGATGATGGATCCGTCGACGATGGCCCGCGATTACCAGCGACAACGACATATGACGCTGGGCGATCTGCTCCTGGAGAACCGAATCATATTTCTGCAAGGGATCATTACCAGCGAAGTGGCAAACGAACTGGTGATGAAGCTTCTCTATCTCCAGAGCGAGAATCGTCGCAAGGACATCAACTTCTACATCAATTCCCCCGGCGGAAGCGTCAGCGCGACTCTCGCCATTTACGATACGATTCAGATTCTCAGTTGCGACGTGGCCACCTATTGTGTCGGGCTCGCCGCCAGCGGAGGAGCGATCCTGCTGGCCGGCGGGGCGGCGAAAAAACGGCACGCCCTACCCCATGCGAAGGTGATGATCCACCAGCCTTACGGCAATGTGGGGGGGCAGGTTTCCGACATCACGATCCAGGCCGATCAGATACTCAAAGACCGTGCCACCCTCAATGAGATTCTCGCCAACCACACCGGACGGGGCCTCGAGCAAATCGCCAAAGACACCGACCGCGATTTCTACATGAACGCCCAGGAAGCGGTCGACTACGGCGTGGTCGATAATATCCTCCAGCCGGAGAGCAAAAAGAAAGACGACGACGAAGAAGAAGACGAATGACCGGTAGCAAGAGCAACTGGAGCGTTTCCCGAATCCCTTTTCCCGGTTGTGTTTTCCGAAGATATCATTCCTTTCCGAATTACCACGGAGTCATCAGCATGCCTCTGATCCCTTATGTCATAGAAAAAAGCGGCCGCGAAGAACGGGCAATGGATATCTATAGCCGGTTGCTGAAGGACCGCATCATCTTTCTCGGTTCGGGAGTGAACGACGAGGTGGCCAATGCGATCGTCGCCCAACTTCTGTTTTTGCATTCCGAGAGTGCCGATGAAGATGTTCATTTATATATCAATTCCCCCGGCGGCAGCGTCACCGCGGGTTTGGCCATCTACGATACCATGCAGTACATCAGTTGCGATGTGGCGACCTATTGCATCGGGCAATGTGCCTCGATGGGGGCCGTGCTTCTGACCGCCGGCTGCAAGGGAAAACGGTTTGCCCTTCCCAATTCGCGCATCATGATCCATCAACCGCTCGCCGGCATGGAGGGAACGGCCGAAGAGATTCTTATTCACGCGAAAGAATTCTCCAAGATCAAGGAGAAGTTGAATCAGATCCTGATTCATCATACCGGCCATCCTTTGGAAAAAATCGAGGAAGATACCGATCGCGATCGTTTCATGTCCTCTGAAGAAGCCCGCGATTACGGGCTGCTCGATCAGGTGATTGACAAGGTCCCCTCGGCCTGATTCCCAAAGATCACCGCGGGCCTTCCGCCGACGGATCCTTTCGGTCGGAAGCCCCGCTTGCATCGAAGACGATAGGGTGAAAATGGATTTTCGCCGTATCCCAACAGACTTGTCTTTTTAAGTTTGCATCGTGAATGAATCGGTCCGACGACTCGTTGCCCGGCAAGCGGGAGGATGGGCGTCCACTGACGAATCGGTTCATCGGCAATGCAACGATCGAAAAAACCTCCGGGGGGAAGAATCGTTGAGGAAAGCATGGACGCTTCACGCAACCGATGGCTCTGCTGGATTCTACTCGGCCTACTTCCGGCGCTTCACGCCGGATGCACTCCGTACCGGTACAATGTGGACCGGAATCTCCTGATCCAGGAAAACCTCCAGTTGGAAAACGCGCTCTTCGCCACACGCGATCGCCTGAAGTATTGTCTCCGAGAGAAAGAGTCGCTCCGTCGCCAATTGGATGAGTGCCGAGAAGGAGAGCCGGAGGCGGCCGCCAGCGGTTCCGGCGAAGCGGTTCCCGAAACCGCGCCCGGCGTTCCGACGGTCGATCTCCCTGAAGCGCCTCTCGATTCCTTCGAAGAAATTCCGGAGATGTTCAACGGGCAACCAGAGGAGGCAATTCCTCCGGTTCCGCCGGAAGATCCCGGCGACAGGCAACCGCCGTTTGCGCCGCAAGAGGATGGGTTTCCCGAAGCGCCGGAGACGACCCGTCCGGAGAATCGGCAACCACGACTGATGGTTCCCGGTGGTCCGGATGAAGGTTCCCCCCGCGATGCCCGCCAACAACATCCCCGCTGGACCCCCCAGCGTCAAATGGTGCGGCGCCGCGGTCGAAACGTTTCCGCTGCGGACCCGATGCCATCACCCCATGCTTCGTCCACGGTTTCTTCCGTGCGACAGGTCTCCGGTGCAACCCCTCCAGAAGAGAACTCCGAGGTCGTTTCCGCCGAGTGGAAGCCGAAGCGGCCCCATTCCGCAAAGTCGTCTTCCACGGAACGTCCGGAAAAACAAGAGGCCGCTGCCGGTAAGGTCGATTGGTCGCCCGAGCGTTGAATGTGCGACGACCGATGTTTGCGTTTTCCCCCAGGGGGGCGCGGCGAGGGAGTCCGGCGCGTCGCCACTTGCGGAAAAAAACGCCGGCGATCATCTCTTCTATATTAGAATACACCATTTCGGCCGTTGGGTGTGAGTTGAAAAAGGGGATGAGGGGCAAAGGCAATGCTTTCTAAGTTGATGTGTCTATGTACACAATCGATAACCCTGAATCCCGATCATGGTTCTAACATACATCACTTTTCAAGAGATAATAGAACGGCCATAGGCCCCTGCCGACCACGGGGGGACAAGCAGGGGAGAGCATTGAGGGGGGCGGCCGCATTCCCCACTTCCCTTCCTTTGTATACATAAGTATACCACCCCTAGGGAATCTTTGCAGCATGGCTTCAATGGGGGCAATGATTCTTTCGGCAATAATATATGTACGTTTCGTACATTCTTTAGGAAGGTGAGACACGGCATTGTTTGAGGGTGTGCCAGAAAAAGATAAGTGGGGGCGTTTTGTCTGGTGTGGGTGAGAATGAGGGGAGGATGAAGAATTCTTTATGTTCGGCTCTTCACGGATTTTAATGGTTAGTGCCCAAGTGCAATGATACGCGAATCCAATTGTTATGCATAAAATGCGTTCGATTTGTCCCCTGCTTGGGTTGGTGAATCCGAGCCGAGCCAATCGATATCGACGACAAGGACTCATAAATCAGCCACTAAAATGTCGGAAGAACCAAAAAAAGAAACTTCCGAGATCCTGATGGGCATGCGCAATGCCGTTCTTGCCACACTTGATTCCGACGAACAAGGCGTTCGGATCGCTCCACGCGCTTCGCATCGTGGCGACTTTTCTCCGGTGATTGCGTCTCGCCAATCGACCGGCATTCGGTTAGAATATCGGCGATTCGTTCATGATCTTCTATGATGGTCAAGAATTGCAAAACAATCGATTGAGAACATCTTTGATCAATCTTGCACTTTTCCATCGCTCGAACTATTGTAGAACATGCTTCATAGCCGCTTCCCCTCATTTTCCGACGAAGACGAAAGAGTTCCCGATGCCTTCCGGAGCGGATCCATCACATCCAGAAACCGACCATGCCGTGCTTTTCCTGGAGCGAGGAATCCGTGCGATTCGGGAAAACATACCGGAGAAAGCGGTTCCCTTTCTTCAACAAGCGCATGACCTGGCCCCGCAGTGGGACGAGCCCCGGCATTACTTGGGTGTGGCGGCAATGCTCTTGGGCAATTTACGGCACGCCCGCGATTGGATGGAACGATCTCTGAAAATGTCTCCCGCGAAAGGGGAGTATCATCTCAATTATGGCAGACTTATTCTGCGTTTGGGCAACAAGACGGAGGCGGTCAAAATATTTCGACGGGCCACCGAACTCTCGCCCGATTCCGCGGATGCATGGCAGATGTATGGTAAATGGAAGATGCTGACGCAAGGACCGAACGCCTGTGCCGAGAAAGCGCTGCGGCGTTGCCTGGAGTTGGCTCCCCGCCGGATCGAAGCTCTCTATTATCTTGCCCAGG
The DNA here is from genome assembly GCA_964632505.1 of uncultured Planctomycetaceae bacterium. GTDB lineage: Bacteria > Planctomycetota > Planctomycetia > Pirellulales > Thermoguttaceae > CAZWCE01. The sequence goes on along the minus strand of CAZWCE010000023.1, from coordinate 22,097 downwards.
GATTCATGAGAAAAGGGGAATATGGAAAAGCTCGTCAATACTGGGAGGATCTTCACGCCATCGATCCTGCCAATTTGCAGTATCTGGCAAGGCTGACCGAGGCATGCGAAAAAGACCATCAATTGGAACAAGCGATCGTTTATGCGCAACAGGCCGCGCGGCTGGCACCGGAACACGCCAGGATTCAGCATGACTTGGGCCGGCTCTTCGGTCGCGTGGGGGAAGTGAACCTGGCGAAATTCCACTTCCGACAAGGGGCTTTGCGCCCGAGGGGTTGCCTCGAATGGAAATGGAAGTATCTGGGGTTTTGCCCAAGCGTATTCGAGAGCGAGGAGCAGATCGAAGCGTATTGGGATCGCTTGAACCGCGACTTGGACACGGCCATCGCCGAGAGACCAATCTATTCCTGGAGGCAAGTCATCCACCAGGGGTTCGTTCCTCCTTTCCAGCTTCCACATTTGAATCGACTCTGCCGCGAAGTGAAAGAGAAGTTCGTGACACTTTTTCAACGGTCCTTCGACAAAATCCCTTGCGATCCTCTTTCCAGGAAATCCACTTGCAAAAAGATTCGGGTCGGTTTTCTGGTCACGCCGGGACACGAAGGGGGCTTCCTGCGTCTGACGCGCCCCATCATCGAACGACTCGATGGCGAGCGATTCCAGCCGGTGTTGATCCATCATGTTCGCAGCAGGCCACGGCTTGTCAAGGATTTTCAGTCTTCCGATCAAGAGCGAGTGATGTTCGATTCCGACTTTGCCTCGGCGGCAGAACGGATTCGCCAGACACGGTGCGACATTCTCTATTACTGGAAAGTCGGCGCGGACGCATGGAGTTTTTTTCTCCCGATGATACGGCTTGCGCCGGTGCAATGCACATCGTGGAGCACTCACGGCACCAGCGGGCAGAACCTTATCGACTACTATATTTCCTGGGATCGGGCGGAACCCGATGGTGCCCGGAATCACTATACCGAATCGCTCTTTCCGATCGGTCGTAGTCCGCTATTCGAACCGCGATTGCCTTGCCGCGCCACCCCCCGCCGTACCGAGTTGGCGCTTCCAGAAAAGGGGGCCATCTATTTCTGCCCCCATCGTCCGGAGAAGTACCATCCAATGTTCGACGATTACCTCGAGGAGATTCTCGCCCGTGATCCTGAGGGACATATCGTTCTTCTCACCGGAAGCGACCATGGGAGCGCCCAGCTTCTCAAGAAGCGGTTGCGTGCCAAGTTGGAGCCCTCTTTGGTCGCGCGGCTGATCTTTCTTCCCAAGCAGCCGCTCGAATCCTACCATCGTTATCTTTCGGTGGCGACCGCCATTCTGAATTCGCCGGTGTACTCGGGAGAGATCACCTCGATCGATGGTTTCCTCTACGGCGTTCCCAGCGTAACACAAACCGGGCCGTTTCTGGTGCAACGGTACACGACGGCTTTCTACGATTTTCTGGAGGTTCCGCATTTCGCCCAATCCGATCGAAACGGGTACGTGGACCTGGCGGTCCGGCTTGGAACCGACCCCGACTTCCGGGAACATCACTCTTCGATCATTCGCGAAAGGAGCGAGCAATTGTTCGAATCATCCGAGACGGTTCGGGCGTGGGAATCGTTCTTCGAAGAGGCGATGGCATCGCGGAGTTGATTCGAGATCGAAAGCTCCGCCCCAGGAAACAACGAAAGACGCGATTCTCCCCCCGAGGGAAGGCGAAAAGGAAGAGGAGGAGAGTAAACCAACTTCCGCGTTTGCCGCTTCCCCGGAGGGGGATCCGCTATCTTTCCTGTAATGGGGTCCGCGAGCCCATCATTCACGAAGGGTCAAGATTCTACTGATCCAGCTCTTCGATCCATTCGTCTCCGCGACGACCCCAGAGGGAGTCCTCTTCGTCGGAATCATCGTCCTCGTAGTTGGCGAAGAACCAGTCCCGGCCGCCTCCGCCGAGGAGGACGTCGCGTTGGTCGTCCTCGAAGACGGTCGCCTCGACTTCGGGAAGGGCCTCATCGGCGATCAGGAAGTAGCTCTCGTTGAGCCGGCTACCGGTGCCTTCACCCTTGAGATTTTCCACTCGTGTGGCGTAATCGCGATCGGAACTCCACTCCGCGAGAATAGCCGCCAGGGCCGAGTCGTTCGCGTCATGAGCGGTGTAGCCGCCGATGAGCAAGTCCTCGCCATGGTTGCCAATCAAACGATCGCGTCCCAATCCGCCGATGAGAATGTCGCGCCCTCGGGATCCGACGAGTAGGTCGTTGCCCGGGCCGCCGACCAAGATGTCGTCGCCCCGACCGCCACGGAGGAAATCGTCGCCAGCCCCGCCATCGAGCAATGCACTCTGCGTGATATTGCCGACGAGCATGGCGTGATCGCATCCGTCGCCGAGGGAGACATGCATCGAATTGAACTGGGAACCGTTGAATCGTTCAGTGCGGAAGAAACCGGGCAGGAAGTTGGCGGAAACCATCACCTGGTTGCCCCAGAGGCGGTGGATATACACGCGGTCCTCTTCCGGCGTTCCCACCACCTGCAGCTCGCCCTGGTGGATACGGGTTCCGGTGACTTGTGCCTGGGTCGTCGCCTCGCCGGAGTTTTCTTCCGACGCATCGGTCACGGTGACGAGGATGTCGAAGATACCGCCGGTGGCGTAATCGTGATTTTTAGTGAACTCATGAACACTACCAACAAGTGGGAAGGATTCGGCATTTCCATCGCCCCACTCGATTGTGACCGTGTGCCCACCCGAGCCGCTTCCTCCGACGAAGGAGCCGGTGAGGGTAACCGAGCCGTCTTCGACGATGCCCGAGTTCGCCTCGAGGGTTACCTCGAGTTCCGGGGCCGTCGTGTCGATGACCAGTTCATCGGTCGTGTCGTCCGTTCCCACATTGCCGGTCGGGTCGGTCGCGGTGACGTCGACGTCGTAAGTGCCGTCGGCCAGTGGCGATGTAATCGTGTCGTCGGCCAGCGTCCAAGTGTCGTCGCTCACGGTCGCTGAGTAGTCTTGACCGTTGACCGTTACTTGGACGTCGGCCTCGGGATCATCGACCGTTCCGGTCAGTTCCGGGGTGGTATCGTTGGTGGTCAGTTCATTGACCGTCACCACCGGGGCCGTCGTGTCGATGACCAGTTCATCGGTCGTGTCGTCCGTTCCCACATTGCCGGTCGGGTCGGTCGCGGTGACGTCGACGTCGTAAGTGCCGTCGGCCAGTGGCGATGTAATCGTGTCGTCGGCCAGCGTCCAAGTGTCGTCGCTCACGGTCGCTGAGTAGTCTTGACCGTTGACCGTTACTTGGACGTCGGCCTCGGGATCATCGACCGTTCCGGTCAGTTCCGGGGTGGTATCGTTGGTGGTCAGTTCATTGACCGTCACCACCGGGGCGACCACATCGCCGTAGTTGCCGAAATCGGCCGCTTCGATCGTTTCGCCGGAGCCGAGCGAGACCAGGTGGGCCATGGTGACCGCCGAAGGTTGCGGGCCATGGTTCTCCCCATCGGCGTCGCGACTGAACATTTGCACCTTTCCGTCTCTGCCGCCGACCAGCAGATCGGAAAGACCGTCTCCGTCGAAATCGCCCATGAAGGGGCGCGATCGGAGCGAATCAATCCAGACATCGCCACCTTCAAACTCCATCCAGGTATCGAATCGGGGAACAGCGTCGGTCCCGACGTTCGGATACCAGAGGAGTTCGCCGGTGGTATTGCCGAGGACCAGGTCCTTGCGACCGTCGCCATCGACATCCTCCATCTCGACACCGGCCCGACCCGAGGGAACGATCAGGTCGCCCTCGGAAGACTGGGCGATCCAATCGGTTCTGAAGTCGGGAGTATGTGCGGTTCCTTCATTCAGAAGTACGTGCACGCGGCCGTCGAGCCCACCGAACACCAGATCGAAGCGGTCGTCGTCGTTCCAGTCGGTCACATCGAGGGTCGTTCGGCATCCGATGTCGAGAATCGTCTTCTCGTCGGGTTGCCCCACTTCGACGAAACCACCGGCGGTGAACGTGGGCTCGGCATCCGTGTTGTTGTTCAGGAAGATCTCGGTCTTGCCGTCAGCGCGTCCGATGAGCAGATCCTTCTTGCCGTCGTCGTTCCAGTCGACCACTCGGGGGAAGGCACCCAGGCATCCATTAGCCGGAACCAGGAGATCGTGGCCGTCGACCTGAACGGTTTGCGGCGTGGTGAACCGCGAGTCACCATCATCTTTCAGGTAGACACGCACCGTCCCGTAATTGCCCATCTTTTCGCCGACCAGCAGGTCCTGATGACCGTCGTTGTTCCAATCGACCATCATGGGCACCGAGTATTCCATCGTCTGGAGGAGAGCACCCTGGACCTCGACCGCCCGCGGATCGTGGAATTCGCTCGAGAGGATCCCGACCGGAAGGTGGTGGATCCCCGGTTCACCAGGCGAAGTCTGTTCCCAAAGCTCGGGAATCACTTCGTGCACGACATAGCTGCCGGGTCGGAGATCGGCAAAGCGGTATTCGCCGTTGCTACCGGTTGTGACCGAAAGTTCACCATCGTCGAGCACGCCGTTGCCGTCAGCTCCCTCGAGGAAGACGGTCCAACCTTCCAGCGGTTGCTCGTCTTGGCCTTGCTCGCCATCGCGGTCGAGATCGAGCCAGAGCGTCCCGCCGATCTCCACCGGTCGGTAGAGCCCGGCGTCCCAATGGGAATGCTTGCCCACGCCGACGACGAACATTTCGGTGCGTCCGGTATGGAGATCGACATCGCTGTCACGGTGTTCGTCATCGGGGGAACCCTGGTCCCTCGGACTGAACCGGTAGCCACTTGGGGCGGTCACTTCCACGAAGTAATCGAGCGACGTGTCCAGTTCATCGAACCGGTAGTAGCCTTCGGCGTCGGTCGTGGTCGTAGCGATGATGGACTGATCATCGGCATCGAAGAGTGTGACCGCGACACCGTCGATTCCCGGTTCCCCGGGTTGCTGGATGCCGTCGCCGTTGACGTCTTCCCAGACCCGGTCACCGATGGCCGCCACTCCCGGAGGCGTCGTCGTGGAGGTATCGGCCGAAGCCGGAGCCGCCTCCTCGTGGCCGACCTGGTCGCGGGCGATGCTGTAGAACCTGTAGGTGTGGCCATACTGTCCGGTGAAGACCGCTTCGGTCGTGGCGACGTTTTTCAGCCACCGCTGGTACTCGCCGTCGTCGGTGGCGACATAGACATCGTAGGCGACGATTCCGGAGCCCTTCTCGTCGTCGGCACCTCCCCAGCGAACCGGGAAGGAAGGCGAATCCACCGTCGGATCGAGGGCGACCACTTCGCTGGCGGGCCCCGTGCTGTCGACCCGATTGCTCCAGACAGGCGTGTCGATCGGTTCGTTCCAGTCGAAGACGATCGTCGCCTCGCTGGTGATTTCCGTGCCGCTGGTCAACGTCTCTTTCGGATCGATCGAGTAGGAGACGAAGCCCTCGCCGATGTGGTTCTCGTCGTTCGGCGGAAGGAATCCATCGAAGACGTCCTCGGTCAGTTCGCCGGTTTCCGGATCGATTCCGGTGAAAACCCACTTGGCCTCGCCCGTCTCGGGATTTAAATCAGCCTGGACGTCGACCAGAAGATCATTTCCCTCGGGTCGGAGGTCGACCACCGTATGGAACGACTGGAGTCCCTCTTCCTCGACGATGACGTCGCGATTGCTGAAGAGCATGTTGCCGAACTCGAAGGTTTCGAAGTCGAGATCGGAATCGAGCTGATGGGTGACGGTGATCAGTTGTGCCGGAGCGGCCGCCTCGGCTTTGTTCTCGAATCGAATGGTGTAATCGAACTCACCCCGCGGGGTCACCCAGCGGAGATCGCCGTGCCCGGCCGGACCGATGATATCGTTCGGATCGTGGGAATCGTGGTCATCGGGATCGTAATCGGGATCATCATCGTCGTCATCATCATCGTCGTCGCAACATTCGTCGGGAGGTGTTCCCGGGCAGGACCCGTTGGAGAGGACGTCGATCCCTTCGCCCTGCGATGCTTCTTGGGCCGAAAGTGTTTCAGCCTCTTCGATCGACACGAGGGTCGCGTCGACCTCCGGTTGGAACAGTTCCGGCTCGGACCAACCGGTGATGGAGCTGTACGTGCTGGAGTACAGTTTCACATCGGGTTTGTCCTCGCCCTGGGTCACGACCTCCTGACTCCAGAAGACGGTGCCCGCGCTGCCGAGAGTGCCGATCGCTTCGGAGGGCATGATCTTTGCGGCGGTGGCGAGCACCTTGCTCGACGACCAGGAAGAACCGTCCCAAGTGGCCGCTCGCAACTGATGGTCGACCTTCTCTTCCGGATTCTCCGAAGGGATGTTGTTCCAGAGCAAGACGAGGTCACCGTCCGGGAGGTTTCCGAGGGTCGGGCTGGAATCGGGACCGGCCACCGGCTCCACGACGGCCCCGGCGGTCCAGGCACCGGTATCCGGATCGAATCGGGAGAAGTAGATTTGACCCCCGGCTGTTTCATCGATGCCTGCCTCGATCATCGTTTCGTAGTAATCGGGGTCGTCGGGATCGATCTGGTCGTAATCCGCCCGCGGGGCGCTGGTCCAGACGACCATGGGATTCCCCTGGGCATCGAAAGCGATATCGGCGGTCTCGGAAATGCCGCCACTTTCGGGAATCTCGACCGGCTCGGACCAAGTGTCGGTCAGTTCATCATACTGAGAGACGACCACGACCGAGTCGAGTGGGTGTCCTTGCTGGTCGGGGACCATCTTGACCCAGCTCATCATCAGCTCGCCATTGGGCCCCTTGGCGATTTTCGGCGGACCGTCGAACAGGCGATCGCCGGTCACGTCCTCCAGGACGCTCTGGCTACGGAAAGCGGAATTACTGTAATCGTTCCCTGTTCCGACGACGAGCGACGGATCGAAGAAGGTCGAGTAGAAGCCGCCCTCGCCGGCCCCGCTGCCGAGCGCCATGATGTCGGAAGTCCCCAGGGGACCGACCGTTCCGGCCATTCCACCGCCGAGCAGGGTCGCATCCCAGTACCAAACCTCACCCCGGCCATCGGCGCGAAACCTTTTGACCGTGATTTTGCCTTTGAGTTCCGCGTCTTGGGGCTCGAAGGGATAGACGGGAAGCTTCACGTCCAGCGAGCCTTCCGCACTGATGGCCCAGTTCGAGGCTTTCGCCTCCCCCTTTAGTTTGACGCCGGCAGTCGCCGTGATCTTCCCGGAATCCGGGAGTCGACCGTCGCACGGGGGAGCATCTCCTTTCGCGGGGTTCCATTGGACCTTGCCACCCAGCCCGGCGGTGGCCGAGACTTCGATCGAGGTTTTCAGATTCCCCCAGTTCTCCACCCAGCCGACCACACGGCCGAGGAGTCTCGCGCCGGGGAAGGGGATGGAACCGATCAACGCCCCCGCCGACCATTTCCAAGAAGTTCCGGCCTTGGCGCTGGCCGAAGCCGACGCACTGGAGAGTTCATACTTGCAATCTTCCGAATCGACGGTCCATTTCGCCTTGTACTTTCCACTGGCTTCGAATGAGTTCTTGGACTCGGGGGTGAGATGGGCGCGGCTGGGAATTTTGAAGGAGAGCTTTCCCTTCGCCTCGTAATGCTTCGATTCCCCACACTTCTGCGTTCCGTGCGGTTTGACGAACCAGTTCACTTCCAGTTCGGGCTCGGCGAATCTCTTGAAGATTTTGTACTTCGAGGGGATCTTGAATTTCAGGGCCCCTCCCAGCGGCGAGGAAGCGAGCTGTTCGCCGATATCCGGCGATTCGATGAACTCCAGCACCGCCGGGTAGACGACCGGAGGCTGCAGCACGTAACCGTCGGCATCGACCGCCAGGAGGCCGGAGTAGAGATCGAAATCGTCGTGATACGCTTCTCCGTCGATCTCCGTTCGCTCGTCCTTTTTGGGGTTCACGAACAAGACTTCGCCGTTCGACTTGACGACCACCTCAGGCACATTGTCGGCGATGTCGTCGCTTGTGGCGTCTTGAGGCTTCGACCAAGTGATCTCGCCCGTCTGCGGGTCCTTCACTCCGATCATGTACCGGATTTCCGTGGCGTTCCGTTCGGCAATGTTGCCCTGATCGTCGGGGCGGTCTTCATTCCAGGTAACGAAGAAGCCGGCCGATTTCGTGCCATCGCCGTTGTCGATCAACTGGTCGGAAAAGGCGACCGAGAAGTCATCGACGATGAGCGCTTGGGTCACGCCTTCGGCATCGACCGTTCCAGAGGGCAGCCAATGGGCATCGCCCCAGCCGATACCGTCATGCACGGCATGCCAGAGTTCCCCGTCGCGCCGCCAGAAGAGATGGGAGACGCCGTCGTCGTCGACCACCCATTTACTCTGGGTATCCTCATTGTACTGCGAGGAATCTCCCGAATCGGCCGGGCTTCCCACTGCATGGTAGATGCGTGCCTCGACATCGCCCACGTTGCGCGACATGGTGAAGAAGACGACTTCCACGTCGATTTCCCCGTCGCGGTCGACGTCCCACTCGTAGGTCATGGTGCCGTCGGAGCTGTCGGCCACCACCAAGGCGTATTCGCCTTCGGGGAGATACGCGAACTCGAAGCTTCCGTCGTTTCCGGTCACGACCTGGCCTTCCAGGTGATAATCGCCCGCTTCGGTTTTCCGGTAGGCGACCAGGTCCACACCGGCCAGGGCCGAGTCGTCCTCGGCATCCCGAAGCGTTCCCGAGAAGGACATCGAGGCGAGAAACTCGCTCTGGTCGTGGTACAGAATCCGCATCAACTCTCGGGGATCGTCGATCGGGTGCCCCGGCTCCGAGAGCGTATCGGAAAGCCGGACCAGAACGTCGAGATAACTCCCCCAGGTCGGCTCGACGCGCGTTTGGATCCGCTCATGCCAGAAGGCGGACCAGCGATCCTCGGCGAGTTCCGGCGGACGGACGGCCGTTTCGATGCGATCCCAGTCGTCCGCGGTGATCGGGGTGCTGTCGCCCGAACGGATGATCTTCGCACGGATGTTCGGTGGGCCCGAGGCGTTACGGTAGTAGACGGTCGGGGCGAAGGAGGCACCGGGACGCAGGACGTCGATCGGACCGTCGTGACTGATACCGAGCAGTTGGCACTCGCTGCCCGATTCCCGTTCGCTGGAACGAAGCCCCACGTTCGTCATGCCGGAACCATCATCGACTCCCTGCACCAGGAAGAGGACCGGGCCCATGTCCTGGTTGCCGGTGTTTCCGTAGACCAGATCGACCGTGCCGGGGCGTCCTCCCCGCACCAGCGTCGGGCCGTCGAAGTAGACCTCCAACTCGGCCGCTCCCTGCGGAACCACCTGAATCTCCTTGTCGTAGAAGACCGGTTCTTCCTCCGGATCCGGATGGATCGCCCGGAGTGTGTACTCCCCTTCCGGCACGAACCAGCAGTTGAACTTCGCGTAGGCGGTCATTGAATCCTTCAGCACGACCTCTGTCGAGGTGAGCAAGGCGTCGTCGGGGCCGGTCAGCTCGAAGACGGTCTCGGGCTGGAATCGGGCGCCGTGGATTTCCAGCGTCGCGCTCCCGTCGAGGCCCATCGTCTCGGGAATCACCGAACGAATCGAGAACGCGATCTCCTCCGCCTCGATCTGGTATTCCTTGCTTCCGGAGCGATGCGTGCCGTGTACCAACACGTAATACGTGCCCGACTGCATCGCCGAGACCCGTACCCAAGCCTCGCCGGCATTGGTCAGCGTCGACGACTGGTAATCGTATTGCGTCCGGCTGGGCATGCGGTCGTAGGCGACGTAGATCTCCGCCGCCTCCGCGGCGCCGCTTTGGTTCAAGCTCGACACGAACAGGGCGAAATCCTGCCCCTCTTCCACGGTCACCTGATAGTAATCGCTCTCTTGGGCACCCAGGGAATGCTCCAAGCCCGCTTCGCCCAAAGCGAGGGGACGTCCCTCGACGGTGAATGCCTCGCTCGAAGCGGCGGTGTTGTTGTCGTTGTCGGTCTCGCGGATGTCGTCCAAAAGGTCGGTCCGGACGATGATGTGATAATTGCCCGGAACCACCGCCGGAACCTTCGCCGAGACGGTCTCGGTGTATTCGCCTTCCGGGGACACATCGCCATTGTGGAGGACACGGGTGACGCGGCGATCGTCCAGGTCCCACTGGTCGTCGGCCGAGAGGTAGATCGTGTCGTACCATTGGCCGTAGGCGGTGCTTTCGGAACTCTCGTTGCGGACCGTGTAGGTCCAATCGACGGTTTCGCCGTAGGCCCCGGAGAGAACCGGCGGGGCGATATCGGAAACGACTAGGTCGGCCGGCGGTGTCAGATTCACCTGAGTGGCCGAGGTCGCCATGACCAAATTATTGTCCTCAACCCCCCGTTCGAAGACGCGGTCGGTCGAATCGGTGACCGCGATGACGTAATAAGGACCGGTGATCCCCCGGGGGAGACGGGCCTCGAAACTCTGGGAATATTCGCCCGCCGCGGCCAGGACGCCTTCGTGTTCGAGGTGGCCCAATCGGGTGTCGGTTTCCGGGTCGAAGTAGGTGTCGCGGGAGAGATAGATGCTGTCGAACCAGCTTCCCTCCTCGCTCGATGCCGGCGATCCGCCTTCATTTTTCACCGTCCACTGAACCGGCAAGCTCTGGCCCGACCAGGCTTCCTCGGGAACGGAGTCCAGCGTGATTTGCAGATCGGCCGGCGGCGGCAGGACCACGTCGACCTGCGTCGCCAAGGTGTTGTTCCCCTCGGCTTGGTATTCGAAGATGTCGTTGTTCGAGGCGGCATCGGTCTTGAGGATCAGATGATAAGTGCCCTCTTGAAGATCTTCCGGCAGGAGGAGGTTCTCGGACGAGGTGTAGGTTTCCCCATGGGCGAGAGCGCCGTTATGGACGAAAGTTTCCAGCAGCAGGTCCTCCTCGTCGAGCTGCCCATTAGTGGATATATAAACACTATCACTCCAGTGGCTCCCGGCGGTGGCGTCCGGCCCGTTGTTGGTCACCTCCCAGGTCAATGCCAGGGATTCCCCGGCGGTGACCTGTTCCGTCGGTCCGGTCAAGTCGCTCACCATCAGGTCGGTCCGGATGCCGGTCACCGTCACTTGCGAAGCGGCCGCGGTAGTGTTGTTTTCCTCGCCTTCATGTTCGAAGACCTGCCGCCGCAAGTCGGTCACCACATAAACGTAGTAGGGACCTTCGAGGTCCTGCCGAATGACGAAATCACCCTCAGCGCGATAGGATTCGTCGGGAAGGAGGCTTCCGGTATGGGAGACGGTGCCCAATTCGATGTCTCCCTCTGGGTTGAAATCATCGTCGGTCGAGAGATACACTCCGTCCTTCCAGAGGATTTCGCCCTCCTCGGTCGACTTCAGGCCGGTATTCGTGACGGTCCACTCACAGTGGAAGAGTGAGCCGGCGGTCGCGGTGTCGGCGAGCAGCTCCACCTGGTCGACCTCCAGATCGGCCGAGTGCAGGGTTACGTCGATCGTCTCGCTCAACAGGAAAGCGTTGTTGGTTTCGGCATTGTCCTGGCCGTTCTTCTCAAGGACCTGGTCCTCATAGTCGGCCACGGCGAACAGATGATAGGTCCCTTCGATTCGCGAGGGAATGCGGACATATGTCGGCGTCGAAGGCGCGGTGTAGGTCTGCCCGGTCCCCAGCGGGGCGTCGTGCTCGATCAGACCGACCAGGAAATCCTCTTCGGGATCCAGTTGGTCATCCTCCGAGAGGAAGAAGGCGTCGTGCCAGGAGTCCACCACCGGTTCCCGGCCGCTGTTGATCGCCGAGTAATCCACCGTGATGTACTCCCCGGAAAGCGCCGTGGTGCTGGAGATGCCGGCCGTCTGAACCTTCAGGTCCGGAGCCAGATCTTCGATGGTCAAGGGTTCGACCCAAAGGTTGTTCCCCTCGCGAGCTTTCTCGTACAGGGAATCCTCGGCATCGACTTGAAGGATCAAATAGAAATCACCCTCGATGGCATCCGGCAGCACGAGCGTGTTGGGGTCCGGCGAAGTGTAGGAGTTCCCGACAAGCAGATCCTGCTCCCGCAGATAGGAGGCCAGGAGCGTATCTTGGTCCGGGTCGAGGGTGCCGTCCTCGGAAAGATAGAGTTTGTCTTCCCAGCCGGCCGACGCCGGTTCCTCGCCGATATTCTTGACCGCCCAGGAGATATCGATCTCGTGTCCCGCCAATGCCGTCTCGGGTGAGGTGAACGTCTCGATGTCCAAATCGGGGGCCTGATCCATCACCTCCAACTCCAGGGAGTGGAGGTTGTTCGCCTCGCTGTCCTTCTCGTAGAGATTCGATCGGGCATCGACTTGGCAGAACAGGTAATAGGTGCCCTCGATTTCATCGGGCAGGATCACTTGCGTCGGCGCGAAAGAGGTGCTGCTGTAGGAAGCGTCGGTCGCTAGATCCATGCCCTCCCGGGGCCGCTCATCGAGCAAGAGATCCTCCTCGGAATCGAACGTATCGTCCTCGGAAAGATAGAAGGCGTCGAACCAGTCGTGCTTGGTCGCCTCCGCGCCCTCGTTCGTGACCGACCAATCGATCATCACCGGCTTGCCCGCGATCGGTTCGGCCGTCGTGGTGGTCAACGCATCCACCGCAAGATCGGGAGCATGGTCCACAATGGTCATTTGCCGTGAGAACACATTGTTCGCCTCGTTGCCCTTTTCGAAGAGGTCCGACTGCGAATCGACGACCAACAAGAGGTGATAATCCCCCTCGATCTCATCGGGCAAGAACAGCTCCGTCGGGTCGAGCGTCGTGCTATTGTAGGTTTCCCCAATGTCCAGCGGACCGCTTCGCGTCGACTCGGACAGAAGTACGTCGACTCCGGGATCGAAGTCGGCGTCGGTGGAGAGGTAGATCGCGTCGGACCAGTCGCTCTCGGTCGGGCCGTTGCCGAGATTTGTAACCGACCAGTTCACGGTGATTGCTTCGCCCGCGATCGGTTGGGCCGTCGTGGTGGTCAACTCATCCACCGCAAGATCGGGAGCGAAATCGTCGATGGAAATCGACATCGAAAGGTGATTGTTCGATTCCTGTCCCTTCTCGTAGAGATCCGATTGCGAATCGGCCACCAGCAGGAGGTGATAATCGCCTTCGATATCGTTCGGCAGGACCAACTGCGTCGTGCTGTCGTAGGTTTCTCCAACGTTCAGCGAACCGCTTCGGGAGAACGTTTCGATGAGGAGATCATCGTTGGGATCGAAGTCGGCGTCGGTGGAGAGGTAGATCGCGTCGGACCAGTCGCTCTCGGTCGGGCCGTCGCCGTCGTTGGTAACCGACCAGTTCACGGTGATTGCTTCGCCCGCGATGCCGGTGTTGTCGCCGGTGAGCGAGTCGACGTTCAAGTCGGGAGCGAAATCGTCGATATGGAGCGTCGCTCCGGTCGCCGTGGCGTTGTTCTCCTCGGCCTGGTGCTCGTAGACTTGATTCTGATCATCCGTTTTGACCAGCACGTAGAAGTCGCCTTCGAGGTCGTTCGGCAGAGTGACCGTTTCGGACCGGGTATACGAGTCTCCCCCGGCGAGCGGACCGGAATGAACGAACTCGGCGAAACGCAGATCCGAATTATCCCAGACCTGATCGTCGGAAAGATAGATTGCATCGGTCCACTGGTCGCGATAGGTGCCGTCGGGACCATGATTGGTGACGGTCCAGTCGACCGAAATCGTCTCCCCGGCCACGCCGGTGGCATCGGTGCCAACGCCGTCGACCCGCAGGTCGCTCTCGCCCGGCGGCGTCACGATGAGATGGCTGGAGGAGATGGCGACGTTGTTCCGGTTCGAGATCTCCGTGACCTGATCCTCCGTATCGGTCTCGACCAGCAGGTAGTAATCGCCGGGGGGCGTATCGCCGGGAATGGCGAAGGAGGCCGAATCGACATCGTACCCCTCTTGGCTTTCCAAGAGGCCGGAATGCGTTCGGGAACCGAGCAGCAGGTCATGGGCCGGCTCGAGCGTCGGGTCGGAGGAGAGGTAGACGTTATCGGTCCAGTGATCGACCGACGTCCCGCTCTCTCCGAGATTCTCGATGCGCCAGTCGACCAGAAGGTCCCGGCCGGCCGCCACGGCGCCGCCGGAACCATCGGCGACCGACGCCACCTGCAAATCGGGCAGGTGCGAGCCCAGGGTGATCTCCACCACGCCGTATTCCTTGTCGACGGTCTCTCCTCTGCTTTCGGCGAACCAGTGCGTATCGGGAATCACGATCAGATAGTAATCGCCGGGTTCCCAATACGGAAGATGGAACCCTCCTCTTGTATAACTGTTGGTGCACTCGCGGGCCTCACCGGGACGCAATGGCTCGGTATGGTGGATCATATGCCCGCCCAGCCAGTGATCTTCATTCTGATCGTAAGTCTCATCGCGGGAAAGGGCCATCCCGTCGTCCCAGTATCCACCTCCACGGCCTTCGATCGTCGCGCCCCCGGTGTTCTCCATGGTCCATCGGATCTGATTCCTCGGAACATGTGCTCCCGGAGCCCAGACGCCGGGATCTTCGATGTGCGTGATTTTCAGATATCCGACTTCGGGAATCACCAGATGACCACGGTGGGAGGAAGAGGCCGTGTTATTGTCTTCCAGGTCGAACTCCTGCTCACGGTAATCGCCGTCGGCTCGAACGATCAAGTAATATTCTTCCTCGAGAATGTCTTTGGGAATTTCGACGTCGATCGTCTGCGAGTAGGATTCGCCCGGGGTCAGGAATTCCGGATTCGGCTCGGTCGCGATGAGGATGTCGGATCCATCGAGGGTCGTATCGAGCGAGAGGTAGACCTTGTCGTTCCAGTAGGGGACGGTGGTCGTGCCCGCGGAATCATGAATTACATTGTGCACCTCCCAACTAACCGTCGCCAGTTCGCCGGCACTCAATTCATGGGGAAGGGTCACGTTCTGCACTTGGAGGTCGGGGTATTCCCGCGTGGTCACCCAGGCCGGCGGGGTACTGACCTGCATGTTGTCTTGTTCGTCGAGTTCATCCAGAGCCCCCTCCGTGTCGACCTCCAGCACCACCCACTGCCACTGGTCGTCTGCGACCTCGGGAACTTCGAAAAAGGCCGATCGGGTGTAGGATTCCCCGGGCGCCAAAGGTTGATCGAAGGTGAGTTCGCCCATCGTTTCGTCGTTGGCGTCGCCACCGACCTCGTCGGGGGACCAGGAGGCGACATCCTTCCAGCCGGCGGCCGGCGCGGTGCCTTGACCGATGTTCTCGACCGTCCACTGAATCTCGACCATCTGGCCGCTGACGCATTCCTCCGGGTAGACCACATCGACGATCGACAGGTTCGGCAGCAGTTGATCGAACTGGAATGTGTAGCCGGTCTCCATCGGATTGCCGACCACGTCGGTCACGCCGGCATCAAGTTCCACCTGGAAGGTCCCGTCGACCGCCATGCCGGGAATAGTGATCCGCAGCGTCTCCGGCTGTCCGTCCACCCAATCGACCGACGAGGCCTCAACGGTGCTCGAATCGGGCCGGGTGACGGTGATCATCGTTCCGAGGAGACTGTCCGGATCGACCGGCTCGCTGAAGGTCAAGTCGAATGTCCGCACCACCTGATTCTCGACCCCTTGCACCGAATGGCCTGCCACGGTCGGGCCGGTCTGGTCGACCTGCGCAACGGCCGTGAAGACGTCGTCCTGCGATTCCGCTTTGTTCCCATCGGCGTCCTGATCCATCTGATTCCCGACCACATCGGCGATGTTCGGCCCGATCGAAATTTGGTACGAACCCTCGATCGTCTGGGAGGGGAAGGTCACCCGGTACTCGCTCTCGGAGACCTGTTCCACTCCGCTCGCGATCACTGCATTGTCGTTGGGATCGGTGATCGTCACGTCGTCGGAGGAGAAAGTGCTCGCGTCGATCGCTTCATTGAAGGTGAAGACGACCGAAGAAATCGCCCCTTGCACCGGTTCGTCCGGTTCGTATCCGGTAACGCGCGGTCCGTGAATATCGATGATCGTGAAGCCGGCATCGTAACGATCTTCGTCCTCTTCCGCGGTGATGCCGTCGCGGTCCTGGTCCATTTCCAATCCGTCGACGTTGTCCTCAATGTGGGGCCCGACGTAAATATGGTAGTCGCCGTACTCCGATTGTTCCTGAAATGTGAGAAGGAATGTGCTATCCGTGTCATCGACCGGTTCGGCCCAAACATTAAACGATCCCGAAGGCCCTTCCGTCGTGATGTCCACCCCGGTAAACGTCGATGCGGCAATCGGCAAATTGAAATCAACCGTGACCGAGGAGACCGGTTCCGTCTGATCGCCCGAGGGTGAATGGGAAACGATGTAAGGACCGGCGACGATGCTGAATGACCCCTGGTAAAGATCGTCCGGATCCTCGGCCAACAAGCCGTCCTGATCCTGGTCCATCGAGGCGCCGTACGCGTTTTGGAGATTCGGGCCGATCACGATCTGATATTCGCCCGAGTGCGTCGCGGGCATCGTAAGGGGAATTTCGAAGGTCGAGGAATCCTTAAGCACCGGCTCTCCGAGTTCCAGACTCCCGCCGGCGGGATGGGTGATCGTCACGTCGTCGGAGGAGAATGTGTCCGCGTCGATCGCTTCGTTGAATGACACCGTGATTTTATCAACCACTCCGACGACCGATCCGGTCGGAGAATGCTGTTCCACGCGCGGACCGGGCACAATGTAGAAATCGCTTTCGAATCGGTCGTCGCCCGACTCGGCCAAGAGGCCGTCGCCATCCTGGTCCATGAGCACCCCACGCTCGCTTTCAAGGTTCGGTCCCACCTCGACCTGGTAGGTCCCCGGCAGAATCGCCTCGGGAGCCAACGTCACACGATAGGTCCTCTCCTCGGAATCCTGGGAATCGAGCACGGGATCCTCGACCGTGACCGCATTTCCTTGCGGGTCGGTGAGAACGATATCCACGGCCTGGAAGGTCGACAGGTCGATCGGCTCACTGAACCGGATGATGAGTTCCCCCACGCCGCCGACGTGGTTCCCGATTGGCTCGATCGATTCGATGGTCGGCCCCGGAATGATGGTGAAGGAATCTGTGTAGGCGTCGTCCTCGTCCTCACCGTTCACGCCGTCCTGATCCTGGTCCATCTGATTGTTGTAGGGGTCGCGGATATCGGGACCACAAGTGAAGGAGTAGGTGCCGCCGAGTATTTGGGCCTCCGCGAAATGCAGCCGGAATTGCTCTTCGGCCAAGACTTCGATATCGTCGATCACGACCGGCGTCCCCTCCGGATCGTGAATAACAATGTCGTCGCTGAGCAGGGTGGCCGCCAAAATCGGTTCGTTGAACGTCACGTCGACGTACTCGAGCCGTCCCTCGACCGGCTCGGCCGGGCTGAAGGAAACGACATGCGGCCCTTGAACATCGAGAATTTCGAACGTCGCGTCGTAACGGTCGTTCTGCTCGCCGCTGGTGCCGTTCTGATTCTGGTCCATTTCCAGACCGTTCTCGACATCCGAGATGTGTGGTCCTACAAAGACATGGTAGATGCCGCTCTCGATTTGCTCGGGGAATTGTATCTGAAATTGATCGTCGCCGAGTTCGACGATCCCCGTGGCGGCGATCATTTGATCGGAAGGCGTGACCACCTCCACATCGTCGACCGTAAAGGTCGTCGGGTCGATCTCGGTATTAAAGTTCACGTCGATGTGGGAGACCGGTTCGGTCTGCTCGCCGCTGGGGTGATGCCCGACGATACGCGGGGCCGCGGGACTCGCTCCCTCGACCGTCAGCAAATACTCACCGGCGGCCTCGCTATTGGCAGTGACGCGAAGCACATAGACGCCCGACTGCGGGACGTCGTATTCCAACTGGCTGCCGATGACGCCATCGGGCGGGGTCGGATCGTCCGGTTGACCGGGATCTTCGCCAGGATCCCGCAATTCGAGCACCGTCATCGCGAAGTGGTCCATCCCGGCGTAGGTGCCGCCCCACGGCATGGCGTGGACTTCGTTGTCCCAGGTATCGTGCACGTAGACGGTATCGGTCGCCTCGTCGTAACCGACGCCGACCATGCTGTGACCGACCAGCTGCACCATGACCGGGCGTCCGGCGTCGATCTGGTCCATGTAGTCCTCGAACGTGAATCCCCCGCTAGTCGCCTGGGCATCGATCACCTGGGTATAGTTCTCCTGCACGCCGTAGCCGCGCGATTCGGCGAACCGACGAAGCCCGTGCGTCAGGGCGGTCGAGGGAGTTCCCGCGGAAGAGGAGGGAATGTAGTCGTGAAGCCGATAACCGCTCGTCTGGTAGAACAGGGCGGTGGAACCGTCGGTGTTGAAATCGACCTGGCCGTAGGGGGCCACGAAGTCCCACTTCCACTGGTTGGTGCCGAGGAAGTCGGCCGTGCAATCGGCCCAAGCATGCTGGGTTCCGGTGCCCATCCAGGGGTCGGGGCCGTCGCTGCCGCTGGCGATCCAATAGTCGTCGACATGGCCGTCGGTAGTGCGTCCGTCGAAACCATTCTGGGTCGCGATCAGCGAAGTCGAACCGGCGATCGGCGTGGCGCCGATCCCCTGGCCGAGATTTTCCAACGGAGCGACGCCGCCGTTGGTCGGGCCCGTATACATCTGATCGTATCCCGACCGATCGTAGTAGCCGAACATCATGCCGGCGGCCGTGGCCGAACAGCCGTAGGTCCAGGTGGAAGTCGGAACCTGATCGAGGTGGACCGCCGTCTGCGGCATGTTCGAGACGATCGTCTCGCCGCTGGCCGAAGGAGGCAGGGGACCGCTGGTCATGAGCATCACGTCGACTTGCGATGTCCCGAGCGACTCGCCGCCATCGGTCATCTGGATCAGATCGACCCCCTCGTCCCCCTCGTATTCGGTCATCGGCAACATTTCCGCCTCACCGGAACCGAGCCCCATGGGAGCGACCGATGCCGACGCGGTGTCGCCGACGATCTGCGGCGCGATGATCTCGACGACCGGGTCCAAGGCGTTTTCGAATTGACCCGTTCCATCGGAAATCGCCTGGACATTGACCACCAGGGTATCGCCGGCGGTCGCCTCGATGAAGTAGTAGTCGTCGCCGCCGCTGGTGTCGCCCGGCGGATCGGCTTCCAGCGTGGCACTGAGCGTGTAGGTGCCGGTATAGCTTCCATACGAATCGGCAACGATGTAGAAATCCATCAGCTCTCCCTGGTCCATCGGGGAGGCCAATTCTCCGCCATCCCCTCCATCTCCTTCGCCGAAGATGTAGTCGATTTGCGAGAACAGCAGTCCTTCGTAATCGTCGTTAGAACTCAGCAGATTTCCTTCGCTGTCGTAGAGCCAGAGGTAAGTGTCCTGCAAGGGATCTCCCTCGCCCTGGCTCATGGCGCCCCCTTCCTGGGAACCGGAGTCATCGCTGTACATATCGACCACCAGTCGATCGCCGTAGGAAGCGGAGATCTTGAAAAAGTCCCAGTTGGTTTCTTCTCCCGAGCCACAGCCACACCCTTCACCTCCTCCCTCGGCGGAACTGATCTCCCCGGTCAATTCCGCTTCGTAATGACCGGCCTCATCGATCCAGGTGAAGCTGTCGGACCAATCGTTGGCATAGGGGAGATGGCCGGATATTTCTTGAGGATCATAGGGATCCGAAATCGGACCGTTATCGTTCGGCTCTATTTCGTTGGCCAGATATTCCGACATCCCCATGGAAGCGAAAGGCACGATCTCCGCCGCCAGCGTGTAAGTGCCGATATTGCCGGACGAGTCATCCGCCGCGTCGGCAACGATGTAGACATCGATCGGAACGTCACCTTGCTCCTGTGGCCCCCCTTCCGCCGACTCGGGCCAATAGGCGTACTCGAGATAGGAGGCGTCGCCCCCTTCACCATTATCGTTATACTCCAGAAGATTGCCGGCGCTGTCAAAGAGCCAAAGGAAGGGATCCGCCAGGGGCTCGCTTTCTCCCTGTTCGGTGGGATCGCCTTGTTGCGATTCCTCTCCCCCGGACTGATAGTCGCTGAACATTTCGACTCTTAACGTCTCCTCCGGCTGCAAGGTGACTTTGAAAAAGTCCCAGTCGCCATTGTATCCCGAATCGCAGGCATCCCCGGCCCAATCATTTTCGCTGATCTCGCCCGTCAATTCAGCCCAATACTGTCCGCTCTCGTCATCCCAATGGAAACTTCCCGACCAGTCGTTGGCATAGGGAAGGTGATCGGCCACCCCCAGAGGTTCCGGGCCACCTTCACCCCAGTTGACCTCGACGCAACCGTGCTGCTCGATGCCGTCGTTCGGTTCGACCTCGGCGGTCAGCGGTCCGGCCGATCCTCCTCCCAGAAACCCGAGCACCGCGCCGGTATCGCTCAGGTCCTGCGCGGTCGCTTCGGAGTCGTTCGGCTCCATTTCGAAGTCGGTGTTTTGCGTTACCATTACCTGATACTCGCCCGAGCCCTCTCCGGAAATTCCATCGACAAGAAGCCTGTAGGTGCCCGACTCGCCGTCGAGGGGATCGGAAAAATTGCGAATGATCGAAGAGGTGTTCTCGGAGGGAACGCCGGTGGCGAGGGGGTGTTCGCTTTCGACGTTGCTCCAGATTTCGATCGGCTCGAACGAAAAGGCGCTGCTGCTCAAGGCAATCGTAGCGGAAGCACCGTCGTCAAGGGTGAACTGGAACCAATCGTCGCCGCCGCCGAGTGAAGTGCCTACGATGCCTCCGCGGGAGATTTCCGGAAACATCGCGTCGAGCACTTGGAAACTGGAGGAGATGTCCTGCGCATCCGCGGGTATATCGTTGGTCGTTCCGAGCAGGTTTTCGAGTTCCACATCGGCGTTCAACAGTAGTTGGGCATTGAATGTATCGCCACCGAGGGTATCGTCGGTCACACTGAAGGTGTAGGTTCCGTCCTGGGCCACGGCGAAGCTCTGCAGGACCTCGGTTCCCCCGGCCTGAGCCTCGTTGACGGTCACCAGCAGGCTGTCTTCCCCGCCTCCGTCGGGGCCGTATACCTCAAGCCGAGGATCGAATTCCCCGGAGGTCGGCTCGGCCCACCAGGTGACGGTATTGCCGGCATCCAGATCGATCGTCCATTCGTGGTCGCCCGTGTCGGAACAGACTCCGGAGACGGTCTCCCCGGAATAGATGAGACTACCGGCCGGTTCGGCCCGCTGCAAGGGCAAGGGATAGGTGACCGAAAGCAGTTCGCGGCGCTCCAGCTCCTCGATTTGAGGACGACGCTTCTTCTGAAGCTTCTTTTCAAGTGGCTTCCGGCTTTCCAAACCGCGAAGACCGGAAAGCTCCCACCACTTTGCCAGATATCCTTTTCCGCGACCTCCCTTGCTCGTCCGTTTCATGACCAATCTCCCATAAAGATGAATAATTGCCGTTGCCGAAAATAGGACCCCGTTTCCTATTTCACGCATTTTCGAGCTAAAACACACAAGATAAGACAAAACCGCGCCTCACCTTTCCCTCTCGCCAGACCATAGAGAAGAAAAGGGAGGGACCACTTCCATATATGCATACACGTACACATATCAAAGAGAAGCACTTTGATGCTGATTCTACCAGCGATTCTTGAATGGGCAAATTAATTCTTTTGAAAGATTGGCATTTCACGACAATAAAACAAACAACTAATGCTCGTTAAATGGGACCTCCCGTTTATAAGTCACTGATGAGCACGGCACATATCCATAATGAAATACCAACAGAGAGAACCGGAACCTGACAGAGCGATTACCTATCCTGCCGGGAGTAGGCATTCGAGACGGAGGGCACACTCCCCTATCGAAGGCCCCTGTAACCGTACGATAATACAAGAAACATCATTCGTTGCTGCCCGACAGGAATCTCCCCCCTTACCGACACCCGCGTATATACTTCCTGGAAGGGATGAGAATGGAATGGAAAGTCCAAGCAGAATGAGTAGGGGTGGCAAGCCCCCCTTCAGAATTTCGAAGAGGGAGGGAGGAACTGCGCTTCCGTCAGGAAGAATGAGAGACGATGACCACAGCTCATAGAAAAGCAGGAATCAGAAAAAGGTATGTTTCGCTCAAAAAAGGGACCGGATCGGTATTTCCCGAATACAGTGGGCGGTCTTGCTTTGCTTAAACCCTGGGAAAGGATGAAACGCTCCTTGCCCTCCTTCTGGAGGGGTGCTCGCATAATATAAAATAAGGTTCTTCCGACATTTTAGTGGCTGATTTATGAGTCCTAACCCTCAAACAAGCGAAAGGATTTTGTTGAATTTATCAAAAAACTCGAAACC
>CAZWCE010000022.1:0-53721 GCA_964632505.1 uncultured Planctomycetaceae bacterium | reverse complement strand
AGCAGCGTGTCCGCACCTGCACCTACAAGGTCTGCAAGATGGTGCCCGAGCAACGCACCCAGACCTACACCGTCTGCAAGATGGTTCCGGAGCAACGTGTCCGCACTTGCACCTACAAGGTGCGTAAGATGGTGCCCGAGCAACGGACCTGCACCTACAAGGTGTGCAAGATGGTTCCGGAGCAACGTGTCCGCACCTGCACCTACAAGGTCTGCAAGATGGTGTCCGAACAGCGCACCTGCACTTACAAGGTCTGCAAGATGGTTCCCGAGCAGCGATGCAAGGAAATCAACTACCGTGTACGCAAAATGGTTCCGGTCGAATGCGTCCGAAACGTGAACTACACGGTGATGCGACCCGAGCAGTACCAGAAGACGATCAACACCTACAAGTTGGTCGCCAAGAAAGTTCCCTATACCGTGACCCGATGCGTGCCGCGCGTGGTCTGCTGCGAAGTCCCGACGAAAGTCTGGAAATGCGTGCCGACCGAGTGCAAGCCCGCTTGCTGCGATCCGGCCTGCGACGCCCCCGTGGCGGAGGAAGCCGAAGCGGTCGAGCCGGCCAAGGCGCCCGAGAAAGCGGACTGATAGGGAGATGACTTCTCGCAAGTCATCAAGATTGCCGACCCCCGAATAAACGGGAAGGTTTGGTCAACAGGCTGAAGCGATCCGGCCCTTTGCGGTCGGGTCGCTTTTTCCTTGCGCTCACGGAGACGACGGCCCCCACCGGGGAATGATCTCCACCGATTTACGACGACGATGCGTCGGAGATTTCCGAGGGACGCCAGTCGAGCAATTGCAGTTCGATGGAGTTGCGTCCCCGGAAATGATTCACCCCGATGTGGAAGGCGATATCGACCGGGCCTTTCCTTTTCGAGAGCGGTTCGATCCAGTCGGCGGCATTAAAGGCGATGGCGCGAAGCGCTTGCCCGAACTGTTCGAGGTTCACGGAAAGATGCTGCTCGGTTTTTCCCATCGGACGGGGAGGATCCGCCAGACGAACCCCGGAACTGCACAGTACCGGTTTGGTGTTTTCGCAGCCGAAGGGACGCAGGCTCTCGATCTGTGCGACGGTCTTGTGGGTGAAGGCGCTGAAAGGAAATTCCGCGTCGATCCACAATTCGGGAACGCTCTGGTCTTCGGAAAGATGCTCCGCGGCGTACTCGCAAAACGCCTCGCGAAACGCGGCAACTTGGGTGTCCTCGATGCCCAGCCCCGCGGCGGCCGCGTGTCCCCCGAAGCGGACCAGGTGATCGGAACAGGCGGCCAGAGCTTCGAAGAGATGAAATCCCGGGATGCTCCGAGCCGAGCCGGTGCCGGGTTTCGCGCCCATTTTGTCCTGGGCGATCAGAATGACGGGGCGATGGAACTTCTCGGAGAGTCGTCCGGCGACGATGCCGATCACGCCCGGATGCCACTCGGGATCGGCCAGCACGAGCGCGGCGTCGCTCTCGGGATCGAACTTCTCCTTCGCCTGTCGAGTCGCCGAGAGCAAGATGCTTCGCTCGAGGCTCTTGCGGCTGTTGTTCAGTCCCTCGACATACTCAGCCAGTTCGGTCGCCCGTTCCTTCCGATCGGTCACCAGCAACTCGACGGCGAGTTGGGCCTGGCCCAGCCGGCCGGCGGCGTTCAAACGCGGAGCAAGGTGAAATCCTATTTTGTCGCTGGAAATTCGGTCGGTGTCCATTCCGATCGTATTCATCAGTTCACGAAGCCCCCGTGTGGGATGGTTCGGCAGGCTCTTTTCCAGCCCGTAACGCACCAGGACTCTGTTTTCATCGATCAAAGGGACCACATCGGCGATCGTACCGATGGCGGCCAGTCCGACCATTTGCAGAAGCAGGTCGCGCACCGCCGGGGGGACCTTTTTTTCTCCGCAGGCGAGGGTGCAAAGGGCCCAGGCGACCTTGAAGGCGACCGTCGCGCCGCTGAGGCCGGCGAAGGGGTAGTCGCCGAGCTGGGGATGGGCGATCGCCGCCGCCTTGGGAAGGGTTTCGCCCGGCGTGTGATGATCGGTCACGACGACCTGCATGCCCAACTCTTCGGCCAGCTCCGTTTCGGCATGGCTGGTGATGCCGCAGTCGACGGTGACCAGGAGGCGGATGTCTTGATCGGCGAGTGTTTTCAGGGCCTGGGCGTTCAGGCCGTATCCCTCGTCGATCCGGTGGGGCACGTAGTAGGCGACGTTTCCGCCTAAATGCCGAATCGTCTGCCGGAGAATGGCGGTTCCGGTCATTCCGTCGACATCGTAATCGCCGTAAACGACGATCTTCTCGTTCCTTTGCATCGCTTCGAGAATACAGGTCGCCGCTTCGGTGCACCCGGGAAGTTCCTCGGGGGGCCGCAGCCCGGTGAGTTTCGGTTCCAGGAAGAGTCGGGCCTGGTCGGGATGATTCACCCCGCGGCAAGAGAGTAATTGAGCGATCACCGGCGGCAATCCCGCGCTTTTCTGGAGAAACGCGATCTTTTCGGGATCGAATGGGCGCATCCTCCAACGTTTGGCCATGGTGTCTTCCTTAGCTTGGCGAAAAGGATAGGCGATTGCGTCCGTCGAGATGCCCGATCCTGGGCGCGATCCCAGCAAGAGAGTGGGATCAAGTGGTGATATCCCGGAGGAGAGGAGTGCCGTCGAGGGAGAGCGTCGTGGGCCGGGATGCCTCGACGGCTTCCCGGCGTCCGGAGTGAGCTCTATTTCTTCTTCTCGGTATGCATCGTGTGCTTCCGCAAGCGTGGGCAGTACTTACGGAGCTTCAGCTTTTCTCCTCCACCCTTGCGGCGGCACATGTAGTTGTAATCGCCCGTCTCTTCGCAGACGAGGAAGACGATGTCGCTTTTCTTTTTGCTTTTTTTACTTTTGGCCATCGTGGATATCGAAACCTCCAATAAATTCGAGAAACAATCTACCAAAAAGAAGATTGGGGGGCATCATCCCCATCTGCGAGGTCGAGGCGCAGTTGGATCCCTCCTCGCTGAAAAGCAGCGAAGTCCCTTATTATATTGTTTTTTCACGATTCCAAAAGTGTTTTCCCCGGCAAAAGGCGAAGATTTTTGCTGATTTTTATATTTGTTTTTTGGGAATGCTTGTTTTTCTCGGTCAATGGCAAAGAAAACAACAGGGATCCTTGGCTTTTTTTGTTTCTCGGGAGTAAAATAAAGGTAGACGGAACAATGCGATTGCCTCATCTCTTTTTTCTCCTTCGATTTGCGCCGATTCGAACCATCGCCGGCCCTCGACCTCCTCTTGGGATTCCGGAGCAGGAGGCCGGAACCGATCGGAAGGACAACGGGACGTGAAAATGTCAGGCTCTCAGAATGCTTCAACAGCCCGGGACGAGAACCGTTCCGCGGAGTATTACGATCCCGCGCTGGAATTGCTTTTCGAGAAGCGCACGCTCCGCGACCGCCTGAACGACATGCCCAGTTGGTTGTTCAGTCTTCTGATGCATTTGGCGATCATGACGATGTTGGCCATTTTGTATTTTCCCAGCCCGAGCCCTCCTCAGGAATTGATCGCCTCTCCGGGAGAGATCGAAAAGATCGAGGAGCTTCGCGAATTCGAGGATTCCGTCCTCCAAGAGTTGGATCTGGAAGTCTCCGAGGAGGTCCTTTCGGTCGACAGCCAGATTCAATCATCGGAGGTCGACTTTTCGGCGTTCGAGGAGGAGATGGCCGCGCCGATCAGTCTGGAAGCGAATGATTTGGGGCTGGAACCGGCTCCGGTGACCGATCTTCTCACTTCGACCTTTGGTTCCCTGGAGGGGAACGATCTCAGTGGCCGCGGGGCGAATAAGGGAATGTTGCTCGCTCAAGGAGGGGGAAGCGAAGGGAGTGAACGAGCGGTTGCTCGAGCGTTGAACTGGATCGCCCGGCATCAATTGCCCAATGGGAGCTGGTCGTTCGACCACCGTGGGGCCCCCGATTGTCAAGGCCGATGCGGCAACCCGGGCACGATCAATCGAGCTCCCAACGGGGCGACGGCGATGGCCCTCTTGCCGTTTCTGGGCGCCGGCAACACGCATGAAAAGGGGAAATACAAGAAGACGGTTCGCGCCGGAATGAATTATCTGGCCGGCCAGGCCCAGCTCAGCCCCCAGGGAGCGAGTTTTTTCGATTCCGGCGGGCGGATGTATTCCCACGGTCTGGCGGCGATCGCCATCTGTGAAGCCCAGGCGATGACGAAGGATCGCAAGCTCGACGGGCTGGCCCAGAAGTCGCTGAATTACATCGCTTACGCACAAGATCCTCACGGGGGCGGCTGGCGGTATCGGCCTCGAGAGCCGGGCGATACCTCGGTCTACGGCTGGCAGATGATGGCCCTCAAGAGCGGTCAAATGGGGTATCTGGAGATCGATCCTCTGGTGGTTCGCCGGGCAGAAGGATTTCTCGACAACGTCGTCGGATATGATGGCGGGGCCGGATACGGCTACAACGACAACCAACGACGCGGCCCCGGCTCGAAAGCGACCACCGCGATCGGTTTGCTCTCGCGGATGTACCTCGGCTGGAAACGCGATAGGCCGGCCTTGCAGCGTGGTGTCGCTCAATTGGGAAAATGGGGGCCCGACGAGAAGAATATGTACTACAACTATTACGCCACTCAGGTGATGCACCATTTCGGCGGCTCCGCTTGGGAGCGTTGGAACAAGGAGATGCGCGACTTACTGGTGGAATCCCAAGCGACCGAAGGGCACGAAACCGGGAGCTGGTACATGGACGGCGGCCATTCCGAGAAGGGAGGACGTCTCTACTGCACGTCGATGGCGACGATGATTCTGGAAGTCTATTACCGCCACCTGCCGCTCTTCCGCGAACAAAGCGCCGATGAGGATTTTCCGCTGGAGTAAGCCTCGCTCTTTCCGGGGATTTCTGCTATACTCCATCCGTTTTCGAGCCCCTCTTATTTCCGAATCCACGCCCGCCGGGCTTCTACGCGCGAAGGCTTTATGGAAACGATCCAGAAGAGCGTCTATGATTATCCGACCTATTACGACACTCTCTTCGGCGCTGATTGGAAGGACGAGTTCGTCTTTCTCGAGGCATGTTTCGAACGATTCGCCGGGTTGCGCAAGGGCCGGCGGGTATCGCGGTTGTACGAACCGGCTTGCGGGACGGGGCGACTCCTTTGGAAAATGGCGTCCGCCGGATACGACGTGGTCGGCACCGACCTGAACCCCAAGGCGGTGGAGTACTGCAACGCCCGACTGAAACGCAAAAAACTGCCTCCTTCGGCTGTGGTTGCCGACATGTCGCGCTACCGCACGGTGCCCAAGGTGCATGCCGCGTTCAATACGATCAACAGCTTTCGTCATCTTTCCACCGAATCGCAGGCGGAGGACCATCTCCGTTGCGTATCCGATTCCTTGACCGTGGGCGGCATTTATATTCTTGGGCTGCACTTGACGCCTCCCGGCGACCCCCTCTGCGACCGGGAGGAGTGGTCGGGCCGACGCGGAAAATTGCGGATCGATTCCTGCATGGAAACGCTGAAGATCGATCGCAAAAAACGGAAGGAAACCGTTCGCTTGACGTTCGATGTCTCGAGCGACCGGAGTCGATTCCGGATCGTCGATTCCTTCGATTTCCGAACCTATTCGGCCGGGCAGTTTTCACGGCTTGTTGCACGGGTCGAATCTCTTGAAATAGTAAGCACTTACGATTTTTCCTATGATATCGATCGGCCGATCTGTGTGGATAAGGAAACCGAGGATGTTATTTACATTCTCCGGAAGCGTGGACGCCGATAAACGAAGATAGGACAAGGATTGGACAAATGCCGATCCGTGGGATTAAAATGATGGTAGAGAACTTGACCGAGTGATCCATCGTACGTTCTGCTTCCGGGGCAGGGCGGGCTTTTGCGAAGCGATCAGAGGGGGACCGCGGTGAGTACCCAAAAAAGTGCGACACGTCTTGCTCATTATTTGCCGGCGAATCAGCCTTCGAATATTCGTCGTATCGTCGATCGGCTTTTCCCGTCGTATCGCCTCGACGGCGGTCATTTGCATTTGGCGGGCTGCTCACTGGAGTTTTTGCCGGTCATCCGATTCGGTTGTTGGAAGGACGGCAAACGCGAGGAAATCTACCTCGATCGGCACGGTCGGAAGATCCAGCCCGATTTGATCCAAGCGCTCGAAGTGCACGCCACGGTGCCGTTGACGAATCCCCCCGAATCCATGGAGGAGGTGGTTACCCAGCTCCGACCATTGGCCTTGCAGATGTTCGACCTGAAGAAAACCGCTGCTTCGGAGCTCGACGAGGCGATCATTTGGGCGGTGTTCGCCCGGGGAAAGATCGAGCTTTCCTTCAAGGATGCTTCCGATCGGGAAGCCCCGCACCAGCTGGATTTCTCCGATTGGACCGTGCGGCTGCATGCCCCGCCGTTTCGATCCCCTTATTCCGGCCACTTGACCTATCATGTAGCGATGACCGATTCCGGCGCCGTCGCCGCCGCCGACGAGATCGGCATCTGCGAAGCCACGGGACAGAGGGTTCTCAAGAGCGAGCTCGTGCAATGTTCCGCCACCGGGCAGCAGGTCCTCCAGGCGATGACCGCGCCTTGTGCGATCTCCGGCAAGCCGGTCCTTCGAAGCAAGTTGGTCATGTGTCCCCTGTGCCACCAATGGGTCAGTCCTCGGCGAATGCGATGGAAAAAGTGCGATGCCTGCCACCGGCTCCAGCGTGTCGACTGCGCCGGAGAGCCGATCCACCATGTGATCGGGCGCTATCCCAACCTCGCGGGGTGGCAGCGATGGTATCTCTCGGAGACCTACGACAGCTACCTCTGCCTGGCCACCCGGGGACTCCAGCGGATCATCCTGGTGCTCGACAAGGAAACGCTCGATATCAAGCATTCCCTGACCGGTCCGAGATTCGGCCAACGCATGGGGCATTACCGTTTGCGAACCGAGCCGCTGGAATGAGTTTCCCGCCTTCCTCGAGCGTCTCGATCCTGTGAAAAAACAACGCAGTCAGGCGGCTTCTTCCGAGAATCCCCATCGATAGCGTTCGGCAGGCCCGTCGCCTCGTCCCGCGGGGGGGATTCTCGATCTTCGGTACCGGTGTGATGCTCGGGGCTTGAAAAACCCCGTCACTGGCATAGAATGCTACTACAAGACCGTGAAGAGCATCTGTCGACCGAAGCAAAATCCCCGAAGCGGATGAGCCGAAGCGGATGAGCCGGGAAATTCGGGTCGGGGGACCGCCTCGCCTCCCGAGAGGCGTCCCCGGAACCTTTTGCATCGCTTTTGCGTCGCCCCCTTTCAGCCGGGAGAAATCGGAGAGGTACTTATGCCTGAATATGATGATAAGGTCCAGTGGTACGACGCCTGCATCGAGAAACAGCGAAGCGGAGATCTCGAAGGGGCGATTGCCGACCTGAAGGAGTTGAGCGAAGCTCACCCCGACGATGCTCTGGCCCAAGCCGCCTTGAGCGCGTTTTACGGCAAGCAGGATCGCTTCGAGGAAGCGATCGTCCACGGTGAAAAATACACGGAACTCGAACCGGAAGACGCCTTCGGGTTTACCATTCTCAGCTCGCTCTACCAGAAGGCGGGGCGTCTGAAGGAAGCGGAAGAGGCGTTGATGAAATCGCGGCAATTGACGATCGCGGCCCAGTTCGAGGCGCAGCAGCAGGCCCAGGAAGCCGAGAAAAGAGAAGGGGCCTGAGAGATCGCCCCTCCGAAGTCAGTGCCGGGACGGCCGCCTTTTTGTAATGATCGGGTGGGAGCTATTAGTTAAGGAACGTGGGTCGATGCTATTGATCAATACCGATTTTGTGCCGGGACGGAGAATCCTGGAGATCAAGGGGTTGGTGCAGGGCAACACGGTTCGAGCGAAACACCTCGGCCGCGACATCGCCGCGAATATCAAAAACATTGTCGGAGGCGAGCTGAAGGGCTACACCGATCTGCTCAGCGAGAGCCGCCGGCAGTCGGTCGAACGGATGGTCGATGAGGCGAAACGGCTCGGGGCCAACGCCGTGGTGAACATCCGTTTTGCGACCAGTTCGATCACGGCGGGCGCTTCGGAACTGTTCTGCTACGGCACGGCGGTCGTGGTGGAAGAAGCCGGAGAAAACCCATCATGATTTCGTGGATGGCTCCTTTTGCCCAAGCCGACGACGCAGTCCGGATCGGGATGGAATTGGTCGTGCTGTTCTTCGTCGTGGGACTGCCGCTTTTGTTGTTGGCGGTTGCCGGTTTCGGCGGGAAGTGGCTTGAAAAGCAGCATCTGCAGAGTCTCGCCCGGCGAGAATCGCAGTACGCCGACATTTTCGTGACCGACCTGAAACGCCTCCCGGAGAATTGGCGGCCCACGCGCGGCCAGATGGTCGTCGGCCAGATCGTGATGGGAAACGACCGTTTCAACCGTTTGATCGGTGCGTTGATCAATATCACCGGCGGCAATATTCGGCCTTTCGAGCAATTGCTCGAGCGGGCCCGTCGCGAAGCGATCGTGCGAATGCTCCAGCAGGCTCATGCGCTCGGCGCCAACGCCATATGGAATGTTCGCATCAACACGACGATGATCGACCCGGACGAAAAAGGGCAAAGCGGAAAGGCCATCGAAGCCCTCGCTTGGGGAACGGCATTGTATCTCTCGATGGACTCGGCCGAGCGGGAGCTTTGATCCCGATGGCGATGCTTCCCTCGTACTTTTCAGTGGATTTTAAGGAATGGGAGTGAGAAAGAAATGATGGCGAAAAGCAAAGTTCTCATCGCCGACGACAATATGACCAATGTAGAACTCCTCGAAGCCTACCTCCTGGAGTGCGAATGCGAGATCGACGTCGCCCACGACGGGCAGGAGACCCTCGAGAAGGTCGCCTCCTTCCATCCCGATCTCATTTTGCTCGATATCATGATGCCCAAACTCAGCGGATTCGAGGTCTGTCAGCAACTCAAAGCGGATCCCGAGACGAAGGACATCATGATCCTCATGGTCACCGCGCTGAGTGAATTGGGCGACATCGAACGCGCCGTATCGGCCGGCTGCGACGACTATTTGAGTAAGCCGGTCAACAAGCTCGAGCTGCATAAGCGCGTGGCCAACATGCTCAAGCTCCGGTCGGTGACCGACGAGCTGGAGCGCTTGCGCCGATACATCGACCAGATGGAAGATTCCCTCGCCCCCTCCGAGCGCTCCGGTGCGGCGAAACAAGAGTAGAATCGATTCGATCCCCCCTTCGAAACGCGAGTTCGTTCCCCGAGAAAAGGGCGTCATCTTATGTGGCATTCCTCTTCCCACCGCCTTCGAGTGAAAAGGCTCTCCGTCCCGGCGATTCGTTTCGTCCCACCGATCGCTTTCCTGTTGTTTCCGATGATCGTCGTGGAAGAGGGGGGGCCGCGTCTGTTGGCCCGGGAAGCGGAGTCGCCGAAAGCGGAAGCCCGGGAATCGGAGGCCGAAAATGCGGATTCTGAAGCCCCTCCCGAGAAAACGGCTCTTTCCGAACGGATCGAGAAATGGATCGACCGGCTCGGCGACGACGACTATTACGTCCGGCAGTCGGCTCAGGAAGCGTTGGCCGAGATCGGCATTCCGGCCTTTTCCGCGATCCGTCGGGCCACCGAAAGCGACGATTTCGAAGTCGCCCATCGAGCCCGCTATCTGATGCGTCTGATGGAGCAGCGGTGGGTCACCCCGAGCGACCCCCCCGAAGTACGGCGATTGATGCGCGACTATCC
This sequence comes from uncultured Planctomycetaceae bacterium, assembly GCA_964632505.1. Lineage (GTDB taxonomy): Bacteria > Planctomycetota > Planctomycetia > Pirellulales > Thermoguttaceae > CAZWCE01. Next base: position 44,039 of record CAZWCE010000022.1, on the reverse strand, counting down.
CCTTTCCACGATTCCGGAACGCCACGAGACGATCCGCGATCTGGTCGATCTGCCTGCCGGAAAAGGGATGGAAGCCCTCTGCCGCATCGTTTCCTTCGCCGAGTATCCCGAGTTGCGTTACGACGCGGCCAGTTCCATCATCACCCTCGCGCCGACCAGCCCAACCCCCCGGGAACAATGGTTCTCCACCGCCGAGGAACAACTCCAGCCGACCGCCGAGGATCCCTATTCTCGGCTGATCCTGGAGTACATCGCGCTGGAAGAAACCGAAAAACGCGATACCGACGCCTTCCGCGATCAGCTTGATGCGTACGCCAAGCTCGCCGCGCGGCTGATCGAGAAATCCCGCGATAAACGGATTCGCGAGACGGACATTCTGATGTATTACTTCCTCGCCGAATTCCTCCGCGATGCGGGGCGGAAGGAGAAGGCCGAGAAGGTGATCACCGAAGCCAGATACCTGGGCTATGATCTTTACCCGGAAAGGGAGAACCCCAATCCACGCCGGTTGGACCCGAACGAGATGCTCCGCCGCCGACTGGCTTACGAGCACTTCCAAGCGGGGTTCATTCTCAGTTCGCGACAACAACTCCGGTTGGCCCTGGAGGAGTTCAAGGGCGTGCAGGAGAAAGGAACGCCGGAGATGGGCCTTTTGGCCTCGTCGCGCATCGCGGAGATCCACTACGAGATGGGGGATCCCGCGACCGCCGCGGAAAGCCTTCAACAGGCGATCGACAAAATCAAGGGGACCAAAAAACTCGACACCGGATACATCGGGCTGAGCACCCAAGATTTCATCTCTCGTCGAAATTTCTTCCAAGCGCTGATCGCTTTGGAGGAAAAAAACTACGAAAAGGCGAAAGAACTGGTCGACGAAGGACTCCAAAACGACCCGCATGCGATCGACTGTTTGATCCTCCGCTATCGCATGCCGGAAGTCTCGGAGGAATACCGCGAGCGAACGCGGAAGTTGCTCAAGGAGGTGGCCCAGCACCTTCGCGGGGAAATCGAGAAACGCCCGGACTCCTCGACGCCTTACAACCAATTGGCTTGGCTTCTGGGCAACACGGGGGGCACCGGCAGTACGGGCGACGAGGAGGATTTCGAGGAAGCGCTCAAGATGGCCAACAAGGCGCTGGAGCTCTCTCCCGAGAATCCCTCGTTGCTCGACACGCTCGCCCATGTTCATTTCGGGGCGGGCCAGTATGAGAAGGCGGTTCAAGTGCAAGAGAAGGCGGTCCGACTCGCGCCGCGTTCCACTCTTTTGTCCGAGGAACTTCAGCGGTTCCGCGACAAGTTGCGGGAAGTCTCGCAAGAATAAACCCTTGCGGCGGCTCGTCTTCAGCGTTTCTTCTTGCCGGCATGTCCCGCCCCTTCCGTTGGCACGACGACGAAGATCGCGTACAATGGAGCCTTCCGTGAACCTTACCCTCACCGAATGGCGATCGATCGGGGCCGACTCCGCGCCTACTTTCCGGGGCGGAAGTTGGTGATTCTTTTTTCTTCTACCTTCCGGTTTCATAGATGCATCGCCGATGTCGCTTCCCAGGATTCCAGGAAACGAAACGATCATGAACGATATTTTTGCCGAACTGAAATGGCGTGGTTTGATTCACCAGACGACCGACGACGAACGCTTGCCCGACTGGCTGAAGGAAAAAAAACGGACCGTCTACGCCGGTTTTGATCCCACCGCCGACAGCCTCCATGTGGGGCATTTGGTGGCTCTCTCCATTTTGCGCCGATTCCAAAAAGCGGGACATCGGCCGATCGCGCTGGTGGGGGGAGCCACGGGCATGATCGGTGATCCGAGCGGCAAAAGCGAGGAGCGGAATCTCCTTTCGACCGATCAGATCGAGCGGAACATCGCCTCAATGCGGCTCCAGATGCAACGTTTCCTCCACTTCGACGATACGGAAACCGGGGCGCTTCTTCTCAATAACCACCAGTGGATCGGAAGTTTCTCCTATCTCGAGTTTTTGCGCGATGTCGGTAAGCATTTCCCGGTGAACGTGATGCTGACGAAGGATTCGGTCAAGAGCCGACTCGCGCGAACCGACAGTGGTCTGAGCTACACCGAGTTCAGCTACATGCTGTTGCAGGCATACGATTTCGTGCATCTTTATCGCACCCATGGCTGCGAACTCCAGGTGGGCGGCAGCGACCAGTGGGGGAACATCACCGCCGGCATCGATTTGGCCCGGCGCATGGAGTCGGTGCAGCTCTACGGCATGACCAATCCACTTCTGACCAAGAGCGACGGGCAGAAGATGGGGAAAACCGAGTCGGGGGCGCTTTGGCTCTCTCCCGAGAAGACGAGTCCCTACCAGTTCTACCAATACTGGATCAATGTCGACGACGCCGATGTGCGCAAGTGTCTCTGTCTGTTTTCCGATGACTCGGAATCGGAGATCGATGCCTTGATCGCCGAGCATCAGGAGGATCCCGGCCGGCGTCTCGGGCAGCGCAGGCTCGCCGAGGCGATCACCGAATTGGTACACGGTTCCGAGGGGTTGCAAACGGCCCGTCGCGCCACGGACATCTTTTTCGGCGCCGAGATCAGCGATCTGAGCGACCGGGATCTGGTCTCGATTTTCGCCGATGTTCCCAGCCATCAGATGTCGCCCGAGGTTCTCGAGAAAGGACTAATGATCACCGATGCCCTCGTCGCCTCGAAACTGGCGAAGTCGAAAAGCGAAGCGCGACGAACCATCCAGCAGGGGGGGGCGTATGTGAACAACCGGAAGGTGACCGATCTGGAAACCTCCCTCGGCAAAGAGCATCTGGCCAGTGAAACGGTTATGGTTCTCCGCAGCGGCAAGAAACGCTATTCTCTGCTGCGATTCTGCGAAGATTGAACCACGCTCTCGTGGAGCTCTTCGACCGGAGCCACGCCCCCATCGCCCTTTTCCCGGTTTTCAACCGGAGAAGGTGAGACCATCAATGACTGACGCGAAACGTTGGAAAAAAATCTTGTCGCGTACCTTGATCGGACTCGTGTTCTTGATTCTATTGGTGGGAGCCGGGGTCTATCTGGCGATCCACACTCGTCCGGAATTCTACGAGCAGTCCCTCGAGATTTCTCCCGCTCGGCAGCGGGAGGCGAGCGAGGAGATGGTCCGCAAGGCGACTTCGCTCTATAATGAGGTGGGAAAAGTCGGCCGGTGGCACGCCTTGATGACTGAACAGGAGATCAACGGCTGGCTGGCTGTCGATCTGGTCGAGAATCATCCCGAGGTGCTCCCGAATGAAGTCCGTGAACCCCGGGTGAGGATTCATCCCGATCGCGTGGAACTGGCTGCGCAGGTCGACACCGATCAGTTCGAGGGCGTATTGCATGCGACGTTCGAAGTCACCGTCCCGGAGCCGAACATGCTGGCGTTTCGCCTGATCGCCTTTCGGTTGGGCCGGTTGCCTGTTTCGCGTCGAAGTGTGGTCGACGAACTGTTGCAGGTGGTGCGTTGGGATCAGTTCGACGCCGAAATTCTGTGGGACGGGGGCGACCCGCTGCTCCGGGTGCAAATTCCCATCTCCCACAAAAAGCATTTGATCGGCCGAATCGAAACCATCAAGCTCGACGATGGTGAAGTCTTTGTCTCCGGTTCGACGGAAAAACGCACTCCTTGAAAAACCGACCGAAGCGAATCCTTGTCTTAGGAGGAAAAAAACGATGAGAACAAGTGTTGCATTCTTGAATGTTGTGTTGGCGATTGTCATTTCGGGATTGCCGTTTTGGGGGAGTTCGGCGAGGGCACAGGCGCCGGTGAAGATCATCTTCGATACGGATATCGGCAACGACGTCGACGATACGATGGCCCTGGCGGTGATTCATGCGCTGATGAATCGTGCCGAGTGCGAACTGTTGGCGGTGACCGTCACCAAGGACAACACCTACGCGGCGCCGATGGTCGATTTGGTCAATTCCTTCTACGGTCGGGGCGATATTCCGATCGGTGTGGTGCAGCAAGGCGTCACTCCCCAGGACGGCAAGTATTTGAAGCCGGTGGTCGAAGCGGTCAATGAACAAGGCAACGCCCGTTACCGTCGCGATGTGCAGCCCGGCGCGAACATGCCCGACGCCGTGACGCTCCTCCGCGACATCCTCGCCGCCGAAGACGATGGGTCGGTGGTGGTGATCCAAGTCGGCTTTTCGACGAATCTCGCCCGACTGCTCCAGAGCGAGCCGGACGCGATCAGCAACCTCAACGGGCAAGACCTGGTGAAGCGGAAGGTGAAGCTGCTTTCGATCATGGCGGCGGAGTTTCACCCGAAGTACGAGAACCACAAAGAGTACAACATCGTCAAGGATTTGGATGCCTCGCGCTACCTCTTCGAGCACTGGCCGACGCCCATGGTGGTCAGTGGCTACGAAATCGGTCGATTCATTCAGTATCCCGCGGAGAGCATGCAGGAAGACTATAACTATGTCGAGCATCATCCGGTGAAGGAAGCCTACCATTATTATCGAGGGTTGACGAACGATCAACCGACGTACGATCTGACCAGTGTGCTCTATGCGGTGCGTCCTGATCGCGGTTATTTCGGTCTTTCGCCCCGAGGGACCGTCCACATCGATGAAAACGGACTGGCCTCCTTCGAGGAGAACTCGTCCGGCCAACACCGGTACTTGACGGTCACCCCGGAGCAGGTCGCGGCCGTCCGGGAAGCCCTCTGTGCCTTTTCCAGTGAACCGCCGAAAAAACAATAGCCTCATCATCCACGTGCTTCCGCCGGTTTTTTGTACGAAAAGAGTTTCTCTTCGCTGTTGTCCGGGAAAGGGGGGGCCCGATTTCGGAATCGGGTGGCTTGTTTTTCCGGTCGTCCGCCACTTTCACGAGGAGCCGTGTCATGCGAAAGTTCAATCGGTCGCAACCGGGAAGTCGTCGGGGCTTCCTTTTGGGAACTTCCTTTCTCATCTCCATTTTGCTGGTCGTCGGAGTCGGCCTTTCGGGAGATGAGGTCTCGTCGGCGCAGGATTCCTCCGCGGACAACGAGTTTTCGCCCGCCTGGTTGGATCGATTTGCCGATCCTCCCCCCGCCGCGCGTCCTCAGCCCTTGTTCGTTTGGAACGGCAAGGTGACCCGCGACCGCATCACCGAAATGCTCGAACAGTTCGCCGAACGGGGCATGGGAGGCGTGTTCGTGCATCCGCGGCCGGGGTTGGTGACGGAGTATCTCTCCGAAGAGTGGTTCGACCTTTGGGAGCACTCCTTGAGTGAGTGCCGGCGATTGGGGTTGTTGTGCCATATCTACGACGAGAACAGCTACCCTTCCGGCTTCGCGGGAGGACATGTCATCGCCGAGCACCCCGATCTTGCGGCCCAATATCTGCGTTACGTCCTGTGCAAGAATCCCGATCAGTTGCCCGAGGGGAAGGTGTTGGCCTGTTTCCGCCCGCCGGAAGAAGGGAAATCTCCGCGGCGTTTGGGGGAAAACGCCTGGAAAGAGGCCGCTTCCGAGCATCCCGTCGTGGCGATGGTCCAGTGTGAAGTGCCTCCCCGAGGCGCCACGGCCCACATGCCGTATGTCGATGTCACACGGCCGGGCACCATTGAGGCGTTCCTCGAATCCACGCACCACCAGTACGCTCGGCATTTCGGCGATCACTTCGGCGATCAGATCCGATACTCCTTCACCGACGAGCCGGAACTGGTCGGTCGGCACGGCTATCAGATATCCGAGTATTTCTTGGAGCAGTTCAAGAAAGATCACGGCTACGACCTGCGCCCATCACTTGGGGATCTCTGTTTCGAGACCCCCGAAAGCCCTCAGGTGCGGTTCGACTATTTTTCGACGCTGCATCGATTGTGGATCGAAAATTTCTACCGCCCTTATTACCAGTGGTGCGGGGAGCATGGTCTGGCCTTCACCGGACACCTCTGGGAGCATGAATGGCCCGTGCCGGCGAAGCAGACGAGCAATATGGCGACGCTCCGGTGGATGCAAGCGCCGGGCAACGATCTTCTGGGATTCCAGTTCTACCCGACGAGCCTCCGGGAGCAGGGAGTGTATTTTCTGAACATGAAGGAGCTCAGCAGCATCGCGCACCAACTGGGGTGCGAGCGGGTCCTCTGCGAGGCGAACGGCGGGGGGGGATACGAGATGGCCATCCGCCAGTTCAAGCCGCTGGAGGATTTCATCCTCACGATGGGCGTGAACTTGAACAATCCGCATCTGAGCCACCAGACGCTCGCCGGTTCCAGAAAGTACGATTGGCCGCAGACGCTCAGCGATCACAGCCCTTGGTGGGACGGCTACCGGTTGCAGGCCGATCACAGCTCCCGCGCCAACTGGGCCCTGATGCAGGGAACCGAAACAAATCGGGTTCTCGTCCTCCATCCCGACACCACCGGGTGGCTCCATTTCGTCCCGTCCAATTATCCCGACGGCAAGGCCGCGTCGCTCGCTTTGGAATCGCTTCGGGAATCGCAGATCCAGACCCTGACGGCGCTGCAGGGCGGCCAGATCGATTTCGATCTCGGCGATGAGTTCACCATGGAAGAACTCGGCCGATCGGAGGATGGGAAGTATCATCTCGGCCGGGCGACGTACGAGGTGATCGTGATTCCGCCGGGCATGGAGAACTGGCGATCCTCGACGCTCCAGCAGGTGCGGGCGTTCCTCGCCTCCGGTGGGCACGTCTACCAATGCGGCGAGGTTCCCACGCGCCTCGACGGTCGCAAAAGCAACTCTGTGGCCGAGCTCGCTCGGGAGTTCTCCGAGAATTGGCACCTTACGGCCGATCTGGACAACCTGGTTCTCGCCCTCCGGCGACATGTTCCACCGCGAATTTGCGGCCGAGGAGGCGCGAAGTTGCCGGCGAACCTCTGCTGGCGACGTAAGGTTCTCGACGACGGGGCGATCCTGTACTTTTTTTGCCATCCGTGGGAAACCCCGTTTCGGGGAATCGTGGAATTGGAGGGCCATTCACTCTATCAACTCGATACCGCACGCGGTGAAATCCGCGAAGTGGCCTGCAAACCGACGCCGACCGGCCAGTCGGCCGTGCTCGACCTGCCGGCTCTGGGGCACGCCCTCTGGCTCGCTTTGCCGGAAGTTCGTTCGTTAAAGACCGATCCCCCGCTCCCGAAGACGACCGAAAACGTCGTGGTCGATCTCGCTGCGATCGAATGCCGAGATCCCAATCTGCTGATGCTCGACTATTGCGATTTGAAGGTCGGCGATCAGGTGTTCGAAGAGATGAACACCGTCAAGGCGGATCGCCGCAATTGGCAGTTGCACGGCTTCGACGACAATCTCTGGAGTCGCGCGATCCAGTATCGCCGGCGGTTTCTCCACGCCCCGATCGAGAACGATCATCCGTTCACCGTGACGTATCGTTTCCACGTCGATCCCGATGCGGTCGAAAAGATCGCCGAATCATTGGCCGTGGCGGTGGAACGCCCCTGGCTGTATGACGTCCGTTGCAACGACCGGCCGCTCGACTTCCCGGCCGCCGACGCTTGGTTCGATGAAGACATGCGTGCCGCGCCGCTCGCCGAAGCGGTTCGGGCGGGAGAGAACCGGTTGACGCTTTCGGCGGAGCATTTCCACGTTTTATGCGAGCTGATGCCGGTCTACGTGTTGGGCGATTTCTTTCTCGAACCGGCGGAAAAAGGGTTCGTCGTCACCTCCCCGAGACCACTGGAGTACGGCCGTTGGGACGAGCAAGGTCGCCCGTTCGATCCCGGAAAAGTCGCCTACGAGTATGGCTTTTCGTTGGAGGCTCCCGCCGAAGCGATTCAGGTGCGACTGCCCGACTGGAACGGCTCGCTGGCGACCGTCCTCCTCGACGGCGAGACGCTCGGCCATATCGCTTGGCCTCCGGAAGAGTTGCTGCGACGGCATCGGTTGGAGGCGGGCGATCATCGATTGACGATCGTCGTGACCGGCAATTTGAAAAACATGCTCGGTCCGCACTTCAGCGACGGATTGCCCGGAATCTGGACCTGGGCCAATGCTCCCGCGAAGACGCCCCCCGGCGAGAAATACCGTTTCTTCCCGGCCGGGTTGAATACGGAGCCCGAGGTGGGGATTGCCCCGGCTCCGTAGTGGCGGTGCATCAAAAAAGCCCCCGCGCGATCGGCGTCGGGGGCTTCCTCGATGGAGAGGTCGCATTCGGTGAACGGTTACTGGATTTCCGGAATGGGGAACTTTTCCGATTCGGTGTGGGCCCGACGCATCAACTCCTTCGCTTTGTGGACCAAATCGGGGTGCTGATCGGCGACGTTGTCCGATTCGTCCAAGTCGTTTTGAATGTTGTACAATTCCACGGTGCCGGGATGCCGGTAGATCGCCTTCCAGGGTCCGAAACGCACGGCCCGTTTCTGCTTGAACTCCCAGTAAAGGTATTCGTGCTCCGGCTGATCCTTTCCGAGCAGCGTGGGCAGGTAGCTGATGCCGTCGATGTCCTCCGGCGGAGCGACGCCGGCGACCTCGCAGGCGGTGGGGAGGAAGTCCCAGAAGGCGGAAAGATGATCGGTGGTGGTGTCCGGGGTGATTTTGCCGGGCCAGCGGGCGATCAGCGGCACGCGAATGCCACCTTCAAGCAGATCGCGTTTGATGCCGCGAAGAGGGCCGTTGCTGTCGTTGAAGTCGGGATCGTTGCCGCCTTCACGGTGAGGACCGTTGTCGCTGGTGAACAGCACGAGGGTTTCCCGGTCGATTCCCGTCTCCTTGAGCAGATCGAGTAGTTTTCCGACATCGCCGTCCATCCGCGTGATCATGGCGGCGTGTCCTTTTTGAGGTTCCGGCCAGTCGCGGTCGGCGTAGATGCCGTAGGAAGGCACTTCCATCCCTTTCCGGCCGCCTTCGTTGTTGGCGTGGGGGATCGTCAGCGACAGATACAGAAAGAACGGTTGGTCTTGGTTGCGTCGGACGAAATCGAGGGCTTCCCGGGCCATCAGGTCATGAGAATAGGTCGTTCGTTTCGTGGCGTAGCCTGCGCCGTCGAGCCGGTCGTTGTCGACCTCATTCCCCGGCAGCGGCACGCGCTCTTGGTTTCGGAAGAGGAACTCGGGATAATAATTGTGGGCATGTCGTTGGCAGAGATATCCGAAGAAATAATCGAATCCCTGTCGATTGGGAATGCCCACCGAGTCGGGGCCGCCGAGCCCCCATTTGCCGATCAGAGCGGTCCGGTAGTCGGCCTTTTTCAACAATTCGGCCACCGTCACCGTTTCCGCCGGCAGAGGGAGCTGGCCCATCGGTTTCACTTCGCCGTTGCCGCGGATGTACGTGTGGCCGGTATGACGGCCGGTCATGAGGCTGCACCGAGAAGGGGCGCAGACGGTCGAACCGGAGTAGTGTTGGGTGAAGCGGATGCCCTCATCGGCCATTCGGTCGATGTTCGGCGTCTGGATGTTCTCCTGCCCGTAGCACCCGAGGTCGCCGTAGCCGAGGTCATCGGTCATGATGTAAATGATATTCGGCTTGTCCTCCCGTTCGGCGGCCGGAAGCCGGCAGGGGAAATTACCCAGGAAGGCGATCGTCACCATCAGCAAAAACGATAGAAGGCACACTCGATGCGTCGCGGATGCGTACTTGGGAGAAATCATACGATGTTTCCTTTCCAGGAAGGCGATTTGGTGGAAGATAATCTGAAACGACCATGGGCAGAGTGGCGGTTCAAGGGCGTTGCCACTTCAGGCGAGCTGCAAGCCCTCCGCTTTTCCATGGGCTACACTTGGAAAACCCTTGAAAATCATAAAGATTATTGTACCATGGCGGCAATTCCTTTCTCAAGTCCCGAGGCGAAGTCGTCGGCCGATATCGAAGCCCCGCCTCTCGGGACGGCCCCTTTTTTGATGGATCACGGGATTTCATGAATTACCGACTACTGTCAAAGATGTTGGGGTTGGTTTCGATCCTCCTCGGCGTGAGCATGGCGTTCAGTCTCCCTTGGGCGGTCCCGCTTTTCGGAGGCGATTGGGAGGTCGAGCGGCAGGGGTTTTTGGGGTTGGTCTTCTCGATGTTCGTCTGTTTTATCGTGGGATTCACCCTGCGGTGGTTCGACCGTAAGAGCTCCACTCAGCTTTTTCGTAAAGAAGCGATGGCCGTGGTCGGTTTGAGCTGGCTTCTGGCCACCGTTCTCGGCGCTCTGCCGTATCTTCTGGCGCATGTCGAGCGCGCGCCCAACGTTCCGATGTCCACCATCGACGCCATGTTCGAGGCGCAGTCCGGATTCAGCACCACCGGAGCGACCGTCCTGAGCGAACTGGAAGACCGCCGGATGGTTCCGCGATGCATTCTCTTCTGGCGAAGCAGCACCCATTACCTGGGCGGGCTCGGGATCATGGTCCTCTTCGTGGCGATCCTGGGGCAGGGATCGGCCGGCAAGGCGATGATGCGCGCCGAAATGCCCGGACCCAGCAGCGCCAATCCCAAGGCCCGCATGCAGGAGACCGCCTGGGTGTTGTTTCTGATCTACTCAGGGCTGAATGTTCTTTTGTGTCTTTTGTTGATGCTCGAAGGCGTGCCGATTTTCGATGCGATCTGTCATGCCTTCGGAACGATGGCCACGGGGGGATTCAGCACCTACAACGCGAGCGTCGGCCATTTCATCACCGATCCGGAGCTGAACGGGCCACTCATCGAGATGACGATCACCTGCTTCATGTTTCTCGCCGGCACCAACTTCATTCTCCTGTATCTTCTCTTGCGGGGGGAGTTGAAGCAGGTCTTTCGCGACCCTGAGTGGCGAACCTACATGCTGATCCTCGGCATCGCCACTCTGGTGATCTTTTTCAGCGGCTTGGCACATGACGATTTCGACCAAATCGGCACCTCCGATATCCCCGTCACCCGACAAGAGAAGATTGAGGAGAATATCCTTCCCGAAAACCAGCAAGAAGACCTTTCCGAGAAGGTTCCCTTGATGCAATCTTTTCGCTTTTCGGTGTTTCAGACCGTCTCGATCATGACGACCACCGGCTTTTGCACCGACGAATTCGAGAACTGGAACGCCCTTTCGCGATGCATCCTGCTGGTGCTCATGTTCGTGGGCGGTTGCGCAGGCAGTACCGGCGGCGGTATCAAGGTCATTCGGTTTCTTTTCGCGTTCAAGATTCTGCGCCAGGAAGTCGAATTGGCGTTCCATCCCAACGTGGTTCGTCCAATCCAACTCGGCGGGAAGGTGGTGCATTTGCCACATGCACGGAAGCGGATTCTGGCTTATTTCTTGATTACCATCCTCATCTTTGTCGTCGCCTGGGGGCTGCTTTTGGCGATCGAGCCGAACAGCACGTGGGAGAAGTCGGAGATTCCCCTCGACCAGAAACTCGTCGACAGCGGAAGTTCCATCGCCGCGACCTTGAACAACATCGGTCCCGGTCTCGGTTTGATCGGCGCTCGGCAGAACTACGGCAACTTTACCCAGCCCAGTAAGTTCATGTTTATCTGGTTGATGATGCTTGGTCGGTTGGAGCTCTTCGTCATTCTGAGTCTGTTTTTCCCGGCATTTTGGCATACGCATTAGCCGAATGCATCGAGAGAAGACGTGCTTCGTACTTGTGAGAACGCCTCGCCGGCATGATAGCTGGAGCGAACCATGGGTCCGGAGGCGACGTGCTCGAATCCGAGGTGTTCGGCGAAATCTTGCCATTGGCGGAACACTTCGGGGGGAACGAATCGCCGTACCGGCGCCCGATCGGCGGCCGGCTGGAGATATTGCCCGATCGTGATCACGCGGCAACCCGCGTCGTGCAAGTCGCAGAGCGTTTCGAGGACCTCCTGGTCGGTTTCCCCGAGTCCGAGCATGATGCCCGATTTCAGCACGACCGAAGGATCGCGCCGATGAATATGCCGAAAGATCGCCAGCGTGCGCCGGTAGTCTGGGATCGGTCCGCGGATCGACCGGAATAGACGTGGGACGGTTTCCACGTTGTAGTTGTAGACCTCCGGCCGCGCGTCGACGAGTTGATCGATCGCCACGAAGTTGCCGGCGAAGTCGCTCGGCAGCACCTCGATGGTGGCCGTCGTTTTCTCCCGAATCGACTGGAGACAGCGGCAAAAGTGTGAAGCTCCGCCGTCGGCCAGATCGTCCCGTGCGACGCAAGTGATGACCACATGCCCGAGTCCGAGCGACCGGACCGCCTCGGCCAATCGCCCCGGCTCCTTCGAGTCGACCGGCTGCGGCTCGCCCGAAGTCACACTGCAAAAAGCACAGTCGCGCGTGCATGTGGTGCCGAGAATGAGGAAGGTGGCCGTTTTGCGCGTGTAGCATTCCGACCGATTGGGGCAACGCGCATGTTCGCAGACCGTGGCGAGCGACTGTTGCCGGAGCAATTCCGCGGTCCGGTGCATTCCGCCGCCTTTGGGAAGTTTCACTTTCATCCACCGGGGGAGTTGTCGGTGTCGGTCGGTGGAAGAAGCATGAACGTCTTGTGATTTGGGCGAGGACTTCATCGATGGTGCGGTCCGGAAAAGAGGGCAAATCGCGGACATCTCCGAGGCATGGAGACCGGGAAGCTGTTTTCGCGAAGCGTTTGTTGTATACTCCAAGTATAGAATCCGTCGGTTTTTTTCCAAGGGAGTGGCCCGATTGGGTATGGTCGGGCTCAAGCCGATTTCTCCCTCATTCTATTCACAGATTTCGTTCCGTAGGATCATGAAGAAACGCAAGAAGACCGATTCCGGAACCGCGTCCCACGGCGGAAGTGCCGCTCCACAGCGTCGTTTCCCTGCCGGCGGCTGGTTTTATGTGGTCGTGGTCGGGACGTTGTTGTACCTGTTCGCCTTCTTTTCCACCGCATTGAGTACGCTCAGTGCGATGGTCGGGGCGACCGTCACTCGCTTTTCGCTCTTTTCCTATTTGCTGGTACCGGAAGATCTGGTCTCCTGCTGGTTTGCGTATGCCGGGGAGTTCGCGCTGCTGGAACGGATCGGTGTGTTGTTTCCGGCTCTGGCGATCGTCGCGGCGGGTTTCGGTATCGGCTCCGGCGTGCTCATGTGGATCAAGTTCGATTCGGTCGCAGCGCCCCGAAAGTGGACTCGGCTCGAGCTGTTCGTCTTGGCGACCGCGCTGGGGCTGAATCTGATTTCCACGGCGGTACTCGCGATGGGTCTGGTCGGCATGCTGCATCAGCGATGGCTCGCGTTCCTGATGGTCCTCGCAGGGGACGCCGCGGCAGGGTTCGTCGCTTGGAACTGGTGGCGGCGAAAGCCATGCGCTCCGGGGGCGTTGGAAACGCCTGCCGGGGAAGATCGGTTGACTCTCCCGCGACGATGGCTCTGGTTCGCCGCTCCGCCGGTTGTGGTGACCCTGCTTCTGGGCATGATTCCCTCGAGCGAGTACGACATGAACTCCTACCATCTGCAAGGCCCTCGGGAGTTCTTCCAGCAGGGCTCGATCGGTTTCATGGAGCATAATGTCTACACGAACATGCCCCTGGGGGCGGAGATGCATTGCCTGTTGGGGATGATGATTACCGGGGACTGGTTTCGGGGGGCGATGATCGGAAAGACGGTGATCGCAGGTTTCGCGCTATTGGGCGGGCTCGCCGTCTGGATGGCCGGACGACGTCTCTTTTCGCCGACCGCCGGCATCTTGGGGGGAGTGCTCTACGTCTCGATTCCGTGGATCATCTATGTTTCCGGCAACGGATTGGTCGAAGGGGTGCTCGCCTTGTACCAATTTCAGGCGATCTACATGCTGGTGATCTACTCCGGCGGCACTCTTCGGCGGGATCGGCCCGCCCGGTCGTCGCCTGCCGGTGGGATATCGCTGCTCTTTCTGGCGGGTTTTTTCGCGGGAGCCGCCGCCGCGACGAAATACACGGCCGTCCCTTTCGTTGTCTTCCCGATCGGCGTGTGGACGATTGCCGTCTTCTGGATCGCAGGTCATGGGAGAAGGAAAAACAAAGATATTGAACAAAGTAATAGTAATGCACAAAAAGATATCAGTGAACAGAAATATGATAATGAAAAAAATGCACTTGCTTGGGGTGAGGCTTGTTTTTCGCGGCGAGGAAGTCTTATGCGGCTCGCATCCCCGACCCTCCTCTATGCGTTCGCGGTGCTTTTGGCGGCGGGGTTGTGGTATGGAAAAAACTACGCATTGACGGGGAATCCGGTCTATCCGCTCGCGTTTACCATCTTCGGCGACAGTACCGGCACCTGGGATCCGGTCAAAAACGAACGCTGGAAGGCGGCTCATCATGCCCGCGACTTCTCGCTCAAACGATTGGGCGGCGATGCCGTCCAAGTCGTTCTGAAAAGTCCCTGGCTGGCGCCTCTGATTGTTCCTTTTTTTCTATTGGGGATTCTCGCACGACGACGGGGATGGACCGATTTTGCTCTTCTGGGCTACCTCTGTTACGTGTTTCTCATCTGGTGGTTCTTCACGCATCGGCTCGATCGCTTCTGGATGACCGTCTTTCCCGTCTTCGCCTTGTATGCGGGGATCGGCGCGACATGGAGTCCGCGCCGTCGGTGGCGTCGTGCCCTCATGCTGTTGCTGGTCCTTTCGACCGTCTATGTGTTCATCGTTTCCACCATGGGAGGGGCGGGGAAGTACAATCGTCTCTTCGCTTCGTACCGGACGATGAGGCACGACATCTTCCGCATCGGGCAGTGGGCGGAATACTACAATCTTCATCCCCCCGAGGGTCGCTTGATGATCATCGGTGAGGCCCAAGCCTTCTTCTTCGATAAGCAGCCGTACTACAACTCTTGTTTCGACGACCTTTTGCTCGAAGAGATCGTCCGGGGGCATTCCGAGAGGGAGATTCGTGAGAATTTCCGGCGGTACGGCATCACCGATCTCTACATCAACTGGAAGGAGATCGAGCGATTTCGCAGTCCCGGAAATTATGGTTTTCCGGAGTTCTTCGACCAAGCGGTCATCGACCGGCTCGTTCGGCAAGGAATTTTGCGACCGATTCCGCCGCTGGAGGGGTCGCCCGGACGCGGGTATCACGTGATCTGGGATGATCCCGAACCAACCCCATCGGCCACGGGGCCCTCCGGCTCGGAGTGAAGAAAGCGCCGTGCGGGTCTATCGACGTATGCGGTCGCCGAAGAATGTTTTGGTGAACCATTGGGCCAGCGAGTTGCGCATCAGCGCGGTCAGGAATCGGTAACGCAAGGTGGGAATGCAGATGACCCGGTGTTTCTTGCGACGGAGTTGTACGAGTGACTCGCGAACGACCACCTCCGGAGGCAGCCACAGGTATTTCGGGATGCGGCTTCGCTCGAACTCTTTCATGCCTTCGGTATCGTGGAATTCCGTGAGGATGAACCCGGGGCAAAGGGCCTGCACGCGGAGTCCGCTTCCGGCCAAATCGGCCTGGACCGATTGCGAGAAGGAGATCAAGTAGCCTTTGGTCGCGCAGTAGGTGGCGCAGCCCGGGCCGGTGAAGAACCCGCCCGCCGAGGCGACGTTGATCACCTGTCCCGAATGGCGGTTCGCCATGTTGCGTAGTGCAATGGTGGTCAGTCGCACCGGCGCGAGCACATGCAGATCGATCATGCGGAGTTGGTCTTCAAGATCGACATTGGGGAAATATCCTCCGGTCCCGAAGCCGGCGTTATTGACGAGCAGCTCGAGTTTCGGGTACGTCCGTAAACGTTCCTCCAACCGATGGAGGTCTTCTCCCCGGGTCAGATCGGCGACGAGCGGCTCCACGGTGATCGGGAACTTCGCGGTGAGTTCTTCCCGAATCGCTTCGAGGCGTTCCGCGCGGCGGGCGACGAGCACCAAATCGTAGCCCTCGGATGCCAACTGGTCGACAAAGGCTTTTCCCAGCCCGCTCGAGGCGCCGGTGATGCAAGCGACGGGTCGCTCCGGATTCTCTTCTGCCACATGAACCTCCTTGATCAAAATGTGATGTTTTTTACACAACGTGTTTTTGTGAACATGTATATATTTATGATCATAATGTCTTTATGATCACATCAACGGAATTGTTTTCGCCTGGTCGGTCTCGAAGGTGTATTTTCCGGAGCCGATTTCGAAGATACTCCAGATGCCTTCGGTCCCGACGGCCCGAACGTTCTTGCGTCCAACGGCCGGGCTGCCCGACTCGAGGACGCTTTCGGGATCGGGGGTGGGCACGAAGACGGTGGCGGAGGTGTTTGCCGGAAGTTGGATGCTCCAGGTGAAGGTTTTGCCTTGTCGCCGCCAATGGCTTTCGATCGGTCCGCGGATCGAGTCGAACGAGGCATCGACCTGGTTCAAGTCGCCCACCGGGTGCGGTTTCATCCGAAGATGCGCGAACCCGGGTTTCTTCGCATCGCTTTGGATGCCCGCGACCGATTCGAACAGCCAGATCGTCAGGTCCCCGACGAGCATGACGTGGTTGCCGCTGTTCATCGCCGGGTCGGCGGTGTTGCCGTTCCAGAGTTCCCAGATGGTGGTCGCGCCGTTCTCGACCATATATCCCCAACTTGGATAATCGCGATTCGTGACGAATCGGTAGGGAATGTCGGGCCGGCCGGCGTCGGTCAAGACGCGATTGACCCACTGTCCACCGATCAGACCGGTTCCGATGTGGAAATCGGTTACCTCCTCGATGTTCTCGATGAGATTCGCTTCGAGGCGTTCCCGGTGTTCGGGCGGGACGATGTCGAACCGCAAAGGCAGCACCGACGAGGTTTGCGTGCCGTTGTCGTAGAGCACCTTTTCGGCGTCGAACAGTTGCGCGTTCATATCGCGTCGCATCCGAGCGGCGCGGTCGGCGAAGGTTTTCGCCTCCTCGGGCCGTTCGAGCATGCGGGCGTATTTCGCCAGAAGGTCGAGGTTGTGGATATAGTAGGAAGTCGCCAGAACCGTCTTGCTGGTTTTTCGGGCAGGATCGCGCGAGTGGATCAGCTCCGGAGATTCAGGCGGCACGCACCAGTCGCCGTAGTTGTCGATGTGGATCAACCCCTCCTCATCGATGAATTGGGCATGGTGCTCCATCCATTTTTTCATCGCCCCGTAGTGCCGCCCGATCGGCTCGCGGTCGCCGTACTGCAGGTAAAGGCTCGTCGGGATGATGGTGAACGCACTGGGCCACGTGACGTTGGGGCGATAGAGGGGCCAGAACGGCGGACAGACATCGGAGAGGTTTCCCTCGGGGGTCTGCGAATCTTCGATGTCGATCAGCCACTTCTTGTACAGTGTGATGTTGTCGAACAGGAACATCTCGCCCTTCGATTCCGCGGCACGGTCCCCCTGCCAGCCCTGGCGTTCGTCACGCTGGGGACAGTCGGTGGGGATGCTCAGATAGTTGCCCCGGGTGCCCCAGAAGATGTTCCGGACGATCCGGTTCACCAGCGGTTTATTGCAGGTGAATTTGCCGACAAAGGAGAGATCGGTGTGCACGACGCAGGCGGTGAGGGTCGACGGGTCCGGCTTGCCGGGGTAGCCGGAGAGTTCGACATACCGGAAACCGTGGTAGGTGAATCGCGGTTCGTAGACCTCTTGCCCGCGACCGGAGGTGATGTAGATGTCGCGACATTTGGCCCCGCGGAGATTCGCGGTATAGAGCTCTCCCTGGTCGGTGAGCGTTTCCGCGTGGCGGAGTTTCAGCGTCGTGCCCTCGGGGGCCTTCACCTTCAAGCGGCACCAGCCGACGAGATTCTGCCCCATGTCGAAGACCCATCGACCCTCTTCGGTCCGGTGCATGTCGACCGGCTCCAGGTGCTCGGTCACTCGCATCGGCGGCATCATCTGGGCGGTGCGTTTTCCGGAGGGTGCCTCGACCGGCTCGGCGTTTTGCCAGTCGGCGTCGTCGAACCCGGCGACGGCCCAACCTTCCAGTTCCTTTCGGGCGTCGTAGATTTCGCCGTCGTAGTCGTTGTTCGCGCGAATCGGTCCTTCGGTGGTCAGTTTCCAACTCGGATCGGTTGCGATCACTTCTGTGGAACCGTCGTCGTAGACGATTTCGACTTGGCAGCAAACTTTGGGGAAGCCGAAATCGAGGGTTTTGGTCGGCTCGGTCAGACGGGGAGCGTAATAGCGGCCATTGCCGAGAAGAATGCCCAAAGCGTTGGCGCCTTTTTTCAGGTGGGACGTCACGTCATAGGTCACGTAGGGGACCCGCTTGTCGTAGTAAGTGAGGATCGGATCCAGCACATGATCGCCCACCTTCTCGCCGTTGCAGTAGAGTTCGTAGTACCCGAGTCCGCAGATGGATGCCGTGGCGTGGCGGATCGGGCGGCGCAGGGTTTGAAACTCTTTTCGAAGGTGCCTGGCCGGAAGCGGCGGCTTGCCGCCTCGGGAGATTTCGACCTCGTTCCAGGGGCCCGCGCCGTAGACCGCGACCAAACGGGCGGGGTTCCAGTCGTCGTCGTTGAACGGTCGTTTTTCGAAATCGGCAGACGCTTCGGTCGTTGCCTTCCAGGAATCGTCGGTGCGGATCGTCACGGTCGGCTTTCCGGCGAGTTCGATTCGAAGCACTCCAACCAGTCCGGCGGGATTCGGCGCCGAACCGACGTTCGCGACCTTGGCGGCGAGCACGTTTTTGCCGGAAGCGAGCTTCTCGGTCACGTCGATCTGTTTCGCTTGTTTGAAGTTGGTCATTCGTGCTAGTTTTTCGCCGTTGAGCCAGAGATCGGTATGATTATCTCCGGCAAAAGCGAGCGCGGCCGTTTCGATTTTCCCCTCCGGCACCGTGAACTCCTTGCGGAAGAAGGCGGAGCCGACGGCGGCGTCGAGCTCGCCTTGAACGGGGACGGCTCCCCAGATCCATTGAGCGCCTTCCAGCGAAAGGGACGTCTCATCGGAATCTTGCGGTTCGTCCTTTCCGATCCACCGGGCTTGCCAAGGAGATGGCCCGCTTTCTTCTTCGAGCAGTCCCATCGACCAGAACGCGGCGGGACTCCACTGCGAGGCGCGGCCGTTTTCGTCCCACACCCGGACTTTCCAGTGGCATCGCTGCCGCGAGGTGAGTGGTTTGCCTCGGTAGGCGACCTGGGCCGTCCGATCGCTCTCGACCTTACCGGAATCCCAGAGATCGGCCTCCTTCTCGTTCAGAAGCTTCGGAGTGCTCGCCACGAGGACCTGATAGGCCGATTGTCGCTTGCCCCGCCCGTCGCTACGGAGTTTCCAACTCAGATGGGGTTCGGCGGCATCGATTCCCAACGGCTCCTCCAGATATTCCGTTCTCAAATCGTAGACCCAGAGCGGCGGGGAGGACTCTTGGGCTGCTCCGACGGCGATCAGGCATCCTCCCAAAAAGAAACCGACGAGGAGGATGAAAATACGAGAAAAAAGGCGATGCGATTTCAGGCGGGGATTCTTCAGGCAATGATCTTGTAAGGACATGAGGATCTCCAAGTTCTTGTTCGAAGGGAACACGGCACGCACGCGGCTTTCTGAAAAAACGGGCGGTCGCGGTAATCCCGAAAAATGCTATAATGATAAGAGTATAGCAGATCGGCGGAGAGAGCAAAACAACCCGAAAGGACGAAAAGGAACGGGCGATCCTGCTCTGGAAATGGTTGACAGCTTGGAGGTCGATTTCTATCTTGTTGAAAATGAGTGGATCCAGGCTTGAGAAGAGTAGAGGGTCGCGCCGTGGGGACCTTTCTACGATGGAGAACTACCAGCCGGTGAAGGAGAGAACGCTGCGATGAAAAACACTTGCCGCTTTGGAGCGTTGTGGGGTGGATTGTTTTTGGGGATGGTTTTTTTCGCGACCTCGGTGGAAGCGGAATCGCCGGAGTTGCCGGAAAAACCGAACATGGTGGTCATTTTCTGCGATGATCTCGGCTATGGCGATTTGGGGTGCTTCGGCCATCCGACGATTCAAACGCCGAATCTCGATCGTATGGCCGAAGAAGGGCAGAAGTGGACGAATTTCTACGCAGCGGCGAGCGTCTGCACGCCGAGCCGCGCCGGCTTGGTCACCGGCCGATTGCCGATTCGTTCCGGCATGTGCAGCAGCAAGCGCCGCGTTCTCTTCCCCAACTCCGGTGGGGGGCTGCCGCGGACGGAGCTGACGATCGCCGAAGTTGCCAAGACGGCCGAGTACCGAACGATGTGCGTCGGGAAGTGGCATCTGGGCCATCTGCCGGAATTTTTACCGACCAACCACGGTTTCGACCACTATTTCGGGATTCCCTATTCCAACGACATGGATCGCCTCCATGATGTCGGTCCGAAGGGCCGCGCCGCCTTCTGGGATTACAATACCAATTACTGGAACGTACCACTGATGCAGGATGAGAAGGTGATCGAGCGTCCGGCCGATCAGACGACGATCACCCGGCGGTACACCGAAGAGGCGGTTCGCTTTATTACGGAAGATCCCGAAAGGCCCTTTTTTCTTTATCTTGCCCATAGCATGCCGCATGTGCCGTTGTTCACTTCCGAGGCGTTTCGCCACCGGAGTCTGCGGGGGCGCTACGGCGATGTGATCGAAGAGATCGACTGGAGCGTCGGTCGGGTTCTCGACACCTTGCGTGAATTGGAGCTCCAGGAGCGGACCCTGGTGGTCTTCACCTCCGACAACGGTCCCTGGCTGATTTTCAACGAGCAGGGAGGTTCGGCGGGGTTGCTTCGCGAGGGAAAAGGCTGCACGTTCGAGGGAGGGATGCGCGAACCGACCGTCTTCTGGTGGCCGGGAGTCGTTTCGCCGGGAGTGATCATGGACCAGGGCAGTACGCTTGATTTCCTTCCCACCTTCGCTTCGCTGTCCGGGGTGGAGCTCCCCGAGGATCTCGTCTTGGACGGTTACGACCTGACTCCCACCCTGACCGAAAAGAAACGCAGCCCCCGGGATCGCATGTATTACTACCGGGGGGAGGAACTGTACGCGGTCCGCAAGGGGGCGTTCAAGGCCCATTTCATCACCCAGCCGGCCTATGGAGGCGGCGCGCGAAAGGAACACGATCCCCCCCTCCTTTTCCATTTGCACGAAGATCCCTCGGAACAATACAATGTTGCCGAAGATCATCCCGAGATGGTCCGACAGCTCAAAGAGATGGCCGAGGCGTTCGAGAATTCGTTCACGCCGCCCCCTTCGCAATTGGAGATCCCGTTGGAAAAGTGACGGTGCCGTTTATTTCCCTCATTTCCAAATCCGGGAGCGGGAGGGTTCTTCCTGGAAAATGACGAAAAATAATTGGGGTAGACGCATTCCCGGAGATCTGCCAAACTTCCGTGCCGCCAAATGGCGATAAGAAACCGAGAGATGGGAAAGATTCCGTCGAAAAGGGCTTTCCCGATCGGAGAACTCTTTTTATTAGGCCACGGAAAGTGGGCACAGGAAACATTGTTATGAACACGAATGCCTCTTTCTCCTTTTTTCTTGGAAAACCTGCCGCTTTTCGAAAATTCGGCGGTTTCGCGATCGCCTTTCTTGTGGTATGGGTGGTATGCAGTTGCTTCGGATGCATGTCGAATCAGGCGAAAAAAAAGCCGATGGATGTGCACCAGCGGCTCTCGTCGCAGCAAGAACTTTCCGACTACGCCCGCAATTACCGCAAGAGCGTGGAAGGGAACGACGAGGTCAAATCGACCGGCAGCTTGTTTTTCCCCAGTGCCAGGGCGAGGGAGATCGACAAGAACCTGGGTGGCATGCGTTGATGTCTCGGGTTGCTGATTCCTCGTCCGATGTTGCTTGACAGGCCCCTTCCATGAATCAGAACCACTCCCGACAAAGCGACCGCCGCGTCACGATTCCCCCCGCGTCTCCCGTTTCGGGGCATCCTCTCTCGGAAGAGGAGGCGGCCGAGTTTTCCTATCCCGGCGGGTGGTGGCACCCGGCTCCGGAAGGCGATCTCCTCGATTGCGATCTTTGCCCCCGGAGTTGTCGCATCGCCGAGGGCAAGCACGGCTTCTGCTTCGTACGGGAACATCAGGACGGGAAGATGGTCCTGAACACCTATGGTCGGAGCACCGGTTTCTGCATCGATCCGATCGAGAAGAAACCGCTTCACCATTTCCATCCCGGCACTCCCGTTCTTTCCTTCGGTACCGCCGGATGCAATCTCGGTTGCCTGTTTTGCCAGAACTGGACGTCTTCCCGGTCCCGACAGGTCGAGATCGCTTCCTCTTATGCTTCTCCGGAAGCGATCGTCGAAGCGGCCAAGGAGACCGGTTGCCAAAGT
The DNA here is from genome assembly GCA_964632505.1 of uncultured Planctomycetaceae bacterium. Lineage (GTDB taxonomy): Bacteria > Planctomycetota > Planctomycetia > Pirellulales > Thermoguttaceae > CAZWCE01. The sequence goes on along the minus strand of CAZWCE010000022.1, from coordinate 22,001 downwards.
ATCGCTTTCACGTACAATGATCCGGTGATCTGGGCGGAATACGCCGTCGATACCGCCAGGATCTGTCGTCAGGAAGGGATCAAGACGGTGGCCGTCACCGCCGGATACATCACCGAAGCGGCGCGGCCATGGTTTTTCGAATACATCGACGCGGTCAACATCGATTTGAAGGCGTTCGACGAGCGTTTTTATCGGGAGCTGACCGGCGCCTCACTCGAACCGGTGAAGGAGACGTTGCTCTATCTCGCTCGGGAAACGGACGTTTGGATGGAGATCACCAACCTCGTCATTCCCGGCGAGAACGATTGTCCGGAAGACATCGAAACGATGTGCCGGTGGATTGCTTCGGAGTTGTGTGAAGACGTGCCCGTGCATTTTTCGGCGTTTCATCCGGATTTCAAGCTCAGCGATCGCCTCCCCACCCCCCCGGAGACCCTCCTGCTTGCCCGAGAGGTGGCCGTGGCCACCGGTCTCAAGTACGTTTACACCGGTAATATTCGCGATGCGAGGGGGCAAACCACCTACTGCCCTGGTTGCGAGCAGCCGCTGATTCACCGAGAAGGATATCAAATCGGCGGTTATCACCTGAAGGAGGGGAGTTGCGATCATTGCCATACCCCTATCGCCGGCCACTTCGATGAACAGCCCGGGCGGTGGGGATCGCGGCGAGAGCCGATCGATATTTCCCGATTCACCGGTCGGTCGATCCGGTCCACTCGAACGTCTTCCCCTGAGAAAGATAACCCCAAGGAGACCCCACCCATTTCTTCCAGAGAAACTCCCCAACAGGATTTGTCGGCGATCTTGTCCGAAAAGGAGCGCATCTCCGTTTTCGAAACGGCAGGCCAACTGGTCTCCGCGACGGTGTTGGGAAAACCGTTGCCGGACGTCGCGGAACAGCTCGGCGAATTGGGGCGGCAGGAGGTATTGGGGGCGTTCGTCAGTCTGAAGCGGAGCGGACAATTACGCTCCTGCATGGGCTGCCTTTCCGAACGTATGCCGCTTCAAGAGGCGGTGAAAGGGGCTTCGCGGCGCGCGGCGAAGGAAGATCCCCGCTTCCCGGAGATCTCTCCGAGCGAGTTGGATCGCCTCGACCTCGAGGTGTGGCTTCTTTGGGGAATGCAGCGGGTCGAAGCGGAGGGCGAGGACCGCATCGATGCGATCGAAATCGGGGTCCACGGCGTCCAGATCGTCTACGGAACGCACCGCGGACTGCTGCTTCCCGGCGTGGCGGTCGATCATCAAATGGATGCCGAGAGCTTCCTCGAAGCGGTCTGCCGGAAGGCGGGTTTGCCCACCGATGCCTGGCGCGACCCCCAAGCCACGCTCTTTGTTTTTCACGGCATTGCCGTCAAAGGGCCTTTGAAAGCCTTGACCGATGATCCGGCAAAATCCGGCCCTTCCTCCTCGGTGCCGGGGCCGACGCGCGAGGCATTGAGCCAACTCAAAGAGGCGGCCCGACGGAACTTTCTCGTGATGCTCGAGGGAGGAACCCCGAACTACTTTTTTCCCGGCATCTACGACGGCAACGTCGCGGGCTTGACCCTCTCGGTGGAACTGCCCGATCGCGACCCGATTCTCTGCAGCAAGATTTCGGTCCGCAGCAATATCCCGCTTCAGGCGACGTTGTTCGATTTTGTCAAATCGGTCCAACGGGCGATTCAGCAAAGTGGAGCCTTGGAACACGCTTTGCTTGATGCCGTTTTCGATTTGACCATTTTCTGGGATGTCGTGCTGCACGGAAAGGCGGAACGCCCCGACATCGAAGGATTCGACCCTTCCCGGCGGGCGATGATGCTCGCGACCGTCTCCGGCTGGGTGATCGAGTTCGATCCCGAGGCGACGCCGGAGCAGCTCCTGGAACGGGCCTTCGAGCGGACCGAGGAAGCGAATCCGCAGGAATCCTCCGTGTACAGTTTCGAGGCGATTTCGACCAGCGTCCCGATGGAAACCTCGAGTATTCCCAAGCCGGTGTTGGGCCCGAAGCGTCGTCCTCCGGCGGTGGCGGGGGCGTTCTATCCGGCGACCAAGGAAGCGATCGACGCGGAGCTCGATCACATGCTCGAACCGGAGGTGCTTCCCGAGAAAACCGACCGGCTTCCCGAAAAAGACGGCTACGTCGCAGCGATGGTGCCGCACGCCGGATGGATCTATTCCGGAAAGTTGGCGGCCATGACGCTCTCGCGCGCCGATTTCCCCGACCGCATTCTCGTCTTCGCGCCGAAGCATCGCCAGGGAGGCGCCGCCTGGGCCGTGGCCCCGCACGATCTCTGGGAATTGCCGGGTCACGAGGTCCCCTCCGATCCCGAATTCGCGAAGGAAATGGCCGCCGCGGTGCCGGCGTTCCGCCTCGACGCGGCCGCCCATCAGCAGGAACACTCCATCGAAGTGCAGTTGCCGATTCTCCATCGGCTGGCGCCCCAAGCGAAGGTAATCGGGACGACTCTCCACGGTGGTTCGCATGCGGTCCTTCAGGAGGCCGCCGACCAGTTGGCCCGATTCCTCGAAACGCTCGAAACCCCGCCGTTGTTGGTGATCTCGACCGACATGAATCATTACGCGAACGAGGACCTCACGCGGCGAGTCGATCGGATGGCGATCGATGCGATCGAAGCGATCGATCCGGAAGGGCTCCTCGAAACGGTCCGCTCCAACCGCATCTCGATGTGCGGGGTGGTGCCGGCGGTTTTGGTCCTGGAAACACTCCTGGCGATGGGCAAATTGAATGAGTGCCACACCGTCGGATACACCACCAGCGCGGCCGCCTCGGGCGACACGGAACGCGTCGTCGGATATGCCGGAATGCTCTTCCGCTGAGAGGCCGGTGGAAAGGGCCGTCGGGGGGACTACCTGATGCCGTTCCTTCCGCCCGACCGCCTGTTTTGTTGAAACAGCCTTCGAAAAAGCTGGCCGGCTCGGGGCTGCTCTTCTCGGCATCTCGCGGATCTCCCGCAACCGTGCGACCGATTCCTTTCCCGCCATTCGCCTCTTCTTCCCCCCTCCAGGCGGCTTGTATTGTTCCCAAGTCGTTTTCTGGGAATGACTTACCCTGATCTGATCCTTCTTGCCCGCGGCCTGCGTTTTTCCGGCGTTTCATGTTGACAGGCGACCCCTTTTTTGCGACACTCCCGCCTCCTGTCGGCGATTCCCGAATTTGTTCTCGCAAGTTCCCGCTCGCGAGAAAGACGTTTTGCGGAAATATCGGAAGATCGATCCACGCAATCAATGGAGAAACAAGAATGTGCAAGAGACTGCCATGGATGGTGATGATGTTGTTGGCGGCGATGTGGTTCGTCGGATGTGCCCAGCCGGAAAGTCCCGGTGGCGATGCCCCTGAGGAAACGAATGACGCTCAACCCTCCGAAAGCGAAGGCGATCAAGCTTCTTCGCCGGAAAAAGCGGTTGAGCTCTTCTTGACGGCCGTCTACGACGGAGACGATGAAAAGACCTTCTCGATGGTGACCCCGCTTGCCCAAAAGAAAGCGAAAGAGTTCGGAATTCCCTACTCTTCGCAGGCCAGCGACACGGCCAGCTTTGAGGTCACTGACGTGAACAAACAAGGCGAGGACGGCGCCTACGTGACGGTGATGATGAGTGATATCAATCCGGATACGGGAAAGCAAGAGACGATCGAAGCGGTTTGTGTCGTGAGCAAGTCGAGCGTCGGATGGCGGGTGGCCGGAATCGCGACCGAACCGTTTCCGGGCGAGGAGACACTGGTCTTCAATTTCGAGGACCCGGTCGGCACCCAAAAGGCGATCGCCGAAGCGAATGCCCGATACATGGCCTCGATGCAGAAGAACCGGCAGGCGGATTCTGAAGGGAATCCTGCCCACGGCAACGATCGGCAGCCGAAAACGCCGTCTTCCGGCTATTCATTAAACGGAGAGCAGGCCCCCCGCGGCAGGAATCTGCCGCCCTCTTCCAACAGCGGATCGCCGATCGGACGAAATCCCCAGAATTCCGGCAGTGCCGTGCTTCGCTGAGCGGGGAAACGATCATCATCGCTTGCGGGGATCTCTCTACGGCAAAGCGGTCTTCCGAGATCGCTTCACCGCAGAAAGATCCCCATTTTGCTGCGCCCACGCCGATCCCCTTCGTTGTGGTTTTTCCTGCATCATGAAATAATGGACTGCCGTGTTTCTCATTGACTTCGTCCTATTTCCTGATATGTTTCCATGACTTTTTCAGAGCCGTTTCCGGAAGTTCCCGATCTCGCCACGTGGACGATGAACCTTGTTCGTGAAATTCCGGAAGGAAGGGTGGCGACCTATTCCACCATCGCCAAAGCGCTCGGCCATTCGGCGGCTGCCCGGTGGGTCGGCTTTTTCCTGCTGCACCACACGCACGATCGTTTTTGTCCTTGCCATCGCGTGGTGCGGGCGGATGGAACCGTCGGGCGTTTCATTGAACCGGGAGAAGCTTCCGCGAAACGAGCCGAACTCCTTCGAGAAGGGGTTCCTTTTCGAGGCGATCGTGTCGATTTGGAATCCGCCCTTTGGAATCCTCCCGAGGGGAAGGCGCCGCTTCGCGAGCTGGCTGAATACCAGAAGCGTCTTTCCGGCAAGGTAGATCTTGAGCGGCGAGGCGCTCTGCCTCGGCAGATCGCCGGAATCGATGTTTCCTATCCCTCGCCGAGAAACGCTCGGGCGACTTATGCCTTGGTCGATCGGAAAACGGGGGAGCTTCTCTGGTCGATTTCGATCGAACGACCGGTGCGGTTTCCCTACATCACCGGATTCTTGTCTTTTCGTGAGATTCCGGTCTACCTCGATCTGATGGAAAAGGTCGAAAAGCAATACAAAACGGCCGACTTGCTTTTGGTCGACGGCAGCGGCGTGCTTCATCCCCGCGGTGCCGGGGTCGCCAGCCATGTGGGCGTGGTGCTCGACCGACCGACGATCGGCGTGACCAAACGGCTGCTTTGCGGCCGAACGGAACGGAATGAACTCCGTTGGAAGATTCCCGAGAACAAAGGCGTCGCATTCGCTTCGTCGAAAAACCGAAAGGAACGACGTTCTCTTCACGCTATCTCCGGCCGGACGATCTCGTGGCAAGGGCAATCGCTCGGCGTCGCCCTTACGCCGACTCCCGGCGGTAAGAAGCAAATCTACCTTTCGCCGGGACACCGGGTGGATTTGGAGTTTGCCAATCAGGCCGTTCTCGAATGCCTCTGGGGACATGTGCTTCCCGAGCCGATTTATTGGGCCGATCGAATCAGCCGAAATCCCACGATCTCGACGAAATGTCCACCAAGTTGAAAATGAATAGGCGTAGGAACGGAATTTTCCAAACAAGCTCGATAAATCATTTTCAGGTTAGTGATTTATGAGGCATGCTTTATCGACAAAGCTGTTGCGGCTCTGTATTAGATTCGCTAATAGAAGTGGAGTCGGCAATTCTTGATAAGAGCAAAAAAGAGGGGATAGGGAATCTGGGGCCGGCGTTGCTGAGTTTTTTCATCACGAGGAGGAATAATAATACCGAAGCAGGAAAGATGAGGAACCGGAAATGAACCGGTCGTCATTTTTCGGAGTCGGCCAAAGCGTCGTCCTGGTTTTGCACCAGGGGAATCGCTTGACGAGCCGACAAGGACCGATAGAATGAGGGAAACGTGCGAATTCTTTCCATCATTCTTCCTGATCGCCGAGGAGGATTCTCGGTCTTCAAGGGTGATGGGTTCCATTTTTTGCCATGAGAGGAGTAAGAATCGAATGACCGCGATTATCGACAAAGAAACTTGTACTGGTTGTGGTGCTTGCGTGGATGCCTGCCCGGTGGATGCGATTGAGATGGCCGACGATGTGGCCGTCGTCGATGAAGACACCTGCACCGATTGCGGCACGTGTGTCGACGTCTGCCCGGTGGATGCCATTTCGATGGATTGAGCTTGCTGAATCCAGGTCAAGGGGAGCTCCCTTGCCCGGAAACATCGAAGAGCATCGACCCTTTGCACATGAAAATAAGATCGTTTTTGGTTTTGATCGAAAACGCGGGGATCGTCCGAAAGGGCGATCCCTTTTTTGTTCGATTCATCAACCGATTTCGGAGAAGATTCGTCGGCGAGGCTTCTCGAAGAAATGTCACTCGGGATGGGCCTTCTCCGCCATGGGCGACGATCGGGTGGGGTGATTGCCCCGCAAAGTGGACATCTGTTCGTCGTAGGCCGACAGGACCTCTTGTCGGCGGAGCATGCAGATGACTTTTCGGGGGTTCTCCTTTTCGACGACGGGGATTTCCGAAACGCGATCCCGTGTGCAGTAGCGGAGCACGGTGTGGAGGTTGTCGTCGGGAGTGATGGTGGCGTCGAGCGTGAACGCGACGTCGGCCGCCACGATGAGATTGCCGGCCACGCCGTCGCCCAACAGCGAAGAGCGGAGATCGGCGATCGAAAGCATGCCGACCAGGAGATCGTCCTTGTCGACGACGGGATAGAAGGAATCGTTCGAGTGGGCGACGATACGGAGGACTTTTGGTAGCGGCGTATCCTCCCGGATCAGAAGGGGCTTGCGCATCGGCTTGTAGACTTGTTTGACGGGAATGTCTTCAAGGATGTCCACCACGAAATCGCCCAGGTGAGCGGAGCTGTCGACCAGCGAGTGGACCTGCTCTTCGTAGAGCGACCACTTGGAAGAGAGGACCGCCACGTGGATGACGCTCACGAGCATCAAGGGGACCAGCAGGTTGTAGGAACCGCTCATTTCGGAAACGATGATCAGCGATGTCAGCGGCACTTTCGCGATGCCGGCGAAAAAACCGCCCATGCCGACCAGTACGAACGCTTCCGGTTCCGGGGCAAGACCGGGGTAGCCCAGTACATTTTCACAGAATTGTTCCGAAAGGATTCCGAAGGCCCCGCCGAGCATGGCCCCGATGAACAGCGATGGGGCGAAGACCCCGCCACTGCCGCCGGAGGAGATCGTGACGCTCGTGGCGACGATCTTCGCGACGATCAGAACCGCCATCAGTTGCAGGGGAAGGCTGTTGTCGATCGCCCCCTGGATCCACTCGTAACCACCGCCCATCACTTGCGGGAACAAGAGAAGGATGCCGCCGAGCATCAACCCACCCAGCGCGGGTTTCAGGTAGTTCGGGATGGGAAGACGATGGAAGAGCTTATCGCGAAGGCCGTAAAAGAAGCGGACATAGATGTAGCCGACCGCGGCGCAAAGGACGGCGAAAATGAGGAAGAAGGGGAGTTCGGCGGGCCCCTCGAACTGGAGTTGTTGGGGGGCGATGATGGCGTGTTCGGGGCCGAAAACCGTGGCGAAGGTGGAATAGGCCACGACCGAGGAGACCACGCAGGGGACCAGGGCCGCAAACTCGATGGCGGTACTTGCGTATAGGACTTCTACGGCGAAGAGCGCCCCGCCTAGTGGGGCCTGGAACATCGCGCCGACGCCTCCGGCGGCCCCGGCGAGAATCAAGGTGCGCCGTTCGTGGTCGCTCAGTTTCATTTTTTCGGAGAGGAATGAGCCGAACCCGGCCCCGATTTGGGCGATCGGTCCTTCGCGTCCCGCCGATCCTCCGGTCCCGATCGTCAAAATACTTGCGATCGATTTGACCACGGGAATCCGGGCCCGGATGAGCCCCTTCCGTTGGTGGAATGCCTTGATCAAGGCGTCGGTCCCATGACCTTCCGCCTCCGGCGCGAAGGTGAAGACCAATAGCCCGCAGAGCAGCCCGCCGACGGTGGGGATGAGCAGGAACCACCACCAGTTGGTCGGCAGCGAGGGGATCATCGTCATGACTTCTCCCTCGACCGGAAGGAGTTCCACCTGCGAGAAGGCGATCTCCTTGACCCAGATCAGCCCCCAGAAGAACACGGCGGCTCCCACACCTGCCACGATACCGATGATGGCGCTGTAAAAGGTGACTCGTCCGGAAGACTCCAGATCGAAAATCTCACGAAGGTAACTGACTTTACTCCGCTTCGACGGAGGATCGGACATCGTTTCCACAAGAAATACCTTCCCCTGGGGAATATTTGGTCCAAGAAAGAGTGAGCGCTGCTTTGCCTTGACCGGTCGGAAAGAGCACAAGCGAGCGAGTAAGGAGGCCGTCGACGGCGATCTTACCGGTAAGAGAAGAGGAGTAGTGAGGATTTACGCAAGTCGTTCGATCACGTTTTGTCACCTCATCGTAAAAACGCTGCTTTTCGATGACCGCAACCGTCGCGGGACGGCGGCATGCGTCAAGCCAAGTCCCACCATCGCTGTTAGGTCAGAAAGTCCTCATGCCGGATGATACCGGATTCATCCTCGACCTCGGCATGCGTTTGCCACCGCCAGCGTCTCTTCTTTCGTTTTTTCTCGCGCCGAATTTCCGTCCGCGGTTCTACCTCGAAGCCCAGGAGACCTTTGACGACATCCCAAAAAGTGCGATCGAGGACATATTCGACCTCGACCAACTCGTAGGGTTGTTCCGGTTCCAGGTAGACTTTCCGCATCGACATTTTCGGGCCGAAATCCCCTCCACACACGCTGCAAGGGGCTTCGTGCTTCGGCGCTTTCACGGCATGGCCGCAACAGCGACACATGTAACGATATTCCCAAGGGCCGTAGCCGAAATGTTTCTCTTTCATGACTCGCTCATCGGAAGTAGAGTTCGGAAGCACCCGTGCGGCTCCCCTATATTCGCACGGCTCTTCTGCCGGGGCAATGCTCCGTCATTCGTCATTGCCATGAATGTTTTTTGTCAATGATGATAGGAAAAAAGGTTGTTCAGGACCAGCGTGTCATTGGAACCGATTGTCGAGACGTGAGCCTCCCTTGGACGACCGGCTGCCGGGGCTCTCCGGGAGATCAGCATTTTTTTACCGAATCTTCAGTATAATTGCAGAAAGACCTTCTGTCGAGCCCTGAAATGCATGGACGCAAGGTCCGTCGGATTCGAGAAATCCCGATGTTCCGTCGATTCGGGGGGAACTACGAGCGTACCGGTACGACTCCCCGATCGGCGGAAGTCGCAAGCGCCGTTTTCTCGAATTCATCCGATCCCCCTTTGGCAGGAGAGGCTTTCATGTTAAAAAGGAGGAACTTGTAAAAAATGCCCGAAAGAGGGAAATCCTTGTAGCCCTGAAGGGTTTTCGGGGCCCCTCGGAAGTGGTACGATGGAGTTCTTCTGGGAGGAGTGGTTTCTCGATAAACCCTTTCTTAGCGGGAAGATGCGGGGATGAGGTCATCGACGGAACATCGTGTAGAGCATCTTTTGTGAATTCTTAATCGCATGGAGGATAACATGCAAAAAATCTTGAGTGCTTCTGCAATGGCACTCCCGAGTGAACAGAGTCGTCAAATCGAACTGGCGTTGAGTTACGGTTACCAGGGAATCGAGATCGATTCGGTCCATTTCTACAATCTCGTGCAGAATCGCGGCAAGGAGTTCGCCACGCGCCTTCTCTCTACGGCGAAGCTCAACGCGGCGTTCTTTTCGCTCCCCATTGTCTGGGATGTGGAGGATCAGACGTTCGCGAAACAGCTTGAACAACTGGTCGAAATCGCCACCGTCATGAAGGAGCAGGAGTGCCATCGCGTGTTGGCCCAACTGCCCTCGTCCAGCGCGACGCGAGGTTTTCAGGAGAACTTCGATTTTCATGTGCGACGGTTCAACGACATCGCCAAGCTCCTGGAAGCCTATGACATGCGGCTGGGGCTCGGTTTCCAAGCGTTTTCCGAAGAGGAAGCGGAGGTCTCCCACAGCTTCATCCGTGATTGGAAGACCTTGAAAACCTTTGTGGAGAATTTGAGCCCATCGAATGTCGCCCCCGTGTTCGATCTGTTTCATGTCGTCGCCGCCGAAGGGGATATGAATCTTCTCGAGGAAATCCCCTCCGAGGGGATCGAGGCGGTTTTTCTCTGCGACTTGCCTTCCGTGGAGCAGTTGGCGGAGCTGAACGACCTCCAGCCGAGCCATCGGCTGCTTCCGGGCTCCACCGGTCGGGTCGATCTCGGCGTCGTGCTGGGGCAATTGGCGCAGCATCAATTCAACGGCCCGATCATTCCCTCGGCCAGCCGCAAGTCGGTCAACGCCCGGCGAAACATTGAGGAGGCCGTCAAGTTGGCCGGCGAGGCGATGGACGCGGCCCTCCAGCAGGTGCCGCAGTAACGGTCTTCCGCATGGGATGGCCCACCGACAATGGGACTTTTCGGAATCTTCCGGAAATGAAACAAGAAACAGCACTTCTGCCCGGCAGCCGTTATCACGGTGGTCGGGCTTTTTTTTGCGCCGGCCAGCGAACGTTCCACCAAAGCGCCAAGCGTCTTTTCTCGAAAAAAACCTCTCAAAAAAACACGACGCAATCTGTGACAAGCCTTTTGGGTTCTGCTATAATGTTGCTTGATTTAGTGAATTCCACGTCGTTCCGACTTCCGAAACGACTTCTCGACACGATTATTTCCCAAGGAGTTCTCCCATGCGATTTGCAACAATCCTCCCGATGTTTGTCCTGTTGGTCTTCTTCTGCTCTCCGCTGGCGGGTCAGAAGCCGTCTGGCGACAAGAGCAAGAGTTCCGACACCTGCATGGGCATGCCGCTGGTCTTCGCCGACGATTTCGAACACGGCACGAAGGATTGGCAGCCGACCGACCCGGAGGCGTGGCGGGTTCTCGCCGTCGAGGACGACGAGGTCTACAACCAGTTCAAAATGAGCGACTACCAGCCGCCGCATCGCAGCCCGCACAATATCTCGTTGATCAAGGATCTTTACGTCGGCGATTTCGTCTTCAAGGCGAAGGTGCTCAGCACCAACCCCACCGCCGGAGCGCACCGCGATATGTGCATCTTCTTCAACTACCAGGATCCCGCGCATTTCTACTACGTGCACATGGGGGCCCGCCCCGATCCTCATTCCAGCCAGATCATGATCGTCGACGATGCCCCCCGGAAGATGATCACCGAGAACGAATCGCCCGGCATCCCCTGGACCGACGGCTGGCACGACGTGAAGATCGTCCGCAAGGTCGACGCGGGAACGATCGAAATCTACTTCGACGACATGGAAAAGCCGAAGATGGTTGCCGAAGACAAGACGTTCCAGTGGGGCCGGATCGGCATCGGTTCGTTCGACGACCACGGCTATTGGAACGATGTGAAAATCTATGGAAAGCGGGTTCAGCCCACCGAATCCGCCGAGGCCCCCGCTTCCGAAAATGAATAAGGAGTCTGTCCCATGGCGATTCATTTTTCCTGTCCGCACTGTGGTAACGAAACGCAAGTCTCCCCAGAGTACGTCGGTCAGACAGGCCCTTGCGCCGCGTGCGGGCAAGAGATCACCGTCCCCGGCCCCGGCGGGACCGTCCCTCCGATGGCGAAGAAGTCGAACAGTACGACGATGATCACGTGCTTGATCGTCGCGGTCATCGGGGTGCCGATCATCATCGCCGTCGTCGGAATCCTCATCGCGCTGTTGCTTCCCGCCGTTCAGGCGGCGCGCGAGGCGGCACAGCGCATGCAGTGCACCAACAACCTCAAGCAGCTCACTCTCAGCATGCACAACTACCACGATACGCATAAGACGTTTCCTCCCGCCGCCTTAAAGAATAAGGACGGTACTCCGATGGTAAGCTGGCGCACCTGCATTCTTCCTTACGTCGAGTTGTACGAGTTGTACGATGAATTCGACTTCGACCAGCCCTGGGATTCGGAGCACAATCTGGAGGTCGCTTCGCGGATTCCTCCAGACGTATTCCAGTGTCCGAGCAATCCGCACGGTTCGGGAGAGGGCCGTATTCAATACAAGGAGATCAAGGGATACAAGATTCCCGTCTCGCATTACGTCATGGTCACCGGTCCGAATACCGTCGACGGGGATGGGGAGGGAATCACGATGAGTGAGATCACCGACGGCACCAGCAACACGATCCTGTTCGTCGAGATCCGCGGTGCGAACGCCCCGGCGGTGACCGAGCCGGTCGATCTCACCCTCGAAGAGCTGAAACGGGGCATCAACAGCCAAGACGTAAGCGGATTGGGCAGCTACCACCCCGGCGGCATGAACGCGGCCCTTTGCGACGGATCGGTCCACTTCTTTTCCGAGTCGACCGATCCCGGAACCCTCGAGGACCTGGCCACGATCAACGACGGAAATCGGGTGTCGATCGAATAGCAGCCGCTACGGCGAAAACCTTGCCCATCCATGAAGTGAGGAGAGCGACGCATGTCGATTCTGACGTCGTGTCCCCATTGCGGGAAAGATACGCTGGTCGACTCCAAGTACGTCGGCCGAACCGGGCATTGCTTTGAATGCGGGCAAGAGGTCACCGTCCCCGGACCCGCGAAAAACCTGCCCCCGAAGCCGCCGAAGCAGCCCAAATCGAAGAGATTCAAGATGGTGCTTGCGGGGGCAATTTTGCTGCTTCTTCTTGGCAATGGTTATTTGGTCGTTCTTTCCAGGATCGTAGCCCAAAAACATCAGTGCATCAACAACCTCAAGCATCTCGGTCTCAGCATGCACAACTACCACGATACGCATAAGACGTTTCCCGCCGCTGCTTGGAAGGATGGCGACGGCAAACCGAAGACAAGTTGGCGCATCTGCATTCTTCCTTTCATCGAGTCACAGTCGGTATACGAGGCGTACGACTTCGACCAGCCCTGGGATTCGGAGCACAATCTGGAGGTCGCTTCGCGGATTTCTCCGGGATTATTCCAGTGCCCGAGCAATCGGAATCCGGAATACAAGGAGATCAAAGGGTACAAGATTCCCGTTTCCCATTACGTGATGGTGACCGGTCCCGATACCCTTGGCGGGGAAGGGGAGGGAACCGTGATGAGTGAGATCACCGACGGCACCAGCAACACGATTATGTTCGTCGAGATCCGCGGTGCGAACGCCCCGGCATGGACCGAGCCGGTCGATATCACCTTTGAAGAGCTGAAACGGGGCATCAACAGCCAAGACGAAAGCGGATTGGGCAGCTACCACGCCGGCGGCATGAACGCGGCCCTTTGCGACGGATCGGTCCACTTCCTTTCCGAGTCGATCGATCCCGGAACCCTCGAGGACCTGGCCACGATCAACGACGGAGCCACCGCCATCTTCTACGAGTGAGAACGCCGCGCACGAAAAAAGCGTCTCTCCCAAATTTCGGGAAAGACGCTCCAAGTGATGCGTTCGAGGGACCGGCGATCACTTCGCCTCGAGTTCTTGAATCTTGATGTTCTTCCACATCACTTGCTTACCGAGTTTCTCCGTCTTGTTGCCCACTCCATGCACCTGCAGCGCGATGAAGCCCTCGGGAGTCATGTCGTCGACCAGGTCGGCCGCCGGTACGCCGTTGATCCAGGTCTTGATCGAGTCGCCCCGGCACTTGATTTTGAAGTGGTTCCACTCGTTCTGCTTGAACGCCTTGCGGGCCTCGGGCTTGTCGGCCAGCGAGTCGAGCCAACCGCGACGGCCTTCGTCGTAGATGCCGCCGCTCCAGGCGCGGTTGGAGGGGTCGATTTCGCACTGGTAACCGTGCACCCGACCGGGCGAGACGGTGATCTTCTTGCCCTTGTCGGTGGTGTATTCCTTCGGCTCGTCGTAGACGTTACTGCGGATCTGCACGCCGGAATTCATCACCGGATCGACCAGAAAATCGAGTTCGAGGATGAAATCGCCGTAGTGCTTCTCCGTACACAGAAAACTGTTCGGCGTATTCGGGACGGTCGTGCCGACGATCATGCCGTCGACCACTTCGTACTTCGCCTTGCCGCCGTGTTGAGTCCAGCCGTCGAACGTTTTCCCGTCGAACAGGGCGGTGAAGCCGTCTTCGGAGGCGGGTTCGGATGCCTCTTGTGCCGAAGCGGTGGCACAGGCGGCAACCGTCAGCAGGCAGGCGAGCAGGACAAGGCGGGAATGGAACGAAGGATGCATCGTGAGGTTCTCCTGAAATCGAAGGATGGTGTGAAAAAGGCGGGAATGCCCGGCAATGATGCAAAAGGGCCAACTCCACTATCTTAACCGAATGGCGGTCGGTCCCGCAAGTCGGGCGATTCGGTTTTCGTACACCTTCCGCCGGTCGGGGCCGCCACGAGGCTTTCCAGTGAACTCCGGTTGCATTACAATGCAAGGGCGGTTTTTCAACGCTGAATCACGGGAGGAAAACGATGAAGCGACATGTCGACGGCTTGCGGCGATCCTCGGTGCTGGGAGGATTGGTTCTGATCGGCCTGTTTTTTTCGGGTGTTTGCGCGCGGGAAGAACGCCCGAATGTGCTGTTGATCATGACCGACGACCAAGGATGGGGCGATCTCCACTCCCACGGCAACGAGAAGCTCGACACCCCGAACATGGACCGGTTGGCCGCCGGGGGAGTGCGCTTCGACCGATTCTTCGTCAGTCCGCTCTGCGCGCCGACCCGCGCGGCGCTTCTGACCGGGCGCGATCACCTGCGAACCGGTGTGACCTCCGTCGCCAGGCGGTGGGAGGTGATGCGTTCCGAGGAGGTCACTCTCGGCGAGATGTTCCGGCAAGCCGGTTACGCGACCGGTTGTTTCGGCAAGTGGCACAGCGGCTCGAACTATCCCCACCGTCCGGTCGATCAGGGGTTCGAGGAGTTCGTCGGTTTTTACGGCGGGGCCCATCATGAATACTTCGATCCACTGCTTCGGCACAACGATTCGGTCGAGCGTTACCGGGGACACATCACCGAAATTCTGACCGATCAGGCGATCCGATTCATGCGTCAAAGCGGCGAGCGGCCCTTCTTCTGCTACCTGCCCTACAACGCGCCGCACACCCCGCGTCAGGTGCCCGATGCCCTGTTCGAGAAATACGTGGCCCGAGGTTTTTCGGCGAAAACGGCCGGCATCTACGCGATGGTCGAGCAGATCGACACCCAACTCGGCCGCCTCCTCGCATCACTCCGGCATCTCGGGATCGCCGATGAGACGATCGTCCTCTTCTTGACCGACAACGGCCCCAACGGCGACCGCTACAACGGCGGCATGCGCGGCCGCAAGGGGAGTGTCGACGAAGGGGGGAGCCGGGTTCCGTGCTTCCTCCGGTGGAAAGGGCATCTGGACGAGAACGTCGAGGTCAAGACGATCGCCGCCCACTTCGATCTGATGCCGACGCTGGCGGCGCTTTGCGACGTAGCGGTTCCGGAGGACCACTTGCCGCTTTCCGGCCGCAGCTTGGTGCCGCTTTTCGGCGGAACGGTGCCGGAGGATTGGCCCGATCGGAAGCTCTTCACCAACAACAGTCGAGGGGAGCCGACGCTCGCCCGGGGGGCCGTCCGCACCCAGCGCTACCGGTTGGTGATCCCGAGGAACGGCGAGTCTCGTCTTTTCGACATGGTCGACGATCCTTCCCAGCGTCGGAACCTCGCGTCCACGAAGCCGGAGGTCGCCGAGGAACTGTCCCTCGCCTATGAAGCCTGGTTCGAAGAAGCGAGCCGCCGATCGCAATGTCGCCGGCCGATTCATGTGCATTTCGAGCGTTCCGGATCGGTGGAGCTGGCTTCGCCCGATGCCGTGCTTCACGGCGAGACGTTCCATTTTCCCGCTGGCCCGGGCTGGACCTACGACTGGATCGCCCCGCGCGATACCGAATATTTGACCGACTGGAGCGATCCGGAAGAGTTCCTCGAGTGGGAGCTTCTGGTCGAAGAGGGGGGAACCTTCGATGTTTTCCTGCGGTATGCCTGCGCGGAAGAAGATCTCGGCGCCACGTTGCGACTTTCGGTCGACGGCGAGCAGGTGATCGCGAAGCGGCTCGACCGGCCGTTCGATACCGGCATCGTCGAGCGGCCCGACCGCGACCCCGACAGCCGTCGCCCGATGCGGGAATTCCTGGAGATTTCTTTCGGGACCATCGTCCTGCCCGAGGGCGAGGTGGACCTCACCCTCGAAGCGGTCGAGATTCCCGGCCGAACCGCCTGCCACCTTCGCGGCCTTCGACTGGTCCCTGCCGAGCCATGAGCCATGAGGCATGAGGATTGTCCCAAGCGATCGATACGATCAACCTGCGTCGAGCGTTACCGGAATGTTCATTTGCTTCCCGTCCCGGTGGACGGTGACGGTGATCTGCGAGCCGGGCTTCTTGCTTTCGATCAGGGCGATGAAATCCTCGGCGGTTTTCACCGGTCGGCCATCAACCGAGACGATCATGTCGGCGGTGCTTCGGTCGAGGTAGCGGCGTTCGATGATCATGCCGCCCCGCCGCATCTGTTCCCGAACCAGCTTCGGCCCTTGCAGGCCGCTTCGGTCGGCGGCTCCGTCCGGTTCCAATTCAGCGATGAGGAGCCCCTCGGGCGTTTCCTGGATCTTGAGGATGCCGATATCCGCGCGGATGACTTTCCCGTCTTGTAGAAGCTGGGGCACGATGCGGAGGATCGTATTGACGGGAATCGCGAACCCGACCCCCGTGCTCTGGCCGGTGCGGCTGGCGATCGCCGTGTTCATGCCGATCATGCGGCCGGAACTGTCCAGAAGCGGTCCGCCGGAGTTGCCCGGGTTGATGGCGGCGTCGATCTGGATCACCTGTTTGATCTTGCGGTGGGGCAAATGGCTTCCGATGGAGCGATTCAAACTCGAGATCATTCCGGAGGTCATCGTTCGCTCGAGTCCGAACGGGTTGCCGATGGCGTAGATCGACTGGCCGACGAGCAACTTGGTCGAATCGCCGAACGTGACCGGCTGCAAGAGCTGTTGGGGGGCGTCGATCTTCAAGACGGCGATGTCGGTGGTCGCATCTTCTCCGATCTTTTTCGCCAAATAGGAAGAGCCGTCGAAAAGGGTCACTCGGATCTCCCTGGCGTCCTGAACGACGTGAAAGTTGGTCAGGATATGACCTTGTCGATCGAGCACCACGCCGCTGCCGGTTCCCTCCGATTCGAAGTTGAACATGAATAAGCCCGAGGTCTGGATGCTCTTCGTGTCGATGTTCACCACGCTCCGGTTGCAAGATTCATAGACCTGGATGCTCTTCTTCTCCGCCGGCAACAGTTCACCCGCCCTGGAGGAATAGAGGGGATTCGTCTCCATGTTGTTCAGAGCCGGATTGGCCGCGGGACTGGAAAGATAGGGCCGTGCCGTTTGGGCATTGGCGGTGGGGTCGTTCTCGGGAAGATAGGCGATCAGCCAAGTGGCAAGCATCGCGCCGAAAAAAGCGGAAATCGTGCAGGATATCACCAGCTTTTTCATGGCAAAGCACTCCTTGCGGTTGCTGTGGAAGATGATTCGGGAAACGGCGCGACGGACCATGGAAGTGGAAAATCCGCGCCGGTCCATCACGTTGAAAGTCTATCGAGGATTCTCAGCCACGTAAATATGAATCTCCCCCCGCATGGTTGCTGAAAAGCGGTGAATGTTTCGGGGAAAAAAGGAAAAGGGTGAAATGATTTTTTGCTTATTCTTTGCATTGCGTGTATACGACGATATGCACCCTTTATCCGTATTTCTACATGAATCTTCATAGCACATATATTTCTTAATATTCTTAAGTTGTCATCCCGAGAGTTCCGATTCATAGAATAATTCGCGTCCCGAGGAGTTTGCCGATTGCAACGCTTTTTGCGGGCCCTAACGACGATGATCCGCCGACCATCGATCCCAAAGATATCCAGGAGATTTCCAAGTGAAGGACGACATCATTTTAAGATCAGGATTCCCGCCACGATATGGGCGGTTGGGATTCGTTCTTTTCGTGCTATTTGGTCTTTCTGTGAATTTATCACAAGCTTCCGACCTTCTTTTTCCGGGTGTTTCTCCGTTGACGGGAATGGAAGCCCAGATTGATCCCGAAAATCCAGATCCTTCCGAATTACCTAGACTCCTTCCTCTTTCCGAGGAGGCTGATTTGACATCTTCGTCGAAAGAAGTGACTGAAGAATTCGTGGCCTCGATGAAATCTTCTCGATCCGCGAATTTTTCGGCGACGAAGCGAACGGACACGAAGGAGGAAAACCAGGCCGTCGACCTTCCCCTGACGGAATCCGAAAAAGCCAGCTATGACTATTGCTATACCCGTTTCTACACGCCGGCTTTAGCCACTCCCTCTCCTGTTTCCCGCAATTTCTCCACGTTTTCTTCGCTTTCACCAGGGAAAAAAATTGGGGATTTGCTCCCGGAGGAAAAGCCGCAATTATTGATCACTCGAAAAGAGGATAATCCCATCGAATCGGTGCCTCTTGAGGAGCCGAGCCCCGCCCCGGACCTGGAAGCGGTGAAAGAGGAATCCAGCCAAGAGGAAGGGACGGTGAAATCGGAGGAAACGGCATCCTTATCGTCGGAAGACGTGGATCGAAGGCGGCGTATCACGATCCCTTCGGAAGAAATGGAGGACTCTCCATCGCCTGAAATCCTTGCATATCAAGAACTTCCTTTAGAGAAGGAGGTCGATGGATCTTCCATGGAAGCCGACGCTCCCCCTCCGATCGTCGATTCCGCTCCCTCGCGAGAGGAAGGGTGGATCGGATTGCCTCCAAAGTCGAAAAGTGAAGTCGCGGAGGCGGAGAACGCGGACGACGAACCGGTTCACGAGAGTAAGAGTGAAAAAGGAACCCAAATATCACTTCATTCAGAACCTGCGCTGATTTCATCTTCCACTCCCAGCGCTGAGGACCAAGAGGTTGCTCCGCGGGAACCGGGGATTTCGGGAGACGGCATTGATAATCCAATCAATTCAGTTTCCGGCCTGGAGAAGTACCAGTATCGTTTCGATGAGTTTGCATCGGAACCGGAGAGCCAGTTCAGTGCCGATGCCCACTCCAAGGGGGTGGAAAACGGACCGCTCCCCTCCTTTAGCACGGGAGAGCCTAAGGGAGAGACGATGTTCTCCATTGATGGGGAGAAGAACGTGGGCGACGCTTCGGGAGGTGTCGCCAGAGCGGTCGTCGAGGCGATGCTCCAGGCCGGGAAAAACACTTTGTCCTTCGGGGGACTGCACCCGATGGAAGTCACCCAGCATTTCGGTCGCGTGGTGAAGTGATCGCATCGAAATATGCAACAAAGGCAGAAGGATCGAACGATCGAAGAACACGTTTCTTCGGTCGTTTTTTTTATGCAACCCAACAAGCGGTTCGGCAACCGTTTTTTTGGAACGATGAGTCTGATTCTTCCCTCTCTTTTCCGCGTTCTGTTTCCGCGTTCTGGAGGGTTGCGTCGTTGATCGATCGAATCGTCCCGGACCATAAATTCCTCTCAAGGTGTCTGTTTTATCCCCGTTTTCTGATACCTTTTCCGTGAAAGACCAGGCTATTTTCTCTATTTTTTCATTTTTTCATTGTGAATGGGCTCAGTTTGGTTAAAATTTTAGGTATGGGCATCAATCCCGATTGCGTTCCATTTCGGATGCTTTTGTGGGCTATCCTATAAAATAGGGATACGAGTGGTGCCCTCGAGCGATTCGAACGCCCATTGGTCCGTGACGCCTGTTTCCCTTTTCGGAAAGCGGGTCGATCGGTCTTCGAGGTGGTTCCGGTGCGTCAGTTCCGGTGGCTCCTCGAAACGCTTTTCCGAAAACATCGAATCGCCCGGGATTCGGTCGGAGGACCGAGCCACGGAGATGTCCAAGGATGGTACGGATCGATTGGAACGGTATCAATGCAACTGGTATCATCGAACATTTGGCAATGCTCAGGCCACCGCGGCCCGAGTAGGAGATAACGCCGCACGTCTTTGAATTATTGCCGGAGAGGAAAACATGAAAAAACGTCTTATCCGAATGTTGCCCGCTGCAACGCTGGTCGTAGCCGTTCTGGCTACTGGTGTCATGGGAGCGGAAAACGGAAACGCCGCCATGGAACGTTTCTCCCATGCCGATGGAACGGAGTACTTCGCCTTGAGTCTTTCTCCAGCCGATACGCTCCCCGCGGCCGATCAACAGGAGGTGGTCGTGTTGGTCGACACCTCGGCGAGTCAGACGGGCCGTTTCCGAACCGATGCGATGGAAACCCTGCAAGCGACATTGGCGCAGATGCCCCCCAGTGCGAAGGTTCGCCTCTATGCAATGGACGTCGACGCGCAGCCGCTGACCGACGGGTTCGTCGCCCCGAGCGGCCCCGAAGCGGTCGAGGCGCTCCAGACGCTTCAAGAACGTGTTCCGTTGGGAGCTTCCGATCTGAGCAAGGCCCTGAAAACGGCCGCGGCCGATCTCGGTGAGCCGTCGGACATCTCTCGTTCGGTCCTCTACCTCGGTGACGGCATGTCGACCGCCAATCTTCTCGACGACGAAGATTTCCAGACCGTTGTGAAGGAATTGGTGGATCGGAAGGTTCCGGTTAACGGGTACGCGGTCGGTGTTCAAACGAATCTCGGTATGCTCGGCGCGCTGGTCAACCAGACGGGGGGCCGCTTGATCGAAAGTAAGACGATCGAGAATCGTACCGAGGCCGGCAAGCAACTGGCCGATTCGGTCCAGGCCACCGTGTTCTGGCCGGATGACCGGAGCGTGCAACTTCCTGAAGGCTACACTTTCTACCCCGAGTCCGTGCCGCCGCTTCGTTCCGATCGGGAAACGATTCTCGTCGGCAAGACTCTCGAGGAAGTGAAGCCGTTCGAGATTCAACTCGCCGGACAAACCCCCGCCGGAACGACTTCCTTGAAGATGTCGGTCGAAGCGACCCCTCCGAGTGAAGACAATATGTACTTGGCATCCGTGGTGCAGAAGGCGGCCGAGGATGACGGATTGACTCTTCCGACCGCCGGTCGCGACAGTCTCGCCTCGCTTCGGAATATGGTGGGACTGGAAGTCGGAACGAAAACCGCCCTGGCTCTGCAAGCCCTGAAGGCCGGCGATGCCCGGGGGGCCAAGAAGATCGCCCAGTCCCTCTTGGAACAGGACCCCAACAACACCAAGGCGCCGTATCTTTTGGCCCGGGCCCAGGAAGAGATCGAAAAACAGGCCGCCGAGGAAACACCTGAAGAGACGGAAGCCGCCGAAGCGGAAGCGACCGAAGACGTCCTCGATGCCCCGGCCGATTCTTTCGTCGAACAGGTGGAGAAGGACAAGAACCTCCGCGTGACGGCGATCACCGCGGAAGTCAATCATGTCATCAATCAGGCCGGCAAAGAGATGGCCACTCAGCCGACGGCGGTCGTTCAAGACCTGAAACTGTTCATCGAAAGCATCAAGCAGATGACCGACCTGGAGCCCGACGTGCGGCATCAATTGGTCGATCGCCTGCAGAATAAGCTCAAGGAAGCTCAGCGGAAACAGTACCTGGCGGAAGTCCGCAGCCAACAGCGGCAAGAGACGCTGGCGAAGCTCCGCGAAAAGCAGTTGGAACTCACGATCATGCAGCGCGAGGAGGAACAGGCGAAACAGATCCTGGCCCGCGCTTGCGCCCTGATCGGCGACAAGGAATACCGGGCCGCCGAGGAAGCGGCCGACGAAGCCCGCGAACTGATTCCCCGCAGCACGGCCCCGGCGGCCGTTTCGCTGATCGCCCGAACTCGTGGCTACGAAGCGAACAACATGCGGATGCGGGCGCTGCGGCACAAAGCCGTGGTCGATACCTTGCAGTCGGTCGAGAACACCTTCCTGACAATCTCCGACGATCAGCCGCTTCTCTATCCGGATGCGGAAACGTGGATCGCCCTTTCCGAACGCCGGAAGGAACGGTACTCCGCCATGGATCTCTCCTCGCAGGGCGAGGCGGAGCAGAAGATCATGAAGGCGCTCGACACCCGCGTCGAAGTGGACTTCCAGGAAGAGCCCTTGCGCAGTGCTCTGGAAGGCATCGTGGAATTAAACGATCTGGGCATTGAAATCGAATTCGACGAGGGGGCCCTGACCGATCTGGGGACCTCCTCGGAAGTCCCGGTGAGTCTGCAAGTCAGCGGCATCACCCTTCGTTCGGCCCTGAAACTGATCCTCAAAGAGTTGGATTTGACCTATGCGATCCGCAATGAAGTCCTCATGATCACGTCGATGGACGAAGTCGAAGACTATCTCGTGACCAAGGTCTACCCGATCGGCGACCTGGCCGTTCCCGTATCCCCGATGGGGATGCGCGGTGGCGGCATGGGAGGCGGCATGATGGGCGGCATGGGAGGCGGCATGATGGGCGGCA
>CAZWCE010000021.1:0-54411 GCA_964632505.1 uncultured Planctomycetaceae bacterium | reverse complement strand
ATCGATCTCGACGACAAGGACTCATCAATCAGCCACTAAAATGTCGGAAGAACCTAATCCATAGGGCCTTTCCGTCGTAGGAGATTTCCGCATCATTATACTCCCCGCCCCCGAAAACGTCGAGGCCATCTTTACGGGAGGGAATAAATTGGGAGACGGCTCGCTCCGGCACGTCGAATATCAGCCGCTCCATCGAAAAGGAATCCCCTCCCCAAGAGGAACGTCCTTCGCGACGGTTCCCTTTCGCAGCGAAAAAAACCGAATGATGCCGTCATCAACGAGATGACCCGCTGGGTTCTTTTTTTCGATTTCGAAGCACCCCGCCCGCCCCGGCGATGAAGAGGAACCCGGCGAAGATCAAGGCCGAAATCGGGAGCACATCCCCCCAGATCACGTAGAAGCTTTTGCGGGGATCGGGAACCACGTCGGCCACCACATAGGTCGCTTCCTTGCGTTTGCCTCGCTTGACGACGCGACCGCTGCCGTCGATCCAGCAGGAATAGCCGCAATTCGCCGCCACCAGGTGTGGCTTGCGGCATTCCACGGCCCGAAAGATATTCGCCGCCAAGTGCTGATCCATCTCGTTGGTGAACCAGAACCAACCGGCATTGGTCAGATTGACCAGGAAGTCGGGCTCCCGGCCCTTCTCTTTTAATACCGCGACTTGATGCCTTATATAATGGGGAACGGAACTCTCGAAACAGATGTTCGGCGCCAGACGATACGGTCCGACCTCCAGCGAGACGACGTGCTCGCCCCGAGCGGTATCGAGACAGAGCGACTCGATCGGCACCCAATCGGGAAGGTACTCGGAAAAAGGAACGTACTCCCCGAAGATCACCAGATGAATCTTATCGTAGATCCCCTCGATTTTACCTTCGTGCCCCAACAACACCGCAGAATTGTATCGGAAAGGCTCCTCCTGCGGTCCGAGACGGACGATCGAAATGCCCAGCAGCAGCGGCGTGCGGTCGAGTTCTTCTCCCAGTTCTTTTAAGGGGACTTCGAACTTGCGGCGCTGAAGGTTCATCATTTGGCCGAGCTCGGCGTCGGTCCCTTCCCAACGTGTTTCGGGGGAAAGGCTGAAATCGTCCCGATAACGCAACAGTCGATGAATGCAGACCGTTTCCGGCCAGACGATCAGATCGAGAGGTCCGGCTTCGTCGATCGCCCGGCGCGAGAGTTCGATATATTGCTGTTGCGTTTTCGAGTACCAGTGAGGATCTTCAGGGAACATGTAGACCCCGAAATTGCCCTGAGTAAGGGCGACCCGAAGCGGCGGTGTTTTCAGGTTCCCTTCGACATTCGAGAGATTCATCCTTGCATAACCGTATCCTAGAACCACGATCAGAACGCCAACCGCCGGCCCGAGAAGTCTCCACCGGGCAGGCTGCCCGCGGTAGGGAATGGCGGCGGCCAGACCACTCGCGCAGAAAACGATGACCCAAGCGACGCCGTATTCGCCGAAGAGATCGGCGATCTGGATGAGCATCGTCCATTCCACCTGGGCATGCTCGATCCCCCCGAACGACATTCCGCCGAGCACATGCTTGCGCAACAGGTCCATGGCAATCCAGATCGTCGGAAAGACGAACATCAAAGGGAGACGGAACCGATGCACCGCGAGACGGGAGAGACCGATCAGAAAGACGGGATAGAGCCCGAGATAGGCTCCGGAGAGAATCCAGCCGATGCTGGTCGCCCAGAAAGGCATGGTCATCCAATAGAGATTTCCAAGCCAGAAGAGAGCACCGAAGCACCAGACGACCAGATAAGGATGTTTTCCACGCAATGTTTCTCTGCGCACCAACAGCAACCAGGGAACGGGCGAGATCCAGGCGAGAAAGCCCCAGTTCACCGGTGGCAGCGCCAGCCAATAGAGCAGCCCGCCGAGCATCGCCGGCAGCCAGGTGGATTCCATCTTTTCGAGGAATCTCCCTTTCAACGCATTCCGTCGCTGCGACCGGCTCGAAGCCTTCTCTTCAGGGGTGGCATTCTCACTTTTCATCATCAAAAACTCTTCCGACAAGCAGGGCTTACGTTGTGGAGGAGGATCCCTTCTTAGGGATCGGCAATCGCATTTCTCGCATCAGAAGTTGGAGGTCCTCCCAACTTTTCGCTTTCGCCGGAGGATTGCGCAAAAGATAGGCGGGGTGGTAGGTGCAAACGACCTTCACCTCGCCGAAGCGATGGACCTCGCCCCGCATGCGGCCGATCGTCTCGGTCGTTTCCAGCAGGTACTGCGCGGCGACGGTGCCGAGGCAGCAGATGAATTCCGGCGCGATCACTTCGAGCGTGCCGAGAAGAAAACGCTGGCAGCGCGCGGCCTCCAGCGGCGCGGGATTGCGATTCCCCGGCGGGCGGCATCGCAGAATGTTGCAGATATACACCTCATCACGCGAAAGCCCCATCCCCTTTTGGATCATGTCGGTCAGCAGTTTTCCCGCGCGCCCCACGAATGGAACACCCTGACGATCCTCGTCCGCCCCGGGAGCTTCTCCCACGAAGACCAGCCGCGCCGTCGGACTGCCCACCCCGAAGACGGTTTGCGTTCGATTCTCCACCAGTTCAGGGCAGGCAGTGCACCGCGCCGTCTCCTCGGCGAGGTCTGCAAGCGCCTGGGCCCGGTCTCGATCGCTAAGCAATGTCGGCTTCGATTCTTCCATGCTATCGCTCTCCCCTTGTATCTCATTCGCCTCTTCAACGGCCGGCAGCTTCTTTTCCACGGGAAGCTCCTTCTTTTTTGGTTCTTCAACAACCGGCAAGTCGGTCACACCCGCTCGCTGGAGACTCTCCAACTGCTCACGTAATAATCGACGAAGTTCGGATGACCCGTTCATGCGACAAAAACCTTCTTCGTGAACTGGAAGATCTTTTTGCGACCCCATTCCCGACGCCGGCGTTCCACTTGCTCCGGAATGTCTCCCTCGGTAGGATAAGAGATGCACCCCCCGAAAGCCTTTCAATGGAGTCTCGACGGCGGAGCCCCTTGGAGCCGATTCGACCGGGAATCCGTCGACGATGAGCTTCCACTCCGTGAAGACGGCCCTTCGGAAATGCGAATCGATTTTTCCTCAGTTTACTGTAACCGCCGCTGAAAAGAAACCGCCTTTTCCCAACCATGAAGGAGAAAAAAATGGCTTCCATCCTCCGACGAACGCTCACCTCGCTCTTGCCCACCGTCGTCCTTTCCGTTCTGATGACCGGGCAGCTCTTTTTCGTCGGGCCATCGCTTCAACGAACGTCGGCCGCTCCCCCTTCTTCCGAACAGGCCGAGAAAGAGAACCGATGGGAAAAGACGATTCAGGCCTTCGAGAAATCGGATCGTGAGAATCCCCCGAAAGAAGGTGGCGTCGTCTTCTTGGGAAGTTCGAGTATTCGGGGATGGGATCTTAAGAAGTGGTTCCCGAACATGAACGCCGTCAATCGGGGATTCGGTGGTTCGGAAATCTCCGACGCGGTCTTCTTTTTCGACCGCATCGTCACGCCGCTGGAACCCCGGGCGATCGTCTTTTTCGCCGGTGGCAACGACTTGGCCCGAGGAGAATCACCCGAGACGGTGGCCGAAGATTTCAAACAACTGGTCGATTTACTGCACGACCGCCTTCCGGAAACGAAAATGGTCGTCATCGCGATCAAACCGAGCCCGAAGCGCTGGGAGTTGATCGATGAAATCCGCCGGACGAATCAAGCGAACGAAGCACTGGTGAAAGAGGACCCGCAGATTGTTTTCGTAGATATCGATCCTCCGATGTGCGCCGCCTCGGGCATGCCGCGTCGAGAGTTGTTTGTCGACGACATGCTGCACTTGAACGATCAAGGATACGCCCTCTGGACCGAAATGGTTCTGCCCCATTTGGAGCAGTCGGAAGAGGCGAAGCCGTAAGCGTGAAAAACCCGATATTCCCCCATTTTGATCCAAAACGGCACCTTCTTTCCGGCCCATCGTCATCAGAAGCAGCGCATCGGGGAGGAGAAATCGATGGCGACGTAAAAAAAGGACGATCGAGCGAAATCGATCGTCCTTTTCTCGTTTTTGCTTTTGTGAAAGCCCTCATCTTGTGAAACCGAGACGAGGTCCAGGAGGGGGTCCCGGAAACCCATCATCAGTCAGGGGTACCGGGTTCAGGAGCAGGATCTCCTCGAGGTACGCTTGGCGGCTTTCTTTCGGGCAGACTTCTTTTTGGTCTTCTTCGCTGCCTTTTTCGCGGCCTTCTTTTTCGTAGCCTTTTTCTTGGCGGTCTTCTTCTTGGCTACCTTTTTCTTGGCCGACTTCTTCTTGGCAGTCTTTTTCTTAGCTGCCTTCTTTTTGGCCGTCTTCTTCTTGGCGACCTTCTTCTTGGCCGTCTTCTTCTTAGCGACCTTCTTCTTGGCGACTTTTTTCGTGGCCTTTTTTGCTACCTTTTTAGGCATTCAAAAATCTCCTGTACTAACCGTTTGGGAAAGGACCGCCGGAAGGAATGTGTTTTTCATCTCCGGTCCAACCGGAAACGGGAACACCATGCATCCTGTTGATTCCTCCGGTCCAATCCATCCTTGAAAGAGGAAGTCGTCCATCACAGGCGACCATCCCACCCCGAAAACGTTTGTATGGCATCGGAACCCCTGAAAGAGAAAAAACGTGCCAAAAAAAACTGACACCCAAGGTCATTGATCAGAACCGATTTTTTCTCAAGGACTCCGCTAGCGCCACTTTTTGGGGGGGCGATTGAACTTACGTCAATCGCGGTTGTCCGAACCCAACTACAAACAAGAAGTTACACGATTTTGAAATTTACTCAAGTTCTATATCGGTGTTTTTCGCAAAAGATTTGTAAAAAAGATTGTTTTCTAAGTATTTTCCCCCTTTTTTTTCATGATTTCAGCCAGAAAAGCGGGAAAACCCGCAAGAACCATTCGCAAATGAACACGATGAACCAAACGACAGAAAGAACGAATCCATGAAACAACAAGTGTACGCCTGTATCGCAATGATTCATTTCGCTTCGCGAAGCTTCACCAGCGACGTTGATTGTAGTTCTGAAGCATCGCATAACTCAAGTATGCAAGATAGCCGAACAACAGCGCGACGAAGGGAAAACGTCCTCCACCGCTTTGGATCCAATGCACCAGTTGATAGGCCGACATCGCGCCGGAAACGGCGATCGAAAGTATCAATGAGCGACGTACCCCTTCACGGCGATCAAAATGCATAAAGAGGTTGCGAGCGATATGACCGCCGTCGAGCGGATAGACCGGAAGCAGGTTCACCAGGCCCCAAATCGTGCAGATAAAGATGAACTGGAAGATCATCTCGGAGAACTGCTTCGAGACGAGAACGCCTTCGAAACTGATGATGAACCCGTATGTGGAATTCAGCACAACGAATGGTGGATGCCCCAGCAAGGCGAGGATGCCGAGCACCACCCCCGCCGCGGCAAACGCGGCTCCCGGTCCGGCGGCACTGATGGCGATATCGCCCCAGGTTCCCGGCGTGCGCCGATAATATCCCGCGGGACTGGCGAGTCCTCCGAAGGTATGCAGGATGATGTGCGGCTGGGCGCCGAAAAAGCGACGCATCACCACCGCGTGCCCCAGTTCGTGGATGAGAATCGCCAGAAAGAGGGCGAGCACCCATCCGACGAGATCCAGAAGCCAGAGGCGCATGTCTTCCCGGCTGGTGGAAAAACCCAGCAGCAGGCCGATCAGCCAAAAACCGGGATGGACGCGCACGGGGAAACCGAAGAGCACGAAATTCAGATCGTACCGTGTCGGTGCCGGTTCGTTGAATATCATGAAAACCTTTTTCAGGAAGGGGAAACTTGATGCTTTTCGAAGATCCGTTCCGGCAGGTTTCCCTTCCAAGTTGCCGGGATCGAGCTTCGCCGACAGCCGTTCCTTTCGAACCGCGGCTCAGATGGGGCTCGAAGAATCGGCAACGCTTTTCCCGGCGTGGGGATCGCTCGTGGAGGCTTTTCCGAATCCTTGCACATGGGGGGCGGGAATACCGGATGTCTTCCGCGTGACGGCGGTTTGCACGATGTAATCGGCGGCCTGCTCGGTCGCGCTGACGCCATCGTCGACTTCTTCGACCAGTCGCGCGAGTCGATCGCACAGGTGCCGGCGAAGCGGGGGAGATTGGAACCACGCAATGATCCGATCGGCGACTTCCCCCGTTCGATCGCGATAGGTCAAAAACTCGGGAAAGAGCGCCTCGCCTTCGGGATCGTCGGCCGGATCATACGCCGGGCCTTCTTCGCGGAAGACGCGGTCGGTCGCCAGCAGATTCACTAACGTAATATATCTTACTTTTCGCAAAATGTGTTGCACAAGATAGCCCACACGCGAAATTTTATAGTAGATGACCGTGGGCGTGCCGTGCGCGAGCAACTCGAGCGAAACCGAGCCGGAAACGGCGACGCAGCCGTCGGCCAGCCGGATCAACTCGGAAGTCTTCCCTACATGCACCTCGATGGGTAAACGACGGCGAGAAACGATCTCCCGGATCCGTTCCGCCTGCGAGGTCTTGAACGCCCCGACGGCGATGCGCGCCTGCGGACAATTCCGAAGCACCTTCCCGGCCACTTGGAGCAGATCCTGAATGTTCCCGGAAACCTCCTGATCGCGGGAACCGGGCAGCAACAACAGAAGAGGACCGTCCTCCTGTTCCATCTGATCGAGGAACAAAGGATCGAGCTGTTTCTGGCGGGCCTCCTCGAAGAAAGGATGGCCGATGCGGTGGACGTGGCAACCGTGTTCCTTGAACCAGCGTTCCTCGAACGGGAGACAGCAGAGGACATGATCGATGAGCCGTCCCATCTTCTTCACGCGCCACTGGGCCCAGGCCCAAATCTGCGGCGGCATGAAATAATAGACGGGGACGCCGTGCTTTTTGGCCCGCTGGGCGATATGCCAATTGAAGCCGGGATAGTCGACCAGCACGACCGCGTCGGGCCGCTCGTTTCGGAAGAATTCTTCGGCGCGATCGACCAATCGCTTGAACTTGCGAAGATTCCAGAGGGCCCGACCGAGCCACATCACGGCCATTTCCGTCAGATCGAAGTGTAACCGACATCCCGCTTTTTGCATCTCCGGTCCGCCGTAACCGCAAACCTCGAGTTGATCGTTGCCGGCATGCAGTTTTCGAATGAGGGCCGCGGCGTGCAAATCGCCGCTCGGTTCCCCGGCACAGAAGAACAGTTTCAGCGGGGTGTTCTTCGGCGCATCCCCTTGCGGCTGATCCTGACGCCGATGCTCGCCTCGGACTTCCCGTTCTTCGGAAGCAGAAGAGCTGGATGCTTCGATCTTATCCGATCCTCCCGCTGTGTAGGAAGGCTCCTTTTCGTCGCAAACCCACGGCTCCACGGCACCTTCTTCGGGAAACAACGAGGGCGGCAACCGCAAGCCGGGGGCGGGGAGGCCCTCGAGCGAGTCGGCCCCGCCGACCTGCGAGCCCGTCGCCAACGACATCTTCTTGAGATGGATCGCCGGCTTCTCTTCTTTCGGTCGACTCACTTGCCGGTAAGCAAAAAACGATTCCATCAGTTTCTTATCCGCGTCGTTTTCCATGGACCGGAGATCAATGCTCTTCTCGGACAATGGCACCGACGAAGGACGAGTTTCCGGGGAAAGAGGCTTGGACATGGCAATCCATCTTTTTCATTCGATTTATGGGAATGGGAAGCAACGTTCCGGCGGCGCGCAGATCTCGCGTTTTCCACTTTGAAACAAGCGGAACTCACCGTATCTTCCCTTTTTTCATCGGCAAGGGGAAAAAAGAAGTATAGGTTTTTCCGATTGCGCCAATCTTTTCACTATTTTGGCCTCCTTGCAAAAGACCGCTGTTTTAACATCGGTACGCCCATCTCACGGTGCACTTTTTGAGAGAAGCACGTCGTTTTCCCACTTCGGCGAACGCTTGAGGGACCTCCGGCTATCGTTGCTTGTAGGTTCGAAGTGTCGGGGGATTGGCTTCGATGACGTACATCTTATCACCTTGAGGCGAAGAGGAGAAACCGACGGTCATGCCGTCCTGCATTTGATTCGAGGGAAAACAGACGACCCCTTCGAATTTTCCGTCACTGGCGAATCGGCGAATCACGGTGGCCGGATTCCGCGTGAAGAGATAGATTTTGCCTTTTTCGTCGATGCGGAGTTTTCCTCCCTGCATCAAATTGAGTTGCGTGGGAGGGGGAATCTGCTCGGTGGCCTGTTGGGGCATCGCCTCATGCAGTTTCCCCCAGGAGTGTTCGCCGGCTCCCTCGCGATTGAAACGAAAGACCGCCGGCTGTTCGCGCCGCAAGACGACCAGGTCCTTCACCACGGGGTCTTCGTCCATCGAAAGATACTTCCCTTTGCCGACCTTGCGGACGAAATCGTTTTCGATTTCCACGACCTCCTGGAAGTCGGCGTCGATACGGAGCAAACGCACGGGGGCCGGTTTGAACAGATCTTGCTGGGTACGCATCTTCTCGACCACCA
This sequence comes from uncultured Planctomycetaceae bacterium, assembly GCA_964632505.1. Classification (GTDB taxonomy): domain Bacteria; phylum Planctomycetota; class Planctomycetia; order Pirellulales; family Thermoguttaceae; genus CAZWCE01. Next base: position 45,951 of record CAZWCE010000021.1, on the reverse strand, counting down.
CGAAAACATCGTCGGCCACCATACAGCCATCGATCATCTGGTTTTCGAGCTCGGCCACCTTTTTCTCTTCGCCAAGCAATGGAACCTGTTTTCTAACGCCGGAAAGGAGCGATTTGCCGAGGGCTCGGACCACCGTGGTCTTCTCCTTTTCGGGAGGGACCTCGCCGCCTTCGGGCGCATCGAGTCGTCGGAGCAGCTCCTTCAGTGAAATGCGGGCTTGCTCGTTTCCTTCGGCATCGAGCCGAACCATTTGCCGGACTCCCACGACGAAGACATCTCCATTTTTCCGCGGCAGAACACGTTGGGCCCAGCAATCGGGAATCGCCCATTCCCCCTGTTTTTCGCCTTCGGCATCCAAGATGGTTATATTCGTATCCGACGCCACCGACATCGGAAGCACCTTGCGGTTGCGCGCTGCATTCGCGTCCAAGTCGGAAAGATAGATTTTTCCCTTGTGCCCGACGGAGATCGAATACATGGGCTTGGACAGAGCCATTTCGCCCGCTTCTTCGTATTCGGGCCGCCACTGAGGCGCTTGCATGAAGCGATGCCGCTTATACGCCTGCATGCCTTGATAGAGCCGACTGGTTTTCCGGAAAATCTCTTGCGTCTCTTCGCGGCTGACCTCACCGAGGCTATTCATCAATTCTTTGTGCCGCCGTTGGGCTTCCGCCATCAGATTTTCCCCTTCGGCCAACCGGTCGGCCAACTCTTCGACACTCAACGTGGAAGGATCGACCGCGGAGGAGCCCGGTTTGCCGTTTTCATCGCCCGTCCCCTTGCATCCCACGATCGAAAGAGACACAAAAAGCAGAAAAAAACAAACAGCGACTTTTCCAAGATACGGGAACCGACTCTTCTCCTCATGCAATAAACGACGCATGTCTTCCTCCTTGAACAGAAGATGATTGACTCGAAAGCTACCAGCGCACTACTTGGCCGGGACAGACAAGCTCCCGGCACGGAAGTCGCCGAACTCATCGGAATTGGCAGCACGACCGAAGCTTACCCATGCTGCGAATGTTATTGTATCCGATCGAGCCACGGCTTACCAGCACGTCGGATTTCGGGGAAACGATCTCCAGAAGGTTGTTCTTCTCTGCCTCAAACACCTTTTTCCTTCTCGGTCTCGCGTTTGCGAAAGCGCATGGCGGCTCATTCATGATCGACAAAAAAAGAGCGATTGGTCCCTGCTTCGAAGTCCGGCCCCCCCACCTTCCGATGTTCGCCGTCGGTTCACGATGGAGGCGACCCTCACGAAGAACCGTTCGGTCGATTCGTCTTGAGGGAGGAGAGGTCCACTTCCGAGGGTTCCGGAAGGGAGCGGAAGCATCGTGAGACTTCCGTAGGAATTCTTGTCGGCCTTCCCGAAGCGATGTCGACGAATCCCCACTGAGTTTCGCCGGTGGCGATGATCGTTTCGTCCTCCAACCGAATGAAGCGATATCGTCGTTTGGAACGGACCTTTCGCATTTCGGCGACCCAGGTCAAAACGAGCAATTCATCGTCTCGTCGTGCCTGACGAAGGTAGTCGATCGTGTGTCGGCGGGCGACCCAGGCATGGCCTTTTTCCAAATAGGCCCGGGTCGGCCAGCCGTTTGCCGTCGAATGGGCGATCGCCGCGTCCTGCATCCAACGAACATACGAGACGTTGTTGGCATGCTGCAACGCATCGGTGTCTTCCGGCCTGACCGTCACCGAGTAAGGAAAGACTTCGATTGGATTCATATTCTCTCAAGCAGGGGCTCGGCCGCACGGCCGCTTCTTCTGTTCTCCAGCGCCGCGGAAGCATCGAGACCCGGGCGAGGGTGAAATCACTTTTTCGATGATTTCTTCGACGAACGCTGGGACGATTCCTTCGCTTTTCGTTCGGCCTGAAACTCGGCGATCGCTCTTGCGAAGATCTCGTGATGTCTTTGGGCAATGCGGGAAATGGAGTATTTTTTCTGGATGCGGTCCAGCGCGTTTTTTCCCAATTCGTCGGCTAATTCCCGACGGTTCAGGATATTGGAAATCGCCGTGGCAAGTTTCTCTTCCTTCCTCAAGGGAACGCGAATTCCATGGCGCTCGTGTTCGATCAAGTCCCGATTTCCGGGAATATCGCTGACAATGACCGGCAGTCGGGAAGCCATCGCCTCGAGCAGAGCCATCGACATTCCCTCTTCATAGGAAGGCAAGATGAACAAATCGGCGGCGGCGAGAATCCGATCGACCCGCGGCATCGCCCCCGTCAATTGAACCAACCCCTGGAGATCGTGCTGGACGATCAATTGACGCAAGATCGGTTCGTACTCCCCGCTTCCGACGATCCATAATCGGGCGTTTCGAAGCTTCGTCACAACCATCCGCCAAGCCCGGATCAAGTCTCCCAATCCTTTATTCCGATGCAACCTGCCGGTGAACACCGCAAGCTGACAATGCGAAGGAATCGCCATGATCGGATAATCGCTCGCCAAACGCTCCCGCATCGTCTGCTTCAGGGCTTGCAGCTTCTTCCACGAGGTCGGATATCGGGGATCCTCCTTCCGAAGCGCCTGGACCACATGTCGATTCAGCTCGACTCCATTGGGGACGAAATGGATTTTCGATATCTCGTACCCGCTTTCGAACAATTCATTGCTGATGGTGGGACTCGGCGCCACCAACGCGGGCGCCTTTTGGCACTTCTTCTGGATCATCGGGCCGTAGGGATTTTCTTCCTGCCATCGGCAATCCCCCGTATCGCCTCCCCCTTCGGCGCGAAGAATCACCGGCAACCGATTGCCGAGCGTCATCAACGCCGCATAGGCATCGTGCTTGAGCATCGAAACGTACACCACATCGAATTGTTTGCGATGCCGCCAAAGCCACCAGCAGAGACCCACGGTATATTGTAACGTCCCCAGTTGGCGAAGGGAAGATTGACGCAATCGGCGGACCGGCACCCCCTGGAGGGTTTCCCGGCGCGCCCATCGGGAATCCCACCGGGCGGTGAGCAGTTGCACCTCATGCCCCTGACGATGGAATTCCGTCGCCAAATTCTTCATCACCACTTCGCCTCCTCCGATGAGAGGAAAAAATCGGCGAGTGACCATCGCGATGCGAAGAGGGCGTGTGACCGTTTCACGCGATTCGTTCGGGTTCGATCGTTTCTGGCTCTCGGTGGGCGTGCTCATATTGCTCCGAACGGGAAAGTGGAATTTCGGCGGAACTGCGTCCGAATCAGTCCGGTTCGACCAAGTATTCATCATCGGGATCGAACTTCGGCAGCACGAAGATCAATACCGTCGCCGTCCCGATCACGCGATGGACCGTGCCGGGGGGGATCACGATGCAAACTCCCGGTTTCAGGGGAAGACGCTCCCGACCAAGCTGCATTTGGGCATCGCTCTCACAAGAAAGTATATAATAAGTCTCCGTGAGTCGGCGATGAAAATGCGGTTTGGCCGCCGCAGTGATTTCCGTCCGATGGACGGTCCCGGGAAAGGCTTCCACATCGGCGAAGGCACGTCGTGCCCAACCACAAGGGCATTCCACGGGGTCGGTCTGATCGAAATCGTGCCAATAATAAGCTGAAGACGCTTCGTCCATTCTATGCTCTCCTAAATTGCATTCCTCTAGCATGAGACCCAAATATTAGCCCTATGTTACGAAAATGCGTATTGTCGGTAAAGTCGCCGAAAACTTTCCTTTCCCTCCAACCCCCCTTTTCATGCCTTCCCCCATACAAAAAGCCGTTGGCACCCTCCCCGATTCCAATCGTCTGATTTCCCCATGTCCGACAACCGAATAGGTTCCGTCGGATGCGCTTCGCCGGCAGCGAATCGATTTCCCGGCTTTTCGGAAGAATTTTCACTGCCTGCTTGCCTGGGCGACCGAGTTCGCCTATGATCGACACAGTATGTAAGATCGATGAAGCGGCGTTTTCCGCATTCACCGCTTTCACGTCAAAGGAAGTTTCATACATTCAGTATGTCGCCACCGCGGTTTCGGTTCGGGAGGGAACATGTATGGCCACGTGCCGTTCGCCTTCCCCCCGGTTGGACGACGGAACTTTTACATGGTCGCATCGGTCGTGGCCTGAGTTCCCCGATGGATGCCCGGAAGACCGCCTCTTTCGATAGGGTCCTCGGGACACGATTCATACGACACCCAATAAGGAGGGAAAAATGCTCAAACAATGGTTTCTCGTGCTCACGCTTGCGATGACGACTTCCCTGGGCTGTGCTCCCGCGGAGCAGCAGGATCCCGACGTGAACGTCATCTCCAATGAACTTTACAAGCCCTCGCTCTACCTGGAACTGGGCGATGCCTACCCGAACCCCGACGGCATGACGATCCAGGAAGATACCAACATGATCTTCCTGAATATCCCGAATTTCAACGCCGAAGACATTTCCGGCGAAAAGGAATACCCGGCGGTGCTGGCAACGATCGATCCGGAGGGCAATTTCGAGGAAGTGCTTCAGTACCCGGTTCTGGAATCGACCGGACAGGTCGGTCCGATGGGTCTGGACTTCGGGCCCGACGGCCATCTCTACGTGGCCGACAACCAGTACTTCCACGATTCGGACCACAAGTCCCGTGTTCTTCGGGTGCTCATGGAAGACGGCAAGCCGACCGGCGAAGTGGAATCGGTCATCGAAGGCATGAAGCTGGCCAACGCCCTGCTCTGGTTGGATGACAAGATGTACGTGACCGATACGTTCCTCGATCTGGAGAACAAATGGGGCTCCGGAGGCGTCTGGGCGTTCGACATGGAAGAACTCCAGGGCGATGCCCCCCTGCAACTGAAGCCGAACGGCGAGGATGAGCACCTGATCGTCATCGCGGAAGTCAATCAAGTCGGTCGCGAAGACAAGGCCGGCGCCGACGGTTTGTGCGCCGACTCGGAAGGCAACCTCTACTTCGGAAACTTTGGCGACGGTGTGATGTTCAAGGTCACGTTCGACGAAGAAGGCAATCCCCTGCTCTCCGAATTCTTCAACGATGAACGTTTCACCTGCTGCGACGGCATCTTCTTCGATCCCGAGCGGCAGAAGATCTTCATCAACGATTCCCAGGCCAATTCCATCCGGACCCTCACCCTCGAAGCCGACCACGAAGTCCTTTGGGAAAACGGCGACACCGACGGTTCCGACGGCCTGCTCGACCAGCCGTGCGAATGCGTCGTCCGCGACGATAAGCTCATCATCGTCAACTTCGACATCCCGTTCCCCGGTCTGAAAAACACCGAGCACGACAAGCCCTACACGCTGAGCGTCATCAATCTGGAGGTCGAGGAAGATCACACCGGCCACGATCACGCGGATCACGACCACGACCACGACCACGAGGGCCACGATCACGGGGACCACAACCACGGTGACCACGACCACGAGGGCCACGATCACGGCGACCACAACCACGGAGAGTGAGTCGTCCGCGCGTGGCGATCTCCAATCACCGTGACGTCGCCTTCACTTGATGAAACCTCATGAACCAAAGGGGTATTCCCACCGGTGGGAGTGCCCCTTTTTCTTTTCGCGAATGCGTGTCCCCGTCACTTCCTCCGCCCGAAAGTGACCCTTTACTGAAAAACGCCCCTAAACTACAATGCCAAAAGAGTTCACTTTTTGAATGCTCGATGAAATCAACTTTCTGCTTTTTTCGAAATCGATGAGGTATTCCATGCGTCATGTTTGCAGTCGCTTTCCGACGAGCGGTTTTTGTTGGGTCGTGACCATCGCTCTTCTGCTTGCCGTTGCCGAGAGCGCCGCGGCCGAAATCCGCATCTGGACCGACATCACCGGTCAGTATGAAATCGAAGCGGAGTACGTCCGACAGGAAGAGGGGAAGGTCTATCTGCGAAAACCCGATGGGCAACTCATCGCCATCGAGCGGCAGATGCTCTCGGCCGCCGACCGAAATCTCCTCGAATCGCTCGATGCGTCGGGCGAAACGACCACCGCACCGAAGGAATCGAACGAACTCGACCAGTCCTCCAAGAGCGAAGTCGCGGAAGAGATCGAGAAGATCGGACGGACACGCCCCGATTGGTGGGAGGAGGTCGAACTCGATTACCCGGAGACGCTCGATCTCTCCTGGCCGCTGAGGCCCCCCACCGGAGGATGGAACAACCGGGTCAATGTGGGCCAATATCTTTGGGACATCATCAACCCAAACCAGAATCGCTGGCGAGAAGGCATCCGACTGATGCACTACTTGCTGAAACTCCACCAAAATGATTCGGAGAAACTCCAGCGCGACATGCGTCGTCTGGGTCGGATGTACTACCAGTTCGAACAAGACCATGCCCGAGCCGCCTTCTGGCTCCAGAAAGCCGGTGTGGAGCAACATCCGTTTTCGACATTGCTGGCCCGCTGCTACTGGAAACTGGGCGACGCCGAAGCCGCCCGAGAAATCATCGATCGCAACCCCATCTACTATCCCACCATCAAGTTGATCGCCGACATGGGCGATACCGATCGCGCTTTGAAACTCGCCGCCTCGGCCGCATCGCAAGGACAACGCCCCGATATGGCCTACCTCTACGCCGGCGATGCCTGTCGATTGGCCGGCCGGTTTGACGATGCGATCACGCAGTATCAGAAGCTCCTCGACCTTCCCGCCCGGCGGCATCCGCGAAGCGGACGGGATATTTACGAAAGGAACAGACAACGGGCCCGCGAAAACATCGCCACCATTCGCGTCTTCGAAAAGCTCGATTTGGCGGCGATTCCCGACGGCACTTACCGGGGACACGCCCCCGCCTACGCCGGGGAATTGCACATCGAAGTGACGGTGAGGAACGGACGCATCGAAGATGTGACCGTCACACGTCACAAAGAGAAGCAGTACTATTCCTCGATCATCGACACCCCAAGGCAGATCGTCGAAAAACAAGGACTCAAGGGCATCGACGCCGTCTCGGGCGCGACGATCACCTCCGAGGCCATCGTCAATGCCACCGCCAACGCCCTGGCCGACCAAATACAATCGAATTGACGGTCCTTTTTTGCGATTGACAACCGTGGACGCTTGCGGCATCATGCCGGAATGACCCCTCTGTTGTTTTCCGCGTTGCGACGCGGCATCCTGCTGGCTTTCCTCGTGCTGATCGGCCGCACCTTTCTGGTCGAGGGATTTCTCACGCCGGTAATCATCGGCGGCGCTTCGATGATGCCTACGTTCCGAGGTCCTCATCGGGTCATTTCTTGTGCGCAATGCGCTCACCGATTTCACTGCGCTGCGACCGGGCCGCGCAGGATCGCGCACGCGACGTGCCCCGAATGTGATTTCGCCGGGAATGAATGGAGGGCGTCTCCTCCAGCGCGAGGAGAGCGGATCTTGATCGACCGAACCGCATTCCTTTTTCGCCCCCCTCGGAGATGGGAGACCGTTGCCTACGCCCCCCATAAAGAGGGGCGAAAGCAGGTCATCAAACGAATTCTCGGATTACCGGGGGAAACAGTCCGATTTCACCACGGCGACCTCCTGATCGATGGTCAAATCGCTCGAAAACCTCTGGAAGTCCAACGCGAAATCACCTTCCCCGTCGAGGGAGGGGGATGGGATGCTCTTGAGAACGGGCTGTCGGCAAAGTCGGCTCTCGTATTTCCCCCTCCTGGGGTCGAGAATCTCCACTGGTGGGGATTCCGTTGTCGACGAACGATTCCCACTTCTCCACCTTTCTGGGAAACCTCCCCCGCAGCTTATGCTGGTGGCAAGCCTTCGGGAAGAGACGCTTCGGCCAAAAAGACGAATTCCGACGAATCGCCTCCGGTGATCCTCGAATCCGGGGTGACCAACCGACGAAGCAGCAACCAGATGTGGCCGTCCCGGCCGAGACAGATCCACCCGGTGCGCGACCTGATGCTGCGGTTCGACCTTCCCCATCAACGAGAAGCGCCCGTTTGGGTTCTCGCGACCGACGGCGAAGACGTTTTTGCACTGCATTTCGGTGAGAATGGAAACACCGTGAAGCTGGCGACGCAAGACTTCTCGGAGGTCAAAAAGCTGCCGGAAGCAAGTTCCGGAGTGTTCAAGGTGGAAATGTCACTGGTCGATCGGCGATTTCTCGTGGCGATCGACGGCCGAGCCGTCTGGAAAAGAGACCTGCCGCTTCTGAAGGAAGAAGCTGTCGTGCCGATGCCCCTGGCGGTCGCCACTACGAAAAAAGACTTTCCGGTGGAACAAATGGAAGTCTTTCGTGATTGCTATTATGGCCCCGGTGTCGAGAGCGAAGGCCCCCAACCCGAGAAGAAGTGCTGGAAGCTCGGCAAAAACCGTTATTTCCTGGTCGGCGACAACCCGAGCATCTCGCGCGACAGCCGTCACGAGATCCCCACGCCGGGGGAACGGGCGTCACGATTGGTTGGAAAACCGGTGCCATTTTCGCGATTCATCTCCTCCGGGAGACCGTCACGGTTGCCAAAGAATGGGAAAAAGAGTAAAACAAAAAAAGATTGTACCGTCCGGTGAAGTAGTCCCGTGAGACAAGAATAGAAAATCATAGTTCATTGCATCATTCGTCCTATTCTCCCTTGGATTGTCGAAAACCGAAACGATCGGCCACCGGGAAAACGCCTTTTTTCAAACGGAAAAAAACCGACGAATGCAGCTCCCTACCTGACGGAAACCTCCATCCCACCGAGTCTTGCCGCTCGGTTCATTTATTCATGATGATTCAGTGATGTCCAAGAAAAAAAACAAGTCGAAACAGACGCCCTCCCCAGAAAACGCAAAAAAGGGAGCAGAGAAAACCATCGCGGTGGATCAGCGCGATGCCCGAGGAAAGAAGAATTCTTTCAAAACGAAGCGTGAATCGATCAGCCTCGTCCGTGAAGTGCTCGAATCGGTCGCCGTCGCCTTGATTCTCGCTTTTCTTTTGCGAACCTTTCAAGCCGAAGCGTTTGTCATTCCCACCGGATCGATGGCCCCCACCCTGATGGGGCGTCATAAAGACGTCACGTGCCCTCAGTGCGGTTACCCCTATCGGGTAAGTGCGAGCGAGGAGTACGACAGCCAGACGAACGCCCGGAAACCGAGCACCCAGGTGGTCGCCGGGACCTGTCCCCAGTGTCGCTTTTCGATGTACTTCGGCCCCAACAATCAATACGACGCCGATTACCCCACCTTCAAAGGCGATCGGATTCTGGTGAATAAGTACATCTTCGAATTTCGGAAACCGCGGCGGTGGGAGGTTTCCGTCTTCAAGTACCCCGGCGAGCCGAACACGAACTTCATCAAACGGATCGTGGGCCTCCCGGAGGAAACGATTCGCATTCGCGGGGGAGACGTGTTTTTCCGACCCCATGGCGACGATCACTTCACCATTGCTCGGAAATCCTCGGAACACTTGATGGCGATGCTGCAACTGGTTTACGATAATGACTACCTGGTCGATTCGATTCTCGAACTCGGCTGGCCGCCCCGCTGGGCGGATGATCAATCCGCAACCGAAGGATCTTCCCCTTCCTGGACAACCGAAGATCACCGCGTCTTTTCGAACGACGGCGCCTCGTCGGAGGAACAGTGGCTCCGCTATCGTCATATCGTCCCGTCGTCGGAAGATTGGGCCTATCTCTCTCAGGGACAAATGCCTCCCTATGGCGTCCGGCACAACCCCAAACTGGTAACCGATTTCACCGCCTACAACTCCGGTTTGTCCATTTCGCCGACGACTTCCAATGTCGGGTTGATCGAAAACCTGAGCACTCCTTCGGAACCGAGATTCCTCGCCCGACAGAATCCCGACAGCATGGGCCTGAACTGGGTCGGCGATCTCGCCCTTTCCTGTGAGTTGACCAGCGAAAGCGAGCAGGGAGAAGCGCTCTTCGAGCTGGTCGAGGGAGGGGTTCGGTTCCAGTGCCGTATCGATCTATCCACCGGGTTGGCCACGATGCTTATCCCCGGCGAAGCGACATTCGAGCCGGTCGAGGCGGAGACGCGCATTCGGGGGACCGGGACTTGGAAAGTGATGTTCGCCAACATCGATGAGCAATTACGACTCTGGGTCGATCGCAAGGAGATCGCCTTTCCCCGCGGGGCCGTTTACCAACTTCCACTCGACCGCGATCCCACCGAGGCCGACGCCATGCCGGCTCGTATCGGCACCTTCCAGGCTGCCTTGACCGTCGATCACCTCCAGCTTCATCGCGACCTCTACTACATCGCACAGACGAACCAATCACCCTGCGATATCAAGCCGTTTCCCTATGTGCCGCTGAACCACAACACGGTCAACAGTGTCCTCTCCAATCCTCTGAACTGGTCGAATTTCGGCACCACCCACTCCCTCGAATTCGACATGAAAAAGGAGCAGTTTCTGGCCTTGGGCGACAACAGCGCGAGCAGCTCCGACAGCCGTCTGTGGATGTCGCAACATCATGTTCCCCACTACGTGCCGGAAGCCTACCTGGTGGGCAAGGCGCTTTTGGTCTACTGGCCCCATGGTCATCCGGTGCCGGGCATGAAAGATCTCCACCTGATCCCGAATGTCCAGAAGATGCGATTCATCGAGTAGCGGAAGGATCCTCTTTTCAGGAAAACGCCGCGAAAATCTATGCCCTTTCCCGAGAGGCGCCCTCTCCCCCGCCTATTTTTTCACGAGAACGATTTCTTCGCAAACACCTTTCCAGCAAAGACTTGCAATGCAACCGAACCGCCTTCCTGCGGCATCAAGTCCTTTCCATCGATTGTTTTCTCCGGCGTATGCGATACTAGAAATAGGATGAAGAGGCCCCGTTTTCCCATCCAATTCCACTTCGCCGACCAAATCGGGCTTCCGGAAACGTCCCGCTTTTTCTATGATGGCGGGGAAATTTCGTCCCGCCCGCACCCTTTCCCACGCTAAAAGGGGCTCTCATGCACCGTCAGAAAGCTTTCCCGAAAATCAAAATCGACTCGAAACACCATGCCACTTCTCTGATTCTCAAGGTCGAGGGACTCGTGAAAATCTACGGCAAACGTCGGGTCGTCGACGGAGTCGGCTTTCATGTGAACCGAGGGGAAATCGTCGGTCTGCTCGGTCCGAACGGGGCCGGAAAGACAACCAGCTTTCGCATGACCTGCGGGATGATCGAGCCGAACGAAGGGATGGTGTTTCTCAACGGCCAGGATGTGACCGGCTGGCCGATGTATCGCCGAGCCCGAGATGGCGGCATGGGATACTTGCCGCAAGACGAGAGCGTCTTTCGGAATCTTTCCGTGCAAGATAATCTGCTGGGAGTGATGGAACTTCTCGGCCAAGATCGCAAAACCCGGAAACGTCGAACCGAGGAACTGCTGGAAAAATTCAAGATCACCCACTTGCGAAAGAACAAGGCGCGGTCACTCTCCGGGGGGGAGCGGCGAAGACTGGAAATTGCCCGGGCATTGGTTTCCACGCCTCAAATCATCCTTCTCGACGAACCGTTCACCGGCATCGATCCGGTGACCATCGACAGCATTCAGGAAACCATCCGCACCTTGAGTCGTGACGGCATCGCCATTTTGATCACCGATCACCAAGTCCGCGAAACCCTGCAAATCACCCACCGAAGCTATGTCATCAAGTCGGGAAATGTGCTGTGCCACGGAAAGCCGGAGGAAGTTCTAGCCAACCAGGAAGCGCGGGAAGTCTATTTCGGAGAAGATATGGATTTGGGAGCGCTCCGTTCCGGACAGCCATCAGGCATGCCGAATCTGGAGATGCGTTCCGATCGCGGCCGAGGCCTCCGTTCCGGGCATCCGGTCCCGCCTCCGCCAAATACGCGGAAGCCGGCTTCTCACTCCACCACCCATCGCGAAGGACTGGACCGCCGGGAAAAAACGGACCCAGAGAAGCCGAAAAAGAAAAAAAAGACGCCCCAGAGCGGTTTTTTCCAGCTCGATTCCTGGTTCCAGAAAAAATAGCCCCTCGGGGGTCGTATCGTGCGACTCAGTCGATAATCTTGCTGATCGGGAACTCCACGATTCCCCGGGCCCCCGCTTCGCGCAATTGGGGAATGATCTCCCGGACGACCGATTCATCGATGATCGTCGAGACGGCGAACCAATCGGAACTGGGCATCCCCGAAACGGTCGGCTCTTTCAGTGCCGGCAAGAGGGCGACCACGCTATCGAGATTATCGGAATGGACGTTCATCATTAAGCCGACTTTTCCTTCGGCGGCCATGCTCGACTCGAGCATCATAACGATATTATCGATCTTTTTGCGCTTCCAAGCATCTTTCTCGTAGGAATCGCGATTGGCGATGAACCGAGTGGTACTCTGGAGAACTTCATCGAGAATCCGGAGATTGTTCGCCCGGAGTGAATTGCCGGTTTCGGTCACCTCGACGATCGCATCGGCCAATTTGGGAGGTTTGACCTCGGTCGCTCCCCAACTGAATTCCACCTCGGCCTTCACTCCGTGTTTCGCCAGGTACCGCGTCGTTAGGCCGACCGCCTCGGTCGCGATCCGTTTTCCCTGAAGATCCTTGACCTGCTTGATCGGCGAATCCTCGGGCACGCACAACACCCAGCGGACCGGTCGACGGCTGACTTTCGAAAACTTCAGCTCGGCGATCTCCGCCACATCGGCACCCGTTTCTTCGATCCAGTCGAATCCGGTCAAACCGGCATCGAGAACGCCGATTTCGACGTACCGGGCCATCTCCTGGGCTCGAATCAGCATGCATTCGATTTCGGCATCGTCGATCGTGGGGAAGTAGTTTCGGGAATGGACGGTGATGTTGTAACCACTCTTGCGAAAAAGATCGACCGTCGCATCCTTGAGGCTACCTGCGGGAATTCCGAGTTTGAGGAGATTTGCCATGATCGTCTGCTCCAGAATCCGGGTGAGATTTATTTCTTGTAGACTTCGGCCGGGTCGAAGACACGTTCGCCTTCCACCTGAAGCCCTTCGGGGGTGATTTTGCGGAAAAAGCAGCTTTTATACCCTTCATGACAAGCCGCTCCGCCGATCTGCTCGACGCGAATCAAGAGGGTATCACGATCGCAGTCGATGTACATCGCTTCGACCTTCTGCACATTGCCGCTTTCCTCGCCTTTTCGCCAGAGTTTGTTCCGACTCCGACTGAAATAGACGGCCCGACCGGAAGCCAGCGTTTCGTCGTAGGCCTCTTCGTTCATGTAGGCCATCATCAAGACCTCGCCGGTTCGACGGTCCTGGGCGATCACCGGTAGGAGTCCGTTGCAGCGTTGGAAATCCGGTCGCTGGGTAGCTGATTTGTCGCTGGAACTCATCTTTGCATCATCTCGCTTGGGTTGACGTGTGGAGGGCTGCCGAGGAAAACGCATCCACGGTGTCGACGTTTTTTCCCGCATCGCGCGGAATAGGAGGCAGGCCGCTTCCTTCCTTCGGAAGAGTGGAAAACGTCTTAGAACAGTGTATTTTACCTTGAGAGAGGTAGAAGAGCCAAGGGAGGGGGGAAATTTTCTCAAGTCGCCCCTCCATCCCGAAGCAGTCAAGCATCGCCCATCTTATCCCCCGCGATAAGGGGGCCAAAGCGCACAAATGGAACAAGTCGACGGCGACGATGTTGAAAACCCGATTAACGGCTTCGATTGCGATAATTCCTTCGATCCCAATGAAACCTGCAAAATGCCCTTTTCAGAAGTTCCTGAAGCGAGATTCTTTTTTTGGCCGACGCTACCAATGACACACTGACTGTTTCCGGCGTTCTCCGCTTCCCGATGATGACGATCAAGCGAGTCGGCGAAAAGCGAAAAAGAACCCAAGAGGCCGTCTTTTCCGAGAGCGATCGCCGAGGCCGAGCCATCCGTGTGTCTTATGGAGAGTCGCGCGAAGGAAACGCACAGGTATTCACGTCTACCAGGGATTTCCGAATCCTACCGGAAATCTCTTTCGTTCCGACCCCCCCGCGGGACGACTTGCCGACGAAAACGCTTTTGAAGGCATCCGGTCGGACGAGACAGGCGGATACCGGGTTGGTCATATGTTTCTTCCCCTCGGACAGCGGAAAGGTGTCTCCCTGTGCAACGTTTTTTAAGCATCCTCCTTCCCGTGCAGAATTGCCAGGACATTTTAGGTCATCTGGTACGGGAACAGTTGGAAGTCCTTCCGGAAGTGGTCGACCATTTCGAAATGATCATCGTCGACGATGCTTCTCGGGACGCGACAATCGAAGTGGCCGACATGCTGTCGATCGAATTTCCCCAAGTCTTCGCGTATCGCCACGCGCAGCCTCGCGGTCGCCGCGAGCAGCTTCGAACGGCCCTGCGTCGAAGCACCGGTGAGCATCTTCTGATTCAAGACCCTCATTATAGTCTGCCTTCGCAACGCTTCCACGATTTCGTCCCGTTGATCGAGAGTCATGAAATCGTTCTGGCGACGCCCGATTCGATCGCCATCGGCCAAAACGGCGCCTGGCAGCGGATCGATCACGCGCCGTCGTCCGAGGGCGTCATCCTGTTCCAACGGCAGTTGCTGCCGGAAATCGATGATGTGCTGACCGATCTGGAAGCCCTGCGATCGCGGCTGGGGGACCAGGAACTGCGTTGGCACGAACTCCGATTCCATGCACGACAATTCAGCCCGAGTTGGAGAGAAAAACTCTCGGCGTCGACTTCGATGAACCACGACACCGCCGTCCCCTCGCCGAAATCCGCCCAAGTCGCTTCCTCGCAAACGACGGACGCGGAAGCCGCTTGGTAGCTCGCCGAGGAGCATTTCGCCGTTCGAGAAAAACCGCTTTTTCGCGGCCGCTTATCCCGGGCAGGCTTCGAGGGTGGAAAGAACGAGCGAGAAGGTCTCGTTATGCAACTCGGCGCGCTTCAAATCGATATCCCAAACATTGGACGTTCGAAGGACCGCCGGCGTCGAATGCCCACGCCACGCGGCAATATTCAGGTTGCCCCGTCGCACGTTCGGCGTGGAGAAGAAAATCGCTCGAAGAGTTTCGAAAAACGGGAGACCTCGTTTCCCCAGCGCGCGGCTTGCGCCGATTCGTTCTTCTCCGGAAGCCGAAAAAATGAAAGGAGCGTCGACCATGCCACGGAACACGACGACCAGTTCGACCTCGATCCACTCCCATGCCTTTCCCGTCCTCCCTTCCCGTCCCTCCGACGGGACCCCACTCCACCGGATCGCCGAAGCCCGACTGAGCCAGAACTTCTCCCTGGCGAACGCCGCACGGCATTTGGGAATTGATGTCGCCACGGCCCGAAGGCAGGAAAATCCGCAAAGCGATCTTCTCTTGAGTGAACTTCATCGATGGGCCGAGACCATGGAGATTCCGGTCGCGGAACTCCTGGCGGAACCGGAGGCCGATTTTTCTCCGCAGATCAAGGATCGCGCGAAGATGGTTCGTCTGATGAAGACCACGCGCACCATCCTCGAATGCGCGAAAGAGAAACGGATCCGCCTTTTGGCCGAAACCCTCGTCGAACAACTGGTGGAAATGATGCCGGAACTGGCCGAAGTCACCGCCTGGCCTTCGATCGGCCAGAGTCGCGAGTTCAAGGATTACGGTTCCGCCGCCTATCGTCGATTCGACGAAGGGGTCTCCCGGATGCTCGACGATTTCTAAGCGCGCCCCCGAATCAGATAAGTCTTGCCCTGAGAAGGACCGATTCTCCCGTTTTGCCGAGCCCGGGAAGCATCATATAGGAGAACTCCACATCATTCGGTTCCTTCGAAAAGCACCGTCCCGATTCGGACGATCGTCGCGCCGAGTTCGACGGCGATCTCGAAATCGCGGCTCATCCCCATCGACAGATCTTCCATTTCTACATTCTCGGGCAGATCTTCCCGAAGCGAATCGAACAGGTCGCGGAGCCGGGTAAACTGCTCGCGGGTCGTCTCCTGATCGGCCTGGAGTCCGGCCATCGCCATCAGCCCCCGCACCCGAACGGTCGAAAGATCCGCCATCTCATCGAGAGCGGGACGAATCTCCGAAGGGGCGAAGCCGTGCTTGGCCGAATCGCCGGAGATATTCACTTCCAGAAGCACGTTGGGCCGGAGCGACTCCTCGCGCGCAATGCGATCGATCGCCCTGGCCAATCGAAGGGAATCGACCGACTGGATCGTCGAGACCAACGGGAGCACCTTTCGGACTTTGTTCCGCTGCAAATGCCCGATCATGTGCCACTGGATCGGCTGGTCGGAAAACGCCTCGACCTTCGGGATCAGATGCTGAGGTCGACTTTCGCCCAACTCATCGCAGCCGGCCTCGAGGAGCGCCTCGATGCGGGGGTCGTCCGGAAGAAGATACTTGGTGACCGCCACCATGCGGATGTTCCGCCCGTCACGCCCTCCGCGCAGGGCCGCTTCGGCGATGCGCCGGCGGACACGCTCGACATTCTCCTGAACTCGGTTGATGATATTCCGGTGGTTCATCGCATAAAAGTTCTTGCGTAAATAGGGATCGAATGCTGACGTTCATCATCTACGGAGACGATCGTTTTCCGGTCGAATCCACGACAAAACCGGCCATGGGGGCGTTCGCCGCCAATACGCATGAGGGATGCAGATCGATCAGACGATTGATCTCCCGGAGGCTTTCCAGCGGGATCATTTCGCAATCTTCCACGACCATCGAATCGAGATGGCTGTAGAGATAAACTTTCGCCTGGTCGGTGGCCCGCAACAACTGCACGGCGACTTCGGCATCGTCGGGCCTTGTCATCCGGAGCGCGCCGAGGGCTTCGCCGGGCGTCGCGACATTCTGGAGCATTTGTACTCCGTTGCCCGGCGGCGTTTCCAGTTGCGAGCAGACGACGATCGCTCCACCGTCTTCCACCACCGCCGTCGCCTGCGACAGCAAACGTCCCAGTTCCGCCCAACTCTGCCGGCGTTGGTCGCCTTCGAGTGTCGCGACCACCAGACTGACACGATGGGGAATTTTCCGCTCCCAATGCTTACGATGGAAACGATTGCACCACACGCGGACCGCCTCCATTTCTCCGGAAGCGATCGCCGCGATCTCCCCGTGACCGGCCGGAATCACCTGAATGGTGAAGGCGATGCCCAGCAAGCGGGCCACTTCCTCCACCGTGCGGGCCCGATGGCGGGCATTCTTGATCAAATACTGGAGTGTTTCGCCGCCGTCGAGAAAACGCTCGATCGTTTCGGCATCGGAGAAACGCGGATAAAGCGGGCTGTTCAAACCATAATATCCATTAGTATACCTTCCCAGAAAGCGTCCGATCGGGAGAACCACATCGGCTTCGACCAGACTTCGATTCATCGTGATCGGCAACCCGGCGTCATCGGTGGCCAGAATCGACAGGCTTTCTTTCTTCTGAGGATCATGGGTCACCCGCCGCACGGCGCGATCGATCTCCTTCGGGAGTTCCTCGAAGACCTCGAAACAGCCTGCGCCTTCCTCGTCGCTCGTCTGCAAGAGAGCGATCTTCTCAGGTTCCACCGAGCGTTCGGTAAGCCAGCGAATCAGCTCGGCCACCAGTTCGCGCTCCCGCGGGAGGACGGCATCGGGCACGATGGCCACCCGATCGCCGGGAACCAACGCCTTGGCCAGGGAAGGAAAGTTCAGCGGATCTTCCAGCGACGCGGCCAAACTCTCCCGCAATGTTCCCGAGAGACTCTCCACCGAGGTGCCTACATGCTCGCGAAGTTTCTCGGGAGGAAATTCGAGAAATCCCGCCTCTTCCAGCGCATAACGAAATGTTTCTTGGATCATCTTCTTATACTCACGATCCTTTCCCGGGTGGCGCGGGAACAGGCGCGCCGCCGCTGGAAAAATGGGCGAAGCCGGCAAAATGCACGGGCAAGGCATCTCCCGAAAAAAAGGAATTCCACCAAGGTTCTGGAAAAAATGCCCCCCTCACGGCAAGTTCAGCTTTACTCCCGTAGCCAATTTGATAATATTCGGAAATGGGTTCTGAATCAGCCTACGTCAAGAAGAAAACGCCGAAGGAATCATCACGATCCGCCGGAAGAAGGTCTCCGCGCCGCTCGACCTTTTCAGAATATCCCGTAGTATAACAGATCCAAGGCGAACATAAAGGATCGGGCCTTCGTGCGACGGCGAGGAGTCGATTCTTCGTTTCCACAAAGAGAAGAAGGACTCTCGTCGGAATCCTCTTGAAGGTAAAACGACGACGAGCCGTCGTTTCATCAGAACCTCTTCCCCACCCCACTCCACAAACCATCGATTCGTAGGAATACAGCATGTCATCCATTTACAGTTCTTCCATATGGAAGCAAGAGGAACGGCTTCCTTTTTTCGCGATGTTTTCAGTCTTTCTGGGATTCAGCCTGCTCCTCTTCGCCGGATGCGGTCAGCCGGAGACTCCTCCGAGGTCGGAAGGAACGTCCGACGGCGAAGAAACGGCAAGCGGCGACTCCTCCGAGACCGAACCTCCCGCGGCGTTGGACTCCGACCCCCCGGGCTTCCAGGTTCCCACCACCAACGATGCTGCCGAAACGACGGTGAAACCGCCGATCGAGCCGATGGTGGGCCTGACGGCGGAAGAACTGCTGCAGAGCATGGCGACCACTTATCGAGAGGCGCAATCGTACGCCGATCACGGCTATCTGGACATGAAAACGGAACCGACCCCCTCGCAGGGTCCGCTCCGTTTGGCCTACACCGTGGCCTATGAAAAACCGAACAAGATCCGCATGCAAATCGGCTACGGCATTCTCGTGTGCGATGGGGAGCAACGATTCGGCAGTTCGGCCGAATTTCCGACTCAGGTACTCGACTTGCCGGCTCCCCCTGAATTGACGATCGAAGATCTCTACCCCGATCCTCTCTTGGCGGAGGTGATGGACATCTCTCTTTCGCGCGAAGCCTCTTGGTTGCCGCTGCAAATCCTTCTGCTCTTCACCGAAGATCCCCTGAAAACGCTGGTTCCCGACGAAGCGGAGCTGCAAATGCTCTCTCCCGAGTGGTTGGGGGAATCGCCCTGCGAACGCCTCCAGATGACGATCGAAGGCCGTAAACACGTTCTCTGGATCGATCGCCATCGCCGGTTGCTCTTGCGGTATGAATTCCCGCACGACGCCCTTCCCCCGCCGCCGGAAGTGGAGAAGATCACGCGGGTCGCCGCCGAGATGCCGAACGCTCAAGTCAATGTCGAGATCAACCCCGAGGCGTTCCAGTTGGCCGTTCCGGAGAATACCCGCCATGTCCCCCAATTCGAACCCAAGGCCCTGGCCATGCTCGGCAAGCAAGTCGAGGAGATTTCGCTTCTCGATCTCGAGAACCAGGCGGTTCCGCTTTCCAGTCTCGATCAAGAAGCGACGCTGCTGGTCTTCTGGTCGACCAAGAGCCCGCCTTGCCGGACCTTCATGCCGGAGATCTACCGGCTTTACGAAACGTTTCGAGAGGATGATCGGGTCAAGATCGCCGGGGTGAGCGTCGACGAAGCCCAAGTCGCCGACAAAACGCTCAAGACGGTGCTCCAGGACTGGGGAACTCCGCTGCCGACGTATCGAGTCGGAGAAGACCTGACCGCCCTGCGGCGTTTTTCGATCACGGCGATTCCCACCATCGTTCTGCTCGACGCGGAGAAAAAGATCGTCCTCTTTCATCAGGGCGTCCTCGCCGGATCCATGCTCCAAGAGCGACTCGAGGCCCTGTTGGAAGGGAAGCACCTCATCGAACAGGCTCAAAAGCAGTTCACCGAATTCCGAACGCGTTTTCGCGAAGAGATCCGCGCGGCGATCCAAGAAGGCGACTGGAGCCGCACTTCCCAGGAAGCCGGATCTGGACAGATCGAGATCCTGCCGAAGAGACTTCCCGAGCAGATTGCGGTGAATGAGCTTTGGGAGAACTCGGCCATTCTGGGGCCGGGGAACATTCTGGTGCTGGAAAACGATGAAGGTCCGCCGAACATTCTCGTTCCCTGTGCGGGCAATGCGCTGGCGATGCTCGATACCACCGGCAAGATACTTCGAAAGGTCAAGCCGGAATCGAGCGAGGGGAAACCGATCACCTTCGTCCGCGCGATCCGAGATGCCCAAGGGCGGCGTATGTTCGCCGCGACGGCAATGACCGGTACGCAGATCCATCTTCTCGACGAGGAGCTTCACACGCTGGGCACTTATCCGGAGAAGCCGATTTCCTCCGGCGGCGCCATGATCGCCGATGCTCGACTGACGGAACTGAACGGAGACGGCCATCCCGATTTGGTGATCGGCTATTTCGGTGCCGGCGGCGTGGAAGCCGTCACGCTCGAAGACCCCGCCGCGCCGAAATCGCTCTGGAAAGACACCTCCGTGATCAACGCTTTTCGCGTCGGCCTCCCTCCGACACGCACTCCGAGGGAGATCCTCGCGATGAACGTCAACGAAACCACGGGAACACTGGAGCGATTCGGTCCCGATGGGAAGAAGCTCGGAACCTTGAAAGCTCCCGACGATCAACCGATCGCGTGGTTCGCCGTCGACGATCTGGATCGAAACGGAGATTACGAAATGTGCGTGTTGATCCCCTCCGAGGAAACCGAAGCAATCACCGCCATGGGACTGGATGCTTCGGGGACGCAGCTTTGGACCTACCCGTTCCCGGTGGGAGCCCATGCCCAACCCATCGAACAGATCGTCTCAGGAGATCTGGTGGGTGACGACACGCGAGAATGGATTCTCGCCTCGGCCGATGGAGTGATTCACCTCCTCGATCACCGGGGGGAACTGATCGATCAGTTCGCCACCGGCGAGGAACTCGCGGGGATGGCGGCCGCTTCCTGGGGAGGCAAGAAGATTCTTCTCGTCTCCGATACCGACCGCTTGATCGCCTGGGAAATCAGCATGAGGGAGACGCCTGAAACGGAAACTCAACCCGATTTGCCTCCCGCCACCCCTCCGACGGAACCCGGTGGGACGACCGAAACCACCCCGGCTCCGTTGGTTCCGACCACGCCCGCGGAGACGCTTCCCCCGGAAAAGACGAATGAGATCACTCCGCCCGAGATCCTTCCCTCTCCGGAGAATTCATCTCCTTCGCCGCCGAAAGATTCTCAAGACACCGTATCACCTCCCTCGAACGAAAAGCCGCCATCCATTGAGAATCGTTCGCCTTCGGCGACGGACTCATCATCCTGAACCCGCCAACTTCCAAGTGGATAAGGATCAGCCTCGAACACAGGAGACACGGCCATGGAAGCGCCCCGAACCCCCTGCCCCGGCTCGCCTTCTTCCGATTTTCCTCCTCTCGCCGAAGACGAAAAGAAAGCAAACCTTCTGCGCTTCGGTTTGGAAGAGATGCGCGACCTTGTCGCCCGCTGGATTCCGTTCCATGCGTTCGCGATTTTGCTGCTGGGCCCATGGTTCGACGCCCGAGCCCAAGAGCAAGCGTGGAAACCGAAACCGGCGCCGATCTCCACCCGTTGGGCCGAAAAGGTCTCCCCCGACTCGGTCCTGCCGGAGTATCCCCGGCCCCAGCTCCGTCGGAAACGGTGGTTGAACCTCAACGGGATTTGGGAGTTGAAAGAGGGAAGTCCCACCGAACCGGTCGATTGCGAGGCCGACTTCCCGGAGACTATTCTCGTCCCCTTCCCGGTTGAATCGTCTCTTTCGGGGGTGGGACGTCCGCTCGACCGAATTCAGTACCGCAGGACCTTCCGCCTTCCCGAAAGCTGGTCTGCCGACCACCGCACACTCCTGCACTTCGGCGCCGTCGACTGGGAAGCGACCGTCTGGGTCAACGGGAATAAAATCGGGCGGCACCGAGGCGGCTACGACCCTTTCACGATGGACATTACCGAGGCTCTCACCGATCAACCGGAACAGCAGATCGTCGTCTCCGTTTTCGACCCGACCGACCGCGGCGATCAGCCTCGCGGAAAACAGGTCCATGTTCCCGGCGGCATTTGGTACACCTCGACGACCGGCATTTGGCAAACCGTTTGGCTGGAGTCGGTTCCCGATTCCCACATCGAAAAAGTGCGATTCGACACCGATATCGACAAAAGCGCCGTGCGGATCGAAATGCACACGAAGCACGCCCGACCTTCGCAAATCATCCTCGCCGAGATCTTCCTGGAGGGAAAACTCCTCGCTCGATCCTACGGAGGCACCAGCGGCACGATCCTACTCAAGATTCCGCCCGAAGAACGAAAACTCTGGTCGCCCGATTCGCCGACCTTGTACGACGTCCACTTGACGCTGCTGGAAAACAGTCAGGTGATCGACCAAGTGGAAAGTTATTGCGGCCTCCGGAACATCGATCTGGTCACCGACGAGAACGGCCATGTGCGCATTCGTCTGAATGGTGCGATCCTTTTCCAGATGGGAATCCTCGATCAGGGATACTGGCCGGAGAGCGGATACACCCCACCCTCGGATTTGGCGATGCGGTCCGATCTGGAAACGGTCAAGCGACTGGGCTTCAACATGGTCCGCAAGCATGTCAAGGTCGAACCCCGGCGGTGGTACTACTGGTGCGACAAACTGGGCCTGCTCGTCTGGCAAGACATGCCCAACGGCGACAACTCGACGCCCCAGTCGAAGAAACAGTTCGAGGAAGAACTTCTAGAGATGGTCGAGACTCTGGATCACCATCCCTCGATCGTCACTTGGACTCTCTTCAATGAAGGCTGGGGACAACACGAGACCGTCGAATACTGCCAACAGATCTCGCAAATCGATCCGAGCCGACTGATCAACAACGCCAGTGGTTGGAAAGATCGGGACGTGGGACATCTGATCGACCATCATCACTACCCGTCCCCCGAGGCACCCGGGGCCGACGGCAAGCGAGCCTGCGTGGTCGGGACCTTCGGTGGAATCGCGCTGAACGCCCCGGGCCATCTTTGGTCGGAAGAATGCTGGGGATACGAGAACGCGAGCTCCTCGGCGGGCCTGCTCCAACGGTACGAGAAGTTGGTCGATCAACTTCGTTTGATGTCGATCGAAAAGGGCCTGTCCGCGGCGGTTTATGCCCAATTGACCGACGTGGAAACCGAATGCAACGGATTGATGACCTACGATCGCGACCTCTTGAAAATCGATCCCGAGGCGGTCCACCGATTGCACACCTCGCTGATCGCGCCGGAGGGGATCGCGGTGGAATCCCCCGTCGAGCCAAAACCGGACAGCGAGCCGACGAAGTAACGGAAAAAAGAGGCTACCTCGTTCAGATGAGCAGGCTCTCGAGCAAGAGCCGCATTTTGCGAAGCTCGGCGTTCTGATCGATGCCGTCTTGTGGAAGGATGTCCACACAGAGCGCCCGCTGGTAGCCCGACTTGCCCAACTGGATCACCAGGCGTCCGTACTCGACGACCCCCTGCCCGATCTGAACCTGCAACTGCTCCCGGCTTGAATCCCGCAACCGGACATGGCAGACCCGGGGCAAGAGGGCATCGTAATCGCGTGGCCTGGGCCACTGGTAAACGAAATGGCTCGGATCGATCGCCACGCCCAACCCTTCGACGCTTTTGCACAAGACGCCGATGGTATCGGGATCCTCGGTCATGCGTCCTCGTTCGGTGATGACCCCGACCACGATCCCTTCGCTCAGGCCGATGTCGACCATCTTTCGCAATCGTTCCACTTCCTCGTTGAAGGGAGTCCCCAATTCCGAGGCGCGGATGCAAACCGTGACGACCTTCGTGGCCTTGGCCAGCTTGCAACAAATGGCGAAATCGTCCAGATAACGAGGATCATCGAGATCGACATCGTAGAAGAAAGCAACCGGTGAGATGCGGCGCGACTGCAAGCTCTGGCGGACGGCTTGATCGAAATGATCGCGGATGTCGGAAGGTTTGAGTGCTCCCTCATCTTCGCGGATGACGATTTCGATGCCGGAGAATTCGAGATCGACCAACCGTTCCATGGTTTCGTCGAGCGACAATTTCGGAAAACACCTGCTGGAAGCGGCGATGTACACTCCTTGGACTCCTTTTTCGTGAATGCCTCGTTTGCTTCGAGATGTGGTTGCCGGGGCCGCCTCGGCGAAAAGGTCGTTCCAGCGGATCCCCGCCCGCGCGAGGTGGTCTTGAACCTTCCTCAGCGGTGGCGACCGTGCGGCCGCGTTCCAAAACGATTCGTTCTGGTCCACGACGATCCCTGAAACGCTTCCGGCCGAGAATGATCATTGCCGCGCCGCGTATCGAGCCGAAGAACAAGCTCCGAGATAGAATCGCCCCGCTCCGAGACGGTTGCCGATCCCTGCTTCCGAAAGGAACTGCCCTTAATTATGTCGCATTCCCCAAGATCAGAAAAGGGCATTTTTCACGACTTCTAGAAAAAACCGCTCCGAACAGACGCTCCCTAAATCGAACAACCCTCGGATACGATAAATCACTGAGATCCTCGAAAAAAACCACGAAATTCCGACCCATATTGTTTATCTCGCCTCACTTTTTGCCGATTTTACCTAACAATCCTTCCCCCCCTGCAAGTCACGGAAAGACGAAGTATCATAGAAAGGGATCTTTCCTTCACAATCCACGATCTTCCATCCCCATCGTCTTCGATAAGGAACCTCTCGTCATGGAAAATAGTGCTCATTCCCAACCTCCGAACCAAGAAACCGTCACGGCCCAACCCATGCAATCATACCAGACGCCCCCGCCCCGATCCCATGGCTCGGGCTTTTTTCGTTCCTGCTTCTTTGGTCTGCTGGTCGTATTTTTCGGCGTGGGATTGATCGGCTTGATGTTTGTGATGCTGGGAGTCATGTTCGCCGGCATCTCGGGCGGCCTTTCCACGATCGCCGATGAAAACCTGACCGAAAAAGTGGTTTCCGGCAATCGGGAATCGGAAAACAAGATCGCGATCCTCCAAATCGAGGACATGATTCTCGAAGACACCGACGGGTTCATTGTCAAGCAGATCAAGCAAATCACCAAGGATGAGGACATTCAGGCAGTGGTTTTGCGAGTCAACTCGCCGGGAGGGACCGTCTCGGGAAGCGACTACTACTGGTATCGACTCCGAAAAATGAAGGAAGAGACCAACGTCCCTTTGGTGGTGAGCATGGGACCGATCGCGGCAAGCGGCGGATATTATGTTTCAATGGCCGGCGATGAAATCTTCGCCGAACGTTCGACCATCACCGGTTCGATCGGAGTGGTGGTTCCCACCTTCAACATCGCGGGATTGATGGACAAGATCGGGGTGGAATCGGAATCCATCACCAGTGGACCTCTCAAAGACATGGGGTCTCCATTCCGGCCACTGGGAGAAAAAGAACGCGAAATCATCCAAAATCGAGTCGATGAAGATTTGAAGCAATTCAAGGAAGTCATTCGCCAGGGACGACCGGAATTCGAGGAAAATCCCGAAAAGCTCGATGCGCTGGCCACCGGCGAGACGTTTTCAGGAAGAGAAGCGGCCGAGAACGGACTGGTCGACCGAATCGGTTTCCAGGAAGATGCCGTCGCTCGGGCCGCCGAACTGGCGAACTTGGCCGAAAACGATTACAAGGTGATTCGCTATTCCGGCATTCCCAGCCTCGCCCAGGCGATCTTCGGGGAAGTCCACAGCAGCCGGTCGCTCGAAGTGGAAGTGGTCGACGAAATGTTCTCGGCTCAGCATTGGTATCTCGAACCGCAAACCCTTCCGATCCGTATCGGAAACGCCAACTGAGGAATGAAGTTCGGAGCCGGAAAACGGCTCGCCCGTGATCGTATCCGAAGGGTCGGCGGATCGGTTCCCCGTCAGAAAATCCCTTTTCTGCTGGGTATTTGTGTGGTGGGGGACGTTCCCACCTTGACCGCGCCGCCCCCCTGCGGTACAAAGCAAGCAGGGATCGAGGGATCGTGAACTCGATCACCGCTGTTTGATGCCGGGACCGCTCGAAGGCCGGTCCTGGAGGAGCTGGATGGCACCCCGCGTCATCATCGATTCCCTCTGGGAGATGGTCGTTTTGAGCAAAACGATCGCGTTCCCCCTTTCGATCTTCTCCTCGAGAGCGTCCATCCGGCTCATTTAGCTCATTCGGCCGCCTCCGTGCCTTTCGGGAGGCCATCTCCTTTATTAACGGGCTCCTTTATTAACGGGAATCTCACCTTGTCGAAAAAGAAGAAATCCTCACGTTCCAGAAAAAAATCCTCCTCTTTGCGTCTTCAACCCGATCGCTCCGAAGAACAGGCCGCCTCCTCCCCTCCCCCGCTGAGCGACCGCGATCACTTCCTGGAAGAAATTCCCTGGGAAGAAGCGCTCGACGACGGCGATTATCTGGAATTACCCAGCTACGGCCGAACCAATCTGGAAGACAATTTCGCCCATTTCGAACAGGAAGAAGAGATTCCTCCCAAGAAAAAGCGAAAAAAGAGCTCGAAGCGCACTTCACCATCAGGAACCAAATCGGCCTCCGAAAAGCGATCCCCCAAACGCACGTCGTCCGAACCTCCTAAAAAGGACAGTTCCCCCAGAGGAGAACGATCGCGGAAGACGGCTTCCTCGAAAAAGCGTTCCTCCGGAAAGAAAGGCGAGCCACAAGAGCAGGAAGATCGCCGGCAAGAGCGTCGCTCCAAAAAGTCTTCCGGCCAAGCTCGTCGTAAGAAAGGCCAACGAAAGGGAGATCGCAACGAGACCGCACCGAAAAAGGCTACGTCCGGAAAGTCGGCTGCTGCCGAAAAAAGAGACGGAAAACGCCCCCCTTCGAAATCGAAATCGGAAATGACGGCCCCCGAGGGCAAGGGGAATCGACGAAAACGGGCCTCTGCCGAGGAAAAAGGAAACGATCGCGATTCCAGGGATACCGGCAAGAGGAAGAAGGGGGCCCGTCCCGCCGCTGCCGACCGTTCGACGTCCAAAAAACCAAAGACCAAGCCATCAAAAAAGAAATCCAAAGGTGCCGAACGTGCTCCGGCAACGGCACGACAAGGCTCCTCCTCTCGAAAATCGCGAGCGGGGAAAAAGCAGCGGAGCGGCGGGTTCGCCGAACTGGGGCTTTCCGAAACGATGCTCGACTCGCTCGAACATGCCGAATACCTGGAACCCACGCCGATTCAGTCGGGGATTATTCCCGACGCGCTCAAGGGCATCGATCTGATGGGGCAAGCCCGAACCGGCACGGGCAAGACGGCCGCCTTCGCCATTCCGATTCTCGAGGGACTCGATGAATGCGAACCCGGTGAGACTCCGGTCGCCCTGGCACTGGTGCCGACGCGGGAATTGGCCGTGCAGGTCCGCGATGAAACGGCGAAATTGGCTCACGGACGCGATGCTCGGGTGCTGGCCTGCTATGGCGGCAAGCCGATTCGCCAGCAGATCCATCGGTTGCGCGAAGGTGCCGATATCATCATCGGAACGCCCGGCCGCGTGCTCGACCTCTTGCGACGCAACTCATTGATCCTCGACGATCTTCAGTGGGTGGTGCTTGATGAAGCGGACCGCATGCTCGACATCGGCTTCCGACCCGATATCGAAAAAATTCTTCGGCGCTGCCCCAGCGAACGCCAAACTCTTTTGCTCAGCGCCACCTTGCCGCCGCCGGTGGTCCGATTGGCCAAACAGTACATGAAGGATCCCGAAGTTCTCGACTTCTCCGAAACGGATGTGGCCGGCGACACGATCGATCAGTACTACATCACGGTAGATCCTCGGCGAAAATTCGACGCGCTGTTGCACCTGTTGCAACAAGAGGAGCCGAAACAGGCGATCATCTTCACGCGAACCAAGCGGGGCGCCGATCGTTTGCACCGCCTGCTGGAAAAACATCACCGGAAAATCGGGGTGATCCACGGCGATCTTTCGCAATCGGTCCGCGATCGGGTGATGGACCGTTTCCGTAAGGATCGCGTTCAACTTCTGGTGGCCACCGACGTGGTCGGACGAGGCATCGACATCACGAGCATTTCGCACATCATCAATTACGATATCCCTCAATTCAGCGACGATTACATCCATCGCGTGGGCCGCACCGGACGCATGGGACGGGAAGGAACCGCCTACACCTTCGTGGGGACCGACCAGGGGATCGAATTGACGCGAATCGAAAAACGCATCAATCGCCTCTTGAAAAGAGTCGAGCTGAAAGGATTCGAAGCCTTCGCCAATCCCGCTTCGGAAACCAAATCCAAGGAGGACCCCAAACCGGTCTTCGGTCGGCCGGTCCGACGCATACGAAGAGCACTCTGACACCGACGGAACCACGGCCCATGGATCGCCAAGACCTCGAAGCCCTTCTGGAACAACCGGAAGAAGGAAAACGCTGGCTCAAACAACGCGGGGCTCTCGATGTGGATCGCGCCCACAGTAACCTGCTCCGCATTGCCCGAAGCGATCTCTCCCTCGACCTGTTCGGCGATCTGCTCCATCAGTGCGAAGAGATCTTCCCGCGCTTGGCCGATCCCGATATGGCGCTGAACAATCTCGATCGCTTCTTCGCCGCCACGCGCAACCCCCTGACGCTCGGAGCGCTCTTCCAACGCGATCGCCGAGTTCTCCCGTGGCTGATGCAAATCTTCTCGACCAGCCAATACATCTCCGACCAGTTGATTCTGGAACCGGAAAACTTCGAAATCATCCGGCAAACCCAGGGCCGGCCGCTGGCCCGGCAGGAATTGATCGATCAACTTCTCGGTGAAATCCAGGTGATGGAAAAAGATGAGCTGGTTCTCCGCACGCTCCGCCGTTTCAAGCACCGCGAGACGATGCGGATCGCCTTCGGCGACATCATCATGGAGCAGCCGCTTTCGACCGTGACCACCCAGCTTTCCCATCAAGCCGACGCCCTGCTCGAGGCCGGTGTGAAACAGGCCTGGAAACGCATCGTCGACAAGCGGGGCGTCCCGAAAACCGAGTCGGGAGAAACGGCCCGGTTCGTCATCCTCGCCTTGGGAAAGCATGGGGGCCGGGAATTGAACTATTCGAGCGACATCGACCTGATCTTTCTGTACGACCAACCGGGAGAGACGGATCACCCGCGTCCGATACGGAACAATCAGTTCTTCGCCGAACTCGGTCGGGAAGTGGTGCGGCTCCTCTCGGAAACCACGGAAAAAGGATTCGTCTACCGGGTCGATTTGCGATTGCGTCCCAACGGCAAACGCGGTCCCATTGCGATCGGCCTTCCCGATGCCCTGCAGTATTACGATGTCCGCGGCCGGACCTGGGAACGCCAAGCGATGATCAAGGCCCGACCCGTCGCCGGTTCTCTTGAATTGGGGGAAACCTTTCTCGAGAAACTCACCCCCTGGATCTATCATCGCTTTCTGAGTCGCGCCGACATCTCGGGCATCAAGGCCCTGAAACACAAGATTGAAAAACGCACGCGGGAAGAAGGCGGCGAGCGGCGGAACGTCAAGACCGGCCATGGCGGCATCCGCGATATCGAGTTCACCATCCAGTTCCTCCAACTACTCAACGGCGGAGAGCTTCCGGAGATCCGCACCGGCAACACCCTCGAGGCGATCGCCCGGCTCGAAAAAACCGGATGCCTCTCTCATCAGGAAAGCGAGCTTCTGGTGGAGAGCTACGCCTTTTTGCGGAAGATCGAGCATCGCCTGCAGATCATGTTCGACCTTCAAACCCATCTGATGCCGGACTCCCCGGCGGAACTCCGCAAGATCGCCATCCGCATGGGCTACGAAGACGAAGAGGAAACGTCGGCCCTTGATCTCTTCGAAAGGGAATACCGAGAAAAGACGGATACCAACCGCCGCATTCTGAACCACCTTCTGCACGATGCCTTCGGGGAAGAGGACGACCACACCGGCAGCGAAGAGGTCGATCTGATCTTCGACCCGAATCCTACCGAAGAAACGATCCATCGAGTCCTTTCCCGGTACGGATTCCGAGAAATCGGCAAGTCCTACAAATTGCTCAACGAGTTGTCGGAGGAAAACATCCGCTACCTTTCCACGCGACGATGCCGGCATTTCCTGGCTTCGATCATCACCGAGCTACTCCCCGCCATCGCGGCCACGCCCGATCCCGATGCGACCCTCGCTTCCTTGGCTCTGGTGAGCGAATCGACCGGAGGCAAGGGCGTGCTGTGGGAGCTGTTCAGCGTGAACCCCCCTTCGCTGAAGCTGTTCGTACGGCTTTGCGCTTACGCCCCCTATCTGGTCGAGATCCTCTGTCGGGACCCGGGCATCATCGACGGATTGATGGACAGTCTGGTGCTGAATAAGCTGCCGACGATGGAAGATCTCGATCGGACGCTCGACGAACTGACCCATTGCGCCAAGGACATCGATCCCATCTTGCATGGATTCAAGAATGACCATCAGTTGACCGTGGGCGTACGCGATTTGCTCGGCAAAAACGACATCCGCGAAATCACCGGGGTCCTTTCCGACATCGCGCAGTGCTGCCTCAAACAGGTCATGTTTCGAGAATACCGGAAGCTGGTCGAAAAACACGGCCGCCCGCTTTTGAAAAGCAAGGGCGAGGAGGTGGACGTTTGTCCCGTCGCGGTGCTCTCCCTCGGGAAATTCGGCGGACGGGAGATGAACTACCACAGCGATTTGGATGTGGTCTTTCTTTATCACTCCGACGGGAAGACCGAAGGAGGCCGGCGAGAGGGCATCACCAATCAACTGTTCTACAGCCAACTTGCCCAGAACGTGCTCAAAAGGCTCAACTATTTCGGTCCCCACGGCAGGCTCTACGAAATCGACGTCCGGTTGCGACCAATGGGAAAAGGCGGCACGCTCTCGGTCTCGCTCGATCGCTTCACTCGATACTTCACCGAAGGGACCGCCGATCTTTGGGAGCGGCAAACTCTTACCCGGGCGAGAACCGTTTATGGAGACGCGTCGTTTCGTCGGGCAATCGACGAGCGGGTGCGACGGCTCGTCTTCGATGTTCCCTGGCGACCGGAATTCGCCCGTGAGATCCGCAAGATGCGTCAGCGGATGCTCAAAGCCTCGCCGGACGATCAGCTCAAGCGCGGCCGGGGAGGCATGGTCGACGTGGAATTTCTCGTCCAAATGCTCCAGCTTCGGCATGGCAAGGAGCATCCGGAGATCCGCTCCTCAAACACCCTCGACGCTCTGGCGCTACTGCGCGAAGCGGAATTGCTGGAAGCGGAGGATGCCGAAACCCTCTCGGCCAGCTATTGGCTCCTCCGTCGATTGGAAGGCTGCCTGAAATTGCTCAACTCTTCCAGCACGAATCGCTTGCCGGAAGATCCGAACGAATTGACCCGGCTGGCCCATCTCGCCAAATTTCCTACCGGCGGAGAGCTCCTCACCGAAGTCGACTGGGCCCGAAATGAAACGCGACTCCGTTTCGATCGGCTGTTCGACCTCCAAGAAGAATCCCCGCCCCGTTAGAAGGATGATGGAATTCCGGGTAGTCGTATAAAACCACATGAACCGGAGGCGACGTTCAAGCAAACGATCGCAAAACCGCTTGTTGGGGAGGATCTGTAGCGACTTGTAACGGAGGAGTGAGGTTGAAAAAGGCCGTAACAATACTTTTCACCGGGATCTTCACGGTCAATACGAGGAGAAAAGCAATCTCAGAGCCATCGCCCCCATGGCAAACCAAACGAACCAGCGCACCACCTTCTCTCCCTTGGCCAGGCTGAAGCGGGCTCCGAGATAGGCTCCCAGACTGTTGCCGCAGGCCAAGGCCAATCCGGCGAACCAATCGACCTCGCCGCTGAGTGCGAAAATCAATAAGGCGACCGGGGTGTAGACGCCGATGATGAAAACCTTCAAGGCGTTCACGCGAATCAAGTCCAGTCGCAATCCGTGGCTGAGAATCGCGATGATGAAAAAGCCGATTCCGCCCTGGATGATTCCGCCGTAGAAACCGATGCCCACCATTCCCAGACAGGTGAGCGCCAACCGCCATCTCGGAATGTTGTCGGTTCCCGGAAGCGATGATCCCCCCTCGGGGCCGCCATCGGAGAGCTCTTCCGAAGCGTCTTTCGTTTCCACGAGTCGTTTTTTCGGCAACAACATGATTCCCAAAACGACCAGCATGACCACCGCCAAAAAACGGTTGAAGGCGACTCCCTCAATCTTGGTGCCCAATAGGGCGCCGAAAATCGAGCCGGGAAGCGTGCAAACGGCCAACCCCAGCGCGAGAGAGAGCTTGAGGGTCCCGTGGCGAAGGAAGCTGATGGTCGCCGCGATATTCTGGGCGAGAATGGCGATCCGGTTGGTTCCGTTGGCGGTCGCCCCGTCCATGCCGCAGAAGACCATCACGGGCATGGAAAGCAGTGATCCCCCCCCGGCAAGTACATTCAGAAAGCCGGCTGCCAATCCGACGCCGAACAAAAGAAGATGCAGCCACATGTTTTCAAATCCCAGTGCCGGTGTATAATAATCGTGTTCGCGTCGGTAGTGCCGCCTCGGGTCCCGATGGTCGCCCTCGGTTCACTCTTGATGCGACGCTCAATGAGAGTTCTCTTCGTATTCCTGCTTTCCAAGTGGGCGAAATCATCCGATGCTTGACCCCAGAGGTTTTTCCATGCCTGCTTCACTCGACTGTATCTTGTGCCTGATGCGTCAATCGCTCGAGGCCGCCCGAATGGCCACCGATGATGAATCCCTCCACCAGCGTTGTCTGCAACAAGTGATGGAGCTTTCCCTCCGTGAGGGATTCGACCGGAATCCCCCGCTTTTGGCCCAGAAGATTCACCGGACGATTCGCGAGATGACGTCCAACGAAGACCCTTACGCTGCCATGAAAAACCGCTTTAATCGGTTCATGGTCGATCAGCTCGACTCCCTCCGCGCGAGGATCGAATCCTCCCCACGCCCTCTGGAAACAGCGGTCCGCGTTTCCATCGCCGGGAACATGATCGACGGTGCCCTCGGCTCCCGATTGACCGACGAGGTGGTCCGACAAACCCTCGAGCAGGCGATGGTCATGCCTCTGATCGGCGACATGGACGACTTCGAACGGTGGATCGGCGCCTCGGAAACGATCCTCTTTCTGGCCGACAATGCCGGGGAAATCGCCTGCGATCGGCTCCTGATCGAGCAGCTCCTGCCGAAAAAAATCACCCTGGCCGTCAACGGCTCCCCCGCCCTGAACGACGCCACCTACCAAGACGCCGAGGCGGTCGGGCTGACCGACCTGGTCGAGGTGATCGACAACAACAACGATGGACTCGGCACGCTCCTCCCCCAATGCAGCGAAACATTTCTCGATCACTTCCATTCGGCCGATCTGATTATCTCGAAAGGTCTGGCCAATTTCGAGACGCTCTGCGAGCCGGGGCAGCACGAGGCGAATATCTGCTATCTCTTCAAAGCGAAATGCCCGTTCATCTCCCGGTTCGCCGGAGTGGAACTCGGCGACATCGTCCTCCGATTGCCCGAGGGCAGCCCGATCCCGTCGCAAAGCTGAATTTCGACGAACTCTTCAATCCCGAACATCTCCCCCGGGGAGATCATTTTCGGGAGCGCTGAAGCTGGATTTGCCGCTCGAGTCGGCCGGTTTCCATGTCGACGAGGAAAGCATCGAGGTCGGGGTAGAGCAGATCGCTGAGAAATTTCACGGCCCAGTTGTGCTTCATGGGACTGATCGTCACGACGACGGCGTCGCCCTGCTTGGCTTCCCAAATCTCGATCGCGGTGCCCATCGATGCTTCCGGTACGAACGCCACGACCACGTCGGCTTCTTCCCGACACATACGACAATGGGTGAAAAAGGTCTCGCGGCCTGTTTTTTCATCGTAGGCCAGGGAGTTGCGATGCGCCAAGTAAGGATCGTACACCGTCGCCCCTTCGAAATGGGATTGCAACTTCTGTTGCAGTTCGACCCGATAGGACTGATCGCGCAGCTCCTTCTCGCCCAAGAGCGATCCCTGCATGATCCCCGCGATGAAAATCAACATGAAGCGACTCTCACAAGTTGCAAAAACGGCATGGAATGAATGAGGGGTTCTCCGCCATCAAGCATGACCAGACCGTTTGGCGACGAAGGGTTCCTTCCAAGAGCAACGCTCATTCGCCGTCGTCACGGTTCCAGCTACTGGTTTCCAGCGGAGACGAGCTCTCCTGCTGGAGGCGCCGACAAGGAAGTTCTAAAACGAACCGCGCCCCGCCGCTCGGGGAACTCTCGACCAACACCCGGCCGCCGTGTTCCTTGATGATCTTCTCGGTCACGGCCAGTCCGAGGCCCGTGCCCCGTCCTTTCTTTTCGGAGGAAAAGGGGCGGAAAAGCGTTTCACGGCGGTCCGAGGGAATGCCGGACCCGTTGTCGTCGACCAGGAACTTGGCGATCCGACGAACAGGATCATAAATGGTGCTCACTTGGACACTCCCCTGTCGGTCTTCCAAATCGTTCACGGCGTCGATCGCGTTGGTCACCACGTTGGTCGCCGCTCGGTGAAACTGCTCGGAATCGAAAAGAAAAACCGGGAGCGACCGGTCGGGATGCCAAGCCAACTCGACCTCCATGTCGCCGGCGCGTCCCTGCATCAACTCGACCACATCGGAAGCAACCTGGTTCAAATCCCCTTCTTCCAAGGAGGGTTCCCGCTCCTTGCTGAAAGTGAGCATGTCGAGCACCAAGTCGGAGATCTTATTCTGGTTTTTCTCCACGATCTTCCAGCCCTTGGAGATGAGCGATTCATCGTGTTCGGAAAGGCCCATTTCGATCAAGTAACTGCCGCCGCGAATGCCCTGGAGGATATTCTTGACGTGGTGGGAGAGGACCGTCACCGTTTGGCCGACCGCCGCGAGTCGCTCCGCCTGCACCATCCCCAAATAATATCGGGTATCCTCAACGGCCAGGGCCGCCTGATGGGCGATGGCAATCATCAGTTTCAGATGATCGGTGCTGAACTTATTCGTTTCCTGCACCCGGCCGCTTTCGAAATGGGGACTCCGACTGGAGGTGTCGACGTAAATGACGCCGACGATATCGTATCGCCCCTGCATCGGCACGCAGATCGCTTCCCGAACTCCCATATGAACGATACTCGCCCCGGCGTTCCAGCGTTGATCCCGCTGCGCGTCGCTCGTGATGACTCCCTCACGACGATGTCGCACGTAATCGAGGATCGTTTTGCTGATGGTGATCTTCTCCGGCTCCCCTTCCCGGCTTCGGCTGGCCTGGGGGATCAGTTCGTTTCCCTCGGGGTCGTATAACATGATGCAACCCCGATCGGCTTCGACCCACTGAAAGATCAATTCGAGTATCCTTCGAAGTAAACGATCGATGTCGAGTGTTTGACTGACGACCAGCGTCGTGTGATACATCACCTGCAAGTGGCTCCGCGCCTTGGCCAACCAGGAGTGCTCCTGAAGCTCCAACGTCGGATCGAACAGCCTGCTGCCTTCCTCCTGACTGACCGAATGGATGATGCGCGACGGTTCGTCGGTTTGATCGTCGGCCGAAATCGCGACATGGCCCCCGGAATGGAAGTTATCGTCTTCCACCGGCTGGGTATAAAGCAAAAGGGTTCTCCCCAGCTGGATCTGGTCGCCGTTTTCCAGGATGCCCTCTTCCACGCGCTTTCCATTGACGTAAACGCCGTTGGAACTATCTTGATCGCAAAACAGGTAGCCCTGCTCACCTTCCCGACGGAGCAGCACATGGGTCCTCGAGATCTCCACATCGTGAAGTTGCAGACTGTTTCTCGCATCGCGCCCGATCGAGATCGTATCCTCTTCCAGTTCGAAGCGGCACCCTTGATCGTTGCCGCGAATGACGAAAAGTGACGCCACCGTCGGAACTCCGTCGCGCTGAGGTCCTGCGGACCTTCAAGAAATGAGAAAAGACCAACCGTGCCCACTCTCAATCGGCAAAGGGGCACCATGCCGAAAAATGTGCCCCGAGCATCCGAAGAGTCGCCTGAAGAAAAGGTCCCGGGACTCTTCCCGGTTTCAAGCGCACTTTCTTACGGCCAGCATCTCTTCAATTTTACGGATCAACGGCCCGTAGTGATAGGGCTTGGAGACAAATTCTCCGTCACTTTGCCGGGAATCTCCCCTTTTGGCCGTTCCAAGCAGCAAAGTAGGCGTCTGATTGACCTCATCATCACCGGCGAACGTTGCATACGCCTGGTCGGGATCGGCTTTGGAGACCTCTAGATCGAGGACGATCAGGTCGGGATGATGCTCTCGAGCAAGCTCCAACCCTCGACGGGCACGCGGCGTGGCAAGCGTTTTGATACCATGCCGTCCCAAGGCGGTGCGGAGAACTTCCCGAGTCTCTTCCGATCGATCGACAATCAAAACCCGTTGTTCTTCCAGCACGGCTCCTCCTCCTTTTTCCAATGCCGACGCGGCACCTCATATCAAGCTCCGCTTCAATAGTGAACCGAGGGGGCACTACTGAGGCGATCATGAATCAGCGACAAGGGAGCATACCGAGTTCCCGGGGGTGTGTCAAAGGCGATTTTTTCCATTTCTTTTCGCCGATCCTTTTTCTATAATGGCTATCAACGCGATTTTTTTCGCGCACCTCCTTTCTCGATATTTCGTTCCAATCTTTCTTTCGCGAACCCCTTGCACGAAAAAGAGTTCTCGCAATGAACAAACGCCCCTTCCTGATTACCGCAAAGCTCTCCATCGTCGCAATCTTCCTATTTTCCTCAACCCACGAAAGTTTTGCATCTTCCGAAAAGGAATTCGTGTGGTTGGAAGCGGAATCCTTCGAAAAAACAGGGGGATGGTCCAACGATCCCCAATTCATCGACCAGATGGGATCTCCCTATCTTCTGGCGACCGGCATGGGGCGCCCCGTGGACGATGCCGTGACGACCATCACGGTCGAAAAGGCCGGAAACCATACCCTGTGGGTCCGCACCAAAGACTGGATTCCAGAGCATCACCCGGGCCGTTTTCAAATCGCCGTTGCCGACAAGCGGGTGCCCCACGTCTTCGGCGCGAGCGGAAAAACGGGTTGGCACTGGGAAAACGGAGGAAAAGTCATACTCGAAAAAGGGGAATGCGAAATTCGGCTGATCGATCGAACCGGCTATTACGGTCGATGCGACGCGATCGTGCTCTCTCCCGACGACGATTGGCATCCTCCGGAAATGATCGAGAAAATCGCGAGACTCCGCGAAATCCATGGTGGAGTGAGCCGCGAAATCACCGACATGCCTGAAAAAGACGTCGTCGTCGTAGGAGGCGGCCTGGCGGGGTGTACCGCCGCGATGGCTGCCGCGCGGAACGGCGCCTCGGTCGCTTTGATTCAGAATCGCCCCGTGCTCGGCGGCAATGCCAGCTCCGAGTTACTGGTCCCCCCCGTGGGGATTTGGCCCCACGGGCACGGCGCTCGAAACGACGATCCCAGAGAAACGGGAATCATCGAGGAATACTCCACCGAAGGCAACCAGCACTGTGACGAAGGAAAACTCTACAGCCAACGTCTCCGACGGTGGATCGAACAAGAACCACGCATCGAACTGTTCCTGAACACCCATGCCTGCGATGTGGTCATGGAAAGCGAGCATCGCATCGCGTGCGTCGAAACGATACACACCCGAAGCGGTCTTCGGAGCCGTTTTCCCGGAAAACTCTTTCTCGATTGCACCGGCGACGCCGTCCTCGGACTCTGGGCGGGAGCCGATTATCGGGAAGGCAAGGAGCCCTACTCGCTTCACCAGGAACCGTACGCGCCCCCGGAAGCCAGCCCCCACACCATGGGGAACGGCATCAAGTATTACAGCCGGCAAACCGATTCCCCGGTCATGTTCGAAACGCCGAAGTGGGCCTACCAATTTCCCGATTGCCGGAGCTTTCCCCCGAACCGCCACCCACGCCGACCCGGCTGGCCGATCGGCTGGCAATGGAAGAACGAACTCGGCGGGCTCCGCGACACCTATGCTCAGGCGGAGGAGATCCGGGACGACCTCTTCCGACTGGTCTTCGGCATCTGGGGACACATCAAAAACGATTGTTCCCGATTCTCCGACATCGCCTCCCGTCGTCAACTCGTCTGGGTGGGACATATCGCCGCCAAGCGGGAAAACCACCGCTTGCTGGGCGATTACATCCTCACGCAAAACGACATCGGCGATCAAACACGGTTTTCCGATCGGGTCGCCTTCGGCGGTTGGGTTTGCGATGATCACTATTCCGCCGGATTCTTCCATCAGGGAGAAAGCGCCGGCGTGCATTACGATCGCCCCGAATTCGCCTTCTTTCGCCAGTACTTTTCCATTCCCTTCCGCTGCCTCTATTCCCGAAACATCGAGAACCTCATGATGGCGGGACGCAATATTTCGGCGACCCACGTCGCCCTTTCCAACACTCGGGTAATGCATACCTGCGCAATCCTCGGCCATGCGGCCGGCACCGCTTCGGCGATGTGCCTTCAGGAGAACCTCACGCCGCGAGAATTGGGACAACACAAGATCGCCGACCTGCAACAGCAGCTCCTCAAGGAAGGGGCCTATCTGATCGATCTGCCGGGAGAAGACCCTGAAGATCTTGCCCGGAAAGCGACGATCACCGCCTCCTCCACCGGAAGAGACCGGGCGGGAAATTCAATGCCGGTAGAAAAAATCGTCGACGGGTATAGCCGTTTGAATGGGGAAGATCCGAGTGCGTGGCGTCCCGATGACGCCGCGGACCGTCCTCACCACCTCAACTTTTCGTGGCCGGAAACCGTTTCGTTGAATCTCGTCCAGATCAGCTTTCAAAGCCGGGCACTCGCTCCCCGAGCGTTCGAGCTGCAAGTTCCCGAGGGCGAGCATTGGCGCACGGTTTTCTCCCTGGACGACAACCGGCATCGCCGACTGGTGATCGGTTTGGACCGTCTCCGGACCGCGCGATTGCGGCTGGTCGAACACGAGCCGGCGGGGATTTGCGAGATCCGCATTTACGATATCCCGGAAGAAGAATCGAAGCGAGCCGGGAAAGCACTGGCGACGATGCGAATTCCCGATGAAGGACCGTTTCTGCCTTGGGGAACGATCCATCCGCTTCCGGAGCTGCCGGGAATCTTCCTCGACGACACCCAGGCCCGGAAGATTGGCCACTGGGTGCCATCGACCTGGAGCGAGCCCTTCTTCGGCGGTGGTTATCGCCATGACGGAAACCAGCAAAAGGGGGCTCGAAAGATGATCTTCCAGCCGAATGCGGCTCCCGGGGAATATGAAATTCGTCTGTCGTACGTTCCCTTCCAAAATCGTGCAAGCAACACTCCGGTGGTGATCCATCATGCCGACGGGACGGCGACGATCGAGATCGACCAGCGCAAAACACCACCGATCGACGACCAATTCGTCTCGGTGGGAACTTATCGCCTGAACCGGCTCTCGACGATCACGGTCGGCAATGAGGGCACCGACGGGTACGTCGTGGTCGATGCCCTCCATCTACTTCCGGTCGAAAAGAAATAGAGACACGACACGTTCCCGATGGAGAATAAAAAAAAGCTCCCGGGGGTTTCCTCGGGAGCTTGCTTTTTTGTTGACCGTAAGATCAAGATTCGAAGTTGGCCTGATCGGTGCCTTCCTCGGGGACGACGAAAATCTCTTCGCCGCTTCTCCACTCCGCCGGTACGACGAAGGGAGCCGGTTCCCCGGATCCGGGAACCTGGCCTTCTTCCTGATCGAAACTGGCGGGATCGAGGTAAAAGATCGTCACCCGGGCCTCGCCGGGAACGGCCCCGGGACGTGGCTTCGATTCAATTGTTTTCAGGGTGTATTTCCCCTCCTCATCGGTATCGCCCACCGATCCGATTCCCGGCCCCTCGTTGTTCTCGGTCGGCTGGAAGGTCACGCGGCAATTGGCCGCCGGTTCACCGTCGATGGTGACCACGCCGGAAACAGGAACCACCTCCTCACGACTCCCGCAACCCGACAGGACCAAGAAGGCCGACACCAGGGTGAGGGCCAATCCCATCATACACAATCGTTGCATTTTCTCTTATTATCCTTTCCACGATAAATCATTGCAGAAAAAAACAAGCAGAAGAAACGGAAGCCGATCTCCGGCGCGCGATTCGACGACGCGGCCGGAGATCGGGGTCTGTCCGTTTTTATTCCGACCTGAGGGAAAGTATCAGTTGTCGAGCGAAGCCTGAAGGCCTCCGCCGATCGATGCCAGACGGCACCAGATCTCCATGTTGACGGTCTCGGGCACGAAACGAACCGAACCATCGCAGAACCCGACGTTGAATCCGCCGGGGTGGAACGCACCCCAACCCCGCTTGCAGATGTTGTCCGTCGGAACCGCACTCTTGCAGACGCTCCAATCGTGGGCGTGCAAACTTCCCGAGTAAGGTGTCGCGCCGGAGGCGTTGTAGGACGTGTAGGAATAGGCCCAGAACGTCCCCCGGTTTGCTTGCTCTTCCGGCAAGTGCAGTTCGCCGATCACGGCCGTATTCGAGGTGCCGTCCTTGACCGAACCGAAATCCTCGCAGTACAGCGACATACCGCCTTTTCCCCCCCATCCGAAATCCATGTTCACCAGGTGGAGCACGCCGCGCCAACCGGAACGGGAATCGATCATGTCCCTTACTTCGGCACCGTCCCACCAGCCGCCATGGCCGTTCGGATCGTTGTGGTGGCCGTTGCTGCGACCGGCGATGCACCGATACGACGAGTGGGCATAGTCGTAACGACGCGGTCCGCTCGCGGGACGACGAAGCTGCGGCGGACCGTCATCGGTCGGGCAGTTGAACGTGTCCACCACCGTCTGGTTGACGGCGCGGTTGTCGTCGTGCCTGTTGCGGACGTTGTGGTTGTACTGCTCGTGCAATGCCTGCTGTTCGATGAACGGCAAAATGGCAAGGCACCAGTTCGTGAAATACGGCCCACCGAAACCGCCGCCCACCGAAAGTTTCCCCGGAGGAAACTTCTTGTGGACATCGTGATAGTTATGCAACGCCAAGGACTGCTGTTTGACCTTATTGGAGCATTGCATGCGACGGGCCGCCTCGCGGGCCGCCTGCACGGCGGGCAACAGAAGTGCGATCAAAATACCAATGATCGCAATCACCACCAGGAGTTCCACCAGGGTGAACCCCTTTTTTCTACCTCTTTCAAACATGACTCCCTCCTCTCTTCTGAAACGAAGAAAAAAAGTAAAAAAGAAAATATTGACAAACGGTAAACGAATCCTCAAAGAGAATACGGTGGATATACCCGTTTAATCATCAATGGAGTCAATCTCATGTCAAGCGATGCAAATCGTGGTCGACCGCGAAGGTCCTCCGGCAAGGAGCGTTTCGTTACCGTTTGAGATGGCCTCTCGAAAAATGCAACATCCGAAGGACCGTTCTCATCGCATGGGACGATGAGAACACTCCTCCGACGAGTCAACTTGATTCGATCACAAACGCCTGCAAATTCATTTCTTCAAGGAGGGGAAGCGCAGCCAACATTCAAATCAGTGGCGCACGAAGGTCATCGGCACGCGCCGCCGCATCCTTGATGGGAGTCGAAATCATGGTGGAAAAGAATCAGAAAAAGAAATGAACCGTCTATTCGGAAAAAACCAATGCAGTTGCAAGTTCATCTTAATAGTTAGCATATCAAAACCGAACGCAAAAAACAACATTATCTCAAGGAAAACAAGAAAAAGAGGAAAAATTTTCCGCTTTCCGGGCGGAAGGCCAATAAGGCGACGAAGGCACCCGATGACTCCCGGAAAAGACCGCGGATCCCGGAATGCGAGGCGAAACGACCTCGAACCATCAGGTCCCCTCCATCGCAAGCGCCGCCGACGCTTTCATCTTTTCCAGTCCCTCACGAGCGACCTGCTCGGGAGTTTTTTCGTTCCAGTAGGTTCGGTTGAAGAGTTCCAGGGAAAGCGCGCCGCGGAAACCGGTTTGGTAAAGCGTCCTGAGAATCTCTCCAAGGGGAGCGACTCCGTCGCCGGGGAAAACGCGGTGCGCATCGGAGATCGTCTCCCTGGGAGGATCGACTGGATAATCGTTCAGATGGAAAAGCGACATCTTCGATCCGTTGAGTTGCCGAAGACCGTCGAACGAGCTGCCGCCCTTGTAGAGGTGATAGGCGTCCAGAAGGAGGGAAGCGTCGGGGTCATCGCAGGCAGTGACCACGTAGGCCGCCTCGGGCAGACGGGAGAGGGTCGCCGAAGGCCCCCATATTTCCAGCATCGGCAATACGCCGGTCGATCGCCCCAGTTCCAGAATCGCGGCATAGCGTCGGGCGATCGCATCGAGATCGTCGATGGCTTCCCGATTGGCTCCGGCCGGAGGCGCGGCGATCCGTGTTCCGCCGATCGCCGCCACCAATTCCATATCTTCGCGAAGATGCTTCATCCCTTCGGCCCGCCTGTCCGGATCCTCGACCATCCATGCCGCGAAGCCGATCGCGCCCTCGACGGTAAGCCCCAAGTCACGGATCCTCTTCTTCATATCCGCCAGGGAGCCTCCATCCTCGACGTACTTGCGGATACGGCGGATCCACACCTCCACACCATCGTAACCGGCGTCGGCGGCCAACTCGATCTCCTCCTCGAGCGACAAATCGAATCCCAGCACCGTCCCCATGTTCAAGCAATAAGTAAATGGCGAACGTTCCTCACCGGAAGGTAACTCTCCGTCTTCGTAGGGGGCGGCCGAAGCGGACTGACCGGACGAAATGGCCCATGTGTCCAGCCCCAGCAAAACACCGGCTCCCAGGGCGATTTCAGAAAGTAGCGTGCGACGGGAAATGGGACGCTTCGACATGGCTCAATCCTCTCAAGGTTTCATGGATGCCTCGTAAATACCTCACAAAACGACATCATACACCCCTGAGACTAGAAAAATCAATGCCTGACGATCACCATTTTCCCGCCGACTTGCCGGAATCGACTCCATTGCAAGAATAGAAGAAACTGATACGATGGATGAGCCACTTCAATAGTGCGAGGTGTTCGCCCGTCCAAGCTCCGACTTCCAACTTTCGAACGATGTATGATTCAGTCGCGGACGGTCCACGCGGAAACACTTCCCCTCCCCTATTTTCTGCCGATAAGTAATGATGATGGATGCCAATCGCATCGCGGAACTCAAGGACATTTACCGAAAAACCCTTCTGGAAGATATCCTCCCCTTCTGGCTCGATCACGGTCTCGACCAGGAGCATGGAGGATTCATCACCTCATTGGATCGAGAGGGGAACGTCGTCGACGACGACAAGTCGATCTGGTTCCAGGGGCGTGCCACCTGGACGTTCGCGACCGCCTGCTCGGAGATCGAATTTCGACAAGACTGGATCCACGCCGCGCGCTCCTCGCTGCACTTCCTCCGAAATTACGGATTCGACCACCACGGGCACATGTTCTTTCTGGTCACACGGGACGGAAAACCACTGCGGAAACGCCGCTACATCTTTTCCGAGCTGTTCACCATCATGGCGCTGGTCGCCTACAGCAGGGTGACCGGAAAACCACAATTCATGAACGAATCGGTCGATCTTTTCGACAAAATGGTCGATCGCCTCTCTTCTCCGCTGGCGATCGAACCGAAGGTCAATCCCACGACACGGCCGATGCGCTCATTCAGCATTCCCATGATGCTCATGGGCGCCGCCCAGGAACTCCGCCTGGCGGCTCCCGAAGAAGAGCAGGTATTGCATGCGAAATGCGAGAGGATGATCGACCTGTACATCGATGAGATTCGTCGCTATTTCCTGCATCCCGAACTCGAGGCGGTGCTGGAAACCACCGACCCTGAAGGTCGGTTGATCGACCACTTCGACGGGCGGACACTGAATCCCGGTCATGCGATCGAAGGGGCATGGTTCATTCTGCGTGAAGCACTCCATCGCGGGAACGATGCCGAACTGATCACCCTGGGTACCCAAATGCTCGACTGGATGTGGCGGAGAGGCTGGGACGAAAAGTACGGCGGCATCCTGTACTTCACCGATGTTCGCGGACTGCCGGTCCAGGAATACTGGCACGACATGAAATTCTGGTGGCCGCAAACCGAGGCCCTTTTGGCGACGTTGATGGCTTATCGTCTGACCGAAGATGAGAAATACGCACGTTGGCATCGGATGGCCCACGACTATCTCTTCGAGCACTTTCCCGATCCTGAGTACGGCGAATGGTTCGGGTATTTGCACCGCGACGGCAGACTCTCGAATCCTTCCAAGGGAACCCAATGGAAGGGGCCGTTCCACATTCCAAGAATGCTGCTCTTCGCCAACAAACTTCTCGAGGAGATGTCTTGACGTCTCCTTTGCTTGTCGCCCCCGAGCCTCTTGAGCATTCGTCGACGATCGGACATAATAGGGAGCTCCGGAACAGCCCGCACCGCCTCTTTTGGACCTTCAACAGAATAGAAGAAACCATGCCTCCCTGGGAACTCGCCTCGACCAACTACGGAATCGTCAAACAGCATCAGTATGAAGTGGCCGTTTTGCCCATTGGAGCCACCGAACCACATAACCTGCACTTGCCTTATTCGATCGATACGATCGAAGGGACGGAGCTGGGGCGCCGCCTTTGCAAGAATGCCTGGGAAAAAGGAGCCAAGGTGATGCTCCTCCCTACGATTCCGTATAGCACGGAAACGAATCAGCGGGAGTTTCCCTTCGCGATGAACATCCATCCATCCACGCTCTACGGGTATTTGACCGATCTGATCGAGTCGCTGACCTACCAGGGGATCCGTAAGATCATCCTCCTAAATAGTCACGGCGGCAACGACTTGAAAGGATATCTTCGCGAGATGTATGGTAAATCCGAGGCGAAGCTTTTCCTCGTCGATTGGTACCGTCTCTTCCAGGATGTCTTTTTCGAAATCTTTGAAAACGACGACGACCATGCCGGTGAAATGGAAACTTCCCTTGCCCTGGCGATTTGCCCGGAATGGGTCGGTCGGGATGAACACGGCCGTCTTACCGCCGATGAAGGCCATCGGGCGAAGACCCGATTCGACGCGGTCAACCGCGGCTGGGTTTCCATCACCCGCCCGTGGCATCTGTTGACCACCAATGCAGGAGCCGGCAACCCCCATCGTGCAAGTGCCGAGAAGGGCGAGGAACTCATGGCTCTGATCGTCGATCGCCTTACCGATTTCCTCGTCGAGCTTTCCGAGGCGGAAATCAACAACTCGTTCCCCTATTGATTCCTTCGCTCCGTCACTCTCTCCCTCAGATCCCACCTTCGCCGATCTCCTCTTCGTCGGTTCAGCAACCCGAACGGCGCAAAAAAAACAGCCCTTCCCTACAAAAT
Organism: uncultured Planctomycetaceae bacterium; assembly: GCA_964632505.1. Classification (GTDB taxonomy): domain Bacteria; phylum Planctomycetota; class Planctomycetia; order Pirellulales; family Thermoguttaceae; genus CAZWCE01. Next base: position 1,053 of record CAZWCE010000021.1, on the reverse strand, counting down.
GTAGAAAAGGGCATTCCTTTTGCTTTGGCCGAGGTCACCTGGCGTCGGAAACGCTCGAATCTACCTGGAAGCCAAAAAAACTTGACAACTTCGCTTGCTGGAGGATTGCGGGTTCTTCATCTCAGGCAAATGCAGTGACTTGCCCATGGAACGAGCTGAAGTCTTTTCCCTTGAATCCTGGCGACAATGCGATTTCAAATTGTGCGGGGTTTTGTGAGATTGTTAAGCAGAAGAACCATCCATGATGGAATGGTAATGTGGAGACCCACTATCTCCCACCACCGTATCCTCCACCACGGTTTCCACGATAACCTCCACCACCACCTCGATTCTCACGGGGGCGTGCTTCGTTCACAGTCAGGGGGCGTCCTTCCATTTCCTGTTCGTTCAAGCCGTCAATCGCTGCTTGAGCTTCTTGGTCATCCGCCATCTCGACGAACCCAAAACCTTTCGACCGGCCCGACACACGGTCCATGATCACTTTCGCTGAATCAACAGTACCATACTCTTGAAAAAGCCTCTCCAGATCGCTGTCGTTAACGCTGTACGGAAGGTTCCCGACGTACAAATTCTTAGCCACTTTGGGCCTCCTACAAAAAAACATCGAAATTTCAGCTCGCCCCCATTGGGCTGAGCATCGGACATATGTCGTCCGTCATTGTAATAAGGGTGAGAGAATAAAACAAGCTATCTTCCGATTATTTTTCCCCATTGTTCTTTCCAAAAAGAAAAAATTCTCATAGAAATGTTTTTCATCCAGCAATGTGCGGGGTTTTCGAGCATCGCATCCATCGTGCAACGCCGAACAACCATCGAAAGGTAAGGGCCTGGAGGGGAGCAACGCGCCGACCATGGTGGCACTACTGAGACGAACATGAATCATACCTCCAACACAACGACTTCAGAAAAGCATCTATTTCAACTATTCCTCCCATCAATTACATTCCTTGCCGCTCCCTCGCTCGCCCCATCCAATCATTTCTCGACGTTTTTCTACAAAAAAAAGCCTCCACTATCGAGAAGATAGGGAGGCTTTCGCGGTTTTGCTCTTGG
>CAZWCE010000020.1:0-56408 GCA_964632505.1 uncultured Planctomycetaceae bacterium | reverse complement strand
TTGTTACTTGTTTCGAAAGCCCCTCCTTTGCCGTATGCTGGCTGATGCAATTGTAGTATTCCTCGAAGGTCATCGTCGGTTCGAAACGGGTCGGCAGCCCGAGCTTACGGTAGGTGTCGCGCTGAGTTTTCAGAAAGACTCCGCCTTCCATCGCTCCAGGTCCGAGGGCGCGAACGATCATGCGATAGCCGTTTTGGTCGGTCTGCATTTCGGGTGGATAGTACTTTTCTTCGAGGGCCTTGAAATAGTCGACCCGTTTGCCGTCGGCCGTTTTCGGCTCGGTGATGTAGGTCGTCTCTTTGGAGATCTCCAGGGGCCGATCGCGCAGCAGCATGAACCAGACAAGGACGATGCCGAGCAAGACAAAGACGGTGATCGTCAAGAGGCAGTTGCGAAAACAGCCCGGCTTCTTTTCCTCGTCGCGAGCTTCTTCCGGTTTCTTGGCATTTTGTTGCGGAGCGATTTCGTTCATGCTGGGAAGTTCCTTGTTTGGCAAAAAAGAGGCGCCTTCATGAAGTTGGTGGAATCTCGACCATCTCATTGTACCGAGGTGGCAAAAAGAAAGCAATCTTTAGGCGTGATGATTGCGAAGCGATTTCTCGGCGTTTTCATCGAGGTACGTCGGGAGAGTATTCCAGGGTGTCGACGCGCATGCGGCAGGCGGGCAGGGCGTCGAGGAACTGTTTGCCGTACGACTTGCTGTGGATGCGGGGGTCGAGGATGACGACCAGCCCCGAGTCGGTTCGGGTGCGGATGAGACGGCCGAATCCCTGCTTGAATTTCAAGATGGCGTGCGGCAACTGGTAGTCGCGGAAGGGGGTGCCGCCGGCCTGGTCGATCGCTTCGAGTCGAGCTTCGATGAGCGGCTGATCGGGCACGAGAAACGGCAGCCGCGTGATGATGACGTTCCGCAGCGCATCGCCGGGCACATCGACGCCTTGCCAGAAGCTGTCGGTGCCGAAGAGCACGCCGCGGGGATTCGACTTGAACCGCTCGATCATCTTGCTTCGCGGGACGCCGTCGGCCTGGGAGTACAGCGGCATGTTCCGGGCGGCGAGCCAGGAGGTCAAATCGGAGGCGGCCTTCTTCATCGCGGTGTAACTGGTGAACAGCACGAAGGCGTGTCCGTCGGTCTCCTGCAGATATCGCTGGAGCATGGAGGTGGTGTGTCGTCGGAGTTGGGCATCGCCGGCGTTCGGCGGGGGCATGTCGCGGACCAACACGAGCGTCGCCTGACTCTGGTAATCGAAGGGGCTTCCCTGCAGGAGCGTATCGACCCGCGGCAGCCCGATGCGGCTCTTGAAGAAGTGGAACGCTTTCTCCGCCTTCGGGGAGTTGAGTTCCAGCGAGCCGTTCTTGCCGCTGCCGGTGGCGAGCGTGGCGCTGGTCATGACGACCGAGGAGACCTTCTCGAACAGGTGTTCGCGGAGGATGGGGCCGACGTCGACCGGCGCGGCGGCCATCTTCACCGAGGGGAGACCCCGCCGCCACTGCGTTTCGAGCCAGTAGACGGCGTCCTCTTCGGTCTGGCGGATCCAGGAATCGATCGTCTCGGCGAGCACTTTCACGCGGAGTCGCGCGGCGGTGAAGTCCTGCCGCTCCTCGGGATTCCGGATCTTTTCGCCCGCGTCGCGCAGGACCCGAGTGAGTCGCTGAAGTCCGGTCGAGAGGGGATTGGCCACGATATTCGCCTCCCGAACGCGGCCGTTGCTTCCCGGTCGACTGCGGAGCCAATCGTAGAGCGATTCGAAGAGGGCCTCGGCCCGATCGCGGCAGTCGGCGACCACCTTCTGGGCCTCGCGCAGCTTGTGGTGGACCAAGAGACCTCGGTGGCTTCGGTCGTTGTAGAGCTTATTGAAGATGTACTCGACCTGGCCCTGCGTGACGCCGATGCCCAGGTGATCGGCGGCGACCGATTCCATGGTGTGGGCTTCATCGAAGATGAGCACATCGTAGGCGGGGAGGATGCTCCCGCCCTGTCGGCGGATGGCCAGATCGCTGAACAACAGCGCGTGATTGACCACCAGGAGTTGGGCGTTGGCGATGCGTCTCCGGGCACGGTAGTAGAAGCACTGCTGGTAGGTGGGGCAGCCGCGGCCCATGCAGTTGCCGTGGTCGCTGGCCACTTCGTCCCAGACGGCGCGGTCGGGCTGGTATTCCAGATCGGCGAGCGAGCCGTCGACGGACAGATTGGCCCATTCGCGGAGCATGCAGAGCTGGTCGTACTGTTGATCGGGAAAGAGGGAGCCGGCCCGTCGGAGGGCGTTTTTCATGCGCCGGCGGCTGAGGTAATTGCGGCGTCCCTTGACCAGAACGGTGGAGAACTCGAGCGGGAGGATGCTGTTCAGGAAGGGGATGTCCTTGGCGATCAACTGCTCTTGCAGGCTGATGGTGTGCGTGGAGATGACCACGCGGCGGAGGTGCCGGTCGTCGCCGTGGATGGGAATCGACGCGAAGGGATCGTCGTCGTCCTCCGGCACGCGGGGAGGCGCCGAGTCGGCTTCCCTCGGATCTTCCCCCACCGCGTGGAGAATCGACGGCACGAGATAGGCGAAGCTCTTGCCGACGCCCGTGCCCGCTTCCACGACCAGATGCTGCTTCCGGTCGACGGCTCGGGCGACCGCCTCGGCCATCTCCAGTTGCTGTGGCCGGAATTCGTAGTGGGGCAGTCGCCGGGCGATGCGTCCTTCGGGGCCCAGGATGTCGTGGGGTGTGAGCATGTCGGTCCGTCGGAAAGATCGAGAGTAAGAGCCGAGCGAAGGCTCATGGCCGGGGAGGGGGAATCGATCCTGAGGATTCCATCGTTTCCCGGGGATGTTCCGCCAGGAGAGGCGATCACGAAAGAACCGGCGGCAGGGGGGACCGCTCGACGGAAAACGCAAGCTAGAATAGAAATAGTGACTATCGAGTTATTCTTGGTGGTTGCGGGCTTGCAGGGAGTTTCCCGGCGAGCATAAGCTTTCGGTTTCTTTTCATGATTCATCTCATTATAGCAACCGGTGGCGAAAAGTCAGGCAGGCGCCGTCGGAATTGCGGAAAATCCATCCGAAGAGGGCAAGTTTGATGGAAAGTGTATCATTCGAAACTGTTTGCGAAATCTGTGGCCGGAAGTTCAGCGATGGTGATCGGTCGGAAGAACATCCCGAATATTGCGAGACATGCGTCCGGGAGATGGCTTCGGAAGAGATCATTTGTGCGGAAAAGGTGGAGACGGAATCCGAGCCGACGGAACACGTCGAGACGGGCGAAACCGTCGACGAGACTTGCATACCGGAAATCGAGTCGAACGAGACCGAAGAGACGGATCGCTCCGTCGAGGAAGAAAACCGAGGGCTTTTCGGGAGCATTTTGGACCTGAGCAAAATAAGCTGTCTAGTATTTTACAAAAATCTGGACGGTTTCTTTTCTCTTGGTTTTCTTCTATGTTTCACCGCTCTATCGACACTTTTCGGCGTTTGGTATTATTTGCATACTCTTCTCGGAGAACAATTGGACATCTCTCTTGCTTTCAATCTCCTCAATTATAATGTTCTCGGTTTTAAAGAACTCTACGATTTTTTCACTCTGCCCGAGGTGCGTTCCCATCAAGACGATTTGATTTTTCTGCTGCTCGGGACGGTCGTCGTCGCATCCCTTTTGGTAGCCGCGACATTCCGAGTGATGGACCAACTCGTCAAGGAAGGGAAGTTTCGATTCGGCCTTTTTTTGTTGGGCCCCTCCATGGTCCGATGCGGCATCGCCACGATTCTGATTGCTTTCACTCTGTTGCCTTTCACGATAGGGTCCGTTTTATTTAGCGGATATTTGCAAAGCGCCATGTATGAAGATGCGAAAGCCTCCAATTTCGCCACTTTTTCGAAATATGAATATCGCAAAGATAAAATGATCCAGTTGATGGAAAAGCAAGGAGCCGGCAGATATTGGTATAATCAATACTATTTCTCGAGAAATAAAAGCAACGTCGAAGATGACTACTTCGAATCTCTCCTGCAAGTCCATCAGATACTCAGAAAAGACCTTCGCCACTATTTGCCCCCCTTGATCATGGTCGCTTCCCTGCTGATGACGATATTTCTGGGGTACCATTTTCTCTGGGTTCTTCCCGCGTTGTTGGATCGTTCCATCGGCTTTTTCCGATCGTTCGACGCTTCATGGCGATTTCCAAGTGAGGAGGTGTGGAATACGCTTTTGACCGTCTTCGGCTTGTTGCTTATCGGCGTGCTCTGCACTGTAGCGGGGTTCGGCATCGGATTCTTTTTCTTCTTTCCATTCGCCGTCATGGTCCTGACGGTCCAGTATATTTTGCGGACCGGGCAGCCGATCGCCGTTTCCGGAACCGGCGGCGAAAAAAGGGTCAAGGCGAGGGCTTGAATCGAGCGTTTCCCCGCTTTTTCAGATTCCCTATCTTGCGAATCTCTTCCGTTTCTGATGTAATACGATCTGTTCCTCATTTCAGAACTTCTGATCCGCGTCCACCGTTTAACACGCCAAAGGTCCGCGATGTCCATCGAGTTCTCTTGTCAACAGTGCGGACGCATGCTCCGGGTCGATGATTCCGTCTCCGGGAAGCAGGCTCGCTGCCCGAATTGTTCCCATGTGCAAACGGTGCCGATGCTGGTCGTCCCGCCGGAAGAGGAGTCTTCGGAGGATCCGATCGCCGAATCGTCCCCCACGGAAGAGAATCGGTCGGAGGTCGACGCCTTCCCCTCGGATCCCGCCGACGGGGAGTCGCCGTTCGTCGGCGATATGCCGTTTCCGGTCGGACAAGGTCCAAAGCAAGGGGGTTCTCCGGGAGTCGGCGAAGGGACCGCCGAGGATGTGAACCCCTATCAAACGCCGAACATGGCGGAGTCGAACATCACCGCGCGGCCGATGACGGTCGGCGGGGGAGCGATCGTTCCCACACGGATCACCTTCTCGGACTTGCTCAACGACACCCTGAATTTCTTCCAGCGGGATGTGCTCGGATTCGTGCTCATCGGCGTGGTCTTCTACGTGCTGCAAATCTCGTTCTTCATCCCTCGGGGGATGGTCGAGCTGGCCGTCAACGCGAAAGTCTTAGAGGTGAATTCCTATGTCTTTCTGCTCATCGGCTTGCAGTTGTTCCAGTCCGTCGCACAGCTTTTTCTCACGCTGGGAGCATTGAGGACGATCCTCCACATGATTCGGGGGGGAGATTTCCTCTTCAGCATGCTTTTTTCAGCCGCTCCGCTGATGGTCAAGGGCATCGTTCTGGGGTTCCTCTATGCCGTGTTGGGGATTTTGGGAACGCTTCCCCTACTCGCTCTTTTCCTATATGCCTGGTTGGAGGGAGTCGAGCAGATCCACGTATTCTTCGAGCAGATGGAGGTGTTCTCGCTTCTCGCGCTGGTCGGCGTTTCCGCTTTCGCGTTTTTCTGGTCCATCTTTATCGTCGTGCGTTTCGTTTGGTCGTTCGTGATTCTCGCCGACAAGAATTGCGGCATTTTCACCGCGTTGGGGCAGTCCTGGCGGATCAGCCGTTACAACAGCTTGACTCTGTTCCTGGCGATTCTTACGTTCAGCATCGTCGCGTTCGGCGGATATCTGCTGACCTGCACGCTCGGCTATATTCTGATCATGCCCTTCATGCTCTGCGGCATGGTCGTCGCGTATTTGTTGATGGCGGGGCAGCCGTCGTTGATCACTCCCGGCTGGCAGCCCGGCCATTCCCCTTTCTTCGACGATCAAGACGGCGGGGAGTCGGCTTTCCGGGGATAGACGGCCGTGGAAGCAGGAAGGTAACGCGGACGGATGGAGAAACAGACCGTTCGGCGAAAAGGCAGGAAAGCATCCCCCAACTTGCCAAGCGGGCCGATTTTGGCGATAATGGCGATCATCGCGCGGGGAGGCGACGTCTCTGTTCCGAGATTCCCTCTTCGCCTCCCGCCGTTCAGGGGAGCACTTGCTCTCGAAAACGACGTTCGCAAGCGGAAAGGATGACGCGATGGTCCAGATCGAAGATATTCTCGGTTTCGTGGAGAATGAATGTCCCAAACGGCTGGCCGAGTCGTGGGACAATGTCGGATTGTTGCTGGGGGATCCCGGCGCCGAAGTGAAGCGATTGATGACCTGTCTGACCCTCACGCCGGTCACGGTCGAAGAAGCGCTCCGCAAGAAGGCCGATCTGGTCATCTCCCATCATCCATGCCCTTTTCAGCCGGTGCGTCGCATCACGACCGAAACGACCCTCGGGCGTGTCTTGTGGAAATTGATCGGCGGGGGGATCTCCGTGATCAGTCCCCACACCTCCTTCGATTCGTCGGCCTCGGGAATCAATCAGATGCTCGCGGAAATGCTTGAATTGGAGGGCATCGCTCCCCTGGTCCCGGAGGAGCCGAAAGAACCGGATGTGCCTCGCACGAACCTGGGGGCCGGTCGAATCGCGTGGCTTCCCGAAGCGGTGCCGATCCTGGAATTCGTCGATCGCGTGAAAGAGAAGCTCGGCCTCGAGACGATTCGTTGGGTCGGGCGGGAAGACGGCAGCGTTTCGCGGGTGGCGATCGGATGCGGGGCCGCCGACCACTGGGTCAACGAGGCGCATCGGATGGCCTGCGACGTCCTGGTCCTCGGGGAGGCGAAATTTCATGCCTGTCTCGAAGCGGAAGCCCTGGGACTCTCACTCATCCTCCCCGGCCATTTCGCCAGCGAACGCTTCGCCGTGGAACGCCTCGCCGAGCAAATCTCCCACGATTTCGACGAACTGGAGATTTGGGCCAGCGAAGACGAAAAAGATCCCCTCCGTTACCGCTGAAGCCGACGGTCCGAGATTGCAAGCCGACGTGCGGGAGGTTCAAGCACGCTGCTGGAGCAGCCAATGGACCTTCAAAACGAGCACGCAGGTGGGAGCGTGGGTGATCGTGCCCTCGAAGACCGCCGCGACGACCTTCTCCAGCGGCATTTTCACACACCGAATCTGTTCGGTCCCTTCCGGCGCGGTTTCGGTGAAACGAAGTCCCTCGGCCAGAAAGAGCGTCGTCGGGGAGTGGACGATCGTCGTGAACGGATCGACCGTGCCCAGTTCGGTCCAACGCGTCGCCACGATGCCCAGCTCCTCCGCCAACTCCCGTTCGGCGGTGGTTCGGGGAGGTTCTTCCGGCTCCCTTCCGCCGCTGACCACTTCCAGGGCGTCGCGACCGATGGCGTAATGAAACTCGTCGGTGAGGAAGACATCGCCATGCTCGTCGAGCGGGAGAACCGAGACTCCCGGCTTCTGCCAGATGATGCAGTGGCTCCCCGGCTTGCCGTCGGGACGGATCACCTCGTCGCGCTGGACGCGAATCCATGGATCCTCGTAAACATCTTTCGACCGAAGAACCTGCCAGGGACCTCGGGGAATAGGAGATTCAGTCATCGGGGGGCGCCTTTCTCGTCGAAAATGTCGGGATGCAGTCTCGCGGCCAGATCCTCGATGAATCGAATGAATCTCGGGCCGGGCACCATCGCGTAATCCTCGGTCATGACGTGGATTTTCTCGTCTCGGATCGCCGGCACCGATTCGCCCAATTGCCGCCAGTCCTCCTTCCAGGCCGCTTTTCCCTCCTTCGGGAGGGCGTCGACGGGGGCCAGTTCGACCACCACTTCCGGCTTCATCTGCAGAATCCCCTCGAAGGAAACGACCGGGAAGGCGGTGCCGAGATCGCTGCCGACATTCACGCCTCCGGCGAGTCGGGTCGCCTCCACGAAAAAAGGATTATTCCCTGCGATGTAGACGTCGCGGAGCCCGTCGCCTTCCCGGCTGCGGTCGACCGCGATGAGCACGCGCCGCCGGGGGGCCCCGGCCGTTTTTTTTGCGATTTCCTGGAGTCGCTTTTCGATCGACTCGGCCAGCTCTTTCGCTTTGCGGCCGACCCCGCATCGTCGCCCGATCGTGGTGAAAGAGGCGAGGATGCCGTCGATCGTCCGGTGACAGACCGCCAGGGTGGGAATCCCCAGCTTTTCCAGTCGGTCGATCAACGCCGCGTTCTCCTCGAGCACCAGCACCAGATCGGGTTTCAGCGTAACCATCGCCTCGAGATGAGGATCGATATGTCCTCCGACGTTCGGGAGCGACGCTGCTTCCGGGGGGTGTTCGCAGAAGCGACTCACGCCGACCACCTTGGGGCCCAGGCCCAGAGCGAAGGCGGTTTCCGTCAAACTCGGAGAAGTGCAGACGATTCGCTCCGGCGGCGATTTGGCCCCGTGTTCCGGTGCCGAGACGTCTTTTGAAGAAGACGGCCCGCAGCCGATCAAGAAAATCAGAAACAAAGACAGCGATCGGCCCAGGGGGGCAAAGAGAAGTTGAAATCGAATCGGGAGAAATGAAACGGAATGAGCCATCATGAAAAATATCGACCGGGAGTCGGGAGGCGTGAAATGATTTTCTATAAACCAATATTATGCCATTATGCCGCGAAACCGGGAGACGACGCAAGGGCATGCGGGGGCAAGACGGAAAACTCGCTTGGCGGAGGTGGAATTTCCGAGCGCAAGTCGCTATGATAAATGGAGAAACGTCCGAGGTTCATTGCAGAAGGAAGCCAGTACGATGATCGAGATGACGCCGGGGCCCGGCCCCCGTTGGGAGTACCCTGAATATCGCAAAGGTGAGAAGGTCGGTCTGTTCATTCCCTGTTACATCGACCAGTTCTACCCGACCGTGGGGATCGCCACCGCCCGAATTCTCGAGGAAGCGGGCGTTTCCCTCGAATTTCCGCCGGAGCAGACCTGCTGCGGGCAGCCGGCCTTCAATTCCGGTTACTGGGGCGAGGCGAAAAAGGTGATCGAGCAATTCCACCGAGCGTTCGGCGATTATGAATGGATCGTCACGCCTTCCTCTTCCTGTGCGGCGATGGCGAGGGTCTTCTTCGAAGAGGCCGCCCCGGAAAGCGAAGCGGCCCGGACCGGCAAACGCGTCTACGAATTCTCGGAGTTTCTGGTCCGCGTGATGGGGATCGATCACCTCGAGGCCCGGTATCCTCATCGGGTGACGATGCACATCGGCTGCCACGGGCGGCGAGAGCTGGGGGTGGTCGATCCGCCGATGCAGTTGCTCCGGGGAGTGCGTGATCTGGAGTACGTCGAATTGGAAAACATGGAAGAATGCTGCGGTTTCGGGGGGACCTTCAGCGTGAAGATGGCGGGCACGTCCCTGGCGATGGGACGAAAGAAAGCCGAAAACATTCAGAAGACCGGTGCCGACACCGTCGTGACGATCGACACCAGTTGCGCCATGCACTTCGGCGGCATCATGCAGCGTGATCCTCGAATGCGCGACATTCGGATCCTCCATTTGGCCGAACTGCTCGCCCAGCGATGAAAAGGATGAAAAGTGTTGCCCCGAGCGAGTTTTTTCCTTTTTTACGAGAAAAGCAAAGTCGATGGCAAGTGAACAGCATTTCCAAGGGGCGGAGTTTCTAACCGCCAATACGCATGGGCTCCGGGAACCCGCCGGTTCCAAGTCGCTGGCGACGTGTTCGGAACGTTCGGCCAAGCACAACACCGAAATCACCGACGCGATTCCGCAATGGCAGACCTGGCGGCAGACGGCCCATGATATCAAGGCGTACACCATCGCCCATCTCGATACGCTGCTGGAAGAGTTCGTGGCGAAGTTGGAAGCGAAGGGGATCACCGTGCTTTGGGCACGCGACGCCGAGGAGGCGAACCGCCATGTGATGGAACTCGCCCGGGAACATCAAGTGAAGACCGTGGTGAAGGCGAAGTCGATGGTCAGTGAGGAGCTGGAGCTGAACCACGCCTTGGAGTCGATGGGCATCCGCTCGCTGGAGACCGATCTGGGCGAGTACATCGTCCAGCTTGCCGGGCAGCGTCCGACCCACGTGGTCACGCCGGCCTTGCACCTCTCGGCGGCGGAGATCGGAGAGCTGTTCGCCGAAAAACTCAACGAACCGAAGACCGAAGAACACGAGTCGCTCACCCGCATCGCCCGGAAACATCTCCGGGAGCATTTCGTCCATGCCGACATGGGGCTCTCCGGCGTGAACTTCGGCATCGTCGAGACCGGCTCTTTTTGCGTGATCGAGAACGAGGGAAACATCGGGCTCTCGACGACCGCCCCGAAGGTCCACGTCGCCTTGATGGGGATCGAAAAATTGATTCCCCGACTGGCCGATCTTCCCCTGTTTCTGAACATGTTGCCTCGCATCGGCACCGGCCAGAAACTCACCAGCTACGCGCATCTCTTTCACGGTCCCACGCCCGGTCGGAAGATGTACTTGGTGGTGGTCGACAACGGTCGCACCCATGTGCTGGCCGATCCGAAAGCCCACAAGACGCTTCACTGCATCCGATGCGGCACTTGCTTGAACAACTGCCCCGTTTACCGCCAAGTGGGCGGTTGGGCCTACGGATGGGTCTATCCCGGGCCGATCGGTTCGGTGCTGAACCCGCAACTGAAGGGGCTCAAGGAAGCCGGCAAATTGCCGTTTGCTTCATCGCTTTGCGGGGCCTGTTCGGAGATCTGTCCCGTGAAGATCGATCTGGCCCATCAGTTGGTGCATCTGCGGCATCGTGCGGTCGAGGAGGAGTCGCCGGCGAAGTCGTGGTTCGATCGGCTCACCTGGAAGGGATTCGCCTGGGGGATGAAAGGTCCGCTCCGTTATCGCTTGACGATGGCCGCCGTGAAGCTGGGCGTGCGGCTGGCCCCGTTGCTTCCCTGGAAGCCGGGACAATTGGGACAGTGGACTCGAGGGCGCAGTTTACCCAAGCCGCCGGCCGAAGGGGCGTTCCGCGATTGGTGGAAACGGCATCGAAAGAATCGGTGAGAGATCGGCCCGACCCGGGAAATAATCGATAAGAAAGTAGAACACCATGAACAGTCGAGAGACGATTCTTCGCCGCATCCGCAGTGGACTGAGTAGTCGAACCGCCGACGTGGAGCTTCCGCCTTCTCCGGAGGTTTGGCCCAAAGCGGGGCTCTCGCCCGACGAGAAATGGACCCGATTCAGCAAGGAGCTGTCGGCTCTCAGCGGGGAGACGATCCCCTGTGCGACATTCGAGCAGGCTGCAGAGAGCTTGAAAGAGATCCTTCATGAGCAGGGGATCCGGGAGTTGGGCGTCACCGGAGGACCGCTGTGCCGCGAGCTGGTCGACCGGTTGGAAGACGTCGCGGTGGTCACCGCGCCGAATGATCCCGACGCTACCGATCCGAAAGCCTTCGCCGCACTCGAAGCGGGTTTGGTGGAAGCGGAATTCCTCCTGGCCGACACCGGCAGTTGCGTGGTCGCCGGGGCGAATCCCTTCGATCGGCTGATGTGCTATCTGCCGGAGATCTGCGTGGTGGTTTCAGAAAAGAATCGACTCGTGGAACACCTGCCGGAGGCTTGGCCGCAAATCATGGAAAAGGCGGTCGATCCGGAACTCCGCGGAGAGCATGTCATCATTTCCGGTCCCAGTCGCACGGCCGATATCGAAAAGATCCTCATTCTCGGCGTCCATGGTCCTCGGCGCGTCATCGTCCTGGTCATCGACCGGGAGTAGTCGGAGCGAATGCCCCGGAGAAATCCGAGTCGGCCGTCTTTCTTGCTTCACATCGCCTTTTCGGAGGTCATCCAGCCGAACTGATCGGTATGCACCTGAAGTTCGTTTTGAATCTCATGGACGCCGTCGAGGGTGCGAATCGATTCCTGGGCCATCTGCTTTTGGAAGAAACTTGGGACGGTTCCTCGAAGGGTGACTCTGCCCTGGGAGGCCTCGAAATCGAGCTCGTTGCCGGAGAGATAAGGGTTGCGTTCTAAGGCCGAGGTGACTTCATGGAAAAGAGGAGTATCCATCATGTGATTGTCCCTGAGATAAATTGGGTGAAACGATGTTGCAAATCATGAGGAAAACCAGCCGAGCACTTCGCCTCCTACGGGTGTCGAAGGGAAACGGAATGGAGGTTTACCCACGGCAACGGAATGAATGAATCTATACGATGAAGGCGTCCAATTTCGTCGGTGCGCCACAATCCTCGAATTTCTACAGAACTGTGTGGAAGAATTTGTTCTCTCGCCCGATTCTAAAGGATAGGGCTTTCCGGCAAGTGGTGCCGGGAAAAAGAGAAGGGCGAGGACACGGAAATCTTCCTGAGACCCACGATAATATAGCATGAAATCGACGTGGAACCGGAAAAGTCGAGGATATTTTGAGGTTTTTCACGATTTGGATTTTTTTGAGTGATTCAATCGAGGAGGATCCTTCTCTTTCTGCCGGAAAAAATGTCATTTTTTGTTTTTCGAGGACGAATTTTCCATTTTTTTCAAATCGAGGAAAATGACATTGACCCCGCTGTCGAACTCCCTATAATTCACCCGTTCTTAATCCCGGTTATCATTTTTGAGAAAATCGGTGAATGTCCCGTGTTTTTAGAACGTAAATCTAGGGGCCTTGGTTGATTTGGGGGGAATTTCGCTTCCTCCGGATTCCGGATCGCCGTGAATCGGGAAGTGTATTTGCTGAAATACTTGAAAAAAACGCGAAACGGGTCACTTCGGTTTTTCTCGTTCCCCGAATCAGCACGATAACGATAGATAGCCCCCGTTGCCTTGATCGAAAAAAAATGGATCCTCGGCCATCAAGCCGGTGGACGGAAGATGACAGTCGCAAAAGGAGCCGTTTCTTTTTCCGTGAGTCAGGAAGACGAAAAGCGGAGAGGGCGAAGGCTTCGAAACGTCATGGGTCCGCCCGGGTGAGGCATTCAAGAGATATCTTTTTTCGCAATAAATCAAAAGGATGTGATCAGATGCGAACCAGAATCTTATGTTTATTTTTGACAGTGGCTCTCTTATTGCCTCTGGTGGGTTGCCGGAGTACGAACGGCAAGTTCTATAACCCCAAGACGTGGACGTTCTACAACCCTTTCTCGAAGAAGTCGAAGGATGCCGCCTTTGAACAGCAGTATGCCGAGCCCTCGGGCGGTGGGATACCGCGTCCCTCGGAGATGTCGCAGCCGCAGCTTGATGTGCCGCAGGGAGGATACCAGCAGCAGACGCCGCCCTCGCAGTTCGGCCAGGAGTATCATCCTCAATACAACAATCAAAGCAGTTATCAAGGCGCCGCGCCTTCGGGAAGCCCGATTCCCTATTCGTCCTCGCCGGCTCTGTATCCGAATGCGTCCGATGCGACTCCCTCGAGCTATGCTCCGGATGCCTACAGTCAGGTGCCGCCGACGTCGTTTCCGGGCCAGGGATATCCTCCGACATCTTCCGGGGCTCCTCCCGCGGCGGCATCGGGATACAGCCCTCAGGATTCCGCGGTCGCGATGAATCCCGGTGGAAGCTATTCCGCCGGGCAGGAGAATTCGCTCTATTCCCAGCCTTCCCAGAGTAGTTCGCCGCCTCCTGCCGCAGGAAATTACGGCAACGCCGCGCCGTACGCCGATTCGACGGGAGACCCTTCGAACGATCCCCTGAGGGGCTCCTATTCTCAGCAGAACAGCTATGGCCCGAGCGATTCCGGGCTCCCGGGAAATGATTCCCCTCCGATCTCTCCTGAAACGACTCCTCCAGCGGCAGGCGGTCAGTACAACAGCTTCGCCCCCGGCAGCATCGGCGGAGGTTATTGAGAGATTTCATCGCCTCCATCGGACAAGCTACCTGAAGTCTTCGCCGGCGGTTCCAGCTCGCGGAGACTTTTTTTGTGATGCCTGGAGCGTAAAAAAAAGGAACCCGAAAGATTTCGGATTCCCTTGGTTCTTCCTTCTGGATCCGGTCGGCTAATGGATCTTCTTGGCCAGATGGAGCTTCGCCCGGGCCTGGCGGATCGCCTGCTCACGGATTTCCATCTGTTCCGAGGAATAGGTCGGTCGACCGCAGGCCGTTTCGAGTTCCTCTTGCGCCGTGACGGCATCGAGCATGTTCGAGGGCACCGCTTGATTGGTCAATAGGCTGACCACATTGTCGAGCACTTCGACGAACCCCCCCTCGATGTAAAAACTGGTTTCCAGGGAACTGGTTTCGGCCCGGATCCGGAGTTCTCCGCATCCGACGCGTCCGACCAGGGGGGTGTGGTTCGGGGCGATTCCCAGTTCGCCGTCGTACAGCGGTAGGGCCACGAACGACGCGTTTTGGTCGACCACGGTTTTCTCAGGGGTGACAACGATACATCTCATAATCGTGTGGTCCCGAAGGAGGGGAAAGTTACTTCTTTTTTGCTTTCGACTTCATTTTTTCGGCTTCTTCAGCCGCCTGTTCGATGGAACCGACGTACATGAACGCCTGCTCGGGAAGGTGATCCCACTTGCCGGCTGAGAGTTCCTCGAACGATCGGATGGTGTCTTCCAGCGGCGTGATCTCCCCCGGCTTGCCCGTGAACGATTCGGCGACCAGGAACGGCTGGGAGAGGAAACGTTCCATCCGCCGGGCTCGATGCACAATGAGCTTGTCTTCTTCGGTCAGTTCATCGACACCGAGAATGGCGATAATATCCTGCAACTCGCGGTATCTTTGCAGCGTCTGCTGGACGTCACGGGCACAGGCGTAATGGCGATCGCCGAGATACTGCGGGTCGAGGATTCGGCTGGAGGAAGCGAGCGGATCGACGGCGGGATAAATGCCCTTTTCGGAAATCGCCCGTTCGAGGTAGATGAAGGCGTCGAGCTGGCTGAACGCCGTCGCGGGGGCGGGGTCGGTCGGGTCGTCGGCGGGGACGTAGACCGCCTGGACGGAGGTGATCGCTCCCTTGGAGGTCGAGGCGATGCGTTCCTGCAGCGCGCCCATTTCCGAGGCGAGCGTCGGTTGGTATCCGACCGACGAGGGCATGCGGCCCAGCAGCGCGGAGACTTCGCTTCCCGCTTGGGAAAAACGGAAGATGTTGTCGATAAACAGCAGCACATCCTTGCCGGTGGAATCGCGGAAATACTCGGCCATCGTCAGTGCCGACAGGGCGACGCGGAGTCGGGCTCCCGGTGGCTCGTTCATCTGACCGAAGACCATCGTCGTCTGCTCGATGACGCTGCGGCCGGTATCGCCGATTTTCGCGTCCTGCATTTCCAGCCAGAGGTCGTTTCCTTCCCGCGTTCGCTCGCCGACGCCCGCGAAGACCGACGAGCCGCCGTGGGAACTGGCGATTCGGGCGATCAGTTCTTGCAGAATGACCGTCTTGCCGAGACCGGCTCCGCCGAAGAGTCCTGCTTTCCCCCCCCGCACGAACGGCGTGAGCAGGTCGATGACCTTGATCCCCGTTTCGAAAACTTCGGTCTTGGTCGAGAGGTCGGTCACCTGGGGCGCTTTTTGATGAATCGGCCGCCGCTCCTGCGATTCGACGGGTTCACCGTCGTCGATCGGGTCCCCGAGCAGGTTGAACACCCGACCGAGGGTTTCCTCGCCCACCGGCACCGTGACCGGGCCGCCGGTATCGATGCACTCCATGCCGCGGACGACCCCGTCGGTGCTGCCGAGCGCCACGCAGCGAACCCGACCCCGACCCAGGTGCTGCTGCACTTCGCCGACCAGGTGGATCACCACTCCTTTTTGTTCTTTATCGATCCGGACGGCGTTATAGATGTCCGGAAGCCGCCCCTCCGGAAACTCCGCGTCAAAGGTCGAACCGATCACCTGGGTGATGTGACCCACATTCTTATCCGTGGTGGTATTGCTGGGCATGACTACCTTCTTTGATGGTGAATTTCAAATACAAGGGTATTCCGGACAGCGTCCGACACCGGTCACTTGCCTTCCAGTGCTTCGGCGCCACTGAGGATTTCGAGGATCTCGCCGGTGATCTGCGACTGGCGGGCACGGTTGTAGGCCATCGTCAAATCGGAGATCATCTGATCGGCGTTTTCGGTGGCCGACTTCATCGCAACCATTCGGGCGATTTGTTCACTGACCGCCGCGTCGAGAAAGCACTTGAACAGCTTGACGAGGAACGCCGTGGGGACCACTTCCTGGAGAATACTCTCCGGGGAAGGCAGGAATTCGTACTGAATGCTATCGCCGATTTCCTCATCGTCCTCCTCCATCGGCTCCACCAGTTCGGTGATGGGGAGAAGCGTTTCGATGATCGGGTACTGATGGCTGGTGTTCTCGAATTTCGTGTAGGCCACGTCGAGCCGATCGAGCTCGCCGGTTTGATAGGCCTCCATGTACCGGTCGGCCAGTTGGTTCACGTCGTCGAAGGAAGGCTTCCCCTCGAAGTTCGTGTAGGTTTTCGAGGGACCGATCTCTCGGAAACTAAACGCCGAGATGCCGCGTTTGCCGGAAACTTCCAGCGTGGGCGTTTCGAGCTCCTGTTCGAATTCCCGCCAGCGGGGGCGGGCCAGACGGAAGATGCTCGTATTGTATCCGCCGCACATGCCGCGATTGGACGTCAGCACCAGCAAGGTCCCGCTCTTGGTCTCCGCATGTTCCTCCAGCAAGGGGTGGGGCACTTCGAGCCCGGTTTGCGCCAAATCGCGAACCAGGGCGACGATCCGCCGGGTATACGCTTCCGCTTCCTGGACCCGCGTGAGCGCACGTTTATACTGAGCCGTGGCGACCAGTTCCATGGTCCGGGTGATCTTGCGGATGTTCCGGATCGATTTTCGACGTTTGTCCAGTGCTCTCGCTTTAGCCATGTTGGATCCGTCTGAAGTGGGTTACCTGCTGGGCGAAAGAGGAAGGGGGGCTCGGGTCAGGATGGCTTCTCCGATCCCGACTTTTCCGATTTGACGAATTTTTGATTGAACTGCTCGACGGCTTCGCGGATCTGTTGGTTGTGTTCATCGCCGAGGACCGGATCCTCGGCAAGACTTTCCCGGACGTCTTTTTTCTTGTCATGCAGGAAGGTGAGGAATTCCTTTTCCCAGCGGCCGATGTCTTCCAGCTCGATCTCGTCGAGGTATCCCCGCGTCACGGCGTAAATGACGAAGATCTGGTCGATGATGTCCATCGGGGCGTGGAGTCCCTGTTTGAGCAGCTCGGTCACCCGATAGCCGCGGTCGAGTCGGGCCTGGGTTTCCGGATCGAGGTCGGTTCCGAGCTGGGCGAACGCCACGAGTTCGCGGAAGGCCGCCAAATCGAGCCGCAATCCGCTGGCGACCTTTTTCATCGCCGGCACCTGGGCCGAACCGCCGACTCGGGAAACCGAGATCCCCGCGTTCATCGCAGGACGTTGTCCGGAGAAAAAGAGGTCCGGCTGGAGGTAGATCTGGCCGTCGGTGATCGAGATGACGTTCGTCGGGATATAGGCGGAGACTTCGCCTTCGAGCGTTTCGACGATCGGCAGGGCGGTGAGCGAACCGGCGCCGCGCGCGTCGGAGAGTTTGGCCGCCCTTTCGAGCAGTCGGCTGTGGCAGTAGAAAATATCGCCGGGGTAGGCCTCCCGGCCCGGGGGACGTTGCATCAACAGCGAGAGCTGACGATAGGCGACCGCCTGCTTGGAGAGGTCGTCGTACACGATCAGGGCGTGCTGTCCGTTGTACATGAAGTACTCGGCCATGCTGCATCCGGCATAGGGGGCGATGTACTGCAACGGTGCGGCGGCGCTGGAGCCGGCCACGATGACCGTGGTGTACTCCATGGCCCCGTGTTCCTGGAACGTGTCGATCAAAGCGGCGACGGTCGAATCCTTTTGCCCAACCGCGACGTAGAAGCATTTCACGCCGGAGTGCTTCTGGTTGATGATGGTGTCGATGCCGATGGTCGTTTTTCCGGTCTTTCGGTCGCCGATGATCAATTCGCGCTGACCGCGCCCGATGGGGGTCATCGAGTCGATCGCCTTGATCCCCGTCTGCAGCGCCTGCTTGACCGGTTGGCGTTCGGCGACGCCGGGGGCTTCGGCTTCGACGAAGCGATATTCGCTCGTGGAGACCGGTCCTTTGCCGTCGAGGGGGTTGCCGAGGGGGTCGAGGATACGTCCGAGGACGGCTTCTCCCACGGGGACCTGCAGGAGTTTTCCCGTGCTGCGGACTTCATCGCCTTCCTTGATCTTCAGGTAATCTCCGAGGATGATGATCCCCACGGAGCCTTCTTCGAGGTTGAAGGCAAGTCCGGTCACGCCGCCGGAGAATTCGACCATCTCCCCGGCCATGACGCCGGAAAGGCCGTAAGCTCGGGCGATGCCGTCACCGACTTCCAGGACTCGGCCGACCTCGCGGACATCGATTTTCGCTTCGTACTTTTCAATTTCCTTCTGGATTACGGAAGCGATCTCGTCGGCTTTGAATTTCATGGGCGCTCCTGTCCATCATTTGCTGGCGCACGTTATGGAGTTGGGTGGAAAGGGAGGCATCGTAAATGGTGTCTCCAACCTGTACGACGATCCCGCCGAGGACGTCCGGATCGACCCGGCGCCGGATCATCGGCTCTCCTCCGAGGAGGGGGCGTAGCTGCCGGCCGATCGCGTCGGCGGTGGATTCATCGATCGGCGTGGCCGAGGTCACGGTGACGGGAACCGTGCCCCGTCGTTGGTGATAACGTTGGTGGCTGACCTGGTGGATCGTGCGGATCGCGTCGAGACGTTCGTGCCGGCAGAGCACTTTCAGGAAATTGAGAAAGGTCTCTGAAGCCCGACCGGAAAAAACGCGATCGAGCATCGCTTCCTTTTCCGGATACGAAATCATGATTGACGTCAGAATCTCCTCGAAGGCCGGGTAAGCCTCCAGCACCTGCTCGATCAGGGCATCGAACTCCTCCAGAAGCGATTCGGCCGTTTCCGAAGAGGTTTCGGCCGCTCCCAACAGCGCATCGGCGAAGATCGCCGCCACTTGTTCGGCGCCCCGTTCGGTCTTGGTTTCCGGGAAGTGTCGGGCGTCTGATTGTCCCGCGGGATCCTGGTTCATCTCGAATTCATCCCCAATTGGATTTCTACTCGCCGAAGTCGGAAACGGCGTGCGGTGATCTTCTTCACCCCTCGCGGCACCGAGGATCGACGGAATATCCGCGAAGGAAGTTCCCTCTGACAAGAGGCTTCCAAATAACGATGCTCGTGACGATGCTCCGGGCAAGGGGGCGCCCGAGTTCGGCGAAAAATGCGCCGCGTCAGGGATCCCGGCCCATCGTATCGCCGGAACCAAACCCGGAGATGGCGCTCTGGATCAGGTCCTGATGGGTCTTCGGGTCGATTTCCCTTTTCAGCAGTTTGCCGGCCAGTTCCGTCGAAAGCAAGGCGGCTTTCTCCGCCAGTTCCCGAACGGCGTTGTCGCTGGCCGCTTCGATTTCCCGCAACGCACGTTGGTGCTCGTGGTGCGCCTGTCCGCGGGCTTTTTCGACGATCTGGTCCGCCGTTTTCTGGGCGTCGTGCCGGGCCTGCTTGAGAATCTGCCGGACTTCGTCTTCGGAGTCCTTCAGTTTCTGCTGGTACTCGAGCAGGAGATCTTTCGCCTCGAGGTTGGCCCGTTCGGCCGAGGCGATCTGGTCGGTGATCGCCTCCTCACGGAGATCGAGGGCGGTGGCGATCGGCTTGAACGCGAATTTGCCGAGAACCAGCACCAACATCACGAAGATGACGAAAGTCCAGAGGGCCAAGTCTCGCTTGGCGGCACTCCAGGAGATGGGGCTCAGGTCGGCTTCCTCCTCCTCGTTTTCGCCGTGGTCGGCATGGCCGTTATCGGAGGCATGGGGGTCGCTTCGGGCCGCCGGCGACGTCTCGTCAGCCGGGGAATCCGCCGCCTGGAGGTTATCGGTCAACGCGAGGCCGAGCACGACCGCCATCAACGCACCCCACCACGGGGACGCGACGAAGCTGCGCCGCCGGTCTCCGTCCTTCGTCCGGCCGGCAAGGCGGGCCGGTGGCCTGGAAATGGAATACAACATCATGCACTCGCCTTCTTGCAGAGCTGGTCATGAAAAGCGGGGCGACGATCGATCGCCGTCACACCATCGCGAAGAGCCTAGGCATACAGCGCCAAGAGGCAGATAATCAACGCCAGGAAGGTGATTCCTTCGATCAATGCCCCCGAAATAAGCATCGCGGTTTGGATGTTTCCGGCGACTTCGGGTTGCCGGGCCATGCTTTCCACGGCGTTGGCACCGACCTTGCTGATCCCCCAGGCGCCGCCTAAGATCACCAGAGCGGCCCCAATGGCGGCCAGTTCGAGGTGCAGTGTGTTCGATTCGACGACGGCCGTTTCCTCTTCCGATGTCTCGCCATCTCCTTGAGCCAAAGCCAAGGTCGGAACGAAAACACAGGCTATCACGAGAAGCCAAAGTGTGGTTTTTGCGAGCTTGTTCACGGAAATTTCTCCTTAGCAAGAACTGACAGGTTAAATCGGAGTCTTCGGCAGAACGATCCCCTCGAACTTCCCTCGGCTGGGAATCAGTGGGGGTGGATCGCCATGCCGATAAACACGGCGGATAAAAATGTGAAAATGTACGCTTGCAGGAATGCTACGAATAATTCGAGCATGCTTAACGCGACCGACATGACCAGACTGCTCACGGTGACGGTGAGCCAGAGTCCGAAAAAGCTTTCGGCCGCGGCGGCGATGAAGGAAAGCAGCACGGCGAGAACCAAGTGCCCGGCGAACATATTCGCCACAAGACGAATGGCCAACACTACATGCTTGATCAACAGTCCAAGGATTTCGATGGTCAGCACCACCGGCTTGAGTAAGATCCCCAGGGCTCCGGGCAAATCCATGGGCGGCACCATGGAAGTCCAGTAGCCGATCGGGCCGAAACGCTTGATGCCCGAGCCGACGACGACCCCGAAGGAGCACAACGCCAACGCCCCCGTCACGGCGATCGAACCGGTCGGACTGCCGAACCACGGAACCATGCCGAACACGTTGCAAAACAGCACGAAGAAAAAGACCGTCCACAAAAACGGCAGATAAGGATCGGCGTCCTTTTTGTCGCCGATCGCCGGCCGGACCACATGATCCCGAAGGTAGACCAGAATCGCTTCCCAGAAATTCCAGAAACGGCCTTTGAGTTGCTTTCCTCCCGCCATCTTCCACGCCATGGGGAAGAAGACCAGCATCATCAACACACCGGCGAACACCTCGATGACCATGTATTTGGTCAACTGGAATTCGTAGCCCAGGATCTCCTGCGTAGGCAATTCTTCGGTATGCCCGCCGAGAAAATGCGGCAGGTGGAAGCGGGGCGCGTCCTGGATGTGTCGAGCGATTTCGTTCAGGTCAATCATGCGTCATCGGCCTTTCGGCTGGCGTTCCCGTCGCCGGGGGGGCGATCATCGGAATTCGATCGGCAGGATGGGGGGGGCTTCCGATCTCCGTCATCGGAGAGATCGGAAAGTTGGACCCCTATGTCTACGGGAAGCACGATTAAGTAAAATCCTGCAAGCAAGCATAGCACAAGGATTCGGAAAGTTGAGTCGACCATTCCGGCAATCACGACCGCGACCACCAGGGGAATGCCCATGCGAAAGAGCATTCCGAGCAGGGCTTCCTCCGGACCGGGACCCCGCCATTGTCTAAGAATCCGTCCGGCAATCAGACCGGATATACTTGACACCAAACAGGTTGCGGCTGCAATGGCAGCGGCCGACCAAGCCTCGGATCCTTGGAACCATGCGACGGCCGGCGTGATCCCCAAAAAGGCTACGGAAATAGTCAAAAAAATCCAGCCTGCCGGCTTCCAAGGAATGGAATCCCGGCCGTTCCGTGTGTTCTTCATCGGGATGAGTCCTACGGCTTCTCGGCGGATCTCGGCCCTGGGCCATCAGGTTCATCATCGAAAGAGCTCTCTCGCGAGGCCGAGTCTTCTCTTGATTTCGGCGTGCCCTTCCTTTTTCCTTCCATTGAGGCTTGCTTGGCGGTTTTCAACAGGCTCCACAGTGCCGTCGTCATCCCCAAGACCGCCCCGAGTAGCGTGAAAAGGATGAATGTTCCCAGTTTCGCGTCGAGCCATACGCCTCCCAAGCTGGGGAGGACCATCTCCAGAGCGATGGAAGTAACTCGCACGCTCCAGGCATAGCCCTGCGAAATAGGGGAGGGCTCTTGTTCCCGCGGGGTAGGGGGCATGACGGGCTCCGGAATTCTCCAGGCGATTCGCCTGCGACCGGGCGTTCGGTCGGCTCATGGTAAAAAAAGAGCCGAATCGTGAAACGGGATGCTTCGTCCCGTGGATCGGTCGTCCAACCGTCCTTTCGGCAATGGATGGTCGCCCGAGCGGGGTTCGAAAAAGACGCCCACCGCATTCTTCGATTGGTGTGCAGGATAGCCGACCAATAGGAAGCATTGGGAAACGTTCACCGACATCTTGAAAATCTAGTGTGCCGACGGCGGGCTGTCAACGGGGCGTCCACCAGGGTTTTTTCAGCCGGACCGGAAAGGGGCGGAAAAAATACCGCAAGAAACAGTCTCGATCCGCTTGCTGAAAAATCGCGGCTGTCGGACGACTTCAAAAATGGATAAATTTTTATTGATATTTTTTTCAGGAGTCGATGCCGTCGATTTTGGAGGCCACGGAAGCGTGCGGCGGCATTCCCCGAGAAGGCGAATCCTGCTGGCCCGGCCGGCCGAAGGTGGGGGGAGTTAGCAGGAAAAAAATATTTCTGATTTAACGACCCTTCTTTGTAAGTCTCTACATAGAAAAGACTTGCTGACATGTTGTTTTCGTCCGGTGTTCTGACTTTCTATCAAATGATTGCGTTTTTTTTATTTTTCGTTATGATGTAGATTAGCCTGAGATCGCGTCGATCGCTCGTGTTCGCGCGAAACGCGACGGTGGCGGGGATGCGTTTTTTTGCAGTCGGATTTTCGCCAATGAGTCGCACAAGCCAAGGTTCCCTGCCATGAGCTCTCCCTGGGTTCACCTACAACGGCGAGTTTTCGCAATGCGCGAGACTCGCTCCCCGATTTTTCATGCCATTTTCCGGACGGACTCATTTTCGAAAAGCGTTTTATTGCTGAAGCTGCCCTAAATGGGGGGGCGTGGAGAACAATGCCTCCATTTCCTGTCGTCGATTTGAGACCGCTGCTCCGTGGTCGGGTCGATGACCTTCCGGCTTCTGCATGCTGAATCCATTCCCACCGTGTCCCCTCGACCGGAGCGAACCAATGTTTTCTGAAAAGAGTCGCGAAATGAACAAGGATTCATGAATGCTGCGTGCATTCGGGAGGTTCCGAGAACAGGTGGAGCCATTGAGGTCGTGAGATTCGTATGAAATAGAAAAGGGATGATGTTTTCGTGCGTTTTTAGGAAAAGCGTTCTGCGTGAAAAGCGTTCTGCGTGAAAAGCGTTCTGCATGAAAAGCGGAATATTGAGGGAGGCGGAAGCAGCGAACTGAGTCGAGATGTTCTTCGATCGGAAGCCGGTGGGTGAAGAGGGCGGCTTCTCGCGAAGGTCGAACCGAAGTATATTGCCCCAAACGAATGGAATCCAGCGAGATGGAATCCAGGCCGGGAATGTTATGAAAGGCTCAGGCACAAAAATGGATGGGTGGGGGCCTCTCCGTGCGGGTAGTTGGTCGAATTGGCACGAATGCCCGACATCGGTGGGGAACAGAATCACTCCTATTTTACACAAGCCGGGGAAGTAAACGTGAATACCTCATCGAAACTCAGAGAGTACACCGTCAAAGAACTCGCCGCGATGGCAAAGAAAGAGGAGGTGGCCGGCTGGCATGCCATGCGCAAAGAGGAATTGGTTCGCGCATTGGTCAATAAATCGCGAGCACGCGCGGCCCGGGAATCGCGGCGCAAGAAGAAGGCTTTGAGCCAATATCGTCAGAAGCAAGAGGCCGCCACCGCGAAATCGCCTCGGGTGGAAACGAAGCATTCGAGGGGTTCCGGGGCCAAAAAGTCCACCACGAGCCGGGCTTCGGGGAAGGGGAAATCTCGTTCTTCGCAAAAGAAATCCAACGTGCCTCAGCCGGTTTCCGCCGCCCGACGCGGTAAAAAGAACCATGCCGCCGAGAAACAGAAAAAACCGGTCAAACGGACTCCCGCCGTGGAACGCCGGATTGCTCAATTGAAGGAGCGTTTGGAACGCTACAAGGAACTCAGCGGGGCCCATCAGAAGCAGAGCAAGCCGATCAAAGATCGGCTGATCGTCATGGTCCGCGATCCCTTCTGGTTGCACGTTTACTGGGAGCTTTCGAACAAGACGATCGATCGTGCCCGCGCTGCGATGGGCCAGTACTGGCACGGCGCGGAGCCGGTCTTGCGGGTCTACCGCGTCAAATCGGACGGGGTGGCGAATCTCCGTCGCGAGTACATTCGCGATATCGTCATCCATGGCGGCGTGAACAATTGGTACATCGACGTCGACAATCCCCCGTCGGCCTTTCAGATCGAAATCGGGTATCTCTACGATAAGGAAGCCGCGGATGGGGAAGAGCATTTCTTCATGCTCGCCTCGAGCAATATCGTGGAAACTCCACAGAGTACCACCGTGGAAGGACTGGACCGCCTGGACGGCAACTGGGTTGGGGTGGCCGAGGATTTCGATCATATCTTTAAACTCAGTGGAGGCGCCGACACCCGGAACTCCGATCTTAAAGAAGTTTTCGAACAGCAGTTGCGTCGACCGATGAATATGGCCCACCTCTCGCGTTTCGGGCCCGGTGCGCAAGGGACCGGTCGGACGCAGCGCCATTTTCCGTTCGTGGTCGATGCGGAACTGATCGTCCACGGCAAGACCGATCCGACGGTGCAACTGGCCGTCAAGGGCGAACCGGTGCGTCTCCAAGAAGACGGTTCTTTCTCCGTACGTTTCGCGTTGCCGGAAAAGCGGCAGGTCCTGCCGGTCGTCGCCAGTAGCAACGACGGCGTGGAGACCCAGACGATCGTCCTGGCCGTGGAACGCAATACCAAGGAGATGGAGCCGGTCTTCCGGGATCCGGAAGAGGAAGCCTGAACTCCGCTTATCTTCCGAAATCACTTGCCTGGTGGGGGCTCTTGTCGGTTCTCGGCCGCCTCCCTACAATGGTTTGCTGAGTGGCGACGGTTCGTTTCGAGCCAATCTCACCCTCACCAGCCCCGAACGACCCAGCGAGGAATTGTGTGGTGGAATTGATCCGGGATCTGAAACGACTACCCGACCGATTCCGCCGCGGGGCTGTCGCGATCGGCAAATTCGACGGCGTGCACCGGGGGCACGCCCTCATTCTCCAGGAGCTTCAGCGGCATGCTGCCCGAGTGGGGGGCGCGGCCATCGCCTTCACCTTCGATCCGACGCCGGCCGAAATCCTGCGTCCCGAAAAAGCCCCCATCCCGATGTGCGATCTCCGTCGCAAGGCGGAACTGCTTGAGCCCCTCGGTATCGAGGCCCTGGTCGCGTTCCCCGCCAGTCGCGACTTCTTGGAATGGGACGCCCGAACCTTCTTCGAGCGCATCCTTCTCGACGGACTCGACGCCAAGGCGATGGTTCAGGGGAGGGATTTCCTCTTCGGCAAGAATCGCTCCGGCGATATCGATCTCCTGGAGGAATATTGTCGGGAAGCGGACATCACTCTCCAGATCATTAAGCCCCTTTATGCCTTGGGACGTCCGATTTCCAGCAGCCGGATTCGTGCCCTTTTGCACGACGGCCGGGTCGCCGTCGCCCGGAGTATGCTGACCGAACCGTATCGCATTCGGGGAAAGGTCATCGCCGGACGGCAGCGAGGACGGAAACTCGGCTATCCCACCGCGAATCTCTCTTTCCCGCCCACGCTTCTGCCGAAGCATGGAATTTATGCCGGCATCGGCAAGGTGGGAAATCGGGAATATGCCGCTGCGATCAATATCGGTCCGAATCTCACTTTTTCGGAAAATGGGACCAAAATCGAGGTGCATCTGCTCGATTTTTCGGGAAACATCTACGGGCATCATCTGGACATCGATTTTCTGGAACATCTCCGCGATATCGTCCGCTATTCGTCGGTCGAACAGTTGACCGCGCAAATGAAAAAAGATATTCTCCAGGTACGGAATGTGGTGGAGAGATACCGTCGGCGCGATTCGTTCGACCCCGCCCGCTAGCCGCCACTTTTCCCCCGCCCCATTATTTTTTCCCGATTTGAGGATGGGCATGAAATGGAAGGTATAATCATTAGGAAAAAAGTGTTTGATCATTTTTCCCGATGCACTGAACCCCGAAAAGGGAACCGATCATGAGTATGGACCGAGCCACGAAGGACCCGATCGATTGGGGCCGCTTCACGGAATTGATCGACCGGAGCGAGAGAATTCTGCTGACCTCCCATATCCGTCCCGATCCCGACGCGATCGGTTCGGAGATCGGCATGTGTCGTGTACTGGAGGCGTTGGGGAAGGAAGTAGAGATCGTCAACGCCCAGCCGACGCCCGCCAATCTGCTTTTTTTGGATCCGGACGGGAAAATCAAGGTGTTGGGGGAAACGATATCACAAGAGTGGATCGACGGCATCGACCTGCTGCTGGTGCTCGACACGACGGCCTGGGCCCAATTGGGGGCGATGAGTGAGGTGGTCCGGGGAACCAAGGCAACCTGTGCGGTGATCGATCACCATGTCGGCGGCGACGATTTGGGGGCCATCCTCTTCAAGAATGAGACCGCCGAAGCGGCCGGGCGACTGGTGGGGCAAGCGGCCCATCACCTCGGCGTGGCCCTCACTCCGGAGATGGCGATTCCCCTTTTTGCCGCCGTCGCGACCGATACCGGATGGTTTCGTTTCGCCTCGGTCAGTCCGACGACGTTCCGTTTTACGGCGGAACTGATGGAGGCAGGCGCACTCCCCGATGCGATCTATCAAGTCCTGTACGAACAGGAGAGCCTGGGACGGCTTCGTCTGGTCGGTCGAACCCTTTGCAAGTCGAGAACGAAGTTGGACGGCCGACTCATCCACACCGAAATCACCCTCGCCGATTTCCAGCAGGCCGGGGCGGACTCCAGCGATAGCGAGGATATCGTCAACATGACGTTAACCGTTGACGGCACGGAACTTGCGTTCATTCTCGTGGAGCAGAAAGGGGGCGGATTCAAGATCAGTTTCCGCAGCCGTTGCGAAGTGGATTGCAGTCAGGTGGCGAAAAAGTTCAACGGAGGGGGACACAAAAAAGCGGCCGGGGCGTTTGTCGAGGCTTCCCTGGAAGAGACCCGCAAGAAGGTGATGGAAGAGATGATCACTGCTTGGCAGGCAAAATACGGGGCAACCGCCTGAACGGATGCTACACTTTTTGGAAGCCCGGTGAGGGGCCCCGATGATGGCTCCGATTCCCACCACCTCCATGATCGCCCGTCCGAGTTTTCGCGAGCAGGGGTTGGCTTTTTTCCTTCCGATACGTTAAAATAATTTGTTATCGATAAGAGTGTCGTTTGGGCGAGAGAGAAATTATTGGAAATCTTGAGAAGTAATGAGGAATCATCATGGCTCAGCAAGAGCGTGCAAGCAAGAAAGGGGCCGCGCCGGACCCGCAGGGCTCTTCGAGTGACAAGCCGAGCGGCCGGCAAGGGCAAGGGAAAGAAGATCGTCGTGGATTCATCGCCTCCGCCGCCGCCTGGGTTCTCGGCCTGGGGGCGTGTGTGCCTCCGGTCGTTTGCGGATTGCGGACCTTCATCGCCCCGATGTCGCGCAAGCGGCAGACCGGAAAGTTCTATCGACTCGCGACCCTCGATCTGCTTGAGGAGAAGCCGCAGAAGTTCTCCATCATCGACGACTACCGAGATGCCTGGATGGTCGAGCCCGATCAGAAGATCGGCGCCGTCTTTTTGCGAAAGACCGCCGAAGGCAAGGTCGAAGCGTTGCAGTCGATCTGCCCGCACAACGGCTGCACCATCCAGGTCGGGCAGGGGACGAATCCCGTCACCGGCGAGGAGACCTCGCTCCTCTTGTGTCCCTGCCATGAAGCCTATTTCGATTTCCAGGGCGAGCGACTGGTGGCCGAGGGAGAAAGCTCTCCGAGCCCCCGCCCGATGGATACCCTGGAGGTCGAAATCCGAAACGACAACGAAGTCTGGGTCAAGTTCCAACAGTTCAAGACCGCGACCGATCAGAAGATCCCGCTCGGCTGAACGTCTTGTTTTTCCCGTGACGATTGACCGTCGTTTCCCGTGAGACGCTTGCCCGGAACCACTTCCTCGAACACGATGGAAACGAAGAATCCCATCTTCCCCCCTTGATACTGAAAAAAGTGATACGATGAACGCATTTCTCGATTGGTTGGAATCGCGGACCTCCCTGGTGACCGCGTGGAATCGTAGCTTCGGCCGACAAGTGACCGTTCCCGGTGGTCGTTGCTGTTGTTGCCGGGTCTTGCCTTCGATGATCCTGTTCACCTTTTTCGTGCAGGCCGTCACCGGCTTCTTCCTTTGGATGTACTACAGTCCGAGCGCCCAGACGGCGTGGGAAAGCGTTTTCTACGTGCAGTACCACGTGCCGTGCGGATGGTTTCTTCGGGGGATGCATCATTACGCGGCCCAAGTGCTGGTCGCGCTTTTGGGCATCTATGTCCTTTCGCTCGTTCTCCGCGGCGCGTACCGGACTCCCCGGGAGTTCGTGTTCTGGATCGGGCTGATTCTCTTCCTGCTCTCGCTCGGCGGATGCCTCACCGGCGATCTGTTGCCCTGGACCGTCACCGGAAAAGAGGCGACGACCGTCCGCGTCGGGTTTTTGACGATGCTGCCGTTTGTCGGCGAGGAGCTGTTCAAGATTTTCTCCGGCGGACCGCAGTTCGGGACGTTCACGCTCACGCGGTTTCTCGCGCTGCATATCGGCGTGTTCGGCGGGGTGTTTGTCCTGCTCCTCATTCTCTGGCGTGCCGCCTTGGCCCGGGCGAACCGATTGGCCCATGAAGAAGGTGTCCCCGCCTGTACCGTTTGCTCCCGGGGGCATCCGGCCACGAAACCGCTCTGGCCCACCGAAGCGCTCTGGCGCTCGTTGGCAATGGTGGGCGTGCTGGTGGTGATCGTGCTGCTGAACTACGCCCATCACTGGACCGCCGAATCGCATCACCCGGCCTTGCCCGAGCAGGCGACGCTCGGAGCGCCGCTCAACGCTCCCGCCGGTCCCGGGGAAACCACGACCGTGGCCCGACCGGAATGGTCCTTCCGGGCGCTGTACCATTTTGCCGGCGTGTTCGGGGAGACCTTCGGCAGCGAGATGGAATTCATGGCGATCTTCGTGATCCCCGGCTTGGTGGTGACCTACCTTCTGCTGATGCCGATCATCGCCCGTGTTCGACCGCTTCATTGGTTGAACGTCGCCGTCGTGCTGGGATTGACCGTCGGACTCGCGTATCTGACCTACGCTTCGTATCGGGCCGATGCCCAGAACGCCGAATACCAGGCCGATTTGAAGCGGTCGAAGGAAAAGGCCGAGCGCGTGGCGGTGCTGGCTCTTGGTCCGCAGCGTATTCCGCCTTCGGGCGTGCTGACGCTGGTACGGAATGATCCGAAGCTCCAGGGCCCGGTGCTTTACGAGCAACACTGCGCCAGTTGTCACGCCTTTACGCCCCAAGAGGGAATGGAGCCCGATCCTCGTTATTCGCCGATTCCGTGCGAGGAGCCTTCGGCCCCCAATCTCTATTCGATGGGCAGTGAGGAGTGGATCTCCGGATTTCTCGACATCGAACGACTCACTTCCGACGAATACTTCGGCAATACCGCCTTCGCCGATGGTGATATGGTCAACTTTGTCAGAAATACCCTGCCGGACATGCTCGGCGACGAAGATTTCGTCGAGGAAACGATCGAACTCTACGGCGAAGAGGTCATGAGCCGGTATGACAATGACCTGAAAAAGATGATCGTCACCGTGTTGGCCGAAGAGTCGAAACTCGAGGCCCCCCGTCCGATCGTCGATGACGAAGTGCAGGGACTTCCGGAGGAGGAGCAGTTCATCTTCGTCGATGTCGGCTGCACCAGTTGCCACGATTTCTACCTCGAACAGAGCGCCGCCCACGGTCCTTCGCTGACCGGATACATGTCGCGCGAGTGGACGATGGAATTCATCGCCGACCCGACGCTCGAGAAGTTCTACGGCAGTCGCAACGACCGCATGCCCGCCTACCATCCCGAACAGGGCGATGCCCTGATGACGATGCAGGAGATCGAGCTTCTGACCGATTGGCTCCGAGGCAAGTGGTATCGGCCGCAACCGGAAGGGAAAGACGCCGAGAAGGCCGACCCGGCGAATGATCAGCCTTCGAAGGAATCGGGCGGGGAAGAAAACTCCGCCGAGAAGGATTCGGAAGAGGAAGCCTAGCTTTCACTTGAACCTGAGTTCTGCTGTGGATGAGTCATGGATCAAATCTTCAGCCGCCTCGAGCCGACTCGGGGCGGTTTTTTATTGCGCCGTTTACCCGGCCTTCCTTTTTGTTCGCTATAATCGTCATATCTTCCGAAATCGCGAGAATTCCCACAAGTGGCACGGTTCCGGTGGACGATGGGAGAAGTAGCCGTCTGAGGCTGCCAGTATGCCTACTTTAGCGATGCAATTGATGGAATATCTTCCGTTCCGCCTCCGGAAGGGCGGGGAAGATGAAACGATCAGAGCGAGAAACCGAT
Source organism: uncultured Planctomycetaceae bacterium (assembly GCA_964632505.1). GTDB lineage: Bacteria > Planctomycetota > Planctomycetia > Pirellulales > Thermoguttaceae > CAZWCE01. Next base: position 26,052 of record CAZWCE010000020.1, on the reverse strand, counting down.
GGATGATTCTCACTTGAACAACCCTTCTTCTCATCCCCCATTTGGGGATCGATCGCAGTCGCCGCCTTCCTTCCCACCGCGAGAGGAGATGGAGTCGCCGCTGGAGGAATTGAGCCGTCTGAGGCGGGAATTGGCCGAGGAGATCCGGGCGATGCGCGAGGAATCGTCTTTTTCGAAGATGAATCCCGGTCAAGGACAGATCTCTTACAACGAGTTGATCGATTTCGATACGAACGGCCCGGTGGAGGAGGTTCCCCGCAAGAAGTCGCCGGCCCCGGTTTCGCCGAAAGATCGTGGACCCGACGCTTCCGGCGATCGTCGATCGGAGGATCGGAGGGATCCCCTGTCTTCTTCCCCGGGGGACAAGACGTCGTCGGACGGGAAAGACGTGCGGGAAGACAGCGAGGTCGATAAACGCTTTCGCAGTCTCCGACCGTCGAATTTCGAGCGGGATATCCAGTTCCGCTTGGACGATGAGCATCTCGAGTTCGAGGGGAGTCGGCGATATTGCCGGTTGCACGAAGAATCGCGTCATGAAAGCGAGGATTCCACGGATCAAGGTTCTCTTTCTTCGGAAAGAAAAGAGTCGACGGCCTCCTCGACCGCGGAAGGGAAAGGAGAGAAACGATCGCCGGGAGATTCTTCCCTCGCTCGCCGACAAGACGATCACGAACCGTCGAAACCGACCAAGCCGAAATTGACGCTCCAGGAAGAAATGGCCCTTTTGAACGAGGAATTGCCGGAGGACGAACGGCTGGAGCGTCTTTCGAAAATCGCGGAGAAGCTCGAGGAGGACTCCAACCAATCGGCCGCCTTCGGGCCGAGAGCCGTCAAAGGGAATTTTGGAGAGGCAGCTCCGGGAAAAAGCGGTTCGAAAAGGTCGTTTTCGCCCGATGCAGAGGACGATGATCCACCGGCGCGGATCCTTCGGATCGACAGTGGTCACAAAGATTTTCTCGGTCGTCGGGACGGCGGCAGTCGGCCGCGAAAAGGTCCCTCAAGACCCCATGCCGGGGCCACGGGCATCAAGTTCGACCATGCCATGGCACTGAACATCTTGATTTGGGGGGTACTCCTATTGGGCTTGACCGCTTTTATCGGCGGTGGCGGATTATTGGGTTGGGCCTTTCTCTTCGAAAAAAGCGAATACCTGCTCGTGGGCATGCCGATTTCGCTGGCCGGAACCGTGCTGCTGTTGGTCGGCCTTTTGATCCAGCTCTTCAGAATCTGGGGATTGGCCAATCGGCCGAAGTGGGATGAGGGGATTCAGAGGCCGCGGCTGGATCTCGGAGAGCCCGACGTTGCTCCGGCGAAAGCTGAGGTAAGACGCGATGAATCTCACCCGCCGGAATCGAGAGAACAGCATCAACAACGGGGCTCCCGGAACCGCGAGACGAACGCCGAGGCGCAAACCAAGCCCGAACCCGCCGCGATGCTCGAAGAACTGAGACGCCAAGTGGAGATGTTGTCCGAGCAATTGGCCCGACAACGCGAAGAGTTCTCCTCTTCAGAAAACGAGCGTTAGGAGAAATCGCCTTCTTCCTTGAGTCGCTTGCGGAGATATTCCGCTCGGGCGACATCGCGATCGGCGGGTGAAAGTTCATGCTCGCTGATCTTCTGGAGATGGGCCGGTTGGATATGGAGCATCAGGTCGTTGATCGTGGCGATGGGGGGATGCTCGACCAGCTTCATGTGGACGCCCAATCGGATGTTCGAGAGCCGCGTCATCGCTTCTTCGGAGCTGATTTTTTGAGCGGTTGCGAGAATGCCGACCGCACGGCTTGCGGCATCGAGCAACTGTTCTTTCTCTTCCTGGAGCAAATACTCCCGGGCTTGGCGTTCGTAGGAGATCAGTCTCGGGATGATGTCGGTGACTTGCTGGATCAACTCCTCCTCGCTTCGGCCCAGGGTGATCTGGTTGCTGATTTGGAAGAAGTTGCCGAGATTTTTCGATCCCTCGCCGTAAAGGCCCCGCACGGCCAGATTCACCTTCTGCAGGCTCCGGAAGACTTTATTGAGCTGCTGCGACATTTCCAAGGCCGGAAGGTGCAGCATGACGCTGACCCGCATGCCGGTGCCGACGTTGGTGGGGCAGGCGGTGAGGTAGCCGAGTTTTTCTCCGAACACGTAGGGCAGATGCTCTTCGATCCGGTCGTCGAGGTCGTTGATGCGCTGCCAGACGGAATGGAGATCCAAACCACTGGCGACCGCCTGAAGTCGGAGGTGATCCTCCTCGTTGATCATGAGGGAGAAGCGTTCCTTCGGGTCGATCACCACCGAGCGTTTGCCCTCGCCCAGGGCATGTTCCCGGCTGATCAGTTGCCGTTCGGCGAGAAACTGGCAGTTCAGCGGACCGATCTTTTCGATATCGAGGTAGAGGGTGTCTTCTTCCTGGAAGACTTCCGGCAAGATGGCCTGAACCGCCGAGTCGATGCTCTCGCGATCCTGCTTGGACATCTTCGAGTCGAACGGGTACCCGGAGAGGTTCCGGGCGAGGCGGATGCGGCTGGAAATGACGATGTCGTTTTCCGGGCCCTGGCCTCGAAGCCACGGGGTCAATTGATCTAGGAGATGGTCGATCGTCACGGTCGGTTACTTCCCTGAATGGTCGAAAGTGAGAGATGTCGCGCCGGGGGGCGAAAAGTTTCCGAATCGCCTGGCGTCTCGCGGGGATGCCGTTGGGGGATCATCCGTGGTCGTCAAGTCGCGGCCACGGCTCAGGCGTCAGGTCTCCGATTCGATCTGCCGGATCTTGTCCCGCAGATCGGAGGCGCGTTCGTAATCTTCATAGGCGATGGCCTCGTCCATTTCCCGGCGGAGTCGGATGAGCTGGGTGCGGCGGTCGACATCCTTGCCTGCACGCTTCGGCGTTTTTCCCACGTGATCCGATTCGCCGTGAATGTTCAGGATCAGTGGCTCGAGTTGCTCCTGGAAACACTGGTAATCGTTGGGACAACCGAGTCGTCCCCGGCTGCGAAACTCGAAGAAACTGATGCCGCAGACAGGGCATTCCTGCTGGTCGAGGTCTTTCAGGTCTTGTGCGGCCTGCCCGAGGGCCAGTTGTTGGGCCATGTTCTGGGCCAGCGACGCCGCCATGCCGGGCGAAGACTCCTCGGCCTGTTCGGAGGCGTCGGTCAGGTACTCCCGCGCATGATCCTCACATAAATGAAGCTCCTGGGGCTTCCCGCTGGTCAACTCGGTGATATGGAATGTGGCCGGGCGTTCGCATTTTTGACATTTCATCGTTCGGTGATCGCTTCCCGCTCTTGTGAAGAAAAGGATGGGTTCGCCGCACGGCGGCGTCTTTCCCGAAGGAGTTCGTCGATTTCAAGCTGTCGGTACCGATTGCGCACCGGTCCGGCTTCCGGGCCCTGCCATCGAAAAAGCGAACGAGAAACAACCGACGTCATCGCCGCGGCAGGTATTTAGGGATCAAGCGAGCGCTTCGTCATTTTTGACCGTCGAATGCGGATAAGCCAAAACTGCAAAACGGCGAGGAAACTCAACCCCATCTAGGATTCTATCACTCCCCTTTTTTATGTCAAGGCTCTAACTCGACACCGCAACTGCCCTTTTTCAGGGGTGGTTTTTATGATTTAACAAGGGTGCCGTTTCGCGGTCCGTACCAAGCCGGACCGTTCGGCGAAAACAGAACCTTCCACCTGATCGTCAGCGACTGCATTGCGCCGTCGCCACGTGTTTCTCGAAAAAGCAAAGTCTCCCGGGCTAGGCATTTTCGAGACCGCTGAGTAGAATTCATTCGAGCGCTCACGGCCCCCCCCACCACCAATCCGCGGTCCAAGGTCCAGCCGTTTTCAACAGCGCTTCAGCGCTTCATCGCTTCAGAGTTTCTGAATCCGGATGGCATCCGAAAAGGGGGCGATTGATTCGAGCGACTGAACTTATCGTGAATATGCGGATGACGCGACCAGGAGGCCTTCATGCCCTATCTGCCGAATACCACCGAGGACGATCAGGCGATGCTCCGGGCGATCGGGGTGGAGTCGATCGATGCCTTGTTCGATGCCATTCCCCAGGAGCTCAGGTACCGCGGGACGCCGTCGCTGCCGAAAGCCTTGGGTGAATTCGAGTTGGCCTCCCGGGTGAAGGAGCTAAGCCGGCGGAATCACTCCGCGGACGAGCTTCCCTGTTTTCTCGGCGGGGGCTGTTACGATCATTTCATCCCCTCGGTGGTCGATCATCTCGGTTCCGACCCGCGTTGCGTGACCGCCTACACGCCCTACCAGGCCGAAGCGAGTCAGGGGAATCTCCAGGTCTTTTTCGAATACCAGACGATGATCACCGAGTTGACCGGCCTGGAAGTCTCCAACGCGAGTCTCTACGACGGAAGCACCGCCTGCTTGGAAGCGGTCCATATGGCGATGGCGGCCACCCGACGCGACAAGGTGCTCGTGGCGGAGACGCTTTCCCCGGAGTATCGTCAGGTGATGGCGACCTGCTTGCGGGAAGTGGGGGTCGAGTTGGTGACCCTCCCCGCGGAAAACGGCCTCCTTTCTCTCGACCAAGTGGAGCTCCATCTCGACGATGCCACCGCCGCGGTGGTCGTGGCCCAACCGAACTTCCTGGGCAGGCTCGAACCGGCCGAAGCACTCGCCGAAAAGGCCCATGCCGCCGGGGCGCTTCTGGTGGCCGGTGTCGATCCGATCAGTCTCGGTCTGCTCCGACGGCCGGGCGACTGGGGGGCCGATATCGTCACCGCCGAGGGGCAACCGTTGGGCATCCCCATGACTTACGGAGGCCCCTATCTCGGAGTGCTCGCGTGCCGGGAGAAGTTGGTCCGCCGCATGCCGGGGCGATTGATCGGGCAGACCCAAGACCGTGATGGCCGGACCTGCTGGGTCCTCACCATGCAGACGCGGGAGCAACATATCCGACGGGAAAAAGCGACCAGCAATATCTGTACGAACCAGGGCTTGATGGCGCTCCGGGCGACCGTCTATCTCGCGGCGATGGGGCCGCAAGGGCTCCGCGAGGTCGCGAACCTCTGTCTGCAGAAGGCGCATTACCTCGCCGAGCAGATCGTTCGGCATACCCCGTGCACCGTCGATCTGGAGACTCCCTTTTTCAAGGAGTTCGTCGTCCGGTTGCCGTCGGGCGCTTCGTTCGAGGCGATCAAAGAGTCCTTCCTGAAGAACCGTGTGGCGGTCGCCCCGGGGGTGCCGCTCGACCGGTGGTGGCCGGAGCGCGAGGGGCAATTCCTCGTGGCGGTAACCGAAAAACGAACCCGGGACCAGCTCGATCGCTATGTCCAGACTCTCGCCGAGGCCCTGGTGTGACCGGCGGACGGTCGACGGGAGAGATCACAAGTCCCCAGGCGACTTCCCGCGAGGGAGCCGCCGACATTTCCGGAAAGCACCGTTCCATGCAGAATCGACAAGCCCTGCAATTGATCTTTGAGAAGTCCCGCCCCGGGAAACGTTCGGTCAGGCTGCCCGAGTGCGATGTTCCCGAACACTCGGTCGAGGCGCTGCTGCCCGCCGAAGCAGTGGCCGATACTTCGCCTCCCCTTCCGGAATTGGCGGAGATCGACCTGGTCCGACACTTCACCAATCTGGCGATGCGGAACATGTCGGTCGACACGCATTTCTATCCGCTCGGTTCCTGCACGATGAAGTACAATCCCAAGCGGAACGAGTCGCTCGCTTCGCTACCCGGGTGGTTGCACTTGCATCCTTTGCAGCCGGACGACTCGGTCCAGGGACAATTGTTTCTGTTGCACGAACTTCAGCAGATGCTCGCGGAGGTCAGCGGGCTTCCGGCGGTATGTCTTCAGCCGGCCGCGGGCGCGCATGGCGAGTTGACGGCGCTTCTGGTCGCGGCGGCCTGCTTCCGCGACCGGGGGGAAGGGGAAAGCCGCCAGGTGGTTCTCGTACCCGACAGTGCCCATGGGACCAATCCGGCCAGCGCCACCAACGCCGGTTTTCGTTCGAAAGTGGTGCGAAGCAATGCGGAAGGGACGATCGACCTGGACGATTTGGAAAAGCATCTCGATGAGTCGGTCGCCGTTTTGATGATCACCAACCCGAACACGCTGGGACTGTTCGAGAAAGAGATTGCCCGGATCACCGAGAAGGTGCATCAAGTGGGCGGTCTCGTCTATCTCGACGGCGCCAACATGAACGCCATCGCCGGCATCGCCCGACCCGGTGACTTCGGCGCCGACATGATGCACTTCAATCCGCACAAAACCTTCTCCACGCCTCACGGGGGAGGAGGCCCCGGAGCGGGACCGATCGCGGTTTCCGCCGAACTGGAACCGTTTTTGCCGATCCCGCGAATCGTTTGCGAAGACGGTCGTGGCGGTGAAGGCCCTCGGTATCGCTTGGAGGAGGATCGACCACAATCGATCGGTCGGGTTCGGGCGTTTTACGGGAACGTCGGTGTGCTGAATCGTGCGTACTTCTATCTGCGCACGCTCGGACCCGACGGCCTGCGCGAAATGAGCGAGCATGCCGTCCTGAACGCCAATTACTTGCTGTCGCGGGTCGCCGACCATCTCGAGGTTCCCTTCGGCCGTCGATGCATGCATGAGTTCGTCGCCAGCGCTTCGCGGCTGAAAGCGGAACACGGCATCACGGCCCAGGACATCGGCAAGCGTTTGCTCGACTACGGCTTCCATGCGCCGACGGTCTACTTCCCGCTGATCGTCGCCGAAGCACTCATGATGGAACCGACCGAAACGGAGACGAAGGCCACGCTCGACGCATTCGCCGAAGCGATCCGCGAAATTATCGGCGAACCGGGCGACATGCTGCAAGAGGCTCCCCACCGAACGGCGATCCGTCGTCCCGATGAAGTCGCCGCCGCGCGTCGGCCCGTGTTGTCCTGGAAAAAGTAAAGGTCATCGAAAAAGGCGCTTCGCCGAAAGAATGCCGATCAAGGGAATCGCGTGCAAGGGAACCGACCGAGAGCGTTTTGGATGGAGGAGCATCGTGCCGCCGGGGCCTGGAACATGGCCGCCGATCGCGAAATGATGGACCTCGCTGCCGCGGAGGATGCCCTTTTCTTTCGACTTTATCGCTGGTCTTCGCCGACGCTTTCGCTCGGCTATTTTCAACGGGTCGCCGATCGCCGCGTGCATCTTCCCAGTACCGAATGCGAGATGGTCCGCCGTCCGACCGGAGGGGGGGCGATCCTTCACGACCGGGAATGGACCTACGCATTGGCGATTCCCAAGCGACATCCCCTCGCACGCGACCGGTTGGGGCTCTATCGCGACGTGCATCTCGGACTCATCGCCTCGCTGCAGGAAGTTTTCGGCGTCGAGGCGCATCTCTGCTCCCACTGCAACGGTTCGACGTCGGCCAATGGCCCATGTCGAAGCCGTACGCTCCCGTTCCTCTGTTTCCGTCGTCACAGCCCGGGCGATGTCCTGCTCTTGTCGGAGAAGATCGCCGGAAGCGCGCAGTATCGCACCGATCGGGCGGTGCTCCAGCACGGCAGTCTGGTGTGGGGCACCAGTCGCTTCGCCCCCGAAATTCCGGGAATCGAAGAGCTCCTCGGGAGGACCTTTTCCGAAACCGAGCTTCACCGGTGGCGAGAGCGTTGGCGGGTCGTCTTGGCCCACCGTTGGCAAGTCGCATGGGAAGACCGCGCATTCTCTCCCAAAGAAGAGCGGGGGATTCGAACATTCGAGGAAGAGGTCTTCCGCAGCCAAAAGTGGAACGCCCGGCGCTGAGATTCGAGGCGGTGATCGTGCTCTCCGCGCTGATTTCCCCTCTCGTGGCCGGAGCGTCCGAATCGAAGACCGAATCGGGAGGTTTTTCGACAAGTTGTATCCCGACAGGGACTTCCAACGCATAAGAATGAATGAGGAAGTGCCTCCCCGGCTTCGGTCCGCCGAAAAAAGCCATTCTTCATTGAGAGGGGCGGCATCCGATATTTCTCGTTTTTCGGATGTTGCGGTATTTTGGTGATTTTGAGAAAATCGTTTTGACTCCGGTTTTGACTTCTGTTACTATGAAAATTAGACAGCACAATCGGGAGATTCCCCTTCCAATTGTGGCTTGAACGATGCGGAACTGAAAACGTCTTTTTCTCTTGGCTCCCCTGACTTCGCGAGTCCGGCATATCTTTTTATCGTTTCGTGCTTATCTTTTCGTGTTAGGGACAGCCAATCGCGGTTTAAGAGAAGAATGGTGGTGATATGGACATTCAATTGGTGGTTGCCAGTGGGAAGAAGAAGGGCCAGGAGATCCCGATCAATGGTTCGAAATTCTTCATTGGTCGAGCCGACGACTGTCATCTGAAACCTCGCAGCGACCTGATCAGTCGTTATCATTGCGTGGTCATTTCGGAGGATGGTTATGTGGGCGTTCGTGATTTCGGCAGCAAGAATGGGACATTCGTCAACGGCGAACGGGTTTCGATTGAAAAGGAACTCAAAAACGGCGATCAGTTAACGATTGGTCAGCTTGAGTTCGAGGTGAAACTCTCGGTCGAGGTCGGGGGGGAGAAGAAGCCGAAAATCGATTCGGTGGAAGCCGCCGCCGCGAGGACCGTCGAGCGGGAAACCGAAGCGAAGAAGAAAGCCGCGACGCAGGAAGACGACGATCTCGATGTGACCGACTGGCTCCTCGGCGAAGAGGAAAGCGCCCAAAATGAAGAGACCCGGACCGTCGACGTCAATCATGTCGAAGAAGAGGAGGAACAGCCCGAGGAGCAGGAAGCCAAGAGCGAGAAAAAACAGCGTATCGACAAGGCGCAAAACAAGCTGGGTGCGCACAAGCAACAGAGCGGCAGCAGTCGCGATGCCGCCGCCGACATGCTGAAGAATTTCTTCAAAGGCGGCCGCTAGTTCGTCGATATCTTATTGAGTGTCGCATCCATCGTGAATCCAAAGCGCCCATCGGAAGATGCGACTCTCGAGGCATTCATGCGGCAACCCATTCATGCGGCAACCCATTCATGCGGCAACCAAGGGGATCCACCCTCCGTGACCGTGAATCCGTTGGAATGCCGCAAAAGACGCAGGCGAACGCTCCACCCGGCTGGAACGGTCATCCCGATATCGGCATGTTCCCTTTCAAGATGCTGATATCATCATCCGTGCATTACGATCAGAACGAGGAGGTTTTCGTGAGATCTTCCGAATCGCCGAAAAAGGCCGCCATGTACGGCGTGGGTTTCGATCACGAGGACGGCCACACCCGCATCACGCGCGGCAAGAACTTCTGTCTCTGTGGCGGGAGTGAAGAGACCCACGCGGTGATGCAGGAAACGGCGGTGAAAATCAACGAAAATCTCGACAAGCGCGGTAAACGACTGGAAGAGGTAAGTCACCGCGAATTTCGCGACATTTTCCAGAATGTGACCGACTCGATCGGCCACGAGCCCAAAAAATCGTAAGGGCTTTTCGCCGAAGTCATTCGATACCAAGGACAGGTCGATGCCGGCCTGTCCTTTTTTCGTGCGCGGATGCTTTCCCCGCCGCACCCGAGATGCTCATCGTTTTTTACTCTTCCTCCGAACCGATACATTCGGAATGGATGTCGCAATCGGGAATTCCGGTCAATTCGGAGAGATTCTCAAAACCTACCATCTTGCCTAATCGGTCAATTTTCTCTTCTTGATCATCCGATGCTTGCTGCAAGGACGTCGACGTACCTCGCTCGATTCCGTGACATGAAGCTCTCGCTCGGACCATCTTCGGGATCGCGGAGAGATACCTTTTCCCTCTACCGGACGACCGTCGCAAGCTCGAATGGAACCGGGGAGGATTTCTTTTTCGTGGCGAACCGGACCCGGGGTAGAAGCTCGCGGGGAAGATTTCGCCTTTTGGCATCGGCAGACAGAGATTGCGTGAGGGAGATATTTCGTGGCAAAGAAAGCGCAGAAAAAGACGGCGAAGAAAGTGGCGACCTCCAATGCGAAGCGGAAAACAATATCTCGGAAGAGCTCTTCGCGCACCGGGGGGAAAGGGAAGCCCGCCAAGACGGCCAAGAAAAAGGCCGCCACGGGTGTGAAGGCCGTTCGAGGGAAGACCGTCCGAAAGAAAAAGGCCCCTTCGGCGAAGATCACCGCCGCCGCAAAAAAGTCTGTCAAAAAGAGCGCGCCCGCGCTGAAGGTCAAGGAGGACGACGGTCCTCTCGAAGAGACGGCCACGGTGCAGGAAGAGCTTTCTCCGCAGGAATACCAGGCGATCGTTCAGACGGCGGCAAAGGAGGCGAAGGTGGATCCCGAGGAAGTGGTCACCGTCGATCGGCGGCGGAAGAAGAAAAAGACGGACTCTCCGCCGGAGAAGATGGAACGACGCAAGAAGGTCCAGAGACGGCGACAAATCGATCCGACCACCTGCGAACGCGATTACAGCGATGACGAGATCGAATTCATGAACGCCCTCGATGAATACAAACGAAATAGTGGGCGCATGTTCCCTACCTGTAGCGAGATCCTCGAAGTGCTGCGCGGCATCGGCTACGTGAAGCTCGATTCTTCCGGAGTCGACGGCGGCGAATCGGCCGCTCCTGAGCTGGAAGAAACCAAAAGCGATCTCGAAACCGGCGAACCGAGAGGGGAGGGGGGGCCGGCAGGTTCCGGGGGCGATTCCCAAGATGAACCGACGCTCTTGCTCTTGCCTTTGGAGCTGTAGTGTTCCCATCCTCCGCATGGCGCGGATCCGCTCGCGAAGGAATCATTTCTTGAATTCGAGCGTGAATCGATCGATCGCGACGCTGTCGAGGAGGGATTCGTCGGGGACGAAACCGATGCCCGGCTCTTTCCACGGCTGAATTCGTCGAGACTCGATCGTTTCGCCTTCATCATTTTTCTCTCGAACGATGTCGGTCTTCAGCGGGATGCCGGGATCCTCGGCCAGCTTTTCTTCGGTGAGGATCCAGTCGGCGGGATAATCGCAATTCTCCAGAAGCGCGACCGCCGCAGTGAAACGGAGCCCGATCGAGGTCGACAGCTCCGCGCCCGCCAGGCAAAGGACGTCGCTCGCCTTGCACAATCGATGAACCTCCAGGACCGGGGTGAGGCCACCGAGTCGGTCGCACTTGAGGTTATAGTACCGAGCTGCCTTCAAATCGAGAGCGATTTCGGCCTGGGAAAGGGAGGTGATCGATTCATCGAGCCCCAACGGAGTGTGGATCGCCTCCTGGAGCATGGCGTGGCCGACCATTTCCTCCGCCGGCAGCGGCTGTTCGACGAAAGCGAGCATGAAATCGTCGAGGCGGTAAAGCAGATCGGAATGATCGAGCGAGAGACCGCCCTCGACATCGGCGTGAATCGTCTGCAGGGGATAGCGATCGCGCACGGCCATGAGCATGGGAAGATCCCAGCCGGGTCGAAGTTTCACGCCCACCCGCGAGAATCCTCGTTCGAAGTAAGCGCCGATGTCGTCGATGAATCGGCCGCGTTCTTCTTCCTCGTAGCGGTCCAGGTTGATGCCGATTTTCGCCGATTCTCTCTCGGCACCGATCGCTTCGGGAAGCGGTTTTTCCTCTTTTCTGGCCTTCAGATCCCAAAAAGCCATGTCGAGTGCCGCCTTGGCTGCGCGATTTCCCCTGACCGGCGCGAGGGTTTCGGCGAGCGAAGTGGTCGATTCGATCGATCTCGATTCCGCCAGTCGCGGAAGAAGCACTTGGATCAATCCGGAGAAGCAGCCGCCGGCCCAATCCGGCGTCCGGAGAGGGAGGTTTCCCGGAGCCACTTCCGACCAGCCGGATATTCCGTCGCTTTCCATTTTCAGAACGACGCTTTTGAGGGTTTGGAATCGCTCTCGGTCGATGTTGGCCGGCTCTTTGAGCGGTAATTCCAGAAGGAAAACTTCGATTCGGTCGATTTGCATGGCAAGGTTCCTTTTTCCCATCGCCGCGATGAGGATATGCGTTCATGGAGAGGAATGCGTTTTTATTGCGTCCTTCGCGGTGGTTTCGATTCGATGTCGATGCGGGTCGATCGCAACGGGCCGAGCCGCTTCCCGTCAGTGCGATTCCTCGCGGCACAGTTTCTTGTACTCTTCGGGAGAGAGGAGAGCGTCGAGCCCGGTCGTGTCGGAAAGGCGGATACGGGCGAACCATCCCTTTCCGTAAGGATCGTCCGAAAGCGTGTCGAGGTGGTCCGCCAGTTCTTCGTTCACCTCGACGATTTCTCCGTCGAAGGGGCTGTACAGCTCGCTGACCGTCTTGACCGATTCGATCTCGCCGAAAGCTTCGCCCCGAGTGACGGCGGTTCCCTCATCGGGTAGGTCCACGAAGACCAAGTCCGTGAGTGCCTCCAGCGCGAAAGCGGTGATGCCGATCGTGGCGATCGAGGCGCCGGAGTCGTCCTTGGCAAGATGGATCCATTCATGGGTTTTGGTATATTGCAGATCTTCCGGTTTCACGGCAAACTCCTTTCGTAGAAGAGAGATTCATGGATCGACAGACAGTCCGGTTAGGAAGTTTTCTTTTTTCTCGGGCGTTGGTAGAAAGGAAGTGGAACGACCCGACCGGAGGATGGTTTTCCGCGGATATCGATCGAAAGCGGGGTGCCGGGCTCGGAGAACTCGGGAGGAACCATGGCCATGGCGATCGGTTTTTCGAGCGTCGGGGAGAAGGATCCACTGGTCACTTCGCCGATCGGTCGGCCATCGGTTGGAGAGAAGACCCGGCATCCTTGTCGGGCGGGTCGGCGGCCTTCCATCTCCAGGCCGATCCGCACGCGTTTCGCCGGCGCCTCCTTGAGGGCCAGGAGGGCGTCACGACCGGGGAAGTCGTATCCCGTCAGGTAGCAGGCATATCCCAGTCCGGCTTCGAAGGGATGGATCGATTCGGTCAGTTCATGGCCGTAAAGCGGCATGCCGGCTTCCAGGCGTAGCGTGTCTCGAGCACCGAGCCCGGTGGGAATCAATCCGAGCGGTTTGCCGAGTTCCATCAAGGTTTCCCAGACGCCGAAGGCGATTTCCGCTCCGACACTCAGTTCAAAGCCGTCCTCGCCGGTGTAGCCGGTCCGGCTGAGGATCCCCCCCTGACGTTTGGCCGAAGGATGAAGAATGCGGACCTGCTCGCCATTATAATACCGCATCGAAGAGAGATCGGCATCGACCAGAGGCTGGAGCAGATCGACCGATTTCGGCCCCTGGATGGCGAACATGGCCCAAAGTCGGGTCACGTCGGTCCAGAGAATCTCTTTGCCGGATTCGTTCGCCTTCTCGTCACTGAGATGTTTATCGATCCAGCGTACGATTTTTTCACGGTTCGAGGCGTTCACCACCACGACGTAGTACGGCTGACCATGGGCATTGTGATAATATCCGACCAAGACATCGTCGAGAATGCCGCCTTGTTCGTTCGTCACCAGGGAGTAGCGGACCTGATTCAAACTGAGGCCGTGTACCCGGCGGGAAAGCAGTCGGGCGAGAAAATCGGCGGCCCCGGGGCCTTCGAATCGGAGACGGCCCATGTGGGAAATGTCGGTCAAGGCGACGGCCGACCGCGTGGCCCGATGCTCTTCGAGGATCGAGTGGTACTGCACCGGCATTTCCCAGCCTGCAAAGTCGACCATCCGAGCACCTCGTTCCCGGTGCCAAGCGTGCAAAGGTGTCCTTAAGAGGGGTGTGTTGGTCATTGAATCTACTTAATATGGGGGTATTTAGTGAGGTATTGGACAGAATCGCAGTGGTCCGCTATAATTTCGTAACCACAGAGCCGTATGTGAATCCCCCCCGATTCACCTAGTCCGAAAGGTAGGCGTCCTGGATCCCTCCCCGAACGACCTATTATAGAGCAAGGTTCGGATCCTTGCGAGAGGTTCGGCGGCGGGAATGAGGACATCTTTTTCGGATCCATCGGTGGTATCGAAGGGATCGCGCACGGCTTCGGTGTAAGGTGATTTTTTTGTGACGATTTTCAATCAGGAAAGGGAGAAAACGAAATGCAACGACGTCACTTCATGACAGCGGCCGCCGGTGCGGGATTGGGCGCGAGCCTGGGGGCTTGGCAGACGGCAGTCGGTCAGAGTTCCGACGAAAAAGTCCGCGAGAAGCGGGGGCAGATCTGGAAATGTCAAAAGTGCGGAACCATGGTTGAGATTCTCGAAACCGGCACCACGTCCTTGGAGCATTGCAACAGCCCCATGGTCCTGGTCGAGGTGAAGACGATCGAGCAGGAAGGCAAAGAGAAGCACGTGCCGGTGATTGAGAAGGATGGCGACGTCTTTCGCGTGAAGGTCGGTTCCGTCCTGCATCCCATGACCCGACCCCACTACATCGGATGGATTACCCTGAAGACCCCCTACGGCGAATTCCGGAAATTCCTGGATGTCGATGAAGAACCGATCGCCGAATTCCCGATACCTTCCGGAGAGCTTCCGCCGGGACCGATTGTCGCCCAAGAGTGGTGCAATCTGCATGGTCTCTGGAAGTCGGAATACAAACCCTCCGAGTAGGAATGTGACGTCGATCGCATGAAGGTACGGTCTTGCGATTTCGGCTTGTATCCGATGACGAAAACCCGGCTGTGTGATTTCGGGGGGCTTCCCTCCGACCGGCCGGTTTTTTCTCGAGATCGCGTTTGTCAGCAAGACGCGATGTTTTTTCGCTTGGCAGGAGCTGCTTTCCAGCGGCTCCTGCCTTTTTTGTGCGCTTGGATTTTCGTCAGCGCCGATCGTCCGGCTTTTTCGACGATGCCGAGAGCATCTGAACCGAGATCCCTCATTGAGCAATCGCATCCCTGGTGAACCGAGGGGGCCTGCTGATGCGATCGGGGCTCCTGCTCCGGCATCCCTTTACCGGGCGAATTCTTCGAAGCCCGGAAGCCACTGCTGGATCGCGGGTCGGCAGCGCTGCCGGTATCGGGAACGGTAGTCGTCGGCGAAACAGGCCAAGATCTCCAAAATGAGCAGATCGGCGCGGGTCATCACGTGTCGCGTGCTGCGGGCGCCGAGGCCCTGCAGCATTTCCTCCAACGCGTTCAGGTGCATCGCCATCGCCTCGGAGGCCGAGACGCCCGCCAGGACGAGGAGTTCCGAGAGTCGTCGCAATTCCTCGGACAAATTTCCCGACCCCATGATCACGTAGGTTCGAAGCAGTTCGCGATAGTGGTTCAGAAGCGAAGGAGGAAGAGGAGGAGTCGTGGTGCGGGAAGGCACCTCCTTCCGGAGAAGGGACGAATCGTCGGAAACGCCTTCCGTGGAAAAGGAGGAATCTTCGGGCGGCAAAGCG
Organism: uncultured Planctomycetaceae bacterium; assembly: GCA_964632505.1. Classification (GTDB taxonomy): domain Bacteria; phylum Planctomycetota; class Planctomycetia; order Pirellulales; family Thermoguttaceae; genus CAZWCE01. Next base: position 10,886 of record CAZWCE010000020.1, on the reverse strand, counting down.
GCGATGAGGCGACGCTGCTGTCGGAGGACCATCTCCGCCTCTTCATGTTCGCGTTGCAATCGCTGATTCTCGCTCAATCGTAAACGGCGGTTCTCCCGAACCTGCTGGTGGTGGAGGATGGCCCGACCGATGGTCCACAGAAGTTGTTCGGTGGTGACGGTATTGACGCAGACATAAGCATCGGCCCCTTTTTCGTAGCACCGGACCGCCATCTCCTGTTCGCTCTGATCGCCCATGACCAGGATCGGCTCGAAAGTCCCTCCCGCTCGGTAGGCCTCGATCAGCTCCAAGGCATCGATTTCCGTTTGATCGTGCGCCACCAGCAGGGCGTGAAACGATTCCTCGCGGAGTCGGGCCATGGCCGCCGACGACCCGGTCGCCTCCTCGAGATGGATTTCGCTCTCCTTCTGCGCGGCGAACGATTCCACCAACCAGCCACCCAAACGACGCCGGTTGGCGATGTATAAGACGCGCATCATCGGGGGCAGCAAGTGCCTCCGGGTTCGGCAGGAAGAGGGGGAAGGGGCGAATTGTTCTTGGATCGTCGTTTCCATACAGCACGCGAGTGAAAGAACGCGGATCATTGACCGGCCATGAGCCCGGAAGTCGTTCTCGGGAAAAGCCTCTCTTGCGGAGGCTAGTCGATCGGGAGAGATCGGTCAAGAGCGATATTTTTTCCACCCGATTCAATCCTTGGGAGAGGGCGCTTCCGGCCGTGAGAGGTCGAGCGCGATCTCCATCAGACGGCCCCGGCGTTCCACCCACAGGGTGATCTGGTCGGGGGGATGTTGCTGGAGCGATTCCATCGACTCCCGCGTCACACTTCGATGATCGACTTCGTAGAGGCGGTCACCGCTTTTCAGGCCCGCGTGGTCCGCCGCGCGATCCTCGAATACGTAACCAACGATCGCCGCGTTCGGTTCCGCCGGATCGAACCAGAAGGTGAAACCCAGCCGTTGCGGTTCGCCGGTGGGCGTTGGTTTCACGGTGCGCTGCTCGCCGTTTTCATCTTCCAGAACCAGTTCCACGGGCCCGCTCGACCGGGAGAGGAGGGCGTGAAAATGTGCCGGAGAGCGAAGTTTGCGGCCCTCGACCGCAACGATGCGATCCTTTTCGCTCACTCCAACAGCGGCGGCCGGTGAATCGGGCGTGATTTCGAGGATTTCCAAAACGCCCGGACGCCTTTCCTTCGAAGTGGCGGTTTCGGTCTCCGATTTCTCGGAGGCCTCGGAAAATAGGCCGCTGTTCTCGAGAGGGGGGAGCATCGTTTTGACCAATGAACGGAAAGCGGCGGCCGTCGATTTCTCGACCATCTCGCCATCGACCTCGACCTCCTCGAGCACCTCTTCAACGTCCTGGGGAGCCCCTCGGATAATGATCCCCAAGCGGTCGGGAGGTTCGCGATGTTCCCGAAAGAGCGCTTCCAGGGCATCGACATCTTTTTCCGACTTGCGATACGCCACCCTTTCCGGTCGGTCGGCCATTTCCCAGAGCAAGCGGAGGGCCAGCCGATTGACCTTTACCAGTCCCGAGAGATTCAACCGCTCCAGATCATCTTCCGGGCGATGATAGGTATCGGTGAAGCCGGTGAAGAAGAAGACGACCGGCACTCCTTGGCGGTAGAAGGGGGCGTGATCGGAGTTGTACCACATGCGTTTGGGGAATTCGAGCCGCAGATTCGTCTCCTCGTTCAACCGGCAGATGCGTTCGCGGAATCCGAGACCGCTTCGCGATCCGATGACGAAGAGGGTCTCGTCTCGGAGCGAACCGATCATATCGAGATTGATGCCGCCGACGATCCGGTTCATCGCAATCCGAGGATATTTGGCGAAATGCCGGGATCCGATGAGTCCTTTTTCCTCGGCGTCCCAGAGTGCGAAGAGGATCGATCGTTTGGGACGGACCGGCATGATCGTCATCGCTTCGGCCAGTTCCAGCACCGAGCTGGTGCCGCTGGCGTTGTCGTCGGCCCCGTTGCAGATCTGCTCGACCTTCTTTCCGTCGATCTCTTTTGTCCGGACTCCGATGTGGTCGTAATGAGCGCCGACGAGGATGAATTCGTCGCGAAGCTCCGGATCGCTGCCCGGCAGCCAGCCGAGGACGTTGCGGAAACCTTCCCCGAAATGCTGAAAATAACTGCCTTGCGGTCCCAGCGGTTTGAGGCCCAGCTCTCGGAATTTTTCGGCCAGGATGTCTCCGGCCTTGCGTCCGCACGGGGTGCCGGCCTCGCGGCCTTGCATTTTGTCGTCGGCCAATAGGGCGATCTCTTCGGTGAGATCGTCTTGCCGGATCGACTCCATCGCCACGGCGAACGCGGCGTTCATTTCCCCGGCTGCAAGCGGCGAGGTGCTCAGCAGCGCCGCGAGCAGTAGCGCGAAACCGACGAACATTCTCCGAAAGGGGATCCGATCGTTCCTGTTTTCAGCAAGCGGCAGGCCGGAATAAGCCGGAGAAAGCGTGCGTTCGGAAGACGTTTTCTTTCGTGGACGGAAAAAACGGGGAGTGGTGGACATGGGGATGATCTCGTGAATCGAGTGATCGGAGTGCCGGGAGAAGTACCGGGGGCCGTGTGATTGGAAAAAACGCTTCTACCAGTATGATCGTAGGTTTTCGAAAATTCAATCATCTTGGGGATGGAATGAGAAATCCCGCCTTGGAAGATTTTCATTTGCGTTATGTTAAAAAGTAAAAAAGATTTCTATCTTGTGCGGGGGAAGGGGAGAACGTGAGATATGTTATAGAAACGTCTTAAGCAAGCTACCATGAAGGACGGGCTCTTTCTTGTGGAGCGATACCACGAAAGACCGCCCTGAGGGAAAGCTTCTCGGCGACGAGCGTTTCGTGACGGTTTGCGAAAAAAGACCGTGGATGATTTGTCGATATACGGAAAGCCGCCACCATGATTGTCGAATTGTTTTATTGGTCCATGCCCTATCTGATGGTACTGGCGTTGCTGTTGCTTCTAGTGGGAGTCACCTGCTACGCGATCGGGATCTATCGCCGTGAGATGGGAGGTGGGGCCAACGATGGGATGATGGAGCTGCTCTTTCAGAGGAGCGCCAACTGCATCGTATTGCTCGACGGCAATAAGGATAATATCCTCCGCGCGAATCAGGCCTTGCAACTGCTTTTGGGATATGCATCGGAGGACCTGGTCGGGAAATCCCTATTGGAGCTCACCTCCGAGGCGTCCCGACAGCAACTCGATCGATGGCTCGCGGCGGTTCGCTCCGGCGAAAAGGTGGCCGATCGCGAGGTCTACTTCATCCACGCCCAGGGCGATATCATTCCGCTACGGCTTTCCTTCGACCGCGTCGAATGCCCTCACGGCAACTATCTGATGGTGCAAGGGCAGGATTTGGCGATCGAGAAGTATTTCTGGGAGCAACTTCGCAATAGCGAGGCGCGCTTCCGCGCCGCGTTCAACAACCGAATGAACCTGGTCTTGCTTTCGCGTCTGAGTGACGGCATGATCATCGAGGTGAACGACCACTTCGTCGAGGTCACCGGATTCGACCAGGAGGAGATTCTCGGTAAAACCCGTTCCGAGCAGCCTTTCTGGAACGATCTCGCCTTTCCTGAATCCATCCATCGGCGTATTGAGCAAGAGGGAAGGATCCACAACGAGGAATTCGAACTGCGCTGCCGAAGCGGTGAAACGCTCGAGTGCCTTTTCTCCGCCGAGACGGTGGAATACGACAAGGAACTGTGCGTGCTGGGATTGATCCGCGACATCTCCACGCTGAAACAGTCGCAGGCGGAATCGAACGCCATCCAGCGTTGGTATCACTGTCTCTTCCAGGAATCGCCGGAATCGATTTCGATCCATCGTTTTCAGCGAGACGAAGAAGGAAATCTCATCGATTTGCCCTTCTGCGATATCAACCGTGCCGGGGAGCAGATGTTCGACCAATCGCGGGAATCGATCCGAGGAAAAAGCCTCCGCGAGGTCTTTCCCGACTCCTGCGAAATCTTTCTGGAGTGGGGCGCCATGGCCCGCCAATGCGAGTCGCCGACGTCGTTCGAGGTCTGGTGTTCGGAACATTCGCTCCAGGGCGAGGTCCGCATGGTGGCGATCGAGGACGAGAGGCTGGCCATCATTTGCAAGGACGTGACCGAGCGGATGTGGGCCGATCAGAAGATCCAGGAGCAGACCGAGCATCTGAAACAGGCACAACTGGCGCATTCCCTGCAGAAGTGGGAGTATCACCTCGAGAGCGAGGAAGTGATCTATGAAACCGTCTCGGAGGTTTCCGACACCCCGCGGGAATGCTTGATGCCCTGGATGGACTTTTTGGAATCGGTCCATCTCGACGACCGGGTCGGCTTGAAGCTCGCTTTGAGCGATTGCCTCAATCGGGAGAAGCCGATCCAGATCGAGTTCCGCTTTCAAGGAGAGCAGGAGCGGGAGCAGTTTCTGTTTTTGCGTGCCCAATTGGAACGGTCAGAGTCGGGCGAACCGGCAAAGGTCTTCGGCACGCTCAAGGATGTCACCGATCGGAAGTATTCTCAACTGGCGTTGCAGGAATCGGAAGCGTTCAAGGCGAGCATTTTGAATAATTTGGCGCTTTCGGTGAATCTGATCGATACGGAGATGCGCGTGATATGGGCGAACGAGGCCTCGATGCAGAATTCGAAGGTTTCGCGCGAAGAAGTTCCCGGAATGCGTTGTTTCGAAGCCTGGTTTCAGAGATCGGCTCCCTGCACGGGGTGTCCGGTCGCGGAAACGCTCGAGTCGGGTCGCCCCTGTCACCGGGAAGTCAGACTTCCGGACGAGACGACCGCGTTCATCAAGAGCGCGCCGCTGCTCCAGGACGGCAAAGTCGAAGGCGTAGTGGAATCGGTGCTCGATGTCACCGCCTTGAAGCAGGCTCAGGAACAGGCGGAGGCGGCCAATCGCGCCAAGAGCGATTTCTTGGCCAATATGAGCCATGAAATACGAACGCCCATGACCGCGATCCTCGGCTATGCCGATCTTTTGGCCGAACATAGCCTGGAACCGAACGATCGGGAAAAGCATGTCGAAACGATCCGCCGCAACGGCAAGGTCCTCTTGGAATTGATCAACGATATTCTCGATCTTTCGAAAATCGAGTCGAACCAGTTGATTCTCGAGGAACAGCATTGCTCGGTGCAGGAGATGCTCGAATTGGTCCGCGGCGTTGCGGAACTCCAGGCGGAAGAGAAGGAGATTCAGCTCTGTTGCCGAATCGAGCCGAACGTCCCCGAGATGATTCGGACCGACCCGACACGATTGCGCCAGGTGTTGATCAATCTGGTCGGCAACGCGGTGAAATTCACCCAGCGGGGAAAGGTGACCATCGAGGCGAAGGTAAACGAGCAGGCGAATCCGAAGCCGAAAGGGCAAGGCGAAAAATCGGCGACTCGCTGGCTCGAAATTTCGGTGACCGACACCGGCATCGGCATCGAGCCGGCCAAATTGAAGAAGATTTTCAACCCATTCACCCAGGCCGATTCCTCCACCACGCGCCGCTTCGGGGGAACCGGACTGGGACTCGCCATTTCGCGACGCTTGACCGAGAAGATGGGGGGAACGCTCTCGGTCGAAAGCACTTACGGGCAAGGGAGTTGCTTCACGATTGCGTTGCCGATTTGGGAACTCGAATCGAGCGCGGGTACCTGGCCGCCGACCCAGGAGGAGGCCGTTTTTTCTGGAAACGAGAAGGGACCTCCCCAACACGGCAGCGGTTACAAACAGGCACGGCCGTTGTTTCGCGGTCGAGTGCTTCTGGTTGAGGACAGCCCCGATCTGCAACGGCTCGTTTCGTTGCTGTTGGAAAAAATGGGACTGGAAGTCACGCTCGCCGCCAACGGCATTCTGGCGATCGAAGCCTGCATATGCAGTCTGGAAAACGACACACCGTTCGACTTGATCTTCATGGACGTGCAGATGCCGGTCATGGACGGTCTGGAAGCGACCCGGCGACTTCGAGAAATGGGATGGGAGAAGGCGATCGTCTCATTGACTGCCCATGCCATGAAGTCGGACCGGGAAAGTTGTCTCGCCTCGGGGGCCGATGATTATCTCTCCAAACCGGTCACGCCCGTCCAACTGGCCAATCTCGTCTCGAAGTATCTCCCCTCCGGCGGTTTTGTCGATGCCGCTCGCTGAGGATCACGCTTGCCGGATCTCCGCGACGATCCTCCCGCCGTCCAGGCGTTTCTGCCGTTCCGATTTCTACCGAGGCGAGGCCCGTCGGGGGGCTTCCCCTTGCCCGCGAGGTGGTCTTGTCGTAAGGTGACAATGACCAACGCTTTTCCCCCACCACGACGCACATTCGAAAGAAGGCTCCCATGGCACCCCGACGACGAGGACGCACGAAGAAATCCCGTCCCTCCTCTACGCGAACCGACCGATCGGGTCGTCATCGGGCCGCACTGATCTCGCTCGGGTGCCCGAAAAATCTGGTCGACAGCGAAGCGATGCTCGGCCAGCTCGCCGCCTCCGGGTTCGACATCCAAATGGAGATCGGCGAGTATGTCGATCTGGTGATCTTGAACACCTGCGGGTTTCTTACCGAGGCACGGGCCGAGGGCACCGAGCATATCGAAATGCTCCTCGAACTGAAACGTCGGGGCCGCATCGGCCGCCTTTTCGTGACCGGCTGCATGGTCCGGTTTCTGGGAAGGGAACTGATCGATCGCTTTCCGGAAGTCGATGCCTGGCTCGGCGTGTTCGTCGAGGAGCGGATCATCACCGCCGCGGCGCGTTTCTTTCCTTTGGACCTTTCCGAGGTGGGGATTCAGCGGAAGGAGGTCGGAAAGAAAGGCGACGAGCCGGTGATCGATTTGGCCGAGCCGCCGACCGAGGTGCTCCAGCCCCCCATGCAACAGCGCCTTTTGCTCACGCCGCCGCACCTGGCCTACCTCAGAATTGCCGACGGCTGTTCCCGCCATTGCACGTTCTGCACGATCCCTCAAATTCGCGGTCGCTTTCGAAGCCGACCGGCGGAGTCGATCGTCGAAGAGGCGCACGCCCTGGCCGAAGCCGGTGTGGTGGAGCTGGTGGTCATCGCCCAGGAGACCACCTTTTGGGGAACCGATTTACCGGGAACCCCGGAGCTGGCCGATCTGCTCGAGCCGTTGGAAGCGGTTCCCGGCATCGAGTGGATTCGCATCATGTACGCTTATCCGGGGAGGTTTTCCGATCGGCTCATCGAGCGAATCGCGGGTTCCCGAAAGATCGTGCCCTATTTAGACATGCCTCTGCAACATTGCAGCGAGCCGGTGCTGAAGCGGATGAATCGCCGGATGACGCCCGAGGCGATGGCATCGCTCTTGGGCAAGCTTCGCGAGAGGATTCCCGGGCTGGTGCTGCGGACTTCGCTCATCGCCGGCTTCCCCGGGGAGACGGAGGAGCAGTTTCGCGAGCTGGTGGACTTCGTCGAGAGGTGGCATTTCGAACGATTGGGAGTGTTCGGTTTTTCGCCCGAGCCGAACACGGCGGCCGCCCGACTTTCCGATCCCTTGCCCGACGAGGTGGTCGCGGCGCGGGCCGCGGAACTCTTCGAGGTGCAACGGGAACTGGCTTTCCGTTGGAGTGCTGCGCAGGTGGGGCGCTCGATGGAGGTGCTGCTCGACGTGCCTTTGGAGGAAGAGGAGGGCGTTTATCTCGGGCGGACCTACGCCGACGCGCCGGACGTCGATCCGGTGGTCTACGTGACCGGCGAACATCTGGCGACGGGCCGCCGCGCGCGTTGCGAAATCGTCGGCTCGCAGGAATACGACCTGATCGCGGTTCCGGTCGAGAGCTGATCTTCGAGAATCACCAGGCGTTCCGCAGTCCGTTGATCAGCAAAGCCAAGGCCGTTAGTGGCGGAAGTGTCGTCGTCCGGTGAAGATCATCGGCAGTTGATGCTGATTGCAGGCTTCGATGACCGCCTCGTCGTTGCGGGAACCTCCCGGTTGGATGACCGCCTTCACGCCCGCTTCGGCCGCCAGTTCGATCGAATCGGGGAAGGGGAAGAAAGCGTCGGAACCGAGGACCGAACCTTCGATCCGCTCGCCCGCTTTCTTGATGGCGATCTCGACCGAGTCGACCCGGCTCATCTGTCCCGCCCCCGCGCCGAGGAGCATCTTGTCTTTACAGAGAGTGATCGCGTTCGATTTGACGAACCGGACGATCCGCCAGGCGAAGCGGAGGTCGTCGCGACAGGCATCGTCCGGCTTGGCCTCGGTCACCACCTCCCATTCCTGTTCGGGATCGTCGAGGTGATCCGATTCCTGCAACAGGGCACCGCCCTCCAGGGGACGGACCGCCCAGCGGGACGGCGTCTCTTCGAGCGATCCGACCTCCATGAGACGGACGTTCTTCTTCCATTTCGGCCGGGTGGTGAGGATCTCCAAAGCCGCCTCGTCGAATGTCGGGGCGATGATCGCCTCGATGAACAGATTCGGTTGGGCAAGCAATTCGGCAGAGGCGGCATCGACCGGACGGTTGAAACCGAGGACCGAGCCGAACGCGCTCAGCGGATCGCCCAGCATCGCTTTCTCGAGCGCTCGGGAAAGCGTCTCGTCGACCGCCGCTCCGCAGGGGTTGTTGTGCTTGATGACCGAAACCGCCGGTTCGGTAAAGCTTCGAACCAGACTGAGCGCGGCATCGAGATCGAGGAAGTTGTTGTAAGAAAGTTCCTTGCCGTTGCGCTGCCGGGCGGCGACGACGCTGGGCGTCTCGTGTTTCGTATCGACGTAGAGCGCCGCCTGTTGATGCGGGTTTTCTCCGTAACGCAACACCCGTTTCCGCTTCAACGAGAACGAAAGCGTTTCGGGGAAAGTCTCCGGGTCGCTCCGTTCGGAGAAGAATCGGGCGATGGCCGTATCGTAGGAAGCGGTATGAGCGAACGCTTCCCGGGCAAGACTGCGGCGGAGCTGCAGCGTCGTCGTTCCGGTTTCACGAACCTGTTCGAGCACGCCGGGATACTGGTCGGGATGCGTCAACACGGCGACGAAATTGTGGTTCTTCGCGGCGGCCCGCACCATCGTCGGCCCCCCGATATCGATCTGCTCGATCGCCTCCTCTTCGGTCACATCATCCCGGGCGACGGTGGATTCGAAAGGATAGAGGTTGACCGCCACCAGCTCGAAACCGCTGATGCCGTGCTCTTCCATCGCTTGTCGGTCGCCGGACTCGTCCCGCCGGGCGAGAATGCCCCCGTGAACTTTCGGATGCAGTGTCTTCAGGCGACCCTCCATCATTTCGGGAAAGCCGGTGTATTCCGAGATGTCGCGAACCGGAACGTTTTCCGCTTCCAAGTGGCGGCGCGTGCCTCCGGTGCTGTAGATCTCGATACCGGCCTCGGCCAAGCCACGCGCAAAATCGGTGAGGCCCATCTTGTTGCTGACGCTGATCAGTGCTCGTTCCACTTGTGGGGAATCCATCGATAATCGGTTCCTTCTCTGCGTTGAAGATGCTTCATGTCCGCGAAAGTCATGCACTCATTTCTCGCCCACGTTGATCGCCGACTGTTCGACCGCGAACGCAGTCTCCCGATAGCCTTGCTCTCTTCACCATGCAAAGCGACGTTCAAAGAGGAAGAGGTCGAAGGCGCACATCGCCCGATCGGGGAGCGTCCGCCGGAGGCGTCGGCAGGGGCATCGAATAGCCGGTTCGGCTCGGAACGAGCGGCGGGGAAAGCGCGAGAGTCGTGAACATCTTCATTGTTCACGGGAATCGGATTCGGTCAAGCCCCTCCGGGGGCGAGCTTCTCGGAGTGGGTGGCGTCTGGAATCGCAAAAAGGACCGGGAGCCGCGGAGCGGGCTCATTCCCATTTTTGTCCGCTCAGGGCGCCGACTTGTACTTGGCGTCGGGGGAGAAGCCGAGAGATGATCACCAAGAGGATTCCCAGGCCGGTGATCAGTCCGGCGATCAGCAGGCGGAAACGGAACCCTTCCTTGGTGGCGTAATAGCGGTCTTGGAAGCTGTAACTCATCGACGGACCGCGATTCAAGTCGTTCCAGAGGATCGTGGAGTCGAGAGGGGAGAGGTCGTCGAGATCTTCCTGATCGAGCCAAAGAAGACGGTGTTCGCTCTGCGGCAAAGGTTTGTGGTTCTGAGAGACGGAAGTCCCGTAGTACCAAAATTCGGTACGCTGCTGGAGAATGTCCTTCGGTTCCGGATAGGAGTACGCGGCCACCACCGAGAGGACGATGCCCACCAGCAAAACCCCCATGCCCGTGAATAGGACGACCGTGCGTGCCGTCGGGGAGTTCTTTTGCGTGGCGGATTGCCCCTCGGCGGGGTCGCTTTCGGGACGTTTTTCCAATGCCCGAATCTCTTGCATGCTGGGGAGTTGGTGCGACTTGCCGCAATCGCACTCGATCCGCCGGCCTGCCTGCGTGGTCGTGATCGGAATTTTCTTGCCGCAACTACAAGGGAAAAGATGTTCGGTCGCCACGAATCACGCTCCTTTGGATTGAAATCGTGTCCTGGATTTTTCTTGATGTCGGAGAGGGTACGCCATCGTCGAACCTCCAATGGGAGGACACCGCCGCCCTCCCTCCATCATATCTTCTCCAGCAAGAGCGGCCTCGAAAAAAATGCCCCAAGGTCTCGATTCTACACGACTTTGTCCCCAGAAAAAACACAAAACCGCAACAGAAAAGAGCCGTTCTTCGGGGGCGTCGCCAACTCAGGGCAGGCAGAATGGATGGAGAGGATTGGAAATTCCGTGAAGATTCAAAAATGTCGGTTGATCGTTTGGGGGCCTTCACAACAATAGGGGTATAAGGGTTTTTACGAAAGAAGGGGCCGAAAAGTTCTTTCTTTTTCTCGAGGTTGGAAAGAATATTTCCGTCCGGCTCGCTGGGGCTCAATCTTGACCCAAGAGGTGGAATATAAAGAAAGAATCCGGTATCATTCCAGGGT
>CAZWCE010000019.1:0-59900 GCA_964632505.1 uncultured Planctomycetaceae bacterium | reverse complement strand
AGTCGGGGCGAATGGATTTGAACCATCGACCTCTGCGTCCCGAACGCAGCGCTCTATCCAGGCTGAGCTACGCCCCGATGCGGAAAAACCGGAAGCCCCCCCCCCTAAATAGCGGGGAAACTCAGTGTATTGCGATCATGAAGGGGCCCGTCCGATTGAGCTATCCATCACGGTGAAAGGGCCTATTATAGGGCGACCGGCTGGGGGCGTCAATCGGGAAAAATCGCAAATGACCGCGATTTCCTCTCCCTCCTGTGGGAACGATCCACCGCTTGAGGAAAGTGATCGCTCCCCTCTCCGGCTCCCCATCACAAGACGGGGATCTCTTGGATTTCAGAACATTTCGGTGATCATGCCGCATTCCCCGAGAGTTCTTGCAGGAGACAGGGCTTTCGGAGAAAACCGGCTATTGATTGACGCGGGGGATCGCTTTTCCTAGAATGGGATCTTGCCTTTCCGTATTGCAGTGATCAGAAGATCACATTTCGTCGCGATGCCGGAGGGAAAAAATCGAGTCGTCCCACGCAATATTCCATCCGATTCAACGAATATCGGATGAGATGCTTATCTCCGCATGTTATTCGTGAATTCTTGGTTCGTCAATGCGACTCCTCATCGCCCGGCCGGCCGGTGATTTTCGGAAAGAACACTTTCCGTCATTCAAAGAGGGGGATGCTCGCTTCCAGCAGTCGGAAACAACGAGAGCCCGTCTTTTCTTCAAATAAGGAGCTATGCAAATGGGTGTTTTGATTGTCATTCTCGTGATCTTGGGGATCCTCGTCGTGGTGGCGTTGGTCGTTGCCGCGTGGGCCATCGGCATCTACAACGGCCTGGTCACCAAGCGAAATCGGTACAAGAATGCCTTTTCTCAGATCGATGTCCAACTGAAGCGCCGATACGACCTGATTCCGAATCTGGTCGAAACGGCCAAGGGCTACATGAAGCATGAGCGTGAAACGCTCGAGGCGGTTATTCAGGCCCGAAACATCGCCGCCAGCGCCGGCGAGAAGGCGGCCCAATCGCCGGGGGATCCTTCGGCAATGCAGGCCCTTTCAGGGGCGGAATCGCAACTGGGCGGAGTCCTCAGCCGATTGATGATGGTCATGGAGAGCTATCCCGATTTGAAGGCGAACCAGAATATGATGAGCGTTCAGGAAGAACTGACCTCGACCGAAAACAAGATCGCCTTCTCGCGTCAGGCCTATAACGATTCGGTGATGCGGTACAACACCTCTCGCGAAGTGTTCCCCGCGAACGTCGTCGCCGGTATGTTCAACTTCCAGGAAGCGGCCCTTTTCGAGATCGAAGACGAAACCGAGAAGGAAGCCCCCCAGGTCTCGTTCGAGTGATCGCTCCGACGGTCGACCCGCTCCGGCCTCCCCGGAAATTGGAGCCGGAGCGGGTCCGGCATCGTCCCACTCCATCCAAGGCGTTTGCGGTGTGATATGAGCACGATGGATTTTTTCGAACATCAGGATCAAGCCCGCAAGAAAACGGGTCTTTTGGTGACCTATTTCGTCCTCGCGGTCCTTATGATCATGGTCGCCGTCTATTGGCTGGCGGTGCTGGGAGTGACGCTGGGCGGCAACCCGGAGAATCCGGAGAGTTTCGCGGCGAAGTTGTCGCAGAACCCTTTCGATCTCCGACTCTTTTTCGGTTGCGGCGTGGCGACGTTGGCGGTCGTCGCCGCGGGCACGCTGTTCAAAATCCAGGAGCTTTCCGCCGGAGGCAGCGCCGTGGCGACCATGCTCGGCGGAAGGGAGGTCGATCCTCAGACGCAGAACCCGCTGGAAAAACGCCTGATGAACGTCGTCGAGGAGATGGCCATCGCCTCGGGCATCACGGTGCCGACGGTCTACATTCTCGATTGGGAGCGGCGCATCAACGCCTTTGCCGCCGGATACGAACCCAACACGGCGGTCATCGGCGTGACGCGGGGGTGCCTGGAGTATCTCAACCGCGACGAACTCCAGGGCGTCATTGCGCACGAGTTCAGCCATATCCTCAACGGCGACATGCGTTTGAACCTCCGCCTGATCGGCATTCTGCACGGCATCCTGCTGATCGCCCTGTTGGGCTGGATCCTTTTGCGAACGATGGTCTTCGCCGGAGAAGGGGGCGGCGGGAAAAAAGGCGGCCCCACCGCGGCGCTGTTGGTCGTTGGAATCGGGTTGATCATCATCGGAGGCATCGGTCTCTTCTTCGGCAAGCTCATCAAAGGGGCGATCTCGCGCGAGCGGGAATATCTCGCCGACGCTTCAGCCGTGCAGTTCACCCGAAATCCGGAAGGCATTTCCGGCGCGCTTCGAAAACTCGGCTGCGGGAGGATCGGGTCGAAGGTCTTCAATGCCCACGCCGAAGAGGCCAGTCATATGTTTTTCGGAAACATCGCGGAATCCTTCTTCGGAAATTTCCTCTCCACGCACCCACCGCTCACCGCGAGGATCCGACGCATCGTTCCCCATTTCGACGGAAATTACCCCAAGCGACTTGAAAAACTCGCCGTACTGGAACGACCGAAGCATCTTCAGGCCGATCGGGCCCACCTCCGGGCCGAAGCCGCGAAATACGGTTTCACACGAAGACCCGGCACCCCGGGCAAGACAATGCCGTTGGATCCGTTGACGGCGGTAAGCCGAATCGGCACGGTCGATTTCACTCAGTTGGCGGTGGCCGCCGCGCTATTGGACACCATTCCCGATCCGATGTCTCAGGCGGCTCGAGAACCGTTCGGCGCCCGGGCGGTCATCTACAGCATCCTTCTGGACGGAGAGGCGGAGATCCGTCGCAAACAGCTCGACATCCTCGCCGAGAAGGCCGAAAAGCCCTGTTTCGATCTCACACTCAAGTTGATGGACCACCTGAAGGGATTTGCGCCGGAATCGCGGTTGCCGCTGGTCGAGCTCGCCATTCCGGCACTGCGGAATCTCTCGCCGGAGCAGTATCGGCGTTTCCGCGAGAACCTCGATGCGTTGATGAAGGCCGACCGGAAGATCGACCTGTTCGAGTACACCATCCACGCCATGCTGCTGAGAGATCTGGACGTGCATTTCCAATTGCAGAAACGCCCCGTCGTGCGTTACCACAGCATCACGCCGCTGTTCGACGAATTCTCGCTGGTGCTCTCTTATCTTGCCTATGCGGGAAACGAAAAGGAAGAGGACGCGACCCGGGCCTTCCGCGTCGGCCTCGCCATCTTCAAAAAGCCGGCCGAGATGTGCCCGAAAGACCGCTGTAATCTCAAATCATTCGACGCAGCACTGAAGGCTTTGGCCGATGCCTCGCCGACATTGAAGAAACGCCTGATGACCGCCTTCGCCAACTGTGTGGCCGCCGATCAAAAAGTCACTCCCAAAGAGGGAGAGCTGATCCGCGCCATCGCCGCGATGCTCGCCTGCCCGATCCCCCCCTTCGGAACGGCGGAAGACGCTCCTTCAGGGAACAACGCCCACAACAACGAGGAAAAAGCCTCTTGAGCTTCGGCACCGGTCGTCTTTTCACAACGGGCAGTCGTTCTTTTTTCGATCCCTCCTTTTTCCCCGTCGGCCAGATTCTCGTATTGGAAGAAGGGTGATTATTTGTTATCTTGGACACTCAAGGGAAACGGCAACGCAAAGGAATCGCTCAATGGCATTTCCCGTCTCGCTTACGACATTATTTTTTTGGTGTGCGTCCAAGATACATGAGGCACCTGAAGCACCCAACACGATTGGCAAATAATGTCCTCCATGATTTTGGTCCAACAGGGAGGTAGACCGAAATGAATCACGAAATCCAAGCTGGAGAAATTCGCGTCCATATTCGATGGATGATCCGCCGGGACATGCCGGAGGTTTTGGCCATCGAAGAAGAGTCCTTCGAGTTTCCTTGGAGCGAGGACGACTTCATCCGGTGCTTGCGGCAGCGGAACTGCATCGGAATGGTCGCCGAATACGACGAACGCGTCGTCGGCTTCATGGTCTATGAACTGGCGAAGACGAAAATCCAGGTTCTCAATCTCGCCACCGGCCGGGACGCCCGGCGCATGGGGGTGGGGACGCAGATGATCTCGAAGCTCGTCGGCAAACTGGCGCCCCAACGGCGAACCCGCATCGTGTTGGAGGTGCGGGAAACCAACCTGCCGGCTCAGCTCTTCTTCCGCTCGTGCGAATTCTTCGCCACCTCGGTGATGCGGAACTACTACGAAGACATGCAGGAAGACGCCTACCAGATGGTCTACCGCTACCAGCCGATCGAAGTTCCCTTGCAGCTCCCGGTCAATCGACTCGATCGACTCGCCGGTTGAACAACGAAAGCGCTCCGGAGAATTGCGTTCCTACACCCGAAGGCGGAGAACGTCCATCTCCGGAAGTGCGATCACCGCGACGGTCGGCTCCGCCACGTTGTGGAGTGCCCCGGGATTGAGCACCCGGGTCCGTCCGTGGGTGCTGAGCATCGCTTCGTGACTGTGGCCGTAACAGATCAAGTCCCACTTTTGGGAAGCGATCGATTGTTCGTAGCGCGATTGGTCGTCGCTGTGAAGAAAGGCGATCTTCTTCCCTTCTCGCTCCATCGAACCGAACGATTCGTGACACTCCATCCCCCGCCGGGTAATCGCTTGGCGGAGCAGATCCCGCTGGGTGTCGCAATTGCCGAAGACAAAATGGGTGGGAATCTTCACGAACTGATCAAGCACCGACTGCGCGCCGATATCGCCGCAGTGGATGACCTCGTCCACGCCAAATGATTGAAAAAGCTCCACGGCGTTTGCGGTCAGTAAGACCTCGCCGTGCGTGTCGCTGATCACGCCGAGTTGCATCTGCTTCCTTCTTCCTGCTTTCGATCGCGCAATAACCCTACTTGAACGCTCCCCCTGGGAACCCCCATCAAGCATCTTCTGGAAAATAAGCGTGCCATCGAGTGTAACGCCAAGGGGGAATCGCTTCAATCACAGGCCTCCGGAGAATCCGGGACAACCGGGCGTATTCGCCATCGCGATCAGTAAAGGAACTGCTGGCACCAGAAAATCGTTCCATTGGCCGATCGGTAGGCGGCCACGCCGATGCGACGATAGGAACGCTTCAAAATGTTCGCCCGATGTCCACTCGAACTCATCCAGCTTCGCAGGGCATGCCCACTGGAACGCTGGCCCATGGCGATGTTCTCCGCCACATTTGCCCGCGTATGCTGCATCACCCGACGCCGCGCCATCCACCGGCAATGTCGTCGCGCCGATTGCATCAGACGACCATCGAGCACCAACGGCGACAGTCCGTACCGGGCCCTCTGGGCGTTCGTCTTCTGGTAGACTTCGTACTCGACCTCGGAGAGTTCGACACCATTGACGACCCGAGGCGACTTCTCTTCCGATTCCTGTTTTTTCTCGGTTTTCGGGGGTTCGGGGGCCGTTTTTTCTTTCGCCGGTTCTTCCGCGTTCTTCTGCTCCTTCGAAGCGGGCTGCTCACCTGAATTCGAAGGACCGCTCATCTCGGGAGCTTTCCGGCCGGTCACTTTCGGCGAGGCGTTCGCCTTTTTCGCTTTGGGGTCCTGCTCCAATGCCGCGTCCTGCTCGGTCTTCTCCGCGGGGGCTTTTTCCGAAACCGTCTCGGCCGGTTTCTCCTTCTTTTCCGGCGCAACGGCCGGCGAATCCTTCGTTTGAGTCGATTCGGCGGCCGGGGCTTTCGACTCCTTCGCCTCGGACTTCTCTTCCTGTTGGGCCGCCACACTCGCGGAGAGAACCAATACGGTGAGCAGACTGATGATACCTTCCTTACATGTCATCGATGCATACCTCCAGTTCATTCAAAGGGGATGGACAGCCTGCCTTGAAGGGACGATCGGAACGTATTCAGGCGGGCTCGAAAAAGGTGGGTGCGTTGAGGATTCCGGCTCTTCGCATTCATCCATGGTGTGAAACCTGCGTGATTATTCCGGTAACCACGAAGATCCGAAATGGCGATTATAAGCAAGCTGCATCATCGACACAAGAATCTCCGGCGAATGAACCCCAATTTGCCGTTTTTTATCACAAAAAAAGGGATATTTTTTCTGCAAAATCCATCACCACCCGAAAGGGCGGTCTCAACACCGTTCGGGGAGAGATGTTCCATTTCTACCCTTTTTCCCGCCTTTTTCAGGGGAACTGTCGTTTTTCGGGGGGAAAACGGTTGACTTTCCTCCGGTCGCGGAGTCGAATAGTAGATAGAGAGAAAGAAGAAAAAGAGTGCTTTCTTTCGACTCGATGTATGCTACGCTTCCCAAGCTCCATTCTTCGCAAGCTTTGGGGATATACGTGAAGACCGCGTCCGCTTCACCAAGCAAGGAGAAAGGATTTCATCTCTCCTTCGGAGCGTGCAACGGCGGTTTTCGTCGCTCGGGCCAGACGGGCAACCCAGCGTATATCACTGAAGGAGATCTCGTCATCATGAAAACGACTCCCACCCCTTTCCGATATGACCGTCCCGGTGCGCTTGTTCGCCGTCGCGGGCAGGTCTCCCGCGCCGGTTACACGCTGGTCGAGATTCTCGTCGCGGTGACCCTGGCGCTCTTTCTGATGCTCGCGGTGACCCAGATTTTCAGCGGCGTGGGCGACACGGTCAACGAAACCCAGGCGACGCTCGAGATGAGCAGCAATCTCCGCTCGACCGCCACCCGGCTCAGTCACGACCTCGACCTGGTCACCACCGAAATGAAACCGCCGCGAAGCCTCGACAACAACGAAGGCTATTTCTGCTACATTGAGGGACGCATCGGCACCTACGACGCTTCCCTGCCGACCGGAAGCGCAAGCGGGGGCAACGGCCGACGCTGGCAACCGGAAGATATCGCGATCGACAGCGAAACCCAGAAGCCGGACACCACGGTGGGCGATTTCGACGACATCCTCATGCTCACCGCCAAGAGTTCCGCCCAGCAGCCGTTCCGAGGTCGGTTCGGCGACGACGTCATCGAATCGAACGTCGCGGAGATCATCTGGTTCGTACGGGGGACGACGCTCTATCGCCGTGTGCTCTTGATCGTCCCGGACGAACAACTCCAAGAAGCCTTGGCGAGTGAAACGACGGCGGTCCGCACGGGCTTCGGTTTCTACAACCGTTACGACGTCTCGGTTCGCTGGGAATGGAACGATCCCTCCTCCATCGATCCTTATGCCGATGCCGGTTCGCTGAACCATCTCGGCAAGCTCCGAGCGAATTCGCTCGACGATCTGACCCGTCGCGAGAACCGCTTCGCCCACACTGCCGAGGAGTTTGACATCCGCACCGATTTCCCGTTCAATCCGCACGACGACCCGGCCGGCCTCTGGGACACCCTGCGCATGCCGACGCTCCGGGAATGCTCCTACCTGAATACGAGCCACTACTGGTGGAGCTGGCACGCCGGCTGGTCCCTGCCGACCAAAGAACTCCCCGCCAGTGAAGGCAATCCGCCGCAGAACGATCTGCTGCTTGCCTATAACAATTTCGCCAACGCGACGCTCGGCTCGAACTTGACGAGTGCCGATCTGCCGGATCCGGCGTTGTGCGACCCCACCAATCCGCAGCGAGGTTATCTCGATCTCTGGCTCGATCCGCTACCCTGGAACGACGATCAGTCGGCGAACGCGGCCGTGAGTGAAGAAACGCTCCACGACACCACGGTGGCGCCCACTGGCGGCGAAGGGACCCCCTACCTGGGCAACCGGATCGCCGAAGACGTGATCATGACGAACGTCATCGGATTCGACGTCAAGGCGTGGGATCCCGAGGTCCGACGCTACGTCGACCTGGGCGAGGAACCGCTGCCGCCCATACAAACGATGATCAGCGCGATTCAGAACGGGCAGTCGATCGACAGCTTCTTCCCGCTCCGCTCCCCGGGCTGGTACTCGCGGAACAATCCCCTCCACGCCCGGGCGGATGCCAACTATCTCCCCAACACCTACGATACCTGGACCGACGCCTACGAGTACGACGGCCTGAAACAGGATGGCGATGGGCTGGCCGACGAGGGAATGAATCGCGTGGACGATCCGGTCGTAAGGGCGGATGGAACGCCGATCAAACCGAACGGCGACGGGATCATCGACGACATGAACGAATGGGAATCGCGACCGCCGTACCTGCGTTCTTTGCGTGGGATTCAGATCAAGATCCGCACGTTCGAGCCCGACAGCCTCCAGATCCGCGAGACGACGATCATCAAGGAGTTCACCCAGAAGTAAGGAATCTCTCCCCGGGCGAACCGCGCCGGGGAATCGCGTCTTGCATGGAACCGTCCCCCCGAACATTTCACGTTGTCTGCCTGAGTTGCGACTTCCAGCAGTACTGGGGGATCGAGGCGATCGCCCGAGCGCTGATTCAAATCGGCAAACTGCGTCCCACGGCCGAGTTCCACCCCGACATCTTCTGCGAACTCTTCCAGGCCCACTCGGGGAAGATTCCCTGTCCCGTTTGCCGGGAGTGCGGTCTTTCGGTCCGCGAGGCGACCGGTGAGGAGATCACCTGGGACGATGCCGTTCGTTGCGAAGATTGCGGCAAGGAGATTCCGGCGGAGCGTCTGGAAGCGGTGCCGGGAACGACCCTTTGCGTGGCTTGTCTTAAAAAGCAGGAGACGGGAGAGCGGTCGCCGGACCAGATCGAGTACTGCCCTCGATGCGGCAGCCCGATGGAGTTGCGGCCCGACCGTTCCGGCGGCATCACCCGCTACGTTTCCACCTGCACCGGTTCGCCCGGTTGCCGTGGAAAGCGGTAAGCACGTTCTCGTGGCGTACTAGTCGCTCAAGACCAGCGGAGCATTCTCTTCGGTCAACTCGACCGTCTTTTCGACGTCGCCGATCTTGACGCGGTAGGTTCCGTAGAAAGCGGGCACTTCGCAGTGACCTTGGCGGTCGGTCTTTCCCTGCCAATCGGTCCACCAGGTCTCGAAGATGAGCTTTCGGTAGGCCTCGGCGGCGGGTGTGGGGGTCCAATCGCGAAGGTAGAGCGAGGAGGCGGGAATCCAGTTCGCCTTTTCCCAGAAACCCCACATGAGAATGCCCTCGACGGCCGGATGGGCGAAACAGATCCGGTAATAATCGACCAGGGCCTTTGCCTTTGCCTGCTCCTCCTGTTCGGTGAGTCGCTTTCCCCGGTTGCGGTAGGCGTCGCTCCGCTGCCCCGGGAAGTTGAACTCGGTGATGCGGATCGGCATGTCGAGTTCGGCGAGCCGATCCAAGGAAGCCTGCAGCGTCGCCCGATCGAACCGGTCGCCGTGAAGATGTCCCTGGACCCCGATCCCTTCGATCGCGACGCCCTGATCGAGCAGATTTCGGACATGGCGATCATAATCGTCCAGCCGGTTGCCGGTAAGCACGTCGTAATCGTTCACGAACAGCACCGCGCCGGGATCGCCTTGGTGGACCCAGTCGGCCATATCCTTGGTGATGCCGGGACCGAGTCGGTCGGCATAATAATTAGCGTGCATCATTTCATTGTTCAGATCGTATTCAGCGAAACGTCCTCGATACCGGGTCGCCACATCGAGCGCCCTTTCCTTAAGCGCCTGCCGCAACTGCCGGTCATCCTTCTCCTTGAGCCAGTCCTGCACGCGATTCGGGACCCCCCAGAAAATGCAATGGCCCCGGAGCGGGATGTCGTGCTCTTCGGTCCAGCGGAGCATGGCGTCGACGATTTCGTAATTCACCTCACCTTCTTTCGGTTCCATATTGGCCCATTTCACGGCGTTCTCGGTGACCGCGGCGTTGAAGTTTTCGAGAAAAACCTCGCGATACTTTCGTTGCTCTTCCGGATTCCACCAACCGGCGAAGGCGCCGTTGGCGAGCGCAGCGCCGAACCAGAAGGCGTGCTTCTGCTGCTCGATGGAAACCGGCGTGCCCGGCTCGGTTTCGATCCGAATCGTCCCCATGCGATGCTCCGCGATGGAGGCCTCGAGCTGTGCCGGGGCGGGAGCATCGTCTTCGGCCGGAGTGCTCTTTGCCGAAGCGAGCATGCCTCCGAAGAGAGCAACGATGATCAGGGCATGCGAGCGTACCAATGGGAAAGTCATGAGCTGAGTCCTTCTGGGTGACGGAGGGAAACGAATTCGGTGGAATCGGCCTGGATGGAACCGCCGCATGGCGGGAAAATGGGGAATGGTTCGCCATTCGGGGCGTCGGTCGCGTGCCGATTATCGCATTTCTATTTGGAGGAATCAACCGCGTGTTTCAAGAGGATGCACCAAAAAAAGAGAATCCAGGCACCTCTGTGACAGGATGTGATGCCCCCTGCTGGAAAGCCGCTCCCGGTCGACGAATTTTCAGGTCATGGATGGGATATGCAACCGGAAGACGGAGCCGGTGCCGAGTTGACTTTCGACATCGACGCTTCCGCCATGGCGTTCCGCGATGTGGCGGACGATCGAAAGCCCCAGTCCGGTGCCGCCTTCCTGGCGACTGCGGGATTTGTCGACGCGGTAGAACCTCTCGAAGATGCGCCTCAGGTGCTCCCGAGCGATGCCGCATCCCTGATCGCGGACCTCGATGACTACGCCTTCCTTCTCCTCCTCGTGCAGGCCGACGATCTGCACGGTCGTTTCCGCGCTGCTGTACTGGATGGCGTTGGAGACGAGATTGATGATCGCCTGCTCCAGGAGCGGGACATTCGCCATGACCTCCATCTCGGCCGGACAGGCGATCTCCAGCGTGACCTGCTTCTTTTCGGCGAGCATCTTGCAAACGCCGACCGCCGCGCCGATCACCTCCCGCAAAGGAACCCGGTTGCGTTCGATCAACAACCCGGCGTCGAGACGGGAGAGGATCAGCAGATCGTCGATGATCGAAGTGATTCGGGTGATGTGATTATTGATGATGGTCAAAAAATCCCGAACGTCTTCCTCCCGATCGAGACTTCCTTCCAGAAGCGTTTCGGCGAAGCCGGAAATGGCGGTGATGGGCGTTCGAAGCTCATGGGAAACATTGGCGACGAAGTCCTTGCGGACTTGTTCGAGCCGCTTCAGCCGCGTCACGTCGTGGAACACGGCCAGCGAGCCCATGCGGCGCCCCTCGAAGTCGCGCAGGGCGGCCCCCCGGAGTTGCAGGTGCGTTTCCTTCGGCGAGTGATAGACGACCTCCTTTTCCCGAGAGGAATCCGGTTGGGCGATGAGATTCTGGAAGAACTTCTGGATTTCCACGTTGCGTATCACCTCCTGCAAGAGACGGTTGGTGGAATCCCGAGGGAAAATGCCGAGCATTTGTTCGAGCGAACGGTTGGTGTAGAGGATGCGTTCCTGGGCATTGATCGCCAAGACCCCGTCGGCCATACTGGAAAGAATGGCTTCCTTCTCCGCTTTTTCATGAGAAATGCTTTCGAGGTTCTCATTGATGCGGAAGGCCATCTTGTTCATTGCCAGGGACAGCTCGTCCAGTTCCCGAATCCACGAGTCGGGGGCCTTCGTCTCGAACTCGTTCTCGGAAAAGCGGATCGCACACTGCTTGAGCTCATCCAGTGGCTTGGCGATACTCCGCGCGACCAGATAGTTCAAAACACCGGCCACCACCAAGGCGATCAGGGAAACGCGGGAGATGTTGTCGCGAAAGATCTGCATGCGCATTTCGAAGAATTCCGTCGGCATGCTCGTACGGATGATCCATCCTTTCTCGCTCGCCTCCAGCGCGGGAAGCGCGTAATACATCACTTGCTCCTCATTCAATTCACTTCGGCGCTCGTCGAATCCTTCCTTTCCGGCCACCGCATCGGCAACCTCGGGACGGTATCCGAGATTGCGATTCTCCGAAGGATCTCGCTCCGAATCGGCCAAGACCTCCCCGTCTTCCGAAAGAACGGCGATCCGCATATGCGGCACCTCTTTGACCAACTCCTTGAAGATGACATCGAGAGAGTCGGGGGAAACCTGCCCTTCGGAGGAAGCGATGAGTCGTCGAACGAGTTTGGCGGTCGTTTCGAGTGACTGGCGGGAGCGCTGTCGATGATCGTTGTGCATAATGCGCGTGGCCAGCACGACCAGCGTGAGCATAAGCACCACCGCCAGAAGCAACGAAGGGACGAAGATGGCCCAGATGACATTCAGCCGCGTCGAGGAAAACATGGTCTACCCTTTGGAAATGCCCTTGGGATCAATAGCCGGGAAAGAACTCGCCTTCGAGGACATCTCAGCGGCCCGAGCTCCCCAACCGAGGGCAAGCCGCCCAGACGCCGTTCCTTTCCGCGATCGGTAGAGCGGACTTCACAAAATAAACGGAGAAGGTGATGGCCGGACGGGAAACGGCGCTCACGAATCCTTGAAACGATACCCCACGCCGCGAACCGTTTCAATGAGATTGCCGGCTTTTCCGAGCTTCTTGCGGATGCCGACCACCTGGACGTCGACCACGCGATCGCTGACGATGACATCACTGCCTCGGACGGCGTCGATGATTTGATTTCGCGTGAAGACCCATCCGGGACGTCGCGCAAGGAAATGCACCAGTCGAAACTCCATGTCGGTCAATTGGATGGGATGATCGTCCACCAGAATTTCCCGCTTGCCGGGATGAATGATGAGATTATAGAGGCGAATCATTTCGCTCGAGTCGTTCATGTCCGGCTCGGCCGGTACCGACCGCCGCAGAAGCGCCCGGATTCGGGCCACCAACACGCGAGGGCTGAACGGTTTGACGATGTAATCGTCGGCGCCGAGCTCCAGGCCAATGACGATATCGGCCTCTTCTCCCTTGGCGGTGATCATGATGATCGTGATGTCGGCCGTCTCCGGATTCTCCCGAATCTTGCGGCAAACGCTCATTCCGTCGATGCCCGGCAACATGAGATCGAGGAGGACCACATCCGGCTGGAACGATTCGACCTTCGCCAACCCTTCCTCGCCGTCGGCACACCCGATCACGTTCCATCCTTCTTTTTCAAGGTTGAACGTGATGAGCTTGCGAATATCCAGTTCGTCTTCAATCACCAGTATTTTCGGCTGAGACATCGGCGAAGGTCCTTGCGGCAATAGGCAATGGTGAATGTGGTAGGCCACCTTGTATGACGGCAATCTCGAGAAGCCGCGGTCCTTGGGAATCCTAAGGGGCGGCCGACTCTGGATACGACAAGAGGAGAAACCGTTTGAAACCCTGATATGATAACAGTGTACCGGGTGGGAGAAACGGGTGGAAGACCTCGGAAGAAGCGTGTTTGCGTTGTGTTAACTCCCTTCACCCCTCTTTGAGCGGATACCGAGATCAAAAAACGCAAGCCACTACAACACAAGAACTTATGAAAAAACACGAAGGCCGTCTTTTCATTCGCTTTCTCGCTTAACCAAATTCTAATTGAAATTTAATTGACATTCCTCCATTTTTGCGCAATTCTAACATTTTTCAGCCTCCCCCTCCATCATGATACACTGATTAGTGACAAATGAACACTCAGCAAATGGAAGGAACCGGATAATCATGAGACGATTTCCCTTTTTTGCCCATTCGATCTCCGAGCGGGAGAAGTGGTGATCTTCGCATCGTCGGCTCTCCACTTCCGCAATCGGCAATCCCGGTTTTGCGATGAAGAAGCGACGTCAAGGCTCCCGCGCGGCGGACACTTTTCCGGAAGAAGTATGTCCGGATCCTTCAAGAAACGCACCCTCCTCATCTGGAAGACAGTGAGGTAGAAGCTTTCGCCTTTTTCTGGAAAAACCACATTCCCCCACTTGATGAACCTCTCAAGCGAAGTATAATTCTAGGGAAATTGAGAGGAGAGATAATCCCTTTCCTTCAGAGAAGATGCGGCATTTTGCCGGCCCGCGCAGAAGCACGGGCAAGAGGCTGGAACCCCTTCTTTTTTCTGAAGATCCTTTTTCGAAGATCACCTTCCAGATATTCGAATAAGAAAGGGGCCGTAGCTCAATTGGTTAGAGTACCGGACTGTCGATCCGGTGGTTGCGGGTTCGAGTCCCGTCGGCCTCGCTTATTCCGTTGGCGATTCCTCCGAATGCCGGCGGTTTTTTTATGCGCCTTCTCCTTGCGAATCGGCCATGTCCTCTTTTCGACCCATCCGCGTTCTTTTCGGCTCGTTCGGATGGCCCTGCGGCCTGCTCGAGGTAGCATCGTTCGTCAAGCAGAAAAACCTTGCCGATGTTCGGCTGACGCCCATTCTGCCGACCTCTCCCTGGAAGATCCCCCCCGAACTACTTCGCACAGCGACCTCTTTCTCCTCCGAACGGGTGGAAAACGACGAAGGAATCGAGAAGGGCATCCACGCCATCGCGGAACTGGGAATCCCCTTCACCCGACTATTACTCTCCTTTCGGCCCGACGTCATCGGATTACGGGCCGAAGGATGGTGCTTTCCCCAAATGGTTCGCAGCATTGAAGCGGTGCGCCGCCTGATGGACGTGACCATTCTCGTCGGCGGCCCTACGGCGACCTCCAGCCCTGAGGAAGTCCTATTGGAAAGCGGTGCCGACTATGTGTTTGCCGGTGAGGCGGAACGATCGCTGGCAGCATTTTTGGAACACGCCGCGAAGCCGTTTTCTCGATCCTACGTCGCGGAGATCGACGGCCTGACCTACACCCACGCGGGCAAAATCTACACGAATTTGATCGATGACAACTCGCAGCCGCGGTTTTCGGAAGCGGAAATGCGGGCAACGCCGCTCGATCTATCACTGATGGAAGGTTTTGAAGGCCCATTCGACGGTATCTACCTGGTCGGGGGACGCGGTTGCCCAGGAAAGTGTACTTTTTGCGCCAGACTCCACGGCAGTAAGGTCCGGACCAAAACAGCCGCCCAGTTGATCGCGGAGATGGAATCGGTGGATCGACTATGCCGCGAGGGGAAACTGCGCATTGAGCGGTATCGCCACTATCGGACCACAAGGTCCCCCCTGCTTCGAGAGCGTCGGGTCGGCTGGGCTTGCCTCTACGATGAAGATTTTTTTCTCGACCGCGATAGGACGCTCGACTTTTTCCAGCGGTTCGGTTGCCACTTCCTCAAAAGCCGGTATCGTCTCAATGTGCAGACGAACCCTTCTTCTCTACTGGACCGGAGTGGAAAGATCGACCAAGAACTGCTTCACTGGATCGGGCGATTGAAACCGATGCTCCAGCTTGGAGGTGAAACATTCCATCCTGGGATGCTTGCCCTCTGGAAGAAGGGACATTCGGTGGAGCAACTGGAGATGGTATGCGATGCCCTCGATCAACTCCACCTGGATTACACCGTCTTTCAGATCCTGACCGATTACGAGACCACCGCCGGGGAACTGCTCGATGCCTTGCGACTTCTGGTACGGGCGTGCGCTCGTCATCCCCGGATGCGACCGGCGGTCAGTGCTTGGACGCTTCCGCTCCGCCGCTCCGAGACGTGGCGGTCCCTCGAAGCGCGGCTTGGTAGGAATTTGACATTGGGTCATTTTCTAGAGCATGAGCAGGGGCATCCGGAGTGGCTTCGTCCCGAGGTCGCTTTGCTTGCCGATTTCGCCGAAGCCCGGCTTGAGGATTGCCTGGAACTGGAACACCGGGATCGGGCTCTCAAGGCACTTTTTCCGGATTTGATCGCGCTGATATGCGAGCAACGCGATTCCCGAGCACGAGAGGGAGCGAAGTGGGAGATTCTACTCCAACAAGCATTCTCGGCGAATGAGGAACTGGCGAGCATCTTCGAACGATGAAGTGTCGAGCGTCCCAGGCTACGGGCAGCGCAGAAAAAACCCGCTTGGCCATGAAAGCACAAGCGGGTTCTATTCATACATTCATCCTGTCGCTGACCGCGGCATTGCGGGGCCGCTACAGCAGACGGGATGATGAACGCATCGTTGAATCTCAGTTGCACACGGGGGCGCAAGGGTCGCAGCAGGCCGGCTCGCAGGGCTCGACGCAGACCGGTTCGCACGGACCGCACACGGGGGCGCAGCATTTGGCCTTGCAGGCGGCGAGACGGGCCTTGATGCGGGCGAACAGTCCACCGAGAGGACGGCAGGGCTTGCAGCAGGGATCGCAGCAGGCCGGTTCGCAGACCGGAGCGCACGGCTCGACACAGGCCGGTTCGCACGGCTCGACACAGGCCGGTTCGCACGGGGCGACGCAGGCCGGTTCGCACGGGGCGCACGCGGGCTTGCAGGCGGCGAGACGGGCACGCAGACGAGCGAACAGTCCACAACGTTTGGGCTTGCAGCAGGGATCGCAGCAGGCCGGTTCGCAGACCGGAGCGCACGGCTCGACACAGACGGGCTCACAAGGCTCGACGCAGGCCGGTTCGCACGGGGTGCAGCTGACGGGTTCGCAGCAGGCGGGGGCACAAGACTTCAGACAAAGACGTCCAAACAGGCCAGCCTGTGCACTGGATGTCGCCACAACGATCATGCCTGCGGCCAACACCGAGAGAAGGACTCGACGTTTCATCAGTGATACTCCTTCGTAAACGGGGTACAAATAAACTCGGCAAATTGCCAAAATCCACATTCCATGGTCAGGATATCGACGACCTGACAGTATTCTTTTAACTCACTAAGCCATTTTGGCTACTTCGCGTAGATTTCAGGGCCGGTTGAAACGATTATTCCGGTTCCATGCCAAACGGATCATGTGATTGACCGGAAACGAGGTCTCCATCGTACAGAATGGAAAAAAAAGGAAGTCTATACTTCCCTACAAACATATAGCACACTCAAAAACGCTATCGATCTCCAATATCCCTTATCACTCCTTATCTGCCCCCGGCAGATATTCTAAAAATACATATAGAATAAATATTGCCAGAGGGACCGACGACAAAACCACAAAAAAACACCTCGGGCAATATAGGAAAACCAGAGCGATTGCGCTGGAACAAATGATATGTTACCGGGTCTGTCACCCCAGTTCAAGTATCTCTTCCCAAAAAATCTTTTTTTCCAAAAAAAACTCCCCAAGCCTCATAACCGACAAAACCCTCACTTTCTTCCCATTTTCGGCGACCTCGTTGCCTCGCGGTTGCGTCTCAAAATAAGAAAGATGAGATGACGAATCCCATACGAGGGCCGTTGGGGGCGGCCGCTTTGAACCCGAGCGACTCGCAGGACCCCCTCGTGAAAAAAAAGCTCTCCATTTCATGAATTCCTCGTAAGCTGATATGGTGAACCAATTTGAAAGAACACGAAAAAAATCATCAACCGGCCGAGTCCGCGACCTATAGTTATCGTACAGACACTCCCGGGAAAACGGGGAACGAATCTGAAAGGAACGACTGCTTCCCGTCTCCTTGTGATCACGTGTTTCCCCGGAAATGAAAACGGGACCGCCACAGTGGAGGGATTATCCCGGACAGGCGACCGCAAAAAGATACTGAATCTGCGGACAGCCATTTGTGTGCATTATTCTTGACATCTCCGCCCACGCCGGAGAACGCAATCAATCTCGACTGGAGGAAAAGCGATGCCATCCCCAACCGACACATCGACCCCACTCTATTCCGTCTTGGCTACGGATCCCGATCTCCGTGAAATTGTCGAGATGTTCGTCTCGGAAATGCCGGACCGAATCTCCCAGATGGTGGACGTGATGGAAAAAGAAGACTGGGAGGGCCTGAAACGACTGGCGCACCAACTCAAAGGTGCCGCCGGTAGCTACGGATTCGAGCCCCTGTCGCCGACCGCCGCCGAACTGGAAAACACCATCGCCGACGGTGCTTCGGAAGAAGACATCAAGGCCTCGCTGGAGGAACTGGTGAAGATGTGCCGTCGGGTGAGCGCCGACAGTCCGGAATAAGCCCCAACGGGGAAAGCAAGAAATGGGAAAACCTGCCCGCACCCTACAATCCGATACCGACGACTGACTTGCATTCCCATTCGGGTGACGACCGAGGGGGGAATATTCGGATATTCAGGTACGAGCAGGTTTTTTTCGATGTGTCTCGATGATTCTCTTCGCGGGGGACATGGATCCGTCAGGGCCCGCCTTTTCTCGGAATATCGATAGGACGTCCGTTCATTCCCAGCGCGGCTATCGCGAAAGGTGATCGACCAGCTTCCGGAACTTCGGCATCCGCCCCTCGATGTAGTCGATCCACTTCTCGGGATTCCAGACTTCCAGGCAGATGGCCGCTCCGACCACCATGACCTCCTTGCCGGCGTCGACCCCGAGGAACTCGCGAAATCCTTCCGGAATCACAAGCCGCCCTCGCCCCGCCAACTGGACCGGGCGATGACGAGTGGAAAGCAGGCGACCGAACATCTGCAGTTGAGAAACCTGCTTATCCAAATCGCCGAGTTGCATCTTGTGTTGGATCATCCCTACTCGGGCATCCATTTTCTGTTGCCAGGTTTTCTGATCCCACAAACTGATGCAGCCGGGCCGTTCTTTCGCCAGCACGCAGTCGTTCGATTCCTTCGTCAGCAGATCCCCCAACTCCGAAGGGATCGACAATCGAAAACGATCGTCGAGCCTTCGACTGAATTCGCCGAGGATTAACTGCTTCATCTCGGTCATGGGAAACGTACCGCGTTGACGATGTCTGCGTAAGTCACGAATGTCTCAGGTCGAGGCCCATCTCACATAACGCCGACGACATTTGGCGAAATCTGATCGGTATTCTCCTCGAAATCGGACCTCCTTCGATTTTCCTATTCTACAGTAATTGGGCCGATTCCCCACAAAAAAATTCAATATTTTTCAAATATGGGCACATATCCCACGCAAAACAATTTAACATATTCCGGTCGCATTGCAAGCATCGACTGTGCTTTTTCTAGCTTTTCGGCGATTTTTCTCTAACATGCGGCCTGGGCAACCAGAATGGTTCCCCATTCACTCAAACAGGCGGTCGCCGTCTTGGCCTGATCGACAGGACGTTCGAGAAACCCGGTGAGTAGCCCGGGGCCGGAATGGGCGGAATCCCCACTTCTACGGAAGAGGGCGGCGAAACAAGAAAGCGGTGCGTGACCGGCCGGTCAGGAACCGAAGGTGGACCGCTTGCGAAGAATATGGTGATAGTGCTGGGCGAACCGATGGGCTTCGTCGCGGACATACTGGAGCAGTCGCAGCGCATAGGCATGCCGGCTCAAGCGCAGAGGATGCTCGGAATCGAGCGTGAAGATCTCCTCTTCCTTCTTCGCCAGCGACATCAGAAACCCGGGACGTTGGGGCATCTGTTCGAGGGCGATGCCTGCGGCACGGAGCTGCCCCTTCCCCCCATCGATCAAAAGGATGTCGGGGGGACTTTCTCCGGAGGCGTTCTCACGAAACCGACGCGCGACGACCTCTGATATCGCCGCATAGTCGTCGCTCCCTTTCGCGGTACGGATGCGATAGCGACGATAGCCCGGCTTGAAAGGCAACCCGTCGATGAAGTGGACCAGACTCGCCACCGTTTCCTTGCCTGAGAGATGGGCAATATCGATTCCCTCGATCGTACGCGGTTTTTCGGAAAGCTTGAAGACTTTTTGCAGTCCCGCAAGTCCCCGCTTCGGATCGACGTGGAACACCTCCGGCTGGACATGCGTCTCGAGATTCCCCCGCTGATCGAGCGATTCGATGCAGGCGATCTGATCGCGGAGTTCGGCGGCCACCTCGAAACGCCGAGCGGCGGCCGCGTCTTTCATCTCCTGGTGGAGTTCCTTCAGGAGCGTTTTCCGATTGCCGTCGAGAAAACGTTGCAATCGACGGATGTTCTTGCGGTACTCTTGACGCGAAATGCGGAGATTGCAGGGGGCGGTGCATTGGTGAATGGAAGCCAGAATGCAGGGACGGAACCATTTCCACCGGGGATCGTCTTCCTGGATCTCAAGCGAACAGGTCCGAAATCGGAAAATCTTCTGCAATACCTGGATCGCACCGCGTAGTCCGGCCGGATTGGCGAAGGGGCCATACAGGGCCACGCCCCGGTCGCGCGGCGTGCGCGTCATCATCACACGTGGAAACGGCTCCCGCGTGGTGATTTGGAGATAGGGAAAGGTCTTGCTGTCCTTCAGATCGCGATTGTGTTTCGGCTGGATGTCCTTGATCAATCGGGCTTCCATGAGCAAGGCATCGACCTCGCTCTCGGTCTCGATGTAGTCCAGATCCTTGATTTCATGGACCCAACGACCCGTCCGCGGATCCTCCAAAGCCCCTTGCAGAAAATAACTTCCGGCGCGGGAGCGGAGGTTCTTCGCCTTCCCCACATAGATCACACGACCGGCATCATCCTTCATGAGATAGACCCCCGGTGTAGCAGGGAGCCGCCGCACTTTATCTTCCAATGAGGGGGTTTTTTTCGGATTTTCAGCGTCCATCATCATCAGGAATGCTTCAGTATATTATTATAACGTCTTATGGCCAGACCGCTATTATAACGGCATATACTATTATTTTATAATCAAAAACACAAAAATGACAGAGTGTACAATTGTATAAAACCTTGACATGCAACAGGTTACGATTGATCATGCACTAATTAACGATTACTGAGGAATTGCAGATTCTACCTTTTCAATATATGCCGGTCATGCCGATTCTTCGGGTTATCGCCAAATATAAATATATGTTCTGATTTTTTTTGTCGGTTTGTGACAAACACCTGTCACTAGGGGGGCCGATAAATTAGTCTACCGTTACCACATCAGGTAACATTTAGATGCCGTTGTACTGCAAAGTGATTGAAAAAGGGCAATGGATGGTTCTACCATTTTTCGCTTCGAAGACACAATCTTGATTTCCTTTCGGATTGTTCCTTTGAAGATTCTTTTCCATTGATGAACCGTGAAAGCAGCTTGGACGTGCTTCGACAAGAAACGACCGTGTCCGATTTTTCCACACCTCAACAGCGGCAGAACAACCATTTGCCAACACGTTTGAACTCGCTTAACTGGAAAGGAAAAGTGGAATGACGAATGCAGCTTTCGCCGTCTACACCGACAACGTCGAGATCATGACCGGAATCTGGGAAGCCTTCGAGGAACATTTCAAGGAACAGATTCGCGACATTTGCCCCGGCATCCATTTCGACAACGACATCGGCCGCCCGGAGCGGTTGATTCTCGAAAACCTGTGCGATAAGCGACTTTTCTGCGACTTCGCCATGTTTCGAGAATATGGGAAAATCACCTTCGGATTCCAGATCCACGGCATGCAGGAGGGGCAGATCTTCAACGTCGCCAGTCGGGAGATCTTTTTCGACCAGGGCGGCCACGGTTATCTTTCGCTGGAGAATGAAGATGAAGCCTTTTCGATCGTCGGGAACGACCATCGCTCGCAAGAAATGCTCTCCAGCGTGCTGGAAAGTACGATTCACGCGGCGCTCTTCACCCCGCATCAATATATGGCCAGTCAGCGCGATGAGCAATCCTCCAATCACGAACACTTGATGGATTCACTTCTCCAAGAAGTGTAACCGCTCGACGGCGACGATCCTCGAATTAGTGGAATGTCGCTCGACGAGCTTGCTTTGCAGGCTGCCGGCGAATTTGCAAGGATGCGATGGCTTCTCCTCAGACGATGGGAAGCATCGCCGGAAAGGACACAACCCTGATTCCTGTTTTTTCCGGCCTTAAGATTCGCAATAAAAAAGCTCTCCGTCAAGGACGACGGAGAGCTTTTTTCGTTTTCTTGTTGCCGGGCAAGCCGGTTCGATCAGAACCGTTAGAAGTCCATTTTGCAACTGACGCCCCCGGCCGCCGGGAGATAGGTATTCTGGACGTAATCGGCGACCATGCGGTGAGCGCTGAAACGCCAGGCGAGCGAACTGATCGAGTGCATCATCCGACGAATCCACTCTCCGGGCAGTCCGTCCTCGTCGCAAGAGTAGAACATCGGGACGACTTCGTTTTCGATCACCTGATACAGCGATTCCGCATCGCGCTCGTCGGTGATCGCGTCGTCGACATGGCTTCGTCCGGAACTGATCGCGAAGCCGTTCTTGCCGTCGTAGGCTTCGGCCCACCATCCGTCGAGAATGGAGAGATTCAGCGCCCCGTTCAGGACGGCCTTTTGCCCGCTGGTTCCGGATGCCTCGAGGGGACGCCGCGGATTGTTCAGCCAGACGTCGACGCCCTGAATCATATGCCGGCAAACATTGATATCGTAGTCTTCGATGAAGACGATGCGGTTGGCGAAACGTGGATCGTTCCGCATGTTCGCGATTTCCTGAATGAAGGTCTTGCCGGGCTCATCGGCCGGGTGGGCCTTGCCGGAAAAGATGAACTGCACCGGGCGATCTTGATCGTTGCAGATGCGGTCGAGCCTTTCGATCTCGCGAAGAAGCAACGTCGCCCGCTTGTAGGTGGCGAAACGTCGGGCGAATCCGATCGTGAGGATGTGCGGATCGAGTACGTTTCGAGCGTGGTCGATCGCCTCATCCGATTCTCCGCGACGGCGACATTGACGGCTGACGCGACGGCGTACGAAGGAGATCAGCAGATTCTTCAGGGCGTTGTGCGTTTCCCAGAGTTCCCCCGGGTCGATGTCGTGGACCTGCTGCCACTCTTCCGGATCGATCGATTCGATCGTCCAATGCGCGGGCAGGTGTCGTTCGAAAAGGGTCTTGATCTGCCATGCCATCCAACTCGGCACATGCACGCCGTTGGTGATATGCCCGATGGGAACCTCTTCCTCGACGCGGTAGGGCCAGAGGTGGGACCACATGCGGCGAGAGACTTGTCCGTGGAGGGAGCTGACGGCGTTGGCGTATCGGGAGAGTTTCAGTCCCAGGACCGTCATGCAGAACGGTTCTTCGTGGTTTTCGGGCTCGACCCGTCCGAGGCTCATCAACGTATGGTGATCGACCCCCAACTGGTCGCGTAGCGGGCCGAGATGCTCTTCGATCAACTCGTTGTCGAACCGGTCATGGCCGGCCGGGACCGGAGTATGGGTGGTGAACACGGTATGCTGGGCGACCTCGCGGACGGCATCCTCGAACGACAAGCCGTCATCGTGCATCCGTTCCCGAATGACCTCGAGCGTGGCGAAGGCGTTGTGCCCTTCGTTGAGATGATAGACACCGGGCTGGATATTCAGCGCCTTGAGAGCTCGAACCCCGCCGACCCCGGAAACCAACTCCTGGCGGATTCGGGTGCGGGTGTTGCCACCATAGAGCCGACTGGTGAGTTCCCGATCTTCCGGCGAGTTCTCCTCCAGGTCGGTATCGAGGAGGTAGAGGTCGACGCGCCCGACCTTCATCTTCCGGACCTTCGCGTAGATGGTGCCGGTTCGGGTGGGGACTTCGACGGTGATCTTGTTCCCGTCGGGATCGACGGCCGGCTCCAACGGCAGGTATTCGACCATGGTTTCCAGGTACTCTTCCTTCTGCCAGCCGTTGCCGTCGAGATGTTGCTTGAAATAGCCCTGGTCATAGAAAAGACCGAGTGCCACCAGGGGAACGCCTAATCCGCTGGCGCTCTTGATGTGGTCGCCCGAGAGAACCCCAAGACCTCCGGAATAGATCGGAACCGATTCGTGGACTCCGAACTCCAGAGAGAAGTAGGCCACCGGCTTCGAGCCGAGTACGCCGGCCCGTTTCTTCGACCAGGCGGGGGTGGTCGCCATGTACTCCTTCAGACGCCGGAACGCTTGATCGATTCGGGTGTAGAGGACCAACTCCGCCGCCCGCATCTCCAGTCGCTCGGGAGTGAACTCCCGCAACAGCGCGATCGGGTTGTGCCCCAATTGTCGCCAGCGGATCGGATCGAGCGAACGGAAGAGATTGATCACCTCCGGATGCCAACTCCACCACAAGTTATTGGCCAGCGCCTCGCATTTAGCGTAAAGTGCCTGGGCGGTCATTTCCGAGGTCTTGCACTGTCGCGCTCGGATCGCAATATCCTGGGCCTTCTCAACCTGCCTCATGAGATTCACCTCTGTTTCTCCTTAATGCTATCTGCTTTTTCCAATCGTGCGTTTTTCAAAGATGTTCGCAGAAATAAAGGTCGTGATGCCGCTTGCTCCTCCGGAATGACTCCGGAGGAACGTGCACGGCAACGGATTCCACCGCGGTAGATTTTCCGGCTAATGGAGCCGATTTCCGCGTATTCATCAAGGGGGGGCTCGGAACACCGAACTCATCGCGTTCGAACCGCCGGAGATCGGCCGATTCAGCCTTCGGGGCTTTCAGCTCGGCTCTTCTCTCCCCACTCTCTCGTGAGAGTATATAGCATAGGAATACCGGAAAAGATCCTTTTTGGGCAAGGTTCGGCTCGGGAAGGCAAAAAAGCGGAGAGAAAGACCACTCATTCACCAAATCTCCCCCAGACGCTTTCCCTTGTTTATCCCAAAAAGGCCACATCACCGATTTCACCGGCACGAATACACGACCTTTTTTAAGAAGTATCGATCCCACCCCTTTTCTCGTAATTGCTTAGCGCACCAAATGGAAAAGCCTCAGCATCGAGGGAGGAGGAATCTCGCCGGGATAGGGGCGATCGCGATTCGAGGGTCGCGTCTCCCATCGCAGAAGCCATCGCTCGTTCGTCCGATTGGTCGAGTCGCCTCCCAGATCCCCCCGACTCATACGCTGCATCTTCGGCCAATCGAGTTCGATGCGATTCACCTCCGGCGGCATTTTCGGACCCGACGGGGCCCTGCCGGCGATCTTCAGGGTTTCAGAATCCAGCAGCCACCGACCTCGCCGGTTCGGATTGGCGAGTGTCTGTTCCAGATGGCCTTGTTCATTCACCGAAACGGCGCTCAAGTGCACCTCCTTACCGATGCTTCCGCCTCCCTGGAACTCCCAGCGGTACTCCCAATCGGTCGCCTGGTGGATATTCCACCGGCCCTCCTCCAACCGGGCATTGTAAACCTGAGTATGCCCGTTCTCGTCGAACTTGTGATAGGAGACGATCGGTCGATCCTGGTGGTCGAACCCCAAACGGATATTGCTGTTGATCATGCCGCCGCCGGGAGGAACCGGGTCGATGATTTCCGCCTTTTCGATCGTCAACGGCAATTCGACGGGAGTTCCGTCGCTTTTTTGCCAATGGATCAAATCGGGCGAACAGGCGTAGCTCAGATCATGATTCGTCGCACAGTCGGGGGTATCGCGCCAGACCCAGCAGATATGGAACTTGCCGTCGTCGTCGCGCAAGGGCCCCGTAAAATAGGCATTCATCTTGCCTTGCCCGTCGAACAGCGGCTGATCGAGCAGCCGGCTCCAGGTTTCGGTCTCCGGATCGTAGACGTTCCAAATTTGACTGCCGTTGCCGCTGGAACCGTCGCGATAGGTAAACAGCAGCCGGCCTTCGGCGTCGTTCAAAAAGCGGGGATAGGTGCAGCGATCTTCTTCCGAACCTACCATCTGGGGAATGCGGCGGAGCGTTTCGATTTTCCCCGGTTCTTCCGTCCGGAAGTAGATCAGCGGAACACAGTGCATATTTCCGGCAACGTGCAACTGCCCGACCTCGTCGAGCGTCATGGTGATGTAGTTGTGGCTGTCCCAGCCGATTTTCGTCGGAAGCACTTGAAATTTCCACGATGTCTCCCCGGGTTGACGGCTGGCGATGACCATATTGCGATCGGCATCATAGAAGCCGACATACTGCAAATCTTCGGTCGTGAGCAGGGCGAAGCCGACCGGGTGGCCGGACCAGACCGGGGCGATGTCGCTCCGCTCGATGATTTTCCACGGGGCGACTTCTTCAGCGACTACCGGCAACATCGGGGGGGTCAGAATAACAAAAAGTCCTATCAGGGTGGAAATCGATGCTTTCATGATATCATCTTTTCTCCAAGGGGTGAAATCGGAAAGAAGGGGGGGTTTGCGCCGAGCGGACCTACGAGTATCCATGGTACACTATAGGGCATTCGTTTGCACCCCGAGTACCGTGAATTCCGGCAACGACGACTCCGAAATCACACCGCTTTCAGGACAGGAAAGGACCCGACGATGTCGCAATCTCCCTCTTCCGAGAACTCCCGTGAGGAACCCTCCTCTCAGAGCCTCTTTTCCAACCACGGCGACGCCCACGAATCTGGCGGCAAGAAGCCGTCTTCCTGGCCGGTCGGCTTGAGTATTCTGGTGGCGATTCTTTTGGGGGCCCTTTTCGGGCTCTGGCTCCGCAATCAATTCGTCGGCACGGAAGAAGCTCCGATCGAAGTCGGCGCGCCGGTCTCCCCGATGGTCGGGGAAGCTTTCGACGGCATCGCGCTCGAGGCGCTGGTGAATACCGAAGGGAGCGTGGGTTCCGAAGAGCTCCAGGGCAAGGTGGTATGGGTCAACATCTGGGGCACCTGGTGTCCTCCCTGCCGCCGGGAATTTCCCGATATTCTTGAGGTCTACCGGAAGCACGCCGGGCATTCCGACTTCGAGTTTCTCTCGGTCACCTATCCTCAGGGAGCCGGCCCGATCCAGCCGAAGTCGCTCGCCGAGGTGACCAACAGCTTCCTGAAGATGCAAGGAGCCGAAAAGATGCCGGTGTACTGGGACCCCCGGGCGTCGACTTTCTCCCGGCTGATGCAGTTGGCCCAGCGTGTCGGCGGCCGTAACGAGCAGCCGGCGTTTCCGACCAGCATGATTCTAAACCGTGACGGGAAGATTACCGGCTACTGGGTCGGCGCGCTGCCGGACATCGGCGAGAGGATCGACGAGCGTCTCGAAGCGACCTTCGCCGGAAAAGGACTTCCCTCGAAGAAAAGCGACGAGGCATCTCCGGGTGAGAAAGAAGCCGGTGGAAGCCAAGAACAATAGAGGAAACGGTCCGCGGCGTCGTGCGGGCGGGTTTGCCATTTTCCATACAAAGAGGCGGGACACGTCTCGGGTGCCCCGCCTCGATGGTTTACGTCTTCCTGTACGTCATCTTGCAAGACGGCGACTTATTTGACATCGTCCATGTTGACCCAACGTTTCTCGTTCGCCGCGAGCATCGACGCTTCGAGGACGCGCTGGGTCTGGTAGGCGTCCTGGAAGTCGGGCAGCGGGACGATCGGGTCTTGGCCGGCGAGTTTGAGGAGGATGTCGTTGGCCATGTTGGTGAAGCAGTGTTCGTAGCCGATGATGTGGCCATCGGGCCACCAGTTGCCGACGTAGGGATGGTCGGGCGTGTGCGTACACAGGATGGTCTGCCAGCCCTGGGTACCGCGCGGCAGCGTGGCGTCGTAGAATTCCAATTCGTTCATCCGCTCGAAGTCGAACTTGACGGCGCCCTTGGTGCCGTTGATTTCGAAGCCGTTGCGGTTCTGGTTTCCGGTGGCCTGACGGGCCGCTTCGTAGGTACCGACCGCGCCGTTGGCGAAACGACAGAGGAAGAGGACGGTGTCGTCGACGGTCACTTCGCCCATCTTGACCTCGCCTCCGCCGCCGCCACTGTAGCGGGCTTCTTCATCGGACTGAATTCCACCGCCGGCATCCTGTTCGATGATCTGTCGCTGCTTGACGAACGTTTCGGAGATGGCGCCGCAGATTTCGTTGACTTCCGTGCCGGCCACGAATCGGGTCATGTCGATGATATGGGCGTTCAAATCACCGTGCGCGCCGGAACCGGCCAATTCCTTCTTGAATCGCCAGGCCAGCGGGACCGACTCGGTCGCCCAATCCTGAAGATACGAGGCGCGAATGTGACGGATCTCGCCGATCTTGCCCGACTTGACCAACTGATGGGCGAACGCCACCGCCGGCGCACGACGATAATTGAACCAGACGAAGGTTTCGATTCCGGCTGACTTGGCCGCTTCGGCCATTTCACGGGCTTCTTCGAGCGTGCCGGCGATCGGCTTCTCACAGGCACACGGCTTGCCGGCGGCGATCGCCGCCTTGGCGACCGGAGCGTGCATGAAGTTCGGGGTCACGATGTCGATCAACCCGATCTCGGACGATTGGACCAGCGATTCCCAATCGGTCGAGGCGTTCTGCCATCCCCAGTTCTCGGCGAACTTCTCCGGACCTTCGTGCCCCTGGCCGAAGACCGTGTGCATGACCGGGCGAATGGGAGGCTCGAAAAACCGATTGACCTGTCCCCAGGCGTTCGAATGGGAACGTCCCATGAAACCTTGCCCGATGAGAGCCACGTTCAGTGAGTCAGCCATGTTGTCAACTCCTTCTTTTTCATTAACGATGAAACCTGATTCGTCCAAAACGCCAAAGCATCCTCTCCCGGGCGCTACTGCGGAGAGGGAGAAGAGTCCGAGGCGTTTTCCTTTGCTTCTTTCTCGGTCTGCTGCTTTTTCAGCTTACGACCGATCGCGAGCATCCTCTCGATGATGTCTTCGCTCAATTCATATCCCGGCAACGTGGGCATCCCTTCCCAAATCACCACGCCGTGTTGCGGTTCGATGATCACGGCATGGGGGATACCGAACACGCCCAACGCATCGGCGAACCGGCGCTGGGTATCGACGGCGAGATGGAAATCGATGTCCTCCAATTGAAGAGGGTCTTCCATTTTCCGAAGGGCTTCTCGGTCGGTCTCGCAGACGGCGATGACCGCCAGTTCCTCTTTGTATTTGTTGTGATAGTAGTTCAATAGCCGCAGAGATCGACGGCAAGGGGGGCACCAGGTCGCCCAACACTCGATGAGAACGTACTTCCCTTCGAGCTCCGGCTTGTCGGTGACCCACTCCTCGACGACCAACTCCGGCGCCTCGGTCCACAGAAACGAAGTGGCCCAGATCATCCGTCCGCGACGAAAAGCCGGATGATCGGGCGGCAGCCCGGCGCTCTCGACCAACCAGGGCTTCTTCTCCAGATCGACTTGGCTGCGGAGCTTCGGATCATAGTCTTCCTGGGCAGGACCTTCGATCGCCCGGGGCGTTTGGGTCGGATCGGTCACGCAAGGACCGACTTGGAGGCCGGCACCGTTTTGCTGTATTTTCGAAGGATCGGTGATACACGGGCCGGTCGACGGATCGCAGATTTCCTCCCCTTCTTCCGCGGTAATTTTCTCAACGGTAGATTCCTCTTTCGGCTGCGGGGCCGGCGCCTCTTCGGCCAACAGCGTATTGCACGCCACAAGCAAGGTCAGTCCCAGTGCCATTCCCATGCCGAACGAAACGGTCCCAGTTTGGTCTCTTCGCATCGCATTCCCTGTGTCATGAGGTATTGCTGTCATGATGTGCTGTGTGGCAAAGATTCACCCCGGCGAAAGAGCCGAAAGGCGATTCTCATCGACCATTTGCAAGAGCGGGTCGGAAAAAGCCCGGTTCCGAGATTGCAGAACGGACCGAACCCCAAAATCATCTCTGAAGAGATCGCTTCCGTAATGTGTTTATAGAAGGGATGATAGCGCATTGCAAGAGGCGGGGGCGTGTTTTTTTACTCCCCGGTCGATCATCCTCGAAAGCGGTAAACCTGAACAGAATTCGTTCTCTATTCTTTCCTGGAGCGAGAACGGGCAGAGGAACCTTGGATAGGAGAGTCGTCGGCCTCGTCGTTTCGCCTTTCCCGGGCGAGCTCGTATTCTTCCAATTCCATTTCCGCCTCTTCTCGGCGGGTTCGACGTCGCCTTCGCCGATCGCGGCGCCGGTCCCGGTCGTCATCGTCATCGCCGCCCCAATCGAAGATATCCATGAAATCCCAATCGAGCCAATCTCCGGCGAAATCGACGATCTCCCAAATCCAACGAAGCATAGACTCCTCCTAATATGCATTGATTCATTTACGATTCCCGAGAAATGAACGGAAGGTTACCGTCGGGACTTGATCCGATCGACGATCCAAGCGAAGACGTCGTTCAGAAATTCCCAGAGCCAACGTAAGAAACGAGACACCAGCTCCGGAATAAAGAGCAAAATATCGACGACGATCTCCAGCATGGCAGCCCCCATGAAACCCAATTATTTGAATGATCGCGGTGAAGCCATGTCGATCACCACCTCTTTAGAATAATGGATCACGAATGGATTCTCAAGTTCCTCGTCAAACTTATTTTCTTTTTTCCATTCCCCCACTGACCAGGTTGTCCCTTGCTGCGAATGGCGAGAGCTTGGAGAGAGGAAGGACGCGAGATGCGGAGATTACCGGTTCTTCCGATGATCCGGTTTTGTCCTCGTGCACAAAACGCCCCCCCGGATCTCGGTGCAAGCAGCTCTCCATCTCCCTGCTTGGCGGGGAGATCGTCGAACCGAAGCGACTTCTTTTCTCGGCGATCTGGTAGTCGAACGCACGTTTCCTTGGACGTCCCCACTTAAGCATGGTATGCTTCAACCTATAATATAGCAGGAAAGGGTAACCGACTTCCGGCGGAACCGATCCTGAAATCGAAACAGCATCCCGCCCTTGACCGAGGGTCGAATTTCGATCCATTCCCCGAGTCCCACCACTTACTGCCAGTCAGCATGCCCGTGGACGTCCCGATCAGAAGTACGATTCGCAATCTGCGCCGCGCGACGGAAATCGTCTCCGTTCTTATCAAGTTCGGATTTGGGGACTTCGTGCGCGCCACGGGGCTCGATCAGCTTTTCGCGCGAAGCAAGCGTCTCTTCAGCCTTTCGCGGAAAAAAGCCCGCCCGGTGCGGCACCTCCCCTACCCGGTCCGTATCCGCAAGGTGCTCGAGGAGTTGGGACCGACCTTCATCAAGTTGGGGCAGGTGCTCAGTACCCGGCCCGATATCGTTCCGCCGGAACTGGTCGCGGAACTGAAACACTTGCAGGACGACTGTCCTCAGCTTCCCTTCGAAAGCATCCGCGAAACACTCGAGCATTCCTTCGGCGACCGATTCGACGACCTGTTCGCTTCCTTCGACGAAGAACCGATCGCCGCCGCTTCGCTCGGACAAACCCACCGGGCGATCCTCCAAGACGGCACGCCGGTGGTTGTGAAGGTGAAGCGTCCCGGGTTGCGCCGCCTATTGCAAACCGACATGGAAGTGCTCGATGCCCTGGCTCATTGGGTCGAAAACCACTTCGAGAATATCGGTTTCAGTCCCGTCGAAGTGGTGCAGGAGTTCTCGAATCAATTGATGCAAGAAATCGATTACAAGCGGGAAGGGCAGTCGGCCGACCGACTCCGTCAGCTTTTCCAGCGCGACCCCCAGATCGATTTTCCTTTCGTCTACTGGGACGCTACGACCAGCGACGTCCTCACGCTCGAAGAGGTGCAAGGGACGCTCGTCTCGAAGATGCGATTCGAAAATCTTGAACGAGAGGAACGCATCCGCCTGGTCAAACTCGGCGCCCGGGCCGTCTTCCGGCAATGCTTCGAATTCGGTTTCTTCCATGCCGATCCCCACCCGGGGAACCTCTTCGTTCGACCGGACAAGAGCATCTGCTTCATCGACTGCGGCATGGTGGGGCACCTCGATCAGCAGACCTCGAACTATTTGGCGAGCATCTTCTACGGGGTGATCGTCGGCGAAACCGACATGGTCATCCGCGCGGTGACGGAACTGACCGAAGCCGACCCGGTCGTCACGCAGAGCCGGGAGTTCCATGTCGACGTTTCGGCTTTCATCACCCAATTCCAGCACATGCCGCTTGGGCGCATCGACATGGGGAAGGTCCTCCAGGACTTTTTCGACAAGCTCCGCAAATATCAGATTCGCTGCCCGAGCGATATCGTCTTTCTGATCAAGGCGATCACGACGATCGAGGGCATCGCCCGATCGCTCGCCCCGGAATTCAATATTTTCGAATATGCCCGGCCATACGTTGAACGTCTCTTGCGGCGCCGCTACAGCCTCGCGGCGATCAAGAAACGGCTTCGTAAAGGGATGCTTTCCTACACGGAATTCTTCGAACATTTCCCCCGCAACGCCGATCGCCTGTTCGACCAGTTGAACCGCAATCGATTCCAGGTGCATCTCCAGCACGAAGGGCTCGAGAAGATCGACTATTCGCTGCTTCGAAGCAGCCGGCGAATCTCGAACGCGATGAACTCCGCGGCGTTGATCATCGGCAGTTCCATTCTCATTCTCGCCGAATCGCTCACCGGGGAAGGAAACGGCTGGCTCTTCTGGCTGGGGGTGATCGGGTTGATCGGCTCCGGCGCCATCGGCGTGTTCACGGTTCTCTTCGAGCGCCCGGCCCAGTGAAGCCGCCTTCGATGGTTTCCGGTCAACCGAGCTGTTTGTGGAATCGCATGATGCTCAGCGTCAGAATCACCACGATGCAAATCGATAACCCCGCCACTTGCCCGATCAGATCGAAAAAGCCGGCCCCGCGGAGGACGATGCCGCGAAGGATCTCGATGAAGTTCGTCGGCGAATTCTCGACGTATCGATAGAGGCGCGCGACTCTCGAACCGTCCGCTTGCCCGCCTCGATCTTGAACTCTTGCGTGGACTTCGGTAAGATAACACAATACCGTTTAACGAAGATCGAGGCCGAACTGAATGACCGTCCTCGAAAATCACTCGACTATCGAACGCCGCGCGAAATCATAAGCCGGTGATTATGCGTCCACTATGCGGACTTCAAAATCGAATCCGCGTCATATTCTCACCGAGGGACAGGGAACAACTCGGTCGTCGACCACAAAGACCAGACGAGAAGAGATCGATTTCGGATCGAGGCGATACAATCGCCCCACGGCAAGGCGGTAATCCTGCATTTGGGGACTGTAATGCTCCACGAGGGCTTCAAGATGCTCCCGGTCGCCGACGCGATCCGTCTTGAAATCGAGAATATCCGCCCCGACCGGCTTCGGACCGCTGAAAAGGACGACCAAACGGTCGATCGATCCACGAAGCACCGCACCATCGTGCAGGATACTGAACGGACGTTCCCTTTCGACTTTCCAAATGGGCGAAACGAGATCGCCTCGCCGACCCACCGCCGTCGGTCCGGAGGAGCCGGAGGAAGGATCGGGTTCGGCGTAGGTCTTCCGGGAAAGAACTCGGCGAACGGCCGGGCGATTCACATTTTTGAAAAAGGCCCCCAGAACCTGATCCTCGTCGAGACGGTCCATCGCCACCGTTCGGATCACCGCACGCAACTCCTCCGCGTCGGGCAATTGCGAATC
Source organism: uncultured Planctomycetaceae bacterium (assembly GCA_964632505.1). Classification (GTDB taxonomy): domain Bacteria; phylum Planctomycetota; class Planctomycetia; order Pirellulales; family Thermoguttaceae; genus CAZWCE01. The sequence goes on along the minus strand of CAZWCE010000019.1, from coordinate 27,138 downwards.
GGCCCATTCCACTTGCTCGAAACAGGCATGCATGGCCGTCCCCCAGAGCATCGCTTCCGACGCCTCGGCCATGGTAGGAGAAATACGGTCCCCAAGACGGACTGGCCCGGAAGCAGATTGGGCGGAAGGACTTCGCCGCTGGAGATCGCGGGTCGCCGCTTGATCGCCCCCCTTCTTCGAGAGCCGCACCTGAATCGGCTCGGCGACGGCAGCCTTTTTTTCGACTTTTCGTTTCCGCTCCGCCGGAATCCGGCCTTTCCAGCAGGCATCGCCGATCTCGAAAAGCAATTTGGGACCCGCGTCGGAAAACAGCTCCGCGTCGATCGGACTTTCCGGAAGGGCCGCGCGCAACATTCCGGCGAAGCTCTTGCCGGGAGGAGGAAGGCTTCCGTCGTTTTTCGGTTTCGGCGGGTCGATGATCATCGTCAATTGATGGACGGCCCGGGTCATCGCGACGTACAACAGACAGAGCGCTTCTTCGATCTGCTGATTGCGGTGTTGTTGGAACATCGTTCGAAACGATTCGGGAAGCATCTTCTGTAAATCGCTGGAAACGTAACGGCAGACGCGATCGATGGGACCGGTCGCTTTCGGGCGTCCCACGACGACCGTCGGCGGCTGGCCGACGAGACGGAAATCGAGTTCCGGAAGAACGACCATATCGAACTGCAATCCTTTGGATTGGTGGATCGTCATCACGCGAACCGGCGAGGCGCTGGGATTTTCGACGCGGGTCTGTTGAACCCGGCGGACGAAATCGTCGGCGCGGAGGGTCGCCTCGCTCTCGTAGGCGTGTGCCAGTTCGAGCAATTGCACCAACCGCCCCAAATCGCGGCTGTCGCATTCGGGGGCGAGAGCGGCCATCCACCGGCGCAACATGGCGGCATATCCCTGTTCGGCGAGTTGACGGCGGATGCCCGAGGCCACGTTTCGCGCGGTCTTGTCGTCGCGATGGTCGACGAGAGCCAATTCCGGACCGAGAGGGCTCTGGGCGAGATGATACCGCGCGACCGTGTCGCCGGGATGATCGGCCAGGGTCAGCGCGGAGAGGAGCAACTGCACGGCAGGGGAATCGTCCAGCGGATTACCGCCTTCCTCGCTGGCATCCACCCCCCGCCGCCGCAAACCGTCGATGAGCATACCGACCGTGCGGTTCTTGCGGACCAGCACTCCGAGAGAAAGCCCCGGTGCCTCGCGGTGCATCCGCACGATCCGGTCGATCGCCCAACCGAGGGTCACTTCGAGCTGTTTTTCTTCCTGATCGGTATCGGCGGCCGGAGCCGTTTCGAGCGAACCATAACCGGGCAGTTCTCGCCGCGCCGTCACATGGGGATCGAATCGGGCGCTCCATCGAAGGACGGCCTCCTCTTCACTCTCCAGGGCCTCGTTCGTCTCCAAGGAGCCGAAGAGCCGATTGACCGTCTCGATCACCGGCCGACTGCTCCGCCAGCTCCTGTTGAGTGTTTCCGAGGAGAGAGGACCGAGTTCGTCCGGGAGACAGTCGAACAACTCGGGGACCCCGCCACGCCAGCCGTAGATCGCCTGTTTCACGTCGCCCACGCAGAAGAACGTGCCGTCGGCGGAATCGATCAGGCGCCGGGCGAACGGTCGAAGCACGTGCCATTGCGGCGCCGCGGTATCCTGAAATTCATCCAGTAGAAGATGGGCCGTCTTCGCGTCGAGACGATGGATCATCTGCCCGAATCGAGACGCCAAATCGGAATCGCAGAGCTTCAACGTGATGTCCTCGAACTGCATCACGCGCCGATGCTGCTTCAGGGCCGATTCCGTCTCGCAATAGGCTTGCATCAACCGGCCGGTCGCTTCGGTCTGGTACGCCACAAGATTGATCAACACCGCCCGGGCATGTTCCACCAGGTCTTCATAGGCGGCGGCGAGTTCACCCTCGATCGGTTTGTTGTAATACCGGTAGCTGCCGTCGGCCACTTTGCCCGACATCCCCTTGTCGAGAAAGGAGAGCCAGTCGTCGTTTTCAGCCCGCTCAAGATCTTGCCCTCGGGCCTTGATGTATCGTTTGGTTTCCGCCGGAAGCGGGGCATCGGCGAGACGTTGAATCGCCTGAGCGATTTCCGCCGCCGACAGCTCGCGTCGCACCTGCAGGCGACTCCAGGCCTCCGGCGGAGCCTGACGATAGATCGCCGACAGACTCCGTCCAAGATCGAGAATCTGGTCTTGGACCGAACGCGACACTTCCCCCCGGGAGAGAAGATGCATCAGCCGGACCATCTCCGCTGTCCCGAGCCCTCCGAGCAGCCGCCGCACCGACTCGGCACGCAGTGCCGCAGCTTCCATGTCGTCGGCGATGCGCCATCCCGGCGGGATGCCCAACTCAAGGGAGAAACTTCCCGCCAGTTGCATGAAAAAGCTGTCGAGGGTGCTGATACGAAGCCGGTGAAGGTTGCGCACCGTCTGAGCCAGGAGTGTCAGGATTCCTTCGCGGGTGAGCCGTGGTCTCCGCGGGTCCGCGAGCGTGGCTTCCGACGAGGAGTCGGAAAACAGAAAGCCTTCCAAAGCAAGCCGCTTCCCTTCGTCGAGCGCCGCCTCGGCAAGTCGAAAAAGGATTCGGTCGAGAATTTCCCCGGCAGCCTTCCGCGTGAAGGTCGTCGCCAGAACCGTCTCCAGCGGCACGCCTTCCAGCGCCAGCTTCAGATACCGGTTGCTGAGCTGAAACGTCTTCCCGGAACCGGCCGAAGCACGGATCGTCACATGTCGAGCGGCGAGGGAGGTCATCGCAATCCTTTTCCTCGTTCTGATGCGCGGCGGATTATTCCATTTCGGTGCCGGGCAGGAATATCTTGTGATCCATGCAGATCGCGGAAAACGCTTCCGCGAACGGAGGCGGCGGCTTCGCCATCGGCCAGTACTTCTGGTCGCGGATGTCGCGGATCACCCGTCGGGCGGTCCGGTCGGCGTCGGCCAGCTCCTCTTCGCTCCAATCGGCCAGCAGTTGTCCCGTCTTCTCGACATCCTTCGGGAGAACGATGTACCCCAACTCGGGACGTGCCTCCGGCTCCAGCGACCGGCAAAACAGATAGCGATAGAGCGGGAGCTGAAGGTCGATCCACTCGCCGTCCTTCTGATGGACCTTTTCCGGCTTCTTCGCCGTTTCGGAAGACTTGTAATCGAACAGATACCATTTGTCGCTCTCCTGATGATAATCGATCCGGTCGATGCGTCCGCGGAGCCGCACCGGGCGACCGTCGACCTCGACCGTCGAATCACCCGGCCGGGGCGCGAATTCCACTCTCGCGATTCGGTGGCCCCGGCTTGCCCAGTCGGCCTGCCAACGAGCGAACGCGGTGAGTCGGAGCCTCAGAAACTCCATCTGCACTCCCACCGCCGGGATCGGTCGTCGGCCATATCGTTCCGTCACACAGAGATCGAGCGTCGCTTGCAGAAACCCTTCAATGGCACTGGCGTCGGTCGCATCGCGGACCGTTTTTTCGCTGCCGAAGCGGAAAAGCACCTCGTGAAGCAAGGAACCGAACGCCGCGGCGTCGAGTTCCTCCGCCTGGTCGGTGAGCGTTTCGAGGCGAAGTCGATGACGCAAGTAGTAGCGGTAGGGGCAAGCGAGATAGTCGCGGAATTCCGTCACGCGCATGGATTCCACCGGCTCGGCCAGGGACAGAGGAAGAGGGGGAGCGAACGTCGATTGCTCCTTTCCCGCCTGAAGCGCTCCAGGCAAAAGGAGATGCGGCTGCTCGGGCCGCTCTCGGAAGAAGTGCAACACGCGTCGAGCGATCACCTCCGACGGTGCGGCGAAAAGCAAGCGGCTGGGAGCCAGCGGATCGCCACTGAGGGCACGTCTTCCGGCAATCAGGCGGAGTTCGCGTTTCGAGGCGAGCATCATCGAGAGGGCGTAGGCATCTCGCGCATACCGGCGATGGTTGTCTTCCAAGCCGAGCGATTGTCGCATGCGGTCCGGCAGAAACAAGTCGGCGGACACCGAGGAAGGGACCAGCCCCTCGTTGAGCATGGTGACGGCAAGGACGGGCGCATCGTCCCAGGCCAATTCCAGCCATCCGAGCATCTCGATGGCATCGCTTGCCGGCGGCGGAGCGACCCGTTGCCCTTGAAGACGACGCAACACCAAATGGAGCATCTCCGAAATCGACATCTCTCGACTCAGCTCTTCCGGCAAGGCAGCCGCCTGCCGCAACACCTGATGGATTTCTTCTGCCGTACCGAGAAGCAGGCGATCGCTCATCCGGCCGGGATCGTAGGGTCGATGATCGTAAAGCGCCAAAATCAGTCGAGAAATCACCGGCTGCCAGTCTGCCGGCTTTTTTCCGGTTCTTTCCGGGAAAGACTCGCCATCCGATACCGTATCTTCGAAGAGTACGGCGATCCACTCCTCCAACCTCTCGAGGACTTCACCGAGCGCACCGAATCCTTCCCGAGAGGACAACGCACGCCGATCGAGCGTTGCCGGAAGATACTCCTGCCGATAGCGATCGAGTTGGCTGATCCAATCCTCCCGGGCAGTCGACTCCTCCACGTGGGCAAAGAGAAACCGTTCGACGTCGGGGTGGCGAACCAGTGCGGCGAACGACTCGAAGCTCCGCGTTTGGAGATACTCCGCCAGCGACTCCAAGAGCAGAAAGACCGAAGCGCGATTCATCGGCACGCCGGGACCGTATCGGGCATCAATGCCGCAGCCGGAGAGCTGTTGATGCAAAAAAGGTACGATCTCCTCGGAAGGAACGCCCAGAGAGATTTCCGAAGCGCTGTATTTGCCGTCGAGGTCCGCCAGCCAACGGACCACCGCCGTCGCCTGATCGGCCGGGTGATCGACCACTTCGATGATCGCATCGTCGATGGGGATCTCCCTCTCTCGCCAGCGTTTCGGGCGCACGCATCCGTGGGCGTCGAACTCCTCGGACATCGCTTCCGGGGCGAAGACCAACGACGTGACTCGATCGGAAACCTGATCCAGCATCCGGCGCTGGGTGCGGTTCATGTCGACCGTGCCGACCAGGAGAATCTCCTTCTCGGTGCGACATTCCCGATGTTCGACGGCATAGAGTCTGGCGGTCTGCAAGTCCCATAGTTTCAGCGAATCGAGTTTCTCGAGATACCCCTCCTGCAATTGGGCGAGGGTTTCCCAGCGGCGGCATTCCTCGGCGTTCTCCAGGGAACGGCAGTGCCGCACCACATCGCGAAAATCGAGACCATCGGCGGCCAGTTCCCGATGCAGTTGTGCCAGCATCTTGCCGATGGCCTCGCGTGCGGCGAAGTCGTCGTTGTCCGGAGGATGGGGCAGAAGATGCTCGAGTGCTTCCGGTGCCGAGGCGCGAAGCCGATCGATCGCCCAACTCCAGGCGAGCGGCTGAACCAGATCGTCGGCCAGAGGTTGCTTGAGTCGATAAAGCGTCTCCGGCAACCGACCGAGGGTGAGAATCCGGGGGGGAATCCAGGCGGGATCGCGAGCTTCCGCCTTTTCGAGGAGCAACTCCTCCAGACGTCGACCGGCTCGGCCGCCGGGGACGGCGATCAGCAGATTGGAAAGATCCAAACCGGCGGTTCCGCCGAAACGGTCGAGGACATATTCCACCGCCACGGCGAGCACCGGCCGATCCCATCCGAGAAAGACGCGTTCCATGCGTTGATTTGCTTTCCAGCGCTTCGCATCACCGAAACGCCTCTTTATCTCTCTATCGACAGCCTCTTCTCACTCACGATCGTTCGCTTTGAGCGCGGGCGACGAGCTCCTCGAAGATCTTCCGTTGCTCCACCAGCGCGGCGATCGGATCCTCGATCTTGGTTCGGCACTCCAAAAGGACCCAGCCGGGATAGTCCATCGCGACAAGGTTTTCGATCAATTCCGCATAGGGATAATCGCCTTGGTTCATCTCCCGCACATGGACCGTATGACCGAAGTCGTCCTTCAGCAGATCGAAGTTGTGCTGGAATCCTTCCCCCTGGAGGTCCTGGCCGTTGCAGTTCCAGCAAGCGCCGACGTTCGGTTCGGTCACCTGTTCCATGATCCGGTTCATCAACGGCGGGGGGGAGCACTGGCCGTGCACCTCGAGCCGGATCTCCTGGCCGTAATCGGCGGCGAACTTGCCCACCGTGTTCAGCGAACGGGCGATTTGGGCGATCGTCTCCTCGACCGGCACCTCCTTGGGCAGATTGTTCGGCCGGACCTTCACCCCGGAACCTCCACAATCGTGGCTCAAAACGATGAACTTTTTGGTGTCCTCGATCGCCTGCTTCAATCGATCCTGATCGGCGTGATGGTACTCCTCGGCGCTGCCGGGGCCGACGAAGACGACGGGACTATCATCGAAACGGGCCTTGACCTCCTTCCGTTGCGACTGCGAGATCTCCGGCTCGACCCCATGGGCATGGGTAGAACGCAATTCAACACCGAGGACCTTCGACTTTTCGCAACGCTCGATGATCGTCGGCAAATCCCAATCCTTCGCCCACAGATAAGTGACCAAGCCGATTCGCATTTTCGAACCGGGCTTTTCCGCGGCGAAAACGGAACGGCCCATCGGCCCCAACAGCGCGGCTCCGGCTCCAAGGGCGGCCGATTGCCTCAAAAAACGACGTCGAGTGAGAGAGTTCATGTTGGTTTTCCTCATGATGAATGCACGGATGGGAAAATGGTGTGCTGCAAACCGTTTCCCGGAGGAACGAAAAGGCCGGTCAGAGTCAGTCCGCATCACACTTTCCTCTATTGTGCGAAAACCTACCCGCAAACGCAAGACCCTGGAAAAATGAATGGACCGGATCGGAAGCGATCGCAGAGAGGAGGGAATCCCTTTGAAACCATTCCCGGCACCGCGTTCTCAAGGCATCGGTTTCCTCGACTTTCGAAAAAAACGCGAAACCCCGACGCCACGGGGGGGTTCAATGGAATATCTCCAGATTTCTCGCCAGGCAACGAGTCGGCATCGCCGACCACGATTTCCTTGATCTGTGCGGCGCGGGCAGCCGGAAAGGCGGCTTGCAGGTGGCCAGGGCGGCTCCCGCGTCGCCTTTTTCTCCTCCCGGCTCTCGAGTTCGTTCCTCTCATATCTTTCGAGTGGAAATCTCTTCTTCCAGCTCTACGAAGAGGGAGGCGATTCGGTTCTTTCGTCCGAAAAAGGAAAAAATCGCATCATTTTGAGAAATCGTTCTGCGGATGCTCAAAAACCATGTCTCATCGCGAACGAAGTCTTCATCTCGGAGATTGCCGGCCCAACTTGAAGAAACGCTAATTGTTTCAGGATAAAGAGTTGCGCAATATTTCGAGCAAACGCACCAGCAGGAATCCCAAAAACAAAAAAGGCCGGGTTTCTCGAAAAAAACATCCTTTCCCCCTAATTTGGGAGAGAATCCCCCCCCTGCCCTGTATTGACATTCGCCGGAACCCGCCAATAATCACTAGAAACTGGAATTAGGTGTTCTTCGGTGATTGATCGTCAAGACGCCTTCAATCTGAAGTGCAACGGAACAACACGCAAGGAGTATCACTCATGGCGAATCCTCTGGAAATTTATGAATGCGAAGTTTGCGGTCACGTGGTGGAGCTGTTTCGAAACGGATCCGGCACCCTGGTCTGCTGTGGACAAGAGATGAAACACCGCGAAGCGAACACGGTCGACACCTCGAAGGAAAAGCACGTTCCAGTCGTTACCGATGGTGAAGGCGAAACAAAGGTCGAGGTCGGGAGCACGGCCCATCCGATGGAAGAAGATCACTTCATCGAATGGATTGAGCTGAAGGAAGGCGACAAGCTGCAACATGCGATCCTGCATCCCGGTGAAGATCCCGCCGCCATCTTCGAGACCGAAAGTGGCGACAAGCAGGTCCGTGCTTTCTGCAATAAGCACGGTCTTTGGAAAGCCAACTGATCGATCAAGGAGCCTCCTCCGTTCTATCGAGAATTCCGCATTCGATTTGAACAGGCACTGGAATCGCTCCGGTGCCTTTCGAATCGGGGCGTTCTTATTGGTCATCGTTGTTTCGACGGAGTCCCGTCGGAAGAACGATGCTGCAGAACCACGGCCAATACCGCCAAATCGGCCGGAGTGATCCCGCTGATGCGCCCCGCCTGATCCAGGTCGACCGGACGAATTCGCGCCAGTTTTTCACGCGCTTCCATGCGCAAGTGGGAGATCGCGAAGAAGTCGAGATCCTCGGGAATTCGGCGGCGGGCCATTTTCTTCCGACGCTCGATATCGGCCTGCTGCCGGGCAAGATAGCCGGAATACTTCGCGTCGATGACGATCTGTTCCGAAGCTTCCGAGGAGATGCTCTGCAGTTCCGGAAGCCATTCGATGAGCATCGCCCAGGTCGTCTCCGGGCGCCGCAACCACTTCTTCAGCGATTGTCCCTGGTGATGATGCGTCCCGAGAAGAGTCTTGCCGCGCTCGATTTCCCGCTCTTTCCGCTCCAGTCGTTCCCATCGACGTCCGTCAACCAGGCCAAGTTTCCTCCCGAGGGGGGTCAGGCGACGATCGGCGTTGTCTTGGCGCAATAACAGCCGGTATTCCGCCCGACTGGTGAACATCCGATACGGCTCATCGACGCCGCGCGTGATCAGATCGTCGATCATCACTCCGATGTAGGCCTCGTGGCGACCGAAAACCAGGGGATCCGCATCATCAAGCGATAAGACGGCGTTCGTCCCGGCGAGCAGCCCTTGCGCCGCGGCCTCTTCATAACCGGTCGTGCCGTTGATCTGCCCGGCGAGGTAGAGCCCCGCGACCGCCTTGGTCTCCAGCGTCGGCTTCAGTTGCTCGGGGGGGGCGTAGTCGTATTCAATGGCGTATCCATACCGCATGATGCGAGCATTCTCCAGTCCGGCGATCTTGCCGAGGAGCTCGTCCTGCACGTCACGGGGGAGACTGGTCGCCAGACCGTTGACGTAAATTTCATGGTTTCGCCGCCCCTCCGGTTCCAGGAAGAGTTGATGGCGATCCTTGTCGGAGAATCGCTCGATTTTCGTCTCCACCGAAGGGCAATAGCGGGGGCCGGTCGATTGGATCTGTCCGGTGAACATCGGTGCCCGATGCAGATTGGCGCGAATGATCCGGTGCACCTCTTCGTTGGTGTGGGTGATCCAGCAGGGGATCTGCTCAACCTCCAGCCGGTCGGTCATGAAGGAGAACGGTTTGGGATGCTCGTCGCCCGGTTGGCATTGGAGCCGGTCATAGTCGAGCGTTCGGGCATTGAGCCTCGGAGGGGTCCCCGTCTTGAAACGTTGCAGGCGGATGCCGCTCTCGACCAAGGATCGGCTGATGCCGGTCACCGCCGCTTCGCCCGCACGACCGCCGGGCCGGGTTTCCGGACCGTAATGCAACACGCCTTGCATGAAAGTGCCGCAGCAGAGGACGACCTTCGGAGCACGGTATTCCGCCCCCCCCTCGACGACGACCCCCCCCACGGATGGGCGGCCGTTATTCGGAGAATCCTCTTCGATCAACAGGGAAACGGTCGTTTCCTGTCGCAGATCAAGAGAGTCCTGAGCTTCGACGAACGCCTTCACCTCTTCCTGATAGGCCCGTTTATCGGCCTGAGCGCGAGGACCGTGCATCGCCGGCCCTTTCCGAAGGTTGAGCATCCGGAACTGAATGCCGGTTCGATCGATCGCCGCTCCCATGACACCGCCGAGAGCGTCGATTTCGCGGACAATCTGCCCCTTGGCCACCCCCCCGATCGCAGGATTGCAACTCATTTGAGCGACGGTATCGAGATTACTGGTAAGAAGCGCGGTGTTCGCGCCCATTCGCGCAGCGGCCAAAGCCGCCTCGGTGCCGGCATGCCCCGCGCCGACGACGACCACGTCGTAAGGGTAGATCTTCGAGGAGGAAGTCGTTCGATTCATCCTTATATCTTATGGTTTTCGCCTTGCTTCCGACAGGGGGAGCCGGTCCTGAAGACCGTCAAAATAGAGGGGGGGAGCCGTTGAATTCATCGGCCATTCGTGGTATAGTAACCCCATTAATCACGTTGCTTCCCATGGAGTGATTGCATCCCCGATCCAGGGTCGATTTCCCGTGGCGTTGATCCCTCTTGGGCATCTCCCTTTTGGGTAGATTTCGCGGCATGGAACGCCTCGGAACACCGTTCGAGAGCGGAATGACCCTCGTGTCTGAATATCGCAGGAATGCGGCCGACGGCGAGCCGCTCCGGCGTGGGATCATTCACCAAGGACTGCAGAGAGGATCTTCATATTGGCTTCCGACGGAAATGTTCCCCCGAATGACCCGAACCAGGAGGGTCAACCCCAGGAAGAGAAGCTCGTCGTTTCGAATCTCGATCGACTACTGAGCCTCTCGATCGAAGACGAGCTGAAGGAAAGTTACCTGACGTACGCGATGAGCGTGATCGTCAGTCGTGCGCTGCCCGATGTTCGTGATGGGCTGAAGCCTTCTCAGCGCCGCATCCTGGTGGCGATGAACGACCTGAATCTGGGGCCGAATTCCCGGCGAGTCAAGTGCGCGAAGATCTCCGGCGATACCAGCGGAAACTATCACCCTCACGGCGAAAGCGTGATCTATCCGACGCTGGTCCGCATGGCCCAAGAGTGGAATATGCGGTACACCCTGGTCGACAAACAGGGGAATTTCGGTTCGATCGCCGGCCTGCCTCCCGCGGCGATGCGGTACACCGAGGCCCGACTCTCGGCCATCGCCGCCTTGATGCTCGAAGACCTGAAGCTCGACACGGTCGATTACGTCCCCACCTACGACGAAAGCCGCAATGAACCGACGGTCCTGCCCTCGAAGTTTCCGAACCTTTTGGTCAACGGTGCCAACGGAATCGCCGTCGGCATGGCCACGAGCATCCCGCCACACAATCTCGGTGAAATTTGCGCCGCGACGATCGCCGTGCTCGACGATCCCGACATCTCCCCTTTGCAACTGCTCGATGTTTGCCCCGGCCCTGATTTTCCCACCGGCGGGGTCATCTGCGGTCGGTCGGGCATCCACCGCGGCTACCTGACGGGGCGGGGAACGGTCGTCGTCCGCGCTCGGGCCCACATTGAAGAAATGGGGCGACGACACCGGATCGTCGTCTCCGAAATTCCTTTCCAGCAGGCCAGGGATCGTGTCGAAGAGCGCATCGCCGACATGGTTCGTGCGGGCAAGCTCGGCGGCATCTCCGCGATCCGCAACGAAAGCGACCTGAAAGAACCGGTCCGACTGATTCTGGAGCTTTCACGCGATGCCGATCCCGACGTGGTGCTGAACCAACTCTATCAGTTCACCCCCCTGCAAGACACTTTCTCGATCATCTTTCTCGCCCTGGTCGACAGCAAGCCGCGCGTGATGACGTTCAAGGAGATGATCGAGCAGTTCATCCGTCATCGCATCACGGTGATCCGTCGCCGGACACAGTTTTTGCTGGCGAAGGCCCAGCGCCGCAAGCATACGGTCGAAGGCCTTTTGATCGCCCACGCGAACATCGACGAAATCATCCGGACGATTCGCGATTCGAAAACCCAGGCCGAAGCGAAAGAGCGGTTGATGAAGATCGAGTGCCCCGCGGCGATGCTCCGTCGGGCCCTCGGAGAAGAGGGGTTCGGGGCGTTCCTGCGCGATCGCGGCGAAGCGGAATCCTACACGCTCACGCCCGTGCAGACCGATGCGGTCCTCCGTATGACTCTCGGACAGTTGGTCAATCTCGAGCAGGAAAAGCTCGGCGGAGAATACAATGATCTTCTGAACGAGATCAAGGAATACCGCCGCATCCTCTCCGACGAAAACAACATCCGGCAGATCATCCGCGATGACCTCGATGAGATCAAGAACAAGCACGGCGACAAGCGGCGCACGGAGATCTCCGGCGAAGAGATCGGCGATATCGACCTGGAAGACCTCATCAACGAGGAGATGATGGTGGTCTCGTTGAGTACCAACGGCTACATCAAACGAACGCCCATCCACGCTTACCGTGCCCAGAAGCGGGGCGGCAAAGGTCTCAAAGGCGCCAAAACCGACGAGGAAGACCCCATCCAGCATCTGTTCATCGCCAGTACCCACGCTTATCTTCTCTTCTTCACGAACAAAGGGAAGGTTTTCTGGCACAAAGTGTACAATCTTCCACAACTGGCCCGCGACAGTCGCGGCCGAGCGCTGGTCAACCTGCTCGATCTCGACGAAGACGAATCGATCGCCGACTGTCGGGCCGTGAAAGATTTTGATACCCCCGATCATTACCTCGTCATGGCCACCAAAAACGGCCTGGTCAAGAAGACGGAATTGAAGGCCTACAGCCGTCCTTTGAAGAGCGGCATCATTGCCATCAGACTCCGCGAAAACGATGAACTGATCGACGTGGTGGTTGCCGGCCCCGGAGACGAACTCCTTCTCTCAACCGCTTCGGGAATGGCGATCCGCTTTCAGCAGGACGACGTCCGGCCCATGGGACGTGTCGCCAGCGGCGTCAAGGGCATCCGTCTCGGAAAGAACGATCGCGTGGTGGGAATGGTCATCGCCGATCCGGACGCCACCCTCCTGACCGTCTGCCGACATGGTTACGGAAAACGCACGCCGTTCGGCCATCATCTCAACGGCGAATCCTCTGAGGAAAACGACCACGGAGAAGAGTTCTCCTCCAGTCGCGGCTACCGGACCCAAGGCCGCGGGGGCAAGGGGATTCGCGACATCCGAACCACCGGCCGCAACGGCGATGTCGTCGGCAGCGTCCGCGTATACGACAACGACGAAGTGATGATGATCACCGCCCGGGGAAAAATTCAGCGGATCGCCGTCTCCGACATCAGCATCCTCGGACGCAATACCCAAGGCGTGCGCATCATGACCCTCGATCAGGAAGATGAATTGGTCGCCGTGAAACGCATCCCCCCCGAGGAAAAGAACGAGGAAAACGGCGAATCGGATGTCGAAGCTCCCACCGGCGAAGCACCGCCCTCCTCTTCCCCTCCCGAAGAGTCCCCACCGGAGGATGAAAACGTGAATGAATGACCTCTCCCGTGCGACGGAAATGGATCTCTCACCAGGAGGAAGCATGTCTTTACGTATTCTGATGACCGGCATTTCGGGATTCACCGGGTCTTTCCTCGCCGAACAATGTCTCGCCTCGGGAGATCATTTGCTGGGGCTCACCCACGACGGCCACTGGTCGGAACATATCCCCGAATCGCTTCGAACAAGCGAAATCCCGCTCTTGGCCTGGGACCTTCGTTGCGATTCCATCTTCGAAAAAGCGACGTTCGAGCGAATCGAGGCGTTTGCCCCTACGGCGATCGTTCACCTTGCGGGTATTTCCGTTCCGGCGCAGTGCGGTCGGGGAAAAAATCCGAATGAGAACGCGGTCGCCGTCAATGTGGAAGGGACCCGGCGCGTGGTCGAACTGGCGAAACGACTTTCCAGCTCCCCACGGTTGCTGTTCAACTCGAGCAGCCACGTCTACGACCGGGACACGTTTCAGCGCCGGATGGAGAAGGATCCCACCTGTCGCATCGATGAATCCTTCCCGGTAAAGGCGAGTTCGGCCTACAGCCAGACGAAGATCATGGCCGAGGCGATCGTGCGCGAAGCGATCGAGAAATCGTCACTCGATGCGATCATCGTCCGCCCCTTCCAGTATACCGGCCCACGACAGCTTCCCCTCATGATGCTGCCGGAATGGGTCGAACAGTTTGTCGACCAACGCGATCCCGTTCATGTGCGGAACCTCCATGTGACGATCGACCTGAGCGATGTCCGCGATGTTGTCCGGGCCCAACGTCTTCTTCTGTGGCACGGAACAGGCGGCGAGGTCTACAACGTCGGCACGGGCATTGCCCGGCAAACCCGACAGGTGCTGGAGATCCTGCGGAACCTGGCCGATCCGGAGCGGTCGGTCAAGGAAACCGCTCCCGGTGAAAATCTCGATCCGCTGGCCGATATCGGGAAGATCCAAGCCCACTGTCCTTGGAAACCGGAAGTGCCGATCCAGAAAACGATCGAGGACACCTATCACTACTGGCAGGCCAGGAAAGGAAAGTGAACACCAGTTCACTCATTTCCGACTCATCTCCTCAATCGCCTCGACATCCTTGATCGTGATGGTCTTGCCGTGGACTTCGATCCACCCTCTCGAGGCCATTTTGCCCAGCGCCCGACTGAGTGTCTCCTGAATCGTCCCGAGCTGTGCGGCGACCCGTCCTTTGCTCGCGTCTAATCGAAAGGTCCGATCTTCTTGCTTGCGGGAAAGATCGAGAAGATAACTTCCCAGCCGCTGCTGGACATCCTTAAGTGAGAGTTCCGCGATGATATCGGCGAACCCCCGCAATCGCCGACTGAGCACGGCCAACATTTCCAGCAGCATGTCCGGATGGCGATGGGCCAAATCGAAAAAGACATCGCCGGGAACCACCAACGCTTTCAAACTCCCCCTCGCCCGGGCACTGGCCGGATACGTGCTCCCCGAAAATAGGGGGACCTCTCCACAGACCTCCCCTTCGCCGAAGACATGCAGCGTCTGCTCGCGCCGATGTGCGCTCCCGCGAAAAACCTCGATCGCTCCTTCCGCGACGATGTAGAAGCCTTCGGCCCGATCGCCGGCGCGAAAGAGCATCCGACCGTCCGAGAATTCCCGAAGGAGGGAATGCCGGGCCAATTCGAGAAGATCTTCTTGGCGAATCTGGGAAAAAATGGGGGTTTCCCGCAATAAAATCACTTTCTGATCGAGCATGGGCGTCCTCTTCGGAGCGAAAAAAAAGGCCGAACTGCGATATTATCTCCCCGATTTGACATAAGTCAAAGGGGATCGGCGGCCGCGATCATAGAATGAAATTAAATGGAACACCGGAAGGAGAAAAATAAGGCAACCGGTGGTTGGCAAAAAAACACATATCTGTTTTCATAGCAATCGAGGAAACCAATGACACAAACGATGCGAAAAACGATCCGGATCGATGAAGACAAGTGCGTGGGTTGTGAACAGTGCGTTCAAGCCTGTCAACAAGGAGCCCTGGCGATAGTCGACGGCAAGGCGAAGTTGGTCGACAAGGACCATTGCGACGGGCTCGGTATCTGCATCGGCGAATGCCCCTTCGGGGCGATCCAATTCATCGACGAGCCCGTGGAAACCGGCGGAAACTCGAATCTGAACGTGATCGAACAGCCGTCTCCTCCTTCGAGTGGAGGATGCCCCGGACAGTCGAATCAGATGCTGCAGAAGCTGCCGAACTCTGTGGCGGAGGATACTCCCTCCGCCGGCGCCGAGAGTGCCCTGAATGCCTGGCCGATCCAGCTCCATCTGGTCCAACCCACGGCATCGCAGTTCCGAGGGGCCGACGTCCTCATCGCCGCAACCTGTTCCGCCTTCGCCCAGGGAGGATTCCACCAGGATCTGCTCCGGGGACGTTCCCTGGTGATCGCCTGTCCGAAACTGGATCGCCAGGAAGGCTATGATGAAAAGTTGGTCCGACTCTTCCGGGAATCCTCTCCGCGATCGGTCACCATCGCTCGAATGGAGGTCCCCTGCTGCCGGGGGCTGACCGCGCAGGTCCGGCGTGCACGGGATGTCGCCGAAAGCGAAACGCCGGTGGAGGAAGTCACTATCTCACTCCGCGGCGAAGTCTTGTCTCGAAAAGAAATATAGCACGGGCGTTGCCGCAGCACCACCTGCGCGACACTTCTCCGTGAATCATCCCCGAAACGAAATCCCCACAAGAAAGGGTGGGATCATCGATATTGTCAAAGCGGTCGTTGCAATCGCCGGCTCACCGGCCATTTCACAACCGCCATTCCAAGGAATCACTCGAATGACATCCAAAAGTGAAGGAGTTCAACTCATGCAAGAAATGTTTTGTTATCAATGCGAACAAACAGTTCAAGGAAACGGCTGCACCAAGAAGGGAGTCTGCGGCAAAGAGGCTCGGACGGCCAAGCTGCAGGACCTCCTGGTCCAGGTGGCCAAGGACATCGCCGTTTTGGGGAAAGAAAAGAACGAGGTTTCGAAATACACCGATTACATCCTCGAAGCCCTGTTCACGACGGTCACGAACGTCAACTTCGACGAGGACCGCATCGTGGAGGTCATCGCCGAGGGGAAAAAGTGCCGCCGGGAACTCGGCGAGAAGCCGGAGATGATGTCGATTCCCGACGACAAGGAAGCGATGATCGAAGCGTCGGAAAAGGTTTCGGTCGAGAAACGAAAAGAAGAACTCGGCGAGACACCCGCCGGCCTTCTGGAAATGGCGGTCTACGGGCTGAAAGGATCGGCCGCTTACGCCCATCACGCCAAGGAGTTGGGTGTGAGCGATCCGGAGGTCGATCGCGATTTCTGCGAATTGCTCGCCTGGCTGGCGGACCATCCGACCGACGTGAACGCCCTGCTCGAGAAAGTGCTCGCGGTCGGCGAACTGAACCTACGAGTGATGGAATTGCTCGATCGGGCGAATACCGGAACCTACGGGCACCCCGAGCCGACCGAGGTTCGCATCACGCCGGTCGCCGGCAAGTGCATCCTCGTCTCCGGGCACGATCTGCAGGATCTCCACAAGCTGCTCCAGCAGACCGAAGGCAAAGGCGTGAACGTTTACACCCACGGCGAAATGCTACCCTGTTTGGCCTATCCCGAACTGAAGAAGTACAAGCATTTGGTCGGTAATTACGGCGGCGCGTGGCAGGATCAGAAGAAGGAGTTCGATGAATTCCCCGGTGCGATCCTCATGACCACCAACTGCATTCAAAAGCCCGCGGAGACGTACCAATCGCGGATATTCACCACCGGCCTGGTGGCCTGGCCCGACGTACAGCACATCGGCGAGGACAAGGATTTCACGCCGGTCATCGAATCAGCCTTGTCCTGTGAGGGTTTCCCCGAAGACGCTCCCGAGGAGACGATCATGATCGGCTTCGGGCGAAACGCCGTGATGAGCGTGGCCGACAAAGTGGTCGACGCGGTCAAGGGCGGTCAACTGAAGCATTTCTTCCTCGTCGGCGGTTGCGACGGCGCCAAGACCGGCCGCAACTATTACACCGAGTTCGCCCAGAGTGTCCCCGAGGATTGTGCCATCCTAACCCTCGCCTGCGGGAAGTACCGCTTCAACAAGCTCCCGTTCGGCGACATCGGCGGCATTCCCCGCCTACTCGACGTCGGTCAGTGCAACGACGCCTACTCGGCGATCGTCATCGCCTCGGAACTGGCCAAGGCGTTCGACTGCGACATCAACGAGTTGCCGCTTTCGATGATCCTCAGTTGGTACGAGCAGAAGGCGGTCGCCATTCTGTTGACGCTGCTCTACCTGGGTGTGAAGAATATGAAACTCGGACCGACCCTCCCGGCGTTCGTCACGCCCGAGGTGCTCGACGTGCTGGTCGACAAGTTCCAGATCGCCCCGATCGGCGCGCCTGAGGAGGACCTCCAGGCCATCTTGAGCTAACCGGATGTTCCACTTCGGCAAGGAGTGTTCGCGGGGCCTCGGTCCCGCGATTTGCCGATTTCATCAAAATGCCCCACGGAGCGATTTTCGGAGAACGCTTCGTGGGGCTTTCTTTTTGGCTCGCACGGTCGACGTCGAATCAACCGAGTGTCCAAGGCTTGCGGTACTCGTAGTGGAGCATTTCGTTCGCCTTTTCGGAGTTGGTGAACCGTTCGTTTTCGGCATCCCAATCGAGACGCTGTCCGAGGGCGAGCGAGATGTTCGCCATCAGGCTCATGCTGGTGGACCGGTGCCCGATTTCGATGTCGGCGCTCGGTTTTTCCCGTGTACGCATGCAATCGAGGAAGTTCCCAGCATGCATGACGGTCAAGGCGTGATTGCTGCCTTCCTCGGAACCTTCCATCGGCTCCATGCGGGGCTTGCTCGATTCGAATTGCCCCCCGCGTTCCGGTCTGACTTGATAAGCCCGGGCGCTCACATAGAGCGTGCCCTGCGTGCCGCGGAGTTCCAACTCGCCCAATTGCCGGTAGTTTTCATCGGTCGCGAAAGCCGGATTGCCGTTCGCTTCGTATTGCCCGAAGATCGCCAGCCTCCCGGAGTCGAACTGGAAGCAGGCCTCGAGGGTGTCGGGGACGGTGCGATCGTCGAGCACGGCGAACTGCCCGCCCATCGCGCAGACCGACGACGGTGCTTTCTCGCCGGTGAGCCAACGGATGGCGTCGAGATAATGCACGCCCCAGTTGCCCATCTGCGAAGAATAGAGGTGCCACCAGCGGAATTTGTACGGAGCGATGTTCTCCTGATAAGGGCGTTCGGGGCGGGGGCCGAGCCACATATTCCAGTCGAGCACTTCCGGGGGGTCGGTGGGTTTTTGGACGCCGATCCCGCCGGGAAACATGTTGCTCAAACGATACGCCCGACTGACGGTCACCTTGCCGACCATCTTATCGGCCGAGATGGAACTCAGTTCCTGATAGAGAGGCGAACTGCGACGGTGCGTTCCCACCTGCACGACCCGGTCGTTTCGCCGCGCCGCCTCGACCATCTTCCGACCTTCGTGAATCGTGATCGAAAGCGGCTTCTCGACGTACACATCCTTGCCCGCCTCGCATGCATCGATCATCTGCAAGGCATGCCAATGATCGGGCGTGGCGATCGCGACCGCATCGACATCGTCACGCGCGATCAGTTCGCGATAATCGCCGGTGATGAACGGCTTGCCGTCGAACTGCCGATGGACCGACTCGAGCGTTTCACGATTCACGTCGCACAATGCGGTCACTTCGACATCATCGTGTTCGGTGAACGCGCGGATCAATTGTCCACCACGATTGGCGATACCGATGAATCCGACGCGAATACGGTCGTTCGGGCCGATCTTTCCCGCTTCCGCCTGCCCCTTCGGCAATGCGGTCATGCCGGCGGCGGCCAGCGCGGCGCCCGTCTTGTGAAAAGTCCGTCGATCGATGCGATGTTCCATTTTTCAAAACTCCTGTGATGGATGATGGATCTTGTTCGTGGTCGACGAGGCAAGGATTCGTACAAACTCCTATTTCTCCTCTTCTCGGAGGAGTTCGTCGATTTTCTTCCTCAAGGCGTCGGAGGTCCATTCGCGAATGAGAAACTTTTTTCTGGGGTCGGTCGCTCCGGAGATCAACTCGATCGCCGACTTTTTGATCCCCAGCGCCTTGGCGAGCTGCGTGACGATCGCCTTGTTCGCCTTGCCCTTCTCCGGCGCCTGGGTCACGGCGACCTTCAGCCGTCCCTGCTGCTGACCGCGCACGGCGTTCTTGCCCGCCCCGGCCCGGGCCCGGACCGGCAGAATCACGCCTTCACGGTGCATTTCCAGTTCGATCGCCACCTGTTTGCGGTCTCCTGAGTCTTCCGGCCTCTGAACGGTGCCGCGGCCTTCTTTCGGGAAGTCCCGGTCGGCAAAGATTCCGAAAATCCCCTAGCCTCCGAGGCGGTCGGCTGCCGAAAAAGATGCAAGGCCCCGAAATAAGCACGTTTTTTTTGGGGATCATGGCTGGAGTGATTGTATTATACCGGAGAAGGAGAGTCACTTGCAACACAAACCCCTACTTCAATCGCTCGTGCTGGCCGATCACGTGTATGTCGATTCTCGCACCGGCAAGAAGATCATCGCCGGCACGTTCAACGAACTGGCCGCACCGGAATTCCCGACGGTCTTTTCCGGTTCGGCCCATGTCTACCTTTGCCTGACCGATCTCCGAGGCCGCTGCCGCATGATGCTCGAATATATTGATCTGGCCAACAACAAAACGCTCCTGAGCCTGGAACATATCCACGTGTACGCCGCCAGTCCGCTGGAAAGCATCGAGCTGATCGTCGAACTGCCCGACTTGCCGCTGCCCCACCCCGGCTCGTACGCCATCGAGGTCTGCATCGGCGATGAACTGCTGGGGTCCTTGAGGCTTTTGGTGAGCGAAGGGGAAGGGGAGTCCATCGCCGATGAAGAGATGGAAGCCGTCGAAAACGACTTCGAAGATGAATACGAAGACGAGTACGAAGACGAATACGACGATGAGTACGACGACCTTTATGAAGATGACGATTACGAAGAAGAGGAAGAGTATTACGGGTGATCACGCCGTCGTCTGAGGGGCAAAAAAATGAGGCCGATCGGGGAAACCGCTTCCCCGACCGACCTTTTTTGATTCTTGCCTCTTACAAATGAGGGGACTTCTTCGGAACTACTTCTTCTGGTAGACGCGGACGTAGTCGATCAAATACTGCTGGGGGAAGATCGAAGGATCGACTCCTTTCTGTCCGCCCCAACTTCCACCGACCGCGGCGTTGAGAATGAGATAGTGAGGGGCATCGAACGGCCAAGCCGCCTTCCCCGGTTCATCGTTCACGACGGTGAAATATTTTCGGTCGTCGAAGTAGAAATCCATCTTCTCGGGCGTCCACTCGACGGCGTACACATGGAAATCGGCGTACGGCTTCTCCACTTTGATCGAATGACCGCGTCCCGTTCCTCGACTGTGATTATACTTCTCGGTATGCACGTTCGCGTGGATCACGTTCGGCTTGTATCCGACGAACTCCATGATGTCGATCTCGCCGCATTCGGGCCAGCCGACCTCCGTCTTGTTGATCCCGAGCATCCAGATCGCCGGCCACATGCCGCGACCATGGGGAATCTTCGCCCGAACCTCGATCCGACCGTAGGTCCACGACGCCTTCCCGAAGGTATGCAGTGAGGCGGAGGTGTATTCGGCGAACTTCCGCGACTTCCGCCAGTCCCGGCTCTCCGGATCATACGCGGCATTGGGGTACTTTTCCTTCCGAGCCTCGATGATGAGGTTGCCGTTCTCCACCCGGGCATTTTGGGGACGATCCACGGTGTAGTACTGCAGCTCCTCGTTCCGGCGGAAGCCCTCTTCCCGGGCCCACTTCTCGGGATCGGGGGGGCCCGCCTTCTCGAATTCGTCGGCCCAAACCAAACGGTATCCCTCCAGCGGTTCCGCCGAGGTGTTGGAACAACACAGCGCTGAAAAGACCATTGCCAATAGACACGAGAACATCAAAAAGCCGATGCGATGCGATTTCATGATTCCCACTCCCTAGCGAGAAAAGGATGATGTCCTGATCGGAACACTCCGTCGGGACGGATTGAAAATATCTTTTTGTACACCACAGAATCTACTGCTTCGGACGACGTTTCGTCGACGAGGACCGCCTCTGGGGGTTTTTCTTGCCGGAATGCCGAGTGGCGCGACCTTTGCCGGTCGCCCTTTTCCGGTTCCCGGAGGACGTCTCTCCTCGAGCGGCGGTTTTCTTTTTCGTCGGTCTCGATTGGTTTCTTTCGTGCTGCACGAGCCGCTGCCGGATGGCGTTCAGGTAATTCGGGTTGTCGGCCTGCCCGGTCAGTTCATAGAGAAAACGGCTGGGGATCGTCGGCCGCATCTTGCCCCACTTCCGGCGATGCAGGGCCAAGGTGAGGGTCAGCCGGCGCTGCGCTCGGGTAATACCAACATAGCAGAGTCTTCGTTCTTCGTCGATGGCCGAGAGGTCGCCGCTGTCGATCGAACGATGGTGGGGGAGGATCGCCTCCTCCATGCCGACGAGGTAGACCTCCTTGAATTCCAGTCCCTTGGCGGCGTGGAGCGTCAGCAGCACGATGGCGTTGCGGTCGAACTTCGATTCCTTCCCGCTGTCGAAATCGGGGCCGGCGAGGGTGGTGCCGTCCAGAAACCCCTCCAGGGTCGGCTCGCTTTCCCGTTTTTCGTACTCGGCCGCCGCGTTGACGATCTCCCCGAGGGACTCCCATCGCGCCGTCCGCTCGCCCGCCTCTCGATATTGACGATCGATCTCCCGCCGGTAGTCAACCACGTCGATCAGCCGACGGACCTTGTCGGCGGAAAAACCACGCTCGAAATCGCGAGCGAAGGACTGCACGATTCTTTGGAATCCTTCCACTCCCTTTCGAGCCGCGACGGTCAACTCGCCGAGCACTTCCTCCTTGTGCATCATCTCCCAAATCGACTTCCCTCGCGCGACGGCTCCTTCGGTCATGCGCTCAACGGTCGTCTGCCCGATCCCCCGCGGCGGGGCGTTGATCACCCGGAGCAACGACGATTCATCCTGCGGCCGGGCGAGGATTTTCAGATAGGCCATCACATCGCGGATCTCCTTCCGATCGAAGAACGACTGTCCCCCGACCAACACATAGGGAAGGTTAGCGATGCGCAGCTTGGTTTCGAATGCCCTGGGCTGATCGTTGGTGCGAAAGAGAATGGCGAAATCGCGTGGTTGGCGTTTCGTGGTGGCAATGCGATGCTGGATCTGGCCGACGACCATCTTCGCTTCGTGTTCGCCGTCCTTCGCCTGTTGAATGCGCGGCGTCTCGCCTTCCAATGTTGAAGTCAGCAATTTTTCGTGACGCTTTTTGTTGTAGGCGATCAGGCGGTTCGACCAGGCGAGGATCTGCCGCGTCGATCGATAATTCGCCTCCAGCCGAACCACTTTCGCCTCCGGCCAATCGTTGCGGAAATTCAGAATATGGGTTACCTCCGCCCCCCGCCAACCGTAAATCGCTTGGTCGTCGTCGCCCACCACGCAAAGGTTCCGGTGCCCTTCGGCCAGATGCTTCACGATGCGGTACTGGCTTCCGTTGGTATCTTGGTATTCGTCGACCAACAGATGATCGTACCGCCCGGCTTCCCGGGCCTTCACCTCGGGGAACTTCTGGAACAACTCCTCGGTGCAGAGCAAGAGATCGTCGAAGTCGACCGCCCCGCGCGTCTTGAGCGATCGCTGATACCGTGGATAGGCCAGCGCGGCCAACTGCTCCCGAGGAGTCGCCACCCCCTGAACGTCGCCCGGCCGAAGTCCGGCACTCTTCCAGGAACTGATGATCGAGAGCAAATCGCCGGGACGCAGCGCCGCATCGGAGACACGAATTTCGCGAAGGACCGTCCGCGCGATGCTTTCCTGATCGCCACGATCATAGATGGCGAACCGCTTCGGATATCCCAGATGATGGATCCGCCGGCGGAGAATCCTCACACAGAGGGAATGAAAGGTCGAAATCTCCGGCTTTTCCTTCCGCCCTCGCTTGAGCAGTTTGCCGACCCGTTCCTGCATCTCCCGGGCTGCTTTGTTGGTGAACGTGACCGCCAAAATGCGCCCCGGGCGAATCCCGTTCTGAATTAATCGGGCAATGCGATAGGTTACCACGCGGGTCTTTCCGGTGCCTGCTCCGGCGAGGACCAGCAAGGGCCCCTGGAGCGTTTCGACCGCCGCTTTCTGAGCAGGATTGAGAGACATGCACCAAAACTTCGAATCGAGGGAGTCGTCACGGGAGAAAGACGCTGACGAAAGAATTTCCGGCAAAGTGATGTTCTCATCGTAATGGACGCTTTCGACTTGCGAAAGGCCCAAAGGGATGATTTCTTTCCCAGAAGGTTGACGCAGTGTTCGGAAAGCTGAAATGATCGGTAAATGAAGGAAAACCGTTCGAGGGCAGCTTCGCGGCCTTGACGCCTTCCCCCCTACCCTCATATACTAACAGTTTCCAAATTCATTTTCCGAAGGCACCCGCGACGCATGCCGACGTGTATTTCGCGGGCGAACTTGAGGAGATCCTCCGCAATGAAAAGTAAAGCACGCCATAAACTATCCCAGAACGACCTGGCGAATTTCATCACGAATATCCATAAAATGCTCAGCCCTTATTACAGCGCGATCGTCTGGAGTGTCGTGCTGATTCTCGCCATCTACGTGGGATATACTTACTGGTCGAACAGCACGATGCGTGCGGAGAATCAGATTTGGACCGCCGTGAACACGGCGATCGCACAGAACAATCCGGCGATCATCAACGCCGTACTCGAAGATTTTCCCGAGGGGCATCTGGCGGCGGTCGGGCGCGTCAACGCCGGCGATCTTTACCTCCGAAACGGTACTTACCAGCTTTTCGAGAACAAGGCCGAAGCCGCGAATGAACTGGAAAAGGCGATCGACAGCTACGAAACGGCTCTGAAAATCGGTATCGACGATAAAGATCTCCACGAACGGGCGGTATTCGGCCTCGCGCGAGCGTATGAATCGGTCGCCGGAACCCGTGCCGGGCAGGGACAGCTCGACCAAGCGATCGAGCAGTATCAGAAACTCGTCGAACAGTGGCCGGAAGGGATCTATATTTCCATTGCCGAGGATCGGCTGGCATCGTTGAACACAAAAACGGCGAAAGAGTTCTACGACATTTTCGCCGCGACCGAGGAAAAAACCGCCCCCACTTCGCCCACCGGCATCGGGCTCGATCCCGCGGAGTTACAGCAAGTGCCGGAGGGACCCACCGACGATCTCCTGGAGAAAGCCGGCCTCTCGTTCGAAGAGGAAACGGACCAGGAAGCGAAGGAACCCTCTTCCGAAGAGGCGGACTCCGAAGCCGAACCTCAGCAAGATTCCTCCTCGGAGCAAACCACTCCAACCCCTCCCGCAATCGGCACATCCGACGATTCGGCCTCGGGCGAATCGGATAATACCGACAGCGATTCCGAGGAGAACACGGAAGAGAAATCTTCGCAAGATCCGGCGCCGGAGAACGAATAAGAGCGACACTCGGCATTATCAACATGCCGGAAGGGGCGCAGCTCGCCCCTTTTGCGTCCCGATCCGCCAACGATCCTTCGAGAAACATTTTTCTCGCCTCTCTGACCGATTCAGCGCATCTTTTCCGGTCCCTATTCTTGAGCATTCCTCTTGGATCGCTTAGAATGAGATGGCTGGATGGGAGTTGCTTCTCGACGCTTTCGCGCGACCGGGGAGTTCCCGTCTCTTCGTTGGCACGATTCCTGCTAACGGTCCTCCCCCTTCCGCACTCGAATCAGAATCCAGGAGCCGTCATGATCCAGGGGAATGCATCGCAACTTATCTCCGAGTTGGAGTCGAATATATCGCAAGTCGTTTTCGGGAAGCGCGAGGTCGTTCGCAAATGCCTTGTCGCCTTATTGGCGGGGGAACACGTGCTCTTGGAAGATGTACCGGGGATCGGGAAAACGCTCATCGGCAGGGCCATCGCGCGAAGTGTTTCGGGTGAGTTTCGCCGCATCCAGTTCACACCGGACCTTCTTCCCGCCGACATCACCGGCAGCAACATCTACGACCGCAAGAGCCAGGAGTTCCATTATGTGAAGGGGCCGATTTTCGCGAACATCGTTCTGGCCGATGAAATCAATCGGACCACCCCCCGCACGCAAAGTGCGATGCTCGAAGCGATGAACGAGCATCAGGTCTCCGTCGACGGAGTTCCCTACCCCCTCCCCCAGCCGTTCATGGTCATCGCGACCCAGAATCCGATGGAATTCGAAGGGACCTACCCCCTACCGGAAAGTCAACTCGATCGCTTCCTGATGCGGATTTCCGTTGGTTATCCCGATACGGAAAACGAGCTGGAAGTCCTTCGCAGCCATCGACTTCAGGAACCGATCGATCACTTGGAGCCGGTGCTAACTCCCGATCAGATTCTCCAGTTGCAGCAATCGGTCCGGGAGGTGAAGATCGATGAGTCGATCGACCGGTACATCCTCGACATCGTCCATGTCACCCGAGAAAGCGAAGATCTTTATGTGGGGGTGAGTACCCGAGGGGCGATCGCCTTGAGTCATGCCGTACAAGCATACGCGCTGATCGAAGGTCGGGATTACGTCGTTCCGGATGACGTGAAGGCGCTGGCGGTGAATGTCCTCTCTCACCGTTTGATCTCCAAGGGCTACTCTCACGGCGTACAGCGTGAAGCGGTCGAGGGACTCATCGAGCGATTTCTCGACGAAGTCCCCGTTCCGGCGTGAATGAAAGTCCTTCTTGCTTTTCCCTTTTCGAAAGACGATCTGAGAACGACCACGAGGGTAAGAAGATGAAGGAACATACGGTCCTTTGCCGCGAAGGGGTCTACTACCTCGGGGTGCTGGCGATCGTTTTTCTCGGCGCGATGATCCGCCAGGTGAATCTGCTGCTGCTTTTCGCTTCGCTGCTGGCATGCCCCCCCATTCTCGCGTGGCGGCTGGCGAAAGTCACCACCCGAGGGCTCGCCGTCCGTCGACGCTTTCCTTCCCATGTGTTCGCCGGCGATCCTCTGCTGGTGCAGGTGGAACTGACGAATCAACGAAAGCGTTTTTCGAGTTGGGCGATCGTGGTGGAGGATGAGATTCGGTCGCAAACGGCCGAGCAGTCGCGAGAGCAATCCGCTTATCGACCTGCGGTCTATTTCGAGCATATCTCTCCCGGTGAGTCCCACAAAAAGACTTACACCGGCTACCTTCCCCGACGCGGACGTTACCAGATCGGCGATATGCGCATTTCGACGCGATTCCCGTTCGGTTTTTTTCGCCGCGTGATCACCGCGGGCGACAAGAAGAGCTTCACCGTATTCCCACGACTGGGAGAACTGGCCAGCGGCTGGATCACCAAACAGCACGAAGCTTCCGAATCGCTCCAGCGAAAACGATACCGCCCGAGTCGGGTTTCAGGAGAATTCCTCGGCGTTCGTCAGTGGCAGATGGGGGACAGCCGGCGGTGGGTCCACTGGCGATCGACGGCCAAACACGGCGAAGTGGTCGTCCGACAATTCGAACAGAATCAGAATCGAGACGCTGCCGTATTGATCGATCTTTGGGAACCCCACAAGCCGAAGGAAAAAGACCGGGAAAATGTCGAATTGGCCGTCAGCTTCGCGGCGACGCTCATTAATCTGATCGCCCGACAGGGGGGATGCAATCTCTCTTTGGGCACGATCGGTCATCAAGCCGAGCTGAACACCGGTCCCACGAGCACCCCACTGGTCGAACAGCATCTGGAAACGCTCGCGATGCTGGAAACGCATCGAGAAGACCACCTCTGCGATCTGCTTCTTCTCGCCCTGGGACAAACGGAACCGAACGCCGACTTGATTCTGGTCTCCCATCGTCCGGTGAAGTTGAACGATCCCCGACGATTCGAGAAATTGCGAAACGACCCCCGGCTCCGAGCGCTGGCCCAACGACTCCGATTGGTCGACACTTCGGATCCCAGCCTGGAGGATTTCTTCCGCACTGTTCCGGAATCGGGGAAATAGCATCGCCGAAGTGTTGCATGCGTTCCGATTTCCTCTCGATTTGCTGCGCGATGATCCGCTCATCCATTCATGATAGAAAGACCCAACTTTCGCACGGTCCCGCAATTTTTGGCTCTTCACGGATTTTCATGGCTAGTGCCCAAGTGCAATGATACGCGAATCCAATTGTCATGCATAAAAAGTGTTCGATTCGTCC
>CAZWCE010000018.1:0-59934 GCA_964632505.1 uncultured Planctomycetaceae bacterium | reverse complement strand
CTTGCAGGCTCTCCTAAATTGCGCAACCTAACGCGATCCGGAGGTTGCAACCGAAAGAAAAAGGAAAAGATTGCCGTTTTGCCGGGGAGACGCATGCTATACTTATTTGGTCAAGTTTCTCCGTCGCCTCTCGGGACGTTTCCATCGGGCCGGGAGGTCGGCCATCCCCAGGTAAGGAGCCAAGAAAAAGGAGCCCAGAAGATGACGATTCGAAAATCCTCGGCACTGTGGTGTGGTGATCTGGCAAACGGAAAGGGGCAAATCGCCCTCGACTCGTTGGACCAATCCTTCAACTTCTCTTTTTCCTCCCGATTCGAGGGAGGAAAGGGGACGAATCCGGAGGAGTTGATCGCCGCGGCCCATGCAGGATGTTACTCGATGGCTCTCTCGCACGCCCTCGGTGAGGCGGGCTATGTGGTCCATCGTGTTAAAACGGCATCGGAAGTTCATCTCGAAAAGCGAGACTCCGGATACGTGATCCCGAAAGTGGTGCTGATCACCGAAGCTGAGGTCGAGAACATCGACGAAGAGATGTTCACGAAGATCGCACGGCAGACACGTCAGGAGTGTCCGATCTCGAAAGTCATTTCGGCGGTCGACGTCGAGCTGGAGGCCCGCTTGGTCGTCACCGCGTAAGCCGAAATGTATCGACTCACGTTATTGAGAGTCGCATAAATAGTGAACCTAGGGCGACCATCGAGAGCCCGGCCCTGCGGCTGTCAATGTGTGAACCAAGGGGCACTGCTTATGCGAACATGAATATTATCAAAACGATAGGGTGGCTCCCCTTGCTTGGGCGGCCACCCCTTGATTCTCTCCGGGCTTTTTTCTGATTGGCAAACCTTACTTTTTTGCGATCACCCAGACCGCATGCACGATGCCCGGGATATAACCCAGCAGAGTCAATACAATGTTGAGCCAGAAATGCAATCCGATTCCCACTTGGAAAAAGACTCCCAACGGGGGAAGCAGAATGGCCAAGAGAATTCGCAAAAAGTCCGCCATGAGTTCGTCTTCCTTTGTTTGATGCGTTTCTTGTGGATGAGCCATCAAAGCACCTCGCTTTGCTCGTGTGTTCATTGGTTCATTTCGGAGTGATGGCACGAAGTCTCCATGTCCGAAGGAAACTTTGAATAATCGACGGCTTCGTTCCTACCGGATCTTCTCCCAAAACGATTGAGCCTGCCGTTTCGCTTCTTCTTCGGCCACTCCATACTTCTCTTGCAGCACGCCGACGAGCTGATCCCAATTCCCTTCGATGCGTTTGAGATCGTCGCCGGTCAGTTCTCCCCATTTCTCCTTGAGTTTTCCCTGGATCTGTTTCCAATCGCCTTTCGCTTTTTCCGCGCTCATTGCTATCTCTCCAATCGTGTCGTGTGAACAATGCGTGATTTGGGCAAAGGGAACGCCTTTACCCATCACGCTTAAATGAACTTAAATGAACTTAAATGAATATGGACCTCTCCACCCAATTTTGGATGCCGAATGGTTCACGGCTTGGGACGGCGTCCAAATACCAAGCTGAGAATAAAGAGGACAAGGAAGACCACAAGCAGCACTTGTGCAATCCACGCCGAGGTTCCCGCGATGCCACTGAAGCCGAACAGAGCCGCGACCAACGCGAGTAAGAAAAAGAAAATAGCCCAACTTAACATGATTCACTCTCCTTTTTGAGAAGTCTTGTTTGTCATGAGAGAAAAGCTTGTCTTGTTTGTCATGAGAGAAAAGCTTGTAGGAAACACTTTTCTCCGTTCTGGTGGACCTCTTCATGCAGATGCAATGCCAGTGGTGGAAGTGCTCCATCGCAGAAGGAGAGAGGGGAGGCGTCCAAATGATTCTACGGCAAGAGTTTATGGAAATAATGAAGAATTCGATTTGTGTTGGATTTGTGTTCGGAAGCCCCATTTCCACGAAGATGATATGAGTTGGCGTAAACCACGCTGCCCGTTTCGGAACCAATCTGTCCGGAGAACCTGAAACAGGTCCATGCGTGTGGATATTCCCCTTTTTCCGGCAAGATTTCGCCGGCAACGCTTTTCTCTTGCGAAATCGGCGCAATAATTGCACAAATTGCTTCACACTGAGAGACTTGCGAAAAAAGATAAGAACGAGATCGAATTTCGGAAGGAGTGAGCACGATGAAATTGACGGAGAAAAAGATTGCGATTCTGGTAGAAGAGGTCTACGAAGACCAGGAACTATGGTATCCTTATTATCGTCTGAAGGAAGAAGACGCCGAAGTGGTGTTGGTGGGTCCCGAATCCGGGAAAACCTACGGTTCGAAGCACGGGTATCCGGCGAAGTCGGAGGTGGCGGCGAACGAGGTCGTGGTCGATTCCATCCACGGCGTGGTGATTCCCGGCGGTTATGCTCCTGATCGGATGCGGCGCGATGCCGCGATGGTTCAGCTCGTCAAAGATGCGATCAACCAAGGAAAGCTGGTCGCGGCGATCTGTCACGCCGGTTGGCTTCTTTGTTCGACGGGCGTCCTTTCTGGTCGGCGAGCAACCAGTTTCTTTTCGATCAAGGACGATATGGTCAACGCCGGCGCCGATTGGGTGGACGAGGAAGTGGTCGTCGACGACAATTTGATCACCAGCCGAACGCCGAAGGATTTGCCGGCCTATTTGCGTGCCGTCATCGAGCACTTGGCGTGACGGTAGCCCGCCGGGGATCCGGGGAGCCGACCGCTGGTGACTTAAAAAAGGTGAACGCGGAAATCGGCTTCCCCCGAAATCATTAGGGAATATTGAAAAGGTCGTTCCATGTATAGTTTTTTGCTGGTTGTGTTGATCATCGGTGGAGTGGCACTGATCGGTTCGGGAGTCAACTCCGAGAAGAAATGGCAATGGATCACCGGGGCAGTAGTGCTGGTGGGGACGGCCGTCTTTTTTGCTCTGTTGAGTTTTTCGGCCGAAATGCTCTGGTTCTCGGCTCTGGGGCACTCCAATCGTTTTTGGACGGCCATTTTCGTCTGGCTGGGCACGAGTCTAGTCGGCGGGTTGATTGGAGGGGGGATGGTTTTCGGCCTCACCTGGCCGATTCCACGCGATCCTCCCGTCTCGCGGTACTGGCCGGAAGCGCTCGGCGTGTTCTACGGTCTAACCTGGGGGGGGACGCATTGGGAGACGATATTGAAATTCTGGCATCGGGCCGAATCCGGCGTGACAGAACCGATCTTCGGTCTCGATGCCTCGTTCTATCTCTTCTCGCTCCCTTTCTACGATGCTCTCTATTGGCTCCTTTTCAACGCCGCGGGCATCGCACTGATCGCTTCGGTGGTCTATCTGCTGGCTCCAAGGACCGCCGATCAGGATCGATGGGAGCGAAGATATCGCGATTTTCGCCCGATTTACATCCAGCTTGGCGTTCTGGCTTTTCTCTTCGCCTGGGGGCATTATTTGAACCGCTTCCACCTGATGTATTCACCGCTGGGCGCGGTTTCCGGACCGGGATGGACCGATGTCATGGTCCGCATTCCGGCCTATTGGGTCGTCATGGTGAGTTGTCTTCTGTTGGGAATCCTTTTGGTCATTCCGGCGTTGCATCGAAAACTGCACCAACGCAAACTCAATGGGTTGGAGATGGTGCCGGGCGCGACGGCCCTCACGTTGCCGGTGGCCGCGGTGCTGGTCGTCTGGTTTCTCGCCCTGGCGGTGGCCCCGGCTCTGGTGCAATGGTTGGTCGTGGAACCGAATGAAGTCTCGCGGGAAAAACCTTACATCGAACACAATATCGAATTTACCAGAAAGGGTTTCCAGCTCGACAAGGCGGAGCACCGCGAGTTTCCCGCTTCGGAATCATTCACCCGTGAGACGGTGGAACAGAATCGGGATGTGCTTTCTCAGGTGCGACTCTGGGATCCCCGCGCACTGGTGGAGGTTTATAAACAATTTCAAGAGATTCGGCTTTATTACGAATTTCCCGATGTCGACATCGACCGCTATACGATCGATGGTGATTATCGGCAGATCATGATTTCGCCACGGGAAATGCAGCTTGAGAACCTTCCCGAACAAGGGCAGACGTTTGTGAACCGCCATTTCAAATATACCCACGGTTATGGGCTCACGATGGCTCCGGTGAACGAGTTCACCTCGCAGGGGCTCCCCAATCTCTTGGTGAGGGATTTGCCGCCGAAATCGAAGTACGAGAGCTTACGGGTCGATCGCCCTCAGATCTACTACGGCATGTTGACCGATACTTACGTGGTGGCCAATTCGAAAGAGCAGGAGTTCGACTACCCCAAGGGCGATAAGAACGCCTATATTTCCTACGACGGGCAGGGCGGGGTCGAATTGAAGAATCTCTGGCGGAAGTTCGTTTTCGGCTGGGAGCTCGGGGGAACGCGGTTTTTCTTTTCCGGTTATCCCAAATCGGACAGTCGGATCATGTTCCGTCGTCACATCCGCAAGCGCGTCCAGGAGCTGGCGCCCTTTCTGCACTTCGATGAGGATCCTTATATCGTCCTTTCGGAAGGTAAACTCTACTGGATCATCGACGCCTACACCACATCTTCGTATTATCCCTACAGCGAACCCTATTTCGGCTCGAAAGCGAACGGCACGCAGGATGCGATGCCCCGTCAAACCTTCGTTCCGGGATACCTCTTCGGAAAGAACTACATCCGCAACTCCGTGAAAACGGTGGTCGACGCTTATGATGGGGCGGTCGATTTCTACGTCTTCGATCCGGACGATCCGATCATCCAAGTATGGCAGCGTATCTTTCCCGATCTCTTCCAGGACAGGGAGGCGATGCCCGATGAGCTTCAGGCCCATATACGCTATCCGGAAGATTTTCTCCTCACCCAGGGAATGGTGTATACGAAATACCATATGACCGATCCGATGGTGTTCTACAACCAGGAAGATCTCTGGGTGCGCGCCACGGAGAAATATTATGGGAACGTCCAGCCGGTGGAGCCTTATTATGTGATGTGGGAACCTCCGAAAAGCGACGAAACGCAGTTTGCCTTGATTCTGCCGTTCACGCCGAAGAAGCGTCCGGTGATGATCGGCTGGATCGCCGGCATGTGCGACCCTCCGAATTATGGTCGGCTTTTGACCTATCGTTTTCCGAAAGAAAAGCGGATTCTCGGGCCGCAACAGGTGGAGTCGAAGATCGATCAGGACAGCTATCTCTCCGGGCAGCTTACTCTTTGGGACCAGCGAGGATCGAACGTGATCCGCGGGAATGTGCTGGCGATTCCCATCGGCGATACCCTGCTTTACGTGGAGCCGATTTATCTCCAGGCCGACGAGGCTGCCTACCCCGAATTGCGGTTGGTGGCGCTGATGCACGGCGATCAACTCAGTTACGCCGAAACGTTCGATGAGGCGCTCGAAGGGCTGTTCGAGGAAGAATCGCGTGAACGACCGGAGCCGGATGAGAAAATGGAAGGTTCGGTCGAGAACTTGATCCAAGAGGCCAATGCTTCGTTCAATCGTTACCTGGAAGCGACCTCCCGGAAGCAGTTCGACGAGGCCGGCAAGGCACTGGAAGCATTGAGTCGGAAGCTCAACGCCCTGGAAGAACGTTTTTCCGAACAAGAGCAAAGCCCCCGGAAGACCGAATCGGAATCGGTGGAGGCCCAACCGTAGATTCCTTCGTCTCGCCGGGTATCATGTTTTCACGAAAAGGAGTGGGGAGAGATGTCGGATTCCATCTTGCGACGGACATTTCTTCGAATCGTCGGAGGCGCCGTTCCCTTTTTGGCGTTCCCTTTTTCCGGACGAGCAAGTGAGGAGAAGACCATGAGGGCATTTCCCGAAAAAGTTCAATCCCTGGTGGAGTTGATTTTGCGGACCCCCAGAGAGGAGTTGACCGAACGTTTGGTGGACCGTATTCAAGATGGATTGACGGAATCGGAGATGCTCGCCGCCCAGTTGATCGCCGCGTGTTACGATGTCCAACCGCGCCCGAGCGTTGGTTTCAAGTTTCACGCGGTCCTGGTCGCGCAGGCGGTTCACTTGATTGCGAACGAGCTTCCGGAATCGGATCGCTGGTTGCCCTATCTTTGGGCGGCCGACTATTTCAAGGATTCCCAGGCCGACGATGCCCGGGAGGGAGATTGGAAGCTGGCGCCGGTCGACGAGAAGGCCCTCCCCAAACCGGAAGCCGCGAAGGAAAAATTCCTCCAGGCGATGCACCGCTGGGATGAAGCGGAGGCCGACACCGCCGTGACCGTCCTGGCTCGTACCGCGAAGCCTCCTGAAGTTTGGGAGCTCTTTTTTCCGCTGGGAGCGCGGGATTTCCGTTCGATCGGGCATAAGGCGATCGACGTGGCCAATACGCATCGGGTATTGGGGGTGATCGGATGGGAGAACGCGGAGATTCCTTTGCGTTCGCTGGCCTATGCGCTGTTGATGCATGAAGACGGCAACCCGGCCGATCGAAACGCTTCGGCGGACGAACCCGGTCGGAAGAATTGGGATCGGGTGAAAACGCTTTCCGAGCAGTGGAAAGAAGGAAGCGAGGACCGTGGCGGCGTGTTGGAATTGATGGAAACACTCCGCGACGGGACTCCGGAAGAAGCTCCCGGAAAAGTCGTCGAACTCCTCGAACGGGGCGTCGGGCCGGTTTCGATCTGGGATGCTCTCTTTCTTCAAGCGGCGGAACTGGTCGTCCGGCAGCCGGGAATCGTCTCATTGCATTCGGTGACCACCAGTCGGGCGCTGCATTACGCCTACCGCCAAAGCAGCGATTCGCGAACGCAGGCGTACCTGCTTCTGCAGAACGCTTCTTTTCTGCCGATGTTCCGAGAAACGATGAGAGATCGGGGGAATCTCGAAGATTTCCAGCTCGATCGGCTCGAACCGAAAAAGGGAGCGGGACAAACCGATCAGGAGCAGGTCGATGCGATTTTCGATATCATGAGCGAAGAACCGCACGAAGCCGCTCGAAGGACACTCGCCTACTTTCAATCGGATGCCCCCTTGGATGTTTGGTGGGCCAGGTCCCGGCAGCTTCTCGTCGCAAAAGGGCGAGGGCCTCACGATTATAAATACACCTCCGCGGTTGGGGAGATTTTCCACCATCTATCGCCGGAGTGGAAGCCCCTGTTCATGGCGTCGAGCGCCTTCTTGCTCAAGGGATCCGGAGAAGCCGAGAATCCGCTGATCGGCAGCGCCCGCACGATGCTGTCCAAGTAATCTCTTGTTCCAGGTTCCGCGATAAGTGATTCCTGGAAGTCCGTCCTTTCTCCAGAGGCTGTTTGACGAGGACCGTACCGACCGGATAAAATAAAGGCATCCTGCGGCGTTATTGGACGCCGCATAAACAGTGAACCCAGGGCGAACAGCGAGAGCCCGGCCCTACGGACGTCACTGTGTGAACCGAGGGGCCACTATTAATGCGAACATGAATCATTCCGGTTTTCGCAACCAAGCAATGGGAGAAGGACCATGAAGAGGACGGGCAGTGCAAGTTTGATGATTCTTTTCGCCATGGCATTCACGGTCTTCGCCGACTCGGGAAACCGGTTGGCCTACCTGGATGCCCCGTGCGACCCCTATTACGTCGGGCTTGATTTTCCGAAGCTCGCAACGCCCCAATGGGTGGGAGAACCGGGGGTGGAGGCGGTCGTGGTTCTGGCGATCGACGACATGTCGGGGACGGAACGGTATGAAACATTCTTGCGGCCGCTTTTGGAGCGTTTGAAGGAGATCGACGGTCGGGCGCCGGTGAGCATCATGACCAAAGAGGTCGATCGGAAGGATCCCCTCCTGGAAGAATGGCTTGAAGAGGGGCTTTCCCTCGACGTGCATACCACCGAGCACCGTTGTCCTTGCTTGCAGCAGGGGAGCTTGGCGGCGGCGAAAGCGAGCGTCTACGGTTCGCTCGATCAGCTCGTCCGCATTCCCGGCAACGAAGCGATCGCCTATCGCATGCCGTGTTGCGATTCGCTCAGCACCGTGAGTCCCCGTTTTTATACCGAAATCTTCCATCATCTTTCCCCACAAGGAAATTTTCTCCGGCTCGACAGCTCCGTCTTCCAGGTGTTCACTTCCGACGATTCCGAGTTGCCCCGCTCCCTCGTCCGCGACGGCGAAGGAGAGGAGCGTTTCCTGCCTTACTTGGCGGAAGACCGCCAGATGGGAAATTACGTCGTGAACTTTCCGTATCCGTATATCATCGACCGTCTGGGCTGGCAGATTCCCTGTCTGATGCCCAGCGATTGGTGTGGGCAGCACGAGAACGGCGAGAACGATTCTCCGAAAACCGTAGAAGACTGGAAGGCGGGACTCGACGCCTTGGTGCTGAAGCAGGGAACACTCTCCATCTGTTTTCACCCGCACGGCTGGATCAGCAATACAAGCATGATCGAGCTGATCGATCACGCGGAGAAGAAGCATGAGGGGAAGATCATGTTTCTCACGTTCCCGGAGGTGGAAGCACGGTTGACCCGTTACCTGACGGCCGGCGTTCCGCTTCGTGCCGACGACGGGACCGACCACGGTGTGCGGCTGGCCGATCTGAACGATGACGGCTGGATCGACGTGATGGTGGGAAATCCCCGGAAGCGTGTGACGCGGATCTGGGATCCGAGCGAGAGTTGTTGGAAGGAATCGTCGCTCCCGGTGACGTTCGTGGAGAAGGGGCCGGGCGGTTCCCTTTGCGACGCCGGCGTGCGTTTCGGGGTATTGACCGAAGACGGTGCCGCCTCCCTGTTGGTGCATACGACGACACAGTCGGGCATCTGGCACTTCGATCCTCGGCAGAATCGATGGCGTCGCTCTTCTTGGGAAGCGGCTCCCCGAGAAGCGAACGAGCCGATCTGGACGGCCGTGTCGGGGAAGGATCGTGGTGTTCGACTGCTCGATTTCGACGGTGACGGCATCGGCGAGCTCGTGATCGGCAATCCGAAGCAGAACTTCCTCTTCGATTGGAGCCGACGAGGATGGAAAAAATGCGATGCCGCATTACCCGAACATACGATGATCGTGGACCAACAGGGACGCGACGCCGGATTGCGATTCTGGGATGTTGACGACGACGGACATCGCGATGTCGTCTTTTCCAATGCCGTTCGTTACTCGGTGCACGGCTATGACCCGGAACGAGGGGACTGGTCCCGTCCCCTCGTCGATCAGGTTCGCGATCGTTCGCAAAAAGATCGGAAGGAGATTCCGCGATTCGTGCGTGCCGATGGAAGCAACAACGGGGCTTGGCTGAAGCATCGCCACCTTTGGGTTCAGAACGAGGATAATGACGGCGCGGTGGAAAACGCCGTTGAAAAACTTCCCATGTCGATTCTCTCGGGGAAAGAATAGAGTGGCCGGCGCCGTGCGATGGATCGAGAGGTTTTCCGCCGGCTTTCGGATTTCAAGCAGGAAAGAATGAGGAATCTTGCCATGCGAATCGTTTCAGACCGATTGTTTGTCCCACTACGTTGTGTTGCGATCGCGTCGGTGGTGTTTTCGGTTATGTTTTCGACCGCGCTTGCCCAAAAAGGCCCCCGAAACATCGTGTTCATCTTGAGCGACGACCACCGGTACGATTTCATGAGTTTCATGGACCGGGCCCCCGACTTCCTCGAGACTCCGAATCTCGATCGGATGGCCGAGGGGGGAGCGTGGCTGAAGAATGCATTCGTATCGACTTCTCTCTGCTCCCCGAGTCGGGCGTCGATCCTCACCGGCCAATATGCACATCACCATCGGGTCGTCGACAATCAGCGACCGGTGCCGGAGGGGACGGTCTTTTATCCGGAGTATCTTCAAAAGACCGGCTACCGGACGGCGTTCATCGGCAAGTGGCACATGGGCCACGAGAACGACGAGCCTAGGAAAGGGTTCGATCACTGGGAAAGCTTCAAAGGGCAGGGGGTCTACTTCGATCCGCTGCTGAACATCAACGGACAGCGTCGGCGGTTTTCCGGGTACACGACCGACGTTTTGACCGATCGGGCGATCGGCTGGCTCGAAAAGGAGCACCGGAAGCCGTTTTGTCTCTGCCTTTCTTATAAATCGGTACACTATCCGTTCACTCCGGCACCGCGACATGCGGAACGCTACGAAGACGCGGCGATCGAGTATCCCGAAACGATGGCCGACACCGAACGCAATTATGAAACGCAGCCCCACTGGGTGCGCGAGCGGCGTTTCGGCATCCACGGGGTCGATCACATGCTCACGACCAACTTCGACCGCGATCCCGTCCCCGATTTCGACGATTTCTACCACGATTACTGCGAGACGGTTCACGGTCTCGACGAGAATATCGGTCGGCTGCTCGATCTTCTCCATCAGCGGCGAATGGCCGAGTCGACCATCGTCTTCTACATGGGCGACAACGGTTTCCATCTCGGAGAGCACGGTTTCTACGACAAACGCGATGCGTTCGAGACCTCCATCCGCGTGCCGATGCTGGTCTATGCCCCCGGGATGATCCGGCCGAGAACGGTCGTGGAGCAGATGGTGCAGAATATCGACATCGCCCCGACGATTCTGGAAATCGCGGGAGTGCCGCAACCCCAGCGGCCTCAACCGGAGATGGACGGCCGAAGCTTTCTACCGCTTCTGCTGGGAAAGAAGGTTCCATGGCGGGATCATATACTGTACGAATATTACTGGGAGTGGAATTTTCCCGCCGTGCCGACGCAGTTCGCCATCCGCACCGATCGGTACAAGTACATCTTCTACCATGGTCTTTGGGATCGCAATAGTTTTCACGACCTGAAGACCGATCCGCTGGAGCGCTATAATCTGATCAACGTGCCGGGGCACCAAGAGCAGATCAGGACGTTCCAAAATCAACTGTTCGACGAACTCTCCGCCAGCGGCGGCAACGAGATTCCCCTCCTACGTCCCAAAGGCGATCCCCAGTATTACGATCGGAATCTCCGCGAATGAAAACCGCCGACCGACGATGGCACGCCGCTTCGGCCGGCGTGGTCGGGATCGGTCGGGATCTGATGATGAGCAAAACGGTTTCTCATTCGTTGGATTTCGCTCGATCCGGCTTGAGGATGCCGGCGTCGATCAGCTTGAGCATCTGTTCACCGGCGAGTAGGAAAAGCCCCATGGCGTATTCGTGGGTCATTTCCGCGGTGGCCGGTTTGGGAGAAGCTCCGACCGGTTGGACGTAGCCGAGTTTGCCGTCGGCATCGACGTGGCGAACCAGCCCACGCCAGGCACGACGGACGACCGGAAGGTAGGTCTTGCGGTCGAGCATTCCCTTGTGAATTCCCCAGGCCATCGCGTAGCAGAAAAAAGCGGTGCTGCTCGTTTCGGGATTCGGGTGCTGCCGAGGATCGACCAGATTGCTCCGCCAGAGCCCGTCGTCTCCTTGTCTTGCGGCGATGGCCTGCGACATTTCTCGAAACAACGCGACGTAAGCATCGTAGCACGCATTCTCTTGCGGAAGGTATTCCAGAATCCGGGGAATGCCTCCGAGGACCCAGCCGTTTCCTCTTGCCCAGAAAACCTTCTTGCCGGAGGGAGTTTCGGCGTCGAAATAGTGGGCGTCGCGGTAAAAAAGATGATACTCGGGATCGTACAGGTGATCGGCAACCGCCCAGTAGACCTCGTTGAGGTAGTCGAAATATTTCTGATTGCCGGTGGCGTGGCCGAGCATGGCGATCGTCGGCGGTCCCACGTAGAGTGTATCGCAATAGTACCAGGCTTCGATCGGGGACCGGCCGGAGTGAATCTCTTCGATGCGTTGGTCGACATAGTCCTTGATTTTCTCGATGCGCTCGGGCCGACGGTTCAAGAAGTAGAGTTCCAAATAGGTTTGGCCGCAGGTCTTCTTGTTGGCCTTTTCTCGCTCGTTTCCTTCGGCCCAGTCGTGCTTTTCCGCCCAGCGGATCGCCTGTTCCAGAACGTCCGGATCGCCGGTCGCTCGGTAAAGGCCCATCACGCCGGTGTAGTAGGTCGCGCGGATCCAGTTGCGGTCGGTCTCTTTCCAGGGATGTTCCTTCTGGTACTGGTGGACCCGACGCATCACTTCCACGATACTCTCTCGCGTGAAGACCGACTCCTCGGGAGATTCCGCACGGCTGGTTGCCGAGAGCCATATGGAAGTTGTGAGAATCATCGCGATTGAAAAAAATCTGAATCTGTACATTTGCATCCTCGGGAGAAAAAAGGAGATTACCGGTTGAAGCAGAGGATATTGCCGTTTTCGAGGGTCACGAGGATTTGCCCCGCCGGGCCGAGTGCGATGCCCCACGGAACCGCCCGGTCGGGGAGGGGGACTTTCCAGAGAGGCCGACCGGTCTCCACGTCGACGGCCGCGAGAAAACAGGAGTCTCGGCCGGATTCCCAGCGGCCACTGGTGGTGTCCGGTGACTCTACCCGTTTCGCGTTGGCTGCCGAGCGCGCCATGACCATCGCATCGGCTGTTTCCGGAGAGTAGATCTCACCGGCGACGAGAAGAGCGTTCTTCGCCAGGGCGATCGCCTGGATCTGCGACATCCCTCGAAGGAGCCACGTCGCTTTTCCCGCCCCGTCGCCCTCTTGCTTTTCCGAAAGCCGATAGAGGTTTCCCCAACTCGCTTCGATCCGAACGGGACCGTGGTGCACCTGCTTCTTGCGATTCCGGGAGAAGTAGCGGCCGGTCCAGTAGCGTTTGGGGGAATAGAGCAGACGATCGAAGGCCACGACCCGGTCGCCGATGAGATGGAGTTCGCGTCCTCGGGGCGATTTCGCCGCCCATTCCTCCGGTTTCTCGTTCAGACATTCGCCGTTTTCGATTTCGTACACCGCCGGGGAGGCGACGTTGCCTCCGGCGAGGTAGAGCTTCTCGTCGTGGAGCAAAAGATGCCCCTGCACGCTCACGCCGACGCCAAGGTTCTGCGTCGCTTCGAGGACCTGATTTGGAGACTCGAGATTGCCGGAAGTGCCGTTGTGCCAATGGACTTTTCCGGAAGCGGTGTCGAGGCAGTATACATGAGTACCGTCATGATTGGCGATCCCCGCGGCGGCGTAGAGACGCCCGTTTTCGACGAGCACGCCGGAGGCGACCGGCCAAGTCGATTGGAGATTTCCATGCACCGGAAGGAAACGGTCGACCGGAGCCGCGCGGAACTGCCAGAGAGGACGTCCCCATTCCGCCTCCACGGCGTAGATCCAGCCGTCGCCGCTGCCGACGAACAGGCGCTCGTTTTCGATGCTCGGGGGATAGAGGATCGGTCCGCCGGTTCGCAATTTCCATTCGATTTCGCCGTCTTCGAGATGCATCGCCCGAACGATGCCGTCGCTGCCGCCGACGTAGGCGAACTCCCCGTAGACGGTGGCTGGGGTCAAGTCGACCGATTTTTTTTCGGTGAACGTCCAGGTTTTCGGGGGAGCTTTTTCCTTCGCGGGAACTTCGACGGCCAAGTAGCCGGATCGCTGGTTGTCGGATCGATATGTCGACCAGTTCAAGGATTCGGCCGATCCGGTCGGCAGGAGTGCTTCGGCTTCCGCGGGCGGCTCCCAGCGAAAGATGCGGCGCTGGAGCGCTTCTTCGGAGGGATGGGACGCCGCTTCGGAATCGAACTTTCCGGCAGGGGCCAGAGAGATGTGCCCGATGAGTGAGAGGTTGCAGTCGCACATCCAGGGTCCCCAGATTAATAGGCCGTTGGTCGGCAGCACGCCGTCCATGCATGGCGGCCGCATCAACGCGATTCGCTGGACCTCGAGTTCGGGAATGCTCAGCCGCATCGTCCCGCCGTGTTCCTGTCCCCGGGTGAAGATGGCGTCGACCGAACCGGTCGCCCGGGTGCAATTGCCTCGGAGGAAGGGAATTTCGCCGACCACTTCCCCGGAGGCTTCCCGAAAGATGAGACTTTTTTTCGCCGGTTGGGTCCGCGACATGGCGTAGATCAGGCCGTCGCGAAGAACCAGTTCGAAATTACCGCTTTTCTCGTAGGTCCAGAGCAACTCGCCGGTGACCGCCGAGACGACGACCAAATGGGCACGTTGTGGTCCTGCGAAGCAGAGCACTTGTTCATTGCATCGAAGATAAACCTGTGTGGAAAAGCCCCGTTGATGGGTTTGGGAGGGAACGTCCCGACCGATCGCTTCGAGCAGGGAGGGGTGGGTGTTTTCGAAGAGAACCTCGCCCGTTCGAGTGTCGAGGCAGAGAAGCGATTCGCCGGGAGCATAAAGATACAAGCGATGGTTCTTCATGCAAACCGCCCGGTTGTCGACGGCGTGTTCGAGCGTGCGGACCCAGAGGGGGCGGTGAGTTCTCGGGTCGATGGCGAAGACGGTTTTTCCTTCTCCCCAGGGGTATTCCCGGGCATCGTATCCGGGCGTCATCGGTTTCCAGGGCCAGCCGGCCTCGGTGCGGGTTCCCTTGAGAGTGGTATCGGAGAATTCCGGCTCCCCGACCATCGCGACCAGAACCTGCCCGTCGCGGCCCATCCATTTCCAGACTTTGCCGATTCGAGAGGTCTTCGACTTCCAAAGCCCCGGCTCCTGTTGCACCGCCTGTTCGATGGTCTCGGCGGTGATTTCGTCGATCAACTCGCCGGTATCCGGGTGGAGGCACTTACACGATTCGTTGTCGGCCAAGAGCAGTCCGCGGGAAGTTGCGATCATGGTGTTGCGATGAATGTTGAACCCTTCGGTGAGCGGACGCTTCCAGAGTTCGATACCGTTATACACATTGTAGGCGGCCAACTGGTTGACATGAGACCAATCGCGTTCTTTGTAGCCGACGTGGCCGTAGGCCTTGTACATGATCTCCCCCGACGTCACCGTGACGACGGGGAAGGGAACGTACCAAGGTCCGGCGAGGTAATGCGTGAGATAGGGAGCTCGGGCGAGCCGGTCGTTCGAAAGCGGATTATTGTCGGGCAAGTGATAGGGATGCGTCCAGTTATCCATCGCCGGGTTCGTGGGGGCCTGTTCGACGGTTTCGTCTTCACGAAGAAGAAGCCCCCCGGGTCGCAATACCCGAAGAGCTTCGCGATGCAAATCGGGGGAAGTGTCCGCGGTGGCCATGATCGCCGCATCGACGAGATGATCGGACAAAGGGATTCTGTTTCCTCGTCCGCATTGGATCGAAATGCGTTCGGTAGGAATGCCGGATTCATCGACTTTCCGTCGCATCCTCGCGACTCGAAGCAATGTCGATTCGAGCGATTCGTCTTCCACCACCACAAAGTACCGCCACTGGGTCTTTTCGGCATGTCGGAGGACCGAATCGACCGACGGGGGGTAGAGGACCAAGCAAATACCGGGGCCTTTTCCGATCTCTTTCCAGATTTCTTCCGACTGAGCCGGAGCGAGTGACGTCCCGAAAAAATAGATTAGCAAAGTAGTGATAATCGCAGTCCCCGAGCAGAATGTCGCACTCGGATTATCTACAAAAGGGAACGGGAACGAGACTTTTCGAAAAATCGGAAAAACCGAGATCGGACGGTCCATGCCATGATTCCTTTAAGAAATAGTGCTTTCGGGAAAACGCCTCCCCCTCTTCCATCCCGAAAAAGGGAGAAAACTGCGGATGGATTGAGGGAAAGAGGCGTCCGTCGTTCGGAACCCTCTTGGTTCGATCAGTATAGGGGATTCC
The DNA here is from genome assembly GCA_964632505.1 of uncultured Planctomycetaceae bacterium. Lineage (GTDB taxonomy): Bacteria > Planctomycetota > Planctomycetia > Pirellulales > Thermoguttaceae > CAZWCE01. The sequence continues at coordinate 44,424 of CAZWCE010000018.1, read as the reverse complement.
TCCGGTGAGGTAAACCATTTTTGCGGGAGAGGATAATTGCAGGTTGACATGGAAAATCGTGGAGCTACACTCATGCTTACCACGATCGATGGGTGCGAGATGCCGGCATGCGACGATGGGATTCGGAGCGAATGATCGAGAGGAATCCGCCGATGAATGGGAGAACGGAGCGATGAAGCTTTCCTTGCTCTTCGGCTTCTTTGGGACCTTTTTTCGGCTGTTTTTCCGCTCCTTCTGGCCTCCGAAGCCTTACCCTCGTCCTCCAGGACCGAAGCGGTGGCTTGTCATACTTTTCGTATTCCCCCTTTTCGGCTTGATGCAGTTGGTGCACTGGTTGGCCTTATTGCTCGATGAAGTCCTTTTTCCCGGCTATCGGAATGTTTCGGTCGAGCGACCGATCTTCGTGATCGGCATTCCACGAAGTGGAACGACTTTTCTGCACCGGGTTCTGGCCCAAGAGAGTGAACGTTTCAGCACTTTTTCTCTTTGGGAACTATTGTTTGCGCCGGCGATTTGCGAACGCTGGGTGTTGCTCGGACTCGGTCGACTCGATCGCCGGGTGGGTTCGCCGTTTCGCAAAATCATCATGTGGACGGCCGCGCGCCTGACCGGGGGGCTGGAGTCGGTCCATCGCCTCTCGCTCGAGGAGCCGGAGGAGGACTTTTTGGTGCTGATGCCGATTTTCGCCTGTTACATCTTGCTGGTGATGTTTCCCTTTGCACCGGAGATCCAGCAATTGGCCTTTTTCGACCAGCGCGTCCCGCCGGCCCGTCGCCGCCGGGTGATGGCGTTCTACCGAGCGATGGTTCAGCGTCACCTTTTCGTGCGTGGGAAGTCACGGATCTTTTTATCGAAGAATGTCTCTTTCACGCCGATGGTCGAAAGTCTATTGGAAACATTTCCCGATGCCCGCTTGGTTGTCTGTGCGCGTTCCTCGCTGGAGACGATTCCCTCGCAGATCAGCGCGATGGAGCCGAGTTGGCGTCTTTTCGGTAATCCGGTGACGCAGGAACTTTTTATCGACTGCTGGCTCGAATTGATGGACTATTACTATTTTCATTTGGGAGAGGTTTTGCCGACTCTGGAGAGGGGGCAAAGGATCTGTTTCGAAATGAAGTCGCTTCGCGCGGAACTTGAAAAATGTGTTCGCGGCCTGTATGTTGAGTTCGACGAATCGATCTCTCCTCGATATGCCCGAATTTTGCAGCACGAGGCGCGCTCGGCCCAGGCCTACCATAGCCGACACGACTATTCCCTCGAGAAATATGGCTTGAGGGAGTCGGAACTCGAGGAACGTTATGGGGAATCCTGGCGGTTGCTTGAGAGTCTCTGCGCATTCAAGGCGGATTATGAAACCAACCTCTGAAGAAAAACATAAGTCTGGTTCACGAAGACGACTGCCTCCGGAAGATATCACCGAACTCCGCTTGGTGGTTTTCTCCGACGCATTCCGTCACCGCAACGGCGTGGGGGCCTATTACGACGACCTCTTGGGGCATTTGGGGCCGCGACTGAGCGAAGCGGAGTTGGTCTGTCCGGGAAACACCACGCTCGGGAAAAAACAGGGCATCTCCATCCCTCTCCCTGGGGACAGGACCCAGCGACTTTGCCTTCCCGGCCTCCTCAAGGCGAGGCATGTCATGCGAACGGTTCGGCCTCATGTGATGGTCATCGCTACACCGGGGCCTTACGGCATGCTCGGTGTCGCGCTCGCGAAATGGTATCGGACCCCTCTGTGTATCGGATATCATACGCAATACGACAAATTGGTCGGCCTCTATTGGCACGGGATCACCGGAGGGCTCAGTCGACGGTATCTCCATCATCTCGACCGCATCCTCTTCCGTCGTGCCCGAGTCGTCTTGACCAACAGCTTTCCGATGTTCGATGCCGCCAAGGAAATGAACGCCCATGACGTTCGCCTGATGGGGACCCCGATCGAACCCCGATTGCTGGCACCACCGGTCCCGCTGCAGGACGACTCCTTCGGTCCCATTTTATTCGTGGGACGATTGGCGGCGGAAAAAAATCTGGATATTTTTCTCCAGGCGTCGAAGGATTTGCCCAACCTTCCTTTCGTCATCGCCGGTGACGGTCCCGAGGTGAATCAAGTGAAAAAGGCGGCCGAGAACCTGGAGAATCTGACCTATAAGGGTTGGGTCGATAGAAAGGGGCTGGTCGAAACCTTGGATGCCTCGGAGATGCTTGTGTTGCCGTCGAAGGTCGAGGCTTTCGGCACGGTCGCCATCGAGGCGATGGCCCGGGAACGACTGACCCTCGTCTCGGAACATTGCGGCATCGCCGAGTGGCCGGAATTGGCCTCGGGACTGGAGATCCTCCGCGATGGGGAAACATTGACGGAGAAACTACGCTCCCTCGCTTCGCTTTCTCCAGAGGAGCGGTATCAAAAAAGGATGACGGCACGCGAGAAATGTCTCGCATTCGTCGAAGAGACCGTCGATGACTGGGGCCGGACTCTGCTTGCCGTCGCCCGGGGAGAATTGCTTTCGCCGAAAGAGCGGCAAGAAGAAGACCAGAAAGATTCCGCCACATGACCCCCTCTTCTCGGAGAGTGATCGCCTCGATCCACGATGTCTGGCCGGAAACGCTCGCTCCGGTCGAGGAATTGCTGGCCTGGATCCAGCGGCATCAGCAAGGGCCGGTGATGCTTCTGGTCACCCCGGGCAAGCCGTGGCGAGAAGCCGATCTCGATCGTTTGCGCCGCTGGCAATCGCAAGGTCACCCTCTGGCGGCCCATGGTTGGCATCACCGTGCCCGAGAGGTGACCGGGTGGTCCCATCGACTCCATTCGACGATGATTTCACGGGGGCTCGCCGAGCACTTGGCGCTCGAGAGTAGGGAGATCGTCGAGTTGGTGCATCGCTCGTTCGAATGGTTCGCCGAGAACGATCTTCCTGCGCCGCGGTGGTATGTGCCTCCCGCGTGGGCCATGGGGCGACTGACCCGAGAGCAATGGACGACGCTTCCCTGTCGCTTTTTCGAAACCCTCAGCGGTGTCTACGACAACCACACCGGCCGTCGCTGGTGGTTGCCGCTGACCGGGTTCGAGGCAGATACCCGAGGTCGAGCCTTCTTCCTGTCGCTCTTCAACGCCGCGAATCTCTCCCTTTCCCGCCTGACCGGTCGGCCCGCCCGACTGGCCATCCACCCACACGATCTTTCGTACCGCCTTGGAGAGAAGCTTCGCCGGTTTCTCCAGCAACCGATAACGCTTTGCCGGATGGAGGATCTCGTGAGTCTTTGATCTGTGTTCAGTATTCTACAAGAACATCGCGAGAACGAAGTCGAAGTTGCCGCCCGGTTTGAAAGGGGACAGGCAAAGGATGGTAGAAAAAAAGCACGCTGCAAGCAACGTGCCTTGTAGGTGAAGGAAGATCACTCGCGGCGATCGATTTCCTGTAAGTTGTTTTATCGAGGCACCACGCTTTCAATTAGGTGCTGAGCTCGAAATTGATCTCATTGTTGCCCGGCTTCACTTCCCTTTCGAGTTCTGTATTCTTGTTGTATTTGGCGGGTACTTTTTCGGGAACCGAGATCGTACTGCTACTTCCGTCGCCCTTGAGACGTTGTCCACCGGAGGTGATGGAGATTTTATGCATCCCGACTTTTGCGCCTTTTTCGTCGACGGTATATTGCAGTTCGTAATAACCTTCTTCATCGGTCATGGCCATCGAAGGGCGTCCTTCTTCCGGTTGGAACACGACTTTCGCATCGGCAAGCGGTTCTTCATCCAGCGTGACGATACCGGTGACTTTTGCGGCATCGGAAGAATCGCATCCCCCTAGAAAAGAAAGGGACGCAAGAAGGGCCAAAAGCATCAGAAAATAAGTGTGTTTCATGGGGGCGTGTTACTCCTTCAAAAAAAGTGATTTCATCCACTCCGGCATCATTCGCCGCAGGTAAATAAACAAGAACCCCCGGCAGAGGGCCGAGGGGTTCTTTTTCTTAATGGGGAAGACGAGGGGCTTCCCGTTCCGTTTGCCTACGGCCGCTCCGCCCTTGATCGGTTTTCGCAAAGCGTTTCCCGTAGCGACGCCCTCGTCATCGAAGAAAAGGTTTTCGAGAATCGGGTTAGAATTCTCCCAGGGATTGACCATCCTCACGGCACGCGAGACGTTCCCATGTTCCGTCGACGTTGCCGTTACCATCTTGTTGATGATCGATTGTTTCCCCAATGAAGGTGACCGAGCCATCCATCAACAGAGCGTTCACTCCGCCGGGATGATTACTGAGGATGCTGCTGTAGTAGTAGTCCCAATCGCCGGAGATCTGCGGTTGATTCGGTGGCCAGTACGTCTGGGCGAGCGCATCGAGATACGCATCCTTGTTATGTTGGATGTTGGAACATCCTGCCCAAACGGCGGCGCCGTAATTCCATTGCCCCAAGCGGCTGGATCGCTCACTCACTCCCATGGTGTTGCTGGTACCGTCGGAGATGTCGCCCATGGTAAGGCCGCTGTTGATGTGCAGACAGCCGTTGTTGCCGCCGTTGTTCGGTCGTTCGGACCGCCAAGTGCCGGCGACACCAACATAATTGCAGAGCGCCGGATTCTGATCGTTGTTATCGGTGACGCTGTTGAAAGTCCATTTGCAATTCGTGTTGGTCCGGGGTTTTCCATCCGAGGGACAGACATAACCTTGAATCGGCTGTCGGATCACATCCATCCGTAAGTCCATCTGAACTCCTTTGCTGATCCCCGCTTGTTCGTGAAGGGCCCCCTGCTCGATGAAGGGAAGAATCAACGCAGCCCAGCCCCATGCAGGACGATGCCCCGAATTCCCCCACGAGGGGGAGTAGCCGTTGGGGGAACGCACCAAACCGCATGGGAATACTTTCATGGTATCGTGGTAGTTGTGCAGCGCGATCCCGATTTGCTTGAGGTTGTTGGTGCATTGCATGCGGCGAGCCGCTTCACGGGCGGCCTGAACCGCCGGCAGCAAAAGGGCGATCAAGATTCCGATAATCGCGATGACCACCAGTAATTCAACCAACGTGAAACCAGAATGATTATTCCTTCGCTTAAGCATGTAGAAGACTCCTAAAAAAAACGACGTTGATACAGAAAATTTGAGAAATTCAGTGGATTTTGTTAGACGCAAATGTTCCACTGCTAATGCTATATTATATCTTAACGATATTTTAAAAGCAACAGTCGAGTCATAGTTGACGCAGAAAAAGATTTGCAACGCCAAGGGGGGTTAAGGTTCCGAAACGGCATAGGAAAGGATGTTTCAACACAAGGTGCTGTAAGTTTCGGTTTTGCGGGAATAGAGAAGAGGTTGCCGATGGCCCTCACTGGAAAGGTCGGCGTCGCCGAAGTGATGAATGCGGGCGTCTTGCGGCTTTTTTGAGGGAAGAAAACGGGAGGAGCGCCATGGTGGCGTTCCCCCCCGAAATGACTGATCGCTCAGGCAAATCTTGTTGTCTGGTGCTCAAGAGCGCTGGATTTGCGCCGGATCACGAAACGCCTTCGTGTTGTTCGCGGTGATAGCGGCTGCCGTAGTTGGTCGTTTTCCAGGGTTCGAGTTCGCCGTCGCTGCCGGCCTCTTCGCTCTTGGCGATCAATTCCTTGATCTCGTCTTCCCCGACCGGACGGAACGATCGAGCCATCTCGAGATCCTGATGAAGTTCTTCTCGGGACTGGATGCCACAGACCAGCGAGTTGATGGGTTGCGTGAGCGCGAAGCGTCGGGCCGTTTGTGCGTCGACTCCGACGGCTTTGGGGATTTTGCCCCCGGCGAGGGCTTTCATGCCGATCGTGGAGATCTTGCGCTCGTTGCAAACCGGGACCACTTGGTCCTGGAAGCTTCGAAAATGGGCGTCGAGGAGGTTGATCGGCATCTGCACCGTGTCCCACTCGAACGGCTGCTTGATCATGCTCAGATGATGGGCCGGATCGCGATGGCCGGTGAATCCGATGTAGCGAACCTTGCCGGCGTCGCGGGCTTCGATCGCCGCCCGAATGCCTCCTTTGTCGAAGAGCCATTCGGAATCGATCGCCCAATTGATCTCGTGGAACTGCCAGAGGTCGATGTGGTCGGTTTTCAGACGCCGGAGACTCTCTTCGAGATGTTCCTTGGCGCCCTTATAATCGCGGTCGCAGACCTTGGTCATCAGGAAGACTTTGTCACGGCGTCCGCCGGTTGCCAAGGCTTTGCCCATCACCTCTTCGCTGCCACCTTGGTGATAGTCCCAGGAGTTGTCGAAAAAGGTCATGCCGTGATCGATTGCTTCGTGCATGATGCCGATCGCTTCTTTTTCCTCCGGGAGGCCGATGTGGTAGCCGCCGAGTCCGACGATCGGAATACGTTCCCCCTTGCGTCCGATCGGTCGGGTGGGCAACCCGTTGGGAGAATCCTTTTGCATGGCGAGCGCCTGGCGACCGAAGCCGGTGGCGGCGAGCACGCCCATCGCGCTTTTGAGGAAATCGCGACGACGAACCGAACTGGAATTCGAGGGGCAGGTCATAATATGGCCTTTCAAATTTCAAATAGGGGCTGTGGATAAAAATGAAAAAAGGGGAGATGGATGGGATCATCGCGCTCACCCTGTGTTTACTATTCGGGAACGGTCGAGTTTCGTCAAGGGGGCTCCGTCGCCGTCCTTTGTGGGGGTGAAGGGAATTTGGATTTCTTGCGTTGTTTTTAACTCATGCTATGAAAGGACTTGCGCGATGCATCTTCACTTGGGGGAAAGATGTGAAATCAAGACGAGGATGAATCGTTCGAAGATCGTCTCCCGGCGGATCGTTTCATGCTATACTTTTTCGACGTGCGCTCGATCCTGCGAAAACCTGCCGCCGACCATAGAGGCCGAACATGTCGAAAGTCATGAAAAAGAAGCAATCCAAAAAAGATGAAAGAAAATCGGAAAAAGGGCCTATCGACTTCTCGGCGACGGGGTCGGGGAAGCTCGACAAGAAGTTCTACGAGAAGGAACTGAGTCGACTGCAGGTGGAGTTGGTCAAATTGCAGGAGTGGATCAAACATGAAGGTTTGCGTATCGTCGTGCTCTTCGAGGGACGCGATGCCGCCGGAAAGGGCGGGGTGATCAAACGGATCACTCAGCGGCTCAACCCCCGCATCTGCCGGGTCGTGGCCCTGGGGACACCGACCGAACGCGAGAAGAGCCAATGGTATTTCCAACGCTACGTCGCCCATCTCCCGGCGGCGGGCGAAATGGTTCTGTTCGATCGGAGTTGGTACAACCGGGCGGGCGTCGAGCGGGTGATGGATTTTTGCACGCATGAAGAGTATCTGGAATTCACCCGATCGTGTCCCGAATTCGAGTGCATGCTGGTTCGCTCGGGCATTCAGGTGATCAAGTATTGGTTCTCGGTCAGCGACGAAGAGCAGGAACGGAGGTTTCAGGCGAGGATCCAGAGCCCGATCAAGCGGTGGAAACTCAGCCCGATGGATTTGGAATCACGAGCTCGTTGGGTGGAATACTCCAAGGCGAAAGATGAGATGTTCTTCTTCACCGATACGAAACAGTGCCCGTGGTACGTCGTCGACGCGGACGACAAGAAACGCGCCCGGCTGAATTGCATCCAACACCTGTTGAGCTTGATTCCTTACAAGGATTTGACGCCGAAGCCGATCAAGTTGCCGCCTCGCCAGGAAGATTGCGATTACGTCCGACCGCCGATGACCAGCCAGACGTTCGTCCCGGAACTCTACTAACGGCTTCGTCGTTTTCTTCCGGAAGCCAAGAAACACCGAAAAGATGCCGCCCCCTGTGTCTCTGGTGGCGTAGCCGGGTGAGAGAGGGCGGCATCGATGGTGGTTCCGGTGGACCGGTGATCTTATCGACCGGTGATCCCGCTGATGATGTCGAGGACACCTTCGGCGATCTCAACTCCGTCGACACGACCGTGATGCCGGTAGTAGTGACTTCTGTGCCGATAGGGAGAGCGGTGGTGCCTCCAATGGGGATTGCGGTGATGGGGGTGCACCGGCGGCCGGTAATGACTTCGGTGACGGTGGACGTCCGGCACCGGGACCCAGGGATGCCCAGGGTGAGGTTTGATGACCGTCGGGTGGCCGGGATGCGGTTTGAAGACCTTCGGGCCGCCATAGCCGTAGGAAGGGCCATGGTAACCACCGTAGTAAGAGCCGTAGGACCCGTGGAAGCTGCCGTCATGGTGCTTCTTCGGACACGGTTTGTGGTGGGGACCTCTGGCTTGAGCTTCCGAAGCGGCCCAAGCGAGGACGGCGAGAATGGCGATCAAGGATCCGGTTTGAGTCAGCAAGCGTTTCATCACATACCTCCGTTTTCCTGAGAAGAGAAAGAACTGATGGGCTCCTATCGCGGAAAGTGGATTCCGGAAGCGACACTTCCTGGAAAAAACCACCGGCGGTTTCGTCTTTTTTTCGCTCGGGGTTGTGGGCGACAGGCGCCGTAGCTACTACTTCCATGGGAAGACGGTTGCGGCATGCGACATGAAAACCTTGAGAAATCATTTCTCTTTCCAAGAAATTCGCAAGAATGCCGGAAAGCCCGGTCGTTTTTACTTTTTCGGCGGATTTCAAAAAAAGGTTCTTCCGGGAATTTAACGGCTAGTGCCCAAGTGCAATGATACGCCAATCCAATTGTCATGCGTAAAAAGCGTTCGATTCGTCCCCTGCTTCGGCCGGAGCCATCTTCGCCTCGCACCCGCACGGCCGCAGGCCTCCAGGAGGCGGAGATGGTGGAGGGCGCAGCAGGGAACGCCCCCCTGCTTTGGTTGGTGAATCCGAGCCGAGCCAATCGATCTCGACGACAAGGACTCATCAATCAGCCACTAAAATGTCGGAAGAACCCAAAAAAAACCCCGCCGAGGAAGCGAGGTGCCTTGATGATGAAAAAGTTGGTTGAGCGGTCTGGTCCGAACGGGTTATCGCACGCTCTTGGATCCTTCGAGATCTTCGATGAAGCCGTCGAGAATCTGTTGCCAGCGTTTCGCCATCTCCTCGACTTTTTCAGGGTGCGACTGCGATAGATCGTTCATCTCCGAGCGATCGGTGCTCAGGTTGTAAAGCTCCCATTCTTTCTTGCCGCTTCTCCAGGAGAGCTTCCAATCGCCGACGCGGATCGCCCGATTGCCCTGGTGACACCACCAGAGAACTTCATGTCCCGCGGCGCCTTCTTGATGGAACGCCGGAACCAAGCTCTTTCCGGGAGTGGGGGGGACGGGGGTGCCGTTTTCGAGTTTTTCGGGCCAACTGCCTCCGGCGACGTCGAGAATCGTCGGAGCGACATCGATGAAGTGGCAAAGGTCGTCGCGCAATTCGCCCTGGTCCTCGATGCCTTCGGGCCAGTGGACGATCATCGGCGAAGAGATGCCTCCTTCGTGGTTCCAGTGTTTGTGGAGGCGGTAGGGGGTATTGGCGGCGGTGGACCAACCGGGGCCGAGGCAAAGATAACTCTTGGCCGATCCGGCGGGGGCCGACTTGTCGTGACCGTCGCCCCGGATGATCTGTTCGGCACTGGCGCCGTTGTCGGAGCCGAACAGAATCAGGGTGTTTTCGTAGGCATCCATCGCCCGAAGTTGTTCGACGATCCGCCCGATTTCGGCGTCCATTCGGGTGATCATCGCGGCGTGGATCGCCATTTTTCGGGCCTGGAACGCCTTTTCTTCGTCGGAAAGACTTTCCCAAGCGACGGCATAGGGCACCTCTCCCGGGCCGATGCGTTTCTCGAGTTCTTCGCCCGGCAGGTTCCACGAGGGAATGACGTCCTCATCGCGATCGGAGAGGGGAGTGTCGATGATGCCCATCGCCCGCATGCGCTGCCAGCGTTTTTTGCGGATCACATCCCAACCTTCCTGATAACGATCGGCGTAGGCGGCGATGTCGTCGCGCAACGCATGAAGCGGAAAATGCGGGGAATAGAAAGCCACGTACTGGAAGAAAGGGGCTTCCGGATGATTCTCCTGGTGAAGCTTCAGGCAGGCGATGGCGTGATCGGCGATTGCCACGGTGGAATAATAGCCCTCGTCGGTCCGGGCACCGGGGGCCTTCAGATCGTCCTCTTGCCAGAGGCCGGTGTCGAAGAAGCGGTCCCAATCGCATCCTTTGCGGTGGCCGCCCCAGGATCGGTCGAAGCCCCCCTCGATCGGCGTGCCGTCGATGTGCCATTTCCCGGAGTGGTAGGAGCGGTATCCCAACGGGGCCAGGTAATCGGGAAGGAGCCTGGCCCATTCGGGGCGTGGTCCCATTTTGATTCCCTCGGCCTTGTCGCGACGCACCTGTTGCGCGTAGTACCCGGTCATGAGGGTGGCCCGGGATGGCCAGCAACGACCGGTGGAATAGCACTGGGTGAATCGCAATCCGTCGGAAGCGAGCGCGTCGAGGTGGGGGGTGCGGATCTCTCCGCCGTAACAACCGGCGTCGGAGTAGCCCATGTCGTCGGCCAAGAGCAGGAGAACATTCGGTCGGCTGTCGTCCGCCAGAGCGCTGCCGGCGGGAAGTCCGCTGACGGCCACGGCGACCATCCAAAAAATAGTGAAAATGAAATTGCGGTTCCGTTTCATGGCGATCTCTTTCGTCATCGGGTTGAGGGGGACTTGAGTTTCGTGAGAACGGGGGATGGAGGAGAGCGGCTTTTCAGGGAAGAAGAGGGGGGCCGTGGGCTTCCTGCCATCCCGGACGAATTCATTTTACCGGGACGGCTTGGTGAATGTCAAACCGCATGGAATGCATTGCTTGCGTTTACGAAAACGACGGAGTAGAATCGCGTGTAACCTGTAGGAGTGATATCCATCCGGGGCTTTTTGCCCCACCACCTGTTGAGAGTGGAGGAGTCCATGCATACCACGAAGATCGGAACTCGGCGCGTCGTCGGCGTCCTGGTGTTTTTCATTTTTTGGGGGGGAGCACTTTCGTCGATCATGGCGGCGGAGGACATTCTTTGGGTGGAAGCCGAAACGGCGACCAAAAAGGTCGAGCACCCGAACGATTGGTACAACCCGGTCGATGACGAGACCTCGCTTTCCGGCCACGACTGGTGGCATTCCTTCGACGAGCCGAACATGGATTCCGGCTACGCGGTCATTCCGTTCGAGGTTCCTTCGGAGGGAGAGTACACGCTCTGGATGCGGTTGAATCTCTCGAGCACCGGTTACCGATACGCTCTGGACGGGGCTCGGCTTCGCGAGTTGCCGCTGGATCAGTGGCGCAAGGAAGATGCCGACCACCGCTGGGAGATCGACCATCAGCGGCGTATCTTCGACGAAACCTACGTCTCCCACGACGGCTCGAACCGGCACAAACTCGCCTGGGTCCAGGTCGAGAAGTTGACTCTTCGCCCTGGAAAGCACACCCTTCGTATCGAAGTGAAACCGGGTGAGGACAACAAGGGATTCGGAGCCTTGGATTGCTTCGTCCTGGAGAAGCGTGGAGCCGAGTTCCGCCCCCGCATGTTCTACAAGCCGGGCGAAAAAGTGCAGGTGGCCGCCGAGCTGGACGAGCAGGACGCCTGGCCGGCCTATTTCGAGGAAGACGTCCTGGGCGATTCGCCGATCGACCTTCGCTATTTGAACGAGAAGGTGGCCGGGGAGCACGGCTTCATCCGATTGAGCGACGACGGCGAATCGTTTGTTCGCGGCGACGGACAACCGATCCGTTTCTGGTCGGGTTCGAACTACCAGTGGCGCATTCCGTTCAAAGATGACAATTTCACGATCAGTCCCCAGGAAAAGGCCGATGTCGCCCATCATGCCGCTTGGGCGGCCAAGCGGGGCGTGAACATGGTTCGCTTTCACGGCCATCTTCCCCCGAAGGAAAAGAACAGCAGCCGGGACGATATTCATCTCGAGGACTTGCACGGCGCGTGGTACATGGTCGCGGCGTTCAAGCAGGAAGGCATCTACTCGACGGTCAGTCCCTTCTGGGGCTCGCATACCGACAATCAATCGAGCTGGGACCTGGGCTTCGAGGGGGGAAGCCTCACGGGCCTGGTCTTCTTCTACGAACCGGTTCAGGAGATGTACAAACAGTGGATCAAACGACTGTTCACCGAGAAGAATCCCTACACCGGCATTCCGCTGAAGGACGATCCCGCCCTGGCGATCATCCAACTGCAAAACGAAGACTCTCTGCTGTTCTTCACCGAGTCGCAGATCCGCGGGAAACCACGCGAAGTGCTCTGCCGCAAATTCGCCGATTTCCTCGAAGAGAAGTACGGTTCGCTCGAAAAGGCGTTTTCCCGGTATCGGAGCGATTACGATTCGGGGTGGGATCTCCGGGGGGAAGACAGCGTCGAGAAGGGGACCGCGGCGATCATGCAGGTGTGGTTCCATACCTTGGATGCGAAGAATCGGGCCGGCCGCTGGAGCGACGAAAAGACCCGGAATCGGCTCGACGATCAGCTCGAATTCTATACCACGCTGATGCGCGATTTCAACGAGGAGATGGAACACTATCTCCGCGAGGAGTTGGGCTGCAAGCAGTTGATCAACGCGGGCAACTGGAAGTCGGTCGATCCGGTTGTGGTCGACGACGCGGAACGCTATTCCTACACGGCGAACGAGGTGATCGCGCGAAACGCCTACTACAGCGGGATCCACAACGGCATCAACACCGGCTGGCAGATTCTCGCCCAGCAGGTCTACACGAACTGGTCGTCGCTGAAGCGGCCTCGGTTCTGGCCGATGAACGTGAAACAGGTGGTCGGACATCCCTTCTTGATCACCGAGAGCCTCTGGGTGCCGCCGAATCTCTACGCCTCGGAAGGGCCGCTGGTGGTCGCCGCCCAAATGTCGCTCACCGGGGTCGATTCCTTCTACTGGTTCGCCTCGGGGACGGTCGAATGGGGCGACATCCACGGCAAGTGGGTGTACAACCGTCCCATGCAGATGGGCATGTTCCCCGCCGCCGCGTTGGCGTTTCGCCGGAACTATATCGCCGAGGCGGAAGAGCCGGTCGTTTATGAGGAACGGAGCCTGGAAGACATCTTCCAGCAGAAGACGCCGCTGATCGCCGAGTCGCCGACGTGGGATCCGAACCGTGATTCGGGCGACATGCCGGTCGAATCGTCGATCGAGACGCCGGTCGACGCACTCGCCTTCGGCACCGGCCCGGTCAAGGTGAAGTACGGTGGCAACGCCGAGAACAATCGTGTCGCGAAAGAACTCGACGAACTGATCGACCTGGAAAACCATACTTTCACGAGTGTGACCGGTCAGATCCGCGTGAACTTCGAGGACGGAATCTACCAGGTCAACGCCCCGAAGTGCCGGGCGGTGGCCGGTTTTCTCCGGCAGCGCCCGGAGTACGTGCTCGACGACGTGACGATCCGCTCCGAAAACGATTATGCGACGATCATGGTCGTGCCGCTCGACGGCAAGCCGCTGGCGGAGTCGGCCCGCGTGCTCGTGCAGGTGGGCACGGTCGCTCGGCCGAAAGGTTGGATCGCCCGGCGACGCATCATCGAAACGAAAGGAACCCAACACGACGGTTTCCAGATCATGCGTTTGGGAGAAGCCCCGCTGATGATCGCCAACGCCCATGTGCAGATCGAAATCGCCAATCCTCGTCTATCCCATGCGGCGGCCCTCGACCTCTGCGGGATGCCGGTGAAACGCGAGATCGCCCTGAGACGTCAGGGGAAGGTATTGTCGCTGGAACTTCCCGAGGATGTACTTTACACGGTTCTTTCCGCCGAAGGGGCGAAGTGATCTTCCCGAGACTCCCTTTGCCGTCACTCTTCCATTCAGGAGGTGAAAATGAAAACGATCCCCTATCTTCTGCTGACTCTTGTGATCTTTTCTCCGGCAGTGCTTGCCCAAGAAAATTCCGGGAAGGCGGATTCGTTGAAGCTGGTCAAGACGCGGGTGGAACAGGCCCGATCGCTGGAAAAGGAACACCGCTACGCCGAGGCGGTGACGGAGATCGAAGCGGCCGTCGCGGCACTCGAGGAAGCCGTCGCGAAAGGAGAGGACCCGGAGTGGCACATCAATAACTCCATCTTGTGGGGCGCGGAAGTGGCTCGCCGGGACCTTCTCGACCATCCTCGGGCACTGCGATTGGCCGAGAAAGTGATCTCGCTGAACGAGGGCGATTATTGGGAAGCCAATGCCCGGATGAACATCGCCGAGACTTATCGCGATTGGGATAAGTACGAACAGGCCGAAAATCAATACGACCGTTTGCTGGAGATGTCCGAACGCAACCGCCCGCGTGTGTTGCTCGCCCACGGACAAATGCTCTACTTTGAACTTGGGAAAAAGCAACAGGGGCAAGAGGAGATCCTGGAAGCGGTGCGTAGTGAAGAACTGCACCACGGCCAGCGAATCCGTTCGGTCGAAGCGCTGGTGCGCGATAAAATCGAAAACCGTCGGTACGAGGCGGCCCTCGATCTACTGCAATTGCTGACCGACTTCCCGAATCTCAAAGAGGAGCAGCAAGTGAATCTCCTGGCCGAGGCCTATTACCAAATGGGCGAGGTCTACCAATCGATGGGTCGAAAAGAGACCGCCAAGGAGTTCTTCCGAAAGGCGAAGAATCAGGAAGGCGGCGACATGAAGTCGCGCGTGATGGCCCGCGATGCTCTGGAGGACATCCTCTATTTCGAGTAGACATTTCTCATTTTTTATCCTCCGATATAGTGGATTTTTCCTTCGACCTCTTCTATTGAGTAAGGGCGGCCGTCGGCGACTCAAGATAATGATTCCCTGCAGGGGGAGGGGGCTGTTCCCTCATGCTGGAGGAACGGCGTTACTGCTCCATGCGGTGTCTCCGGAGGGGCTGTCTGCCAGGCGGCTCCGAGGTGAAGCCACAGCGAGAATGTTTGCAGGATTTTCATCAAAGAATAACATGCGGCTCTTTTTTCGGCATAGGACACCGACTAAACTTTGAGATTGGTTGCACCATTGGCGGGGTATTTCACTGCCGACGAGCTTGGGCGGGCCGAAGGTGCCGCGACTCCCGGACTCCACCAATAATGGATAGACACCCACCCTTGCGGTGCGATCATCGCATCGATCAAAAAGACACGAAACGGCTTCCAGCCTCTGGATTGGCTTTCTCACTCGGCATTCCCACGGAGGATACCTGATGAAACGGTTGCATGTTCTTATTCCTTTCATATTGATCGCTTTTACGGCTTCGGTTCGTCAGGCTCGGGCAGGCGACTGGCCTCAATTTCGTCACGACGCCCAACGCTCGGCGGCTTGCGCGAAGGGCCTGCCGTCCGACCTCGCGTTGATCTGGGTTCGCGAACTGCCGGAGCCGCGGCCCGCTTTTCCTGTAGAGCTCCGGCTTTCCTACGATGCCTCTTACGAGCCGGTGGTGCTCGGGGAAATGATGTTCGTTCCCTCGATGGTCACCGATAGCGTCACGGCACTGGATACCGAAACCGGAGAGGTCCGGTGGCGATTCTTCGCCGAGGGGCCGGTTCGATTCGCCCCGGTCGCTTCCCAAGGGAAAGTCTATTTCGTCTCCGACGACGGAAATCTCTATTGTGTGCGAGCCGACGACGGACAACTTCTGTGGAAGTTCCGTGGTCTCCCGGAAGGACGCCCCGACCGCAGAATGATCGGGCACGGTCGATTGGTTTCTCTTTGGCCGGCGCGCGGCGGACCCGTTTTGGACCATGGGGTGATCTACTTCGCGGCCGGATTCTGGCCGACCGAAGGCGTGTTTCTCCACGCCGTCGACGCCGAAACGGGAGATGTCGTCTGGTCGAACACCGACAGCGCGCACATTCCGGCGAGCAACTGGGACCACGGCATCGGTCATGAATCGGGCTTGACGCCCCAGGGATATCTGGCAATCGTTGGCAATCAACTGGTCGTTCCTTGCGGGGCCCAGCTCCCGGCCTTTCTGGATCCGAAGACCGGCGAACTCCATACCTATACCATGGGCTGGGGCGGTCGCAACGGGCTGCCCAAGGGATGTTGGTTCGTGGCGGGCTCGGGACGCTATCTCAGCCACGGAGGCGATCTCTACGACATCTCCCGCCCGAATGAACAGCGGTTTTCCAAGACCAAATCGGGGGACGATGACTACAAGAATCTCCTGTACCCCGGCGGTTGGACGCGGCTCAATATCGAACGTGATACCCATCGGGAACTCGATTCTTTCCGTCAACCGGTGATGACGCGGGAAGCGATGTATTTGAGCGATCGGAGTCTCGTGGCGAGGGACCTCACCAAGGTCGAGTTCCAGAGGATCCTCCCGGAGGATCTCCCGGCGGAGCGAAAAAACGATCCCTATCCCGATACACTCGGCGGCCGGTTCCAAAAGCTTTGGGAAATGGACTCCCCCCTGAACGTCCACATCAAGGCGGGCCATCGTCTCTACTTGGGCGGCGCCGGTGTCGTGGAGGCGGTCGACGTTGAACACTCCGAGCCGAAGGTGGTGTGGCAGGCGAAACTGGAGGGGACTCCCCATCGAATGCTCGCCGCCGATGACAAACTCTTCATCGTGACGCGGCAAGGCAGTATTTTGGCGTTCGGGGCCCCGCGCTCCACCAAGCCGGTGAAGCATGGCCTACCCGCGGGATCCGAGCCGGAGGCCGATCACTGGACCGAAGAGGCGAAGGCCATGCTGGAAGCGACCGAGGTTCGCGAGGGATACGCCCTGGTGTTGGGGCTCGAGAGCGGTCGCTTGGTCGAGGAGCTGGTGCGCCGGTCGGATCTGCATGTGATCGCCGTCGACGCCGATCCAAAAAAGGTCGATGCATTGCGGCGGCGACTGTTCGACGCCGGTCGGTATGGTTCCCGGGCCAGTGTGCTGGTCGGCGATCCGCTGGACTATCCGTTTCCTCCTTACCTCGCCGACCTCGTGGTGACGGAAACCCCGGAGGAGCTGTCTTTCGCTGCATCGCCTTCTTCGCTGTTCCAATCGGTCTATTATGTTCTGAGGCCTTACGGGGGCGTCGCCTGCGCGACGGAGGAATTGGCCGATCGTTGGGAAATCGAATCGCTCGTGAAAGGGAACGCCCTTGATTCGGTCGAAGTCCGGCAAGCGGGCGATTTCGTGCTCCTCACCCGATCGGGCGCACTGCCGGGAGCGGCCGACTGGTCTCATGCCGAGGCCAACGCCGCCTGTACGGGAGCCTCGGAAGACGAGTTCATCCGCTCGCCGATGACACTACTCTGGTTCGATGCTTCCCAGCGCTGGCACAAATTCCCGGGGCAAAACCTGGTGCGTGTCGCCGGTGGCCGTCTGATCCTTCTTAAAGAAGGTGTTCTCCGAGCTTCCGACGTCTACACCGGCCGAAAACTTTGGGAGATCGAAGTGCCTTTCGGCAATCAACCGTTGGCCGATGGCGAGGCTCGCGAGAAGGTCCGTTACCAGCGTCATCGGATTTGGGGTCCCGAGGCGAGTTTGCCGGGAACAACGCAACTGGTCGTCGTCGACGACACCATCTATGTGAGTGATGGTCGGACATGCCTCCGATTGGATCCTGCCTCGGGAAAATTGCTCGGTCGGATCGAGCTTCCCGCCGACCTCCGGGAACCGTGGGCGAACCTGCGTGTTCGCGGAGATTCTCTCGTGGGCACCAGCGGACCGCATATCCTGTGCGTGCATCGGCGGACGGGGCAATTGCGGTGGCGCCTCGAAGTGAACCGCTCCGCGCTGAGTCTCGCGGTAGGTTCGGGGAAAGTCTTTTGTTCCGAATTGGTCAATCCGCGTCACGGTGAAGACGCCGAACACGACGGGCGCATGTTCGCTCTGGACCTGCAAACCGGCGAAGAGCTCTGGAGTCGGGAAGGCGGTCTTCCGTTGCGATACAGTCAGGCGTTCGATCTGTTGGTCACGCCTTCGGCTTTCTATCGCGCCGACGACGGCACCCCGGTGCCTTCCGATATCCAAGGAACCAAGGCGAAATTCGTGATCACCGGAGCAGGCATTCCGAAGACGGGGCTTCCGGCTTATCTCGCCGGCGACAAGCTTCTGGCTGGTAATGAACAAAACCTCACGATCTACAAGCTTCCTTCCGGCAAGCAAGTGGGGGAAACACTCAGTTGGGTCCGTCGCGGTTGCACCGGCACTCGGGCCAGCATACATCTTTTGACCACGCGGTTACGCGGCAATTCCGCCTGGGTGGATCTCCGAAACGGCGAGATCACGCCCATGCTCGGCATTCGCCCCGGCTGCCAACGCAACAACAACCTATACCCGGCCGATGGAGTATTGAATATTCCCAATCTCACCGCGGGGTGCACCTGCAATTACACGCCTGCCTCGGCCGCCTGCGTGCCCGCGTCGGTGATCAAGCGTCCCGAGAAGTAGGGGCCGCTCCCGCAAGACTGATGGTTTCGTTGGGAAATCCCAACTCGGACGACCTCGGAGGCCTCCCGGAAAAGTGCTCGAAACGCGAAAACCTTATTGCCGTCAAGGAGACGCTTTGTGACGATGCTTTTTGCTCGAGTTCCGTTCGCAGTCCTGTTCTTCGTGGGTTGCCTCATTCCGTCTGGGACGTGCCGTGCCGGAGATTCGGAGTCGCCGACGAACATTCTGATCATCACGGCCGATAATCTCGGATACGGCGATTTGGCCTGTTATCGCTCCGAATCGACGATCCTGACTCCCCATCTCGATCGGCTGGCCGACGAAGGGGCCCGATTGACGCAGTTCTATACCGCCTCACCGACCTGCACCGTCTCGCGGGCCAGCCTTCTGACCGGGCGCATCCCCCAGCGGCATGGACTGACTCGGCAATTGCCCGGAGTTGAGGGGAACTACGGTATCGGACTCGACCACGACGAAATCCTGATTCCCGAACTCCTCAAGAAGGCTCGGCCGCCTTACGCCACCGGTTGTTTCGGCAAATGGAACATCGGGTTCGCCCCAGGATCGCGGCCCACCGAGCGCGGCTTCGATGAGTTCGTGGGAAACGCTTCGGGCAATCTGGATTACTACCATCACCACTACCGCGACCGGCATGACCTCTACCGGCAGACGGAGCATCTCCACTGCGAAGGCAAGTATACGACCGACCTGTTCGCCGAAGCGGCGATCGATTTCATCCGGCGCAACACGAAGGTCGGCAAGCCGTGGTTCTGCTATCTGCCGTTCAATGCTCCCCATTTTCCGACCGCCGGCAATAAACGACCCGGTCAGCCGAACATCTGGCAGGCGCCCGATTGGGCTTTCCAAGCCTACGGACTTTCGCCCGACGAGCAAGATCCCTACCTGCGTTACCGGGCCGTGGTGACCGCGATGGATGCGGGGATCGGTCGTGTGCTCGATGCTTTGGACGAGCTCGAGGTGGCTGAGAACACTTTCCTCTTCTTCATGTCCGATAATGGTGCCTTCCGGTTGGGACGCCAGGGAATCGATATCGGTTCGAACGCTCCGTTGCGTCACGGTGGCGTGACCTGTTGGGAAGGGGGAATCCGCGTTCCCGCCTTGGCGCGATGGCCGAAGAAAATCCCCGCCGAAACGGTCATCGACGAGCCGTTCTGGTCTTGCGATCTCATGGTGGCCTGCGTCCGACTGGCGGGAGTACGGCTTCCTGAAGATCGCACCTTCGACGGCAAGAATCCCCTCCCGATTCTGACCGAAAATGGCCAATCGCCGCATGAGTCTTTCTATTTCAGGTTCGGTCGACATGCCGCCTTCCGCCAGGGCGAATGGAAGATTGTCCGCGAGCATCCCGAGGAAGACTGGCAATTGTACCATTTGACCGAAGACCCGGAGGAATCGGAGAATCTCGCTTCGAAGCATCCCGTTCGGTTGAAGGAATTGATCGACCAACGCATGCGGTGGGAATCCTCCTTCTGAACTTCTCTTTTTTGGTGAAAGGGGTATCTGCGCATTTCGAACGTTGGTTGACTTCCCTTTCGATGAGGTCCATCACGTCTCCACCTCGGGAGGAGTTCATCGAACCGGAGGTCGCTTTCCGTTTGCCACTGGTGCCATGGGCGGTTGGGAGACCGAGGGAACCCGCCGAGCTTGAAGCTTGGCCGAGTCGTTCTTTCCGGAAGAGAAGCCCGGTCTCAAACTCGGAGCCCCTTTCGCAAACAGCTCTCGTCCATTCCGTTTCACGGCTCATCGGAAGCCCCGTCACGCGCGTCACCGGAAAGAATTCACCGTCGGTTGACAAAAGAGCGGGATCTGGTATTATTCATTTAGTCTATTCGCTAAACAACTAATCAAAGGAGTCGAAACATGGAATCCCTGGTGAGGTTGTTGAAATCGGTTTCGGACCGCAATCGATTGCGGATTGTCGCGGCCCTCTCGGATTGCTCCGAGTTGTGCGCCTGCCAGATCACGGAATTTTTGGAAGTGGCCGGTGCGACCGTCTCGCGTCATTTGCAACTTCTGCAACAAGCCGATTTGATCGAGAGTCGGAAAGAAGGGCGCTGGGTCTATTACCGCTTGAAGACGGCGTCTGCCGACCGCGAAGCAATCCTCGTCTGGCTTCAAGGGGAGCTGGTGAAGTGTGCCGATATCCGACGGGACCGAAAAAAATTGCGAAAAATCACTGCGATCGATACCGAGGAACTCTGCCGTCGGCAACGGGGAGAAAAATGCTGCCCTCGCTAATACGATTCCATCCCGCCTCCCAAGAACTGAAAAGGAGATGGTCATGTCCGAGAGAATCCGATTGCTGTATCTTTGCACCGGCAACTCCTGTCGAAGCCAGATGGCTGAAGGTTGGACCCGGCACCTGAAGAACGACCGAATCGAGGTCGCCTCGGCCGGGATCGAAACGCACGGTCTGAATCCTTCCGCGGTGCGGGTCATGCAAGAGGCCGGGGTCGATATCTCCGGTCAACGCTCCCAACACATCGACGAATTCAAGGATCACCGATTCGACTACGTCGTGACCGTTTGTGCTCATGCCCATGAAACCTGTCCCTATTATCCGGGAGGAGCGAAGGTGGTGCACGTCGGATTCGACGATCCCCCGAAAATGGCCTTGGCGTTCGAAGAGGAGGAAGCGAAACTGGACTGCTATCGGCAAGTTCGCGATGCGATCCGCCGGTTTGTCGAAACGCTCCCGGAAAGCCTGGAGAAAGGAGACGCAGCATGAATCGAGATGGATCGTCCGATCAAAACGAACGACAAATGACCAGTCTCTTCGAGCGCTACCTTACGCTATGGGTCGGGCTCTGCATCGTGCTGGGAATCGCGCTGGGGAAACTGGCCCCGCAGGTGGCCCGAAAACTCGATGAAATGGCGATCACCGTCGATGGGGCGCCGGTCGTTTCCATTCCCATCGCCGTCTGTCTCTTTCTCATGATGTACCCGATCATGGTGAAAATCGATTTCGGCGAAGTGGTGAGGGCGGTTAAAAATATCAAACCGGTTTTTCTGACTCTATTTCTCAACTGGGCGATCAAGCCGTTCACGATGTACGCAATCGCTTATTTCTTTCTGGGGATTCTCTTCCGAGGGCTGATCGGCGCCGAAGCGACCGATCTGGTCAAAATTCCCTTTGGACTGGATTTGGAGGTCGGCGCCACGCACGGTTCCGGAACGGTTGTCCTGCACGAAGGGAGCAAGATGCTCGAGATCCCTCTCTGGCGAAGCTATCTCGCCGGTTGCATCCTTCTAGGGATCGCTCCCTGCACCGCCATGGTGCTTGTGTGGGGGTATCTTGCCCGGGGCAACGACGGGCTCACGCTGGTGATGGTCGCCATCAATTCCCTCACGATGCTCTTGCTCTACGGCATCCTCGGGGGGATTCTCTTAGGCGTCGGCCGACTTCCGGTCCCCTGGCAGGCACTTCTACTTTCGATTTCCATCTATGTTGCTCTGCCGCTGGTGGCGGGCTACTTTTCCCGGAAGTGGATCCTTGCGTGGAAGGGAAAGGCGTGGTTCGAAGAGAAATTCCTGCATGTGCTCACGCCGGTGACGATCGTCGCGCTCTTGGTGACGCTGATCCTGCTCTTCAGCTTCAAGGGGGAGGTCATCTTGAATCGTCCGCTGACGATCGTTTGGATCGCGATCCCCCTTTTCGTGCAGACGGTGTTCATTTTCGCGCTCGGGTACGTTGCCGCGAAACTGTTGCGACTTTCCTACGAACACGCAGCGCCGGCCGCGATGATCGGTGCCTCGAATCATTTCGAAGTCGCGATCGCCACCTCGACCATGCTCTTCGGACTCGCCTCCGGCGCCGCCTTGGCGACGGTCGTGGGAGTGCTCATCGAAGTGCCGGTGATGATCTTGCTGGTACGATTTTGCCTGAGGACTCGTTCCTTTTTCGAGGAGAAGACGGCGGCGGCAGAAGTCGAATTCGCGGAATGACTTTTCGCCGAGGTACCCCTGCCGATGAGAAGGAGGGATCACGCTGCCGAAAACCACGAACGCCGCATCTCCAGAAGAAAAAGATGGGGATGCGGCGCCGTGGAGTGATCGATTTTCCTATTGCTGTTCGACGAGCGAGACGGAGATCTCTTTGGTCGCATCACGCCCGAAAGGGAAAAGGCTATTCCGTCTCTTCGGCCGATTCCTGAATCAGGGCATCCGGGGCCGCCACCTCGCCTTCGGAAGACAACTTGAAGTCGGCGGTGTTGTGCCCTTCTTTGACGGTGAACGTCAGCTCCGTCTGAGTATTGTATTTCTTGGGGACCGTTTCAGGAGAGCCGGGAATCGGATTGCCCTCCTCATCGGTACCCGGGTCTCGCATCGTGGTGATGAGGACCTTCGCCGGTCCCAGCATCGCTCCTTGTCGTCCTTCGGTGAAGTTCAGTTCGTAATGTCCCTCTTCATCGGTTCGCGCGCCGGCGGGACGGCCGTTTTCGGGAATGAACACCACCGAGGCGTTCGGCAGCGGTTCGTTGTCCATGATGACGGTTCCTTCTACCGAACCGAGTTCCGGTCCCCCGGGTCCGCAACCGAGACAGGGCACCATCATTAGGCAACCCGCGGTCATCAATAAATATTTGGTCGACATATTCTTTCTCCCTCGCATCAAATCCGTAGGCAGGCTGAAAAGCATCGATCGAGCATACGAGCCGCTGCGCCATGCCGGTGCAGCGACTCGTTTCGAACGCGATACGGGACTTC
Source organism: uncultured Planctomycetaceae bacterium (assembly GCA_964632505.1). Taxonomy (GTDB): domain Bacteria; phylum Planctomycetota; class Planctomycetia; order Pirellulales; family Thermoguttaceae; genus CAZWCE01. Next base: position 21,453 of record CAZWCE010000018.1, on the reverse strand, counting down.
GTTAGAACTCGTTGGTCGTGACGACCAAGCCGTCGCCCATGGAGTAGAACCGTTGGTAAAGGCCGTAGGGGGTCCCATCGTTTTGATGATAGGCGCGGCCGTTGTTGATCCAGCCGGTCGCGGTGTGCTGGATGGTGTCGCTGACGAATTGGACCGAGCCATCGGCCATGGCGAATTGGGCCCCGCCGGGATGCTTGCTGCTCGGCGTCCGGTGCGGTTGGGGATTGCCCTGGGCCGCCGTCCAGTTCAACGGCCATTGGCCGTTGACCATCAGTGCGTTCGATGCCCCGGCCGCGCCGTCGGTCCGGTCCGTCGCTCCGTAGATTCGCGAACGGTTCCGCTGATTATTGTCCATCGTCCATTTGGTTTCGGCGACCATGAACGTGTTGGACGTTCCGTCGGAAATCTTCCGCATTCCGGTCGGATCCCCACGATTGTTCCTGCCGAAAATTCCGTTGAAGCGCAGCGTATTGGCGTTCTGGTGCGTGCCGGCGCCGGCCCAACCGTTGTACGACGTGCCGCAGCCCTGATAGCTGGCGGTCGCGGAATCTTGAACCGGGGACCGTCATTCCAGTTGTCCGGCTTGTCGTCCGAGGGACAGGCGTACGCTTCCAGCGGCGTCTGCATCAGTTGCAAGTTGTTCGAATTCGAACTGTCGGTGATCGGCCAACGGGAATCGAACTGCTCGAACAGAGCCTCTTGTTCCAGGAAAGGAAGGATCGACCACGCCCAGCCAAACCCGTTCCCCCCTCGGCCGTTGTTGGGATTGCCGTCGTGATTGCCACGATGGATGTGCCCGTAGGGAAACGCCTTGTTCGTGTCGTGGTAATTGTGAAGCGCCAGAGCGATCTGCTTCATCTTGTTCGTGCAGCTCATCCTCCGAGCCGCCTCGCGCGCCGCCTGAACGGCTGGTAGCAAAAGCGCGATCAGAATACCAATGATGGCGATCACCACCAGAAGTTCTACCAGCGTGAACCCATTGTTCCGAGAAGATGTCATCACAACCTCCTTAAAAATAAACGAAAAGAAACAATAATATCATCTTTTTCTGATCCAAGGAAAAAGATGTTCAGGTTGTTGTGTGCATTCTCAATTGTACCAGATCGCCCCCCCTGGATGTCCAGCTTTTTGAACTTCTTTTTTGGGAAAAAAATTTTCGCTGATAAAATGCACAGCCAGGATGTTTCGCGCAAATTGGGCAATGCGAGTTGCCGTTTGAGAATCATCCTGATAGACTCATGGGAAGGATCCCAAGGACGCCAAGATTCCATAGAAAGTTGGGATGATGGACGATCTTCCGGGGGACAGCAATTCAATCCTCGAATGAGGGAGGCAAACGGCTCACAGGAATTTCCGCTCGTCGTATCGCCGGGCGGTTCGTTAGCCTTTTTCTCGCCTTCATTGCCGGAAGGAAACCGTTTCGAAGCAGAAGGGGAACCGCCAAGATGGGGAAACACGTTTTGAAGATCGTCGGCCTTTTCGGCCTCGCCTGCCTCTTCGCCGGCGTGTATGGAGCGCTGCATAATCAAGTTAGTTATACCGTCGCACCCGGGTATTTCCACCAATACAAGTTCACGCAGTTTTCCGTTCCCCCGGCACTCCATTCGCGGCTGGGTGCTTCTTGGGTCGGTTTTCAGGCATCCTGGTGGATGGGCATCGTGATCGGCATCTTCGTCATTCCGCTGGGAGTATTTGTACACCGCGGACAAGGATATGTGCTGCCGTTGGTGAAATCGTTCCCGGTGGTTGCGGCAACGGCTCTGCTGGTCGGCATGCTCGCGCTCTTCGCTTCCTGCTTTCTGGTGAACGAAGAACACGTCGGCGAAATCACTCGTTATGGACAGGTCATCGAGCACCCGGGGCCTTTCCTCCGCGCCTCCACGATGCACAACTTCAGCTATCTCGGCGGACTGCTCGGAATCATCTCGGGCGGCCTCTACCTCGCCGTATCACGTTTTCGAATGGAAACCTCGCGAGTTCGCCCCTGAACCGAGGGTTCGGAAACCCTTGAAGGAGAGCTGCTTTTTCGAAGCGGTGTTTGAACCGTCGTTCGAATCATCCATGGATCCTTTGCACGGCAGCCCGCCTAGGAATGCTCCTTTTTCCCGCGATCGTTGCTTTCGTCGGAAATTTTGAGAAAACGAGCATTCACGGCGACGATGACGGTCGAGGCCGACATCAACAGCGCTCCAACCGCGGGACTGAGAACGATTCCCGCCCATGCAAGTACGCCCGCGGCAAGTGGGATCGCGACGACATTGTATCCGGTCGCCCAACCGATGTTCTGGAGCATTTTTCGATGGGTCGCCTGTGAGAGAAGGAGAATCTGCAAAACATCCCGAGGGTCGGAGTGCACCAGCACGACGTCGGCCGTCTGGATGGCGACCTCCGTTCCCGCCCCGATCGCCACGCCGAGATCCGCTTCGGCCAGCGCCGGTGCGTCGTTCACACCATCTCCCACCATCGCGACGCGCATGCCCCGATCGCGAATCTCTCGGATGCGATCGGCTTTATCTTCGGGAAGGACTTTAGCGAAGTATTCGTCGAGTCCAATTTCGTCGGCGACTGCCTGCGCCACCTCTTCGGAATCGCCGGTGATCATAAGCACGCGTTTCCCGTCCGCCCGAAGTCGCTCGACGGTTTCATAAGTCTCCGGGCGGATGACATCGGATAGCGCGATCGCCCCGATGGCCTTCTCTTCCTGGACGAGATAGACGATCGTCTTCCCTCCATTTTCAAGGGATTCGGTCTTCCGGCGCTCCCATTCGATCTGGTGTTCCTCGAGATAAGCGGGGCTGACCAGCAGCGTTTTCGTTCCTTCCACGCTCGCGGTGGCTCCTTTGCCCGTGATATTCTCGAATCCTTCCGGCTTCGGCCACTCGATCCCTTTTTGTTCGGCCGCTTCCACCACGGCCCGACCGATGGGGTGTTCAGAACGACTTTCCACCGCCGCACTCAAACGAAGGATTTCGTCTTCCGACGATTCTCCAAAAGCGACCACGGCATCGACGCCGAAACGTCCTTCAGTGAGCGTCCCGGTTTTGTCGAAGACGACGGCATCGAGTCGACGAGCGTTTTCAAAGGCCGTTCGCTCGCGGATCAACAGGCCCCGCTTCGCGGCCACGGTGGTCGAGACGCCGACGACCAAGGGAATGGCGAGGCCCAAAGCATGGGGACATGTGATCACCATGACCGTCACCATCCGCTCCATGGCATACACGAATTCGTTTCCCGCGATTAGCCATGCGACGAGCGTCACCACGCCGACGGTCATGGCGATATAAGCAAGCCATCCGGCCACGCGGTCGGCGAAATCCTGCTGTCGGGATTTCGATTCCTGCGATTGGCGAACCATGTGAACCACCTGGGAGAGATAGGTGTCGTCGCCCGCTTTCTCTACCTGAACGGTGATCGCCCCTTCATTGTTGACGGACCCGCCGACGACTTCTTCGTCAGGGCCGTGGGCAACCGGCTTGCTTTCGCCGGTGAGCATCGATTCATCGACGGTCGTTTCCCCTTTGAGGATGACTCCGTCGACCGGCACCCTCTCACCGGGTTTGACCAGAACCCGATCGCCTTCTTGGAGCTCGGAAATCGAGACCTCTTCGGTCTGGTCGTTTTCGGTCAGACGATGTGCCTCGGAGGGGACGAGTTTCACCAGTTCCTCAAGCGCGCTGGAAGCTCCCAGCACCGACCGCATTTCGATCCAATGCCCCAGCAGCATCACATCGACCAATGTGGCGAGTTCCCAGAAGAAAATTCTACCCGGCACGCCGAAAACGACGAGCGAACTGTAGACATAGGCGACCGTGATCGCCAGCCCGATCAGCGCCATCATGCCCGGCTTCCGTTCCTTCACTTCGTCGACGGCCCCGGTGAGAAAAGGCCATCCGCCGTAGAAGAACACGATCGATGAGAGGATGAATTGGACATAGCTCGCCCCGGTGAAGTCGATCCACGTGAGGCCGAACCACTGTTGGATCATCGGCGAAAGAACGACGACCGGAACGGAAAGAACGACGGAGATCCAAAATCGTCTCCGGAAATCGCGCATCATCATCCGGTGATGTTCTTGATGCCCGCTGCGGCCGTGGTGGTCGCTGTGGTCCTGATGGTTGCCTGATGCTTCCTGCTCAGGGGGATCATTTCCATGCGATGCTTGTGGAGGATCGTGTTGATTTTCTGTCGGATGCATGATGATGTCGCTTTCCTTTTCGAAACCCCTACACGAACTTGAGGATCCGATGAAACACGGACCGCTCGTGGTTCACGGCATTCGCCGTCAGGGAGAGAAGGGGAGGGGGACGAAGCCCGCTCGGCGTCTCGTCCCTCGCGTGAGTCGACGTGATTAGGATGTTTCGACATTTTCGTTCTCGGAGCTTTGGGTCGCCTGATTCAATACTTCTTGAAGTTTCTTCTCGTCTTCTTTTTCGAGGGAAGTCCTCAGCACCTTGCCGCCGTAGGGCTGAATCTCCTCGACGACTTTGTCCGGGGTGACCTTGCGGACAAGCACGAAGAGAGCCGAGGTGCCCGGCCGGAACGATTCGGCGACCTCTTTCATGAATTTGTCGTCGATGCCGACGTCGGTCAGCGCGCCGACGATGGCCCCGGTGATCGCTCCCGCGGCAACTCCCACCAGCGGGCTCATGAAAATCAGACCGATCAAAAGCCCCCAGAAGCCGCCACCGGCCGCCGAGGCCGCCGTCAAATGGTGAATCTGATTGAGCTTGACCTTTCCTTCATTATTTTTCACCGCCACCACGGCGTCTTCCAAATCGACCAAGTAATCACGCTGCATCCGCAACAATTTCAGGCGAACTTCTTCTGCTTTATACTTGTCGTCGTACTGTATCACTACTAACTCACTCATGTCATCTCCTTTTCATTCATCGTTGATTTGGATTACGCAGATGGTTGTCTGCTTAAAACAACGCAAACGTTGTGCCAATGAGGCAATCCGACACGATTCGACGGAGGTTTCTCCAGTTTTCACACCGAATGGAAGGGGGACGCTCCTTTTGTCCCCTTCATATTTTCGTTTGACGGAAATCGCAAGGAATTCGCGAAAACATTTTTCGAGTGTCCACTCAGCAGCCCGACTGGTTGGTAAACGATCAGATTCCCTCAACGCACCCTTACCTTTTACCAGGATCTCTCGTACCTGATCGACTCATCATTGTGTTGGCTGGTTCCTGGAGGGATGGATGATCGGGAAGCCGCCGTTGATGGTCTTCCGCATGCGCGGGATTCACCACCGATGTCTTCCGGCGATCATTCAGGCAAGAATCCGACGACTCGGACAGTGGATTCTTGGATCGTTTTGAGATAGGATGATTCCCGGTGTCCCGCTTGCGTCCCAATTGGAAGTGGACGAGGACACCAAACTTTCCTCCCTCATTGTCTTGCACGAAGGATTCGATCATGTCGCAACGTGTTCATCGATATGTCTATGTGTGCACGATTTTGTTTTTTCTTCTCCTTGTGGCTTCGCGTTCGGGTCCCTTGTTAGGCGCCGAAGGAGAGGAGGGAACTCTTGCCGAGGGATTCCGGAGTCCTCCCGCCGCGGCGATGCCATCGGCCTACTGGCTCTGGTTGAATGGATACGTGAACCGCGACTTCCTGGAAGAGGAGTTGCGGCAATTCAAACAGGCCGGGCTCAGCGGTGTTCTGATCTTCGACATGGGCGCGCGGGGAAAGAAGTCGGCGGCTCCGCCGGCCGGTCCGGCGTTCATGAGCGAGTCTTCGATCGAAGCGATCGGCCAAGCGGTTCGTATCGCCGGGAAGTTGGGACTCGAAGTGGAACTCTCCGTTTCCAGTAGTTGGGACATGGGTGGGAGCTGGGTCGAACCGAAACATGCCAGCAAGGGGCTCTTCACCTCTTCGCTCGATGTCGAGGGACCGCGACGATGGAAAGGCGTGTTGCCGATGCCTCCGATTCCCGCGAAGGCTCCTCGCGACGAGGAGGGGCATTTGCGTTTCTTCCAAGAGGTTGCCGTGCTCGCGGTGCCGGCCGGTGCTCCCCTTGCCGGGCACGATTTCATCTTCCAACTCGATCCGCCGGGAGAGCATCGGCTCGATCGAGCCGTGCTCTACAACACCCCCAGCGACAAGCCGAAAGAATACGGACCGAAGCACCTGTTCGCCAAGGAGTTTTCGATCGCCGTTTCCACGACCGACCCATCGCCCTCTTCCTTCAACACGATCCACTCCGGCGAGCTCGCCCCGACGACCGACGCCCAAACATTCGAGCTTCCGGACGTGAAAGCCCGCTATGTCCGCTTGCGATTGGGCAAAGGGCACCAAACGGCATCGGACCGGATCCAACTCGGTGAATTCGAGCTTTACAATCAGCAGGGGGTCAATGTCGTGGCTTCGCACGTCGCCGATCGTAGCCGCGACGGAGCGGTTCGGATCGGCCGCGTCAGCCAACGCGGGCAAGACAAATATTGGACTGCCGCCAATCTCCACGATGGCTCTAAGTCGGGGGCTGCCGGGAGTTGGTCTTCCCAAGATTGGCCCCTGAAGATCGGCCGGCCGGAGGAGATCGTCGACTTGACCGATCGTGTCGACGACCGCGGACATCTGGAATGGGAGATCCCCGAAGGCAAGTGGCGCATTCTTCGATTCGCGTGTGCGAATACGGGCGAGCGGCTGAAGGTTCCCAGTCCCCAATCCGATGGTCTGGCGACCGATCACCTCAGCCGGGAAGCGACCCGCACCTTCCTGCAAAAGGAGATCGATGCACTCCGCAACGAGCTCGGGCCTCTGGAAAAAACAGCTCTGAAAGAACTCTACCTGGCCAGCTACGAGGTGCGGGGAAGTATTTGGACCGACGACTTCCTCCGGCAGTTTTCCCACTATCGAGGGTACGACATGAAGCCATACCTTCCGGCCCTTTTGGGAAATGTGGTGATCGATGAGACGATGACACGTCGTTTCCTGTACGATTACAGAAAGACACTCGGCGATCTGTTGGTCGATGCCTATTACCGCACCGCGGTGGAAACGGCTCACCGGGCGGGGGTGGCGATCGAATCGGAGGCCGGAGGGCCGGGGCCGCCCATCCATCAGGTCCCCGTGGATGCCCTCAAAGCGCTCGGAACGATCGACTCGATCCGCGGCGAATTCTGGCCGAAACGTCCCGACGCCGACCGGCTCTGGGTCGTCAAAGAGACCGCCTGTGCGGGGCATATCTACAATAAACCCCAGGTCCACATGGAGGCGTTCACCAGCATGCACCACTGGCAGGACGGCCCCTTCGATTTGAAACCGTCGGCCGATCGCGCCTTTTGCGAGGGCGCCAACCATATGGTCTGGCACACCGCCGCGCATCTGCCGCCCGAGGCGGGAAAACCCGGTTGGGTCTACGGCGCCGGAACGCATCTGAATCGCCAGCTCATCTGGTGGCCCCGGGCTTCCGCCTTTCTCGACTACTTGGGCCGCTGTTCCTATCTTTTGCAGCAGGGAAGCTTCGTCGCCGATGTCTGCTTCTACTACGGCGACCAGGGATACAATTTCGTTCCGCCGAAACACGTTCCCGAGTCGCTCGGTCCCGGTTACGACTACGACGTCATCAATCGCGATGTCATCCTTCGACGCCTCGATGTCGACGGCGGACGTTGGACCTTGCCCCATGGGCAGAGCTATCGCCTGCTCAGTCTGCCCGATCGGGAAGACATCGATCTGGAGGTGCTCGAGAAACTCGCCTCGCTGGTGCGGAAAGGGGGGATCCTGGTCGGACCCAAGCCGACCCGAAGCAACGGGTTGACCGAATATCCCTCGCGCGATCAGGAGGTCGAAGCGATTGCCGATGGGCTCTGGGGCCCGTGCGACGGCCGGAAGGTCACCCGACACCGATACGGCAAAGGCGCCGTGTACTGGGGACCGTCGCTACGGTCGTTGCTGGAGCGGGACGGCATCGGTCCGGACGTCACTTGCGAAAAACCGGAATCGGTCGACGCGCTCGATTTTATTCATCGTCGGACCGATCGGGCGGAAATCTATTTTGTGCGCAATCGGACGGCGGAGCCGCTTTCCGCCAGTGCGATCTTCCGCGTGACCGATCGTTCTCCGGAGATCTGGGATCCGGCGACCGGCAGTATCTCTTCGGTCCTGCTTTTCCAACGGGAGACCACGGGGACGAGGCTGCCGCTGCATCTTGCCCCCCACGGTTCGGTCTTCGTCGTTTTCCGAAAAAAGGCTTCCCCTCGAGAGGAGATGAGACTTGCCCAGCCGGATAAGGTCCCGGGGTTTCTTCCGGTGGAGACCGCGCTCGCGCCCGACGGGAGGATACGCGTGACCACGTTCCATGAAGGGACCTATCGTCTCCAGCACCGCGACGAGACGATCGCCCAATGGACGGCCGCTCCCCTTCCGGCCGCGAAAATCCTCGAAGGTCGTTGGAATGTTTCTTTCGAGGCCCCGTACTCTCCCGTCCCCGAGCCGATCGTCATGGAAACGCTCACGGCCTGGAACGAACTCGAGGATCCCGCGATTCGCTATTTCTCCGGAACCGGTCGGTACACCATCACTTTCTCACTGCCGGAAGACTGGCTCGGACGCGACCGACGGGTGTATCTCGATCTGGGCCGGCTGGAGAAACTCGGCTCGGTCCAGGTCAATGACCGGTCCTTAGGGGTGTTGTGGAAACCACCCTACCGCATCGACGTGACGGACGCCCTGAAGCCGGGAGCCAATAAGCTTTCGGTGGCGGTCTGGAACACGTGGTCGAACCGGCTGGTCGGCGATGCCTTGCTCTCTGAAGATCAACACGTCACCAGAACGAACATCACCTCCTCCGGCAAGGGAGCGTGGAAGGACACCCCCTTGCTTCCTTCGGGATTACTGGGGCCGGTCCGATTGATTCCCGCCCGTTCCCAATCGATTCGACAATATTGAGCGTCGCATCTATAGTGAACGCCGGGCGAACAGCGAGAGCCCGGCCTACGGGCGTCACGGCATGAACCGAGGGGCCACTATGGATGCGAACATGAATAAGCTCCGGCCGATCGAGAAGTGGCCGGGATATCGTGGCAATGGACTTCATGAAGCGTTATAATCGATCAAGAGAGCTTCTCTTCTCACCATGCGTAGAGAAGATGCTTATTCTGATTCCAATTATTGAGCGTCACCACCATCGTGAACCGAGAGGCACCCTTGTCGCAGCCCCAGACATCCCCGACAACGAGGTGCACGATTTCCCATCCGGAGGCTTTTTCTCATGAAGTATTTCGCGATTCCATCTTTCGCCCCGTCGCGGCGTTTTCTGCCCGCGCTGGGAGCGTGTCTGCTCGTCTTATGGATCATCGGCTCTCCCAGGCTCTTCGCCGAGGAAGACGAAAACGCCTCTTTTCCGGTGAAGGTGCTCGTGGTCACGGGCATCGATCACTCCGGCCACCACTGGCGCAAGACGGGCCCGGCACTTCGCGACCTCTTGCAGAAGCATTCGGAAATCGAGGCCAGGCTGGTCGACGATCCCGGGGTGCTCGCGACCGATCTCATCTTCACGTATGATGTGCTGGTAATGCACTTCAAGAATTACAACCCGGTTTTCCGGCAAGAGAAAGCCCAAGAGAACCTGGGGCGTTTCGTCGAGGAGGGCGGCGGGCTGGTCTTCTTTCACTTTAGTTGTGGCGCGTTCGAAGACTGGGAGGGCTTTGTCTCACTGGCCGGCCGCACGTGGGATCCAGAAAAACGGCCCCACGACCCTCGCGGGAAGTTCACTGTTAATATTGTCGATCGCGAGCATCCGATCACAAAGAATCTCGACGATTTCGAGATGACCGATGAATTGTACACGTGCCTGGGAGGCGATGTGCCGATCCATGTCCTGGCGACGGCGACGTCGAAAGTCGATCAGAAAGAGTACCCGATGGCCTTCGTGCTCGAACATGGCGAGGGACGCATCTTCCACACGGTGCTCGGACACGATGTCGAAGCGCTCAAGGCCAAGGGACTCGGACCACTTATGCATCGGGCTTGTCTTTGGACCGACGATCGTCTGTAACCTCGGCGGATGAGCTTTTTGATGCCCATCGAGAAAATTGCTGATGGTTGCTCGATGTCTTCTTCGATCGGTGCGCGAGACGATTCTTTCGAACCGATGGATATGGGGAACCTCCGAAAAGAAAACTCCGAAAGAATGAAGGAAAATGATGAATCGATCGTTCTGTTGTTTTTCGCTCTGCTCGTTGATATTGGCGTTCATTGCCGGCGATGCTTGGGCCGTTCCGCCCGACGTTTCCCCTTACGGGGTGCATTCTCATGTGACCCGGGGGGACGAACACCCGTTTCTCGAAGAAGAGATCGTGGGGATGAAGGAGGCGAACATCGAGTGGTTGCGAACCGGTTTCGTCTGGTCGTCGCTCGAGCGGAAGGAAGGCGAATGGGATTTCGAGCGGTGTGACGACGTTGTCGAGCAGTGCAAATCGGCGGGCATCCGCATCATGGGGTTGCTGCACGGATCGCCGCGTTGGGCCGAGCCGACCATCGAGCATCTCGACGCATGGCGAAGATTCGTCCGCACGACGGTGACGCGATACCGAGGCCGTGTCCCCGCTTGGCAGGTCTGGAACGAGCCGAACCTGAAGAGTTTCTGGGAGAATCCGAATCCCAAGCATTATGCCGCGCTCTTGCGGGTCAGTTACGAAGAGATCAAGCGTGCCGATCCCGAGGCACTCGTCGTCTGGGGAGCGACTTCCCAGCTCGACTGGCGATTCCTGCGTGCTTCGTTGGAGGACGCAGAGGGAAAATTCGACGTGATGGCGATCCATCCGTATGGATACGGCGATCCCCGCGCCCCGGAGGCCTACATCCCCGATGCGATCGATGAATTGCACGGGCTGCTTGCCGAATACGGAGTCGGGGATCGGCCCATCTGGTTCACCGAATGGGGGTGGCCGTCGCATACCGGCCGGCGCGGCATGTCCGACCGGCAGCAGGGGCAGTACATCGCCCGGGCGTACATCCTCGCGCTGCACGCCGGTCTCCAGCGGGGATTCTGGTACGAATTCCAGGAGCGCAAGGAGACCGACGAAGAGAACGAGGACGCCTTCGGGATGCTCGAATATGACTTGAAGCCGAAGCCCGCCTACCGGGCCTATCGAGCATTGATCGAAGTCCGTCCGCCCGGTTCGAAGTCGATCGAAGGGGGGTGGAAGACCGGCCTGATCTATCACCCCGCCTGGCGACGTCCCGACGGAACAAACGTCCATGCCATCTGGGACATTTGGACACGCTGGGCCAAACCACGCCGGGTGCCGGTCGTTTTCGACGGGCCACTGCATGAGGTCCGCGATCACCTCGGTAAAAAGATGGAGATCGAAGTCGACTCCGACGGGCACGCCGTTTTGCCGCTGGAATGGGGATCGCCGCTTTACGTGATCGGCCCCCGCGAAGTGAGCTTTCGAAAACCGTGATTATTCAAATTTAGGCTCTTCACGGATTTTCATGGCTAGTGCCGAAGTGCAATGATACGCGAATCCAATTGTCATGCATAAAAAGCGTTCGATTCGTCCCCTGCTTCGGCCGGAGCCATCTTCGCCTCGCACCCGCACGGCCGCAGGCCTCCAGGAGGCGGAGATGGTGGAGGGCGCAGCAGGGAACGCCCCCCTGCTTTGGTTGGTGAATCCGAGCCGAGCCAATCGTGATCGACGACAAGGACTCATCAATCAGCCATTAAAATGTTGGAAGAACCCAAATTTACATGATATTTACGTGATTAGGAGTTCGAAGTGAGATTGATTCCGAAGCCATGTTTTTTTCGTGTCAACCTGTTGATGTTTCTGACGCTGATGCTGTCGATGGGAGGGGGCGATCCTTTTACGTACGCTTATGAGGAAGATGCTCTCGAATCGCTGCTCGGCGGTCGGGGGTACCTGCTCGAGGCGGAGCAGTTCGACCAGTGGGGCGGCTGGAAAAACGATTGCCAGTTCATGGACCAGATGGGTTCGCCGTTTCTCCTGGCCCATGGGTTGGGGCACCCCGTAGAAGACGCCGCGACTTCCGTGAAGATCGCCCCCGGCAAGTACCGCGTTTGGGTGCGCACGAGGGACTGGGTGGCCACCTGGGGAGCTCCGGGAGCCCCGGGAAGATTCCAATTGCTCATCGACGACCGACCGCTGGAAACCACCTTCGGTACCGAGGGCGCCGCGTGGCACTGGCAGGACGGCGGCGTGGTGACGGTCGAAGAAAAACAGGGGCCGACCCGTTTGGCATTGCGCGACCTGACCGGCTTCGCCGGACGATGCGATGCCGTTCTCCTCTGCGAAAATGGCGAGTTCCGACCGCCCGATGACGGTGAACCTCTGGCGAAACTTCGCCGAATGTCGGGAAGTGTTTCGCCGGAGCCGCGGGAGGGAGGAGATTATGATTTGGTCGTCGTCGGAGGAGGCATCGCCGGGACTTGTGCGGCCATTTCCGGAGCGCGGCACGGGCTCCGAGTCGCATTGATTCAAGATCGGCCGATGCTCGGCGGCAACAACAGTTCCGAGGTCCGCGTCTGGTTGCAGGGAGCCCGCAATCTTCCCCCTTTTCCGCATATCGGCGACATCGTGGCGGAACTCGAGCAGGAACAATCGGCCCATTACGGTCCCTCGAATACCGCTTCGATCTACGAGGACGGCAAGAAGATCGCTTTGGTGCGCATGGAAGAGAATCTCGATCTTTTTTTGAACCATCGGGCAAATGATCTTATCATGGCCGACTCTCGGGAGAAACGCATCGAGGCGGTGATCGCCCAGCATACCCGTACCGGAGAGCGGGTCCGCTTCTGCGGCACCTACTTTGCGGACTGCACCGGCGATGGTTGTCTGGCGCCGTTGGCGGGCGCCGATTACGAATTGACGGGCAAGGGCCACATGGGACGATGCAATCTCTGGAATGTCGCCGACACCGGAAAGCCGGTCGATTTTCCTCGTTGCCCTTGGGCACTCGATCTCTCCGAGAAGCCGTTTCCGGGAAGGGATCAGAAGAACCCGTTGAAACTGGGCGGCTGGTACTGGGAAAGCGGCTTCGATCACGATCCGTTCGCGCGCTCCGAGTATATCCGAGATTGGAACTTCCGCGCCGCCTACGGGGCCTGGGATGCCTTGAAAAACGTCGACGACGCTTTCGAAACCTATCGCCTGAACTGGATGGCCTGGGTCAGCGGTAAACGGGAATCGCGACGCATTCTCGGCGATGTGGTCCTCACCAAGGAGCACCTCCTGGAGAAGCGGGAATTCGAGGATGGCTGCGTTCCCACGGGTTGGAAGATCGATCTTCACCTGCCCGATCCACGCTACGAGAAAGGTTTCGAAGGCGATGCCTTCATCTCCCGCGCTTTGTTCACCGACTATCCGAAACCGTTTTGGATTCCTTATCGCTGCCTCTATTCGCGGAATGTTTCGAATCTCTTCATGGCGGGGCGGGACGTGAGCGTCACCCACGAAGCCCTCGGATCGGTCCGGGTGATGCGCACCGGCGGTTGTATGGGGGAAGTGGTGGGGATGGCCGCTTCGTTGGCCAAAAGGTGCGAAACCACGCCGCGCGGTGTCTATCAAGACCATTTGAAGGAGTTGCTCGAGTTGCTGCGACGGCCGGAGTACGCTACGGAATATGCGATGACTCCCACGCGATTTGCCCGAGAGGTGGGAGAGAACCTCGCCCCCCGGGCCCGAATAACGGTCTCCGGGAAGAAAGACCCCCTGCATGGCGGTGAGTTTCTTCACGACGGCATCGGCCCCCGGCAAGGCAACGCCTTTCGATGGCTCAGCAATCCCGAAGGTCCGATTTGGGCCCAATGGCAGTGGGAGAAGCCACAGCAAGTGATCGCGGTTCGTGTCGTTTCCGGCTACCGGCAGAATGGAACGATTGTCGCCCCGATCGAGGATTTCCGGATCGAATATCGCGTCGGTCCCGAAGAGAACTGGGAGCATCTGCTCGCGGTCGAGGGGAACCAAAAATCGGACTGGGAGGTCAAATTCCCGTTGATCGAGGCTCGAGCGATGCGGTTGGTCGTCGAAAAGACGCAAGAGCCGTGCGCGAGAATCTGGGAGATCGCCGCGTTTGCCCCGAAGCAAGCAGAATAGTCGCTCCCCCAAAACGGGTGCAAGAGGTAGGAACCCATGAAATCAACGATTTCCATCGTGCCGGCAACAGGAGATGCCGATCCCTTGAAGATCACCGTGAAACGATCGGGGCTCATCGCGATATTGTTTTTCTGTACATGCTTTCCTCATTCCATTGCTTGCGCTGCCGAGATTTCCACTTCGCAAGATCTGGTTCGGGCGGTCGAAGAGGGAGAGCCGGGGGAGGTGATTCGACTCGCGGCCGGGCGGTTCGTCCTGAATGCTCCGTTGAAGCCGAAGGAGGGAATGACGATCGAGGGAGCGGGAATCGGAGAGACCCTCCTCGTCGGTGCCGATTCCTGGAAGCCGGAGACCGACACACTGCCGGACGAGGACGATCCGGAAGCCTTTCTCTTTTCGCTCGACCGGATCCATGGTGTGATAATTTCCGGAATGACCCTCACCGGCCAGCATCTGCACGGAGCCGTCTATGGAAACCGTTGCGAGAATGTCGAACTGTTCGATTTGAAACTGGAGAAATTCCTCTGGAGTGCGGTTCGAACCTACGGGATGAGCGATTTTCGGGTACACGATTGTGAATTTTTCGATGCCGGCGGCCGATACGGACATACCACCGGAGGCGCTCTCTTCATGCACTGGTCGAAGGATTCGGAGTTCTGGAACAATCGGATCGCAAAAACCGAAGACGCATCAAATTTCTACGGTTTCAAGGGCTATGGCGGTCGGGGGTGCCGTATCCACCACAACACGGTCCTCGTCAACTTCTCGATCGAATTCCCTCACGACAACAACCATCACATGGAGATCGATCACAATCGGCTGGCCGGTTGCGTTTCCATCCCGAAACACTCCGGCGGCTCCGTTCCCGAGACGGGGCATACCTTCCACATTCATCACAACTGGTTCGAGAAGACTTACTCATTGGAATGGCCTCGCAACGCGGTCGAGGTGGATCACAATCTCTTCGACTTTTCCACCGAAGATGACGGCGGGAACCTGATCTCACGATTCGGCGACGACGTTGCCCCGGGACCGACTCGATTTCATGACAACCTGATCAAAAACCCCGGTCGGGGAGTCTTCTGGTCGCGGGGGATTTACAACCATTTCCATTTCTACAACAATCAAGTGATCGCCCATACAACGGCCACTCCGCGCGAAGACGGTTTTTTCGGCTTTCACGACGAATGCGACTTCGAGACGATCGAGATCGAGAACAACATCATCGCCTGTGTGGGGCTTCCGCGTCCCCTGGTGCGCAACCAGGCCAGCTATGGGGCGAAAGTTGCCAACAATACGTTGATCAATACGTTGATCAATATCGCCGATGCCGAAAAGTTTGAGAATCCCGAAACGGACGAACCCCGCGGCCTGACGGCCCCTCTGCGTTTCCGTTGCGGCGCCGACGGGGAGTTCATCGTATTGGGTTGGGAAGCGTTGCCATATCGATAGTCATTTGCTCGGTTCCTTCGTCGCACGATCGCCCTTCAATGAGTAAGTGTCGCATCCATCGTGAACCCAGGTCGACCATCGGGAGGTGCGACCCCGCGGAAATCAACGCGCGATCCAAGGGCTCACTGCTCCAGCGAACATGAATATTCCTCTTGTTTCCATCAGGTGGACCATGAACGATCAGAATCTCCCTTTCCAAGCCAATTCGTTTTCCTCGTTTCCCGGCACGGCGCTCCGGCGAAGATGCCTCTGGGGGGGGCTGGTCGTCTTGTGCTTCTTTTTTTGGGGAGGGTCGGTGAGCGATGCGTCTTTCTTCTCCCAGGAAACGGAAGAGAAACCGACGGCGGCGGAGACGGTTCCCACGGCGGAACGGATCGCCAATCTGCAAAACAGCATCGAAGAGGAAGAGAAGCAGCTCGCCGAATTGCAGAAGAAACTCCAGGATCGCCAAAAGGAATTCGAGGAGGCGGGCACGGCATTTCGTCAGCTCGAGAGCGAACTCGAAGCCCTGAATCGCCAAATGGAAGACGCCCAGGATCGCTCGGCGAGCACGGAGGTGGAACGTCTCTCAGAGCAACTCGCAAATCTTGAAGAGAAGCGGCAATTGGCCCGGGATCGTTTTCAGTTGGCGATCGAAATGAAACAGAATCTCGAAGAGCAGATCCGTGTATTGAGCGACAAGCTGCAAAAAGACCGGCAGGCGCTGGAAAAACTGCTGGATCCCGAAGCGGCTGCCGAACAGGAGACGCCCACCGCACCGACAGCTTCGCCCCAAAACGGCGAAACACCGGCCGATGCCCCGACGCCGCCTGTGGAGGAGGAAACTTCCACGAACGCCCCTCCCACCCCACCCACCCCGGCCATTCCTGGATTGCCGATGCCGGAGGAGGTGACCGTCGAGTCGACAAAAGAAGAGGAACCTCCCAGCGAAGAGTTGATGGCGGCCCAGGAGGAGGTCGCCGAGGCAACCACCATAGCGGAAAAGGCCCGGCAGTCGCTTTCGGAAGTCGAGGAACGCATTGCAGCACTCGACAAAACGATTGAACTGGAGCAAAAGGCTCGGGAAGCATCTCGGAAACAGGCCGACAACGCCTCGCAAACCTTACAGATGCTGCACGAGGAATTGCAAACGAAACTTCAGCAGGAGGCTTCCGAAGAGGCGGTCCGAAGGATTCGGGAACAGATCAAGGAAACTCAAACAAGATTTCGCGAGGCCCGAGATGCGCTGACCAAGCATTCGGAGCAGCTCGACCGTCTCCAAGACGAACGTGTGAACCTTCTGGGCGAAAAGGCCGAGGCTCAATCGCGACTCGAACAAGCCCGGCAAGAGGCTGAGAAGGCCCAGGATAAATTGAAGGAGATCGAAAATCCCTTTTCGCCGCGGAACATGTTGGAGTGGCTGATGGAAAAAGGGCCGCGGTTGATTCTCATTGTCATCGTTGTTTTGGTGTTGCGGTTTGTGATCGTGTTCGTCGCGAAACGCATCGTCAAGGCGATCAGCAAGGGCGACACCCGAGGAACACGGAAGGAACGGGAGAATCGGGCGAATACGCTGGTCAGCGTCTTCCAGAACACGGCGATGGTCGCGCTTTTTGCCGGGGCGATCATCATGATGCTCGAGTTGGTCGGCATCCCGGTCGCACCGCTTCTGGGAGGGGCCGCCGTCATCGGCCTGGCGATCGCCTTCGGCGCACAAAACCTGGTGAAGGACTATTTCTACGGTTTCATGATCCTCCTGGAAAACCAGTATGGAGTGAATGATGTCGTTTCGATTGGCGGCGAGATCGGGTTCGTCGAACGCATCACCCTGAGGATGACCGTCTTGCGAAACTTCGACGCCGTCGTTTTCGTCCCCCACGGCCAAGTGACCACCGTCAGCAACTTGACGCATAAATGGTCTCGGGCCGTGTTCGATTTGGGCGTTTCCTACAAGGAAGATGTCGACGAGGTCATGGCCCTGATCGTTCAGCTCGGCAAGGAGCTTCGCGAAGATCCCGATTTCGCCGAGTTCATTCTCGACGACCTTGAAATGTTGGGGCTGGACGGGTTCGCCGATTCGGCGGTCATGATCAAGTTCTTCATCAAGACGCAACCGCTGAAGCAATGGGACGTGAAGCGAGAACTGCTTCGCCGGATCAAGAAGGCGTTCGATGGACGCGGCATCGAAATTCCGTTCCCGCATCGCACGGTGTATCATCGCTACGAGCAGGATTATCTTCCGCCCCATTTGCTCGATGCGATTCGGGAAAAAGGGCAGGAGTGAACACTCCCTTTGTCGGCGGAACAAAAATTATTTATGTTCGCATGAATAGTCGCCGCTCGGTTCTTGTAGTGACGCCCGTGAGGCCTGTCTCTCGCTGTTCGCCCGGGGTTCACTCTATCAACGACGCTCAATCAAGCCTTCGGTGCCTTGGCGTATAGTGCGCAACATGATTCAAATGGTCGAGGGAACGAATCCTTATGATGGAATGACTTGCAAACGGTCCGATATCGCGCCGTGTGGCGTTCTCGAAAACCAAAACAAATCAGCCTCGATTCGTCTGAATCCTATCCGATGCGGCGGTCTTCTTCCGTGCGGTCTGGGGGGGGATGCTTCAACGGTCCATCAACGCTTGGACGCTTCCTTCAGAAAAAATATTCCGACCGATCAACGTATGACGGGAACACCGAAGGCTTCTTTACATGCTGATCCTTTGAAAGATGACTCCGCATCCGAATAGAAAAAACGAAACAAGGGCGATTGCAAGACGGGCAGAAATGCGAACGAGAAGGGGGCTATCGTCTTGTGCTCTTGTACCACTTGCATTCATGACCAGGATCGTGTGAATGAACAAAATGCCGCTCCCCACCAGTATGACTAACGGCAAAGGCAGAAGCAACGTCAGTCAGCCACCAATGGCAATTGATCCGATCGAGTTGGCGAGGAGTATTTTTATCGTCTCCTGCAGCACTTCTTTTCTATGCATAAGGCCCTCCTTCACTATGCCGGTCATAAAAAGGTGAACTGTTTGGAATCGCTGAGAAGCCGGCCCGCTGAGAAGCCGGCGGGGGAGACGCCCCCCGGTGACGGTTCACCAGATGTCGCTCCGAGGAATAACGCCTCCACCCTCAATCGCTTGTCCCCGCAAGCGGATGAACACGACCCCCGTATCGCGGCTCACCCAAGGGCTGGGTTCAATATACCACTTCGCCAGGTCCGATGGTACGGGGTGTCGGCGGACCGGTGTCCAGACCTTTTAGGAAAGAAACGTCAATAATCGAATACTGATCCATTCGATGCGGTAACCGCAAGAACTCAAAGGAATCCTGCGTGGTTTGACTCCGCAGGAGCATGTTGCTAAACTCTCTAACAGCAGTCAACTGGATTCAAGCTTATCGGGAAATGTGGTCTGCTATGGTCACGAACCGGCAAGTAGGATCGTCCGTCTGCGGCCGGCGCGGCCGGGCTTGCACCATTCGAGGAGAAGGGGCTTTCAATGAAGAAGATATTGGTTTCGGCCATCAGCATTGCCGTCACTTTGTGGTTCTGTGGCATCACGACGGCGCAGAAGTCGGAGGAGGCGGTCGGGGTCATGGAGCTCAACTTGCCGGAGCTTCCCCCGGAAGTGGAGCCCGCGGCCTCCAGGTTATACGAGGCATTGATGCGACAGGCACACTATCTGCTGGGCACCGTTCACGATTGGAAGGAAGATCCTTCCATGAAGCTTCTGACCGAGAGCAAGTCGGCAGAGCACTGGATC
Source organism: uncultured Planctomycetaceae bacterium (assembly GCA_964632505.1). GTDB lineage: Bacteria > Planctomycetota > Planctomycetia > Pirellulales > Thermoguttaceae > CAZWCE01. The sequence continues at coordinate 2,192 of CAZWCE010000018.1, read as the reverse complement.
CGGCCCAATACTTCCACGCTTGTCGGTTTCGCGATCCTGCGGCGATGGGGCCCCTATGATCCGAAAGTGGTCGGTGTGTCACGGGACGAGTTGCTCGACGAGTACATCATCCCGATGATGCGATACTTGGTCGCCACTCATCGCACGGGCGATCGAACGACCAGTGACGGCAAGCCCTGGGGCGATGCATGGCAGTCGGCGCATTGGGCCTATGCGTTGGGCCGGGCAGCGTGGTTCGTGTGGGAAGATTTGCCGGATGACGTGCGAACCGGTGTTCGACGTGTCGTTCGGCACGAGGCCGCACGTTTCGTCGACAAAACTCCACCCCACGGATGGAAAGGCGATACCAAAGCAGAGGAGAATGCTTGGAACAGCCGAATTTTCTCCGCGGCCGTGGCGCTCATGCCCAACGATGAGAGACGACAAGCATGGGAAGAGGCATTCGTTCGATGGGCCATTTCGTCTTACATGAGACCATCCGACTCCCAATGCCGTGAAATCGTCGATGGAAAGAAAGTTGCCGATTGGTACACCGGAGCATGTATCTTCGACGACTATACCTGCGAGAATCATGGATTCGTGCATCCGGGGTACATGGGGTGCATTGGGATCACGCTTAGCTGTCATCTCGATTATCGCTTGACCGGTCGGGTCACGCCGCGCGCGGTGGCGTGGAACGCCTCGGGCGTGTACGAGAATCTGAAGTGGATGGCGACTCCCGACGGCGGTTATATCTATCCGTCGGGACAGGACTGGTCCTTATTTCGCAATCCTCAGAAGGCGTATCTGCATCTCATGATGGCCACATTCGAAGGCGATCCCGACGGCTGGTCCCTAGCGCAACAAGGCTGGGACGCGATGGAAAAGATGCAAGCCCGTCGCGAAGACGGACGTGTTTTTCTGCCGGGCGAATACTTTTTCGCCTCCATGCAGCACGACACCATAGCGATGTTCGGTCTCCAATGGTTGTGCCTACACTTCGCCGATTCGATTCGCGATGAGCCCAAGCGGCGTCTGGGCACACGGCACCTCGAGTCGGGGGGGCTCATACTGCACCGCACGCCCGACGCATTTGTGACGTTATCCTATGGTGCGAAGGTAATGGCGCAGGTGGCTTCGATGGGACTCGATCGGATCGTCAGCCCGGAACAGCGATCGCTGATCGGCAGCGTTTCCATTGCCGACAAGCAAAGGCCGCCGAGAGTGACCGTGTCGTCTGTCGATACGAATGTCGAGGATGATCACTTCACGGCCAAACTGAGTGTGAATCACGGCCCCGATATCAGAGCAGATCTCGTTTTTCGCACCGAGCCCGACGGCACACTCCACGTGCGGGAGGAATTGCGGGCCGTTCAGGATGTGACCGTCGACCGGGTGGCCACCGGCATGATCGGAATTTTGAATAATCCGGAGTGGATCTACGAAAAGGGACACAGAACGCTTACCCTGGAAAACGAGAAAACCGTGATTCCGGCCCATAGTGGAAAGACGATCGATGGTGAGGCGAAGCGCATCCGGATCGACGATACCATGACGATCACCTCGGAGGATCCGTTGCGTGTCCACTACAACGCATCCAGAGGCAGCCGACGCGGTCGTGCGACGGATCGGCTGTACCTGAATTACATGGACGAGAAAAAGTCCTGGAAAGCGGGGGAGACGATCAGTCGATACGATCTGACGATCCGAATCGGGAGCAATGAGGACTCGCCCCGGTAAATCCCCGTTCTTCCCGGCATGGCCTGGGCACCGACGCCATCCGCTCCCGGAACGCATCCTCTGGCGACAGGACGAGGTAACCCATGCTCGTTTTTATTGGCTGGCGGTGGAGCCGAACCAGGCAAGCAAAGGGCAACAAGTCGACGCTCGAAAAGAGGAGCAGGTTTTCGATCTCGAGGCGAAGGGAATCGATCGAGTGATCCTCCGCTTGAACGACCGGATGGTCGACATGGACCAGGAGATCGTCGTTCTCTCCGGGAAGGTGGAATTATTTCGTGGCCGGATCGACCGTTCGATCGGTGTCATCGCCCGAACCCTTTGGGAACGCGGCGACCCGACCGCGTTCTTCTACGGTGAAGTCACCGTCGAGATACCGGAAGGATGAGCTCCGTTGCTCTCGATTATGTTACAAATTCTGCTAAGAACGTGTTTTAAAAATCGCTTTTGGCCTTTGCCAGTCGTTTCGTCATGAG
>CAZWCE010000017.1:63789-70884 GCA_964632505.1 uncultured Planctomycetaceae bacterium | reverse complement strand
AGAGCGCTGCGTTCGGGACGCAGAGGTCGATGGTTCAAATCCATTCGCCCCGACTTGTCGATCGTTTGGAATCCGTTGTAAGAGCCGAGATCCTTGGCTCCCCGCATCGTGGGAAGGTTGTTCGCTTCCCGGATCGCGTGCGGGGGATGGGATGAGATCCCTCGCGACCGGTCGCGAAAGAAGGGGCACTTGCAACGGTTTTTTTATGCGCTTCGATCGAAAGGGGCTTTCCCGACCCCCCCGATTTTCCGAGAGGTTCCGTCTTGATCCCTCGACTCGATTTCCAGCGGACCCCCGTGACGCTCGTGCTGGCCGCTTTCATCGTGGCATTCGAACTGGCTTCGATCGTTGCTGAGATCCGGAATGAAGACGCCGATCAGCGGGCCGTGTTCAGCCGCTATTTCGGGATTTCTCCTTTTTTGTGGTTCGGGTCGACCTCCCCCCCCCAGAGTGAGCAAGTATTCGCTCCGAGAATCTGGACCCCCCTGACCACCACGCTTCTGCACGGGGGGCTCCTACACGCCGCGTTCAATCTCTACTGGCTGCTGGTCTTCGGCGGACATCTCGAGTTGCGTTACGGGACGGGACGCTTCCTCTTGATGACGATCCTTTTGGCGTTCGCTTCGACCCTCCCGCAATTCCTCGTGTCGAATTATCACCTCTTCGGTCTTGATCGGTGGCCGATCGTGGGATGGTTCTCGACGCTCTTTCCCGACGGTGCCGAGAAGTGGAAATCCTGCGTCGGTTTTTCCGGTGTCAATTACGGATATTTCGGTTTCCTTTTTGTTGCCCGGAAGGAGTATCACGAGTTTGCGGTGATCTGCAATGAATCGGTCGTGCGGTTGCTGGTGTTCTGGTTTTTCCTTTGCATCTTGCTGACCCGGGCCGAACTGTATCCGGTGGCCAATACGGCCCACTTCGTCGGGGCGGCTTTCGGCTTTCTTTTTGCGAAGTCGCTCTACGAGATCGACCGCGCAAAACGGCTCCGTTGGCGAGTGGCCGCCGGCGTGCTGACGCTGTTGGTGCTTCTTTCGGCGTTCCTGCCCCCCCCGGCCATCGCGTCCCATGCCTGGGGGCTGTAGCGCATTGTTGTGAATCGCTTTGCCGGCATCTTGGACCCATCCGAAGGTGGAAGCAAGTGCCGGTGGCGTCTCCGCCCGATTCGAATGATCATCCTTTTTTCCTCTTCGTCGTTTCCATCAGCATGTATCAGGACCAGCCGTGTCGGCAAATCTCGTTCAAGGACCTCACCATCGAAGGGTATTCCCGAGCCGCGATGCAGACCTTTTGGCGCATCGGGGAGATGAAGCTGGGATTCGATCTCGGCGCGCAGCCCTGGGCCCACATGGGCACCCCCCGCTGGTTCATCTCCCACACGCACATGGATCACCTCCTCGCCCTGCCCGCCTACATCGCCCGACGACGCATGATGAAGATGGATCCTCCCACCATCTACCTCCCCGAGGAAAGCGTCGGTGCGGTCAAGCAGTTGCTCGGGGCATTCAGCCGACTCGATCGCGGTCGATTACCTTGCCGATTGATCGGACTGGAACCGGGCGAGGAGGTTGAACTTTCCCGAGAGTTGGTCGTCACGGCCTCGCGCACCGACCACACCATCCCCTCGCTCGGCTACATCGTCTGGGAGCGCCGCAAAAAGCTGAAAAAACAGTACCACGACCTGCCGGGCGAGACGATCCGTGATCTACGGCAACAAGGCGTGGAGATCACCTATGAGCTCCGCTTGCCCCGTGTCGCCTATCTGGGCGACAGCATGCCCCTGGGGCTCGATCGCACGCCCGAGATGTACCGGGCCGAGGTACTCATTATGGAATTGACGTTCCTGGCGCCGCAGCATCGTGCCGAGGCGATTCAGAAGGAAGGGCATTTCCATCTCGAAGAGTTGGTCAAACGGCGTGAACGCTTCGAGAACGAGCTGATCATCGCCTCCCATTTCAGCACCCGGTACCACGACCGCCAAATCGAGCATCTGGTCCGCAAGGCGCTTCCCGACAAGCTCGACGGTCGACTCACCCTCTGGTTGTAACGCTTTTGGCAACCCCTCTTTTTGCCCGACTTCTCTCTCTGATCGGGTGCCGTGAGTTTTTTTCGCTTCCTGCTGGACCCGGCGCTTCCGCATCCCTTATAATCAGGGTTGCAAGTTTTTTGTAGAGACCATTTCCGGAATGTTTTTTTCCGAACGACAAAAAGGAGGAATGCCCACATGACGCAGAAGCAGAGCTCTTTTTCCCGGCGACGTTTCCTGAAAACGGCCGCCGCCGTAGGTGCCGCCTCGGCCGCCCCGACCTTTCTTCCCGGCAAGGTCCTCGGCAAGGACGGCCGCGTGGCCCCGAGCGAACGCATCACCCTGGGCGCGATCGGTATCGGCGGCCGGGGGCATCGCGACTTGGGCTGCTTTTTTTCCGAGCCCGACGTTCAATTCATCGCCATCTGCGATGTCCGCAAATCGCGCCGGGACGCGATCAAAGAGATGGCCGACCAGCATTACGGGAACCAGGATTGTGCTCAGTATCGCGACATGCATGAAATGCTGGCCCGAGATGACCTCGACGCCGTGCTGATCGCCACCGGCGATCGCTGGCATACCCTGGCGGCGATCATCGCCGCGAAGGCCGGTAAGGACATCTACAGCGAAAAGCCCTGCTCGTTGACGATCGAGGAGAGCCGTGCTCTGGCCGATACGATCAATCGTTACGGAAGCGTCTATCAGGCGGGAACGCAACGTCGAAACATCGGCAACTTCCTTCTGGCGACCCATCTCGTGCAGAGCGGTCGACTCGGAAAGATCCACACCCTGCACGCGAACACGCTGCACCCGGGCACGTCCCGCGATTGGCGTCCGGCGCAGCCGCAACCGCCGAAGGAAGAGGTGGATTGGGATCGCTGGCTCGGCCCGGTCCCCTGGCGACCCTACCACGAAGCCTACGTCCGCGGCGGTTGGCGAGGATTCTTCGATCTGCACGGAGGGGGCATCCTCGAATGGGGATCCCACACCGTCGACCAGTGCCAATGGGCCAACGGCAGCGACGACACCACCCCGGTGGAATATGTCCCTGATGGGAACAACGTCCATGCCACTTATGCCGACGGCACCAAACTCGTGATGCGCGACAGCGGCTGGCTCGGACTGGGAACATGCAGCGTACGCTACGAAGGCGAGGAAGGCTGGGTGGAAACCGGAGATAGTGGACGCATGGCCATCTACCCCGACGCGCTCCGCTCCGAAATCCGCGACTTCACTCAGGCCGGCACGGACCCGACCTGGCACATCCGCGAGTTCCTCGATTGCGTGAAGACCCGCGGCGTCACCTCGGCCAATGCCTCCGTCTGCGGTCAGTCGCACATCGTCTGCCACGCCGCCTACATCGCCTGGCAATTGGGACGCCCCTTGAAGTTCGACCCGGTCAAGGAAGAGTTCCTCGGCGACGAAGAGGCGAACCGTTTGCGAAAACGCGAAAAACGGGAACCGTGGCGCATCTGAGAGACTCGCCGAAGGTCGGTGCACGTCGAACATAAAGATATTAGTCAGAATCATCCACTCAACGATACGAGGATAGTTTCATGAAGGATAGACCATTTCTCATCGCGTTTCCCGCGGTGCTTTGCGGAATTGCAATTCTCACGCTCGCTTATGCCGTTTCCGATCTTCCGGCCCAAGAACCACCGGCCGACGAGGCGGCCGAAATGATGGCCGTGCTCACCTCCGACGACGCCGATCTGCATGCCAAGGCGGTCGCCTGCGAGCGTCTGGCGGTGATCGGAAACAAGGATGCCGTCGCCGTGCTTGCCCCGCTGCTGGAAGATCCGCAGCTCTCGCACTATGCCCGATATGCCCTGGTGCCGATTCCCGATGCGGCCGTCGACAAAACGCTTCGCGACGCGCTCTCGAAGGTCGAGGGAGAGTTGCTGGTGGGGGTGATCAACTCCATCGGTTCCCGGAAAGACGCCGCCGCCATCGACGATCTGAAAAAATTTCTCGACGGCGAATTATTTCCCTTGGCCTCGGCGGCAGCCGCCGCACTGGGCGAAATCGGAAATGCCGAAACCACCGAACTCCTCATCGAAAAGATGGACTCCGCCTCGGGCAAGTTGAAGCTGGCTTGTGCCGATTCGCTTTTCTTCACCGCGGAAGATCGTCTCGCGGCCGACGACCGGGAGGGAGCCGTCGAAATCTATGACGCGATCCGCAAGAGCGATCTTCCCATCCGCGTGAAGGTCGCCGCGACTTACGGTGCCATCGAGGCCCGGGGGAAGGATGGTGCCGAGCTGTTGGTCGAGCAGCTCCGATCGGACCGGGAGGAGTTTTTCGAGGTCGGATTGAATCTCGCAAGGACTTTGCCGGGCGAGGGAACGACCAAGGCCCTCCTCGGAGTGCTCGAAACGCTGCCGACGTACCGGAAATCGTTGTTGGTGCTCACCTTGGGCGACCGTGGGGACAAAGAAGCCCTGCCGCCGATCTTGGGGCTGATCGAAACCGGCAAGCCGGCGACCCGCATCGCGGCGATGGAATCGCTTGCTCAACTCGGCGACGATACCGCCGTGCCCGTGCTGCTCGGCGCCGCCCTCTCGGACGATCCCATCCTGGCCGAAGCCGCCCAGGACAGCTTGGTGGAACTGGAGGATCCCTCGGTCGATCCGGCCATTGTCGAGGAACTCGAAGGAGCGGAGCCTCGGGTTCAGAAGATCCTGATTCCCATTGCCGGCGAACGTCGGATCTTCGAGACCGTTCCCTTGCTCTTCGCCGCGGCGGACGAAGAGGACCTGGAGATTCGTCTCAGCGCCGTGACCGCCCTCGGGGAGACCATTTCTCTCGATCAGATGACCCAACTGATCGACCTGATCGCCGATGCCTCTTCGGAACAGGAGGAAGATGCCGGACGCGCTGCGCTGAAAGCGGCCTGTTTCCGCATGCCCGATCGGGACGCCTGCGTCGCGGTACTCACCTCGGCCATGGAGGACGCCCCCATGGAAACAAAGGAATTCTTGCTCGACGCGATCGGTTTCACCGGTGGCGATAAGGCTTTGTTGGTGATGGAGCAAGCCGCCCTGAGCGATAGCGATGCCCTGCAAGATGCCGCCACCCGAGTCCTGGGAACTTGGACGACTCCCGATGTGGCCTCCCTTCTGATGAAGCTGGCGGAGGAGCATCCGGTCGAGAAGTATCGCATTCGGGCGCTGCGCGGCTACATCCGTGTGATTCGCCAGCTCGGGGTGCCCGACGGCGAGAAGGTCGAAATGGCCAAAAAGGCGATGGCGATCGCCGATCGTGAGCAGGAACAGGTTCTCATCATCGAAGCGTTGAACCGTATTCCCACTCCTGCTTCCCTGCAAATGGCCGTCGATTATCTCGACGATCCCGCTTTGTCGCAGATGGCGATCCAAACCGCCGTGAGTATCTCCAAGGAGATCCAGCGGAGGCACCCCAACGCCGTCGCCAAGGCGATGAAAAAAGTCGCCGAAAAGGTCGACGCCGACAACGAACTCGGCCGAGAGGCCCGATCGCTGCTCAAGAAAACGCAGAAATAGTCGCGACGTTTTCACCGAATGAGGTGATCGAAAACTTGCGATCCATCGAAGCCCGGAGGGAGACCGCTCCTTCCGGGCTTTTTGCGTGCGCCGAAGTGTCGTTTTTCTAAACGCCCTATCTCTCCCTGGCTTCCGGTCGGGAGGTCTCTTGTAAATCCTTTTCTCTCAAAGCGTTACGTTTCTTTCAGGCATATTACCTTGGCAGCTTGTCATTTTTCTGGTATCTTGCAGTTATTAGCGGGATCGCATTCCCGGAGAAAGGAGTCCGTCCATGTCCGACCATTGGCAAGCCTATTTCACGTATATCGAAGAAGACCCTGCCTCGATTATTTTCGATCATGGGATTGCCGACGAGCTCGATACCTACGTCGGGGATATTCTCCTCATGCTGATCCTGGATATCCGCGAACCCGATGAAAAAGGGTTTCCCGGCGATGAGGAATTGGATCATCTGAATAAGATCGACTTCGAGCTCTTTTCCACAGCCATGACGGCCGATGCCAGCTATGTCGGTCGGGTGCTCGGTCGGGGGCAGGCTCGCTATTATTTCTATCTGCCGTCCGACAGCGCTGAAGCGGTCCGGCTTTTGCGTGAGGTCATGGAGCGGAACGATCTTTTTCCTCGAGAGAAGATGGAGTCGGACCCGGAAAAAAAAGCCTACCGCGATTTCCTCTACCCCAACGAGTTGGAATGGCAGGTGATCAAAAACGAGTACGTGTTGGAGGAACTGGCCGAGCATGGCGACGATTTCGAGCAACCGCGACGGATCGACCACTGGTGCTTTTTTCCCTCCAGCGAATCGAGGAAGCGATATCGTGACTGGCTCATCGACGAGGGATTCGAGATCGTTTCGGAAGAATCGCTCGAGGAAACGGGCGACCCCGATTTTCCGCACGAGATCCAGTTCCATCATCATTGTGCTCCCTCGCCGCCGCACATCCACGAAGTGACGGTCAAGTTGTGCAAGCAGGCCCGCGACTTGAACGGCAGCTATGATGGTTGGGAAACCTCGTTTCCCGAGGCCGAAGAGAACAGCACCGTCAGCCAGAATCGGGAGGATTGATGCCGGGACATTGGCATTCCTATTTCAAATGGATCGATGAACATCCCGCGTCGGTCGCATATGCGCACGGAATCGGTGACTATCTGGCGCAGTCGGACAAGAATCGACTGACGTTGGTGACGCTGGAACTTTCGGAAACGGACGAGAAGGGGTTTCCCGCCCCCGGCGAATGTCCCCGACTCGATGACTTCGATCGGGAGTTGATCGAGCAGCTCGACTGGGATCGTGCGGCCTATGTCGGGCGGGTCTTCTACCGCGGCTTGGCGAAATATGCTTTTTTCGATAACGAGCAAGAGAATCGACTCGAATCGATGGTCCGTTCTCTGGCCGAGTCGCGCGATTTTCCGGTCGAGGTGGAACAACGCGAAGACCCTACGGCCGATTATTACTGGGGATTTCTCTACCCGGGCGAGATGGAAATGCATACCATCCGCAATCGACTGGTTCTGGAACGTTTACAAGCCGAGGGCGATGCTCTCGAAGAGGAA
>CAZWCE010000017.1:0-63689 GCA_964632505.1 uncultured Planctomycetaceae bacterium | reverse complement strand
TCGAAGAGGAAGGTTTCCAGGTCGATCGGCTCGAAGTGAAGGAGCTTTCCTCACCGGTGGATTTGCACACCTATTCCATCACCTTCTCGCATTTGCTGGTGCCGGAGTTGCCCAAATTGCACGAGGTCACCTTCTTTCTCTATCAGAAATCTCTCGAACTCGGCGGACATTATCAGGGGTGGCAAACCGAGCTGCTCCCCTCCCGGTAGGTCACGAGGGAATGACAATCGCTCCGTGTATCGTGCGCCGCCGGTTTCGTCTTGAATAAGACAACGGAAGGAACGAGAACGATGAAATCGAGGAAAGTCGGATTGATCGGGTTCGGGATGATCGGCAAGATGCACGCCTATGCCTACTCGACACTTCCTTACTATTGCGATCCCCCCCTGGACCGATTTGAACTGTCACACGTGGTGACCGCCCACCAAGAGACGGCCCGGGCGGCGGCACATCTAACCGGCGCTTCGCACGCTTCGACCGACTTCCGCGAGGTGACGGAGAATCCAGAGATCGAGATTGTGCACATCTGTACCCCAAATCGGTTGCATCTGCCGGCGCTCCTTTCGGCGATCGCCCATGGAAAGCATATCTACTGCGAAAAGCCGTTGACGTCCAATTGGGACGAAGCGCGAGAGATCCATCAGACGCTCGATGAGTACCGGGGGATCTCGCAGATGGCGTTCCATTTGCGTTTCTTCCCGGCCATCCTCCGGGCGAAGGAGATGCTCCAATCGAGGCGTTTGGGCCGACTGCTGGAATTCCGCGTCGGCTACCATCATGCCAGCAACGCGAATCCCCAGGGACCGTTCAAGTGGAAGCACGACACCGGCGGCGGGGTGCTGCTCGATCTGGCGACCCATCTGCTCGACCTGATCGACCACACCGTCGGCTCGTTCGATTCCTTATTGGCCGATTCGGTGATTGCCTTCCCCGAGCGCCCGGTCAAGGGCGACCCGGACCGAAAACGGAAAGTCGAAGTGGAAGACAGCGTCAAGATGCTCGCGCGAATGCAGTCCGGAGCGACCGGCATCCTCGAAGCGACGAAACTGGCGACCGGCACCGAAGACGAGCTTCGATTGGAGATTCACGGAACCGAGGGCGCTCTACGATTCCAGCTCATGGAACCGCATTACCTGGAGTTCTTCGACGCCACCGAGCCGACCTCTCCCCACGGCGGCGACGCGGGTTGGAAACGCATTCCCACCGGCAGACGCTACCAGCCGCCGCAGACCGATTTCCCCGGTCCGAAATGTTCGATGGGATGGCCCCGGGCCCATGTGGCCTCGATCGTCCATTTTCTGCAAGCGGTGGCGGGGAATCAACCGATCGAGCCAAATTTAGCGCAAGGGGTCAAAATTCAGTATCTGGCCGATGCCGCCTTCCGCTCGATCGCCTCACGACGGTGGCAAGATGTCCACTGGCCGATTTGAGGCGTCTTACGATTTCCCCGGGTGCCGGATCGTACCCGCGACGGTCACTTTGGATTCACCGGCTCGGGGGAAACGCCTTCCCGGTGGCAATCGACCACCTGTTTGAGCATCCACGCGATCACGCCGGCGGCCAGCAGAAAGATGATCAAGAACAGGATCAGCGGGCTCCACTGCACCGAGACCGACAGCTCCGAGATATCGAGCGAGCGTGCCGCACCGATGTTCTGCACCACCTGACGGCTGATGCTGTTGAGCGAGAGCACCACCACCTGGCCGAGTACCATCATCAACGCGATGCGGCGATCGAGCGGTTGGTTCTTCCACTTCTCCAGCACCAAGAGCGGCAAGAAAGGGCTGAGGCCGGTCAGGAGGGTGAGGATCGCCATCGGCAGGGAGAACATCACCTCACGTACATCCTGTGGCCAGGTCGCTAAGAGATAGATCGTGCCCGAGACGACCGTCCAGATTACCCCGACGCGGACGACCTTCACGGCGAAGTCGAGCGCCCAGCGGCGGTAATCCTCCCCTTCGGGTTGCTCGCCTTTTTTACGGTAGAAGAAGGCGGCGTCGAAAACGATCCACATCGCGGTCGAAAGAATCGCCAAGCCGAACATCAGCGAAAAACGCGGCAGCAAGGTCGGGTCGGTGACGTTCAGCCCGAAACCGCTGACCGCTCCCGCCACGCTTTGCTCGGAGGCGATCGCCGTCCACTTCTCGGGATTCACCATCAGGGTCAGGCCGTTGGCGAAGAAAAAGCCCGAAAGCAGCAGGGCGGCCGACGCGACGATGCCGACCGTCACAGCCCGTTTGACCCGTTTCGGATTGTCGGAAATCACCGAAAAGGCGCAGTAGTAAACGGCGATATAGCCGAGGATGACCAGGTCGATGATCGCCAGCCAGTGCCAGGCCATGAGAATGGTCGCCGTGTAGAACTGCTTATAGTAGGCGGTCTGCAAAAACAGAAGTGGAACGATGCCGAAATTGATCCCCATCGCCAAAACGATCGGAAGTTGTCGTAGGAATCGCTTGGCGAATACCTGTCCTTCAGGGCCGGCTTTTCGGAAGGCGATCAGCGCGATCGGCAAACCGGCCATCCAGAGATGCATGGCCAGGATGTGCAGAACGAACCCGAGCACTTTGAAAAACTGGACGAACCAGTAGGGAGCAGGCATGGCGGGCAATTGCGAAGGATCGAACGGAAACATGGGCTCATTCTCCCTTTCGGGCGATGGTTGCTGGGAAAGCAAGCAGGTCGGAAAAAAACGGTTGAAAAATCGTCGGTCCGATCACCGGACACTTATGGCGATTCAAACGGTGCCGGCGGAACTTCGGGAGCGATCGTCGCCAGGTAATCGGCCAGCACCTCGGCCTCCTCGGGCGTCCCGCACCAAGGCGGCATGTAGAACGCCGGACGATGCAGATTCATCAAAAATTCCGGAAGTCGCTCGCGGGAATGTCCGGCGACCAGCGGCGCGACGGCCGAATATCCAACATCCTGGGCGTGGCAATCGTTACAGTGATACATGAAAAGCACCCGACCGATCGCGACGCGATCCTCCGCGGGCAGGTTCAGCAATCGGCTTTCGTCGACCCGGGTGGACGCTTCGTCGGCGAAGAGTTCGGGATAGTTTTCTCGGAGGTATTGCTTCGTCCAGATGCCGCTTTCGAGGTAACCGTCCTCCTGCATTTCGGGGATATCCTCGACCATCACCTGATTGCCGAGGACCACGTTGTCGACGATGTAAGGTTTGCGGACCGCCTCTCGGATGAACTCTGCCGTCGACAGCGCCGCGATGCCGAACAAGAATAGGCAAATCGCGAAGGCGAAGGTCATCGTTCGGGGGCTGCGGAACGAAACGAAGAAGAGCATCAACAGCAACGCCGCGCTGGAGGCGATGAACAGACCAATAAAAATATTCAAAGCGGCCGCCCGCATGAGCATCAGTTTTGCCGTCTCCGGCAGGAAGGCGTACCAGAGTCCCACGCCGAGGACCATCAGCACGGTTCCCAAGACCGTCAAACCGCTCATGCGTTGGATCACCTTTTCGCGCATCTCGGCATCCTTGAGCGTCCACGAGGCATGCAAATAGACGTACAGCGTCGCCAAGAGCAGGGCCCCGCCGGTGCGGCTGATCGTCTGCGGGATGAATTGCAGATTGAAGAAGGCGTCCCAGAAATTCCCGGTTTCGCTCCAGTTGCCGAACAGGCCGAGACTATTGAGCATGAACGCCGTGATGCCGGTGATGAGTACGAGGCTGATCCACGCGGCGACGGCGTAGATCCAGCCGACGATCACCAGAGGCTTTTTCGCCATCCGATCCCAGTAGTAGAACAGGATGAAGGCGGAAATCAGCTCGATGACGAAAAAGACCCATTCGATGGCCCAGCCGAAGACAAATGTCCGAATGAGCATTTCGGTCGCCAGGGGCGACGCCAGGCCGATCGTCCACCAAATGCCCACGCCGGTGACCGCTCCGAGAACGAGCGTCAGCAGAACGAAGAAACGGGCGTGCCGTCTCCAGTAGGCCCGGTAGGCCGGGTTCGGTTCTTTGAAGCCGTGGGCGTTCTCCATAGCGAGGAGGATGCCGCCCCCGACGGCGTAATGGGAGATGATCACATGAAATACGGCGATCGCCGCGATCAGCATCGGAGCGGTCAGATGGGGAACGTACCACCAGGGATAATGCATGGGGATCTCCTCGAAACGAGCCGAATCGGGACCGATCGCCAGGGGCATGCGGGGATGTCCGGCTTCCGGTCGCTTCCCGAGAATGGGCAGCGGGCTTTCGCCGGCGGAGGGTCTTCGTCGGTCGGGCAGTTCGGAGTAGGGGCTTTCTGAGAACGTTTTTTTATAGGTCTATTAGAATATAATAGCCCCTGAAGGTACGAGATGTCAAATAGGAGAAAAAGGAAGTAATCAAGTCGTCGATAAGAGTGATGTTTGCTGCGACTCGGAGATTCGTTGTAAAACGGACTATCGGAAGCGCTTACCGAAGATTGCGGCAAGTGAACCGGGCCTTCCGCCATCTCCAAATAGGGAACCCGGCAATCGCTCGGAGGATCGAAACGGTCGGTTTCGCCGAGCGGTCCGATGGTCAAACGTCTAGGGGGATTGTCTCCCGAAGAGGACCAGACACTGGTCGTCGGTCTGGGGCTGGCGTCCCGCGAACCCGCGGATCGCGCCGATCAGCCGCGGACCGATCTCATCGACCGATTTGCCCGAAATGCTTTCAAGTTGCTTCCGGACCGACTCGAGGGTGTAGCAATCGCCGTCACTGTTCATCGCGTCGGGAAGCCCGTCGCTGAACAGGGCGATCACCTGCCCCGGTTCCATTTCCATGGTGAATTCACCGAACTCGACGTCCGACATGACTCCCAGCGGAAGTCCCCCGAAGGTGTCCGCCAAGTCGACCACCTCGCCTTCCGGCTGCCTTAAGAGGGGGGAAAGGTGTCCCGCGTTGACCAGCGTGACCCGATGATTGGCGAAGTCGAGCACCGTCAAAATGAAGGTGATGAACCGATCGTCCCAGCGACTCTCGCAGTAGACCCGGTTCAATCGGGCGACCGCCTCCACCGGGGTGGGTTCCGCCACAAGGCTGTACCGGCATTCGGCCGAGAGCTTCGCCATGAGCAACGCGGCCGAGATTCCCTTGCCGGAAACGTCGCCGAGGGCGATCGCCAGCCGATTCTCGGGAAGCGGCACGTAATCGAAGTAGTCGCCCCCCAGGAACTTCGCCGGCTGATAATAGTCGAAGAAGCCGTAGTGTTCCACCCGGGGAGGTTCCACCGGCAAAAAGCCTTTCTGGACCTTATGGGCGACGGACATCTCGTGATCGAACTTTTTCTCTTCGAGCGCGCGAGCGTGCAACCGTGCGTTCTCGATCGCCGTGGCCGCTTGCGATGCGACGGAGACGAGCACGTCGAGGTCGTTGTGCGAGAAGCGACTCCCCCCCTTGCGGGAATCGACCTGGATCACGCCCAGCACCTCTTGCTCGGCTCCCAGAAGGGGGACCGACATCACCGAACGGAGCTGAAAATTGACGATGCTGTCGCTGACATCGAAACGGGAATCGTTTGCCACGTCGTCCGAGAGGATCGCCGACTTGGACGAGACCACGGCTTCGAGCACGGTCAGGCTGATGCGGAACTGTTGCTTCGAGCGTGGATTGCGGTGTTTGAATCCTTTCAATTCCAACCGGCCGGTACGGGGATCATTCAGGACGATCGAAGCACAATCGGCCTGGCGAAAGATCGCCAAGAGATTCTTGAGCAGGATCGGAATCACTTTGTCCATGTCGAGCACATCGCCGAGATTCCTACCGATGTCGACCAGGGCCTGGAGCTTCATCGACGGATTCGAGGAATAGCCCAATCCTTGCGTTCCCACATCGATACGCGAAGTGATGTTCAGCGTGGAGTCGACCGAATCGTCGTTGACCAGAACCGCTTGCGTGCTCGAATGGGGAAGAGAAGAAGCTCGGTCTCGGGCTTGTTCCTCTTCGTTGCGAAACGAGAAGACCAGATCGCAGATGCGGATTTCATCGCCGTCGTGGATCGGCTCCTTCTGATCGATCGGCCGGCCGTTGAGAAACGTGCCGTTGCGGCTGTGCAGATCCTCCAGATAGAAAGAATCCCCCTCGTGCAGAATCCGCGCATGTTCCCGACTCACCGCACCTTGGTCGAGGACGATTTCACAATAGGGATGGCGTCCCAGAACCGTGACTTCGCAGGGAAGAGGGTAGGTTTCCGCCTCGGATAAACCGGATTTGCTTTCGAGATGTGCCATTTCGAGAAGACTTGCCCTTATGGTAACGAAGAGAAACGCTCATAAGAAAGAGAATGGAAGGCGCTCGGCGAACGGCCTTTTTGTTGTCGTGGGAGCCCCGATGAGAGAATTGCCCTGATCGGACAGTTTCGCATAACTCCTTGTCAGTCGCAAGATGTCGGCGAAAAAAAATGGGGCGGCGTTCCCCGGAAAGAATCGTTGGAAGTCGAGGTGGTCTCAGGATCGGGATGATCCGCAAGATCCTCTTGATTCTTTCCGCTGCCCGGCAAAGGGGCACTTGACGATCGAGTCGCGGGAGGTAGAATTCTTACTGAATGGAGGCGACGGTGTGCGCCGCTTGTCACCGGCCGCTTGTCACCGATTGGGGAATAGTGTAATGGCAGCACGACTGGCTCTGAACCAGTTAGTCGGGGTTCAAATCCCTGTTCCCCAGCTTTTTCTTTAGCTTTTCTTTCCCATCGTCTTCGGAGTGGGATCGGCCTCTCTCGAACGCCATTCCAGGACGTCTCGTCAAGGCAGTTACGGCTTCTTGGGTTCCGCTCGGGATTTCTCCTTCTGCAATTGCACCACCTCCACGCTATTGCGCATCGCGCAGAACTTCGGTCCGCACATGGAGCAGTATTCTTCCGCCTCCGGGATTTCGTCGGACGGTTGGGACCGTTCGGGCTTGACCGGTTCGGGATCGGGAGAGGGATTTCTCGCCTCGTGGTACATTCGGCGAGCGGTTTCGGGATCGAGAGCCAGTTCGAACTGCTTCTCCCAGTCGAACTCGGCCCGGGCCCGGGAGATGGCGTCGTCTCGGTCGCGTGCCTGAGGTCGGTGCCGGGCCAAGTCGGCGGCGTGGGCGGCGATCTTGTAGGCGATCACGCCTTGTCGGACATCCTCCAAATCGGGCAGCCCCAAGTGTTCCTTCGGGGTCACGTAGCACAGCATCGCGGCGCCGTGCATCGCGGCCATCGCCCCCCCGATCGCACTGGTGATGTGGTCGTAGCCGGGCGCGACATCGGTCACGATCGGTCCGAGCACGTAGAACGGTGCCCCGTGGCAGATCTCGATCTCCTTCCGGATGTTTTCCTCGATCTGATCCATCGGGACATGGCCGGGACCTTCGATCATCACCTGGCAGCCCATCTCCCAGCCCTTTTTCGCCAGTTCTCCCATGGTCTTCAGTTCGGCGAACTGGGCCCGGTCGCTCGCGTCGTGTTGACAGCCGGGGCGAAGTCCGTCGCCAAGGCTCCAAGTGACGTCGTATGCCCGCATGATCTCGCAGAGGCGGTCGAAATGGGTGTAAAAGGGATTTTCCCGATCGTGGGCCGCCATCCACTTCGCCACGAGCGAACCGCCCCGGGAGACGATCCCCGTCAGACGCGATTCCACCAGCGGAAGATGCTCTTTGAGGAGCCCGCAGTGGATCGTCATGTAATCGACGCCCTGACGAGCCTGCTCTTCAACCACCGACAGAAAGCCTTCCGGGGTCATGTCGACGATGTCGTCAAGTTGCTCGCACATCTGATAAAGGGGCACCGTTCCCACGGGAACCCGGACCGAGTCGATGATTTGCCGACGGATCGAATCGATATGCTCGCCCGTGGAGAGATCCATCACCGTATCGGCGCCGTACCGGATGGCACAATGCACTTTTTCCAATTCGCATTTCGCGTCGCCGGCCACCGGGGAATTCCCAAGATTGGCGTTGATCTTCGTTCGGGTCGCGATGCCGATGCCGATCGGATCAAGTCCCTGCTTCAGGTGATGCCGGTTCGCCGGAATGACCATTCTCCCGGAGGCGACTTCTTCGAGGACGGTTTCCGGCGCCAGACATTCCTTTTCGGCGACCATTTCCATTTCGGGGGTGAGGGTTCCGGCTTTGGCTGCTTGATACTGCGTCATATTCATGCGATGGTTTTTTGAAGATTCTCAAAAAAAAGAAGGCCCGCGATCGATCGCTCGGGGAAGCGGTCGCAGGCAGGGATAAGATCGATGCCCGGCGCAAACCGTCTCGAGAGGGAAATGGGAATGGCAAGCGGAGCCCCTTCGACGGGGGCAAAGGCGCTGTTGGCAAACGGATCTTGACGATGGCCTGGCGAAACGGGATCCGCGAGGCGAGGGTGAAAACGCGGGAAAAACGATTTTTCGGGTCATCCTTGTCGAGTTTCCCCGCTCCTTGATTCATCCTATCACTAACATGGGGGTTGTCAATACGCATCTCGGCTTCGGGAGACGTTCGGGCTCGAAGCATCACGCTCTCTCTACCTTGTTCTATTGTAACCGCATTGCATTTATGAGACAATCGAGCGGTTCCCGGAGCGCGGGAAATCAGAAGATCCGCGAGCCGACATCATCCACGAATTGACTCTGGAAAATAGGAGAAGGAATATGTCTAGGGATGTCTCTTGCACACGTTATCCCCGCCGGCATTTTTTGAGGAGGGCCCTCGGGACGACCGCCGGGCTTTCGATGTTCTCCTTCGGAGGAACGAGGCCGCAATCGCGTTCGGTTTCCGCGGCATCGGACGAATCCGCTTCCAAGGAATGGAAGCTTTCCCAGGCGTGTTCTTCGATCGCCTTCTCTTCACTGCCGATCGAAGAGGCGATCGCTCGAATCGCAAAGCTGGGGTTCGACGCCATCGATATCTGGTCGGCCCACGCCGGTTGTCCCCATCTGGACGACGTGCTCGACCGTCTCGGGCCGGAGCGTCTTCTGGATCTGCTCGAAAAACACGACCTTTCGCTCTACTCTTTTTCGGTCTACCGGGGAGGTTATCCAAAATACGCGAAACTGTTGGGCCGGTGCGGCGGAGGAATCGCCGTGCGTGGGAGTGAAGGGAAACTTCCCGCCTCGTACGAGGAGACCAAGACCCGGATGAAGCAGTTCATCGAAGGTCTTCGGCCGGAGCTGGAACTCTGTGAACAGTACGATTCCCGATTGGCGATCGAAAATCACGGCAATGCCCTTTTGCATACACTCGATTCGATGAAGCTCTTCACCGAAATGGCGGCCGAGCATCCTCGATTGGGCGTCGCGTTGGCTCCCTACCACGTGCAGGGTCTCCCGGAAGAGCCGGTTCGCCGACTCGATCGACCGCACCGAAAGGATCTCGTTCCCAAGGCGATTCGCATCTGCGGCGATCAACTTTTTTTCATCTACATGTGGCAGAAGCCGGCCCCGGGCGATCCGCCCAGCGCGCAACTGCCGGGCATCGGCCCGGTCGACATGTCGCCCTGGCTGGCCGAGCTTCGCGACATCGATTATCGGTATCCGGTCACGCCGTTCATGCACCACGAGCCGGAACCGAATGAGATGACGCCGCTTCTGAATCGGGCGAAGGAATATCTCGACCACGGTGCCCGGCGGTTGGACGGGTGAGAGTGCCGCGAGGCGACTTCGGTAACGGCGGTCCCCTTTGACCAAACTCCGGCGGCAAAGTAAAACAGAGGTTCGCCTCTGTTGCGAACTTGTATTCCTGTCCCTTTTATGATTCTCTTTCAGAAAGCTCGAGCATTCTCGATGTCCGTCACTTCCGAATTTCCGCTCTATCGCCATTCGATCGCCGGCCATCCGGTCGACTTCCTCGCCAAGGAGTTCGGCACGCCGACCTTTTTCTACGACGCTTCGATGATTCGTCGGCGCTACGAGCAACTCAAGGCGTTCGATGTGGTCCGATTCGCCCAGAAAGCTTGTTCGAACCTCGCGATCGTGGATCTGCTTCGTCAATGCGGCGCCGCGGTCGATGCCGTCAGTGGTATGGAAGTGCGACGAGCCCTCGCGGCCGGCTATTCTCCTCAGGGCGATCCTCCGCCGGTTGTTTTCACCGCCGACATTTTCGATGCCGACGCCCTCGAGGTGGTCCTGGAACACGACGTACACGTGAATTGCGGGTCGATCGACATGATTCGGCAGTTGGGCGAACGGCGCCCGGGTTCCGAGATCACCCTGCGCGTCAACCCCGGCTTCGGGCACGGGCACAGTCGCAAAACCAACACCGGCGGACCGCAGTCGAAACACGGCATCTGGCACGCCTGGCTTCCCGAATGCGTGAAGGTGGCCAAGGAATTCGATATGACGATCACCGGCCTCCACATGCACATCGGCTCGGGCACCGACATGGAGCACCTCGGCCATTGCTGTGGGGCGATGGAGCAGTTCGCCCGAACCGTCGGCCCCTCGGTTCGTTCGATCAGTGCCGGCGGAGGTATTCCCGTCCCTTACACGCCGGAAGAAACGCGCCCCGACCTGAACGCCTATTTCGATCTTTGGGACAACTCACGTAAGATGCTCGAGTCGGATTTCGGCCATCCCGTTTCGCTCGAAGTCGAGCCGGGGCGCTACCTGACCGCCGAGAGTGGTTTTTTGCTCACGGAGATTCGGGCCGTCAAGTTCCAAGAAGAAAATCGTTTCTATCTGGTCGATGCCGGATTCAATAACGTGGCGCGGCCGATCCTCTACGGGGCGTATCATCCCATTTCGATCGCCCCGAAGGCCCCGAAGCCCCCGAAGGAGAGTCCCGAAGCCTCCGAAGAGCGGACGCAAGAGGTGATCGTGGGAGGACCGCTTTGCGAGTCGGGCGATATCTTCACCCAAGAGGAGGGGGGATTCGTCGTCCACCGCACTCTGCCGGTCGCCGACGTAGGCGACTACCTGATTCTGGAACGCACCGGCGCCTACGGAAGCGTGATGGGGTCGAACTACAATTCGAAAACGATGGCCGCCGAAGTGCTCCTCGACGGTGAGCAGGTGCACTGCATCCGCCGCCGACAGACGTTCGAGCAACTCATCGAGAACGAGACGATCCCGACAGAGACGGCCCGGTCGGAATAATCCGACACTCCCCGGTTCGCCTCAATTTTCCTCTCCCCCGACTCCGATGGTTCTCGTGGAATGTCCCGAGCCCGCTTTGCATATGCGCTGATCATGGAGAATCTGGGGAGGGCTTGTTTGAGCGACGGAAACCATCTTGCCGATCCCGGGGGAGTGCCATGTCGGAGGAAGAAAAAAAAGGATCGGACGCGGTCTTGATTTCGCCGGCCCAATTTTTTTTTGTTCTGGCCCTCATTGCGGGTTTGATCTATTTCCGTCTGCATTGCGACCGTCATTCGCCGCAGGAAAAGGTGGCGGCGCCTTCCAAAACAAGCGCTGAGGGCTCGGAATCGCGTTCTCCAAGCACCGTCGCGACCACTTCCACCACCCGATCGACGAAGGAACGTCCCTCGGTGCCGGCATTGAGAAAAATCCGCATCGCGACCTGGAATCTTTTTCCTCTGAATTATCCGAAACTCGACTCCTCGGAAAAAGCCCGCGTTTTGATCGATCAACTCGTCCAGTTCGATGTCGTCGCCATTCAGGGCGTGGCGGTCCGCAATGAGGCCGTCCTGATCGATCTGGCCCGTCGGATGAACGAGAAAACGCAAGTCCCCTACAATTACGTTTGCTCCCCAAGTGTCGGGCGGATCGACGATTATCTCGCCTTTCTTTATAACGAGCGTACCGTCCAGGTCGATCGCGATACCGTGGCCGATGTGGTCGATCCCCTGCGTCGTTTTCATCGGCCTCCGCTGGTAGCCGCCTTCCAGACGGTCGAGCCCGATCGAACCCGTGCGTTCACGTTCACGCTCATCAACGTCGATGTCTCCCCGGAGAACATCGCGACCGAGCAGGATCTTTTGGCCGACATCTATCGTCGGATTCGAGACGACGGTCGGAACGAGGACGACATCCTCATGCTGGGTCATTTCGGGGGACCGATCCGCGGGGAAGGCCGATTGGTGCAAGTTCCGAATCTGGTTGCACTTCTGGAGAATCACCCCACCACTCCCGACGGAACGCGGCCGACGACCAATTTTGTCTACGACCAGTTGGCCACGACCGAATACATCGGCCGGGCAAAGATTGTCAATCTGGTGAAGACTTGGAATCTCAACCTCACCGAAGCGCGGTCGGTGGCGAACCATCTGCCGGTCTGGATGGATTTCAGCGTCTTCGAGGGCGGGAAATCTCCCCTGAAATAGAGGAGGCATGGAATCGCCTCGGCATAGCTCCAGAGAGGGGATGATTAGAGGCGAAACAATCTTTTGGCGTTTTCGGTGGTGACTTCGGCGATGTGTTCGAGCGATACTCCTCGCAGGTCGGCCAGCCGTTCGGCCACCAGGATCGACATGACCGGTTCGTTCGCTTTGAGTTTTCCACGAAAGGGATGGGGCGTCAGGTAGGGGGAGTCGGTCTCCACGAGCAGGTGATCGTCGGGGACCGCTTGGGCCGCCTCCCAGAGGGGCGTGAATTTCTTGTTGCGATAGGTGACCGGCCCGGCAAAACTAATCATCATCCCCAGATCGACGCAAGTCATTGCCATTTCAGTGTTTCCGCTGAAAGCGTGAATCACCCCCTTGAGGGGATCCTTGTCGGCGGCTTCACGAAGGATGGGGTGCAGGTCGTCCCAGGCATCGCGGCAATGGATCAGAATCGGCAGGTCCCGCTCTCGGGCGAACGCGAGATGCCGCTCGAACCAATGCACTTGGAGATCGAACGGGCTGTCGTCCCAGTAGCGATCGAGCCCTGTTTCGCCGATCGCGACGACACCGTCCCGCTCGGCCAACTCGGTGATCGTCCGCCAATCTTCTTCCTCGGCGTCAACCACTCCATTGGGTTGATACCCGACCGCCGCCACGATTTCCGGAAAGGCTTCTGCCAACGCGACGACATCGCGGCTCGATTGGGCGGTGATGGCCGGGGCGAGCACCTTTTCCACCACAAAAGAAGGGCGTTCGGGGAGCTTTTTGGTGACGATTTCCGGTAAAATCCCCCCTTTTACTCTTTTTATCAACTCGTCGACTTCGTATAATAGGAAGGAGGTGCCCCTATTTCCTTTATTCCCCCTTTCTTCATTCTTCTGAAAATCCCGGACATCCAGATGCGCGTGGGTGTCGATAAGCTTGAGCATAAGTTGTTTCTCACCTTGGAATTACCGAACGCGTGGCGTCCTTCCACGCTTGCACAGCCGACACAATCCTTCGTTTGCGGAAAGCCGTTGCTTCTGCAAAATTCACAATATCCAAGTACTTTTATTCTTTTTTCAGGAATTCGCCCGGCGTGTGCGTATTAATGGGTAGAAGAGGGTGCTTTCCGGGGGGCGTATGATGTCAACTTTTCCCCCAAAGCTTCGCTTTTTCGGAATCGTTTGACAGCGCCGTGTTGCAAGCTAAAGTTCAATAGTTGATTTTTTCGGAGACGCTCCTCCCTTTCGTTTCGAATCGATTGGAAGCGAGAAGGGGAAGGGAACGACTTCGGATGATTCTCGCAAGAGAACAGTGCGTGCTTGGAAGCCGATCGGGAGGACATCGCGAAGGCCTCCCTCTTCCATCGTACTGAAAGGCCATGCCGGAGAAAAGGCGGGGGATCGGCCGAACGGTCCGGATTCCTTGCGGTTGCCGGTGGATGGCCACCCAGTGGATTTTCATCAACGCCGCAGTTCGCGGGAGCGGCATTGGTTCCCGCCGTTTTTCACGACGCTGCCAAGCACCAAGGAATGCGTTCCTGTCAACGCGCACAGAAGGAATGGAAAAATGCTGGTACTTTCCAGGAAGAAGAACGAGAGCATAGTGATCAACGACGATATCAACATCGTCGTCGTGGAAATCCGGGGCGATAAAGTCCGCCTGGGAATCGAAGCGCCGAAGAACGTCCCGGTGCATCGACAGGAGGTCTACGAAGCGATCCGTGCCGATAACGAAGGCGGGAATGATCCCAATCACCCGAATTCGTCGGAGAAATCGACTTCGATCAAGTAAGGTACCCTCTTTCTTCCATGTCGGCCCGGAGGTCGTTTCCGGGGACCACCTTACGGCGCGGATGAAAAGGAGACACCGGACGCCGTTTTTTCGCGATTCCTCACTCCTTCCCCTTGACTTCCTTTCCGGATGGGCAATAATGTAAGCCTCTTGTGAAGCGAGAGGTGTTTCTTGCACAGAGTGACCGCTCGTGCACCTTTTTCGGAAAGCCTTCTACTGAGTTCCAAGAGATCTCCCGTTGGGGAGAAGTCCTGCCTCGGCCCCGTCGTCTAGCTAGGTCCAGGACACCGGCCTTTCAAGCCGGCAACACGGGTTCAAATCCCGTCGGGGTCACTTTTTCGACATTCTCGAGACCCAGCGCGAACGATCGTTTTGCCGGTCTTCTTGGAATGCGACACCGGGAGAGAGCAACGATTGGTACCGTCCGTCGGGCTGTCTCTTTTTTTATGCGCTCGATGTCCTCAGGGAAGGGGCATCCGTCGTTTCGCTCGCCTCGCCGTTTTCATTGGAGGCTTCCATGTCCGATTCTCCCGTCGATGCACTGCTTCTTCTCTCCTACGGTGGTCCGGAAAAGCGGGAAGATATTTTGCCCTTTCTCCAACGGGTCACCACGGGCAAGAATATCCCGCCGGCCCGACTGGAACAGGTGGCGGAAAAGTACGAGCTGTTCGACGGCAGGAGCCCACTGAACGCGGAGAATCGCGCTCTGCTGACGGCACTGATCGATCGATTACGTGAGCGGAACATCGACTTGCCGGTGTATTGGGGGAATCTCTACTGGCATCCGCTCTTGGAGGAGACCGTCGAAGCGATGGCCGCCGAGGGAATCCGAAATGCGCTGGCTTTCGCCACTTCGCCGTATGCTTCCGGCCCGGGGTGCGGTCGGTATCACCGCGCGATGGAGGAGGCTTGCCATCACGTCGGCGCCGAGGCCCCGCGGCTGAACAAGATCCGCCATTTTTTCAATCATCCCGGATGGATCCATCCGCAGGCCGAACGGCTTCGCGAGGTGCTCTCCGATCTCGACGATCGCGATGCGGAGACGATCCAAGTGTTCTTTTCCGCTCACAGCATTCCTTGGGAACAACAGGAGCCGCCGTTGTACACGCAGCAGCTTTTGGAAAGCTGTCGCTTGGTCGCCGAATCGGCCGGGGTGCACTCATGGGAGTTGGTCTACCAGAGTCGCAGCGGCCGGCCGAGCGACCGGTGGCTGGAGCCTGATATCCACGACCGCATCGATCGGCTGGCGGAGGAGAACCCGGAAAAGAAGACCATCGTAGTGGTTCCGATCGGATTTCCCTCCGACAACATGGAGATCGTCTACGATTTGGACGTCGCCGCAGCCCGGCAGTGCGAAACGCTGGGGCTGGAAATGTACCGGGCCGATACGGTCGGAGCCCACCCGGAGTATGTGGAGATGATCGTCGACCTTTTTCAGGAACGGCTCGACTCGGACCATCCCCGAAAGGCGCTCGGTTCGATGGAGCCTCCTGCCGACCAATGCGGTCCCTTCTGTCTGGATCGCTGAGCTACCCCGATTGCTTCTGCCCGGGTTGCTTGCGCCCGGATGTTCGTTCAACGGAAGACATCATCCTCCCAGGGAGTGAGGTTTTTGCCGTAGGAGACGGGAAGCGACAGCGCTCGCTGGAGCCGGTCGAGGTACTCTGTTCTCGCGATTTCGATACCGCCGAACCGCTCGGTATGGGGCGTGAGCATCTGAATGTCCACCAGGGAATACCCTCGTTTTTTCAGGTGAGCCAGCAGGTGGGCCAGCGCCACCTTCGAGGCGTCGCGGTGGCGATAAAACATCGATTCGGCCGCGAAGAACCCACCGATGCTGACACCGTAGACGCCGCCGGCGAGTTCTCCTTCCCGCCAAGTTTCCACGCTCTTGGCCAATCCCGCTTCGAAAAGTGAAAAGTAGGCTTCGACCATCTCCCGGGTGATCCAGGTTTCCCCCTTGCGGTTCTCGGCCTGACCGCAGCCGAGCATCACTTCCCGGAAGGCGCGGTTGCAAGTGACTTGAAAACGGCCGCTACGGCACGTTCTGCGGAGTCGCCGGGGAAGATGGATTCGATCGAGTGGCAGAATCGCTCGAGGATCGGGCGACCACCAGGCCAGAGGGTACTCTCCTTCGCCGAACGGCCAGGGGAAGATGCCGTGCGTGTAGGCATCGATCAGAATAGGAATTTCGAGCGAAGCGCCTAGCGCGAGAAGCCCTTCGGGACCGGCCATTTCGACCGGAGGAAAAAACTGGGAATGCTGCACATCCGGCTTCATGAGGAAGCTTCACCTCAATGGGAACTCTCGCCGGTTTCGGGGCCAAGGTCGGTTGCCTCGCCGTCAGTCGACTGCCCGGGCGGAAAGGATCTCGATGTTGACCTGAGGATAGTTTTCCAGAGACGCATTGCTGGCCGTCGGTAGGGAGGCGATCTCTTCCACCACCGGCATACTCTCCGGAGCGACGGTGGCGAAAACGGTGTAGCCGGCCTCTTCGGGCGAAGGCGATTCGGTCCGGGCCGGGTCGAGGAAGGTATTATCGGACACGTTGATGTAAAACTCCGAAGAAGCACTGTCCACTCGGCTCGCTTCCCGTGCCATCCCGACGGTCGCCTTCAGATTCTTCTGCGATTGGGCCGCTTCGCTGGCCACCGTCCGATCGGTCGGTTTGATGTCGATCGTCTCGGCGGAAATCGGATGGTACTTCCCGAAAAAGATCAGCGAATTCTTGTGGATCCGATGCACGAGCGTGCCGTCGTAGAAGCCTTCTTCCACCAACTCGAGGAAGTGCCGGGCCGTTTTCGGCGTGTACTCGTGATGGAGCTCGAGGGTGATTTCGGCGGTTTTCCATTGTTGGTCCGTCCCGGAATATTGGACTTGAAGCACCACCTTCGAGGCGGGCGTTTCCGAGGAGTCGGCTTTTTCCTCGGTGGATTGATCCGAGGAGTCGCCCGAAGCTTCGCTCTTTTTCTCTCCGGAACCGCAGCCGAGCAAGAGGATCATCGGTAACAGGTAGACAAGGCCGAAGAGAAGTCGTCGGGGGGAAGCGAAGCGTTCCGCGGGTGAAGTGGACCGAATGGCGCGCCGATCGAAGAAAAGCATCGATCGACTGCCTCCTGTAAGAAGTCCGGTTCGCATAAGTCGTCATCCTGTGAAGCCTGCGTTTTCCACGTGAGGACGTACTTCCCACGGGCATCCTCGGTGAGCGACGCATGAGATGCCTTGAATCGTGGGGAAGAACTCCAGGCGAAAAAGGGACGCCGAGAAGCTGACTCGAATCGTCGATGTCCGACGGCTGGCGTCCCTTCGCATTATGCGCTTTTTCCTTGCGGGGATCAATCGCCATTTTCGGACGGCGATCGGATTCCCGGGAGAGATCGTGCTCGAGCCAGAGACTCCGACGTTCAACCTTTGGGGGTGTCGTCGGCACGGATCGGCTGCTTGAGGGGGTTGTGGTCTTTGTTGAACCGGTGAATGAACCAATTCTTGCGGGCGTTCACGAAGCATGCTCCCACTTCAAAGCAGTTTCGCTGGATGTATCGGCAGCGGACGACTTCGATATACCGATTCGGCCCCGAGTTGAGCAGAGAAAGAATCTTCTGGCTTTTGAAGACGATCTGAAGACGTTCGGTCGGAAAGAGTTGTTCGCTGTGATAGAAGGCCAGTCCGCTCCTGGAGACGTCGATCATCCGGACGATGTGCCACTTGTTGCGCTGCACTTCCAAAAGCGACGCGAGCGACATCTTCCAACGCGCTTGCGAGCGATTGTCCGAGACCGTGGTCGGCGCAAGCCCCTCCTCCTGGATGCGGGTGGGCAGATTCAAATTGCACTGGATTTGGTCCAACATCATTGCTTGCCTTGTAGTATCAGTTTGATCCAGCAAGTGACCATTTCTTCGTCGAACGAATCGGGGCAGTTCTCTCGCAGGTACTTCAATGTCTTGCGGATTTCTCGGTCATCCTTGTCGGGAATGTAGAAGTTGCTGAACGAATCGACGACCGTGCAGATTTTCGCCCAGGGGTGGATCTCCGTCCCCGGCAATCCGACCGGTCCCCCGTGGCAGAAATTCAGCTCGTGGTGCTGATAGATCATCATCAACTGGCCCCAACTGAGGAAGGGCCATCGACACATCAATCGGAATCCATCCACGGCGTGTTGGAAATGGACGGCCCGTTTCGGAGCCCCGCGCTTGATTTGCCAATTGCAGGTGATTTCGTAGGAAACGGCCGTCAGTTTTTCCTGGGTATCGCGGAAGAATAGGGAAAAGAACTTGTATTCGTGCAGGAGTTTGTGCCGGATCGGCTTCTCCGGATGGAAGGCCGTCGACTTCTCGGTCTTCCATTTACCCACGTCGTGGAAAAAGGCGCCCACGCCGATCTGCCGCACCTCCTGTTCGTTGAAGGTCCCAAGGTGATGGGCCAACAGCATCGCGTAAGAGGTGATGACGAACGAATGCGCGAACAGATCGAGCTTTTTCAAGTCGGGAACTTGGCAATCATTCGGGTGGAGCCCGTCTTCGGCGATCATTTCATAGAGATAATCCACCAAACGCTGGACGAACTTGAGAAAGACTTTCATGTCCTTCGGTTCTTCGGTGGAGTACATCATCAGGATGCAGGCACTGATGAGGCACTGATATCGGATGGCCACCGGCATGTCCTCGGCGTTGACCATGATTTTGTCGAGCACCTGGGCGGGGGTTCCGGCGATCGACTCATCGTAAGGAAAAGCCAGGAAAATGTCGATGTTGCTGAGGCTTTCCAGGTGGTTCCGGACACGGTCGGAAAACGGACGCCCCTGATTGCAGACCAGATAGATGGAACTGGCGGTGATTTGCCGGTAATAGATATCTCCAAAGAACGAGAATACGGGGACCGTATCCAGCAGGAGCGGGATCCGGATGAAGGAATCGATCTGTCGGGTCGGGGTCTGTTGAACAACGGCTTCCATCGGTTCCTCTTCGAAGTCGCACAAAACGGGACGGCCGGGGAGAGGTTCAAAGTGTCCTCCCAAAAAATACTATCTCACGGTTTGAAATGTGTCGTCGACGGCGACAAAAGAAGAAAAAAAAGGGGATTCTGCGCGGTTCCTGCAAGCTCTGAATGTATTTCGGGTTGTGTGGGCGATCCGAGGTGATGAGGGGGATCGTTCGTGAATCCGACCGGCGAGTTGAGGGGCGAGCGTCGCGAAAGAACCGCCATTCGATAGAATCCTCCGAAACCGGATGTTTTGCCTAAACCTCCAAATCGGGACCGGGAATCCTTAAACTGCTCCGCCGTCGTAAAAAGAAAGAGAATCCCCTCCACTTGTCCGGCGAATTGGGTCGATACGGAACCGATGAACAGAAGAGGGATCCTTACGAGAAAGGCATGTTGTGGAGATAGCCCGGCGACTCGCCGTGATCCGCCCGGCAAAGAGCGACCGAGCTTCGCCACGACGGTGAGGTTGGAAAGGGGCAGCAATCATGATGTATGACGAGAAGATGATCCGTCGCGTGCTGGCCGCTTATCCTCCACGGTGGCAGCCTTCGGCAATCCATGCGCTGGGAGCGCGAGGCGGATTGAGCGGCAGCCGGTTCTGGCGCGTGGAAACCGCAGAAGGAAATTTCCTGCTTCGTCGCTGGCCGAAACGTCACTTCACGCTGCAACACCTCCAGTTCATCCAGGCGGTGCTTTGGCAAGCCGATGTCGAAGGGGTCCCCGGGGTCCGCTTACCGGTGGAAACCTCCGAGAGGAAAGGCGTCGTCTGCGAAGACGGTTCGCTCTGGGAGCTCTGGCCGGAAATGCCGGGCCGCGTCGCGTCAAACAAGATCCTTTCGGCGGAACAGCGATCGGCCGCCGTTGCGGCATTGGCGGCGTTTCACGAAGCGACCTGCGCGTTTCCGCTTCCCATCCTGCCGCAAGGGCGTTCGCCGGGCGTGCGGCGGATGCTCGAGCGCTGGAAACACCTCTTGCGTTCGGGATTGCATGACCTCTCTCATTCCCTCCAAGACCATGTTTCTCCGCCGATGGCCCAAAAATCGAGAAAACTGCTGCATTTGATCACCCGGTTGAGCGGCAACGGCATGACCTTGCTGACCCGAGCAGCGCGGCTCTCGGTTCGATTGCAGCCTTGTTGGGGGGATGCTCGCCGGGAACATCTCTTTTTCGAGGGCAATCGGGTGACGGGCCTGATCGACTTCGAGGCGATGCGCGCCGACAGCATCGCCGCCGATATCGCACGACTGCTCGGTTCGATCGCCGGCAACGATCGACGCCGATGGCAGGAGGGGCTGGAGGAGTATCAGCGACGGCGATCTCTGACCGACGCCGAGCTGTATTTGGTCACCACCTTCGATCGATTGGAACGCTTGATCGAGGCAGCCGAATGGATGCACCGGTTCTATTGCCGCCGGCAATCTTTCACGCCCGATCAACTGACCACGCTGCTCGGTCGTTTCGATCGTCTTCTCCGCCGGCTGGAGTTCCAAGAAGAATTCGACCGCTCACTTGCCGCTTAGCCGATCTGAATCTTTCGAACGGAAAAGTGAAACAAGCTTCCGGCAGATGGTGAATGATTTTTGCCAATCATGATTCTCCCTGGGGGCACGGATCCTTCCGTGGCGGCTCCCTCTTTTTGGTGGCCGGCAACTCTTCTTCGAGATGGTCTTTTTTTTCCTCTTGCCTTGCCGGTGGTTTTTTTGGTATAGAATTCCCAAAATATCGTCGCCGGGATGCGAAGGCCTGTCGCGAATGGAGATAGACCAGTAAGTACGGGGAGATCTATCTGTGAAAACCGCCGCTTTTTCTTCAAGAGTTGCTTCAAGATCATGGGCTCGAAAGAGCTGTCTTTTACTGTTGCCGTTGCTCGCGGTTCTAGTGAGCCAGTGGGGGAACGGAGGACCGTTTCGGCCTTCGGAGACCTTCGCACAGTACGGGGCTTCCCCGCCGAGGATCGGCGCGATGCCCGCCCCTCCCCCCTCCACCTCCTCGCCGCAACGGCCTCAGGAACCGGGATTCGCCGAAAGTCAGGAGAGGCCTGGCCCCCCGCCCTGGGTCAAGATCGAGAACAATGCTCCCTCTTCCGGAAGGGAGAGGATGGAGAGGCCGGTTCGTGGAAGTACACCCCGGCCGGCGAACGTCCCCGCTCCCCCTTCCTCCAATACAGCATCGCCTTCTTGGGGGTTCGATCCGCAGGCGATCCGCGTCGGCATGGCCCAGACGGGGAATGGTGGTGAGGAAAACGGTGGGTCGGGCAACGTCGATGCATTGCCGCAAATGCCTGCCGGTGAAGGACTTTTCGATTCCGGCGGTTTGCCCGGCGCCGGACTTCCCGGCGGTGAGGGAGGGATGCCGGCGATGGGAGGGCTTCAGGCCTCGCCGGTAACGATCCAGGCGGAGATCGGCCCCGATCCGTCACAAAAACAAAGTGTCTACCTCGTCGTGACCGCGCTGATGGACAGCGACTGGCATATCTATTCGACGACCCAACCGGCGGGGGGACCGCTACCGACGAAGATTCAGATCGATCCCTCGCCCGACTTCGAAGTCGGCGGTGAGCCGATGCCGCTCCAGGAGCCGAAAGTCCACCCCCCCGATCCGGATATTTTCAATGTTTCGGTCGAAGAACACAGCGGAGAGGTCCAGTGGCTGATTCCGATCACCTTGGCGGCGGAGACGATTCCGGCCGAGTTGACGATCACCGGGACCGTCAAGGGGCTGTCGTGCAAGGGGGATCTCGGGGGAGTGTGCAATCCGTTTGAGAGCGATTTCTCGGCATCTTATCGTCCGGACCTCGAGATCGCGCCGCTTCTCCAACAGGGGAAGGAAAAGTTCGACGTGAACTTGATCGAAACGGTTGAGGAAAAGAAGATCCAATCCATCTGGAAAGCGGTGTGGTACGCGTTTCTCGGTGGCTTGGTTTTGAACATCATGCCGTGCGTGCTTCCGGTGATTGGGCTGAAGATCCTCTCCTTTTTCGATCAGGCCGGTAAGAGCCGAGCTCGAGCGTTCGTGCTCAATCTCTGGTATTCGTTGGGGATCATCTCCGTCTTCATGGTTTTGGCGTTCATGAGTGTCGGCTTGAACCGTCTGTTCACCTACAGCCTGTTCAATATTATCATGTCGATTGTGATTTTTGCGATGGCCCTGAGTTTGATGGACGTTTGGGAACTTCGGGCCCCGACGTTTCTCGGCACCGGACGTTCCCAGAAGTTGTCGCAACAAGAGGGTTTTTTCGGGGCGTATTACAAGGGGATCATCACGACCCTCTTGGCGATTCCCTGCGGGGCGCCGCTGTTGAGCCCCATGTTGGTCTGGGCCAATAACCAAGTCGACGCCGGGGCGACCGATCTGGTCTTCGTGTCCTACGCGGTCATCGGTCTCGGAATGGCCTCGCCGTACCTGATCATCGGGGCGTTTCCGGAACTGATCTCCTTCCTGCCGAAGCCGGGGGCGTGGATGGAGACCTTCAAAAAGGTCATGGGCTATCTGCTGCTTTCGGCGGTCGTTTGGTTGCTCTACTCCATGGAAATCTTCAACATCCTTCCGACCATTACCCTGCTGTTCGCCATCTGGTTCGCTCTGTGGCTGATCGGGAGTTTGCCGCCGACGGTTCCGAAGAAAAAGAAGACGATCGCGTGGACAACCTCCATCGTCGTGGTCCTGTTGGTTTGGAGCATCTCTTTCCCCATCGCGCCTTTTCTGTTCAAGGAATACAATCTTCAGCAAGCGATGCAGACCAAAGTCCAGAAGAAGGTGGAAAAGCAATTGGAAGAGTGGATGGTCGCCCTCGATGGCGGGGAGAAGATCGCCCTCGACCAGCCGGGTGAGTCGGAGCAAGATGGCCAACCGGGAGAGCCTCAGGAAGAGTCGGAGGAAGAGGATATTTGGAAGCCCTTCAGCTTTGATCGTTTGGAGACGAGCCTGGAGGAGGGACGCCCGGTGATGATCGACTTCACCGCCGACTGGTGCGCCACCTGCAAGGTGCTCGAAGCGATGGTGCTCGACACGCCGGAAGTAGAGAACGTGGTCGAGGCGAAGAATATCCTGCCCCTGCGGGCCGATTTCACCAGACGCCCCCCCGATTTGGCAAAATTGCTCAACGCCATGGGCGGGGAACAGGTGCCGGTGGTGGCGATCTTCCTGCCGGAGAAGCCGAACAACCCGATCGTACTGCGGGGGCTGTTCCGACAGAAGACCTTGCTGGAAAAACTGGAAGCGATCGAGTGAGGCAACCATGGCTGCCGAACATGCCGACGCGATCGTATTGCGGACCGTCGAATTCAGCGAGACGAGCCTCATCGTGACCCTGTTTACCCGAGAGTGGGGCAAGGTGCAGGCGATCGCCAAGGGAGGACGGCGGATCAAGGGACCGTTCGAGTCTGGGCTTGACATCCTGGCGCGACTTCGCGTAACCTTCCTCCGGAAAACGAGCGATGCCCTCGATCTATTGACCGAAGCGAAGCTGATCCGACGTTTTCGCCCGAGTCGGGAGAATCTGGCCGGGCTCCACGCGGGATATTACCTGGTCGAGTTGCTGGGATTGTTGACGCAGGATTACGACCCGTACCCATTATTGTACATTCAGGCCGGCGAGGCGCTGGACCGTTTCGAGGCGGGCCATGAGGTGGCGACGACCCTCCTCTGGTTTGAGTTGCAAATGCTCGGGCGGTTGGGGCATATGCCTTCGCTCGACCAGTGTGTCGGCTGCGGCGAGCCGCTCTCGTTGGAGATGCGCAAGCGGATTCCGTTCGGGCATCTCGACGGCGGGGTGCTTTGCGGGAAGTGTCGCGGTGGACGGGGGCAGGTCGCCTCGGTGACGACCACGGCCCTGACCGCGATGCAGCAGTTGGCACAGGCGACCGAAACCGCCGATCTCCCGGAACCGCCGGAACCGAAGATCGGCGGCGAAATTCGGGGGCTGCTGAACCATTATTTCAGTCACTTGATCGGAAAAAAACCAAGAGCCCAAGCGTTCCTCGAAACGTGATCGCCGCGAGGGATCGTTTCGGGAACCCTTATTTCAGGACCATTGCGAGGACAAGGATGTCCCAGATACAACAGATGAATGCCCATGACGCCGGTCGCGCATGTTTCCAGGCACGGAAGAAGTGGCGGAGTGCGACTCGGGTGGGGTGCCTTTCGGCACTGCTGGCGGCGGTGTTGCTGTTCGGTCCGCGTGCGGCCGCTCAGTCGGTATCGGGTTCGGCAACCTACCAGCCGGGCCCGGCGGGAGCGGTTCCTCCCTCTTCGTCGGTGTCCGGTGCTGGTGAGACTCCGAACGCCCCTCCACAGATTGGAGTGGATCCTTCCCCGGCGATGGACGACAGTCCCATTCCCCGTTCGACGGCCACCTACGCGACCTCCTCCGATCCTGTTCCGGTCGAGAGGTCACCCCGAGGGGGCCCCCTTCAAGAGATCGCTTCCTCCGGAGGCCCACGCCCGATGGCCGGCAGCCGGTCTTCCGAAGTCACTCACGGACCTCCTCGGTCCGTCGATGCTCCCCCGAACCCTGCTCCGACGACGAATCTTTCCGCGGGGGTTCCGGGGACCACCTCCGGGGAAAGTTCTGATTGGCTGGAGCCGCTGCCGCCTTACGAAGGCCCCTATGCGGGGCTCGACCAGAAAACGCCTGCCGACAAAGGGTCGGTGTCGCCCGTCTCGTTCGAACCGTTTCTTGCGGACGAAAAGGACCAGGAGCGCCCCCTTTTCGATTGGGAACGTGTCGAGGATGAAGACGAAGCGTTCGATTGGTCGTTGCTCGACCCGATCAATTTCGGGACCGAAATGAAGGAATGGGTCGGCTTGGGACCCAATCAAGAAAAGGCCCGGGAGCACATGGAAAAGGGGCGGGAACTGATGCTCCAAGAGAAATTCGGCAGTGCGGCCGACCAGTTCGGCCATGCGGCGAGTCGCTGGCCCGACTCGGTGCTGGAGGAAGACGCCCTGTTCTTCCAGGGGGAGTGCTACTTTTTCAGCGATCGCTACACGAAGGCGATGGAGTGCTATCACGGACTGATCAAGAAGTATCAGGGCACGCAGCACATGGATACGGCTACGCGGCGACTGTTTGCCATCGGGCGGTACTGGGAGATGCACGCCGACCAGGGGGCGGGTTTCGTCAACGTGGCCGATAAGACCCGCCCCACGTTCGATATCTTCGGCAAGGCGAAGAAGGCCTACGAGGCGATCTATCTGAACGATCCGCTGGGGCCGCTGGCCGACGACAGCGTCATGGCGATCGCCAACGCTTACTTTCGCCGAGGGAAGACTCGCGGCGACTCCGACTTCTCCGAAGCGGCGTTTTACTATGAATATCTTCGCAAGAACTACCCCAACAGCGAGCATGTCATCAAGGCGGCGAAGCGTGAGATCCAATCGCGGCACTTGAAATACAGTGGCCCGGAGTACGACGCCACCCCGTTGGAGGAGACTCAAGAATTGGCCGAGCGGACGATGTATCAGTTCGGTTCGGAACTGGGGGAAGACCGTCGCGATCTGGTCGAGCTGCGCAACCGGAATCAGGAAGATCTGGCCAAACGGCTATGGACGCTGGCCCAGTACTACGAGAAAAAACGGTATTATGGTTCGGCGAGGATCATCTATCAGAAGTTGATGAAAAAGTATCCCTCGACCTCATTTTTCCAGCGGGCCAAGGAACGTTACCGAGAGATCGAGGACCGTCCGGCCGAACCGAACCGTTTTGACTGGCTGACCGATCTGTTCTAGAATCATATCCCAGTACCGTGAAGGAAGGACTGACTCGATGCGCTCCCTCGCCACCGCGTTTGAGCTCTCTCTCCGGGGACGCTTGCTCCTTGGGAGTTTGAGGCTTTCAGCGCTGATGGTCTTCCTGTTGGGAGGCTGTTCGGGATATCAGATCGGTACCGAGTCGCTTTATTCGCCCGGCATCCGGACGGTCTACGTCCCCATGTTCCGTTCCAGCAGTTTTCGGGAAGGCATGGCCGAACGTTTGACCGAGGCGGTCTGCAAGGAGATCGAGCAGAAGACGCCCTTCAAAGTGGTGGGCACACCGAACGCCGACAGTGTGCTGACCGGCGTGTTGGTGAGGGAGGAGAAAAAGGTCGAGGCGATCAATATCTATGACGACCCGCGTTTGGAAAGCTTTTCGCTCGAGGTGCAACTCGAATGGAAGGATCAGCGGGGGAACGTGATTCGCCGCATGGAACCGGTTCTCCTACAAGACAGCTTCGCCCATTTGAATTCCGATGCCAATCTCGTGCCGGAATTCGGTCATTCGACGGCCACCAGCAGCCAGCAGGCCGTGGAGGAAGTTGCCAAGCAGATCGTCGGGATGATGGAAGCTCCCTGGTAGGGGGCGCGGAAATCTTTTGGCCTCTGATAGGAGAGGAATCCATGCCTGCCGTTTATTTCAGTGAATTCCCCAAGCGGAGTCTCCACTGGCACCTCCGGTCGAAAAAACTCGAATTCGGTTCCTTGCCTCTGCTGATGGGCGTGTTGAACGTCACTCCGGACAGCTTCTCCGATGGAGGGAACTTCCTGGAGCCGGAAGCGGCGGTGGAGCAGGCGCTCCGGCTCGAGGAAGAAGGCGCCGACCTGATCGATATCGGGGGAGAGAGCACCAGGCCCGGTTCCACCGGCGTCTCGCTTGAAGAGGAACGCAAGCGGGTGCTCCCGGTGATCAAAGCGGTTTGCGAGAAAGTCGCCGTGCCGGTCTCGGTCGATACTTCCAAGGCCGATCTTGCCCGCGAAGCCTTGTATGCCGGTGCCGAGCTCGTCAACGACATCACCGCGTGCCTCGGCGATCCCGGCATGATCGATGTGCTCTTGGAGCAGCAGCCCGGCATCTGTCTGATGCACATGAAAGGCACGCCGAAAACGATGCAAAAGCAACCGGAATACGAGAATGTTTTCGTCGAGGTGTTCCGTTTTCTCACTCGCCGCAAGGAGCAATTGGTCCAGGAAGGATTGTTCGCCGACCGCATCGGGATCGACCCCGGCATCGGTTTCGGCAAACGCATCACGCACAATCAGGATCTCTTGCAGCATGCGTCGCGTTTTCTGTCGGCCGGCTCTCCGGTCGTGGTGGGGCATTCCCGGAAGTCCTTTATCGAGACGCTGGCCGGTCCGGACGCCACGAAGGAAAGGCTCGGTGGGACGATCGGCGTGGGCATTTCGCTCGCCATGCAGGGAGTCCAGGTGCTTCGCGTGCACGAGGTGGCCCCCATGCGCGAGG
Organism: uncultured Planctomycetaceae bacterium; assembly: GCA_964632505.1. Classification (GTDB taxonomy): domain Bacteria; phylum Planctomycetota; class Planctomycetia; order Pirellulales; family Thermoguttaceae; genus CAZWCE01. The sequence continues at coordinate 36,494 of CAZWCE010000017.1, read as the reverse complement.
CCCTGAAGCTCTTCGAGGCCGCTTTTCCGGCCATCTACAAAGGTAACGCCCGGTTATAGCGAATCCGAAGCCGGATATCCGAGCCTTTCGTCCCGTGGTCGGTGCATTGGTCTCGGTGGATCGAAAGATATTCCCGTTCATGAGAGGATCGCATGGAAAAAAACGCCCGCAAGTTATTCGAGTCGTTGTGCCGGTACATCCGGGAGACCGGCATTTTGGAAAGCATCGGCGGGCTGTTGGCCTGGGATGAACAGACCAAGATGCCCGCGGCCGGCGCGGAACATCGGGCCGAGCAATACACGGTCCTCAGCGGCATTCTCCATCGACGATTGACCGCTCCGACTCTCGGCGATCTGCTGGGAGATCTCGAGGATTTCTGCCGGTTCGAACGTCCGCACTCCGACCTCGGCGCGACTTACCGGATGGTCAAGCGGATGCATGATCGGGCCATGCAGCTTCCTGAAAAACTCGTCGAGGAACTCTCCCGGACCTCGGTGCTCAGTCGCACGGCATGGATGGAAGCTCGTCAAGAGGACGATTTCGCGAAGTTCCGTCCCTGGTTGGAAAAGACCCTCGGGCTGAAACGTGAACAAGCCGATGCGGTTGGATACGACATCGAACCGTACGATGCCCTCTTGGATGAATATGAACCGGGCATGAAGACCGAGACGCTCGCTCGTGTGCTCCAGGAGTTGGGGCGGCAGTTGGTGCCGTTGATCGAGCAAGCCCACGGGGCGGAGCGACCGCCGTCGACGGAGGTGCTCCGTCGTCATTTTCCGACCGCGGCCCAGGAGGCGTTCGCCCGGGAGATGGCCCGATATATCGGATTCGATTTCGACCGAGGCCGCCTCGATGTGACGACTCACCCGTTCTGCTGTTCGACCGGTCCGGACGATGTCCGCATCACGACGCGCTACAACGAACGATTCTTCAATGAAGCGTTTTTCGGCGTCCTCCACGAGGCGGGGCACGGCATTTACGAACAGGGGCTCCCCTCGGAACATTTCGGTCTACCGTTGGGAGAGGCGGTCTCGCTGGGCGTTCACGAATCGCAATCGCGGCTTTGGGAGAACTTGGTCGGCCGATCGAAGGCGTTTTGGCGTTTCGCCCTGCCTCGGGCGAAAGAGATCTTTCCTGAAGCGCTGGGCGATGTCTCGCTCGAAGCCTTTCATCGGGCGATCAACCGGATCGAGCCCTCCCCGATTCGCGTGGAGGCGGACGAGGCGACCTACAATCTGCATGTCCTCATCCGGTTCGAAATGGAAACGGCCTTGCTCGATGGTTCGATTCGCGTGGTCGACGCTCCGGAAGCCTGGAACGACAAATACGAGGAGTATCTCGGTTTTCGGCCGGAGAACGACCGACTCGGCATTCTACAGGATGTCCACTGGAGTCAGGGATCGATCGGCTATTTTCCGACCTACACACTGGGGAATCTCTACGCGGCGCAACTGTTCGACAGGGCCCGGGAAGAACTCGGCGATCTCGATTCGATGTTCGAACGCGGACATTTCGAACCGCTTCGAATGTGGCTCCAAGAGCACGTTTACCAGAAGGGGCAGCGCTATCTGGGCAATGAACTGATCGAAGAGGTCACCGGCAAGCCGCTCTCCTCCGATGCAATGCTCGTACACTTGCGACGGAAAATCGAGTCCGTGTACGCTTGATTCCTTGCCTCTTGACGCTTCGGATTCGAAAGCCCGACAAGGGAAACGCTCAACCTTTCTTTTCGATCTTCGCCCAGGAGTCCCGCAGGGAAACGATACGATTGAACACTAGGTGCGATTTCGAGGATTCGACCGAATCGGCGCAGAAGTAACCGAGACGCTCGAACTGGTATCGCTCTTGCGGAGTCGCGGCGGCGAGTTCCGGTTCCAGTTTGCACTCGGTCAGCGTTTCGAGAGACTCCGGATTCAGGTATTCCTTGTAGTCGTTCTCGTCTTTCGGATCGTCGGGCACCGCTCGGGTGAAGAGACGGTCGTAGAGTCGGACCTCGGCGTCGGCGGCGTGTCGGGCGGAGACCCAGTGGATGGTCCCTTTCACCTTACGCCCGTCGGGCGCGGACCCGCCCCGGGTTTCCGGATCGTACGTGCAGTGGATCTCCACGACGTTTCCCTCTTCGTCCTTGACCACATCGGTACAAGTGACCAGATAGGCGTACCGGAGCCGCACTTCCCGGCCCGGGACCATCCGGCGATATTTCCGGGGGGCTTCTTCGCGGAAGTCGTCCTGCTCGATGTAGAGTTCTCGGCAGAACGGCACCTTTCGCGTTCCGGCCGAAGGATCCTCGGGGTTGTTGATCGCCTCGAGTTCCTCTTCCCGGTCCTCGGGATAGTTGTCGACGATCAACTTCACCGGCCGCAGCACCGCCATGCGACGCTCGGCCCGCCGGTTGAGGTCTTCCCGGACGCTGTTCTCCAGTTGGACCATGTCGATGACGCTGTTGTATTTCGCCACGCCGATGCGCTTGCAGAACGCTCGGATTGATTCCGGCGTGTACCCTCGCCGACGGAGACCCGAGATCGTCGGCATGCGGGGATCGTCCCATCCCGAGACGTACTCACCCCGCACCAATTCCAACAGTTTGCGTTTGCTCATCACCGTGTAACCGAGATTCAATCGGGCGAACTCGATCTGCTGGGGATGGAAGATGCCCAGCTCATCGAGAAACCAGTCGTACAGCGGCCGATGGTGCTCGAATTCGAGCGTGCAAATGGAATGGGTGACGCCCTCGATCGAGTCTTCCAAACCATGAGCCCAGTCGTACATCGGGTAGATGCACCACCGGTCGCCGGTTCGGTGATGAGGGGCGTGAAGGATCCGGTACATGACCGGGTCCCGCATGTTGAAATTGGGGGAGGCCATGTCGATTTTCGCCCGAAGGGTCCGGCTGCCGTCGGGGAATTCGCCGTTTTTCATCTTTTCGAACAGTTCGAGGTTCTCCTCCACCGAGCGGTTCCGCCACGGGCTTTCCTCGCCGGGGATCTTGGGGGTCCCGCGTCGGGCGCGGATCTCCTCGGGCGGGAGGTCGCAAACGTACGCCTTGCCCTTTTTGATCAGCGAGACGGCGTGCTCGTAGAATTGATCGAAATAGTCGGAGGCGAAATAGAGGCGGTCGGCCCAATCGAAGCCCAGCCAGCGGACGTCCTCTTGGATCGAGTTGACGTATTCCACCTCCTCTTTCGTCGGATTGGTGTCGTCGAAGCGGAGATTGCACACGCCCTCGTACTGGAGGGCGAGACCGAAATTCAGGCAGATCGACTTGGCGTGCCCGATGTGCAGGTAGCCGTTCGGTTCGGGGGGAAATCGGGTGACGACCTTGCCGTCGTGCTTGCCCGCGTGGCGGTCCTCCTCGATGATCTGTTCGATAAAGTTCAGACCGCGGCCTTCCGGCGGCGTGTTTTCCTCGGAGTGATGAGGGTGGTGAGCGGGATCGGTCGAGTGATGGGGTTTCTTTTCGGAACTCATGAAGGAGGCCTTTGGGCGAGGACGTGCAATATCGGAAGTAAAAGTTTCTCGTTTCGGTGGGATCATGCCTTGCGGTGGAAAAAGAAGGAAGCACGATGCTTTCCGGGGAGCTTGCAAGGATGAACTATTTCAACCAAAACCTATAGCATACCGGCAGGGATCCGTCTAGGGAGATTGCGGGAAGAAAACGACGATCGTCCTCGATAGAGGGAATTGCACCCTTGCGGTCAGCATGGTATGTTGAAGATTCCGTGATGGAAAGAACCCCTTTGGTAGTCGTTTTTATGGATGTTCGAATATGGCGAAAAAAGTAGTAGCGAAGACAGCGAAATCGGCGAAAAAGAAGGCCCCCTCGAAGGTGGATCGAATTCTTGAGGATCACCCCGATTTGAAAAATACCGTGGCGCAAATCGAAAAGGTGTTCGGCGAAGGGGCGATCATGCCGCTGGGCGTCGATAGCCATCGCGGTCGGCTTTCGGGGATCTCGACCGGGAGCCTTTCGCTCGACATGGCGTTGGGGGGCTTTGGGATTCCCCGGGGACGCATCGTGGAGATCTACGGCCCGGAGTCGAGTGGGAAAACGACCCTCACGCTCCATGTCGTCGCGTGTGCCCAGCGAGATGGAGGGATCGCGGCGTTCATCGATGCCGAGCATGCCCTGGACCCGAGTTGGGCGAAAAAATTGGGGGTCGATCTCGAGAGCCTGCTGGTCAGTCAGCCGAGTTCCGGCGAGGAGGCGATGCGCATCGCCGAGATGCTCATCCGGAGCAACGCGGTCGATGTGATCGTCGTCGATTCGGTCGCCGCGCTGGTGCCGGAAAAGGAACTGGCCGGCGAGATCGGCGATTCCCACGTCGGCCTCCAGGCCCGATTGATGAGCCAGTCGCTGCGAAAACTGACCGGAGCGATCGCCAAGAGCAAGACGTCGGTCATCTTCATCAATCAGATTCGCGAAAAAATCGGGGTGATGTTCGGTTCGCCGGAAACCACTCCCGGCGGCCGGGCCCTGAAATTCTATTGTTCCTGTCGGATCGACGTTCGTCGGATCGGGCAGCTCAAGGACGGCGAAGATGTCGTCGGGCAACGGGTCAAGGCGAAGGTGGTCAAGAATAAGGTCGCCCCCCCGTTTCGGATCGCCGAATTCGACATGCTCCACGCCGACGGGATCAGCTACGAGGGGGATATCCTCGACCTGGCGATGGACCTGAAAATGGTCACTCGAACCGGCGCCTGGTTCCGTTACGGCGATGTCCAGCTCGGTCAGGGGCGTGAGCGGGCCCGGGAGTTCATGAAGGAGAATCCGGACATCGTCAAAGAGATTCGCGACAAAGTACTCGCCAATGCGGGGTTCGGCCCCGACGGCACGCTCCAGCCGGTCGGAGAAGAGGAAGAACAGGAAAAGGCCGAAGCTTGAATGGCGGTCTTCGGCCGCTTCCTAAAGTAGGATTGTAGGATTGACGCCCCCGACCCGAACGCGAAAAGAGTCTTCGATGAGAAGTGCTGCCCGATCAAAAATCACCGGATGGAAAGGCGCATGGCTCTTCTGTGGATTGGTTTTCCTGTTCGGCTGCACTCGACAGGGGGAGCGGAGCGAGTCGGAGGTTTCCAATTCACGTGAATCGGCGGAGGCTTCGGCCGCAACCTCAGACACGGAGGATTTATTGATGGGAATGCAATTGACCAGTCCCGCTTTTGAAGACATGCAGCGGATTCCGGATCGTTTCACGGTCAACGGGGAGGACATCTCTCCACCGCTGGCATGGTCCGATGTTCCCGAGGACACGAGAGAGTTTGCCCTGATATGCGACGATCCCGATGCTCCCCGGCCCGATCCCTGGGTTCACTGGGTTCTGTACAAGATCCCGGGTATGGTTCGGGAATTGCCCGAGGGGATACCTCGAAAAGAGAATCTCGCGGAGCCGATTTCCTGCGTGCAGGGGCGGAATTCGTGGCCGGAAGGAGAGAATATCGGCTACGGCGGTCCCGCGCCGCCGAAGGGACACGGCGTCCATCACTACCATTTCAAACTCTATGCGCTCGACGAGAAGCTCGAGCTCCAACCGGGGTTGACCAAGAGCAAGTTGCTCGAAGCGATCCAAGGGCATACGCTCGCCGTCACGAAACTGACCGGGACCTACGAGCGAAACTGAATTGCCCATTCTTTTCCCTCGGCTGCCGAAACGGGGGGCGGCGCAACAAAAAACACCGGCCTTCGCGGTGAAAGCGGCCGGTGTTCGGTGTTGTCTCGCGCTCGATTCACCGGGGGAGATTCTCCCCTCAATCGAGGCTGGTTTCGGTGGAAGAATTGCTCGTCGCTTCGATTTTCCGCGAGGCTTCGAGCTGAATCCGCGCGATTTCCGCGAGCAGCTTCTTGCTCAATCCACGTTTTTCCTGAATCTGAGCCTGGATATCCTGGATCATACTCTTGACTTCGTTCAGATGCTTCACGACCGCGTCCCGCTGACGTTTCATTTCGGTCAATTGCTGGTCGAGCCGGTCGATTTCAGCCCGGCGGAACTGATCCTGCTCCTTGGCGTCGTTGACCGCCTCTTGCATGCCGGCTTCGGAACTGGTGACCGACGCCAACTCGTGCAACAGTTCGGCCCGCTTCTGGTAGAGGTCGGTCAGCAGGACGTGGTAATCCCGCAGTTTCCGTTCGGAATCCTGGTACTTGGAGACCATCTCCTCCGGCACACGCTGCTGGAGCTCTTCTTCGGAAAGCATGTCGAAGACGTCCTGGCGATCGGCAGGGACCGACTCGTACATCGCCCACGTCGTTCCCTCTTGGAGACTATCGTTCAGAGCTTTGAGTTCCACGTCGTTCATCAGCTTTTCCGAGGAGAGCGTGACCTGCTTCCCCTGGACGTTGGTCACCTTGAAGGAACCGAGGTATTCTCCCCCTTCGGTGGCCGATTTTTCTTCGAACAGATAGAGAATGCTGTCGGGATGGACTTCATTGGGATCGGGTAAATCGGTCACGACTTGCGCGGTGATCCGGTCGCCATTCTGGTTGACGCCCGCAGGGCTGACGTTGTACCAGGCGCGGCCCCGGTCGTAGAGCAAATCGTGCAATTTCAGCTTCAAGGCGTTCAACCCCGGTTGCTGCTCGGTGCCCTGAATCACCTGTTCGATCGATGCCTCGGTCGTGGCGATCGCCTCTTCATTGCTTGCGACCTCATCCCGATACTTCTGGTGCACCTTCAGCACGCGGTAGCCCAAAAAGAGGAAGACCAGGGTCACGACAATAATCAATCCTAGAAGCACTTTGTTCCAAACGCTCATCGTGGATGACACCATATTCTGGGGGGACGGGTCGTTCTAACCGGCAAATGATCGGCGAGTGAAAATCTCGCGCTGCATCCCTGGATGTGGTGAAAAGATGCATCGAAGGGACGGAATATCCTTATTATAGCTTACCTCGGTCGGGGATTGCCACCAAAAATTTGGCAATCTATAGAGGTTGCGTAAAATCGATGTTATTCACAAGTCGCGCGTTTGTCAAGAATCTTCGCGGATTTGTTCTCAACTCGACCTCCAGCGGGAGCTCCATGATCGAAAGCCGAGCCGGAAACGCGACGGAATCGTTAAAATTTGCGCGACCGTTAAAGTCTTCCGGTTCGAAAGCCGATGAGGAAGATATCGCATTGTTCGGTCGCCGCAATGCGACAAGGGTAGCTATTCCGGGGGGTTGGTGACCGATGGTATTCTTTTCACCGATAGCGTAACTTTTCACGGCCCTTTCGGGAGAGAAATTCCGGAAAGGCAAAGTTCTTTTCAAAAAAATATGTTGGAATCGCCAAAGATCTTCCCTCGATGCGAAAGGATCGGGGCGATTCGAACTCAGGTGTCAACATGCACGATTCCCCCGTTTTCCACCGGCCCACTTTCAGGGGGCGGATACGCACATCCGCCATTCCGAGTGCCTATATATCCAGCCGGTTGCTGGGATATCTTCCGGTGATCGTCTTCGTGATGTTGGTTGGCTGCAGCCGGAATCATTATCGTCAGCAGGCCGATCATCAAGTCTATTCCTTGATCGACTGTGCGTCCGAGCATCCTGATTGGCAACTGGAAGATTACACAATACAGGCGAATCCTCAGTCTCGCTATTTCGATCCGAATTGTCCCGACGCCGAACCGATGCCGCCGGACGATCCGACCGCACATCGATTGATGCATTGCGTCGACGGAAAGCGGGGTTGGCCTTACTGGGCCGAAGATGGCTGCACGCAGCATGTGGAGAATCCGGCGTGGCTTCAATATCTCTCGTTCGATGAGGACGGGGAACTGGTGCTCGATCAGCGGGCGGCCGTCCGACTGGCCTACCTGAACTCCCCGGATTATCAGACGGCGCGGGAGAATCTCTACCTTTCGGCCTTGGATGTCACCTATCAACGATTCCGCTTCGATACCCAGTTCTTCGGAGGACATTCCCTTTTCTACACCTCCGACGGCGCGCTGCGCACCGGTGAGAATGAGCTGGCCGACGGATCCACCGCCTCGATGAGAAAGATGACCGCCACCGGGGCCGAACTGGCCGTGGGGATGGCGAACTCCCTCGTGTGGCAGTTCGCCGGACCGGACGACTATTCCGCCAATACGATTCTCGATTTTTCGGTGGTCCAGCCGCTGTTGCGCACCGGCGGTCGAGCCGTGGTGTTGGAAAGCCTGACCCAGTCGGAAAGAAATCTGTTGGCGAACATTCGACAGATGGTCCGTTTCCGAAAGGGATTTTACGCGCAGATCGTGGCCGGCGGCAGCAATGTGGGAACCCCTTCACGCGGACGACCGACCGGCCGAAGCAGCCGGACGACCAGTGCCGGCGGCTATCTCGGCCTCCTCGAAGAGCAGGTGCGGATCCGCAATACCCGGGCGAACGTTGCCAGCCTGGAGGACTCGCTCAATCGGATCGCGGAACTGTACAACAAGGGGCGGATCCCGACGCGACTCCAGGTGGAGCAGACCCGGCAGAGTCTCCTGCGGTCGCAGAGCCAGTTGATCCAGCAGAAGGCCGCCTACGAAACCCGATTGGATAATTATCTGATGACTCTTGGGTTGCCGCCCGACTTGAAACTTTCCGTCCAAGACGATCTTCTGAATCAGTTCGAGTTGATCGATCCGGAGTTGAACGAGCTCCAGGACAGGGTGGATGCCTTTCTGGCGGAACTCCGAGATACCAAAGCCCCGATTCCCGGCGATTACCAGTCCCGGCTGCGGAGGCTGTTCCCGGAAATCCGCGAGCAAATCGCGCAGGTGTATGACGACGTGGAGCGGCTGGAAAACAAGGTGCCCGACCGGATTCAGAATCTGGAGAAGCTGGTCCATCGGGCGGCGATCGCCCAGGGGGAGGTCGACCGCAGTGCCGTCGATATCGACGCGTTCAGGGAACGGGTCCAACTGGTGACGGAGAAGCTTCCGTTGGAAGAGGAGCGGTTGGAAGGGGTGATCGCGCTTCTGGAGCCGTTCGCCGAAGAGAACCGCGAGATGCTCCGGGAAAAAATCGAAACCGGCGACATCGACGCTTCCACGCGCCGCATTCTCGAGGACCTGAAACTGAGCGATCTGGCGATGCAGGAGGAGGACGGAGAGGACGGCGAAGACCTGGAGATGCAGTATCCCGAAGAACTCCAACTGGAAGGGCAGGAAGATGAACTTCTGAAGGAACAAATGGAGCCCTACCGGCAGTGGTTGAAGGATATCGTCAACAAGCTCGCGAACGAATTGATGCTCCTGGCGCTGCTCCAGGCCCGGGCACGTCTCGATTCGATCACCCTGATGCCGGTGGAGATCAAGCCGGAAGAGGCGCTCGAGATCGCCGCCGAACACCGGCTCGATTGGATGAACAGCCGGGCGGCGCTGGTCGACACCTGGCGACGGATCAACATCGCCGCGAACGATTTGATGAGCGATCTGGACGTCACCTTTTCCGGAGAGATGAGTACACCGACAAACAACCCGGTCGCCTTCGATGCCCGTGACGGAAGACTGAGGGTCGGGCTCGAGTTCGACGCTCCCTTGACGCGGTTGCAGGAACGAAACAGCTATCGGGAAGCGATCTTGAACTATCAACGGGCTCGCCGGACCTACTATACTTTCGTCGATCAGGTGAACGCCGATTTGCGAAGTACCTTGCGGCAGATCAACGTCAGTCAGCTCGATTTCGAGGTGCAACGAGCGGCCGTGCTGGTGGCGATCGTGAACGTCGACCTCGCCCAGCTCAACCTGGAAAAGCCGTTGGCGAAAGGGCAAAAGTCGACCAGCGACAACAACCTCGCCCGAGACTTGATCAACGCCTTGACCGACCTGCTCTCGGCACAGAATAATCTGCTGGGGGTGTGGGTCGATTACCAGACGCAGCGGATGACGCTCGATCTGGACATGGGAACCATGCAATTGGACAATCGCGGCCTCTGGGTCGATCCCGGAGAAATCACCGGGGCCGGCGTGATGCAGCAGAATGGGATGTCGACCACGCCGGCCGAATCGCTTTCCCTGCCCGATTACATCAACGACAACGTCGAAGCACTGCCGCCGGAAATTCAGGGCGAACCGATGCTGCCGCCGCAAGATGTGCTCCCTCTGGAAAATTCCCCGATGCTCGAGGAACTCGACGAGCTTCCGAGTGAGAATCCGCTGTTGGAACCACCGGAAGATCGCCCCGAGACAGGGCCGCAAACCCGCCGAAATCCCTTGCAACCCCCCCCGGTTCTCGAGAAGGGATTGGAAATGCTCGAGGCACTTCAACGCACGAAAAAACGAGACGCTTCCGGTGAAAACGAGGAAAAGACCTCGGTGACCGCCGAGAAGGAGCAGGAGCCGGTTTCGGTGGCCGCTCGCCCGGATCGATCCGGGATGGGGCGTGGCCCAAGCGAGGGCGATCGAGCTTCCGAGGCGAAAGCGGGCAAAAAGGTCCCCGCGGCTCCCCAATCTCCGGGGCCCATCCGAGGAAAGGGAGAACCGGTGCCTCTTCCGGAGATCAAGCCGCGAACGGTTCGCTCGGCGCCCCGACCGCCGAAGCCCCTTACCCGAAAAAGAGTCATCCCGGCTTCCGCGCTCAGGGTCTCAAAGAACGCTTCTCCTTCCAGCAAGGCCCCGCTCCCGCCTGGTTTCGCGTCGTCGGCCGATTCGCCGCGAACGTTGTTTCCCGGGTTGCGGGCCACGGAGGAAAATCAAGCGCCCATCCAAATGAACCGTTAGCGGGAATCGACCGTCATGATTCGTCGAGGAGCGACCGGTAGAAATCGGCGTACCGATCGACCATCTGCTCGATCGAAAACTGTTCGCGCATTCGCTGCATCGCCGCCCGGGATAGCGATTTCCGCAACTCCTCGTTTTGTAGCAGGTGATGGGTCTGCTGGGCGAACCGGGTGCGTCGGCGCCGGAAGTCTTCTCCGAAAGTCTCGATCAAGTAGCCGGTTTCTCCATCGACGACCAGGTCCCGATTCCCGGGGATGTCGGTCGCCAAAACCGGCACGCCGTGGGCCATCGCCTCCATGATCGCGTTCGATTGCCCTTCGTACGCGCTGGTACACCAGAGCAGATCGAACGCTTGCATCAGCCTGGAGACATCGTCGCGCTCGCCGAGGAAATGCACGCGATCGCGAATCCTGACCTCATCGCGGTAACGCAGAAGCCGCGCACGCTCGGGACCGTCGCCGACGATGATCAAGTGAAACGACATTTCGGAGAATTTCATCTGATCCGCGGCCCAGATCGCTTCCTTGATCCGCTTCTGGGGCCAGAGCCGCGCGACCATGCCGATGATCAGATTCTCCGGGGCGATCCGGAGTTCTCGACAGACGGACTCCCGGTGTTCTTTCCGCGATGAATCGGTAACCTTCACCGGAGCGACTCCATTGGGAATGATGGAGAACCGGTCCGAAGGAATGCCGTTTCTGGCGTAGAAATCGACCACGCCGCTGCTGTTGGTGACGAAGCGGTCGGTGCAACGGGCCAAATGGTGGTCGATCCAGAAATGAGGTTGGCGTTTCCAAGGGTCCACGCAACGCTCCGCCGCGACGATTTTCGGGACCCCGCAGGCCCGAGCCGCCGCTCGCCCGTAGGCGTTGGCCGCGAAAATCCAAGTGTGCACCAGGTGCGGCTGCTCCCGCGCGATGAGGGCTTTGAGGCGAAAATAGGCGACCGGGTCGACTTTCCCCCGTTTGCGGACGAAATGGAGGGGGATTCCCGCCTCAAGGAGGGGGGCTTCCAGCGGGCCGGTTCGGGTCAACACCGCCACCGAGACGTCGAACTCCTCCCAGGGAAGTCGGGTGGCCAGCAGGGTCATCTGTTTTTCCGCCCCACACCGATCAAGGGTGGGAATGATCTGAAGAATCCTCTTTTTCATGCGTAATCAAGCCAATTCCTTGGAGGGATCGATGGATTCCAGTATGCTGTATCGATCATAATGCTTTTCGCGACGTTTGCCCACTCCGCTGACGCACTTTTTCCTCCGAACCGGCCGAGAGAATTGTTTTTCGGGCAAGCTATACTCCAGAAGGAGCTTCTTCCGAGGTGGGAACGTGGCCGCCGGATCGGCTTGCTTGCCGAAAAGATCCGCCGGGCCTCCTTTGACGAAAGGTTCCTTTTGGGGGTATACTGCACCGCAAGATTAGGAAAGGACCCTCCCTTTTTCTTTTTTTTCGCAACAGTGGGATGCTTCTCGGCAACCATCTTCGCGAAAGCAGGAGCCAGTACGCAGGAACGTATGAGTAAAGACTCCAAGAGTATGACCGAGCCCCTCACCACCGAAGAGCCGACGGAAGTCGAGAATCGTTCGGGAGGTGAGACGCCGAAAATCGATTGGGAGAAGGCCCTGCGGGAGCATGAGCAGTGGCTGAAGACGATCATCGGCGCGCGCTTGGGAGAACCCCAGGCGGTGGACGAAGTCTGGCAGGAGGTTTCCATGGCGGCCGTTCGGCAGAAGGCCCCGATCCAAGATCCTGCGAAGGTGGCCCCCTGGCTCTATCGGATTGCCGTCATGCAATCGCTGATGTACCGGAGAAAGATGGGCCGCCGTCGCAAAATGGTCGATCGGTATGTCGAATACTATGAGCCGCGTGAATCACAGCAGCGCGAAAGCGATCCTCTCAACCAACTCCTGCTTGAAGAACGCCGGGAACATGTGCAGCAGGCGATGCAGCGCTTGCCGAAGCGCGATGCCGAAATGTTGATGCTCAAATATGCCCATGGATGGAGCTATCGGGGAATCGCGGATCGTTTGGGAACGAGCGTTTCCGCGGTCCAGGCCCGACTCCATCGTGCCCGAAAACGACTGCGGGATGAACTAACCGCCGATACCACGATTGCGGAAGAGCCATGAAACAAAACCACTCGGACCCTTCGGACATTTCGCCCATTTTGCTCGATCTGTTGGTCGATGGCGAGTTGAGCGAATCGGAACGCCGTGAGCTGTTGCTCCGATTGGATCATATTCCGGATGGCTGGCGTCAATGCGCGATCGCCTTTCTGGAATCGCAGTGCTGGCAGGAATGTCTGGGAGGAGCATCGAAAGACACCCCCCAAGGCGATGACGAGACGAGGTCATCGGTCCTTTTCGCCTCCCTGGGCGAGGACCTGCTGGACGATAAGCCGCCGGGAGTGCAGGAGCGGCTCGAGATCCCCGAGGCCCAAGAGCAGACGCCTCATGCCGAGGCCGACAAGACGACCCGTGATTTCAATTCCCCTTCCGGATCTTCGGCGCTCCGCAAATGGAAGACTCCGGTGGCGATGGCCGCGGGGTTTGTGCTCGCCATTTTTCTCGGTTTTTTGATGAAGGAAGGCATGAATATCTCGCCGGTTGGGCCGGGCGGAACGACGATCGCCGGAACCGAGGACGCGAAGAGGCCGTCGGAGAACGGGCAAACTGAAAAACAGCCTCCGAGCGTCGATTATCGCCGTGCGCCCTTCGGCCCCGATCCGGTGGAGGCACGCGTCGATCCCTGGCAACAGGTGACGCTTAAATCTCCCGAAAACGGCGGTCAGGAGATCCATATCCCGTGCTACGAGACGGAAACCTTTCCCCCGACCCGACACGACGGCTTTTCCACGCTCTTCGGTCCGGATGATTTCCATCTGCCGCCGTCTTCCTTGACCTCCCACAAAATCCAGAAGTATCCGCGGTTGATGATCTCCCTCGGCGATGGTCGTTATCTGGTCGTGCCGATCGACCACCTGGAGGTCGACTATCCCGGCATTTCCGAGCAGGAATGATCGTACCGGATCGCATCGCAATATTTTTTGAGCGCACAAGGAAAGGGCCCCCGAGAGGGCCCTTTTCGATGCGCTTCGCTCGACTCGCTCTCGCGGCAAACTACTTCTCGGGAGCCAGTCGGATGCGGTCGATGCCGACCATGAACGACGGATCGGCCTTTTTATTCTTGCCGAGGATCTTCACGCCGACGGTATGCTCGCCCGCACTCAAGTCGAACGTTCCCAGGTCGATTTCTCCGGTGGGGATGACTTCCGGATTGTACAGGTCGATCGGTTCGCCGATCGGTTTGTTGTCGAGCAGGAACTGGACGATCGCGTAATCGCGGGCTTTGGTCAGCTCCACGATCAGACGTTTCGGTCCCGCTTTCTCGACCTCTTTGACGATCTCCAGAACATTGCCCGGTTTTCCCTCACGCCACCAGAGCTGATCGCCCTGGTTCCAGCCTTCGCCGAAGCTTCGCGTCATTTTTTGGACCGAGAGGCTGCCGGCCGGTTCCTTTTCGATCTTGAAGCCGGGGATATTGATCTCGAACGGCGTATCGTAGACGACCTCGGCCGTCGCCTCTTCGATGTTCTCCTTCAGCGGGGGGAGGTTGGCGGTCGTTCCGGGGCGGGCATACCAGTAGGTGGCCACGGCGTAGTCGATTTCGACCGTCGCCCAGTGCCAGACCTCCATGTCGACGCGGAGCGATTCGGTGAAGGGGATGTCGTCGAGCAGACGGACGCGGGAGTTGGTCGTATGTCCGTAATTGCCAGGGCCCTCGGCGCGGGGTTGGGCATGGAACGGCGATTCGAAGAACTCCGGCGTGCACCAGGCGTAGCCGTAGTAGTCCTCGGTGCCGGTCCCGAAGTGGGAGGGGAATGCTTCGCCGTCGATGTAGATTTTTTCATCGCCTTCGCCCCACCAGGCCTTCGTGCGATTCAGGACCGAGAGCGTATCGCCGACGAAGGTTCCCTTGCCCTCGAGGGTGATGTAGTTCCAATCCATGGCGCCGGTGCCGCCGGCGCTCTCGATGCGACGGTCCTGCCGCCATCCGGCGTGGAAGTACATGGAACGGTCGTCCCACTGCCAAGGAATCGACTGCACCCGGAGGTCCACCTCCACGTCCTGTTGCTTGTCGAGATTGATCACGGCGATGTCGCAACTTTCCCGGAACGGCATCACCCACCGGCTGTGCATCTTTCCGTCTTCCTCGACGGTGCGGTACCAGTCTTTGAAGGGATTGATGCCCACGCCGCTGCCGAAAAAGTCGCCCACCGGGCACCAGACGGTGTTCTTTCCGTCGAAATCGATTTTCAAGATCGTGCTGCGGGTAGCCTGAGTCATGTCGTCGGCTTGGAGCTTCAACTCGAGATGGCTCACCGCCGCGCGGCCGCGGAGCTTGATCTGCGGAGCGATTTGGCGACCCGTCGGGTAGGAAAGCCGGCTGTGGAACGAGCCGGCCGGCCCGATCACCTTCGGCTGAAGGACGTTCACTTCCCCCGACAGGAGCTTTTGCGTCTTCTCGATTTTGCCGCTGAGTTTCTCGAGCGTCTGGTGCGTGAACGGCTCCACCTGCGTACCGTTTTCATAGGTGCGGTAGTTGATCTGATAATAGAGCAGATCCTCCGGTTTTTTGGTATCCTGGAAGTTCGGTCGATCGAAGGTCACCTTGCAGTGTTTCGCGTAGGGGATGGGGAGGTAGAGATTGCGTCCCCGGGCGTTCTCCTCCGAGAGCGGGGCACCGACCAGCGCGTCGCCACCGATCAGTTCGTCGACTTTCGCGGCGATGACCGGCTCTTCGGCACCGTCGAGATAGATACGGATCGTCCCGACGTACTTCGGCGCCGTGACCCACCAGCGGACGATGGCCCCCGGACCCTCGACGTCCATCATGACCCACTCTTCACGGCCCTGGTTCGTCTCCTTGCGAACGAAGAAGGAACGGTCGTTGTTGGCGAACCAGTTCTCCTCGGGGCTTTTCGCCCCCCGATCGTAACTGCTCGCCTGACGGCAGAAGTAACTCGGCTCGGGAAACTCCGCCAGCGTGCTCCGGTCGACCATCTCCGAGAGCAGGGTGTCGAGAGAGATGGTTTCCGCCGGAGCGAAGGTGGCGGTCAGTGCGAAAAAGAGCATCGATGCCAGCGTCCAGCATGTTTTTCTCATCGTTTTCTCCTTGTTCATGGGTTTCTTATCGAGGAATTCCATGGGATGACGTCTTCCGGAAACCTCATAGCTCCGCACGTCATCGTAGCGGGTGGATGGAAAGAATTCCAGTTTCTGCGGATTCTTTTCGCATGAAAAGGCACGGGAAGCCCGTGCCGTGGGTTGTGGATTATTGATCACTCGGAGACCTCGAGGCAGAGCATCTTTTCCTGGTCGCGGACCAGGAGTTTGCCTTCGGAAAGGGCCAAGGGGCCCCAGGCCTTGTTGGTCAGGTCGAGATCCACCGAGGCGAGGTCCTTGAATTCCTCGGGGCTGGGTTCGATCAGATGCAGGATGCCGCGATCGCCTTCGAGGTTGAAGATTCGACCATCGGCGAGGATGAGCCCGCCGCGTTCGAAGTTCGGACGGCTGCCGGTTTCCCAAAGAATTTGGCCGTCGAGTGTGGCGCACATCAAGCCGTCGCGGTCGGAATTGCTGTTGCTGTTCATGTAAAGATGGCCCTGGTAAAAGATGGGCGGGTGGATCTGGCAATTCCATTTGTCGGTGGCGAAGAGTTCCTCGACCTCCCACGCTCCTTCCGCCGGCGTTACCCGAAGCATGACCGCCCCGGCGTCATACCCGCCACTGACGAGCACCCGATTCTCGGGGAGTTGAATGACCGGTGTGATGGGGATCTTGTTCTGGTAACCGTCGTAGGACCAGAGAGTTTCGCCCGTCTCGGCGTCGAAAGAGACGACCTCGCCTCGGTTGTCGCCCTTGCCGGCCGAAAGCATGACGAACTGATCGACGCCGTCGAGCGTGATCAGGTTCGGAGAAACATAGCCCTGGGCGCCCTCGAGTGGGCGGGATGCCCAGACCGTCTCGCCGGTCTTCTTATCCAACGCGACCACGCCTCCCTCGGCTCCCTGCGGGGCCACGACGACCGTATCGCCGTAAATCGTCGGTAATTGGGCAACGACCCAGTTCGGCAGCTTTGCGTCGAACGCTTCAAGCAGTTGGACGTTCCAGACCGGCTCCTCTTTTTCCAGATCGAAACAGTACATATGTCCCATGGGGCCGACGGTGTAGGCGAACCGAGCTTCGATCGTCGGGACGGCGCGGGAACCGTTGAAGGAGAACTTGCCGGGCGCCTCGTAAGCGTAGTTCCAGAGTTCCCTTCCGGTTTGCAGATCGTAGCAGCGGAAGACGTCCTGCTCGTCGTCAACGCGATCGAGCAGATAAGCCTTCCCGTCGGCGATCGCCGGAGCGGCGAAGCCTTCGCCCAGCGGTACTTCCCAGAGGATTTTCGGTCCCGATTCGGGCCAGCTCTGGGCGAGGTCCGTTTCCGGGGAAATGCCGTTGCGTTCCGGGCCGAGGTACTGCGGCCAGTCGGCGGCGGAGCTGGTCAGGAGCAAGAGGATTATAATCAAAGAGAGATGGGTTTTCTTCATGGAGGTGTCTCCGAGTGTTCAGGGGGAATTACTTTTGTCCGAAACAGTAGAGAATGCCGTCGTCGCCGCCGATGACGATGCGTCCGGAGGCGACCGCCGGGGAGGCGACCAGTTTTCCGCCGGTCTGGAATCGGTCGACCGGTTCGCCGGTCTTGCGATCGAGCAGATAGAGATTGCCGTCGTCGGAGCCGAAACAGAGATGGGCCTCGTCGAGGATCGGTGAGCTTTCGATCCGTCCCTTGGTGAGATAGGACCAGAGGATCTCGCCGTTTTCCGGATCAAGGCAGTAAAAGGTTTTGTCGAAACAGCCGACGAAGATGCCGTCCTCGGCGACCGCCGCCGCTCCTCGAAACTGCTGTCTTCTGGGGCTGACGAATTCCCAGCGAACGGCGTGTTCTTTCCAGTCGATCGCCAGAAATTGATTGCCTTCGGTACCGAAGTAGACCGAATCGCCCAGGACCGCCGGGGTGGAACCGGTCGGCGCGCCGAACTCGACGTGGGCCTCCTTCGAGCCGTTCTCGAGATTCAGAATATGCAGCTTGCCGTCGCACCCGGCCACGAACGTGCGATCGCCGACGATGGTCGGAAAACAACGGATTTGATCATCGCTTTCGTACTTCCATTGCAGTTCACCGGTCCGGTCGTCGAGGCAGTAGAGGAATCCGTCCTGCGAGCCGAATATCAGATAATGACCGAAGAAGTTGGGGCTGTTGTTGATTTCCGCCTGGGCCTGGAAGGTCCAGAGTCGCTCGCCGGCTTCCGCCTCGACGCAGTGGAACGTGCCGTCGAGATCGCCCAGGAAGACTCTCCCTTCTTTGACGGCGGCCGGGGCGAGCAGGCTCGATTCGGTCGCGTATCGCCACTTTTCCTTGCCGTCGTCGAGCCCGAGAGCGTAGAGATTTCCGTTGGAGGAGCCGACATAGATGGTTCCGTCGGCGATGACCGGCGCCGCTTCGAACCAACCGTCGAGGGAGGTGAATTTCCAGATCAGATCCAGTTTTTCGGGAATGCCGGTGGGACTGTGCCCGGTGGCCTTGGGATCGCCCCGGAACAACGGCCAGGAGTCGGCGGTGGCACGGAGTTTCGACGAATCGGCCTCGTGGATCGGCGTGGTTTTAGCGGGGGGGGTGGGGGCCTCGGCCTCTTCTTCGGAGTCGGAACCGGAAGGTTCTTGTTCGGGAGTCTCCGGTTCCGTGTTCGTCGGCGAAGTTTCCTCGTCCGGTTTCTGTTCGGCTTCGATTTCCTCCGGCTGCGTTTCCTCGACTTCCAGAGGGGCTTCGTCGGAAGCGGGACCGGGGTCGCCGTCGAAGCAGTAGAGCATCGTCTCGGTCCGGATCAGAAGATCCCCGTCGACCACCAGGGGCGTCGCATAGGTTCGCTCGTGGAGGCGGTTTTCCGCCAGAAGCTCGAAGGAATCTTCTGCTCGGAAGACGAACACCGTGCCCCGTTCGTTGACGGCGTAGATTCGGCCGTCGGCGGCGACGGGACTGGCCGTGAACGCTCCCGAAAGCGGTCCCCGCCAGAGCTTCTCGCCGTTGCCGGGGTCGTAGCACGTGACGTACTTGGCGTCGTTGACGATGAATAATCGACTGCGGTAGAGCACGGGCGTCGGGATGTAGGGACCGGCATCGAAGCGGAGCCAGTTGCGGTGGGTGTCTTCGACCTTGCCGGTGCCCCCGGTGTGTACGGAAAAGACGTTGTCGTTGCGTCCGCTGGAGCTGAGGACGTTGTCCTCGAAGATCAGAGCCGTGGGGGTGGTCCACTCGCTCGTCGAACCGCAACTCCAGAGTTCCTTCCCGGTATCCGGATCGTAACTGCGCATCTTGCCGGAAGCGCCGCCCCCGCCGTTGACCACCACTTCGGTGCGTTTTTTTCCGCCGTCGGTGGTCGCTTCCACCATCACCGGCGTCGTCCAGCATCCTTTGCTGGTTCGATCGGTCCGCCAGAGTTCTTCGCCGGTGAGTTTGTCGAAGGCGGCGAGATAGGAGATCGATTGCGAATCGCAGAGCTGAATCACCTTGTCTTCATGGAGGATGGGACTGGAGGCGAAGCCCCACATGTGACGGATCCGACCGAGATCGGCCCACCACAGATGCTTTCCGGAAAAGTCGTGGCAAAAAAGGCCGGTGGGACCGAAGAAGGTGTAGACCCGTTCGCCGTCGACCACCGGCGAAGCGGAGGCGTAACCGTTCTTCACGTGGGTTCGCCCTTCGGCCTTGGAAATTTCGTCCTTCCAAAGAAGATCGCCGTTGTGACGGTCGTAGCACATCACCGTGACGGTTGGCGGATCGGTCGTCTCCAGGGCAGTGGTCAGGAAAAGGCGGTCGTCCCAAACCACGGGCGAGGAATATCCTTCGCCCGGAACCTGCGTCTTCCACAGGACGCCTTCTTCGGGACCGAAATTGACCGGCGGGCTCCCCGAGGGAGCGATCCCCTGGCTCTTGTAGCCTCGAAATACCGGCCATCGGCTAGGATTCCACCGGCTGGAATCCTCCATCGGATCCCGTTCGACCAACGCGGTCGGTTTCGCTTCCGATGCCTTTTCGAGGGACTTACCGCATCCGGCGAGCATGGTCGGCGGAATCGCCATCGCCAGCAGATAGAGAAAATAGAGAATCCAACGAGCAGGCCGCTTCGAGGAGGGGAGGGACCGGAACGAACTTTTTCGAGAGGATCGGATGAAGTGTGTCACTTTGCTTCTCCCACTTTCGGAGGGAATGGTTCCTTCGACTAATCCCATTATACCGACGGTGCGCGAGAGAAACAGTCGCCCTTGCCGCACCCGAGACCGGGAAAAAGAAAGAAGCGGCGAGAGGCTTCAGTCGACCCGGGAATCCCACCGCCGCTTTTCGAGACAGGCGGGGACGATTGGAAGGGGCCCTGAAGACAAAAAAGGCGGCCCGGTAGGCCGCCGAATTGCATGAACGCCGTCTCTCCCGACAGGAGAGGTTTGCTCTGGTGGGGAGTTTAACGAGCTTTGGGAGGAGCGGGAGAATCGGGGGCATTGCCCAATTGCGAAAGGATCTGGAGAATGCCGTTCATGTGCGCAACTCGAGGTCCGAAGCGGTCCACGAATTCGTTGACCATGAACTCACCTTCCTGCATGTAGGCATAGCTTTCATCGATTTCTTCGGTGATGGTCTCCAAATATTCGGTTTGGACTTTGCTCAGTAGTTCGGCGGCGTACCGGCAGTTCTTGGCCAGCTTCGGATTGGCCTGTTTCCAACTGGCCAGCTCCGCGCTCCGTTGTCGCTGAGCCGCGCTGAATTGCTGAACCATCTCCTCCAGGAGCTCATTTTGCCGATCCTGAGCCGAAATCATTTCCCGCATAAGATAGCATAATTCATTCATCATGTTTTTGTTGTTATTCTCCGGACTTCCTGCTCCCGTGGATACATCGATTTGGGTGAAAAGATGCGTTTCCGGTGGCTGGTCTTTCGACATGTTCCTGAGTCCTTACTATGCGTTGAAGTGAAGCTCATCTCTAAGGTGGTTCATTGATATCAACCTCATCACTTCCAGTATAACCAGATTCCTACAGAAAAGTCGAGTATTTTACGGGACCATTCTTTTCAGAAAGGCGGACGGAACTAAAAAATGGGCAATATGCGGCAAATCAGAAAAGTGTAGCCAGGAATACCTTGTGTCTTCTCCACTCGTCCGAGGAATTCGATCTGAAAGGTTTCTGTTTCGTAAGTCTTTTTATAATCGGTGTTTGCGTTGATTCTTTTTCTCGTGGTGCGGCTGCGCCACGGGGCTTCGCCTTTTGATCAAGCTATTTTCGGAAAAATGTGAAAAAACTCCGAATTAAAGTCCTGTAATGGGGAAAACCGATGTTCCTTTTGTGCTGGTAAAGCAACCTGTCCGTCGGAAAGACCGCTTGTCGCTCCGGGAGGAAGAAAAGGGTGGGATCATCCACTCGAAGTATTCTCAAGTCTGTCGGGAGACGCCGCATTCGATTCCGAGGGAATTTCTCTTCCAAGAAACGAGGATCCTATTTCATCCTGAGGGTCCTTTTCTTCCGTCGTTGCATTCCGGCAAGGGAAAGGCAAACTTATCGTCCGGGAAGTAGAGATTTCGAGCCTTTCGAGGAAAGCGTCTCGCCAATCGGCGTTTTCCGGCAGCACCAGGGATCGGCGAAAACAACGTCTTTGATCACGCACCATTGTCATCAAGCCACATTAGGGGAGCTTCATGCCGTCAACCATGTCGGAGAAGAACGAATCATACGGATTCTTGACCGTTCTGGAACATAGCCGTTTCGGGTTGTTCGGGGGATATCTTCTGCTCAATGCCGTGGGCCGGCCGTTGGAATTCCATTGCACCACTCCGGTGAAGCCGAACCGAGCCCAGGTGGTTTTATACGGCAACACCCTCAATTCATTTCTGTACGGCGAACAGATCGGGCAGACGCTGATCAAGAAGTCGCGTCTTGAGCCGATTGCCGTCTTCACCGATCGCGCCGGCGTGCTCGCCGCCCAGGAATTCGTCTCGTTTCCCGTGATTTTTCTGCCGGAACACGGATCCGAGGAAGAAGAGTCCAGCGATCCTGCACCGTCGGGCGCGCTGACCGGCCGACGTGCGGTTTCTCTCGCCGGCAAGGATCTCTATCTTCCCGATCAGATGGGATTTTCCGCCGAAGAGATCGCGCGGACGCTTTCCGGAAAACTCGACTCTCTCGATTTGACCGAACCGTTTTCCCGCATCCGTTTGGCGATCGAGGAAGCCCAGCGGGCCGCTTAAGGGGGCCTTGCGCATGAAATGTTACTCGACGATCCTTTCTCCGTCCGAAACCCCGGAAGTTCATTCGTGGGAGACTTCCTTCGAGCTGGGAGTGCATTCGGCCGATTTGACGATGCCCGTGGAGGTGTACGCGACCGGCTGGAATCACGCGATGCATCGGAAGGCGGATTTCCGCGTTCGATCGATGCGTCCGAGCCGGGGGCCGAAGCCGAACGTCGTGTCGCTTCCTCTCGCCGGTAGGCCGGTGACGGTGCGGAGCTTCTATTTTGCGCCTCCTCCCATTTCCAACGAAGCGTTGCCGGAAACGGCCGACGATGTCGCCACGGTCCCCGAGCCGGGCTTGTGCCCCGTTTCGGCCGACTCGACCGATGCATCGCCGTCGGAGGCGAAGCACTCTCCGGAAGAGATGACGCGGATTCGCATTCCTCCCGACGCGATCAAACTGGAAGATCGCTTGCATTACCTGCTGCAACCGGCCCTCGAATCGCTGTTGGCCCGGCGCTCCTTCGAGTTGCCCTTCGAGCCGTTCCCCTACCAGTATGAGGGAGTGGGATTTCTTTACAGCTCCCACAAGGCGATCCTGGCCGATGAGATGGGGTTGGGCAAGACGATGCAGGCGATCGTCACGACGCGGCTTCTGCTGCGAAGCGGGGAGATCCGCAGCGTTCTCTTGGTCTGCCCGAAGCCGCTGGTGACGAACTGGAAGCGGGAATTCGAACTCTGGGCGCCGGAGTTGGGGGTGCAGGTGATCGAGGGCTCGCAGGAGCGCCGCAAGTGGCTCTGGCAGCTCGACGACGTTCCGGTACGCATCGCGAATTACGAACT
This sequence comes from uncultured Planctomycetaceae bacterium, assembly GCA_964632505.1. GTDB lineage: Bacteria > Planctomycetota > Planctomycetia > Pirellulales > Thermoguttaceae > CAZWCE01. The sequence continues at coordinate 13,670 of CAZWCE010000017.1, read as the reverse complement.
CCTCCACCGGGACCGCGATTTCTACGACCGTCCCCCTTCGGCCGGGGGAACGTTTTTCGACCTGGTCATCCTCGATGAATCGCAACGGATCAAGAATCAAACGAGTGCCACGAGCAAAGCGGCCCGGGCGATTCCGCACAAGCGGAGCTGGGCCCTGACGGGAACGCCGGTCGAAAACAGCCCGGAAGACCTGGTCGGCATTTTCGAGTTTCTCTCGCCGGGATTTTTGACCACGCACATGAAGCCTTCGCAAATGAGCAAGCTGGTCGGAGAATATATTCTGCGGCGGACGAAGGATAAAGTGCTCACCGATCTGCCGCCGAAAATGATTCGGGACGCGGAGATCGAACTCAGCGTCGAGCAGCAGGAGACCTACGATCTGGCCGAAGACGAGGGAGTACTTCGCCTGAGCGACATGGGCGAGGGGGCGACGATCCAGCATGTTTTCGAACTGGTGCTGCGGTTGAAGCAGATCTGCAATTTCGATCCCGCCACCGGCGCCAGTGCGAAGCTCGAACGGCTCAAGGCCGATCTGGAAGAGGTGGCCGAAAGCGGACGCAAGGCGATCGTCTTCAGTCAGTGGGTCGGTACGCTGGAGCGTTTGAAGACGGAACTGGCCGACTTCCATCCGGTGGAATATCACGGCAAGGTTCCCTCATCCCAGCGGGACGGCGTGATCGAACGCTTTCGCGACGATCCGGATTGTCACGTGATTCTCATGAGCTACGGCGCCGGCAGTGTCGGGTTGAATTTGCAATTCGCCGGATATGTCTTTCTCTTCGACCGGTGGTGGAATCCCGCGATCGAGGATCAGGCGATCAATCGCGCCCATCGCATCGGTGCCAACGGCCCGGTGACGGTCACACGTTTTCTTTCCTTGGGCACGATCGAGCAGCGCATCGACCGGGTGCTCCAGGAGAAGCGGGAACTTTTCGAAACGATTCTCTCCGGCGCGAAGGGATCTTCCTCAACCGGCATGAATCAGAAAGAGATCTTCGGCCTGTTCAATCTCAGCGTGCCTCAGACACGGAAGTCGGCTTGAAGCATCAGCTTCTCCGCGTTCACTTCGCCGGGATCAGAATCGCGAATGCCCCTCGGGCGGTTGGGCGATCTGGACCCGGGATCCTCCCCGCCGCTGATAGACGCCCGGAGCGTTTTGCCGGGGAAGCGGGCAGAAGTTGGGATCGCAGACGTTCACCAGTTCGTAGCCGGAGAAGAGCGGCATTTCGAACGACGAGGAGGCGATGCCGGTAGGGGGATTGATCGTTGGAGCCCCCATTTCGAAAGTCATGTCGACCCCGACGGTCGGCATCTGCAGGACCACTTTTTCGGTGATGATCAGGTCATTCACGGCGTCGCGGTAGTGATCTTGGATGTCGATGTGCACCAACGGTTGCTGACGGGGATCGTAGATGTCCTGGCGGAGCACGCAGGCGGTGCGGGGATGGATCGTCGTGATCTTGAGATAATCTCCCCGGGGCGTGGCGACGTGAGACCGGACGATGAGCTTCTCGTCTTCGGTGAGGAAGGGGCCTTCGTGCCGCTCCGTTTCCGGAAAGGTGACCAGCCCGAAGGCGCTCTGTAGCCAATCGGGGTTCAGCGGCAACGGCAGCGATTCGTTGGTGGGGCAGTACCGGTAATCCTCGTGCCGGCAGAAATAGGTCGCTTTCTGTTGATTTCTCTTGATCCAGAGCCAGAAGAGCTCCGGATTGCTGCCGAAATCGAATTCCGGGCCGGTCAGGCCGGTGCCGCCGGTCACGCGGAGTTGCTTCGCTTGACGGTAGGCGACGGTGCAGTCGAGGGAGGTGGGAAACTGCGATCCGGACACTTTCGCATTATCGCTCATCAGCGAGTGGACGGCCCGACTGTTCTGGTTGACCGCACCGGTGACCTGTTGCAGCGAAGGTTCCGCCGGCAGTACGGTAGGGTATTTCGAATACTCATCCTGAAAGATATGGCAGCCGATAAACACGGGCAGAAACAGGAACACCGCGAGCCAAGTGCGGTGAAAGACCGCGGGATGCGAAAGGACATGAGGTTCCTGTTTCATCGAATAGCTCTTTTTCAAGTCGGTTTTCGGGGAGAGGAGGAGAGGGAGATGGGAAGACATCTTCCCAACTGCCTCTTGCGGTCAAGTGGCGTCGGCGAATAAAAGGTCGGCGATTTTCTGTTGGATCTGTTCCGCTTGGGCATCTTCCGGCTCGACGACCAGCACTTCGTAGGTGGTGTCGCGACGAGGGCAATAGAGCGTCATGTAGACATGGCCCTCCTGGTCGGTCGCTTCGTCCTCGAACTGAAAGACCCGCCGCCTGAGCAGCAGCAGGCTCAAAACGTAACGCATCTCTTGTTGTCGCGGCTGATGGGCCAGTTGATCGAAGACCTGCATCAGGGCGTCGTTGGGCGCGAGTTTCGTTTTGTTCTCTTCCGGCAGGGGCATCCTTGCCTGCCACCAGCCGAGGGCGTTCTCCGGAGCCCCTTGCCATGCTTGACGACTGTAGTCGAGCCGACGCACTTCCCCCGGCCCCTCTTCCAAGAGTACCGAGTAATAAGTCTCTCCGGCCAGAAGCTCTCGTTCGGTGACGGAACATCGACGCGAACTGCGGGGAATCTGGTAGTCCATCGTTTTTTCGCGTATATCCTTATGAAAACGGTTCGGCCGAGTGAAACGGAGTTCTTGCGAAATCGCTTCCATCGTGCTCGGCTTCGTTTTTTTTCGAAAACGGGCCAAGCGTAATCGAAACCGTCCCACGACGCAAGGGAGATTTCCCTTCAGCGTTTCGAGATCGAAAGACATTCTCCCCAGAGCGCTTTTTTCGGAATTTATTGGATTTGAGCCAATCTCGACGTCACCGGTACGAACGAAGAAGAGGAGGGGGGGTCAATAGGCGGTGAAGAATCGGCAGTTGGTGCCGCCGTTTCCGATGCGGATGCGAACCTGTTTCAAGCAGCGGGGGCACCTTCCCTCGTAGTGGGTTTCCTGGCGATTCGGGTAGATTCGGGCGTAAATCCCACAGCAATCGAAGCGGATTCCGAGAAATTTCCGTCGGGGCTCGGTCGGCGACGAAGGATCCGCGGAGGCGGCCGTTTTGCGTGGTAATTCCGGTTCGCTGGTCAAATCGAGATGTTCGGAATGCATTTCCATCTTCCTCCGTGAGAAGGCTCCATCGGGACGCGATTCAAAAGGAATGCTACCATTTTTCGTTCGATCGCGGCAAGCGATGTTTCTTGAGAGATGAAGATCAGCCCCTTCTCTTTAGTCTGTTTATCTTATCGATCGTCGATCCGGGATCGCTCCAGCGAAGATTGATCGTAGACAAAAAAAATGATAGGCTTTAGAATCATAATATGGGCCGAAATGGGTGATCCCCCGTCCCGTCTTGTTTTTTTGCCTTTTTTCTCTTTTTTACAGGTTTTCCCGTGAATCATCCCCCCGATCGATATTTGCATTTTCGGTGTCGGCATTGTCTTCGTAAACTGAAGATTCGTCGAAAGATGGCAGGCAAAGAGATGAGCTGTCCGGCCTGTTTTCAGAAGGTCGTCGTTCCGGCCGAAAGTCCGAAGCCGACGCCCGAGACGGAGCTTTACGCTTCGGAAAAGCCGTCGGCCGAAGGAGAGCCACCGCGCGAACGTCCCCGGTATCACTCGATCTCCTGCCCGGTTTGTCGAACGGTGCTCGCATTTCGCGAGGAGGAAGTCGGAGGGACGATCGGCTGTCCCGATTGCGAAACGGCGGTCGGGATTCCGGCCGAAGCGTTCCGAGAGAAGGATCTGGCCGAGACGCCGCCGGAGTCGGTGGAAGTTTATGGTCTCCAAGGAGAAGAGACCACGAAAGAAGGGAAAGACGATTCGCCGGCCAAGCGGAAGGATGCCTTCCCGGTCCACTGTCCGCTTTGTCGTACGCTCATGTATGCCGTGCCGGAACAGATCGGCGATCAGCTCGAATGCCCCGACTGCGAGACCCGGTTCGTGGTTCACGAGCCGACCAAGTTGCAGGGAACGGTCTCGGAAACGGTCGTCTACGAGGGGAAGAACCAGTTCGATCTCTTCGGGGAGACGGACCCGAAAACGGGCAAGCTGCTCGTCCCGGTGATCTGTCACCTTTGCGGGACGCGAATGTACGCCGCCGAGGACGAGATCGGCACGATGAAGCGGTGCCCCGACTGCGAGCGGGAAACGGAGGTGAAGGAGGTGCCGCCGGAGCAGCGGGAGCGGCCGCCGGAGATCGCTGCCACCGGGGGGTACGAGATGCACGAGGTCGACCCGGAGGTGCGACGCCCGGAGGTTCGTGTGAACGTCGACTATCGGAAGTTGGCCCGACGGAAGGAGAGCCAGCGTCGGTTGGAAGCGCTTCCCAAGAAGCAGGACTGGTCGGCGCCGGTGACCGAGGATCGGCCGAAGCGCAAGACCGAACCGGATCGCGGCAAGGGGCGGGAAAAAGAATCCCCGAAACCGAAGAAAACGGAACCGGAAGGGGAGACGCTTCTGGGTGGCTACGCCCTGTCGGCCGCCGCCGACGTCGCTCCGGCCCACCGTCCTACGCTGCCGGTGACCGATTCTCCCGAAAAGACGACTGAACCAGAGCCTCCCGACCGCTCGAAGGCGAAACGTGCCGAAACGGAACGGATCGAGACCTACGAGCAGGATCCGCTCCCCCCGGCGCCTCTCTGGAACGGCCTGTTTCAGCCGTTTACCGTTTACGAGTTCGTGGTCCACTGGAGCATCCCGGCGGTGCTCTCGATGACCCTGCCCTGGTTTTTCTTGTACCTGCCGGAAAACCTCATGGCAATACTTGGTGTCCTGGTTATCTTTATGGGGCTCTTTGCCACCTGGATGTTGCTGATGGCGCACGATTGTTCGACCGTCTTCGAGGAATCGGCCCAGGGCAACGACGACATCCGGGAATGGCCGTCGTTCTTCCTCACCGATGCCACCTTGCAGATGTTCTGGTTGTACCTCGCATTCATTCTTTCCATCATGCCGGCGGCGGCACTGGGACTCATGCTGAAGCCCGTGGTGGGGTCCGAAATCTTTGCCGTGCTCGCTCCGGTGAGCGCGTTCTTCTGTTTTCCGGTCGTCGTCTTGGCGAATCTCGAGTCGAACTCCCTCTTCCAGCCGTTGAGCTGGACTCTTGTGCGAAGTTTCCGCAAGTTGCCCCTGTACTGGATCGGATTCTATCTCTTGTCGCTGGGACTTCTTCTCGCCTCCAACGGGATTATCTTCCTGGAAAGTCTGCACCCGGTCGCCGCGGGCATTCTCTACGGACCGACCATCACGACGTTGTTCTTCCTCTATGCCCGATTGTTGGGACGTTTGGCCTGGGTGATCGACTCCCGGCTCCGGGAAGCGGCGGAGGAAGAAGAGGAGGAAGAGGAAGCGTCGTGGTGACGCGGCTCGATCAGCCTTAGGGTGATCATTCCGCTGAGAATGTTGAAGCCCATGACCGTCAAAAAAACGAAGCGGAAGCCGACCACGTCGACCAGCCATCCGGCGAACGGGGCCAGGACGAAGGAGCAGGCCAAGGCAAGATTGACGGTGCTCAAATAACGGGGCTGATCGGCGATGGCGCAGATTTCGAGGGTATAGTTGGTGAGAATCCTCAGGACCATCGGAACAATCCCCAGGGCGACGAAGATGATCCAGAAGAGCGGTGCGGCGAATTGGGGCGAGAGCCAGGAGAACGCGGCCGCCAAAGCCGGACCCGTGGCGGAGCCGAAGACGACCAGTTGCAGCGTGAGGCGATTGCCCCAACGATCGGCGGTCAATCCGATCAACAGGCTGAATAAACCGACGGCGATCTGCTGGATGATGACCCAGTGCAGGAGGTGAATCCCGGAGAGTCCGAACGATTCCCGGGCAAACGCCTGGTAATGGGGAAAGATGATGAGGTTCGTCCCGAATGTCGCCGCCGCGAACATCAGTTGCAAAAGGTTCTTGTCTTCTCGGATCACGCTCACCAACTCCCCGAGCGATCCGAATTGAGGTTGGCGTCCCTTCTTCGGGGAATCGGCCGGTTCCCGCAAAAAGGTGACCACCAGGGCGGAGATGAAGAAACCGCAGGCGATGAAGCCGAAAATATGGCCGAAGCCGCTGTCGGGGCGTCGGAGCCAATCGCCCAAGAGATACCAGGCCAGCAGGCAGGCGGGGACCGCCCCGAAGAGATTGGCCGAAAGCAGCAATCGTCCGCGGAGTTTGGGGCGGATCAACTTCCCCTGAATCGTTCCCATGCACAGCAAATACAGTCCCTGGGCGATGAAGAACACGCAGTACATCGCCAGGAAGAGAACGGTCATCAACAGGCTTTTTTCGGAACCCGAGGGCGAATAGAACAAGAACCAGCCGACCGAGAGGACCGCGAACGGCATCGAGAGGAAGAGAATCACGCTGAACAGGGCCCACTTCTTCTTGCGCCTTTGCGCGAGGAACGAGGCGAAGAAGATCGGCGGCACGCTTTGCCCGAACCGGTTGAAGATCGGAAGGATGCCGCGGACCACTCCGGAACCGGAGACCTGGTCGAGCACCGCCGGCATGATGACGCTCTCGGTCTTGAAGATCCAGGCAACCCGGTGGAGGATCTGTTGCAGCGTGACGAGTAGGAAATTGCCGGTTTCCAACTTCGGTATTTCCGGGTGCGACGGCCAGACATACTCGTCGGCCGGGCCGCTTTCCACGGTCTCCTCGGTCGATGTCGCTTCAGCCGATTCGGAAGAAGGGGGAGGAGGTTCGGACGAAAAGGTGTCGGTCGAAGAGGAAGACTCCTGAGAAGATGGTTTCATCATATTTCTCAGTATACCGCTTTTCTTCCAACGGTCCACCGGAGGGGGATGGGCGAAAAGAGGGGCGGAAAGCCGAAAACCTCCTGATCAGGACCGCGATTTCATCGTGTCTTTCCGGAAGGGGCTGTTTCTCTCTTGACGCATCGGGTACATTTTTTGGATACTCTTTTTCCGCTGAGTGTCGGCGGAGAAGGATCTCCTGAAGAGATACCGCTTGGAACGAACCGACCGAGGAACACGATGAAAATTGCATATCTGGATTGTATTTCGGGCATCAGCGGCGACATGACGCTCGGGGCGCTGGTCGACGGCGGCGTGCCTCTGGAGGCGATCCGTGAAGCGGTGGCTTCGATGGAGGTCCCCGGACTGACGCTCTCTCAGCGGGAAGTCAAGAAGAAGGGGTTCCGGGCGACCAAGATCGACGTCCATTACGAACCGGAACACGAGCATCGGCATCTATCCGATATCCTCGATTTGATCGAGAAGAGCCGGTTGACCGATCCTCAGAAGTCGTTGGCCGGAAACATCTTCCGCCGATTGGCCGAAGCCGAGGCGAAGGTGCACGGCACGAGCATCGACCAGGTCCATTTTCATGAAGTGGGAGCGGCCGACTCGATCGCCGATGTGGTCGGCAGCGCCGTCGCATGGGATCTGCTGGGGGTGGATCAGGTTTTCTCCTCGCCGATTCCCACCGGCACCGGGACCGTCAAGATCGCCCATGGAACATGCAGCGTTCCCACGCCCGCGACCGCCGAACTTCTGCGGGGGATCCCCATTGCCGCCTCGGACATCCCCAAGGAGTTGACCACTCCGACCGGCGCGGCGATCGTCGCCGAGTTGGCCGGAGAATTCGGACCGATTCCCCCGATGAAGATCGAACGGATCGGCTATGGAGCAGGCGATCGCGATCTGGAGCAGCAGCCGAACATCTTGCGGTTGCTCGTCGGCGAAGCGGTCGGCGCGAAAGACTATCTGCAGACCGGGGAATCGCCGATGGAAGACGCCTCGGTCTGGGTCGTGGAAACGAATATCGACGACTTGAGCGGCGAGTTGATCGGCCACTGCATCCAGTTGCTCTGGAAGCTCAATGTTCTGGATGTGTATGCGACGCCGATCCAGATGAAAAAACATCGTCCGGCCACCAAGCTGACGGTCCTCTGCCAGGAAGAAAGCCTCGACGAAGTGGAACAGCTTTTGTTCGCGGAGACCACCACGCTGGGGATTCGTCGCTGGCCGGTTTTTCGCTCCGTCTTGCAACGGAAGTACGAAACGGTTTTCACCCCCTGGGGCGAAGTGCGCGGCAAGATCGCGGTCCTCCCGGACGGTACCACTCGGTTCTCGCCGGAATACGATTCGGCCAAGGAGATCGCCATCGCCAACAAATTGCCCCTTTGCAGCGTGTACGAAGCGGTTCAGCGGACGTACGAACTTCGGGAACAGTCGGAGGACGAGGATCGTTAGCAACGTCCGGAAAAGCAGCATTCCCCATGCAAACCATAAGATGAGGTAACACGTGCATTCTTTTTTCGCCTTTGAATTGAGCAGTACCTCGGGCACCGTCCTGCTGCTGCTTGGCCTGATGATCGTTACCGGGACCTTGCTGCTCCGTTCGTGGAAGTACTTCAACGAATCGAAGCGTCGATCACAAGAGTCGATCGGATTGCTGCAAACGCGGAAGAATGCGTCGGAGAAAACCACCGCTCGACGGGATCCCCCACCTCGGGGAAGTGGGGGCAAAGCTGCTGCAGGGAAGGGCCCCACGGCCGCGACACGCAAACAGTTGGGTAAGACCCACGACATGGTCGCGCGATGGGAGATCGACATGCACGATTTGGCTCGAGAGCTGACGGGGCAAATCGATTCGAAGATGTCGCTCTTGCAGACACTCTTGGCGGAAGGGCAGCGAGTGGCCGATCGGCTGGACCATTCGATCGATCGTTTCGTTCGCGTGACCTCTTCCTTGCAGTCCGTTTCGACTTCCGAAACGGAGGAGGAAACCGGTGGGAAGGACTCTCCCCGATCGGAGAACGCAAACGAGAAGCCATCGAATTCCTCGGCACCCGAACGACGAAAGCCGGAACTCCCGCAGTTCGATTTTTCGAGAGAGCTGAGAGAATTCGACCGATTGGCCTCGACACTTCGAGAGGAAGTGGAGATGGCTCGCCCGAAAGAGGACCAGGAGGTTGCCGGGGCGGTCGATCACGCCGAGGAGGGCTTCGCCGCGGAAAAAGAGGACTCTTCCTCGGCCGAGTTCACCGGGGAGCAACTTTCTCGCGAGGCATCGGCGCCCCATTCCGGACCGCTTCGTTCAGGACATGAAACGCCTTCGCGACGCAACGACCTGCGCGATCACATCTACATGCTCGCCGATTACGGCTTTTCGCTTCCGGAGATCGCTTCCCGCGTCGGGCGGCCCGCCGGTGAGGTGGAACTGGTGCTCAGTCTCCGGCAAACATGCGGTAAGGAAACATGAGCTCGTCGCTTTCCGCGTTGGCGATTTCTCTCTTTTTGAAGGAAACAACATGCCCTTTCGTCTGGATCTTCCGATCTTTCGCGGTCCCCTGGATCTCTTGCTTTATCTGGTGCGCAAGCACGAGGTGGAGATTCTCGAGATTCCGATCCAGCGAATCACCGAGCAGTTTCTCGATTATGTTTCGGTGCTGGAGCAGATCGACGTGAACGCGGCGGGGGATTTTCTCGCCATGGCCAGCACGCTGGTGGAAATCAAGTCTCAGCAAGTGCTTCCCGAGAATGAAGAGGAGATCGAGGAAGATCTGGAAGACCCCCGTCAGGAATTGGTGCAACAGCTCCTGGCCTACAAGCGTTTTTGCGATACCGCGGGCATTTTGGAGGAACGAGGCCGGCTGTGGCAGCGTCGGTATCCCCGGGCCGCGAACGATTTGCCCGAGCGGGAGCGGAATCTGGCGGAGGAGCCGATCGAGGAAGTGGAGCTTTGGGACTTGGTCAGTGCTTTCGGACGTATCATTCGAGAAAATACCCCGGAACCGCAGCAGCAGATCCGTTATGACGACACCCCCATCTCGACGCACATGCAGCGGATCTATCATCGTCTGAAACGCGAGGAAAAGGCGTCGTTCCGTTCCCTTTTTCAGCCGGAACAGCATAAATCGACGCTCATCGGCGTTTTTCTCGCCACGCTGGAACTGGTGCGGCACGAATACGCTTTCGTCTACCAGAAGGTCCTTTTCGGGGAAATCGAGTTGGAGATCCGTTCCGGCAGTCGTTCGCTCGATTTCTCGAACATCGAGCCGACCAGTTCCCAAACGTCTGCCGGAGCAGACGGCGAAAGGATGTGTCACTGAAAGACTTGCGTTTTTTGCTGTTGCTTTGTGTCGGGGGTGAGGATTATCGGGAGGAGGAACCTCGGCTCTTCTCTTGAATCAATCGCTATTCTTCTAGGATGATGAATGGTGCGCATGCGTGCGTGCTATGATATCTTAGCAAAGCATGAATGCCCGATGAAGCAACAGTTTTTGGAGTATGAAGGTCGTATTATTCTGCGATCTCTCCGCACGCATACCTTGTGAAATAATTTTCTTTCGGTATAGTGTGAGACACTCAAGTCCATGAACGAGTATGACGCCTTTTTCGGGAATTCTTTTTCCGAAAAGCCGGCCTCTGCCGGAAATGGTGTTAGGATATTTTTAGGAATGCCCACGAATGTGGGTTCGTGTTTTCCCGGAGACGCGGCATGGAAGAGCGCTTCGCGGCGAGGCCCCATGGGGGGCTGCATGCGTCGGATCGCTTGTGACCGCGCGAACCGGAAGACCGGACCGATGACGATTGTTCGTTGGGTTTTCGAGAATCTTTTTTTGAAAGGAGCCTCTTGTGGCAAAAGACACCCCAGAAAATGAACAAAATCCCACTCCCGAAGCAGAAACCGAAAAGCCGGATGCCGCTGGAGCGCAACAACAGCAGCAGGCGACTCCTCCCCGAGCCCAAGTGCAGATCGACGACTCTCACGTCGTGGCGACCTACGCCAATTTCTGCCGCGTGACGGGAACGCCGGAAGAGTTGATCATCGATTTCGGTCTGAATCCGCAGCCGATCGGCGTACCGACCAATCCGATTCCGGTCACCCAGCGGATCATCACGAACTTCTACACCGCCAAGCGGATGCTGCACGCCCTTTCGATGACGGTTCAGCGTCACGAGGCGACGTTCGGCGCCCTGGAGATCGATGTCCAGAAGCGTGTTCGTCCCGGTTTGCAGCAGGGACAGCAACAGTAAGCGTGGTCGCAAACCGCGTCCCTCGCGGGATCAAAGACGAGTGCATCGGTGCGTGAGGGCGTGATCGTCCTCTTCCCGGTGCAGATGGACTCCATGAAGGTCGCCACGGCGAATCCACACGATCGCTCGGGGCGACCTTCTTTTTTGGGCGTCGCTTCCATCAATTATCCCGAGGGCGCCCCGTCGGAGACCGGCCCGGCGGGAGGCTATGTACAAACCCAGGGCTCACAACTGATGCGACGCTCGAGAAGGCCATACGACTCATGCGAACGATCTATCTCGATTACAACGCCACCACCCCGATCGCTCCGGAAGTGCAGGAAGCGATTTTGCCCTATCTCGCGGAGTACTTCGGCGACCCTTCGAGTCTCCATGCCCTGGGTCGGGCATCGGCCGAAGTGATGGAAGAGGGGCGTTTTCTGGTCTCGCTCTTGCTCGGATGCCGACGGGAAGAAGTGGTCTTCACTTCGGGAGGGACCGAGAGCTGTAATCTGGCGATCATCGGCACGGCGTTGGCGCGCGGTCTGAACACCGGCGGCCATCTGATCGTGTCGAATCTAGAGCACGCCGCCGTTCTGGAACCGGCGCGATTTCTGGAAACCCTCGGTTTCGAACTGACCATCGTCGAAGCGAACCGTCAGGGAGTGGTCTCCGCGGAGGCGATCGGGCAAGCTCTTCGAAAAGACACGTTTCTGGTCAGTGTGACGGCGGCCAGTCATGAGATCGGCACGCTCCAACCGATTGAAACGATCGGGGCGCTTTGCCGTTCCGAGGGGATTCTTTTCCACAGCGACGCCTGCCAGACCGTCGGGCGCATCCACATGCAGGTCGAGGAGTGTCAGGTGGATCTGCTTTCCCTCTCCGGACATAAGTTCTATGCTCCCAAGGGCATCGGTGCGCTTTTCGTCCGGCAGGGAACGCCCATCCAGCCGATCATCCACGGCAAGGGCAACGAAGGGGGATTGCGTTCGGGGATGGAGAATGTCGGCAACATCGTCGCGATCGGTCAGGCCGCTTCGCAGTCGAAGAAGTACATGGACGTCGGCATCGAAAGGATGCAGACGCTGAGAAATCGTCTCGAGAAAAAGCTGACCGAGGAAGTCGGCTCTGAGATGCGGGTCCTGGGGAAAGGAACGCTTCGTCTGCCGAACACTCTGGCCGTTTGCTTGCCGGAGGTGAACGCCGCGAAGATGCAACGCCGACTACCGGAGATGTGTTTCTCGACGATGGCGACCTCGTTTTCGGGCTCGAACTACCTCTCCCCCACGATACGCACGTTGGGGCTCAATGCCCAGCGGGCCCAGGGAGTGATTCGATTGAGTGTCGGTCGCTTCACCACCGAGGAGCAGGTCGATCGGGCCGTCGATAAGCTCGTCGCCGCCTGGGAAGATACGAAATACGAAGGGTGACCTCGAGAAAAACTACCCGGCCAGGACTTGAACCTGGAACGAGGGAGCCAAAATCCCTTGTGTTGCCAATTACACCACCGGGTATCGCGCCCGAAGAATGGGCCAGAAGGCGTTCTCTTGTGAAACGCTACCAATACTTTACCATTTCCCTTCTTCTCGGCAACCCCAGTTCTCCATCGAACTGCGACTTTTTGCGGATCTTTCCGGCTGCCGGGCGAAGATTTTTCTTTCAAAGTCGTTTTTCTCGGTGGCTGCCTCTTTTTATCGGCAATAATTGAACGGTCGATTACCGGAGAGGGCTACTTCACGCGACGATGTCGCCGGAGCGGTTTTCTCCCTGATTCTTATCTTATCTTTCTTATATTCTTGCGGCTTCCAGTAGGGCAAAAATCGAAAAATATTTTGGAAAGAGAGGCTTCCGATGCTTCCTTGAATTTTGCGCAGATGATAGTTTTTATCGTAAGGCTTCAATTTCTGGGAATAATCGGGAAAATCATGGAATTGCGCCGATCCGTTCTAGACGTCACAAACTATCTATTTTTTCAAAAAAGTGTCTCTTGTACCCATATTTTCTATCCGACTACCCCACTACAGGACGATGCATTAGTTATATATCCCATATCCATTTTGGGCAACGTCTTCAAAATATCTCAAGGCACTTTTCCAGCTTGACGATATGAAAAGCGAGGGATTACAGGCAACTGCGCCTGGATATGTGTTCTGCGTCGACTTTCGTCGAGAGGGCATGCGATCGCGGGCCTGCCGTAATGATATAACAGTAGCCATGTTATTAGGCGAATTCGCCTGACCAGGCTTTACCCGTTGTTGAGTTGTTGAAGGAGGCAAGGAATGAAGAAAGTGTTGGGGGTGCCATTGATTGCCGTTGCGCTTCTTGCGGCATTCATGGCGAATCGGTCCGACGCTGCCTACTGTGGAGCCACGACATACCGCGCCTGCAAGCCGGCATGTACGGACTACACCTGGCAGTGTTGCACCGTCATGAAGACCGCGAAAAAGGTGGTCTTCGAGAAAGAACAGGTCACCTGTTACAAGACCTGTTATGAAAAAGTCTGCGTTCCCAAGACGATCAACTGCACCAGGTACGTTCCAGAGACTTGCACCAAACAGGTGAAATACACGGTGTGCAAGCCGGTCTGGGAAAATCGTACTCGAACCGTGAATTACACGGTGTGCAAGCCGGTCTGGGAAACCCGCGAGCGGACCTACACGGTGTGCA
>CAZWCE010000016.1:0-95443 GCA_964632505.1 uncultured Planctomycetaceae bacterium | reverse complement strand
AGGGGTATCATTGGCGTTGAGGTTAAGGATTATGCGGATGAAAGGGGAAGGGCGGCCTCTGTCGATTTTTCGAGCAAGCCGTTCGATCAACCCGACGGAGCGGGCAAGAATACCTCCACAGAGCTCCGCTCGACCGCATCTTCGCACAATAAATTGGCCAGGATTCGTAAGGCCGATTTGATGGCAATCCAGGGCGAGGTGATCCCTCAAGCAGAGAGATGTACAAGCCATGCCCAAGCATGGTGGATCCCCGCAAATTCACCTGAGTGTATGATTGTGGATTTCGACAGAGGAGAATCTAGTACAACAGAAAGGGCAAGATGATGAAAAAGAGCATTGTTTTTCTCGCGTTCTTCGCCGTGGCCTTGATGGCCACCGCGGTTCGGGCGGATCAGGTGCAGCTGACAGGTTTAGGGTATTACCAAAATACAGCAGTTGATCCCTATGGTCCAGTCTCAAGCCGAAACGTCGCCGCCGGAGAATTGAATTATGAATTCCAAATCCCTCCTTCTCCTTCGTTTCCCCTCGAAGGCCTCACCTCTTTCAGTTCTTTCTGCATTGAACTGAATGAGCAGGTCAATCAGCAGGGAGTCTATGATTACGAAGTGAATTCGGACTGGGAAGCGGTGAACGGAGGTCAAAATACGGATGACAACGATCCCATTTCGGAAGGTACCGCGAAACTGTTTTATGATTATGCAACCAATGCGAATCCCATAACCAGTAACTCTGCGGCAGTCAATTTGCAGAAAGCGATCTGGTGGCTGGAAGATGAGATCGAATTAACAGAACAAGAACAAAGTGATAACACGTTCCTAGCTGCACTTGCGGGGGACACCACCTATGCTAATCTTGCAACATGGAAGTCGACGAATTACGACCCCTTCGGTAATGCACCAGGGGTTTGGGTCCTGAACCTGTATCAAAATGATGGCCTCCGACAGGATACGTTGGTTCTCGGCTCGGAGGCCACGCCCGAGCCCGCCACGATGGGCATCTGGGCGCTCGGCATGGCCGGTTTCGCCGGGTTCGGTGCCTACCGCCGTCGGAAGAATCGCAAGGCGTAAAGCAAGTTCGCTGAAAAGTCTCCCGCGGTAGTGAATTCCCGGGCGATGGCGCCCGGGACCAGCGGGGGGAAATGATCGACTTCACGCCACGGGAGAAGCATTGCCTCTCTCCGCCGCGCCCTTTCTACGCCAATATGCCGCCCGAGCCGAAGTGGAGAGACTCCGCTTCGGCTTTTTCTTTTCTTGGTCAGGACGTCTCTCTCGCTTTTCGGCCCTCGCTTCGTTCTCTCGCAGGCTTTCTGGTGGTGCTCTCCCCGCTTTTTTCAGTCACACCACCAATTCTTGGACAGAAACGGTTTTTTCTAAGATCTCTAAGTTGTCTATTTTTAATAACTTAGAGAAAATGGAAAGGAATTTCTTGTTTTTTCTATGGAATTTAGTTGTAATGGGGGGAGACCGAGGATATCATAAGGTCCATGGTTGTTGATTGCTCGAAGGGATTCGTATTTATTGCCTTCCAAGGCTGATCGACAAGATCTCCTTCCCGAACTCCTCTTCAGACAAAACTCGAAAAACTCCTCCCTCAAGAACGACTTTTCAAAAGTAAAGGGCACAACGATGAAAAAATGCACAATTCTTCTTGCCGTTCTCTCCGTGGCATTGCTCTCCACCGCGGCCAAGGCCGACCAGGTCAAGTATAATGGCATTAGTCTGAAAGAGACGAAGAATGTCTACGACGCCAATGGAAAGAAGCATTACGTCTATATCGGTGAACTGAAGTATGACTACCTCACGGCGAATCCTTCCAATCCCCCGGGAGATCTCTTGAGCGATCCCTTCCGCTCCTTCTGCATCGAGCTGAACGAAGAAGTTTCCCAAGGGGGCACCTATGATGTCGCCATCAATATGGATTGGGCTGCCGTCAATGGCGGTTCCGGCGGTGCGGTGAACGGCATGGATCCCATTTCGCGCGGAACGGCCAAACTTTTCCACGATTATTCCTACGGTGTGGGATTGTTCGGCACGATGAGCAATTCCAAAGCCGCCGCCCTCCAGATGGCCATCTGGTGGCTCGAAGATGAACTGGCCGATTCCACTGATATGAGCAACAACATTTTCCTTGCTTATCTGACGAATCTCGATAGCTTGTTGGATAATGATTTAGTTGCCGATTGGAAGACGGCCGATTACGATCCCCATAGCGCAGAAGCCCCCGGCGTCTGGGTCATGAATCTCACTCAGAACGGTAACCCCAAGCAGGACACCCTCGTGATGGGATCCACCGCTGCTCCCGAGCCCGCCACGATGGGCATCTGGGCGCTCGGCATGGCCGGTTTCGCCGGGTTCGGTGCCTACCGCCGCCGCAAGAATCGCAAGGCGTGATCGCCGATCTTAAAAAGTAGAATCCCACAAGCGGGAAAGGAACGAGCTTCCTTTCCCGCTTTTTTGGGGGAGATCTTCCCTGCCTTCCAAGAGAAAGGAAAAGGCCGCGCGCGAAGCGGAATGCGAGCGGCTCTTGTGTGCTTGGAAGGCGGAAGGATGCCTTCTCGTTGAATTACTTTTCGGCGCGCTGGTCCCAGTCGGGAAGTTCGTCGAGGGTGATCATCAACGGATGCTGCATCGTCTTTTTGACCCATTCCTTCGGATTCTGGGGATGATCGGCCCACCAGGGCAAGCAGTAGAGCCAGCGTGGTCCCTTGTCTTGCATCATCTCGGGATTGGGAATTCCCCCGCCCTCGCTGAATGCGAGCATTTTCCCAGGGGAGACCTCTTTCATGATCTCGTAGGCTCTCGGATAAGAGGAGTCTTGCGGCATGTCCCACCCGAACCAGTCGTTCGGATAGATATCGATGCCGGAGATGTCGACATATTCCGGACCCGGGTAGAACCGTTTCCGCGTTTCGATCGCCTCGACGTCTTTCCCTTCGCCTGCGCATTTCAGCCCGGCGTTGTAGACCCAGATGAGGTTGTTCAGCTCACGCTCCTTGACGTAGTAGTTGAAGATGATGCGGTAGAGTTCCGCCGTGTTTTCTGGCTTTTCTTCGTCGGTCCACCAGAACCAACCGCCGTCGATTTCATGGAGCGGCCGGAACAACACGGGGATATCGGCTTTTTTGAGCTCTTCGAGATAATCGCCGTGCCATTTCAGGTCGCGCATCACGGCCTTGTACTCTTCGGTTCCCGGCGTGGTGCCTTTTTCCAGATCGAACGGCCCGGAGCCTTTCGGGGGAGCGACCCAGGCGCTGCCGTCGGGTTTCATCGGGTTTTTCCAGTGGAAGGTGATCGTGACGATGCCGCCTTTTTCGTCCCATTCCTTGACCGATTCGATCATCCGTTCGACGACTCGAGTGTAAGTCTTCCCATACGTCGGATCGTTCCAGCCGCACAGATCGAAGTTCATGATGGCGGGAAATTCCCCCGAAATCTCGACGACCTCCTCGGTTTCACGCGGGCCGTTCATGCCGGCCAACACACGTTCTCCGTACTGCGATTCCAGGTATTGCAGCACCGCCCGTGCCTTGGGGGAAAGGTCGGGATTGACCGGTTCACCGGCCGGAAGGACGATCGTGGAGAAAGTGGCGAACGCGATCATACCGGCGAGAGCGGACGTCCAGAATCGGTAAGTTTGCTTGTTCATGGGATTCCCTTTCAGTGGAGAGAAATAAGTAGACACCGTACCATAGGGTTGTTTCGCTGAATTCTCTTCCTTTTTATCTTCAGGCAATGGTGTTTGCAAGTGTTTTGGACGTTTTCCTTTCTTGTCCTTCCAGGTGTGAGGTGATAGAATTGACCGTCTGGCAGTGGTGTTTCCGCCGATTCCTTCGTTCCGATCGTCTTCGGCGGATTCTTTTTTTCTCTTTAGGAGGAGATGGGTTCAACGACCGATGATGCATTCTTGCGTACGATCTTCCTTTCCGAAAACGATCTGGCTTCGTCTTTTGGTTCTCTGCGGCACCCTGATTCCGGTCTGGGGATGCGCTTACGAGGATGAACATGCGGCGTTGCTCGAGCCCCCCACCCCTTCGGTGCCGATTTCCAAAGAGCTTTCGGCCGACCGGAAACAGATCGTCGAGCAATTGTATTCGGAGGCCCCCCGAGCACGGGCCGACGCGGCCGAGGCCCTGGGAAAGCAGGCCGGCGGGGCATCCGACGTCGTTCCTTACTTGACGGATGCCTTGAACGATCCGGTGTTGTTCGTCCGGGAAAAAGCCGCTGAAGCCCTGGTGCGTTGCCATCCCCCCGAAGCGCTCGACGCCCTGGTTGCCAAGGTGGCCCAGGAGCAGGAAGATTGGGCAGTACGCGAGCGTGCCGTGGAAGCATTGGGGGAGATCGGCGATCCGGAATCCCTTCCGGTCATCCTGGAGCGACAAACCGATATGAGCGCGCATGTCCGCATGGCGGTCGCCGAAGCCCTGGGAAAAATCGGAGGAAAGGAAGCGGTCGCCGTCCTTCGGGAAATGGCCGAGGGGGATGCCGATCAGCGGGTCCGCGGCGTGGCTCGCGAAGCGTTGGCCGAGGCTACTGCCCCCTGAATACCGCCGGCCGAAAACCTCCGGCGATTTGCCAACCGGAACGGATCGACGTATATTCATAGTAACATCGCCAATGGATGTTTTTCAGCCGGTCGTCGAAAGTGCCGTTTTTTTCGGTTTTCAGGCACGATGATATTTCGACCGATCGTCGCCGGTGACTCGAATCGAAAGGAATGGCCATGGGGTTGCTGCCTCGGAGTCGACAGGGACGCGCCGCTTTTTTCGGATGCCTCTTCATGGGCATTTTGGGCGGGTTTCTCGTTTTTCTTCCTCTTCTGCTCTTCTTGGTTTTTCGGAACTTTTTCATGATCGAGCTCGACCCGGAGTATCGTTTCGCCTTGGAAACGAAGCCGCTGGTCGAGAATGCCCGGTTCTTTCGTTCCAAGGAAGCAAACTGGGCCAGTCTTCCTGCTTCCTTGTCGAGAGAACCTTCCGAGGAGGTGGTCTATCCATCGCTTCAGTCATCCCACCCGCTCTACGGCATGCTGGTGTTTCCAAAAGAAGATTCCCGTTCCACTGTGGAGGAAAGGCCGCCGGAAGAGGGAGCGGAGAAAATCCCCGGGGAGCGGCGTTTTGCCTTCGTCCTCGATCGGGCCGGATCGCAGGATTCAACAGCGACCTTGTACGATCTTCTCATTCTCGATACCGATGGGGATGGTGATCTCACGGAGGAGAACGCCCTGAAAATTCAGTCTACGCAAACAATGAAGCCCCACGGGGAAGCCACGTCGGAGAAGATCGTGATTTTCTCTCAGGTTTCGTTGTCGGTGGCCGAGTCGTTCCCTTCGGAAACTCTCGGGGAGGGGGATTCTGCTGAAGATGCGACTCCCCGGCTCACCGCCTCGCCGGGAATTCCTCGACAGCGGAACCTGGTTCCCTGGTTGGTCGACGATGCCGCGTTGGAGAAATTCTCCACCGATTCGAAGGAAGAGGCTTCGAATGAACCACCGGAGGAGACTCCTATTCCGGTGTTGCGTTTCAGCGATGCCGAATTCCGAAAGGGGGATTGGGCTTATCAACCGGATTCAGAAGAGAAGAAAGTGGGAATCGCGTTATTCCCCTCTCCGGAAACCGGCCGTTACAATGATCCAGGTTCGCTGATGTCTTTCGAGCGGCAGGGGGAGATGCGTGTCGTGAAGAACGCCGCGTGCGACCGGTTCGTGAGCAGCACGAAGACGCTCATCGAGGAATTCATGGTCAAGCGGAATCAGCTTGAGGCGATTCCGGAAGCGGACGGCCGGAAGATGACGATCCGCCTCGGATATCGAGGGCCCACCGGATCACTCGCGGTCGCGAATCATCCTCGTAGCGGCAAACCAATGGCGCTGGAGATTCGGTTGGGGAATCCCGCGCGATTGGATCGCGTGGATTTGGCCTCCGGGCAAGAGGATTCGGTCGAACTGCCGGTGGGGGATTACACGCCGGTTCAAATGGAGATCGAATGCGGCAACAGCTACGGAGCCGGCATGAATCTCGACCGGCGGCTTCCTTGGAAAGTGCGGTCCGGAAAAGAGACGCTGATCGAAGTGGGGACCGTACCGACGGTCGGGTTCCGCTACTTTCCCGAAACAAGTGTTTCTGGAGGGGATCGTACGTTTTTCGGTTACTTGGAAGACCCTGAATTGAATTTGCGTTACCTTTCCTTCAAGAAGGACGGACGATCGGTGGTTCCGCGTCTGAAAATCGTCCGCCCCGACGGTGTCACGGTGGTCAATACGAAATTGGAGTATGGGTGAGGCGGCCTTTGTCCGTACTCGTGGCGAGTACCAAATGTTCAAGAGGCACAGGTGTACACGGCGACCCTCATTTATGATACCGGCGATCTTTACGGCCTCGTTTCCAGGTCGCAAGAGTTCACGGTGGTTCCCAAGTGAGGCGTTTTCCGTGAGGCGATTCCACGACAGACGAAAAACCGGAGGCTTCGACATGGAGCCCCCGGTTCTTTTTTTGGGAACCCCAAGGAAACTTCAATTTTCGGTCTGGAATTTGTGGACGGTCGTGTGTCGATAGATGTCGCCCGGTTCGAGGATGGCCGAGGGGAACATCGGCTGGTTCGGCGAATCGGGAAAGTGCTGCGTTTCGAGGCAGAAGGCGGCGTGCTTCCGGTAAGTGACGTCGCCGGCGGACAGCGTGCCGTCGAGGAAGTTTCCGGTGTAGAATTGCACACCCGGTTCGGTGGTGAAGATCTCCATGACCCGACCCGATTGCGGATCTTTCACCTTCGCGCATCGTTTCATTTCATCGCTCTGATAATTCTTGAGGACGTAGCAGTGGTCGTAGCCGCCCTCGACCTGATCGATGCGTTCTCCGATCGGCGTCGGTTCGGTGAAGTCCATGGGGGTGCCTTTGAGGGGGTGCAACTGTCCGGTGGGGATGAGCCCCTGGTCGACCGGAAGATAATGGTCGGCGAAGATCTGCATGTGGTGGTCGAGAATCGTTCCCGAGTCGTATCCACCGAGGTTCCAGTAGGTGTGGTTGGTCAGATTGACCGGCGTGGGCTTGTCGGTGGTGGCGGTGTAGTCGATGATCAATTCATTCTCGTTGGTCAGTTCATAGACGACTTTGCAATCCAATTCACCGGGATAGCCCTCCTCCATGTCGGCACTGGTGTACGTCAGTATTAGACCGATTGAATCCGGGGTGACTTTTTCCTCGACGTCCCAAACGACCTTGTCGAATCCTTGGATGCCGCCGTGGAGGTGGTTCATGTCGTTATTGGTCGCCAGGGTGTACTCCTTGCCGTCGAGTGTGAATTTCCCTTTGGCGATGCGGTTCCCGTACCGGCCGATCAGCGCGCCGAAGTAGGGACTGTCGGCCTCGTAATCGGGAATCGTTTCGAGGTTTGCCGAAACGTTCTCGAACTGTCCATGCTTGTCGGGCAGTAAAAGCTCGTACACGATGCCCCCGTAATCGAGAATCTTGGCGGTGATGCCGTTCACGTTGGTGAGTGTGTAGACATCGACCTTTCGGCCATCGTTCGTTTCCCCGAAAAACTCCTTTTCGATTTTCATTTTGCCATCCATCTCATTTCCCATCAGGTTGGTTTCGTGATTTGTCGACGAGAGGATTCCCGTCATCAGAACAAGTAGTGTCAAGTGAACGATCGAGCGGATCGATTTCATGGGCGTACTCTCCATGGTTCGAAGTGTTTCTCGCATTTTGATCTTCCGTTTCAGCTTCTGTCATCATACATGATCATCGCGGAGGTTCCCAGTGGGAGAAGTTTCACGAAGAATCTGCCGGTTGGTCTCCTGATTCGAGGTTCGCTCGGTTTCGGGAGTCGTCCCGCGGAGTGTCCTTCAGCAGCAACTGATAGAGGACCAGCAGCAGAAAACCGACGACGATGCCGACCCACGAATACCAGGGGTAGGGATACTCGTCTGGTTTGTGCTGGTGAGCTTGGTAATACACCCAGATATGGCGAAAGAACGCCAGCGAGGCGACCAAAAGCATGGCGTGGGGGATCGCCGTGAGAGGGCGACGGAGAAATTGAAAAATCCCCAAGCCGATCACGGAGAGGAGGAACGCGGCCAGTCCGATCAATGGAAGAAAGGTCAAGGCGGCGTGGATGAGCAGTAGGCAAACGGCGCAGAAGATGAGCGTCGTGACGGGAAATCCGGTGACGCGATAGGGCCGTTCGGTGTCGCGATCTTTCCAACGAAGGACGATCACCGCGAAGTTCGTCGCGAAGTAAAAGGTATAGACCGCCGAGGAGGTGTAGATGATCGCTTCAATGAGCGAGCCCAGAAGAAAAATCAATACGCAACTGATCACCGCTTGAACGACCAGCGCCGCCACGGGCGTTCCCGTCACCAGGTTCCACCGCCCCAACTTGCGGAAGATGCGGTGTTCGGTTCCAACGGCATAGGAGATTCGGGCTCCGGTGAAGATGAGCCCATTGACCGCTCCCAAAGCCGAGATGCAGATCAGCGCGGCGATCAACCGTCCTCCCATTCCGGGAAAGGCTTCGGAGACGACATCGGTGACGACCGTTTCCGACGAAGAGGCCAGACCCTGATGGCCCAGGGCGAACAGCAGTGCCGCATTGAAAATGAGATAGATTGTCGTGACGGCGACCACTCCCAAGACCAATGCTCGAACAATGTTGCGTCGGGCGTCCTTCACTTCCGCGGCGACGTAGGCCATTTCGTTCCATCCGCCAAAGGTGAACAGAACGAAGATGAGCGCCAGCCGGAGCGGAATTCCTTCGAACTCCTCGGGAGTGGACTGGTGTGAGGCGGTGGGGGCAAGGAAGGCTACTCCGATAATCATCAATAATCCTATCACTTTTGCGATGGTGAGAAAATTTTGGGTCCACTTCCCTTCGTGCACGCCGATGATGTTGATCATGCTCAAAATCACGACCGCGCCGCAGGCGAGCAGTACTTCTCCCAAAACGATCGGAGACTCCAAATACGGCAGAGAGTAGCTCCCCAGCATTTCAAGCGGTATGCCGAAGGCGGTGAAAATCTCCCGGGCGAATAGGGCGAAGCTGAACGCCATGACGGCGATGTCGCCCGGACGCACGACGACCAGTTGCATCCATCCGAAGAGGAAGCCCGCCCAGGGGCCGTAGGCCTTGGTGAGATAAACGTAGTCGCCCCCTTCTTTGGGATACATCGTCCCGAGTTCTGCATAGCCGAACGCCCCGAAGAGGGAAACCGTTCCGCCGGCGAGCCAGAGCAGCAGGAGTTGCCACCAACTGCTGGTGCCGGAGGCGATTTCGGAGACCATCACGAAAATGCCCGTTCCGATGATGATCCCCATGATCAGAGAGGTGGAGTCGAAAAGCGACAATGCCTTGCGAGGTTGGTCGGACACGATTTCTCCTTCGTAGAATCATGCAAGGAAGAACAGAAACAGATCGGGGGAGTTGCAGGTGGGGGGCATTTCTACTTTATTACTCTTTTTTCACTCCGAAATCAATACCCCGCCCCTCCCATTTTCTCTGGAGTGCCGAGATCAAGCATTTTTGGACGGAATGTTACAAACGATCGCGACATTCTTCCCGTTTTCCCACAGGGCGCTGCTTGATGGCGTCTCGCTTCTTCCGCTATGATGATCGGTGTGAGACAATAGCGAAATTGGAGTGAAAGATCCATCAACACTTCTGAGATGATACTTTTCCCACAAGGAGCAATCCATGGCTTTTTCAGCTTTACCATGCGTTTTTTCCGGTCGAAATTCGCTTTTCGGCCTTTGCTTTTCCGCATGTTTCGGTTGGATCGTTCTCATTGCGTCGGCCCCGGTGGATTCCGTTCAAGCCGCCACGCAGCACCTCTATGTTTCACCTTCCGAAGGGGACGATGCCAACGACGGCACCCAGACGTCTCCTCTAGCGAGCCTGGCCGGTGCGAAAAACCGTGTACGGAAAATGATCGACCAAGGTCTTTCGGGAGATGTGGTGGTCCATGTCGGGTGGGGCGTTTACCAGCTTGAGGAGGCGATCGAGTTCACGCCCACCGACAGTCCTCCGGCGCCGTACCGGGTCAAATATGAGGGCGAGACACGAGGCGAGCAATCGCCTATCATCACCGGGGCCCGCATGATCGAGGGATGGAATGTCGAGGATGACGGGACCTGGTCCACCACGCTTGAGGCGGTCCGTGGGGGGAAGTGGTCGTTCCGCCAGCTCTTCGCCATGCAAACCGGCAAAGAGGACACGTTGCGACTGACCCGGGCGAGGGAACCGGATGTCGGCTACTATCGCGTCGAACAAGTGGGCCCCGACCGGCGAACCTCCTTCACCTATGCCCCAGGTGATCTCGAGCCCTACGAGGATCTCGATTCGGTCGAACTCGTTTTCCTGCACGATTGGTGCGTCTCGAGGACGCCGATCAAGACGCTCGACCCCGAAAAACGGGAAGTCGTCTTTCCCTACCCCCTTGGGGGAGACAATCGCTGGTCGGCGATGGACTGGTTCGAAAAGCAACCACGCTACTTCGTGGAAAACGCCATCGAGATGCTCGACGCTCCCGGTGAGTGGTTTCTCGACCGGGAATCCGGCAAGCTCACCTACCGACCTCTTCCCGGCCAAACTTTGCAAAACACCCGGTTTTACGCCCCGGTGGCCGAGCAGCTTCTGGTCGTCCGCGGCGAGGCGAACGGTAGAAAAAAGGTGCGCGGGCTGGAGTTTGCCAACCTGATGTTCGCCGGGACCTCGTGGGAAACCCGCCAGGGCGTCTATTGGGGACGTCAGGCGGCCACCTATTTCACGCCGGAAGGAAACGGGCCCCATTTCGAGGCCGATCCGGCGGCGATTCATTTTTCTCTGGCAGAAGAGTGTGTTCTGGAAAACTGCGACGTGCGGAACATCGGCGCTTCGGCGATCTGGTTCGAGCGCGACTGTCGCGGATGTCGCGTTGAAGCATGCAGCGTCCACGACATCGGGGCCAACGGCGTGATGATCGGGGAGGGCCAGGTCCGCACCGTCGAGGGAGGCGATCCATGGTGGAGTGCCGCGCCGGAGCAAGCGTCGCTCGGAAACACCGTTGCCGGATGCGAGATCCACGATTGCGGCAAGCTGCTCTACGGTTCGGTCGGAATTTGGGTCGGTCTCGCCGCGGAGACGACCGTTTTCGACAACCGGGTCTATGATCACCCGTATACCGGCGTCTCCGTCGGATGGATGTGGTGGAATCCCCGCTCCCGGGAAAAGCCTCGAGAAACGCCCTGTCGGGGGAATCTTGTGTTGGCCAACCACATTCACCATGTGATGCAGATTCTCTCAGACGGCGGGGGGATTTACACCCTGGGCAATCAACCCGACTCCCGACTCGCCTGGAACCACATCCACGATGTCCCCTTGAACTTGGGCCGCGCCGAGAGTAACGGGATGTTCCTCGACCAAGGGACCGGCGGCTTTTTGATCGACCACAATCTCATCTACAACGTGGCGAAGAGCCCGTTCCGGTTTCATAAGGGGTGGACCAACACCGTCACGGAGAATACCGTCGTGCTGGCTGAAGAGGTTCCACTGGTCAGATATAACGACACGGTCGAGTCGCGCATCACGGTGATCGACAATCGCGTGCTCGAATCCGATTCGGAGTTGGAAAAGGCCCGCAAACAGTTCCTTGCCGAACAGGCCGCTTTTGTGAAGGAGTGGGAATCGGAGAAGTAGTTTTCGGCCGATGCAGATCGGGAAAAAACCCAATCCCATTTATCCAGGAGAAAGACAGCCATGATTCGATGGTTTCCCTTTATTGTGATCACCTGTTCACTATTTTTGCTCGATGGTGCCGCGCCGCTTCCCGCGAAAGAGGCGGCCCGACCGAACATTCTGTTTTGCATCGCCGATGACGCCTCGTTTCCACATATGGGAGCCTACGGGTGCGACTGGGTCGAGACGCCGGCGTTCGATCGCGTCGCCGAAGAGGGAATCCTCTTCACACGTGCCTACACCCCCAACGCCAAGTGTTCGCCTTCTCGTGCTTGCATCCTCACCGGACGCAATTCCTGGCAACTGGAGGAAGCCTGCAACCACGTTCCGTATTTCCCGTCCAAGTTCAAGGTCTATACGGAAGTCCTTTCCCAGAACGGCTACTTCGTCGGCAAGACCGGCAAGGGCTGGGCGCCCGGCGTGGCAATGGATGCCGAAGGAAACAAGCGCCGACTGGCGGGGAGACCTTTCGATGCCGAACAACAAGATCCGCCGGCCGGGGGGATTTCCCGGAACGATTACGCGGCGAACTTCAACGCGTTTCTCGAGGCCAACGCCGAAGGCAAACCCTGGTGTTTCTGGTATGGAGGGTTCGAACCGCACCGTCGCTACGAGTATGGTTCCGGGGTGAGCGAAGGGAGGAAAACGCTTGAGTCGCTCGACGGCAAGGTTCCCCCGTTCTGGCCCGACACCGAGGTCGTCCGCAACGACATGCTCGATTACGCCTTTGAGGTGGAGCATTTCGACCACCACCTGGAACGGATGCTCGCGGAGTTGGAAGATCGAGGAGAACTCGAGAACACGCTGGTCGTGGTGACCGCCGACAACGGCATGCCCTTTCCCCGAATCAAGGGACAGGAGTACGAACTTTCGAATCACTTGCCGCTGGCGATCATGTGGAAGGCGGGATTGAAAAATCCGGGGCGCGTCGTCGACGATTACGTCAATTTCATCGACTTCGCTCCCACGTTCCTCGAACTGGCCGAGGTCGACCCGAACGAAAACGGCATGGCCCCGATCACCGGAAAAAGCCTGACCGACATCTTCTTTTCCACGCAATCGGGATTGGTGGATCCGCGGCGCGACCATGTACTCATCGGAAAGGAACGCCACGACGTGGGGCGTCCGAATGATTGGGGTTATCCGATTCGCGGGATCGTCAAGGACCAACTATTGTATCTGATGAATTTCAAACCAAAGCGCTGGCCGGCCGGCAATCCGGAGACGGGCTACCTGAACACCGACGGCAGTCCCACGAAGACGGAAATTCTCGAACTCCGCACGCACCCGGAAGACCGGAAGTACTGGTTCTGGAATTTCGGCAAGCGTCCCCCGGAAGAATTGTACGATCTGTCGAACGACCGTATGTGCATGAAGAATCTCGCCCGGGATCCTGCGTGGCGTTCGAAGAAACAGTCACTCCGGGAGCAGATGATCGAGGAACTGAAATCACAAAAGGATCCTCGTGTTCTCGGCGAGGGCGATATTTTCGACGAATATACTTACGCCCATGAAAGTGGACGTAACTTTTATGAACGTTATATGAGGGGCGAAAAGATGCGGGCCGGTTGGGTCAACCCGACCGACTTCGAGGAAGGCCCCCTTGAGGCGCCGTGGTCGGAGATTTTTCCGTCGGGCGAAGAGGGAAAAAAGGTAGAATAGAGTGGAACAAACCAAGGAGGGTTTTCGTGATCCCTGAAATCAATGACTCGATACCTGCTTCGGGGATGAACTCGCTTTGACACGACTCGTAAGCAAAAGGAGTGAAAACGATGAAACGTATGGGAACAGGTCTGCTGGTCGTCGCCGTCGCGGCATTTTCTGCCGAGGCGATTTCGGGGGCACAACCCCCGATGAGGGAACGGATTCTTCAGAGAATCCAAATGGAGGATCCGGCTGCGCGGGATGCTCATGTGCAGTTGGAACGTCTCCAAAAGGAGGCGTCGGAGCTGATCGAGGCCGGCCACGTCGAAGAGGCGGCCAAGCTCCTTGAGAAAATCAAGGTTCTCAAACAGGAACCGGCCGAGGCGGAACAGGCGGAGTCACCTGCGGTGAAAATGCAAAAATCGCTGGTCAGAGAACTCCGCAAGCGGCAAGAAGAAGCTCAAAAAGAGGCTCTGCAAGAGCGACAGAGAAGTGCTCGGGATCCTCGTCCCGAAACCCCTCAAGAAGCGCTCGAAAAGTGGATTCGTGAATTGGGAAACTTTGGCGAGAAGGCCGAAGAGGCCGTCGGCGACGCGGGCCACCGAACCGCCGAACAGGCCGAAATGCGGATGGATCAGCTCCGTGAGACGATGGAAAAACTGGAACGGAAGCTGCACGAGGCCCGGGAATCAGGACGCGAAGAAGCAGTCGAGATGATCCGGAAAATGATGGAGGCGACCGAGCAGCAGATGCACCGGCTCCGCCAATTCATGGAAGGGCGGGGAAATGCCGTTCCCGTGGAGCGTTTGCAGCGACGTCTTGCCGAAGTCGAAGCGGCGATGCATGAGCTGGAAAAGCTTGCCCATGAAGCTCGCGAAAAAGAGCGTATCGATGAACTTGAGGAACTCCAGGCAAAGATGCGTCGTCTGATGATGGAGAAGAAGAAAATCGTCGAGACGCTGGAACATGCAGCGCAACCTACGGCACGCGGATTGTTTCGCGGGGATCGCTTCAGCCCCCGGCCGCCGGCGCCTCCAGTGGAGATGTTCGAGGAACTCATCGGCGCGGTACACGGTTTGCGAGAAGAACTCGGCGGGGTACGCGAAGAGCTCGCCGAGATTCGTGAAATCCTCCAGGAAGGCGAAATCGAATTCGAATACGAAGACGATGAGGAGGAATGGGAACACACCGAGGAATTCCTACGCGATCGGGAGCGCGAAGCCGAAGAGGAAGAACGGGAACACGCCGAGGAGGCGATGCGTGACCGGGAGCGCGAACACGAGGAACGCGAAAAGGAACGTGACGAAGATCGTGAGGAAGGCGAAGACGATGATCGTGAGGAAGATTAGTCGCTAAACGATCGTCGATTTCCCCGCCCTGCCCTGTCCTGCCCGCCCGAAAGCGATTTCCGGCGGGCGTTTTCATGCGCGGTTGTCAAACGCTTCGCCATCCCATTTTCTCTTTTCCGACTAATCGCGAATTGCCCTCGGCTTGTAGCCGATGGCTCGGCGGTTGTCCTCCCGCGGTTCCTGGGTTCACCCGCCAACGACTTCGAGAGAAGCTACCATGCTGAATCAATCGATTCGCTCGACCAGAAGATGATCGATGAAAAAGGAGGCATTCGCCTTGCCGTTTCCGGTGATGCCGATCCATCCGCACTCTTGGAAATCCGCACCACTATAGCAGGGGAGATCGTGGAAGATGATCGGTTCCGCGTCGGGTACACGGACCACGAAATCGTATTTCCCGCTTCCGAGGGGAAAAGTGATATCGATGTTGAACCACTCATTCTCCGGATAACGGCACAGCGGCCCCTTTTTGACGGCGATGATTTGTCCATCTCGAAAGTGAAGTCCGGGTCCCGCGGGATAATCCCGACGGTTCTCCACCGTCCGGAAGTCAAGAGCCGGAGTGGCCCCTTTCGTGATGCGGAGGTCGACCGCGAAGTGCCCGGTCCCCCGGTTCAACTGTTTCGGTCTGCAACTGAAGTACGGATAGAATGCCTTTGGCGCGTCCGGACTATCGATGAACTGAACGCAGTATCGTCCGTCGGCGGGGTTCTCTTCGACGAGGCGAATCCTTGTTTTTCCGCCGGTGCGGATTTGATAGGCTGCCAGGGGATCGATCGCGTGACCGTGATCGCTACGCTCGAAGCCGTCTTTTATAGTGAACAAATCATCATAATGAACCCATGGAAATCGCTTCGCGAGTGGGAGCTCGGGTGAGAGAAATCCGGGTAAAGCTTTAGGCGAGGATTCGAGAATCAGAGCGGCGTGAACCTCCATGTTTTGCAGGTGGATGTCCAGTCGATCGTCGCTCCAGTCCCAAGCAACCTCGGTTTCTTCCGGCACGACGGTGATCCTCTTCGGACGTTCCGGCCATGGCAAACGGACGGTGATCGACTCCAGAGGGTTGGGATCGTCGATGAGGTCGGTCCGTCCGGCGGGGACGCGTTTCCCCCCTACCCTGGAGGTCAGGTCGGTGATGTGAATCACGGTCCGGTCTTCCTTTTCTCGAAAAGCGAACACGAGATGAGGTTGCGGTTTCGCGCCGCCGATCGTCGCCATCGGCCCGATTCTGAGTTTCTTCATCAGAAAAGGAAGAAGGCCGTCGTAATCGAGATAAGGGATCTCGGTGCCGGCAAAATAGGCGATCTTCCCTTTGCCGAGCGAACGGACCAGGAGTAGAGGATGGGAAGGCCCCAAAAACAGCTTCACCTTCGCACCGGTGGAACTCACTTCCACGAAATCGTCAAGGCGAGTCTTCATGCCGTCCCGTCGCAGCATCGCCGACTCACCGTGGATTCCGATCCGCCGGAGGCCGAGGAAATCGTCGACATCGTGGTCGGCCAACCCGAACCCGGTCACCAGCACGAGGCCCCCTTGTTCCGCGAAGTCGATCAGCGCCTCGAGCGTTTCCGGCGCGACTTTCCGCTGGTTGGGGACGACGATCACGCAATAACGATCGAGTCGGCGTCGCAAAATATGCTCGTTGACCAAGTCGACGCCGTAACAGGCATCCTGAAGGGCGAGCGCCGCATGATTGGCGGCTTGAAAGTCGTAATAATCCTCCTTGCCCTCGATTCTTTCCTCCAACCAACTGGTCTCGCTCGACAACACCGCGACCGGATTGAGCGAGAAGGTATGCCCGAGCGCTTCGCTTCGTGCCTGGGCAAATTCCGAGCATCGTCTGGCACGGGAGCGGGCGTGGGGCTTGATGGCCGTTCCCCCGCCGATCCAGAGTAGCCAAGCACCTCCGGATGCGAACGTCATGCCGCCTTGCTGCAAAACCCGTCCCGGGGAAATCTTTTGATCCCGGTTGACCAGATGCATGATATCATAGGGCGTTTCCTCCTCCGGCGACAGCAGCATCGAAGACAGTCGCGTCTCGCGAATCGAATTGCCGTGACTTAAATCGGCGCTGTAAGAGTCGACCCACGGCGGCGCGCTGCGGGGATCGATTTTTTCGAACCTGGTGCCATACGTTTTCCGCCAGGAGTGATTCGAGGTGTACATCGTTTCGGGACGGGTTTGGTGAATCACTTCGGCCATGCGTTTTCGATAATCGTCGTAGCGCTTTTGCTCCAGCGCCAGCCAGCGGGGCCAGTCGGGGTCGGAAGGGTCGGTGGGTGGCTCGGACCGGCCCGTCTCTTCCCGCCACGCCCGGCGACAGTTCTTGCAGTAGCAGGTCCGGGTGCGCGCGTGATCCCCATCAATCCAAATGCCTCCCGGTTCGTACTTCTCGACGATCTCGCGAAGCAGAGGAAGGAGAAATGTTTCGAGATATCCGTCGCCGTCGGGTGCCGGTCGGGGGCAGGCATCGTAGAGCCCTTGCCCCCGGCCGCGGCCCTTGCCTTGGGCGTCCTGCTGCATATAACGCGGCCATCGCTTGTGGACGTTCATGCCGCGCGTGTTGATGTAGATGTGGAATCGTTTCCCAAGTTTGCGGACGGCGGCCCCCCAAGTGGCGAGAGTATCCCATTCCCCCTGGATCGGTTGCTGTTCCAGATGTTCCAGCACTTCCGATTGGTAGGTGATCGTGTCCCCGCGATTGCCGTAAGCGGAAACCTGGATCATCTCGACGGGAACATCCCGATACATGTCGGCAAGATGCTCGGCCGTCTTTCCCCGACCGAGCAGGAGACTATGGTTATCGAGATGGAGATTGACGACCGTGTCCCAGTACCAGCGTTGGCGACGGGATCGGGCGTCGGCATCGACCGGAGTCGCTTCTTCTCCCTGAATGCCGGTCGCTGAAAGCAACGTGACGAACAAAGCGATGAGCGGGACTCGGGGCGCATGGAAGGTCATTCGGTGCATGAGGAAGTCCTTTTCGATTTCGATTCGCCGGACGGAAAACGAAAGCGACGGCTTTCAGGATCCGTCCGCGATGGAAAACCGGCGGGTTTGTTTTCCGATGATCATGCCGCGGCCTCTGCGAATCGCCCGAGTTGCACCGTCGAGTTCACTTATGCTTCCTCCAGCGCTTGTTCGATCCTTTCGCACAAATCGCGATACTCTTCGGTCTCTGTTTCCGTGAAGTTGAGATTTTTGAACAGCCCGGTCACATGCGTGAAGTACTTGCGGACTTCATTCTTGTCGTCGAAGGAAAACGATTTGTCGAGAAAACGCTTCAAGAGTTCGAGCTGTTCCCGCTGTCGTTCGAACGGCACGCTGACGTCGACCGGATCGAATGCATCCTGCTGGAGGTACGCCATATCGAGCATGGTCGCTTTTTGCAGCTTCACGAAGTCCTCCAGGGTGATGCCTTCCTCGCCGGTGACCTGCATCATGCGATCGATTTGGTTTCCTTCTCTGAGCAGTTCCTGCAACTGGCGAACCGAGCCGGACCAATCGCTGGAAATTTCTTCACGGTAATAGGGTTCGAGTTGTTTGAAATAGCGCGACCAGGACATGAGCGGATCGATCGCCGGATAGAAGCGTTTGTAGGCCCGGTCGTACGAAAGACCGAGAAATGCTTTGACCGTGGACAGGGTCGCCTGGGTCACCGGTTCCTCGAAGTTACCACCGGCGGGGGAGACGGTGCCGATCATCGTCAAGCTTCCGCATTCCTCCTCCGAAAGAGAGATGAGCCCCGCGCGTTCATAGACGCCGCGAATCGCCGAATCGAGATAAGCGGGATAGGCGTCCTCGCCGGGAATTTCTTCCAGACGTCCCGAGGTTTCCCGCATCGCCTGGGCCCAACGGGAAGTGGAGTCGGCCAGAAGCAGCACGTCGAGCCCCATTTGCCGGTAGTATTCCCCCAGGGTGATTCCGGTATAGATCGAGGCTTCCCGCGCCGGAACCGGCATGGAAGAAGTATTGCAGATGATGACGGTTCGGTCCATCAGCGGTCTACCGGTTCGGGGATCTTCCATTTCGCCGAACTCTTGGATCGTTTCGACCACTTCCCCCGCGCGTTCGCCGCAGGCGACGAAAATCACCACATCGACGGGGGAATAGCGGGCGATCAACCCTTGAAGGACGGTTTTGCCTGCCCCGAAAGGTCCCGGGATACAAGCGGTTCCCCCTTTGGCGATCGGGAAAAAGGTATCGATCAGTCGAATCGTGGTCGTCAGGGGGGCGGAAGGGTAGTCGCGATGCACGTATTTCTTTTTCAGGAGCATTTCCGGAAGCGGACGCCGCACCGGCCAGAATTGCTTCATCGAGAAGGTTCGCTCCTGGCCGCCGGCATCGCGAACGCGAACGATCGGGTCGGTCACCTTGTGTTTTCCGCTTTCGACGGAAAGCACCTCGACTTCTCCTTTCAAGGCGAACGGGACCATGATGCGATGGCGGATCATCTTTTCCTGGACGTGTCCCAGCGTCTCTCCCGCTCGTAATCGATCGCCTTTCTTGCAGACGGGTTCGAATTTCCAGAGCGTCTCCTCGTCGAGCGAAGAGAGGACGCGTCCCCGTTGGGGAAAGAAACCGTCGAGCTCGGCCAAATCGACCAGGGGGTTTTGCAGACCATCGTAGACGGTTCCCAGCAGCCCCGGCCCTAAGGCCACCGACAGCAAATCGCCGCTCATTTCGACCCGATCGCCGACTTGAATCCCTTCGGTCTCTTCAAAAACCTGAAGATCGGCCCGGTCCTCGAAAATACGCAAGACCTCTGACTTGAGTCGTTCCTCTCCCAATCGGACGTAGGCGACTTCGTTTTTGAGGATCTCTCGGGGCGGGAGGTCGATGGTCACGATATTTCCATTGACACCGCGGACGTTTGCCTCATTCGAAACGGATGGGGTGGTCATCAAGTTGCTCCTTGAAAAACTCCTGTGCTTTCTGGCGGCCGCGGGACGCATCGAGACGATGCCACTGATCAATGATATTCCATCGGGCCAGATAGAGCAGGAATGCTTCCAGCGAGAAAGAGTAATGTTCTTCTATGGTTTTCCAGTAATCCCAGGCGGTCTGAAGGAGAAGACGATGGATGTCCATCACTTTCGCCTCTTGCAGCAGGCGGGGGATCTCCTCGATCCAAGGGTAATGGGGTTGCAACCGGAACCCCGCTTGCGACCAATACATTTGGATCTGTTTTCGCAGGGGATCCGGTCCGAGCGGAGGTTCCATGTCCTCCATTTTCCTTTGCAGAGCCGTCAGCAAATAGGTCTGCACCAATTGGTGTTCCAAGATATATCGGGCCATGCGACTGGGAATCACATGCCAATCTCGTTCCAATTGGTCGAGCAGTACCTCGTCGGGCACACTCGAACCTCGTTGCAGCTCGTGGAGAATCTCACAGAATCGGTGAAGCATCTCCTGATCGTCGGGGGGGAGCATCGTCATGTGTTCCCGGAGCTGTTCTCGGGAAATCGGCGGACGCTCCACCTTGAAATGGTTCGGCAGGGGCGGAAGGCTCGCGAGAAACGTGTAGTACATCCCTTGCGCACGGGAGGGCGCCACCGGTTTCAGTTCCGGAACCGGCGCCACGTGGAACTCTTCCGTCGGGGCAGGACTCAAAACGGTTCTCAACCACTGCATCATGATTCCGTCTCGTTCGAAGTAGTAGAGGTACGAAGGAGATGCCGGAAACGCGGCATCAGGTGATCACGCAGCAGATCGAGCAGCGTTTCCTCGTCGAGTCGAACTTCGACCTCGCCGCCTTTTTTATGGATGACGATCCCTTCTTTATTGGTGTTGCGGATCGAAATCGCAATTCCCTCTTCGAGCATCTTTTCGGTCGTCGATCCGAGAAACGATTCCAGATCGCTCTGGCTCGGAGGATCGCTCCACTTGTTTTCCGGATCGACCGACGGTGGGAGCAGGATTTCCGTAATCCGGTCTCCTTCGTCGGCCTCGGCGGACGATTGAAGGATTCGTATCAGCCACTCCTTCAGCAATTTCCGATCGCTCAGCTGGTCGCGCAGAAGGCGGCGAAGCTGCTCGACGAGATCATTTTCGATCTCCTGACGCAATCGCAGGAGGGCGTCTCGGGCTGCCAGTTGCATCGCCTCTTCTGCCGATTTTCGCTTGCGGGAGATTTCATCTTCCGCATCCGCGATCATCTGTTTCGATTTCCGGCTCGCATCATTCTCGATCGCTTTCGCTTCCCGGCGCGCGGCATCGAGCAATTGTTCGGCTTCCTGCTTCCCCTCTTCCACTCCGTTGACTTTGAGGTGTTCGATCAGTTCCTGAATTCCGCGGATCTTCGGTGTTTCATTCATTGTGAAGTTCCTTTTTCAAAGCGCCATCGACGATCTCTTCTGTTTTGGATCATCCGTTTGCACCAGGCACCACGATCTGCCCGACGAGCACCAGTGCGAACACGAAGGCGAACACGGCGAACCCCTCGACAATCGCAGCCGGAGCCACGGAAAGTCCGAATACTTCTTCCTTGCTCTTGCTGACATGGATCGCCGAGGCACAGCAACTCCCTTGCATGGTCGCGCTGGCCAAAAGCGCCAATCCGCAGAGCGTGCCGATGGCGAACGCCGGACCGGCCAACTCGGGCACCAGCGCCCCATCGACGACGGCTCTTCCGCTGAGCGTGAACATGACGACGATCCCGTAAATCGTCTGCGACGACGGGAGGGCCGACACCCCGACGAAACGTCCGTAGCCGCTTTCAATATCGAGCATGGCGCCGATGGCCGCCTGGCCGCCGCGGGTGCATCCGAAGATGCTGCCAATGGCTCCCAGCGCAACCGGCGCATAGATTCCCAACCAACCAAGAGCGATCATCATCGAGTCCATCATTCACCTGCTTTCTTTTTTCGAAATGGTTGAAAAAGGATGCCCTCTTCCGGCAAACTCCAGTGAAAAAATTCAATACAGACCAGCCGCAGACCATGAACCACCCCGCTCATCAGCGCGAGGACGAAATTCATCGAATGTCCCAATACAATAATCAGGATTGCCATAAGCACGCCGAATCCAGCCTGATTCCACATGTCGGAAGCGAGTTCATTGAACGTGACCGCCAATTTCGTGCTGGCAAGCGCCAGCGCGAAAAGTCGCAAGTAACTCAGTACGTCACTGAAAAGCTGCGAGACATTGGCGACCGATTTGATCCCGTCGAAACCTCTAAGAAGAAGTCCCTTGGGGGAGAAGGTCCAGTCGCGTTTGCTGGAAAAACCGAGAATCAAGACGATTCCCACTCCCAGCAGCGTCGCGTCGATCGGCAGATATTCTCTCTCGGGATCGAACAGGTTCTGCCACTCGAATCCGGCGAACAATCCGCCGATAATCAGGAAACACCAGCCGAGATAGGAGAAACTCAACCCGTTCTTGCGATATTTCCAGGCGGAGATCAAATTCGCCAGTATGATATGGATGGCTCCCAGAACGATTGTGATGCTCATCATCTGGATCTGGTCGTTCGGGTCGATCCACGGGATTCTCAATGCCCCGAGCACGGTGTCTCGGGAAGGTTGAATGCCGAAGTAATTTCCCACGAGAACGCCGTAGACCACCGTCGCCACCGTCAACGGAACCGCCAATCGCCGGAAGTGGATCCCGCTTTTGCTTTTCCCCATTTTCTTCCAGAAGAAGGCCATCAGCAGGACCAGCAGAAGTCCGTAGCCGGCGTCGGAGATGATCATCCCGAAAAACGCCGAAAAGGAGAGCAGCATCACCATCGAGGGGTCCCAGGTGTGGTAGCCGGGAATCATGTAGAATTTGACCGCCGATTCCCCGCCGTCGAGCCATGATGGATTGACGAATTTCGTCGGTGGTTTTTCTTCCTCCTCCGGATCGATGTCCACCAGGACCAATCCCCACTTTTTGGAAAAGCGTGCGATCTTGGAGAGATCCCCTTGGGAGACCCAGCCTTGAAGGGCGAAGAGCTGCTCGGCATCGAGCGTTTTTTCGGCGGCATGGCGTCGAGCCGCCAGATCGTCGGCCGCATGAAGTGCCGATTGCAAAAAATGCGACCAACGCGAGAGCTCCGCACGTTCCCAATGAATCTCTTCCAGTTCGACTTCTACTTCTTCCAAGCGCTTGTGCAAACTTCCGACACCGCCCGGTTCAAGCGAAATCGGATCCACGGGGATCTCCTTCGGCTCATCGGGAGCGATCACCACGAAATAGGCGAAACGACCGCGGCGTGAAACCACCAGCGAAGGATAATCCTGGAGGGGAACCTCCGGCATTCTTTCCTGGGCCACGCAGTAGAACCAGAGCCGTTGTCCTTCTATTTCGCTCTCTTCGGGTAGCTGGAAATCGCCCCACGGTTCCATCTCTTGGATCCGTCGATGAAGCCAGGCACGCTCTTCCTCCAGATCTTTCTGTCGGGTTTGCAACTGATGGAGTTGCTCGGTGAGCTTGCTCGCATCGATCCTTTCCTCCTTCGGGGCGGGAGGTCGTTGGATCGGGCTGTGACGCAGGTACTTCCAGGCATCGTAAGCGTCCTGAGAATACCCGTTCTCCGGCTGCCCTTCTCCGGTTCCGGGAGTCAGATTCTCCAGGTGGACGCAGCCGAGCTGCTGAAGGGCGGCAATCACCTTTTCTTTCTGCGATTGCGTCCCGACCAACGTTATCTTTTTCATCTGTGCGATGGCCATCGGATGCTCCGGTCTCTCTCGGTCACTCGTTCTCTCTGTCGGTCACTCGTTATCAGGTTCGCTACGACGAGGCTTCCATCATGCGTTCACGTTGCGATTTCACAAATTTCGATCGCACCACCGCCGCTCGCTCCATGTCGGCCAAATGGATTTGGATCCGCCGGATCTGCTCTTTCGCTTGGGGGATCAGGACCTTTTCGAAGAGGTTGACCCGTTGCGTCACTTTTCGAACCGCCTGTATCAGTCGCTCGACTCTCACCTGTCGCACATTCCGCTCGATGAGCATTTCCAAATGTGATTCCAGACGCGAGAGCAAGAGCGACGTCCAAAAGGGCTGTCCCAGGGTGAGGGCGTCTTTCTTTTCGAAATCAAGCGATTCCAGTCTCGGAAGGCCCACTCCCACGATATTCTCCGCGGAGAGTTCCACGTCTTTGAGCGTCAGCAAATTGACCCACTCCCCGTTCGAACTTCCCGCCAGCGCAAAAAGGTCGTTCATCTCCTCCTCATCCTGCTCGATTCTTTTTTCCAACTGCAAGAGGGAGTGTTCTTCCTCGCGCCTTTGCCAGAGGAGTTTTTGGCGTTTCAGGTCGAGCGAGGGGAGAAAATTTTTGTACGTCTTCAAATTTTCACGGAGTTCTTTCAACGCCGTCTTGTTCATCGAAGATATCGCCATCGGTCACTTTCCCCCGGTTTCATCATCCTCATCCGCGGTTTCGGCATCGCTCGAATCACGCTTCGGAAAATACTTCTCCAGCAGCGATTGTTTGATCAACAGCTCCTCCGGCTCGAAACATTGGGCCATGGTTTCCCAGGCCAGATCGAGGGCCTCTTCCAGAGGCAAGGAGACGTCGATATCCATGAAACGTTCTCGGAACAACCTCCCGAAGACGAGCAGTTTCTCATCGAACGGAGAAAGCTCGAACGCCATCGCTTTTTTCTGTTCGGCTTCTTTCGCTTCGGAATAGAAGCGGATCATCGTATTCATCACCTGGGAGTGGTCTTCCCGAGTCACTTTGCCGATGACTTGCTGTTTCAATCGCGAGAGGGACCCGAACGGGTCGATCATGCCGTCGTGCAAATAGAACTGCCCCTCGGTGATGTAACCGGTATTGTCGGGCACCGGATGGGTCACGTCGTTTCCGGGCATCGTGGTGACCGAGAGGATCGTCACCGACCCGGCTTCGTTGAAGTTGCAGGCGCGTTCATAACGTCTGGCGAGCTGGCTGTACAGGTCGCCCATGTAACCGCGATTGGCGGGCACCCGTTCCAGGGAGATGCCGATTTCCTTCAAGGCGTCGGCGTAATCGGTCATGTTCGTCAGAAGCACCAAGACACGTTTGTTTTCCTCCACGGCAAATCGCTCCGCCACCGCCAGAGCGAGATCGGGAACGAGCAACCGCTCGACGACCGGATCGGAGGCTAAGTTGACGTACATGATGGTCCGTCCTTGAACACCTTCCTCTTCGAACCGGGTCCGGAAAAAATGGAAATCGTCATAAATCAAACCCATTCCGCCGAACACGATGATGTCGGCATCGGCCTGAATCCCGATTCGCGCCAGCAGCGAATTATAGGGTTCGCCGGCGATCGAGAAGATGGGAATCTTTTGGCTTTCCACCAGCGAATTGAACATATCGATCATGGGAATGCCGGTGGGAATCATGTTGGTAGGCATATCCCGCGTCATGGGATTGATGGTGGGGCCGCCGATGGGAACCTGCCGTTCTCCACTCAGATCGGGACCATCGTCGAAAGGCTCTCCCGTGCCTCGAAAGATCCTTCCCAGAATATTCTCGGAATAAGCGACCTCCATGCGGCGCCCCAAAAACCGCACGCGGGCACCGGTCGAAACACCTCGCCCCCCGGAAAACACCTGAAGTGAGACATCTTCCCCGTCGAGTTCGACGACCTGGGCGAGAGAGTCTTCTCCATCGACATTTTCGATGACCGCCAAGTCACCGTACCGCACGTCATCGGCGTGGATCTTGACGATGTCGCCGATAATCGTCTGTACACTTTTATGAAAAACCAGACTGTCGCTCATGATTCATGCCACCTTTTCTTCCGGTTCACTTGTCTTTCCAAAAAGAGTGTTGACTTCGAATTTCCGCTTCGATGCGGCGCCAAGAGAGGATCTCTTCGAGTTCCTCGACCGTTTTACGGGTCTTGTCTGCACGCTGTGTCTCTCCGATCCGTTCATAAGCCTGAACCAATGCTTCCCACGCGGGGAGAAACATTTCATTCGTTGCGACGCAGTGCTTGAACTCCCGGATCGCTTCGTTGGGAAATCCGTTCGCCATCAGTTCCAACCCATGAGCGTAATGCTCGCGGATATCCGTCAATTGCTCCTCCATTTTCAGTTGAATCGCTTCCTCCGCCTTCATCATGATGAGCGAGCAAGGCAATTCGTGGAGGACCGTTCCGGCCACGCTTCCCATGAGGATGCGGGCCAACCCCGTGCGTCCGACCGATCCCATCACGATCAGGTCCGCTTTCATTTCCCTCGAGAATTCTTGAATCTTTTTTCCCGGTTCCCCGACAAGCGTCACATCATCGGTATCTACTTCGTGGAAGTCGAATTCTCGGAGAAATTCCTGAAAACGCTTTTTCTCTGTTTCCAGATGACGTTCTTTTACCTTGGACTCGCCTCCCGGGAGATCAATTCCGAACACCGTCGACCAGGGTTGAACGACATGCAGGATGGTCAGTTTCGCGCCGAATCGGCGAGCCAGGTGAACGGCGTTCCACAATGCACGACGCGAGGGAGAGGAAAAGTCGATCGGGCACAGCACCGCTTTCTTCTCGTTTCGTCCGTCGGAATGCACCACCCAGACCGGCTTCGGCGATTTCCGACAAACTCGTTCCGCCGTAAAGCCGAGATTCCCTTCCCCCTGCTCTTCGCTGTGACGCGATGCCCCGAGGATCACCACGTTGACGTCGAGGTCCGCCGCATGCCGGATGATCTGATCGAACGGCGTTCCCTCGGCGATGATCTCTTCGCCCACCGTCACGCCCTTCTTCTCCATTTGCGCTTTGTACTCGCTCAGTCGCGCGCCGATCCCTTCCCGGGCCGCATTCACGTACTGCTTCATTTCTTCGTCTTGCGTCTTTTCCGAAGGGAGGACGTGCAGCAACACCACTTCAGATTGGAATTTTTCCGCGACCGATGTCGCCTCGTCAATGACGCTCTGCGCGCTTTGGCGGCCGTCGACGGCTACGAGAATTCGCTCGAGTAATTTCATCGTTCTTCTCCTTGAACAGAATCGTTCGTTTCTATCGGTGGTCGAGCGAACGTCTCTTTACTTGCCGATGAAAAGCGGTACTTCTGAATGTTCCATCCTATGCATCGCGGTGCTCCCGCAGGTCTTCCGCTTTCAAAGCGGCTGCCGGCTGGGTCCCATGACGATGTTGTCGGCGTTCCACTCTTCCGTTTCGACGAAAATCTCCTTCGCGGGTTTCCCCGGTCGATGCTTACTTGAGGGCTCGTCGCCGTGGGGGCGACAGTACATGACGGCCTAAGAGGGGGGCGTTTCGACATCGGTCCCATGTTGCGTGCAATCGAGAATCTCCAGTTCGACGTCGAACCATATTTGGGATTGGACGAACACCGCTGGGGATCTCCCGGTTCAATATCTCGGTGGGTTTGTCATGAGGGTCGCCGACATCGTCCTCGAAACATGTTGCGAAGTCCGAAGATCTTCAAGGCCTCGTATCGTGCGTAATCGATCATCAGATCGAAAGGGTTTTCTTCTTCGCGGGCAATCGTGCATGGAACATCGCGGCCTCGGAACATTTCGCTTTCGCGATGGCGGCTTCCCGGTGTTTCACCGACCGCCTGAATGCGATGTCCACACCACTCCTTTGCGGCCGACCCCGCTCCGAGCGGCACCGAACCGACCTGATACTGTCGCTTGAGGTTGATCACCGTCCCCGCGGTGGGGTTATGCTTGATGAAGCTCGAACAACTCCACCGACCGGCGAATCGCCACTCCTCGGTGAAAGGCGTGCCGCCGAGACCGAGGAGGATCCTCTGAAGCATATGATCTATGTCTTGCTAATGTATAGCTTTTTTGGAGGCATTTTTGGAGATTTTTTTCCAATTCCTGAAAATAATGGAATCCAGGAATCGTCATAATCACTCCATCACTCTCTTCCCGCGAAAAATGCTTCGGCAAACAGTGTTTTCTTCGTGCCTTCGATTTTCTTCGTGCCTTCGATTTCTTGGGAATGGAGGGGGGATGCGTCACTGCTTTGATGTGGGCTTCCCCATTCAGGCTTATCTATTTTCTCTCCGCGATCATCTTCCGATTTCTGGTGGGCCGATGCTTTCCCGACCTTTGCCATGGCTGAGCAGCAGCTCCTACTCAATGGACCCTTCTTAAACATCACCTCAAGAGTCACGTTACCGGATCGCAATCAAATATAGCTCAAATTTGGTTCGTTTCAACCATATCACAATAAACTAGTTTTTCTACCCCTCCCAGAGGCAGTTGAGTGCCGCTATTGCAGGTGATTTCGCTATCGGATTCGAAAAAAACTTCGTGGCGATCCTTCACGCTATTATTCTAAATCTTTGCACCATAATAGGTTAGGGAGTATAGCGAGGAATAGGGCTTGCGGCCTCAGGAAGGGGGGGGCGGCCGCAGGGCAGATGGCTCTTTTAGGGGATTTCCCCGGATATTGCTCCTTGCAGCCACGATACCGTTTGCGAACCCCCTCAACCAGGTAGGCTCGATTCCCTGCCGATCCGGTGCCGTTTTACCCGCCGTTTTCCCATAAGAGAGATTCCAAAGGTGGAGGGCGAAAGAACGCCATGAGCAGGGACCATACTGCTGGAAAATTATTGGTTGACAGAACCGTCTATTTTGCAGAAAAAGAACGACGGCAGCAAGTGCAAGGAAAAAACAAAAAATTTCTGACATTGGACGATCGAGATGCCCCCTCTGTGAAAGCGGCTTTTTTGTCATCAAGCATCTGCTTCCCTCGAACAAAGGGGTGCGGAGGGTGGCGGGGGTGAATTGAACTGCCTTGGCAATGGAGAATCAGGAAGCATCCCGACGGTACGCGTGAGAGTTGCGTAGGGATTCGCCAAGCGTCCGGGAGGCCGAAGGGAGCGAGCGTTTGGGGTCCTATTTCTCGATGGTCGGAATCTCGCCCGGGTCGTCGACGTCGCCGGTGTGATTTCTCCATTGCCGGAGTGCCCGGCGCAGTCGGGCGACATGCTTGCGATAGCGAGGATCTTCCACCCGATTGACCAGCGAACCGGGGTCGGAATGGAGGTCGTATAACTCTTCCTCCGGGCGGACGAGCGTTTTCTGAAGCGCCTCGAATTGCAGGGGGAAGAGATCTCTCGCCGCTAGATAGGCGGGGTAAGCCCGGTTGTTCCATTTTTTGCCGGGGAGAAGATCGGCCGGCGGCTTGTACCGTTTTTCCGGCATCAGGTTCAGGAGATAAATCAGCCGACCATCGGTCACTGCGCGGGAAGGGTAGATTTCCCCCGGGCCGTGGGCGTTGTGTTCGGCGAAAATCAACTTCCGGCCGAGGGTTTCCGTTTCCCGTCGAAGTAACGGAAGGAGCGAGCTCCCCTGCACTGTTTCGGGAACGGGCAGGTCGGCGATTTCGAGCATCGTCGGCGCGAGGTCGATCAAGCTGACCAGCTCGGGCGTGGATCGATCGGCTTCGATGTCCGGACCGGTGATGATCAGCGGAACGTGGATTCCTTCTTCGTAGACCGAGGCCTTTGCGCGTAGGTAGGGATAGCCATGATCGCTGGTATAGAAGAGGTAGGTCCGTTCGAAGCGGCCCGATTGCCGGAGGGCTTCGAGCGCTCCGCCGATGCAGGCATCGACCTGCTGGACCGTTTC
Source organism: uncultured Planctomycetaceae bacterium (assembly GCA_964632505.1). Taxonomy (GTDB): domain Bacteria; phylum Planctomycetota; class Planctomycetia; order Pirellulales; family Thermoguttaceae; genus CAZWCE01. The sequence goes on along the minus strand of CAZWCE010000016.1, from coordinate 66,230 downwards.
GAGATAAGCGGCGAAATCCTTTCGTAATGCGGGGGTATCGGGCATGCTCGCCGGCACCTCCATGGTGGACGGATCGATGGCGAACTTTCCTTCCGAAGGCCGAAAAGGGCGATGGGTGTTGCCGATATTGACCATCAGAAAGAACGGCTTCTCGGGACACTGCTCGAAAAAACGGCGTACCGATTCGAAGGTCGCTTCGCGCGTCCGTCCACCGCGCTCGCGGACATCGAACGGATACTTCCACGGTGGACTCAGATGAAATTTCTGCGTGATTCCGGTGAAGTAGCCGGCTTCTCGAAAGATTTCCGGAAGGGTTGGGATATGGTCATGGACTCCCACCCGGTCGCGCAGCTCCGCGTCGCGCGTGAAGGCTTCATCGGGCTCGGAGAGCGCCGGCGCATGGGTGTTGCGCCAGTGGCCGTTGGCATGGGGGTACATTCCGGTCAGAATCGAACTGCGGCTCGGGGAGCAGGAAGCACAACTGGCAAAGGCGTTTCGAAAGAGCATGCCGTCGTGAGCGAGTCCGTCGAGATGCGGTGTTTCGATGCCGGGTGTTCCGAGACAACCGAGCTGCATGCCTTGATCGTCGGCCAGAAGGAGCAAAATGTTCGGCGGTGACGCATCGGCGTCGTTCGCGTGCAAGTGGCTGCCGCCGAGGGCGACCATCAGCACGCCGAGAAGGAGGGAAAGCATCCGTGGAGTCACTCCATTTCACCATCGTCCAAAAGGAAACTATTCGAGACTCGGATAAACGGTTTCGCCGAGCGATTGGGCCTCCGTTTTCTCATAGGCTCCATAGAATTCAGAATTGCAATCGAGCCAGAGATCAATGCGGTGCAAATCGTCCGGCGAGAGTTGCACGCCGTAGTGGTCTTCCGTGAGATAATCGCGCAACGGCGCGGCTTTTGCGCCGAACCGGCCCGGAATGGTGCGGACGCCGCCGTGGATGCCGTCGTTGATCGACCCGTTACGAACATTGAAATAGAACCCGTACTTGCCGGCAAGGTTCGTATAGGATCGGCTCCACCGATGGGGCCCTTCGGGGGTCCCGCTGAGATCGAGGGCCTTTTCCTCCCGATGACAATCGACGCAGTGCTTCTCCAGCACCGGCTGTACCAGTTGGACATAACTGAACGGACGACTCCCTTCCACCTCGGGGCGAATAGCCGAAGGGGCTCGCTGCAAGGCGGTCGGGACCGTTTTCAAACGCAAGGGGCCCCGTCTCTTCGGTTCATGGCAACCCAGGCAGGTCAGTTGTTCGCCGGGATGAAGATAGGTGGCCGAACGCATGGACATGACCGCCTGCCCCCGACCGTCGATCGCCTGGAAGTAGATCGGCTTCTCGGCCGGGCATTCGAAGAAGACGCTGCCGTCCTCTTCCGCCGGAACCGTACCCAGCACGCTTCGGGCGTTCGTCTGATCGGCGACCCCGATGCGGGGTTCGTTCGGTGGAGGAGTCGATTTCGGGAGTAACTGAATGATGCGGAGTTCTTCGATCTTTGTTTCCGGCGGCCAGGCGAAATCGCTCGTGTAGATGTCCATGATCGCGACGGTCGACGGAGGAATTTTGCCGTCGTGTTCGGCGATCTCCTTTTTCGTCTGGACAGTGCGCGAGGGAATCGCCGGAGGCACCGGACGCGGACGGAGCGGAATCGGGCTGAAGCATGGAATCTCCGGATCGCGGTAAAGCAGTTCCCGATTCCCGTCGGCGTCGATCCAGTAGATGCCGTGATGCTTCGCCCGGCGGTCGTACATGCAAAGGTAGTCGTTTTCGCTCAAGGGCCAGGGGGTGCCATAGCGGGAATGCTCGCGAATGGAACCCCGACCGCTCGATTCCGGGAAGGGGCAGTCCGGGGTGATCACTTCCAATTGCGACATCGCCCCGTCGTCTTCTTGATCGATGTCGATCATGACCAGCGAACCCAGGGCGTTGCCGTGATGGGCTCCCGCGGTGGCGACGTAGCGGCTGGAGCCGGGAATGGCGCGGATATCCATCTCCATCCAAGGGCGGGCCTCGCGGCGGGCCGGGTAGTTGCCGTGATAGCTCCGAGGATCGCGACCGTCGGGATAGCAGTGCCAGATATGATGCGCCACGTTGGTATCCCGGTCGACATAATCCCATCGCGTATAGACGAGCATGCCGTTGTTGTCCACACTCGGTTGCCATTCATGCGTTTCGTGGTAACTCAGCGGAACGATGTCGCTGCCATCGGGTTCCATGGAGAAAAGCGTATAAACCGGGCAGTGTCGGCCGCACCGAAGGTAGCCCCCGCGGCGCTCGCTGATAAACGCGATCCGACCGTCGGGAAGATAGCAGGGATCGAAATCGTTCGTCGGCCCGTCGGTCAGTTGGACCAGATTCGATCCGTCGAGGTTGCACTTGAAGAGATGAAAACTGCATTCGGGAAACCACTGGTAGGTCTCGGTGGCTCGGCACTCGCTGTAGGCGAATAGGATCTCCTTGCCGTCGAAGGAGAGTTCGGGAGAGAGGAATGCCCCGCCGATAAGCTTCTTTCCCGCGAGTCGTCCGTTTTCGACGACCGAGTCGGCCAGTAGATTCTCCACCCGGGGATGTGAAGAAAAGGGGGCGATCAGGACGCAGAGCTCTCCGCCGGCGACGGCGTTGCAGCCGTAGAACTGATCGCACATGTGATAAGGACCGGTGGGGTGGTGCCGTTTGATGAAAAGAATCTGATCGAAATCCAAGAGCGGGTTGGCGAAGGCGATATTCCTTGCCAGTTGTTTCGCGCGCAAGAACCATTCTTTTCGTTTCTCGGCGGGAACGGAAACGTTTTTCTCAGCGGGGACCCGGGCTTTGAACTTTCGGAGCTCCTCTTGCAAGGGGGCGAGTTTCTCCGCGTCGGCCCCGGGTGCGATGCGGTCGGCCAGTTGCTCCGCTTTTTCGAGCACCTGGCGCGTTTTTCGAAGAGAATAGGATGCGGAAGAGTCTGCTTTTTCACCCAATGAGTCGGTGGAATAGGGGCTTAAGCTGATCTGATCCGCCGGTTGACCGAGGGCGATGTTCTTCCGGGGATCGTCCGTCGGGTAGACTTCGATCTCATCGAGCGCGAGCGAACATGTCCCCTCGACCGCAAGACGAACGAAGCGGGCCTCGACGCCGCGTTCCTTCAGCGAAACCACAAGCGGCGCGTCTTGAGGCGCTCCGTAAAACGTCGTTCCGTCGTGCTGATGGACCTGATGGAACTTCTCCTCCGGCTTGCGCTTGACGAGAATTTGGAGATGGGCGGTACGGGGAGCCAGTCCTCGGTCGGTTCGATTGTACACCACGATTCGATCGAGCGCGCGGCATCGGCCGAGATCGACTTGCCACCAGGGATCCTTTTCGCCGCTGGCGACATGGAAGCCGTAGGTGCCGTCCTTGATGCCGTCGCAACCCCCGGCGGCGTCCATGGAGGTGGTTAATTCGTGGGGGTTTGGTTCGCTCTCCTGGAGGGGGGAAGTCCCCTCGTCCATCCATTCTTCTGCCAGCATCGCCGGCAAGTCTTCCGAGGTGATCTTGTTCGTTTCAGCGGAAGTCGCTTCGGGAAAAGCAAAAGGAGATAAACATAAGATCAGAAAGATCGAAACAAGGGCACCAACCGGCGTGGCGATCGCGGCCTTTTTCTTCCAACGACGATGCGATGATTTGCTGGACATCTCCTTTGCCTCCCTTGATGAACGCATGGAATCTATTTCGAACTTATTTCCGGAAGCCTCTTGCTTCGTAGGGGCTCGGTCGGTGGTTTTCCCTTTGCATATCAGTATAGCGAAAGAGAACTTATCTCACAACCAAATATTCATCGATTGGCATTTCTACCGTCGGTGAAAAAAGTGACGGAAACGCCGACGCAACCTTTGGAGACGGCTTTTCGGAAAAATCACTTCTTCTGAAGATCATTTTTTGCATTCCTCTTTTCAGTCCTCAGTGAAACGGCTATAATGACGGATGCTTATTCAAGATCCGCTGTATTCGATTCGCGATTGCCGCGATGCCATGCATCCGTTTTTTTGAACCTCTCGATCATCCGTCGGCGTCAAGTTGCGGTGGGGGCGAAAATTCTGAAGCATCGATGCACAACGTGGTATTTCGCGTTTTGCTTGGTGGAGGCAAGTTTCGTTTCTTATGGTTCATGCGAAGCTTGCATGATGGATCACAAGCTTTGGCCGAGGTTTGTCGATGAGCACGATGATTCACAAGGTCGAGGGCGACGAGTATCTTCCTTGAAATTCATTGTGGGCAATGGGGGGCAGCTGCAGGACGGAGTCGGCGCTTCTGGAATTGCGGATCAACGACCGGGTGGAAGCCACCACATATCGGCCGCGTTCAAGGGATTCAGCAAAGGAGTGTCTTCCGTGAAATGTCCTTTCTGCCATGAAGATAATGATCGTGTGGTTGATTCCAGGTCGGGCGAAAACGGATTTGCAATACGTCGCCGCCGATTGTGTTTCAGTTGCCAAAAGCGATTCACCACCTATGAGCGGGTTGAGATGACCCCGATCAAAGTCATCAAACGCGACGGCTCACGCGTTCCCTTCGACCGGGATTCCTTGAAAAACGGGTTGGAGCGGGCCTGTTGGAAACGCCCCGTCAGCGATGCCCAAATCAATACCGTCATCGCCGAGGTCGAACAGTACATCGAAATGAATTTCGACACCGAAGTCGAGAGCCGCATCATCGGGGAACAGGTGATGGAATATCTGGCCAAAGTCGATCAAGTGGCCTACGTCCGATTCGCCAGCGTGTATCGACAGTTTCAGGATGCCAGGGATTTCGCCAACGAACTCAAGCCGATGCTGAGACATGCCGCGATGATGAGCAAATCGGGAAACCACAACGCCTCGCGAACACGAACGTCCGCCAAACTCGGCGACGCCTTGTCGAGTTCGTCTCAAGATCAATAGGGGGCAAGCGTCGATCGGTTTTCCCGTTATTCGAAACGGTGTTGCTCGAACTAACTACTGCCGCAAACGGCGATGGAATTCCCTATAAGAGGTCATCGCGTCTCAGCGATTTCTTCCCCGGAACTTTCCCCACGTTCCCGGATGTCGACATGCGGCGCCTGCTGGATGCGGCCCACCTCTTCTTCCGGCAGCCGACAGTGGAAGATCACTTTTTCTTCGTCGTAATTCCGGGAAAGCACTTCTCCCTTGGCGGCGAGATAGGCGGCGATTTTCCCTTCCCAAACCGGCATCTCGACTTCGACATTGCGGAATTCTCGACTCAAAGCGTTGCTGACGGCCTTGGCCAGAGGGTCGAATCCGTTCTGGGAATGCGCACTGACGAAGATGGCCCGGGGATACAGAATTTTCAAGCTCTCGATCCGGGCGGGATCTTTCACGGCATCAATCTTGTTCAGCACCAGCAGCGTATCTTTTTCCTCGATGCCGATGTCCTCGAGCACACCGTAAGCGGCGGTGATCTGATCGGCGACCGACGGATGACTGGCATCGGCCACGTGCATCAGCAAATCGGCCTGCCGGGCTTCTTCGAGGGTCGCACGGAAGCATGCGATCAAATGGTGAGGCAACTCGCGGACGAATCCGACCGTGTCGCTCAGCAGGACAGGCCCCCAGCCGGGGAGGAACCATCGTCGGGTGCGGGTATCGAGCGTGGCGAAGAGGGCGTCTTGCGTCAGGACTTCGGCGTTGGTCAGGGCGTTCAGCAGCGTACTCTTGCCGGCGTTGGTGTACCCGACCAACGAAACCGTCCGGGTTTCTTTTCGTGCCGAGACCTCCCGCCGTCGCCGCTGATGGATGTGGTCCAACTGAGACCGCAAATCGGCGATCCGTTTCTGCGCGAGTCGACGGTCCACTTCCAACTGCTTCTCCCCCGGACCTCGTAGCCCGACGCCTCCCTTCTTCTGACGCGACAAGTGCGTCCACATCCGGCGGAGCCGAGGCATGGCGTATTCGAGTTGGGCAAGTTCGACGGCCAGGCGCGCTTCGTGCGTTCGGGCACGATTGGCGAAGATGTCGAGGATCAGTTCGGTTCGATCCAGAACCTTCACGTCCAGGGTTTGTTCGAGGTTTCGTGTTTGACCGGGCGAGAGATCGTTATCGAAAATGATCAGATCGGTCTCCGTGGCCGAGACCAAATGCTTCAGTTCGTCGACCTTTCCGCGTCCCAGGTAGGTGGCCGTGTCGGGTTTCCGGCGGCGTTGGGTCAGCGTGCCGACCACTTCGGTGCCGGCGGCGGTGGCCAATCCTTCGAGTTCCTCGAGTGGATTCTCCGGGATCTCGTCTCCTTCAAGATGCACGCCGACTAAAAAGGCGGCTTCGCTATCCACCGAATCGATTCGGGTCATTCGGTCGAGATCTGTTGAGGTATCTCTGAGAAGCTCCTCGCGCGATTGTGGGGGGTGATCCATAGAGGTCGTTTTTCTCCGGGTGAGTCGATCGATAAGAAAGTACGAGGCGTGCGACGGGAAGCCTGTTTGCGCGTCGCCGCCGAAAAGGCGATTTGTGGGGGTTGGAATCGTTCGGGGCGGATCAAGTGGGATTACTGGTCGATGGGGTCCATCGGGTGTGCTGCCCGTTGCGGGGTGAGACACACGTATTCCAGATCTCGGCCGCGGTGCTCGATCGCTTCGTTGGGAAGCAGGTTGAAGAGCGCGCGTCCCTGAGTGATCCAGCGCCCTTCCTTCGATTGGTATTGCATCACGACCGTTACGTTCCGAAAGAAAAGGTTGCGCGTTTTGTGACTCAATTGGCGAATGGGGCGATTCAACTCCACGATCACCGGGACGTAGGCGATGATCTCTCCCGTTTTTCGATGGCGGGCGAAGACGACGTTATCGCCGAATTGGGCCTCCTCCCAAAGCCAGAGTTTGGGGTCGATTTCCTTGCGGGCCAAGCGAACGAAATCGGCTTCCAAGACTTCTCGCTGGAACCGAAAGCAATTCAAGGCATCGGAAAAGTGTTCATCGCGTTGCTTTCGGCTGGTATTGCGCAGAAGCATCGCGACGTGGATGAGCACGCCACCGACGCAAACCAGCACAATCACCGTTCCAAAAAGTTGATAGAATAATGGCATTACCGAAAAAGTCCCGTACGTTACTGGAAATTCCTAGAAAAAACCGACTTCCGTCGAAGCCGAAAATGCAGCGAAAGAAAAAAACATTTTGTGTTTCACAGCGGAAGGGGGAGGCTCCGCAGCGTTGGACAATCTTCATTTTAGCCAATTTCCATGGTCTTTAGCAAGGTTTTTCTTGTTGGAATCAGTTTTTCTGGAAAAAAACAAAGAGAAATGTCGCCTCCCTCTAGAGAGGAGATTGAATCATTTGCCCTTTTGATTTTCCCGCTTCAGCCCCTATAATGAAAAAAATGCAACTTCACTCTCTTACCCGACTTACGGATCCCGCTCCATGAAACCGATTCCTTCCTCCGCCAGAAAAATGTTCTCTTTTACATTGATAATTTTGTTCGCGACTTGCGTTTTGAGCGAACCATCTCGTGTTTCGGCAGCCGATCAAACACAATGGGGACAACGCCACAGCCGCAATATGGTCTCTCCGGAGAAGGGGTTGCCGAGCGAATTCGATCCCGAAACCGGACGGAATATCAAATGGTCCGTATCGCTCGGACGCCGAGCCTATGTCGGTCCGTCGATCGGTTCGGGAAAAGTGCTCGTCGGCGCGGATAATTCCACACCGCGAGATCCCCGGCACGAAGGTGATTTGGCCGTGCTGCTCTGCCTTGACGAGGCAACCGGCGAGATGCTTTGGCAATTGGCCGTCCCCCGCATTACCGGAGACATCTATCTCGATTGGCCGCGATGCGGTCTTTGCTCGATTCCGACAATCGAAGGAGATCGTGCTTACGTGGTGACCAATCGATACGAAGTGATCTGCCTCGACATGCGGGGAATGGCCGATGGCAACGACGGCATCTACCAAGACGAAGCGGAACACATGATGCCCGAAGGCGAGACACCTGTTCCACTTTCCCCGAAAGACGCCGATATCCTCTGGCTCTTCGATATGCGAACGGAAGTGGGCATGTATCCCCACGATTCGGCACACACCTCAATTCTTCTCGACGGCGATCTGCTTTACCTGAACACCTGCAACGGCGTGGACAACACCCACAAGAGAATTCGCGCCCCCGAAGCGCCCAGTTTGATTGTTCTAAACAAAAATACAGGTGAGCTCGTGGCCCAAGACGCCGAAAGGATCGGCCCGAGAATTTTTCATTCGACTTGGTCCTCTCCAGCGATGGGAGAGATCGAGGGGCAAAAGCGTGTCTTCTTCTGCGGAGGGGACGGCATATGCTACGCATTCGAGGCCGTCGACGCAAAGGCGACCGAGGGGAAAGAGGTCCTCGATCTTCACCGGGTATGGCGCTACGATGGCGACCCGAATGCTCCGAAGGAGAATGTGCACGAGTATCTTCGTAATCGTCGAGAAGGCCCCAGCAATGTGAAAAGCATGCCGGTGTTCCATAAGAATCGTATCTATCTGACCCTGGGGGGCGATATCTGGTGGGGGAAGGAAAAGGCGTGGCTGAAGTGCGTCGATGCCACGCTCCAGGGCGACATCACCGACGAGGGGACTCTTTGGTCCTTCCCTCTCGAGAAACACAGCTCCAGCACGCCGGCAATCTTCCAGGGACTGGTTTTCGTCGCCGATTGCGGAGGAAACTTGTACTGTCTCGATGCGGAAACGGGAGACTTGCATTGGTCGCATGATCTGGGCCGGGAGACCTGGTCCTCTCCCTTGGTCGCCGATGGAAAAGTGTACATCGGCACGCGAGGCGGCGACTTCTGGGTTTTCCAGGCTTCTCCGCAGAAGAAATTGATCAGCTCCGTGGATCTGGGAACGCAAATCACGTCCTCCCCGGTGGCTGCGAACGGAGTGCTTTACGTGGCGACGCTCCAGCGATTATACGCCATCGCGAAGGAGGAATGAGCTTCTTTTTCGTGGTTTTGGGGATGGTTACTCAAGATAGGCGTTTCGTAATGCGCGGAGTTTCAGCAAGGCGGGTTTCGGGGTGCCTTCTTGGTCGATCAGGCCGGCGTTGGGAAATTCGTGCGGTTGATCGTCTCGGAGTTGACTCCAGTTGATCCCATGCACGCAACGTTTACTCAGGGCGATTTGGCAGTAGCGGTGCACCCACTCTTGTTGGATCGTTTTCGTCCATCGGCCGGTGACCTTCGTCTGTTCGAGGGACGCTTGAAGATCTTGCCCGGAAGCGCTGGGGACGGTGATGACCAGGTAGATCGGTTTTTCGAGCATCCCCCAGAAATCGAGAAGTTTCGCAAATTCAAGCGGATCTCGAGGGAGGGTTCCGCGAGGGTGATGGGCGAAATTGATTTCCAGAATAATCCCGTCGACTCCCGCCAGCGATGTGAAGGTTTCTCCGATGCCGAAGGGCGTGAGCGTGTCGTGTGAGTGCAGGAGATATTCCCCCCACGGTTGATCGATGCTGACTAATACCCGGGCATGTTTTCGGTCGAGCTGCCGGGTGGCGTTGTTGTCGAGCACTCCCTCGGTGACGGTCGTCTGCGTGTCGTCGGAGGCGACCGGATTGACGTGCTGTTGAAGCATTTCCACGATTTGGGCGGTGAGGGAGAGTTGGTGATGCTTTTCCATGTTCCCGAGAGTCAAGGAATTGCCTCGGGAGGTGGCGATCCAGAAATCGAACGTTTCCCGATATCGTTCGCTCAAACGGAGAATAAAACGTTCGACGCGTTCCAGCAAGAGATCCCATTGATCGAGATCTTCGACAACCCAGGCGGGGAGCTTTCGGTTTTCAAAAGGGAACAAGGGGCCGATTGAGCATCGCAGTCCATGGGTGCTGGCCCACTCGATACGACGGTCGGCTTCCTCCCACCGGAAATGCCCCTCTTTCGGTTCAATATCCTTCCATAACAGTCCGAGATTCATTTCATGGAAGGTCGATTTGAGGAAAGGAACGATCGATGGTTCGGGAACGGCGGATCCGTGGGTGAATCCCAACCGAACGGGAAATCGACGGTCGAGTCGCCGCCGGGCCGTGAGTGATTGCTCGATGAAAAGATCGGTCAGGTAGACCTGGCAAACGATCGCTTCGGCGATGATCTCCTCGCAAAGGGGAGTGAGTTCCTCTTCTCTTTCCAGGCAAGCCACCGCATTGCTGAGCATTTTCAGCGTTTTTTCCAACTGCCGTCGCAATCGACGAGTGAGCACCAATCCGAGCATTTGCCACTCGAACATCTGGCGGAGGACTTGCCCGATTTTTCCCCGGGCCAATTCCAAAAGAAGATGATAGGGGCGTTTCCGCTCTCTGAGCGTTCCGGTCGAGAGCATGATCAACCCGTGGCGGTGATCGGGCCAGGGAAGATGGACGATTCCCGCCTCGCTACGATGCCGCTGGATCAAAAGCACCCCATCGTCATAGCTGACTTCACATTTCCATGGAATACGCTCCCAACCGCTCATGTAGGTTTCTTGGAGGAGATACTTCGTGATTGGTTCGGAAGGAGCGTAAAATCGCAGCTTTCCCATGAATCAGCTCTGTTTCTTGATCGCGCCCCGAGGGTGTCGTGTACGGTCCGGAAGATCGGTCGACGGAAGCGATGACACCAGCCTGCCGAAAATGGAGGACGTTCTCTCGCGTTCGGACAAATGGCCTCGACGCCGCGGCCCCGCGGAAGAAGGAACCCTTCCATTATGAAAAATACGGTGCGAAATGTCAAGAATGAGACGGCTCGGCAATCTGGGAAAAGAAGTCTTGCGGTCAATCATATTGAGGGCACTTCATTGAGCGAGGCGATTTTTTCGTCCTCGGGCAATTCTGGAAGTACCAAGGAATCTCTTTTCGATTCAGCACCCAGGATCACTTCAACTCCCTCGGTGATACCGCTTTCGATGACCGCGTGGACGCCGTTGTCGGCGGCGAGTGACACCGGATGCATCCGGTATTCTTCCGGTCCGGTATAAGTGAGACAATAGGTTTTTTCGCCGTGGTGGAGCACCGCGTGACTCGGCACGATCAGTACTTCGCGACGGTCGTCGACGATGATCTCGACATCGGCGGTCAACCCCGGGCGGATCTCCGGCCCGAATTGTTTGGCCGATTCCTTATCCAAGGCGATGACCGAGGCGAACTGTTTCACCGTTGTCTGCATGAAACCGTCCGATTTCGGATATTCGTCGATCGATTCGACCCAACCGTCGACGGTCACGTTCGGTAAGGCGTCGAACGTGACCACCGCCGACATTTCCGTATCGATCTTGCCGACCACGTCTTCCTTCAAATTCACGGCGATCTGCATCGCTTTCGGGTCCGGAAGTCGGATGACGGTCCTTCCCGGTCGGGTGGTTTCGCCGACGCGAATCCAGTGGCTGTGCCCGTGGTGATGCAAATGGGCTAGGACCACGTTTCCGGCGACGGGAGCTCGGAGCTCACATTTTTCCAGGTGTTCCTTGAGTTCCTTGAGATCGTTTTCCCGGATAAAAACGATCCGTTTATAAAGGTTGACTCTCGCCTCCCGCCGAGCGATTTCCGATTCCAGCTCGCAGATTCTTCGCTCGCGCGTGTATTTTTCCAGCACTTGCGTGGTGATCTTCGCCGAAGTGTAATTGTTGCCGGAATTGATCAGCGCGAAGCGATCGGCCTCGAGCTGTCGATCGGTGAGGAAGCCCTCTTGGTACAACTCGAGGCTATTGAGGTAGCGTTCTTTCGCCTTGCGGACTTCTTCCCGGGCGTCCCGCAGGTCTTGTTGCCGACTCATCCGATCGACTTGAAACTCACCTTCGATGTAGGCTTTGAGTTTTTCTTTCGCGGCTTCCAAATGCGAAACGGACTCTTGAAGATCGGCCTGGTGTTCGTTGACGTGGATCTGCTGAAGACGGATTTGGTCCTCGATGAACGAGGTGTCGATACGAAGGACCACATCTCCCGGCTGAACGTACGTTCCCTCCTCGATCACGTAGTCGATCGTCGGTCGCCACCCCTTGATGTAGGGGACCTCACACTTGACATCGGCATTGACCGAGCTTTCCAAAACCCCCTTGACCTTGATGGTGTGCCGGTAATCTCCTCGTTTCACGGGGATCGTCAAAGGGGACTTGTCCTCGGCGGCGGAGAGGGATTGGAACAGGATCCAAAGCCCCGAGCCGGGTAGACCGATCAACAGAAACGCGACCAGCAGCCAGAGCCATCGGTTCGATCGTTTCGGGGACGAAGGTCGCGGGGCTTCGCCAATGGAAGGATGATCGTCCCCGGAGCGTCTCTTCGGTGGGCGGGGGCTCTGCGATTCGTGTCTCGGGGATTCCAATAGGGAGGAACTCGGATTCATGGCAATCTCGGCGTGCGACAATACGATCGGAAAATGATGGACATAATGAATGGGACGGTTCGGTCGGCGGACCGCCTTGACCGGCCTCATTGAGGGGAGCAGGGACGTTTCTTCCTCGCTTTTTCCTTTTTTTTACGAACGATCTGTTCGTCGGAGAGTCGTCGAAGGGATGTCCATTCCGGCGAGTGAATATGCGTCCATGTCCCATCTTTTTTTTGGGAAATCGTGACGGCGATCTCCGGCGGCTCCTCGTTTTCTGAATTCCAATTTTCAACCATGGCGATTCCTTTCCGGGCTCCCAGCACACTCACCGCCGATGCGAGCACATCGGCCGTCGTGGCATCGGACGCCAGCACGGTGACCAACCGCCGCTCGGTCAGGGCCATGCCGGTTCGCGGGTCGACGATGTGGGAATACCGAACGCCTTCGATCTCGACATACTGCCACGTATCGCCGGAAGAGGCGACCGCGGCGTTTTCCACCAAGAGGTAACATTGGGGCGGGCCATCCTTTTCCAGTGGCGCGATGCCGACCACCCATCCCGTTTCACCGGGTGGGGCCCGGCCGACTCGAAGGTCTCCCCCCGCATCGACGAGAAAACATTCCAGTCCTTGTTGGCGGAGAATTTCGCAGGCCTGGTCGATGGCGAATCCCTTGGCGATGCCGCCCAGGTCGAGTCGCATCCGATCGACCGAAAACTCCACCGATCGATCGTCCGCGTGCAGTTTCCATAACTCGTTTCCGACCAGCGCGGCCGCTTTTTCGAGACGCTCCGGCGGAGGCAGTTCTCGGAGTCGACGCGACCGTCGCCAGAGGGTGATCACCGGCCCGACGGTGGGGTCGAACGCCCCCCCGGTCTTTTCGGTGAACTCGCGCGATTGGCGGAGAATCGTCCAGAGATCGTCACTCAGGGCAAACGATTCTCCCGTTCCGGCGGTTCGGCAGGCCCGGCGGATTTCGCTGTCCGAATCATAATCGCTCATGATCTGATTCAGCGCTTCGAAACGATCGAGGACCAACTCGGCGGCCTCTTCTGCTTGATCGGCATCTTCGCTGTAAAGAATCACCCGAACGGGCATCGCCATTTCGATTTCGGTGAAGACATACCGGTCCGGTTCCTTTGCAAAGGTGGTTGGGACCAGGACCATCAGCACCGACAACAGGAAAGTGGCATGTCTGGAAAAAAACGGAGCCGGGTATTTCATGTTTTTGATCATGTCGGCTTCTTGATAAGTCGGCCGATGGCATTGGGAGAACAACATTTCGTCAGGAAGCACGACTCTTAAAGGGAGGTGGGAGAAACCGAGTTCGGCCGGGACTTTGATGGTATTTTTGGAAGGGGGCGGTCATCCGTCAACCTGTGAACGGCTGAAACGGTGGGGGGACTTGTTGGCCGCGGACGACCAACCTCCGAGGTCGTGGAAATCCTCCATCCCCTCGATGGTTCATAATTCTACCATGAAAAGAGACGCTTTGCCACGGTTTTCAGGAAGGAGCAGATGCTATTTCCCGAGAGAATCGGCCAAAAACGGGGCGCTGTAAATTTTGCGCAAAGCCTCCTCAATCGCCCGGACATCGACCGCCACCGCGCGACCCTGACGATCGTCGTAAACGTGTTTCCACGATAAACTTTGAGGATTTCCGTCGAAAATGAGGCCGACCACCTCTCCCCGGCGATTGACCACCGGACTGCCGGAGTTGCCGCCGATGATGTCGCAGGTGCAGATGAAGTTCATGGGGGTATCCAGGTCGAGTTGGTCGCGATGCACCCGACAGGATTCCGGAAGTCGGAAGGGAGGTCGATCGTGATGCGCCCGAGCGTGTCGGTAGGCGCCGCCCATGGTGGTCCACGGAGGGATGAACTCGCCGTTGTCCTCCTCGTATCCCTTGACTTGTCCGAAGGCGAGGCGGAGGGTGAACGTGGCGTCGGGATCGTCCTTCTTTTCCGCGAACGCGAAACGGACATCGGCGATCTTCTCATACGCCTGCCGCATCGGTTCGCTGACCACTTGTTCATACCGCTCGCGATAGGAACGGGCCCAAGGATCGATCTGACGCGCCAACACGATCAGCGGATCGTCGGAGGCTTCGATCGCCTCGATGCCGCCTTCGAACAAGGAACGCCGGAATGCGACGTCGTCCAGCCGGGTACCGGAGATCAACTGTTCGGCTCGGGCATCGGGCGAGCGTCCCGCCATGACTTCGACGACGCGAGGATGGTCCCCGCCGAGGGTCTCCATGAGATAGCTGAGTGAATCGGCCAGTTTGACCTTCTCCAGTTCATGGTAGATCGGTTCGGTGGAAAAGAGTCCTTGTTTGAGCGATTCCAGATGAGCCTCGGAATAGGCGGGGATGCGCTCGGCGTTCGGTTTTTCCCGCTCCTGGGCCGCGCGGACGAGGGTTCGTGCGTGGTGGAAGAGGGAGCCGCTGAAGCCTTGCGCGAACTCCCACATCCGAGTGGGATCGTAGATCTTTTTCTTTTCCGCAAGCGCCGTCTCGATCTCTTCCCAAGCAGTTCCGTATTGCGTCTGGAGCGGAGGATTTTCGGCCAGGGCCCGGCGGAGTTTCTCTTGCTGCCCTCGCTTTTTCGCCATCAAGGCGGGGGTTTGCAATCCGGCGAGCACCCCCAGGTAAGCCTTGCGGCCGTTGGCGACGCCGCGGAGATCGCGGTGGGCGATGCGGGCGTTTTCGGGGTTCTGATCGCTGAACGTCTGGTAGAGAATCTCCTGTCTTCGATAGCGATTCAAACGTCGCGGGATTTCGAAATCGCGAAGATTCTCCAGATGTTCCACCGTGAATTCCCGCTCCGTGCGACCGGGATGTCCCGAGACGAAGACCAACTCGTCGCGGGAGACGCCTTCTTCGCCCCACTGCAGGAAATGGGGGGGCTTGGCCGGTTTCCCGTTTTCATAGACCCGGAAGAACGTGACGTCGAGACACCAGCGGGGATAATCGAAGTTGTCGACGTCGCCGCCGAAGAAAGCGATCGCCCCTTCCGGTGCGAAGACGAGCCGCACGTCGGTGTATTTCTTGTAGCGATAGAGGTGGTAGGCTCCGCCGCCGAAGAGAGTGACGACATCGCTCCGCAGTCCGGTCTCTTCGAGCGACTCCTTCTGGATGGTGTTGATGACCGCACGTCGCGCCCGATGGGCCCGATCGGCCGACATGCCTTCCCGCACCGCCGCGCGGACCCGTTCGGTCACGTCCTCAATCCCCACTAGGACGTTCAGCTCAAGATTGTGGCATTTCAGCTCCTCTTCGATCGCCCCGGCCAGGTAGCCCTCTTCACTCAGATTTCGCTCGGCGGTGCTCAGCTTCTGAATCGCCCCGAGCGCGACGTGGTGGTTGGTCATCACCAGTCCGTCGGAGGAGACGAACGAGCCGGAGCCGCCGTTATTGAAGCGGACCGACGATTTCCGGAGATGCTCGAGCCACTGCGGCGTGGGAACGAAGTCGTACTTCTCTTGCAGCATTTCCACCGGGGGATCGGAGAACAGCCACATGCCCTCCTCCGCCGAGGCTCCGGACGGGAGCAGCAGCGGAACCGCAAGAAAAGAAGTGATGCTCAAAAAAACACCAATAGGAGATGGGCTGCGAAACATCAGAGAATCCTTTCTTCACGCGAACGAGATCAAGCGGGAACGGCTGAATCGGGGTTGCTTCAGATCAAAAGCGACATATCCCCACGGGATAGCGACGTAGCGATCGTCCGGGTCGGGAACGACCGGTGGATTTTCGAACCTTCGACTCCTCCGAAATCCTGCTAGTGCATCTCGACGTCGCAAGTTCCGATAGCGGGGCGATAGAAGTTGAACTGCACGTTCGGATGATCGGCCAGAAGCGACATCGGCACGGCGCTGTCGGCGATCTTCTTGCCGATCATCAGGGTGGTCAGTCGCATGCCGAACGGGTTGTCGTGCGTGCCCGCCTGCCAGATGGAAACTTTTTCCGCCTGCCAGGTTTCTTGAGGGCCGACGGTCACCGCGTGCGTCGGCACGCCGGTCACCACGCCGCCGCCACTGGTCCGGGCGTTCTGCATGACGGTCACCGGGTGCAGTTCGACCATGCGCGTGGTCTTTTGGCGGTATTCTTCCGGCGAGGGCGGCTGTTCGGCGAATTGGCCTTCGCGACGGACCGGATCGTTGAACGCCCAGTGCTTGATGTCGCCCTGCCCTCCCTGCATCACCGCGCAGCGGACGCCCGACCAGGAGCCGATGTACTTCTCGGCGTCGACTTTCGGAAAGTGGAGATTTTCCTCGGGCATCCGCAATTCCGGCTTGATCCGGTCGAAGCACATTTGCCGATCCGCCTTTTCGAACGAGAGGGGATGATCCGGGGCGACCTCCTTGAGGACGCATCCGTCGCCGGTGGAGGGGCACTCCGGAATGACCCACTCGTCCATGCCCCAGAAGTGGGCATCCTTCAGATTCAGCTCGAGTTCGTTGACCAGTCGGGCAACCAGAGGCAACTGCTCGGTCGGGCCGATCGGACCGCAAATGCCGACCGGGTTGTCCGGCGTCGCCTGGCGCCAAGCGGAGAGATATTCCAGCGCCTCGGCCAGGTAGAAATCTTCGAGGCTGTCGTACATCTTCACCGAGAAGCCTTCGCGGGAGAGCGATTGCATGTCCTCCGGCGTCAACCGCGCCGCGTCGTTCAGCACATCGTCGTCCAGGGTCGTGAAATCCCACCATTCCGGGGCCAAAATGCTCTTTTTCCGTGCCATGGGTCGCTGATTCTCCTTCTCTCGATTGTCGTGAGTTCGTCATCGCGTCTTCCGCGAACGGTCGTGCTTCACTCGGTCGGGGCGTGCGTCTGGTCGGGCAGTTCGGCGGCGAGCAGGTCGTCTTGGGGATAGGCATGTCCCCGATGTTGCCGGAATCCTTCGGCCACGGCGACGCCCACTTCTTCACCCCGCATTTCCGCGTGACGCTTCATCGCCAGGACGTATTCATCCATCCCATGATGATCCATCAGCCAGCTTCGCTGACTCTCGTGGCAGCAGAGCATCTTTTTCTTATGTTCGAAAGCTTGGGTGATCTCGACATAGATGCCCGGCGTGACCGGCTCGCCAAAGAGGTCGACTCCGCCGAGAGGATCGGCGTAATAGAGATGCGGAACGTGGGGGAACGGCTCCATCGTGTCGGCTTCGACGTTCGGAATGCCGCAGCAGAAACAGGCGGTCCGGGCGAGTTGCGCGGTGTTTTCGTGATCGATGAAATAGTCGTTCGGGCTCGGCGCGAAGACCAGCGACGGCCGCACGCGCCGGAGCAGCCCCACCACCTTTTGCAACGTCGGCTTGTCGTACATGATGAACGCGTCGGCCTCTTCGAGGCAGTGGTAGTCGCCCTCGAGCAACATGGCCGAGGCGAATCCTTCCCGACGGCGGATCATGCTGATTTCTTCCCGGCTTCGGGTCGCCGTGCCGCAATCGCCGGGGGTCATCGTCGCGATGTGGATCTCCCATCCTCTTTCCTTGAGCAAGGTCAAGGTGCCGGCGCACGTGAATTCGGCGTCGTCCGGGTGGGCCATGATCGAAAGGACGGTCTTGTGGATCGGCATCGATCGTCGTTCCTGCTTGCAATGAATCTCATCGGTGGTTTCTACTTTGGTGGTAATATATCGCAGATGGGCGACGATGTAAAGCGACCGATGGCAAGGGCTCCACCTGAAGAGCTCTCGGCAAGAAAAAAAGGCTGTCCCCTCATCGGGACAGCCTTCGAGAAAATCGGTATCGATCGGGAAGATCGTCACGTCAATTCGGAGATGATCTTTTTGAGGCCCTCAAGGGACATCTCGGAGCATTCCATCGGCGTTTTGCCCGGCAGGTAGTGTTCCTGCTCGATGGTGAACCATTCGGTATCGCCGACTTCACAGCAGGCGACGATGATCTCCTTCCAGGGGACGGAATCCTGTCCGATGATCGATTCCTTGTCCTGATCGCCCTTGACGACCGCCGGCTTGAAGTGGACGATTTCGGAGCGACCGGGGTATTTCCGGACCAGTGCCACCGGATCCTTGCCCGCGGTGACGGTCCAGCCCATGTCTTGCTGCAGGACGACCTCTTCGACCGTTCTCTCGGCGAACCAGTCCCAGTAGGTCTTGCCTTCGTATTCCTGGAGCTCGTGGGTGTGATTATGATAGCCGCACCGCATGCCTTCCGGCTTCAAAACCTCGGCGGTCTGATTGAAGATCTCGGCCAGTTCCTTATTCCCTTCCGGGTTGCTGAAACGGCCGTCGCCCGGGACGATGAGGTACTTGCAATCGAGGATCTTATGGAAGTCGATCGTTTTCTTGAGCTCGTCGCCGACCAACGCAGGGACGCGGACGTGGGTCCCGGCGGCTTTGAGCCCCAGATCGTCCAGTCGTTTTTTGAGCGCTTCGGGCTTTCCGGAATAGCTGTGGTAGCCGGCGAATTCAACCCCCTCGAAGCCCATCTCGGCGACTTCTTCCAATGCCTTGTCGAAATCGGCGGCGCAGGCTTGGCGAACCGAGTAGAGTTGAAGGGCCAGTTTCGGCATCTCCGACTTCTTGATTTCGGAAAAGGCGAAACGTGGAAGGCCGAACGTCGCCAGTCCGGCGGCGGAAAGCTTCAAAAGGTCGCGGCGGGAAATACGGTTGGGATGGAGTGAATCGTGACTCATGTTTTTCTCTCCCGGAGGTGGTGTTGAAATGGTTTTTGCAAGAAGGAAGACGGCATTTCCCCTTCCGGCAGGGGAACCATGCTGAATGGGAAATCGAAATACCCATTATAGACGCCGGTGAAATGGAAAGCAAAGGATTCCGGCCTCCGATTTCGAAACTCTTGGGAGGTCCGAAAAAAAACCCCGAGAAGGGCTGGGGGCCCTCCGAGGGTGGGGCACGATTCCATCTATCAAACCGGCAACCTCTGCTTCCACGGTCATCCCGCGGCCATAGCGGCTCCCTCTTCCAGCTCATATGGCCAAGCGGCGATGCCCCCCTCGAGCAAGTACACGTCTTCGAACCCCATTCCGTGGAGCATGCGGGCGGCTTCATAGCCCCGTAGCGAGACTTTGCAGAAGACGACGATCGGTTTGTCCTTGGGAAGCCGGGCGGCCTCGGCGCGGACCTTTCCCAAGGGCAACAGCGTGGAATCGGGGAGGTGCATCTGTTCATATTCTTGGGGAGTACGCACATCCAGTAACACGAAATCGCGCTGCTCTTGCAACCAGTGGTGGATTTCCGTCGACTTGACCCCGCGAAAGAGGCCGTCGATTTTGTTTTCCAGAACATTCACGGCGGTGAGGGTGTTGTCGATCGGCGGGGAAAACGGCGGCGAGTAGCAGAGATCGACCTGGGCGAGTTGACGCAGTTTCATGCCCGAGGTGATCGCGACGGAAATCTCGTCGATCCGCTTGACGCAGTCCCCCGGACCGATCGCTTGGGCTCCCAGGATTTCCTCGGTATCGCGGTCGACGATCAGCTTGAGGAAAATAGGATTGGCGTTCGGCATGAAATGGGGTTTATCGGGGCCGACGACGATCGTCGATTCCGGGTGGTAGCCGAGCTTTTCGGCCTGGGCTTCGGTGAGACCGGTTCGGGCGATGTTGTAATCGAACACGCGGCAGGCTCCCGCGCCGAGAATGCCGGGAAAGGAATCTTCGACACCGCAGATGTTATTCGCCGCGACACGTCCCTGTTTGTTGGCGGTCGAACCGAGTGGAACATGGCAGGGTTCGCCGCTGGGCAGTCGATACGTTTCACAGCAATCGCCGGCGGCGAAGATGTCGGGGTCACTGGATTGCATCTTCTGGTCGACGCGAATCGCCCCGGTCGTGCCGATTTCCAGTCCCGCCGCCTCGGCCAACGCGACGTTCGGTTTCACGCCGATCGAAACGATCGCCATATCGCAATCGATTCGCTCTTCTCCGGCCACGACCGATTCGACCTTGCCTTCGCCCTCGATCGCCCGGACGGGGGATCGAGTGAGGATGCGAATGCCCTTGCTCTTGAGGTATTTTTCCACCAGAGCGGCCATCTCCCCGTCGAGAATAGGCAGGATATGATCGAGCATCTCAACGATCGTGACTTCGCAACCTCGTGAGGCGAGCGCTTCGGCCATCTCCACGCCGATCAACCCCCCACCGACCAAGGTGACCCGAAGCGGTTTCTCTTGAAGTCTTTCGCGGATTTTTTCGGCGTCTTCGATCTGATGAAGCCGAAACACCCCGTCCAATTCGATGCCGGGGAGAGGCGGCCAAACGGGCTTGGCGCCGGTGCAGAGAATCAAGTGGTCGTAGGGAAGATCGTACTCGCGATCCTCTTCGATCGATCGGACCCGCACTTGGTGGCTTTCGCGATCGATCGAGAGCGCTTCGGTCCGAGTGAGGACCTTGAAATCCTTGATGCGGTCGAAATAGGTCGGGTCGCGCACCACGCCGAGGGCGGTGCTTCGGAGTTCCGACTCTTCCTTAACCGTATCGGCGACGAAATAGGGGAGCCCGCAGCCGGCGAAGGAGATCAGGCGGTTCCTTTCGACGACGGTGACCTCGGCGTTGGGGCAGATCCGCTTGATGCGCGAGGCGGCCTTCGGGCCGGCGGCGACCGCGCCGATGATGACGATCCGTTTTCGATTTTGGTTTTCACGATTCATCTTGAATGCCTCCTGATCGGAATCGGTGTTGGTTCAATCGGTTCTCTCGAGAGAAAGGGGCTTCCTTCAAGCCACTTCTTGGTGTGTGGGGGTTTTTCCGATCGCGCGGACAGGGCAGTAATCGGAGCAGACCCCGCACTGGATACACCGGGAATCGACGATGAGCCCCTCTTTTCGGTAATCAGTCACCTGAACCTGCATGGGACATTTCTTCTCGCAAGTCGTGCAATGTCGGCATTGGCTTTCACAGATCGACAAAGCGCTTTTCGAGCCGCCGGTGGCGTAGGCCAAGTTGCCGATCGGGCAGATCACGCACCACATCCTCGCGTTGTAGACCAGCCCGAAGACCAGTCCGATGGTGGTGGTCACTGCACACATGATCCACATGGCACGGCCCCACTGGTTGATGTTGGTCACGTCGAGGCTCAGGTACCAGATCATGAAGCCGAACATCGCGGGCCAGAGGATCCATCGCAACCCGAAGCGCCGGATGACCGCCGGCATCGGGCGGTTGCGGCTGAAATCGCCCAAGAGGCGATCGAAAATGCTGCCGCGGGGGCAGAGGTTGCCACAGACCCAGCGTCCCTTGACGATGCCTCCGAGGATGCCCACCATCATGACGACCATGACCCAAAAGCCAAGTAGGGGGTATTTCCACCCGAGGGCAAGCACCACGAGGCTCGGTATCAATAGAATCCACTGACGCAGGTTTCGGCGACGGATCGAAGTTCGGTTCATGGTTTCCTCCCTTATGATGATATTCCGAGACGATTCATCGCATCTCGTTTTTTTTGGAAAAAGGTCATTGAAACAGGGGGCGGTAGGATCATTCCGGATTCGAAATCTCCTCGGAATTCCGACCCTCGCCGCCTCCTTGTCCCCGGTTTCCGCCCATCCCTCGGCCTTCGCCTTGACCTCCGCCGGGTCCCATCCCGCCACGGCCCATGCCTCGACCTTGACCTTGCCTCATGCCGCTCTTTTGGTCACGGCTTTTCTGCGACCCCATCCGCATGGGATTGGCCTTCCGTTGGCTCTCGGGAATCTTTTCGTTGATCAGGTCGAGCAATTCACTGGGAGCGGCTCCTTTTTGCTCGGCGATCTCCTTGAGCGTCATGCCCGGCTCGGGTTGGTAGCCGGCGTCTTCCAGCACTTTTCGGATTTGCGGAGGGGAGACGCCGATCTGTTGAGCGAAGAGGCCCATCTTCAGTTCTTCGGCGTGGGGAATCGGCGCGTTTTGGCTCTTCGCTTCCCAGTAATTCTTGATGTCCATGTTCAGGTCCATCACGGTTTGGAAAGGCGGCAGTTCGAAATAGGATCCCGCGAAGACCACCAAGGCCAAGACCACCGCCGTGACCAGTTCCCGACCGCGATGCAGCCCCGAGGAGACCTTCGAAAAGAGGTAGCTCCAGAAGACCTTCCAGTTGTAAAGGAGGTGAATGAGCGAAGCGAGGATGAATAGAATCGCGGCATTGGTATGGACGCTGGTCCACTGATCCTTGGTCAGTCCCCAAAAGGTCCATTGGACCCAATTCGCCACGCGTCCCCGGGGGGAGATGTAGAGGACGACTCCCGTGACCAGCAGCATGACGAAAAACAGAAAAAGCGCGAAGCTGATCATGCTTCGAAGATGATATGCCTTGTTGCTACTTTGTTTTTTCGCTTCCCCGCCGGAAGCCGCCGTCGATGTGTTGGTTGCAGAGACATGATTCTCGGTCATCGGTTCCCCCCTTTTGCTGCACGCGGAAATCCTCTTCCGGGAGGTTCCGCTTTGCGTGTTTTTCTATCGATAAAAAAATTGTTTTAGTGCACCCACTGTTCAAACTGCAAATGCCATGCCGAAACCGTTTTTTGTACTTTGAATACGTTCAGGCCCCATCGGGCGCCCGAATAACGGGGATTGCATCAGCCCTTGCCCCATGGAATCAGCCCCATGGATTCATGCAAGACCCCCCACGCAAGGCATTGCGATGCAATGGCATTGCAATCATTCGCCCGCTGTTTCCCCCGCTTGCCCAAGCGGCATCGGCCGGTTGGCGGACAGCAGGGAAAAGCGACCACAAATCATCGATCGGCAAGGAAGCGTGTTGTTGCTACCGTGTCGCTTCGTCGGCGGAGGGCTCGGTCGACTCCTGAAACGCTTCGAACGCGTTGCGGAGCTTCTCGGCATCGAACTTTCCCGGGTGGGCGATCGCGCGATATCGGAGGGTGAACGAGTCCTCGGCTTCGAGCTGGAACGGCTGATAGCAGATCACGGCAGGACTATAATAGCTCATGTGCGGTGAGGCGATGACGTACCACGGCGTGGGGTGATTGCGGTTCTCCTTGTGGTCGCAGAACGCCAGTCCGGCGGTGTGCCCCCCGATCTTCCCAAAGTAGTCCATCGCCTTCGCCTTGGAGCGATGGCGATTCTGATCGTTGAATTCCACCGGTCCTTTGGTGGAGACGGCCCCTCGATCGCTCATCTCTTTCGAAAAACGCATCGAAAGCCCCGCGTAACCGCCATAGCCCACCCCGCCGGGCTCGCCGGGAAGCGGAGTGCGATCGAAGCGCACCGGCCGGTCGTTTGCCGTGAAGCGGCAGGTCCAATCGAAATGGTAGCTGCCGTTCTCATCGGGCGGGGAGATATCGATCCGACGACGTTCTTTCAAGATCACCTCCCCGGCGTCCTCTTGACCGGAACCGGGAACATATTCCAAGTCGAGCAAAATGGTCGCGGAGAAATCCGCTCGGAGTGTGGTTTTCTCCTTCACCAGTCGCGTTTCGCCCTGCGCTTTTCCCGTGTTGCGGTCCACTTCCCAATAGTTCACTCCGTTGAGGAATTTCCAGGAAAACCAGAGTCCATGGTGCCAAGGATGGTCGTCGGGGCTGTTGCAGGTGAGCACCACGGGCGCATCGTCTGCCTTCTTCGAGGAGATCGCCACCGGATGGAAAAAAGTCTTTCCGAGATAGGGCACCCCTTCGGAGGAACCGTAATGGAATCGCCAAATCGCTTCGCCGTTTTGAACGAGCGCCACCGAATGCGCTTTCTCTTCCCACTGGAAATTTTCACTTTCTCCGGCGTCGGTCGCATGGGGAAGAGCAAGAATCAGGACAAAAAGGATGGCGAATAAAATCGTTCTACTGGTTTTCATGGAAGCACCTTCTTTTCAAAAAAAGTGAAGTCGACGATTAATCTTTTTGGTGGAGGAATCGGTCGAGGTTCATCAGGGAAACACCTCGAGGATCGCCTCCGTCAGGAGTTCTGCTTCGCCCGGTCGGAGGGTTCGGGGGTCGAATAGGATTTGCTCCTCCTGGATACGGGAAAACACGGGCAAATGATGGGTTCGGAGTTTTTTCGCCACCACATCGGGGGAGGAGGTCTTCGGGATGAGCGCGACCAGTCTCGTCGGAAGATTCTGGGTCGGCAGCGAGCCGCTTCCCATCTGGGAATATCCTTCTCGGGTCTCGACGATCGCCTTTTCTCCCAGGTGCTCCCGAACGGCCGAGGCGATGCGTTCCGCTTCGTTGGCGAGATTATTCGGTTCGCGGCACATCATTTCCAGCGTGGGGATGGTTTCGATCGCCTGCTCGGGAGCGAGGAACTGCTCTAAGGTCGCCTCGAGGACGGCGAGGGTCAGCTTGTCGGCACGTACGATGCGAGCCAGCGGGTTCTTGCGGATTTTCGCCACCCATTCCTTCTTCCCGAGGATCAGTCCGCCTTGACCGGCGCCGATGAGTTTGTCGGCGCTTGAAGTGATCAGGTCCGAGCCATGCCGGACCGACTCTTGCAGTGTCGGCTCCTTCTCGAAACCGAAGCGGGAGACATCGATCAGCGATCCGGCCCCGACATCGTCGATCAAGGCGATGTTCCGCCGACGGGCGATTTTCACCAGGGTCGCCAGAGGCACTTCCGAGGTGAAGCCGGTGATGCGGTAATTGCTCGGATGGACCCTCAGGATGGCGGCCGTCTGATCGGTGACGGCGTTCTCGTAATCTTGAGGATGGGTCTTGTTCGTGGTGCCGACTTCGACGAGTTTCACGCCGCTTCGCTCCATGATTTCCGGCAAACGGAACGACCCTCCGATTTCGACCAGTTGTCCCCGAGAGACGATCACCTCGCGACCTTCGGCGACCGCGTTCAGAACGATCATCGTGGCGGCGGCGTTGTTGTTGACCACCGTGGCGGCTTCGCAGCCGGTCAGCAGACACAGCAAGTCTTCGATGCGATCGTCGCGCTTGCATCGGTTGCCGGTGTTCAAGTCGATCTGGAGATGGGAGTAGCCGGCCAGTTCCGTGGCGATCTGATCGAGTGCCTTGGGGGCGAGGACCGCCCGCCCCAGGCCGGTATGCAGGATGATCCCGGTGGCGTTGATGACCCGGCAATATCGTTTTCGGTGCCGCTTTTCGATCTCCTCCAACGTGCGCTGGACGACTCGGTCGAACACCGACCGGCGATCCGTGGGGGGGGCTCCTGAGGAGGACTGCATGTGAAGCCGCATCGCCTCGACCGCCTCGCGTACGGCTTCGGTGATGAGCGAGCGTGGAATCTTATGGGATAGCTTTTCCAGACGGGGATCTTGTAGGACTCTTTCGATTTGGGGAAGCAGGCGAAAAAGAGAATTCGCGGGGCCTTGCATGAATGTGCCTCCTGGTCGAGAGAGGAAGGAGCGGCGGTTGCAAATTTTTGTTCGGTTTCACGAGCGGTTCGCTTGAAAAGGCGTTCCGCATTCTCTATCATAGGCGCCATATTCATCATAGCATCATTGGAAACACTCCTACAGTGGCCGCGCTCGCGGAAAACGGAATTCTCGAAGCGAAGACGGCGACCGCGGCGATCTTCGCGCTCATGTGCCGACCAGAAAGAAAGGGTGAACCATGTCGACCGATTACGAAGCACTTTTCCGTCAGCGTCAGGGGCGATACATCAAAGCAATGCGGAACGAAATGCCCGACTGCGTGCCGATTCGCCCTTTCGTGGCGGAGTTCACCGCGCGCTACGCCGGTTACACGGCCCAGGAAGTGGCGCACGATTATCAACGGGCCTTCGATGCGGCGATCAAGTGCGCCTCGGATTTCGATTGGGACGCGGTCGTGCCGAACATGGTCTACGTATGGACGGGATTGGCCCACTCGATGGGATTGAAATATTATGCCATTCCGGGGGTCGATATCCCCAAAGACACCGGATTCCAGTATCGTGAACCCCCGCATGAAGACGCCTTCATGAAGGCCGATGAATATGATGAGTTGATCGACGACCCGACCGCCTTTCTGTACAACAAGTGGTTGCCCCGGGTGGCGGCCCGGATTGTTCCCGAAGGCCGGCCGGTGACCTACGAGCACAATGTCGCCTTGATCCGCACCGCGATGGCGATGTTCCAGTACTTCGGCGGCTTCGGGCCCCAGGTCCAGCGGCTTCAGAGCGAGACCGGCACCGCTCCGGCAATCGCCGGCATCCTCAAGGCGCCGATGGATATCATCGCCGATAAACTTCGGGGGTATCTCGGTTTGGTCGAGGATATTTTCGAACGGCCCGAGAAGTTGCTGGCCGCCAGCGAGGCTCTGGCCCCCCATCTCTTCCATGTCGCCAAGACGACCTCCGACCCGAATCACATGGCCCCGGCCTCCATCTGGATGCATCGCGGCGGAGTGCCCTTCGTCTCGTTCGACATTTTCCAGAATATCTACTGGGCTTCCCTCAAGCCCGTCATCGAGGAGCTCTGGGCCAACGGGATCCAAACGCTCTTCTACGCCGAGGGCAATTGGGATCCCCATCTCGAATCGTTCCGGGAGCTTCCTGAACAGAGCATCATTTATCATGTCGACCAGGGCGATATCTTCAAATGCCGAGAGGTGCTCGGTGACCGCTTCTGCCTCAGCGGCGGCATTCCCAACGCCATGCTCGGAGTGAAGCAACCGGAAGATGTGCGTGCCTATGTGAAGAAGGTGATCGAGGGGGTCGCTCAGGACGGCGGCTATATTCTCGACGCCAGCGCCATCGTGCAGAACGACGCGACGGTGGAAAATGTCCGTGCGATGACCGAGGCCGGGCGGGAATACGGTGTTTACAGCCGGGGACACGCCGAAGACAGCACCAAGGAACCGCCTCCCGCCCCCAAGCCGGAAGATGCCAAGGTCGGGGCCTATCTGAAAGAACCCCCTGCCGGAAAGAAGCAGCGGGGTGTTTGCGTCCCGTGGGAAGAGGAACGGGCGAACCTGCGGGAGGACATCGGCGACGAAGAGGTCGTCCGCAATACGTGGGAAGGAATCGATGGACTCGGAAATATGTTCATCTGGCAGATGCTCTTGTCGTTCTGAGCCTGACGGTCAATCCTCCGGCTGGCCTTCCGCGGAACGGCTTCGTTTCAAGCTTTTCCGAATCGTCTCGAAAAAGAGGTTTCGATGAATCGGCTTCGTCAGGTGCCCGTCGCAACCGGCCAGGCGGCATTTTTCAATGTCTTGCTCCATCGCGTGGGCGGTCAGGGCGAGGATCGGGTTGGTGTACCCTTGTTCGCGGAGCGTCCGCGTGGCTTCGAGCCCGTCGAGCACCGGCATCTGAATGTCCATCAATATTAGGTCGATCGGCGGAAGGGGCTCTTCCGCGTCGTCGTTTTTCCGGCCGGTTGCCTCGACCCTTTCCACAGCCTGTTGACCGTTTTCCGCCAACTCAACCTGAGCTCCCGCCTTTTTCAAAAGGAGCGAGATCAGTCGCTGGTTGTCCGGACCGTCTTCGGCCAGCAGAATGCGTCCGGAGAGCATTCCCGGCTCAATGGGCTTTTCCTTCTCCTCCTCGGGAAGACGCATCTCGATCTCTTGAACATTGTCCAACATGGGAATGCCCTCGAGTGAGCCGGTCTCGATCGTCAAAAGAAAGTCGCTGCCCTGCCCCAGTTGACTTTGGACGGTCAAATCGCCCCCGAGCATATAGGCGAAATGCTTGCTGATGGTCAATCCCAGTCCCGTGCCGCCGTATTTTCGGCTGAGCGAGCAATCGAGTTGGAAAAACGGCTGGAAGAGCTGAGCGATTTGTTGCTTCGACATGCCGATGCCGGTGTCGATGACATTGAAACGCAAGCGCGCCGACCCCTCGGGAGGCTGCAAAAGGGAGATCTTCAAGGTCACGCCGCCCAGTTCGGTGAATTTGATCGCGTTGCCGATCAGATTGAGGAGGATTTGGCGGAGCCGGGCCGGATCGGTTTCGATCGTTTCCGGAATCGGAGTCGCGTATTCGACGTCGAGCGAGAGGCCTTTTCCCTCGGTCTGCACGCGGAGCATCGAAACGACTTCGGCTACCACCTGATGCGGCGAACATCGGCGGAGCTCCACCTTCTGTTTTCCCGATTCCACCTTTGCCAAATCGAGCACGTCGTTGATGATTTCCAGGAGATGGCGTCCGTTGCGTTGGATGGTCGAGGCGGCGTTTCGGGTGTCCGGATCCTTGTTCGATTCGAGAATCAGGTCCGTGTAACCGAGGATCGCCGTCATCGGAGTGCGGATCTCATGGCTCATGTTCGCCAGAAATTCACTCTTGGCCTTGCTGGCCATTTCCGATTGTTCGGCGAGCTGATGACTCCGGGCGATACTCTTCTCCAGTTCCCGATTCGAGGCTTCCAGGCGCTCTTTGGCGTCGGCCAGTTCCGTGATGTCGATGCAACTGATCAGAATTCCGTCGAAACTGCGGTGCCGATAGATGGGCAAGACCCGAAAAATGACCTCCGCATCGGGAAGCCGTGTCTGGCAAACGCAAGGTTCGGTCAATCGTTGTTTTCGGAAGGCTGAGAGATGATTGGAGAAATTCTCGATATGTTTTTCCAATTCCAGGCTCTCGAGTGGACGGTCCTGGATCTCTTGACGATCTTTTCCCAGCAGGCGACAAAAGGCTTCGTTGACTTCCACCACCCGATCGTCCCGATCGACGAACAGCAGACCGTCTTCCATCCCCGAGATCATCGCCGAGAGTTTCGCGGCCTCGCTTTCCGCCTGGTCTCTCGCTTCGGCGATCGCCTCCTCGGCATGCTTGCGCGCGGTGACATTGCGTACCGAAGCCAGCAGATAGTTTCGGCCGTCGAAGGACATGGATGTCAGGAGCACTTCGGCGGGGAATTCATTCCCGTCGAACGTCCGGTGCGTCCATTCGAAGAGGTGGACCCCTTCTTCCACGGCCTTACGAATCATTTCGAGGCTCTTCTCGGACGACTTGGTTCCGTCGGGTTGATGTTCCGGCGAAATCTCCAGGGGGAAGCGACGGATTAATTGTTCGCGCGATTCGGCCCCGAACAGTTCCACAGCCGAAGGATTAGCGTCGACGAACGCCCAATCGGGAGGCACGAGAAGGAATAGGGCGTCTTTGGCCGAACTGAATAAGAGCCGGTGGCGCTGCTCGCTCTCCTCGAGCTTTTTCTGGGTCTTTTTCATCTCCGTGATGTCGAGCATCGCCCCGACCAGTCCCGCGATTTGACCCTGGGAATCGTAGAACGGCGCTTTGTGGAACATGACATTCTTTTCATTCCCCCGGGTATCGTAAACGGAGCATTCGTAGACTTGGCATTTCCCCGCTTCCAGTAACTGTTGGTCGGCCCGGTGGTATCTCTCGGCGAGGTGTTTGGGGGCGATGTCGAAGGCGGTATACCCCACGATCTGCTCCCGATTTTTCCCGATGAAGTCCTCGAAAGCGTCGTTGCAGCCGAGGTAAATTCCGTTTATGTCTTTGTAAAAGACGGGCGCATTGATGGCGTTGAGAATGGTCGACAGGAGGGTCTTCTGCTCATGGGCGATCGTTTCGGCCGTTTTCCGCTCGGTGATCTCCTGATCGACGCCCCGATAGCCGAGAAGATCGCCCCGCTCGTCGAAGAGTGGAATCCCATTGGTCAGCAGGATGATTTCACGTCCCTCGGCGGTTTGTGCGCGATTTTCGTAATCTCGAATGGTACTCTTGGCCGCGAAGATCTTCTTCACCGATTCTTTGGATTCTCCCCGGTCCTGCTCGGTATGGAGATCGGTGAAATACCTTTTGCCGATCAGCTCCTCCGGGGAGTAACCGAAGATTTTTCGGCTCGCTTGGCTGACGTAGGTGTACAAACCGTTTGCATCGACTTCCCAGACCATCTCTCCGGCAAGCGAGGCGATCTGTTCGAACCGCTCCTTTTCCTCCCGCAGCTTCCGTTCCGCCATCTTCCGCTCGGTGACGTCGAAGAGAGTCAGCAATACCTGGTTATTGCCCTCGATTTCCATGCGGCTCGCGTTCAGTGAAAAGCAGAGCGGGATGGTTTCCCCATTCAAGTAGAACTCCTTTTCCGCTTCCACGCCTTTCACTTCCCGGCCCGAAGTCAGGGCTTTCTCGAAAGTATTTCGAAAGGGACACTCATGGCAGCTTTCGCCTTCTCCGCATTGATGATGCAGCAAGGCCGTTTCGATACACTGCATCGCCTTACCCGGACGTTTGCCAATCAAATCGCGCGCGTTTTTTCCCACCAGCTTCGTGATGACGTCGTTCACACGAGCGATGGTCCCTACCGAGTTGACAAGAAGCAGACCCACGTGGGCGGCATCGAAGATTTTCTGAAGATGCGCCAACTCCATATCGAGTTTGCGCGGCGACCTTTCCGGAAAGTTTTCCTGAAAGCCCTGTTCGGGGCCGGTCGATGCTGGAGGTCTTCGATCTTTCATGGAGTCAGACCTTTGTTCGCAAGAAATGACCGAGCTCAGTGTCGTCGGTTTCGCTGGCGAACGGTTTGGAAGCCGTTGGCTTGAAAATATGACGGTTTCTCAGTATTTTTTTGGGAAAGGATTGTCAAAAAATAGCATATCTGCGACGAAAAGCCAAATGATTCTGGAAAAGGCAATTTATAAAAAATTCGCGATATAAGGAAAATGAAGGTTTTTCCGGAGGCGGCGAAAAGCGGTTTCCCAAGATTTCTTTCCCGGGGTGATTCCCTTGGACCCGGAAAACCGTTACATTGTTCAATAGAATAGGATGTAGCCTTTGATTCACCATGAAGACAAGAAGGCCGACGGTCACCTCGCTGTCTTGCATGGTGAAATGTGACTTTCGGGGGCGCCGTCCCGTGATTGGTTTTCTGGAATGATTCTAACTGGAGGTTCAAAATGCAAAAGTATGCATGCAATTCTTGCGATTATGTTTACGACCCGGAAGCCGGTGACCCGGATCAAGGCGTCGACCCGGGCACGCCGTTTGAAGATATTCCTGAGAGCTGGGTTTGCCCGGTTTGCGGCGTACCCAAGGATGAATTCACGCCCGTCAATGAATGAGGCGCGGTCGAGTGAAGAGAACTCGAGCTGAGAGACAATAAGTGAAAAGGTCATCGATCCTCGGTGAAGAGAGATTCTCACTGCTGGATCGGTGACCTTTTTTTCGCGCCGTCGACCCGGAAGATGTTTCCGACCGCGGCGTTTTCGAGCTTACGGCGTTTCAAGGTCGCCGACGACCGCCTTCAGGACCGATTGCAATTCGTCGCGCGTGGCTTCCGAATATTCGATGTCCATCCAGAGGATCTTTCCCTTCGGTCCAATTGCGTAAATCCTTGGAAGGAAAGAGGTTGCGATCTTTTTGAAAAGCGTTCCCTTTGTATCCTGAAGGACCGGGTATTCCGCTTCCGCTTTCTGCACGGTTTGCCGGATCGACTCGGCCGTGTCGCCTTCGTTGATCGCCAAGACGGCGACATCCGGCCGACGGGTGACGGCGTAGACGTCCTGCTGAAGATCCTCCAGGAGAGAAACGGCCGCCATTTCGGCGAATTGGTTCTGCCCGCGCGTCCAGAAAGCGATGAGCGTCAGCTTTTCTCCGAGGAGAGACTCCAATTCGACCGACTTTCCTTCAAGCGTGACCAAAGTTCCGGTCGGGAACGGGTCGTCCTGAAAGACGAGGCAGGTTTTTCTGCCCTGGGCGGTCATCTTGACGGCGGGGATTTCCCCGGCGGAGTCGTCTTTTTTCTTTTCGTAGGGGATCGGTTCGTTCGGCTCGATGGGATCCGATTCCTCTCCCGAATCCTCGTTTCCAAGCTGGTCGCCTGTCTGTGCAGACCGCTGCTGTTTTTTTTCGCCGTCCTGCTTGTCTTCCGCGGGACCGTTTTGGCAACCGGGCTGGAAGAGGAACAAACCCAGCAGGAAGCACACACCAAGAATACCGCGACAGCAGGTCATGATTTCTCTCCTCACCGAAAAAGGATGACTCGAACATCCTCAAATAAGAAATAATTTTGCACGTGACGTTTCGTCCAATCGGGATGGGATGTGACGACCATCGCCACCCAATTCTATTCTTCCGACTTCTCGTCTTCCTTGTCCTCGTCCTCGTCCTTGTCGAAGGTATCCTCATCGGTTTCGAGGTCATCGAATTCCTCGAATTCCGTCGGGTCGATCTCCTCCTCGAATTCATCTTCGAAGAGGTCGGCATCCTCGAATTCGTCCATTTCAAGCTCTTCCTCGAGATCGCTGAATTCGTCATCCGGTAAATCGTCGAAGTCATCGTCGAAGTCGTCGTCGAAGTCGTCGTCGTCGAATTCGTCGATATCGTAATCATCATCTTCGAATTCGTCCTCCCAGGGACTGTCGGCGGCTACGGTCGGGGGAAGCGTTTTCGACTCGGACCCGGGCAGTGCCGGGCATGAAAACGAGCTTGTCGAAGGAGTCGAATGAAGCGACATATTCTATCCTTCCTCTACATTTGAGGCTGTTCTTTCGGGAAGTTTTCAAGGGGAAGACGGATCAAGACGGTCGGAAAGTGTTCACGGTCGATGCTCGGAAGTCGTCAAGCTGATCGGCATTGGAAGGCTTATGTTTTGAACCATGAATTCCGCTCCCCCACTATTTATTAGGAATTTCGCGCGGTTGTCAAGCCCGAACCCCCACCCTCGTGAGGGTTTTCGTTCGAGAGAAGGGGAGGAAGAAGGGGGGCGACCCGTGCGCGTGTCACTCGGTCAGCTTTTCGGCATTCCAGGGGAACAAAATCATACTATCTCTTGCGTTGGCAGCAGTTCTTGTATTTTTTTCCGGAACCGCAGGGGCAAAGCATGTTCCGCCCGATTTTCCGGGAATTCGGCCGTCGTGGGTTTCGGGACGCGGCGTCGGCAAGTGTCCGATCCATGATTTTCGCCGGCGGGAGTCGCCGCTTCAGCAGTTCGGTCATCTCTCTCATCGTCGAGCAGAAGTCCATTGGTTTGAAACGCGTTCTGAATTCGCTTTCCCGGCGGACAGTATTTCTCCTGATAAGTGAGGGCCTTGTGGAAGAAATCGATTCCCAGGGGGGTGGGTTCACCTCCCTGAAAAGCGAAGTCGATTTCATCGACTCGATTTGATTGGGCCTCGAGATACCGCCGCGTGAAATGCCGGAGCGTCTCGTCCGACATCGCCCGGTTCTGCTCCTCCGAATAGAGGGATTCTTTTTCCAGATCAAAACAGTATCGGCACCGCAAGTTGCATTTCGGGCCGATCGGTTTGGCGATGACGTGCAGCGGGAGTTCCGCCCATTGGGGGGTGTTCGTCCTCTTCTCCCCGCGGGAAAGAAATCAACGAAAAGAAACCCTTTTCATTTTACAAGGAAGAAGAGGAGATGGAAAATGATTTGCCGAACTTCTCTCCAGATCTCCAGAGCAACCTCTTCCGGTTCGGCGATCGTCCGCCGGATGCGCCTTGGAAGGATCGTCGATTTTTGGGGGAAATGCCGCGCGAGGAAAACGGGGGCGGGACTATTCACATCTGGGGAGAGCCTATAAAATAGAGACTTCCATTTTTTGCGGGTTCGACACCGTCGAAATCAATTTCGGCGATGAGCCTCGTTCACTCGGTTTTTTTAGAACAGCACGTTTTTGATATCAAAATAAATGGATTCATAAGGGGTCGGGCCTTGTTGCGAACACACACCTGTGGAGAAATCAGACCGGAACACATCGATCAAACCGTGACCCTCTCCGGTTGGGTCGACACCTATCGGGACCATAGCGGAGTCTTGTTTGTCGACGTTCGGGACCGCTACGGGAAGACCCAAGTGGTTTTTTCTCCGGATATCGGCGAGGAACGGTTCAAGCTGGCACGCACGTTGAGAAACGAATACGTGATTATGGTGACCGGCAGAGTGGCCGAACGCCCGGAAGGGACGGAGAATCCGAAGATCCCCACCGGCCGGATCGAAGTCCGGGCCGACCGATTGCGATTGCTGAACCGCTCGTCGACTCCCCCCCTCTTGCCGACGGCACAGGAAGTTCCGACCGAAGAGGTCCGCTTGCGTCACCGTTATCTCGACCTCCGTCGTCCGGCGATGCTCGAAGTGATGGAACTCCGCCACCGCGTCACGAAGATCATCCGCGACTATTTCGACGAACTCGGCTTCATCGATGTGGAAACGCCGATTCTCGGCCGAAGCACCCCCGAGGGGGCCAGAGACTTTCTGGTTCCCAGCCGAATCTATCCCAACCATTTCTATGCCCTGCCCCAGTCGCCGCAGCTTTACAAGCAGATTCTCATGGTCGCCGGTTTCGACCGCTATTTCCAGATCGCGCGATGTTTTCGCGACGAGGACCAACGGGCCGACCGGCAGTTGGAATTCACGCAGGTCGACCTCGAGATGGCGTTCGTCGAAATGGACGACATCATCGAGATCATGGACGGCATGATCGCCCGGCTGTGCCGCGAGGTGCTGGGCAAAGAGCCGACGCTCCCACTGCCCCGGCTGGAGTATCACGAGGCGATGGAGCGGTTCGGTCACGATGCACCCGATTTGCGGTTCGGCATGGAGATCGTCGATCTGACCGATCTGGCGGCGCAGGTCGATTTCCGCGTGTTTCGTTCGGTGGCCGACTCCGGAGGACGCGTCCGGGGCATCAACGCCAAGGGTGCCGCCGATCGTTATTCCCGAAAAGACATCGATCTCATGACCGATTGGGTCCGCGAGGATTTCGGCGCCAAGGGACTTGCCTGGTTCAAGGTCGACGACGAGGGTGAGTTGACCGGGCCCATCGCTAAAAACTTCCAGCCGGAAGTCCTCCGGCAGATCGCCGAGCGACTCGAGGCGGAGGCCGGGGATTTTCTCCTCTTCAGTGCCGACCAATTCGAGGTGACTTGCAAAACACTCAA
Source organism: uncultured Planctomycetaceae bacterium (assembly GCA_964632505.1). GTDB lineage: Bacteria > Planctomycetota > Planctomycetia > Pirellulales > Thermoguttaceae > CAZWCE01. The sequence continues at coordinate 31,272 of CAZWCE010000016.1, read as the reverse complement.
CGGGCTGCGACGACGGCTGGGCGCCGAACTGAAGTTGTTCGATCCCGGGGAGATGCACTTCTCCTGGGTGACGCACTTCCCGATGTTCGAGCGCGACGAAGAAGAGGGAGGACTCGCCGCGATGCACCATCCCTTCACCGCCCCCCTCGATGAGGATCTTCCCCATCTGGACGGCGACCCCACCAAGTTGCGGGCAAAAGCCTACGATCTGGTGATCAACGGCTTCGAGGCCGGCGGAGGGACGATTCGTATCCATGACGCCGAGGTCCAGAGCAAAATCTTCGACATCCTCGGCATCGATTCGGAGACGGCCGACGAACGGTTCGGTTTTCTGCTCGACGCCCTCCAATTCGGAGCCCCTCCTCACGGCGGCATCGCCTTCGGGCTCGATCGGCTGGTCATGCTCTTCGGCGGACTGAGCAACATCCGCGAGTGTATCGCTTTCCCGAAAACCGCTCGGGCGCAGGATCTGATGACCGCCGCTCCCGGCGAGGTCGACGCCAAGCAATTGCAGGAGTTGTCGATCAAATCGACCGTTTTGCCGAAAACGAAGGAACAGGAAAAGAACAAAAAGTTGTGAGGCCCCAAGTGACGGTTCGGCGAAGTTCGTGCATTCGAGAAGAAACGAGCCGCCCGAAAGCATCGTCGCAGGGAAAGGATTGAAAAAGAGGTCGAATTGATGTTGAAGATCTATGATCAAGTGCAGGAAGCGGTCGAGCGGATTCGTCAGGATTGGGATTCCCGGGCGGAGGTCGGCATGATCCTCGGGACGGGACTCGGCGGCGTGGCCAAGCAGATCGACGCGGAGTGTACTCTCCCTTACGACCAAATCCCCCATTTTCCGGTTTCGACGGCGACCAGTCACACCGGGCAGTTGGTCCTCGGCAAGCTCAACGGCCGACCGGTGGTGGCGATGGAAGGACGTTTGCACGCCTACGAAGGCTATTCGCTACAGCAGATCACTTTTCCGGTCCGCGTGATGCGGGAGTTGGGGGCCGATCTTCTGGTCGTCTCCAGTGCCTGCGGGGGGATGAACCCGAATTATCAAAAAGGCGACATCGTCGTCCTGGACGACCAAATCAATCTGATGGGCGTCAATCCGCTGGTGGGCGTGAACGACGATCGCCTCGGACCCCGTTTTCCGGATATGTGTCGTCCGTTCGACCCGGTATTGGTCGAAGATGCACTGGAAGTGGCTCGATTGGAGAACGTCGTTGCCCACAAGGGCGTGTATGTTGCCGTACTCGGACCAAACCTGGAGACCCGGGCGGAGTACCGTTTCCTCCGGATGATCGGGGCCGATGTCGTGGGGATGTCGACCGTGCCGGAGGTGCTCGTGGCGGTCCATGGCGGAATGCGGGTGCTGGGGCTTTCGATCGTCACCGACATCTGCTTGCCCGATGCTCTGGAGCCGGCCGATGTGGAGGAGATCATCGCCACCGCGGGCGCCGCGGAACCGAATTTGAGCAAGGTCGTCTTGAAAACGCTCCAGCGTGACGCGTCCCGCCGATGAGGCGACGCCTCATGAAGCCCTTTTCGCATGGAGTCCACACAAGTAAAAGGAATCAATGACAAGATGTTTCGCCCGGTAGAAAATTCCGTTTCGTTTCCGACGCTCGAGATGGGGATCCTCGATTTCTGGCGTGAAAACCGCATTTACGAGAAGTCGCTCGACATGCGAAGCGAGGCCGAACCGTTCGTCTTCTATGAAGGTCCGCCGACGGCGAACGGCATGCCGCATCCCGGCCATTGCATCACCCGGGCGATCAAGGATCTGTTCCCCCGCTATCGGACGATGCGGGGATTCCGGTGCGAACGAAAGGGCGGATGGGACACGCACGGTTTGCCGGTCGAGGTGGAAGTCTGCAAAGAGCTGGGAATCCACTCGAAGGAGCAGATCGAAGAGTACGGCGTGGAGCCGTTCATCCACAAGTGCGTCGAGAGTGTCTTCCGGTATATCCGTCAGTGGGAGGAGCTGACCGAACGGCTGGGATTCTGGATCCATCTCGACGAGGCCTACGTCACGTACCATCAAAGTTATGTGGAAAGCGTCTGGTGGGCCCTGAAGAACCTGTTCGATCGGGGACTGTTGTATCAGGGGCATAAGATCGTCTGGTGGTGGGCCCAGGGCGGCACGGCGCTCTCTTCGGGCGAGGTGGGCCAGGGTTACCGTGAAGTGGCCGATCCCAGCGTGTATGTACGGTTTCCGCTGGTCGAGCCGTTCGATGCCGAATTGCCCGACGTCGATTTGATCGTCTGGACGACCACTCCCTGGACGCTGCCGAGCAACCAGTTCGCCGCGGTTCGCTCCGATCTGGAGTACGCGCTGGTCGAGGTGAGCGACGAAGATGAAAATGCAGAAGATCGCAAGGTGATCCTGGCCTCTGCGCTGGTCGAGCCGATCGCCGCGAAGATGAAGAAAAAGTTTCGCGTCCTTCGCACATTCCTCGGCGAAGAACTCCTGGGTCGGCGCTATCTCCCTCCCTACGGCGGTTATTACAATGCCTACGGCGAGATGATGGGCGAACTGAAAGAGGGGGGGACCGAGGTGATCGCCTGGCGCATCGTTTCGGCCGATTTCGTCACCACCGAATCAGGTTCCGGCATCGTTCATCAGGCTCCGGCGTTCGGCGAGGTCGACTTCGACGTGCTCACCCAACAGCAGCAGCGATTCGTCGAGGGACAAGGTCCCGAGTTGATCTGTTGCGTGGCCCCCGACGGAACATTCTACAGCGAGCAGCATCAGGGGGATCCCGAGCACCGATGGCAATTCGTCCCGGAAGAGGTCCGCGGCATGTGGGTCAAGGAGGCCGACAAACCGCTCACTCGGATGCTCAAGGATCGCGGCCTGCTCTTTCATCAGGAGCAATATCTGCACGATTATCCTTTCTGCTGGCGGGCCAAGGACGATCCGCTCATCCAGTATCCCCGCCGGAGTTGGTTCGTGCGCACCACCGCCCTGAAAGAGCAGATGCTCGAGAACAACCGGCGAATCGGATGGACCCCCGAGCATATCCGAGACGGACGTTTCGGAAACTTCCTCGAATCGAACGTCGACTGGGCCCTTTCCCGGGAGCGATACTGGGGAACGCCGCTGCCGATCTGGGTGTGTGAAGAGACCGGCTACACCGAAGCGGTCGGCAGCTACGAGGAACTGCTCATGAAGCCGGGGATCGACGGAACCGAAGCCTGGGAAAAAGCCAAGGCGGCCCATCCCGAGTTGGCGGACGACCTGAAGATCCATAAGCCTTACATCGACGAGGTGACCTACGATTCGCCCAAGAAGCCCGGAGCACGCATGCGTCGGGTCAGCGAGGTGATCGACTGCTGGTTCGATGCCGGGTCGATGCCGTTTGCCCAATGGGGATATCCGCACCGGACCGGTTCCACCGAACGATTTTCACTGCAATTCCCGGCCGACTTCATCAGTGAGGCGATCGATCAGACGCGGGGATGGTTCTACAGTCTCTTGGCGATCAGCACGCTCCTGTTCGGCGATGAAAGCTCCCCGGCTTCCGAGCAGCCGCTGGTTCCGAAGGCCCTTGAAGAGAATCCGACGCCGATGGTGCCGTTTCCCCATCCTTTCCGCAACTGTATCGTGCTGGGGCTGATTCTCGGCGAAGACGGACAGAAGATGTCGAAAAGTCTGCGGAACTATCGGGAACCGAAGGAGATTTTCGATCGCTATGGTGCCGATGCCCTGCGGTGGTATTTCTACGCGAACCAGACGCCTTGGACCTCGATCCGCTATAGTGAACAGGCAATCAAAGAGAGCATGCCGGAGTTTCTCCTGCGTCTCTGGAACGTGTACGGATTTTTCGTCATCTACGCGAACATCGATCGTTTCGATCCGGCCGGCAAGGTTTCTTACCAAGCGTTCAAGCAGGATGGCGGGCAGTTGCGTCCCGCGGCGTTCGAGTCGGCCGAGCGATACCGCCCCATCGCTGAGCGCGGGGAGCTCGATCGCTGGATCCTCTCGGAATTGCACCAGACGATCGCCGATGTGGCCGATTTCATGGACCACTACGACAACTTCAACGCTTGCGGCCGGCTGACCGCTTTCGTGGATGCGCTTTCGAACTGGTATGTTCGCCGGAGCCGGGAGCGGTTCTGGAGCAGCGAAGATTCCCAGGACAAACGCGATGCTTACTGGACCCTTTATGAATGCCTCCTGACGACCGTCAAGCTGATCGCGCCGTTCACCCCATTCATAGCCGAGGAGATCTGGCGGAATCTCGCGGTGAGTGTGTTCACCACCGGCACGCGGGAGAGTGTCCATCTGTGCGACTTTCCCGAAAGCGACCCCTCGGCGATTGATGTCGATCTCTCGCAGCGAATGTCGCTGGTTCGCGAGATCGTTTCGCTCGGACGCAACGCCCGCATGGGCGCGAAGCTGAAAGTGCGGCAACCCCTGGCCCGCGTCGAGGTGGTCCTCGCCGATCGGACCCATCACGATTGGCTGCTCTCCCAGACGGAATTGATCCGACAAGAGCTTAACGTCAAGGAAGTGGAGTTTATAGAACAGGCCGACAAATACATCGATTACTCGGTGGTTCCCGATTTCAAACGCCTTGGTCCGCGATTGGGCAAAAAGATGCCGGTGGTGAAAAAGACGCTCGCCGGCGCCGACGGGGCGAGATTGCTATCGGAATTGGAGGACCGGGGAAAGGTGACTCTCGATGTCGATGGCGAGACGGTCGAATTGAGTCCGGAAGACGTGCAAGTGCGTTTACAGGCGAAAGAAGGTTGGACCGCCGCCCAAGGGCCGGGGTGTGTGGTGGTGCTTTCCACCGAAGTGACCGAAGAATTGAAGATCGAGGGCTATGCCCGAGAGTTGGTGCGGTTGATCCAAGATCGGCGGAAGGAACTCGATTGCCGATACACCGATCGGATCGCCATCGGCGTGAAGACTTCCGCCGAGAGTATCCGCCGAGCCCTCGAGAGGCATGGGGATTATATTCAGGCCGAAACCTTGGCAAGAAACCTGCAAGAGGATACACTCGAAGGAACCGAAGCGACCGAGCATCATCTCGATGGAGAACCGGTGGCCTTATCGGTCGCCGTGGTCGAGGATTGACGCTTCGGTAGTCCATTCCTTTCCGCGAACTTCCGCGGAACGATTCTCGAAGCGACAGGGAGAGCCGAACGTGGCAGAAGATCATCATCGAAAAAGGCGATTGGCCGTGTTCATCTCGGGCACCGGGCGAACGCTGAAGAACCTGCTGGAACACATTGAAGCGGGAAAGGTCGACGCCGAGGTTCGACTGGTCGTCGCAAGCACTCCCAGTGCGCGGGGGCTGCAATACGCTGAAAAATCGAATATACCCATTCACTTGGTCGAGCGGAAGGACTTCGCCTCTCGGGAAGAATTCAGTGAAAATATGTTCAATATCTGCCGGGATCAAGATATCGACTTGGTCGTGCTGGCGGGATACATCAAGCTGCTGTTGATTCCGGAGGATTTCACGAATCGCGTGTTGAACATCCACCCTTCGCTGGTGCCTTCTTTCTCCGGCAAGGGATTCTATGGGCATCGAGTCCACGAAGCGGCGCTGGAATACGGCGTGAAAATCTCCGGTTGCTCGGTGCATTTCGTCGACAATCAATACGACCATGGTCCGGTGGTCATGCAGAAGGCGGTGGAAGTGCTCGAAGACGACACGCCGGACGACTTGAATGATCGCGTCTTCGAGGCGGAGTGCGAAATCTACCCGGAAGCGATCCAACTGATCGCGGCCGATCGGGTGAGCGTCGATGGGAGGATCGTTCGCATTCTTCCTGCGCCCGAGGAAGAAGACGACATGCTCTAAAAGCATGCGAGACGGTTTTTCTCCTCACCTTTCTTCTTGCCGGGGGATGCCGATGAAAAGCGATCGAGAATCCAACGCTTCCCGGCGAACGGTCTGGGGGGTCGGCCCCAAAATCATGGTGCCCGGTTTTCTGGCCTTCGCCGGCTTCGGCCTCTTGCATGCTCTTATGCAGCCTCTTGGAACCATTACCTTTTTTCCCTCGCTTCTGATTCAAGGAATCGGTTTGGTGATGCTGCTGCTGGGCGTGGCGGTCGTCGCCGTGGCGGTGCGGCGCGTGGAAGAGGCGTTCGAAAGGAACGAGCTCCTCACCGAAGGGCTCTACCGGTATGTGCGTCATCCCATGTACGCGGGACACTTCTTTCTCGTCTGGCCGGGAATCGCACTTTTATTCCGTTCGTGGATGATGGTTCTGGGCGTTGCGGTCATGATCCTGCTCTTCTTCTGTTTCATCCGCCAAGAGGAGCGAAATATGGAGAAGGAGTTCGGCCAATCGTATCGGGATTATCGAAAGCGAACTCCCCTGCTCTTTCCCTTGCGGCTGCGAAACCCATGATGATTTCGCAACAGAAACCAACGACGTCCCTTCCGATCGACATCGGATGAGCGTCGTTCGATTTCCACGACGACGGATTTTCATGCTTCGGATCCGGAGAAGTATTCTTCCAGTTCCACGAACACGTGATGCTTCAGGTCGTGCTGCTTCACTTCCAGCACGTCGTGGAGTTTGGCCAGTTGTTTGATAACCTGGTCGAGCCTCAAGGGGCGGTGCAGACGTAGCCAGATGCGACTGTGCCGTTCATCCTTCATCGGCATGCAGAGGATGCCGTCGAGGTTGAACGCCCGGCGGGCGAACAGGCCGCAGATCTGCGACATCACCCCGGGATGGTTCTGGACGGTCAATCGAAGAATCACCGAACATTCGGCCGTTGGATGGGGGATCTCGATTTCGTCGGCGGAAAAGCTACGAAAGGGCGCACGCATGATTTTCTCCTCCAATCATCTGACGGTTGGCGGCACCGGGCGGCACCATGGGAAAGACTTTCTCGTGGATGCTCACGGGCACGCGAATGAGACTTGGGCCGCGTGACTCGATCGTTTCCTTCAATACTTTCATGGGATCCCCGCACTCTTGGAGATCGCACGCCGCCATGCCGAAGCCGGCGGCGATTTGTCGGAAATCGGGCGCCGTGGCGAAATCGGCCGCGAAAACCCGCCCCTGATAGAACAACTCCTGTTGCTGACGAACCAGACCGAGCGAGCCGTTATCGAGGATGATGGTTTTGATGTTCAATCCTGTTTCTACGGCGGTGGCCAGTTCCTGGAGGTTCATCAAGAAACTACCGTCGCCGCTGAAGCAGACAGTCTTCACCTCCGGCTTGGCCAGCGCCGCCCCGATGGCTGCCGGAAGACCGAATCCCATGGTGCCCAGACCTCCGGAGGTGAGCCACTCATTCTCCGCGGTGAAGGGGTACGATTGCGCGACCCACATTTGGTGTTGGCCGACGTCGGTCACCACGACGGCATCTTCCCCCGCCATTTCCGCCACCGCGTGAATGAGGCTTTGCGGTGACTTGGGGGAATGCTCTTTTTTCGGCTCGCCATAGGCGGATTGCAAAGTCGTTTTTCGGGCGACCCACGACAAACGCGATTGTGGTTCCACTTCGGGAATCAGCTCCCTCAGCACGGCGACCAAGTCGCCGGGAATGCCGAGATGGGCCTGCTTGATCTTGTCGAGTTCACTGGCATCGATGTCGATGTGGAGAATCTTCGCTTGAGGACAGAACTCTGCCACTTTGCCCGTGGCACGGTCGTCGAAACGCATGCCCAAGGCGATGAGCAGATCGCACTCTTCGAACAGGGTGTTGGTCGTTCGTGTTGCGTGCATGCCGAGCATTCCCAGGTTCAGAGGATGATCGGAAGCCATGGCACCAAGCCCCATCAACGTGCAGGCGGTGGGAATCTCCGATTTCTCGGCGAGCGCGCAGGCCAATGCTCCGCCCTGGGAACTCCGCACTCCGCCACCGAGACAGAGGATCGGCTTCCGGGCTTCGTTGATCATTTCGGCCGCCCGGGCGATCGTTTCCGGCGCGGGCGAAGCGGCATCGCCGAAGGTCGGCCAGGCGGGAAAATGTTCCAGCGTGACCGTTGCCTTTTGCACATCTTTCGGCACGTCGACGACTACCGGACCGGGACGTCCCGATTCGGCCAAGTGCAATGCCGTGGGAATGACTTCGGCAAGATCTTCCGCCGAACGCAGCAGGAAATTATGCTTGGTCACCGGCAAACTCATGCCGTAGGTGTCGACTTCCTGGAAGGCGTCGGTTCCCAACATCGAGGTCGGTACCTGGCCGGTGATGCAGACCAGCGGGACCGAATCGAGTTGGGCATCGGCGATGGCGGTCAAGAGGTTCGTGGCTCCGGGGCCCGAAGTCGCGAAACAGACGGCGGCGCGGCGGGAAACACGGGCGATTCCCTGGGCGATGAACGCCGCCCCCTGCTCATGGCGGGCCAACAGATGACGGATCGACGGCGACCGCGCCAGGGCATCGTACAAGGGTAAGTTGGCCCCGCCCGGAATGCCGGCGATGTGTCGGATTCCATGGCGTTCGAGAAGGCGGATGATCAATTCCGCTCCGGTGAGGCGTAACATGTGATCTCGCTCCCTGAAATAAGAGTGAAAAACGGCGGGCCGCCACCGGGAGCAAGTCGACCGGGAAAAGAAAAAGCCCCCGCCGACTTGGTACCGGCAGGGGCTTGGAAAAACTTGAAGTAAGCGATCCTGCTACGGCACGTCTGGAACGACCAGGAGAACCTGGACGAGAACAACGCATACGACCACACCAACAACGCTTAGCGAAAGCATCGTTTGCTTGATGGAGGTGGTCGGGTTGTTCAACAAAAGACGTGACATAACAATCATTTTGCTATCAAAAAATGGGTTTTTTGACCGAAATCTCCTTCGATCCTTAATAAGTATCGCCTTGCGGAGACTTTTTGTCAAGAGAAAAATTTGATTTTGCCGAATCCTCCTCCTTTTTTCCGTGCAGGGTAAGGAATGGGCGGCAGCCAGGTTCAGGACGGGATTCCCGGAAGCGGGGATGGATAAAGGCCGTCGGGCCCCGGCGTGACCGGCGGTTCCATCTGCCAGTGGTATTCCGGTTTGAGGAACGTTTCCGGACAAGAGACGGCTTCGTCCCATGTGATTCGAGAACCTGTGTAGCAGACCCTTTGGGCGAGAACGCCGAGCATCGTACTTGTGTACATGTAATCACTATTGTTGATGACTCTTCCCGATCGGACGGCATCGAACAGTTCCCGTTGCTCGTTTTCGTACATACTGGTCTTTTTCCCTTTCGGCTTGTACTCCCAGGCATTGTCTCCCTCGATGCGGCAATTTCGGGGAAGGTAAACGCGACCTTTGCTGCCGTGAATGATATCGCGTGTGGTATTGTAGCAGCCGGGAATGGCACGACAGAATCCATACATATGAACACCATTCTCGTACTCGAAGACGACGGAATGATGGTCGAACTGGTCGCCGTATTTGGGGGCCTTGCATACTTGCCGGCCTCCCAACCCCCAGGCGGCCACGGGTGGAATATCGCCCATTGCCCAAGAGCCCTTGTCGAGGCTGTGGATCAATTGCTGGCCCGTCTGATCGCCGGAAAGCCAGTTGAAATGGTACCAGTTTCGGAACTGGTATTCGATTTCGGACCACTGGGGCTCCCGGGGACGTAGGATGTAAGGGGCGGTGATGTAGGTCTCTTCGATCGCCGTGATTTCGCCGATCGCCCCGTCGAGCACGCGAAGCATCGTCTCGCGGACACCGTCGTCGTAACGCCAGCAGAGCCCGGAAACGACGTTGAGCTTCTTCTTCTCCGCTTCCTTGCAGGCGTCGGCCGTGATCTTCAGAGCAGGCGCGTCGAGACCGTGCGGCTTCTCGCAGAAAACATGCTTGCCCTTTTCGATCGCCAGCTTCAAATGAAGCGGATGGAAATGCGAGGCGGCGGCGATCAGCACGACATCGATGTCGCATTCGAGCAACTGCTTGTAGGCGTCGAATCCGACAAACTGGTTCTCCTCGGGCACCTCGAATTGATCGGGGTGTTTCTTTTCGAGCATCAAGCGAGAGTTTTTCAAGGGGGTTTCGAAGAGATCGGCCATTGCCACCATTCGGGCATCTTTCGCGGCCGTCATTGCGTTGGAGGCGGCGCCGGTTCCTCGTCCGCCGCAGCCGATCAGTCCGAATCGGATCGTCTCGGACCCGGCGGCGTGGACGTGCTTCGGACCCGTGGCCGTGAGAGCGGCTCCTGCCAATAGGCTGCCTTTTAGGAAATGTCGCCGCGAGCGGTCCGTGGAGGACTTTCGGAGATCGGTGGTTTCATTCCGAAATGAGAGGTCATGCGATGTCATGTGGATCACCTGTTTTTGCAAAAAGAGCACTCGAATGAAATGAAGAGGAAATTGCGGAACGGTACGTACGGAAATCAGTCCCCGTTCTCCTACTCGTGACACGCTTCCAGCAGTTTCGTGGCCACCTCGACGAGTTTCTCTCCCGAGCCGGCGGCCACGCGTGAACTGACGACTTCGTATTGTCCCTCGGCATAGGCGGAACGGTGCGGGATGTAGCCGGGGGACCCGTTGGCCAGTTCCACGACCTGCGTCAACGCGAAAGGGGAGTTTTCTTTGATACTCAGCCCGAGATCGACGAAGATCTCGCCCGGGAGGCCGACCCAGGCGACGTCGCTACCGAGCGAGATGACCTGAACTTCCGCCGGAATCGGCTCCCCATTTCGATTGTGGATGTCGAGCGTCTTGAAGGCGTCGACACGATCGAGAAAGGACGCTTTTTCCTGAGCGGCGACATCGCGGGCCTTTTTCAGGTCCACTTCGGTGATGGGGGCCAATTCCAGGGGAACCATTTCTCGGCGGACCTGGAGCGAGCCATCCGTCAGCGGCGTGAGGTCCATGTAAGCCACACAGACTGCTCCGGCGAGAATCGTCCCCAAACGATTCGCCTCGCCCTGCCCTTTTTGGCGACCTTTCCAGTTGACATTGATGTGGTTGATATCGCCGCAGGCGCCGTTGCAGAAGAGCGTCATCATCTCATCCCCTTTGACCTGGGCCAGCGCCCGAGAGAGTGCGCCGGGAAAATCGGCCGAGACGAGTTCTCCGCCGGTCGTGTCGGGATGGAGCGCGTAATTCACGCAGGTGAGCTCCGGTTCCTTCTTGGAATTCTCGAAGTAGACCACGCCGACCTCCGGATCGATCGAACGGATCGGCCGGATGATCTTGGGGTTCAGCTTTCCGGGATTCCAGCCGACTGAACCGTCCTTCATCCAGAAACGGCGATTGAACCCCAGTTTCGGGGCCGTGCCGGTGCCGAAAGCGCCTTGGGCGGGGCCGAGATTTCGTTCCGCGTCGGCGACCGCCCGGGCGAGGAATTCTGGCAAGCTGTCGGTGTAATTCTGAGCACTTGATCGCCCCTGGTCGGTGAACTTGTCGCGGGTCGAGTGGCGAATCAACGAAGGACCGGTGTGCGTATGGGTAGCGGCGATCATTACATGTTCTGCCGGGATGTCGGTCGTCTCGGAGATGCGCTTCCGCGACGCTTCAACGACCGGTCGCGGGATTCCCAACAGGTCGCAGACGACGATCGCGGCGCGGGTATGTCCATCGTCGAAGACGACCGCCTTGGCCAAGAGATCGTCGAGCACCCCCTGCGTCCCCCTGGGATGGTAATATCCCGACATGGGCGTCCCTTCCGGTGGATTGATGACGACCGAGGCGGTTCCCACTTGAAGATCCTTCGCCTCCGAGTGCGCCGAAAGTGCAGCGGCCGGAATGAGGAAAATGATTGTTGTTGAGAGAATGAACCTGAGGAACAGGAGATTGGAAAACATGCCGAAGTCCTCCTCCCGGTGAGTGGATTTGAAAAGGGGATAGGGTATATTGGCGCGGACGCTCTCGATCAAGAATTTGCGTCCGGCCTTTTTCGATTCGACGCGCACGGGGGGTGCGCGAAATCAACCCGCGATTCCTTTTTTACCGGATCTCGCGGAGCATTCGAATTTCCGCGGCCAAGGTTTCCCGCGCTTTCTCCGGTTCGAGACGGTGCAGCATTTCATTTTCGATGCACAAATCGTTCGAGTAACCGGCTTTTTTCAAAATGGCGAGCACCTTCTGGAAATCGATATCGCCTTCGGTGATGGGGCAGTGGTACTTGCCGTATTCCCAGCCCATGGGCCGCTCGCTGTTCTCCTTGTCGGCCGGGTAATCGATACTTTTGCAATGGGTGTGGAACGCTCGGGGAGCGAACTTCCGGTAGATGTCGTACAAATCGGAAAGTGGATGACCATACCAGTAGAAGTTGGCGGTATCGAGGGTCAGTCCCAAACGCGGCGAGCCGACTCGTTCGAATAGCGGTTCGAGAAATTCGGGGGCATTGGTCGTATTGCCGTGATTTTCGATGGCGAAGTTCACTCCGGTCGATTCGGTCTTCTCCATGATCTCACTCAAAATATCGACGGCGAAATCGAGGAACTTCTCGCGGGGGATCTTGCGAGGCACGACATCAATGCGGATGGCCGGAACGCCCATTTTTTTGGCCGCGACCGCGGCAAGCACGCACAGGCGGACCTCGTACCGAGGTTTTTCATCGAAGTGGTTGCCCATCATGAGCGAGCTGATGATTCGTCCCTCCTGATCGAGTTTCTTCTGGAGTTTTTCAATCGCCGCATCGCTCGCGCAGGAGTACGTTTCGGAGGGATGGAAGAGTCCCGGCAGGGAGAGATGATCATCGATCCGGGCCTCCACGCCATCGGCGTCGACCGCCTTCATCGCCGCCCAACAGTCCTCGATGCCGATCGTTTGGAGCATTCGATCCCGGCAGGTCACCGGATAGGTGGTTGCGGAATCTTCGGCTCGCCCGCTTCGCGATAGCAGGGGGAGCATTGCGGTCGCGGCGACGGCTTGTCCGGATTGCTTGAGAAAACGGCGTCGGGAGGTGGAAATCTTCATGGTAGGACTCTCCTGGGGAATGGTGGAAAACCAAGTCGTTGCAAGTTACCAAGTCGTTGCAAGTTGTTGGGAATCGCCGCCTCCTCCGAATCGGTCGGCAGCAGCGAAACCCTCTTCGTGGATGTTGAACCAAAATCAGTGTAGCAAATGGGATTCCCGGACGCAACAATTTCACGCGATCGGAAACGAATCCTTTCGGCGCTGGAACGGCGCTGGAACGGCGCTGGAACGCTAATCGAGCGAGGAAATGTCGCTGTTTTGGAGGGCATGGCGTTCATTTTTCCAGGACCAAGCGGCCTGCACACCGGAGAGGAAGACTCCGATGCCCCCGACGAGAAAAAGATACTTCAGCGAGAGATACTGGATGATCCAGCCTCCCACGATCGGCCCGAGGATGCGGGTCAGGCCGTTTTGGAAAACGAAGATGCCCAGATACGGCCCGGTGTCTTCGTACGTCGGGGCGAAATGGTTGATGCCGATGCGCCACCAGAGGATCCAGAAAACGCCCATGGTCACTCCGTGGAAGAGGGATGCCAGCAAGAGGATGAAGAAGAGGCCGCTGCCGGGCGTGGCATTCCAATGGGCGCCGAGAAAGAAGAGGAGGGGCGAGAGGCACCAGAGGAAGCGGATCCAGGCCCATGCAAGCCAGGGGGAAATGCGGTCGAGGATCCTTCCGGCCAATCCGGTGAAAAGGAACGCCGCCCCGGCGGGGATGATGTCGAGGAGAACCGCGCTCCAGAGGTAAGTGAGGCCGAGTTCATGCTTGTTTTTCAAGAGAAAAGGAAGATAAGGGATGTACAATAATCCCGTCATGCCGAAGAAGAAGCAACTGATCAGGTAGGTACGAAAACGCCGGTCGCGATTGAGAATATACAACGAAGCGCGAATCGTCTCGAAACCGAGGGTTAAGATCGATCCTGCCGAGTTGGAAGAGAGGGGGACGGTCGGCGGCTGTTGCTCCGCGAGGAAGGATAGCACCCGAATGCGGCTGAAAAAAAAGAAAGAGACGAGGCTGACTCCTCCCGCGACGAGCAATTGGATCAGAATCATGCTTCGGGTGGAAACGGGCATCCAGGAATCGGGGCGATTGGTCAGCGTCATCGCGTAAGCCGAGAGGAGGGTGGCGATCAAAAAGATCAGCGACGACCATTTCCTCAATTCCCCGACCGCCTTGCCGCGATGTTTTTCCGGGTAGTTCAACCGGACGATCGTGGCGATGCTGCTTCGGACCATGATCTCGAACGCCGAGGCAATGCCCAAGACGAACATGAACCAAAAAGGGCTGACGGTCGGAAAAACCAGAAAGGCAGCCAAGAGGGTCGCCACGGCGAAACCGATCCCCGGGGTCAAGACGAAGGGCATTTTGCGACGGCGGACCATCCAGTGTCCCAAGAACAAGGTGGAAAACATGCCCAGACTCGAAAGCGGCATGCGGATTCCCAGTTGCCAGTCTTCGGCGTTCAGGCCGCTGGTGGCCATGAGTCCGGTATTTGTGAGGATACCGGAAGCGACGGCGTGGAAGAGTATGAACAGGAAGTGAAAGCGGTAGGTGTGGGTGGGGCCACCGGCTTTCTGGTCGCCGGGGAACTTGGGGAAACAGAAGAAATCGAGTATCGCCTGCCGAATCTTTCGACCGTCGAAAAGGGAGCGGATTCTTCTGAGGAAGGCGTTCATGGGGCATTGACGGTCGGGAACTGAAAATGGGGAACGACGAGCGAATGAACCTTTCGCGGGCGTGACGAAGATCTTCTCTTCAACATCCCGCTATTGCTTGTATCGTAGGGGCGTTCCGTTTCGGGAGGAATAAAGGGAGTTTCTCGAGAGAGGAACGATTGGAGGTCAAGGGGGATGTGCCGTCTCCGCGGCAAGCAAGGCCCCGGCACCGGAAAAAAGTGGGTAGAGCATGTTTCTTTCTTCCGGTCATGATGGTCTTTCAATATGAATGCCGGAGGTCGATCGATCGAGAACTACGGGGCTTCTACCGCCAGGGTATAGGGCGCGCGCTGGGGACGTGCCAGCATGGCGTTTGCTTCGGGATCGTCCACGATCGTCTCCTTCCGGGGATCCCATTTCAAGGGACGTCCTCCCAACCGTAGCGAGATGTTCGTCAAGTGGCAGGAGGAGACGGAACGATGCTCCAACGCAGCCGGCGCGACCGGCATTTCACGGGTTTGGACGCATTGGAAGAAGTTCGCCATGTGATTCTCGCTCCGGCGGCAACGCCAAGCATCATCGGGGAGCGGATGGTCGGCCAGTTCTTCGGCCGGCTTGCCGTAGATGCCGCCGCGGTTGACGAAAACCCGCCCTTTTTCCCCAATACACATAATGCCGTTCCGGTCGAGGGTTCGCAGCTCTTCGGGGACATCTTGCCCGATGTCGAACATCCACCGGAGTTTGTCGACGGGTGTCTCCCGGCCGGGTTGTACATCGCCGTAGATGCGTTGATCGTTCAATGCCGCCAGGAAAAGCACCTCGACGCCTCCTGGGAATTCTAGCCGCGAGAAGAAGCGATCGGGGGTATTGTAACAATGCTCACGACCCTCGTTGGGGAAAATCCCCCTGGCTTCGACCGACGTCGGTCCGGAATGGTCGGCGTCCAGCATCCAGTGGGCGATGTCCATGTGATGATTGCCCCAATCGGTGATGATCCCCCCGGCATATTCGTACCACCAGCGGAAAGTTTTGTGCGTTCGGTGAGGATTGTAGGGATGCACCGGAGCCTGGCCTTGATAGAGATCCCAATCGAGTCCCTCGGGGACCGGTTGTTCTTCGAAGGGGCCCCCCCGCGTACTGTACCAGGGAACCGCGACCCAGATCTGCCGAATCTTTCCCACCCGACCGTTTCGGACCAGTTCGACGGCTTGTTGGAACTGCGGTTCACTTCGCTGTTGCGTCCCGGTTTGAAAGACGCGACCGGTATCCGCGACCACCTTGCGAAGGATTTTGCCTTCCTCGATGGTGAGCGTCAACGGCTTCTCTCCGTAGACGTCCTTGCCGGCGAGCAAGGCATCGATATTGACCTTCGTATGCCAGTGGTCCGGCGTCGCCTGGAGGATCACGTCGATGTCCGGTCGATCGAGCATCTGGCGGTAATCCTGGTAAGCTTTCCCCCCGGAGGCGAGCTGTTCTTTCCTCGCTTCGGCACGGGGGAAATCGACATCGGCGACCGCCACGATGTCCCCGTAATTCGCCGCCCATTTGGCGACGGCCGTCCCGCGACCTCCCACGCCGATACATCCGATGAGAGGCCGATCGTTCTTCGAGCGGGCGTGCAACCGTTTCGGACCATGCCAGGTCGCCGTCGCGGCGGCGATGCACGTGGTGGTCGTCGCGAGAAATCGTCGTCGTGTGCAGGACATCGTTGGAACTCCTTGTACGGGCGAAAGGGGGGCGCAACCGGAAGGGAAAACCTCCATCGTTTGGATTTTCATTTTAACGCATTCCATGCGCCGGGGAAAGGCTTCTCGCCGGGGAAAGGCTTCTCGGTTCGCCCCTCCAGGACACGCCGACGCTCCGGTATGTCAAAGGCCTTGGGCCGCCGAAGAGAGCGGAGGCGGATTTCCGCTTCCCGGAAAGATGGTTGCCTTGCCAAATATACTTTTTTTCTCTATTATCGAGAAAAATGTCGAGGTATTATGGAATGTCCCATAAGTAGTGAACCGGGGGCCATCCGGGAGCCGCGGCTTTCCCGAAGGAAATCGGGGGAAGCATGGACCATGACTACTTTTCGCGGGCATGCGTATCGACTCCCTTTGTGTTTCGTTCATCGACGACCATTCTTGCTCTATTTCCCCTTTTTCGATCGATCTCGGACAAAACAGACTGCTTTTCTTATGTCCCAAAAAACCTATTTCCTCTCCGATCTTCACCTCTTGACCAATCGGACGATCGGATACGACGCGATCCAACAGATTCTCCAAAGCACCAACGATATCGGACGATTGATTCTCGGTGGCGACATCTTCGATTTTTGCTGGTCGACCCACGGTTCCCAGTACCGTTCCGTTTTGGTCGCGCTGGATTGGCTCCAGGAGATTTGTCGGGATTGCCCCGGAGCCGAGATCCATTATATCCTGGGAAATCACGATTATGATCGGCTGTTTCTCGACATGCTCGAAACGCACCAGGAGAAACTCCCCAATTTCCACTGGTATCATTATTTGTATCGTCGGGAAAATTCGGTATTCCTGCACGGCGACATCCTCGACACTCGGGGCGATCTCGAAGAACTCAAGCGTCGGCGTGATCAATTGCTCGATGCGAAAATCAAGGGGTCCTTTCTACAAACGCTTTACGATATGGTGATTTTCACCCGTGCCCATTTGGTGCCGCCCCATTTGCTTAATCGTCGAGAGCAGATCGCCCGCATTATGCTGAAATATCTCAATTCCGTAGGATGCGGTCCCGCAGATGGGGTCCGACACGTCTACTTCGGACACACGCATACACCGTTCGTCAATTATTCATTTCAGGGGCTCACCTTCCACAATAGCGGCGCGATGATCAAGGGAGTGAAGTATCACCTCATCGAGGTCGCTTCCCCCTAGTTTGCCGAGGTTCGTGCGAAGAGGCGGTGATACTTTCGTAAGCCAATCAGGAGTCACGTGGTGGACCAGTTCGACATCCTTTTCTTTCATGTTTCGCTGGCGTTGTTCGACATCTGCGTCCTGCTGGCCGTTTCGCATATGTTGCGTCACCAACGCTCCCCGACCAGTACGATCGCGTGGATGGTCTTTTTCATCATGGTGCCCTATGTGGGCGTGCCGCTCTATTTGATGCTCGGGGGACGCAAGGCGAAGAAAAAATCGCTCGACAAGGAAGATTTGAGTCTCCGTGAAGCTCACCTCGTGGTGCCTGTGGAGCATTCCCGGATCGATCAGATGCTCAGGGCGGTAGGCATCCCCGGCGCTTCGCTCCACAATCATGTCCACTTTCTGACCGATCCGGTGCAGGGGTTTCACGGACTACTCGAGGTGATCGACTCCGCGGAGCACGAATTGAATGTCGCCACGTTCATCTTCGGTCACGATTTCGTCGGTGAGCGGGTTCTCGAGAAAATGACCGAAAAGGCGAAGGGCGGCGTCGAGGTCCGGTTGATGGTCGACGCCTTCGGTTCTCTGAAAACGCCGGTTCGTTTTTTTCATCCCTTCCTCGAGGCGGGGGGGAAGATCGCTTGGTTCAGTCCGATGCTCCATTTGCCTTTCCGACGCCGGGCCAATCTTCGGAACCACCGGAAGATCGCCATCGCCGACAATCGGCTCGCCATGGTCGGGGGCATGAATATCCACAAGGAGGCGATCTGTTCGGAACATCTTGATCTGTGCTGGAAAGACCTCTCGCTCTTGATCGAAGGTCCGGAAACGTCGGGATTGGCACAGATTTTTCGGAGCGATTGGGAGTTTGCCTGCGGCGAAGTGCTCAATCCGCTTTCGTCACGCAGAGGCAACGAGGAGAAGGACGGCTCGTCGACTTGCGATTCGGGCTTCGTTTCCCGAACCAAAGCCTCCGCCGACCTGTTTCGTTCGTCGGACCCGGAGCGTCGCTCGGAAGTGGCCGAAGAGAGGGAGCCCCAACCGTATGGTCCCCGAGAAAGGGCTTCCCGAAGAGAGGTGATGTCGTTTCTGGACAGTCAAAAGGCATGGCGTGCCGTCGCGCAAACCGTCCCTTCCGGGCCGGATGTCCAGGGCGATCCGCTCTACGAGGCCCTGCTGACCTCGATTTTCGATGCCCGGGAGCGTTTCTGGTTGGTCACGCCTTACTTTGTTCCCGACGAGCCTTTGGTCCAGGCGATGCGCATTGCCTGCCGACGCGGCGTCGATGTTCGGGTGATCGTTCCTCGCCGATCAAATCATTTTCTGGCCGACATCGCCCGGCGGAGCTTCGTGCGGGAGATCCATCGCGAAGGGGGGGCGGTGCTCTATTATGAACCCGGCATGCTACACGCGAAAGCGTTTCTGATGGACCGGCATCTCGCGGTGGTCGGTTCGGCGAACGTCGACATGAGAAGCCTTTTCTTGAACTACGAGGTGATGCTCTTTTTCTATTCCGAAGGTGAAATTCAAAGATTGAGCGACTGGTTCCTGGAAATCAGCGAGGCGAGCGAGGCGGGGGAGGTTCGTGATGGATTCGTGACCGAGACGATCGAGGGGCTGACGCGGATGGTCTCCCCGATGCTGTAAGGAAGGATGCTCAAGCAGGGGGAGAGCGCATCGAGCGAGGTGATGATCGCGATGCAGGTTCCGAGAGGTTCGGGGCCTCCTCGGCCTCGAGATCGCCCTCGGAGAGCGCCAAGATACACACGCGGTGCTCATTGGCGAGATCGACGACTTTCTGTTGATCGATGAAGATCGTCTTCTCCGCCTCCACCGCCAGCGTTCGGGCCCCGGCGCGGATCATCGTCTCGAGGGTCCCCAGTCCGAAGGTGGGAACGTCGAATCGCATATCTTGCCGCGGCTTGGATACTTTCACGACGGTGAAGTCTCCCGACGGGCAGAGTTCTCCCGCCCGTGCGATGCAGGCGTCGGTTCCCTCGATCGCTTCCACCGCCAGCACCGCCCGGTTCTTCACCGCGACGCTTTGGCCCACGTCGAGACGCCCCATCTCCTTGGCCAATTTCCAGCCGAAGAGGATATCTTTCCATTGTGAGCGACTGGGGGATCGATGGGTCATTTGTTGCTTTTTCACGAGTAGCTCCGGGGCGAAGTCGGTTCCGGGCAGAAAGCGAATCCCCTGCTCGGCGAAGGCGTCGACCACCGTCAACAGGAGGGAATCATCCTTGCAGTCTTTGCGTTTGGTGAGAAACTGGGGGGTGAAGATTCGGACGGTCGTCCAGTCGGGGAACTGTCGGAAGAGGAACCAGGGTTCAAAGAGCAACTTCTTGTGAATTTTGCCGGCCATGGTGGCGCGGGTGACGCCGTGCCGGCGAAAAAACCGGAAGGCCATCCCGAATCGACCGAATCCGCTGAATTTGAAGACTTCACAGTAGTCGTTCAAGGCGGGATCGGCGTGGTTCCAGACCCCCAAGCAGTAGACGCGGTAGCCTTGCCGCCGAAGCGCTCTTGCGAGCACGACGGGATACTTTCCCCATCCGGCGATGAGTCCGATTCTTTTTTCTCCCGAAGCGTTCCCCGAGAGTGTTTCCGGCAGCGCTTCACTCTTTGTCGCTCGATTCATTCGTCCCCGTCGTCCGACTTCTCCTTGGGTAGCAAGCGATCCACGGCCACCTGGAGCAATCTCAGTTGGCGGCGCATTTCGGGCAATCGCGAGAGGGCGGCCTGTTTGCGCATCTGTTCCTTTTCCGGCGTGGCGGGAATGCCGACCATCCGGGCATCTTCGTTGACGTTGTTCATCACGCCCGACATCGCGCCCAAGACGGCGCGGCTGCCGATGTGGATGTGATCGCGCACGCCGACCTGGCCGGCCAAGACGACGTAATCGCCGGTGGTGGTGCTTCCGGCGATGCCGACTTGCGCGCAAATGAGATTGTGTCTTCCGATGCGACAATTGTGGGCGATCATCACGAGGTTGTCGATTTTCGTTCCATCACCGATGATCGTCGGCCCATAAGTGCCGCGGTCGATCGTGCTTCCGCTTCCGACGTCGACATCGGCCCCGAGGATCACATTGCCCAGTTGCGGTGCCAGCGTATGCTCGCCGCTCTCCGAATCGTAGCCGAAACCATAAGCGCCGATCAGGGCCCCGGCATGAATGATACATCGGGGACCGACAACGCTATTCGCGTAGAGCACCGCATTCGGGAAGATGACCACCTCCTCGGCAATACGGGTGCCGGCCATGAGGTGGACGCCGCCATGAATGGTGCTCCCCCGGCCGATTTCGACATCGTCACCGATGATGGTGCACGGCCCGATGTCGACGTCCTCGCCGATCTTGGCGGAATCGCTGATGATCGCTTGTTCACTGATGCCGGTTCGGGTGGTTTGGCGAGGTGGGCAGAAATGCATGACGATCGCTTCGAAGGCTTCGAGAACATGATCGACGCGAATGGCGGCGTATCCCTCCAGGGGGAGATCTCTGGGAATCACCACGGCGCCGGGATCACTTTCCTTGAGCAAGCCGAGGCGTTCCTCCCGATCGAGGAAGGTGATGTCCGAAGGGGTGGCGTTGTGCAGGGGAGCGGCACCCACGATTTCCAAATCACCGTCGCCCAGCAGTTCCCCGCCTACCAGCCGTGCCAGTTCCGAGAGTTTAGCCACCATGCCGATGGAATCCTTTCCCCTGCCTTCTTGCGATGTGCGCAAGAACCGCACCAAGAAACGCCGATACACCAACTGCGCATATTACCCCATCGCTCGATCCTCCGCAAGGTCATCCGCCGGCAAAGACGGCTCGTTTGGAGGAAATGTCGATGAGAAGGGCCGGAACGCGTCCCGTAGATGATTTCAATGCAGCATACCGCCTCCACGTCGATCGACCGAGGCACCGCCCTGCTCCGACGGCGGAAGGACCAGTTCCAGTCCCGGGGTGATGTAGTTGCAATCTTCGCCTAAAACGTGTTGATTGAGTTGTTTGATTTCGTTCCACCGGGAAACGCTCCCCAATTCGTACTTCGCGATGTTGTAAAGGGTGTCGCCTTCCTGAACGGTATAAAACCGGGTGCCTTCCGGCAAATGACTTTGCGAAGAGGGGCGCATCTCTTGCCGCCGGATCGCGACTTCCCGATGCTCTTTCTCGGGAGTCAACGCGGGATAGGTCCGATCGAGGTATTCCACCGGCGGGATCTCGACACGGGTTCCCGGCTTCAAGCGGGAGGGATCGGCCACGATCGAGCGATTGTGTTCCGCCAAAGCTTTGTAAAGGGACCCCGTTTCGTAGACTTTCTCCGAAATGGTCCAGAAGCTGTCGTTCGGCTGGACAATGTACTCCTGAAATTGCGGGGCCACAGGCCGGCTCCCCGAAAACGAATGGGACGGGGAGGAAACATTCGAGGAATCGGGGTTGTAAGCGCTCGCCTGAGGGGCAGAAGATGCGTGTTGTCGGGATGGCGAGGAAGCCGAAAACGGAGCTTGAGATTGACCGGTGTCGCCTCCTTCGTACAGCGTGACTTCAGGCGATCGCTGCTGATTTGATGCCGTCGGAGGATTTCCCGGCCTGACGACCGCCGGCGGAGGCTGTCGATCGGTGGAGAATTCAGACGACTGCGAGGAAGGGCCGGGATGTGTTTCCCCGGCGATCATCGGCTGCGACGGTGAGGCATTTTGCGGGAAACTTCCCCGATTGGGGTGGGAAGACCCGTTCTCGGAGGCTTGCATGCGATTCTCTCCCTGCCGGCTTTCGACGGTGATCGACGAGGATCCGCCGCCGTATCCCTCCGACTGCCGACTTTCCTGGGGGAGAGGTTTCGAAGACGGGGGAGCTCCTTGAGCCCGCAAGGGCTCCGGTGTGGAAGAAGCGTATTGCGGGGAGAAATGGCCGCTATCGGGCGTTCGCGACTGCGGCTGAGAACTCGTCGGAACGGAAGTGTCTGAAAATCGATTTTCCGGAGGTTGGGATTCAAGCGAATTCTCGGCGGGAGATACTCGACGAAGGTGGGAACCCTCCGAATCGTTGATTTCTTCGGGAGTTGTTTCGTACGTAATGCGATTGCCCACTCCCGGGGGTGCGTCGCTCGGCGATGGCTCGGAAGGTTCCGCGCCGATTTCCGTTGCCGAAGGAGGGACGGTATTCAGTGAATTGGATGCTTGCGCCGAGGGGCTGGAGCGATGAGGTTCGCCGGAATCAAGATTTTCTGGAGAATGGGTGGCAAAGTGGGACTCCGGTTGGGGTGGAGAATTTTGGGCTTGTGATTCGAGCGATTGATTTCGGATCCCGGGGGGGGCCGATGGACCACTGTTTGACGGCACCGATGTCGGGGGGTTGACTTGGAAACGCTGGTGGTAGGATGCCTGATCGGAATCTCCGTATTGGTCGGGAGGACCGTCGAGCGATTGCTTGGTGGGACTTGAGGAGGAGGCAAAGCCTTGTTGGTTGTTGCCTGTCGCGGAAATCTCTTCGTTGGCGGTCGTCGATGTCGAAGTGCTCGACCATGCGGAATCCATGCTCTCGAAAAGGGCCGATTCGGTGTCGTTCGGCTCGACGATGGCTTGTTGATTCTGTGTCAGGGCATCCAGACTGCCGGCCGATGAGCTTTCTTCGGGGAGATCGATTTCGACGTCGTCGAGCTCCTCTTTTGCTTCGGCAATCTTATTCCCGGCATCGCCGGAACGGCTCTCCCCGCCGAATAAGAACCGGTAGCCGGTGTAGCCGAGAAGCAGCACCGCCGCAAGCACGGCGGCGGCGCCGAGCTTGAATTCCCAGCTCCACCCTTTGCTGGTTCCGTCGATCATCTCGTCGGAATCGTCGACCAGGTCCTCGGCATCGTCCTCCATTTCTTCTTCCAGTTCATCGTCGGGCGAGGGCTGGTATTCGTAATCGTCATAGGAATCAGACATTTTGCTTCCCTGCTTTTTTGGACCAAATGGGTTCCCGACCACCTTCCACCGTGGTCGGATGCGAATGCGGCATCCTTTTTCGCAAACGATATTAACGATATTAACACGGATCGATCGTTGCGTGTTCGGTAAACGGCTTGCTGCGTTGGAATCAACGTGCTTTGGAAGCCGATTTCTAACCCGGGAATCTTTTTTCGGCGACCCGTAATTTTGCACTTCGTGATCGAGTGTTGCGGCGAATCTCTTCGGCCGACGCCTGGATCGGCTTTCGGGTGATCACTTCCAGGGATTCATCCTCCCGGAAGGCGTTTTTGACCCTGCGATCTTCCAAGGAGTGAAAGCTGATGATCACCATTCTCCCCCCTTCTCGAAGGATTGAGGGGGCCCGTCGTAGGAAAATCTCGAGCGATTTCAGCTCGTCATTGACCGCGATCCTCAGGGCCTGGAACGTCCGGGTGGCCGGATCGATCCGTCGTGGCCCCCGTTTGGAGGGGACGACCCGGCGGACCAGTTCGGCAAGTTCCGAGGCGGTGCGAATCGGGATTTCCCTTCTCCGGTTCACGATGGCCCGACCGATCCGCCGACTATATCGTTCCTCACCATACTGATAGATGATGTCGGCAAGGTGTTCTGCGCTGAGGCGTTCCAAAAGTCGATAGGCCGGTTCCCCCGCGGTGGTGTCGAACCGCAGGTCGAGTTCCCCGTTGCTGTCGAAACTGAAACCGCGATTTCGATCGGCCAACTGGTCACTGGAAAGACCCAGGTCCAACAGGACCCCGTCAATCGCTTTAATATCAAGATCGGCAAGAACTTCCGGTAAATCACAATAATTTGAATGAATCGGCTGGATCGTTTTCGGCAGGCTCGACGCAATGCGTGCGATCGCCTCCGGATCTCGGTCCAGGCCGATCACTTTTCCTTCATCGCCGATTCTTCGGGCGATTTCGGTGGCGTGGCCCCCTCCGCCGAGTGTTCCGTCGACATAAACTCCTCCGTATCTTAAAGATAGGCCTTCGTTTACTTCTTCAACAAGAACCGGCGTATGGGTCGAACCTGAACGATCGTCTTCCGAAACCAAACCAGATTTCTCCTGCTGGAGAGGTCGCTTCCCTCCATGAGCTTGTGTTCCGCGAGCGGGAATGATCTCCGCTGTCACGGTGTGAGGATATCCACTTCCTCAAATCGCTCGGAGGATAGCGAAAATGAAAAAATTCCGCCAGATCAATTTTCCGGGATCGACGGACAATCCTCGTTCGTGGCGTCACGTCGGAGTAGAAGCCATTGGTGAGGTTTCGTTTGGAGAGGTTTCGTTCGCCGGGGATGTTCCGATGAGAATCCCGCAAGTCGCCTCATTGAGCACGACGGTCGATCATCGCGGCCATCTTTCGGATGTCGGGGTGATTGTCTGCTTCGGCTTTTCGGGCGGCGATTTCACGGATTTTGCTGTTCTGGCAGGTCGCCGCGTACCCGATTGCCGCCATTCGGATTTCGGCCTCCGGATCGTCCATCAGAATCATGATCCAAGGAACCATATTGACGTTCGGGAGGCGGGAAAGGTGGGAAATCACCGCTTTGCGACGCGCTGTTTCCGGATGAAACAAATCGTATGCCAGTCGCAGATGTTCCGTTCGGAAGGAATCGCGGCGTTTCAAAACCCCCGCCGCACGTGCCGCCACCCGCCAGTTGGAGTGATGGAGCAACCGCATCAACTCGGCGGGAGAGCTTCGAGAAAGCCTCGAAGGATCCGGCGGGTCGGATAAGATCGCCGGAGAGATTTCGGGCATTTGCTTTTCGGAAAGGAGGTTCGGCTGTTTGGGGGGAGAGGATCCGCCGAAATGGGGTTGCTGCGGGGGGGAAGCGACCGGAGACGCGATATGGGGAGATGATTTCCTCGGAGCTCCCATGGTGGCGAATTGCATTTCTGGAAGAGTTCGTGGGGGAGATTCCGTTGCGGAGAGATCCCTTCCTTCGGACACCGGGCGCGGTTCGTCAACGGAGGATTCGGTAAAATCGGGGGGATGTGTTGTTTGGGAGGGAAGGCCGAGCGAAGTGGCGAAGCGTTGTTCCCGTTCGTATCGTTCGAACAAGCGTTGGGCACGATCCACGGAAAAACGGTCGATGATTTCGGTTCCCCAATCGCTGGATGGCGAAGGATGGACGAGCGTCTCCCCGTGCGTAACTGAATGGAGGTTTTGCGGCACCCCACCGGGCGATTGTTCGACGATCTGGTTCAGTTTTTTCGGATTCCGGTAGAGGCGATACACGGTCCGTGTTCGATCTATAATGTCTTCGGATAAGGAAAGGATACGCGGGTTCCGAATTTCCGGCCCGTCGGCCATATCCGCGAGGATCATCAGCGTCAACTCCGTGGCGTCGAGCTTCGCGAAGTTGCGGAACGAACCGACTTGCCGGTGAAGCGACTCGACGATCGCCATCGTCCGCCGACGCTCGGACGAATCTCTTTCCTCTCGAATCATATCGGTCAGCTTCTGATGGCAGTGCCGCACGACGACTTCCCGGTCATGGTTCAGCCCCTCAACGAGATAGGGAATCGCGGTGGTTCCCAAGGTGGCAAGATGGGCAATCTGTTCGGGAACCGCTTCGTCGGACGACTCGCGGCACTGGTTCCACCACTGTCGCGCTTGCAAACGGGGGACTTGGCGAACGTGCCACCATCCGACAAGAAAGCCGCAAAATACCGCAGGAATGAGCAAGATCCCCCACTTTTTTTTCATGCGCACCTCTCCAACAGTGGGATGATAAGTGTTGTTTGCAACGAAAAAAACGATGTGCCGGTGATCCATATCTTCCACCGGACGGCGGATTGTCTGATATTTCAGGCCATACGACAAGGTCGTTTCGCCAAGTTTTATCGACTCGCGGAAAAGCTCCCGGGGGGATGCGTTGGAGCTGTTTCTCTTTTCCCGGCCCCCTAATCTTTCCGGGGTTCCTCTCACCCGAGGGATTTGTGCATTCCTTAAGAGTGTTTTTCCTTCGCTAGTCGAATTTCTCTCTCAACTTGGTTGAGGGCCGAAATTTGGTCACCCGTACGTTCTCTTTTGACCGATGATAGGTTTCAGGGGCGATCCTGGAACGATTCCCGGTGAATCCTCTGCCGATTTCGCTCGAAACGCCGTCTCCTGCTGATGAACGGAAGATTGTGATGGCGATCCATTCGGAAAACGGTGGCGATTCGCCGCCGGACTCATCCGCTTCGCCGTCGACGGAGGCGTCTTCCATTTCCTTCCGGCGGGAAACCGGTGAGTGGCTCCATCTTGGTGATGGGTAGGACATCAACGGAGTAGATATCTGGAAAGATCGGAGCAGCTCATCGCTCATAAGGGGGGAGCATGGAATTCTCGCAAACCGGAAGAGACGCGGCGAGCAAAGCCGCTCAAGACTTCTTGCACTTTTTTTCGTCTTCCGGATTCAAATGCCTGTTGATGATGGTTCTCTGCGGAGGAATGGTCTCTTCCGCCTCGGCGCAAATGCCGAAATTGGGGAGCTTCTTTTTCAAAAACGAGAAAACGAAGGCGGACCAGGCGACCAGTGGCCAGCAAGCGAGCCGGCAGGCGATGCGCGCGATTCCATGGAATGCCCTGACGGGCCCGGATCAAAGGCGGGTTCAATCGGTCCTCGCCGATGTGACCCTCTACCGGAAAATGCCGCGTCAAGTGATCTTCTGCGATCATGAGTTGTTTCTCTTCCTCAAAGATCATCCCGATGTGGTGGTGAGTATCTGGCAACTGTTGGGGATCACGCAAATCACCCTTCAGGAATTGGAGACCGATCGTTACCAGCTTCTGGAATCGGCCGGCACGACGGGGACCGTCGATGTATTGCATCGAAGCGATCAAACCCAAGTGCTCTACACCGAAGGCATCTACCATGGCCCGCTTTTCAATAAGCCGATCGAGGGGAAAACGGTGCTTCTGATGAAGACCACCTGTTTGCGTAGTCAATCGGGCAAGGACATCGTCGCGTGCAGTCTCGATGCGTTCGTCCGGATCGACAACAGTGGGGTGGATCTGATGGCCAAACTCTTCCAACCGGTCATGGGAAAGATCGCCGACAACAATTTCGAGCAGACGATCCAATTCATCGCCAATATTTCGCGAACCGCCGAGGTCAATCCGCAAGGGCTGCAAGAAGTCGCCTACCAGTTGCCGAATATCCGGAACGAAGTCCGGCAGGAGTTCGCCACCATCGCCAAGAAGGTCGCTCTGAAGGAATATGATCAGCATCAGTACGCCGAGATGATTGCCAAGAGTACTCGGACCGAGCCGCCCGTTCCCATGCAACCTTCGGCCTCGTCGGTTCCGACCGTGAAACCGGAAACCGCAAACTCCGAGTTGTCTTTTCGCGAAGCGAGTCGGAGAACGACCACGCCGTTACGCAAAACTCCGCCTCTGATCTGCCAAGAGCCCTGTGCTTCCGATTCCAGTGTCTTGCTCGATTACCGGTTTTACCGACAGTTTCGGGTTTCCGAACCGCAGTCTGTTTTGCCTGAGTCGGATGAGGAAATGAGTTCTTCGGAGTCGGAGAGTTCGGAAATCCCCCGTAAATTGCCGGAATACGACCGTGGGAAGCGAAAAATAATCGAGTTCGTTTCTCATCGGCAGGGGGAACGGGATCACCGCTCCACGATGAACGTTGCCTCGGAGCCCACGGAAAGGGTGCTCTCCTCCCGGCAGTATGAAGGGTGGTCTCCGAAGAGAAGCACTTCCACCAGCGCCGTCAGCGACGCACTCTCGGGGCCGTAGCCGACCGGTTGGCTTCGTGTTCTTCCATACAAGCTGTTGTGTCGTCTCTCCCCTGCCCTGCTCTTTTTCCGCGATCTCCGCCTCTTTGGGGCCGCGCGGCTTTCGGGACCCGGTGACGTTCGCTTTCGTCTTGATATAATGGAGGATCGGCACCTCCGGCAGTGGGGCGTGGTCGTGTGTCGTGCCTAAAACGTCGATTCTCTGCAATGTCCCTCCTCTTGCGATTCTTCATTGAGCAAACGATATGGTTCCTTCCTCAGTCCATGATCACCAGCCGGAGTCCCGGTACGTCGTCGGAATCGACCTCGGAACGACGAATTCCGCGATGGTGTACGTCGATACCAAGTCGGCTCCGGAGGAACTGAAGACGTTTTCGATCCCCCAATGGGTCGCCCCGGGCGTCATGGAATCGCGTCCGACGCTTCCCTCTTTCCATTACCAACCTCCCCAGGAGGAATTTTCTCCGTCTACTTTGCAATTGCCCTTCTACGAGGAAGCGGTCGACTTCTCCGTGGGCGTTTGGGCACGCGACCAGGGAATGCTTTCGCCGGGACGGATGATCGCTTCGGCGAAATCGTGGCTGTGCCACGGCGGAGTCGATCGGACGAAAGAGCTTTTGCCCTGGGAGGCGAACGAAGGAGTGCATCGTCTTTCGCCCGTGGAGACTGCCGGGCGTTATTTGCGGCATCTGCGCTTGGCCTGGCAGGCGTCGTTTCCCGATCATCCATTGGAGGCGCAGGAAATCGTGCTGACGATTCCGGCTTCCTTTGATGAAGTGGCTCGGGAGTTGACGGTCCGGGCTGCGCGAAAAGCGGGCCTTGAGCGAGTCGTCTTGGTTGAGGAACCGCAGGCGGCGTTCTACGCCTGGATACATCGTCATCGTGAGCATTGGGAAGAGCTCGTCTCTCCGGGACAGAAGATCCTCGTTTGCGACATCGGCGGGGGAACGACCGATTTCACGCTGATCCGTGTTCGCCGTACCGAAGAAGGACAAATTCGTTTTCACCGTGTGGCCGTGGGCGATCATTTGATCCTCGGTGGTGATAATCTCGACCTTGCCCTGGCCCATGCCCTGGAGTCCCGCTTCGTCGAAAAGGGGCGACTCGACCGGCGAAGCTGGTCGACGTTGGTCGGTCGCTGTCGGGAGTTGAAGGAGTTGATGCTTTCGGAAACGCCTCCCGAGAAGAGTGTGGTCAGTCTTCCCGGCGGCGGATCCCGTTTGATCGGCGGGAGTCGTCGTGCGGAGATTTCGCGTGAGGAGGTCGAGTCGATTCTGGTCGATGGTTTTTTCCCGCGTGTTTCTCTCGATGCGGAACCGCGGCGCCGACAATCCGGCTTTCAAGAATTCGGCCTACCGTACGCATCAGATGCCGCGATGACCCGCTATCTCGCTCAATTTCTCCGCAACCATCGCTTCGTGGGGATGACTTCCGAAGAGATCGCCTCACGGAAAGGGACCGATCCGGCCCGGCCCGATTTGGTATTGCTCAACGGCGGTGTTTTCGAGGCGAAACAGCTCCGGGATCGACTCCTGGAAGTGATTTCCGGTTGGTTTTCCGAGACGGGGGATTGGAGTCCGGAGCAATTGCGGAATCCGCGTCTCGATCTTTCCGTGGCACGGGGAGCGGCCTACTACGGCATGGTCCGGCGCGGCGCCGGCGAACGCATCAACGCCGGGTTGGCCAGAACCTACTACGTCGGCGTGGCGTTGGAAGCAACCGATACGAAGAGTGAATCGCCGGAAACCACCCCGACCAGTCACGCTCTTTGCCTCCTTCCAGCAGGAATGGAGGCCGGCAAAGATGTTCGGTTGCAAGAACATCCGTTCGTGGCGTTGATCGATACTCCGGTCGTTTTCCCCATCTACTTTTCCAGCACCCGATTGACCGACCAGCCCGGCGATTTGGTCGAAGTCGAACCGGAGTCGTTAACCTCGCTGCCTCCCATTCAGACCGTCTTGCAATCGCGTCGGAAAGAACAAGATCGATTGAAGGTGCATCTTCTTGGACGATTGACCGAGATCGGGACGATTGAACTCTGGTGTCGGGAAGTCGACGGCAAGGGACGGTGGCGACTACAGTTCGATATACGGTCATCGACGCAGACCGATCAAAAGGCCCACACCGCCGAAGCGGAGCAGGAAGGTTTCGTCGAAGAGCAGCTTTGGGAAGCGGTGCGTGGAGAAATCTTCGACACGTTCGGTCCAAATGGAGACCGGAAACCGGCCGGCCTCATGAAGCGGCTCGCTCGGGCGACGGAATCGAACAAACGTGATTGGCCCGCCTCGATGCTTCGCCGGATGGGGGAGTTGCTGCTGGAGTACGAAAAGGGACGCCGGAAAAGCCGGGATCACGAATCTCGTTGGTTGAATCTGCTCGGCTACGCCTATCGTCCCGGCTACGGCATGGCGATGGACGATTACCGCGTGGGTCAGCTCTGGAAAATCCTTCGGGGCAAACTTTCGCACAATACACCGATGTGCCGAGCGCAGTGGTGGATTCTCTGGCGGAGAGTGGCCGGAGGGCTTTCCGCCGGACAGCAGCAGCAGATCGCCGAGCCGTTACTGGGCGGCATTCGAGCGCTTCATCGTCAGATCACGGAAGGACGGGGGCGAGGAAGCGACATCAATCTGACGACCCACGAAGGGGCGGAGATTTGGCGAATGCTTGGCTCCTTCGAACGCCTCACAGCGGAAATGAAAATCGAGTTGGGGGAAATGATATTGGATCTCGCTTGGCACAAAAAAATGAAGCCGGTCGCCGACGCGATGATCTGGTCGGTGGGACGCCTCGGTGGGCGTCACATGCTTTATGGTCCGTTGAATTCCGTGGTGCCGGTCAATCATGCGCAGAAGTGGATAGAAACGATCATGAAAAAGGGCGCCCAAGACGAGATCGAGTGTCTTGCGCTCATGGAACTGGCTCGCAACACCGCCGATCGCTACCGAGACGTGGAAGCGGAATGGCGTAAAAAGGTGATCTATCGGATGGAGAATCTCGGCGCGAATGATCATTTGATGACGCTGGTCGAACGGCCGGACGAACTCGACCGGGAGGAGGAAGGGCTCGTCTTCGGCGAATCGCTTCCGATCGGTCTACGCGCGACCGAAAGGATTGCCACCGAAGAGTAGTCTCCAGCGATCGTTCGCCGAGGACCGATTTCCTAAACACTTACTAAGCTCGACTTTTGCCAAAAATCTAGGTTTTGGAGGCGTCCGATTTTAGATTG